>NZ_JAYEER010000003.1:0-1992566 GCF_034653355.1 Nitrospirillum guanabarense
CCAGAACCTGGGCGCCGCCCGCGAACACCACGTTGCTGGACGTGTTGGTGATGACGCCGCCCGTCAGGGTGCCGGCCAGGGTGCCGCTGCCCGCGATGACCAGGTCGCCCGTCGACAGGTTGACGATGGCACCCTGGATGGTGCCGGTGTTGACGATGGTGCCCAGGGTGGCGTTGGCGGCATTGTACAGCGCGGTGAGGCTGCTGGTCGCCAGGCCCGTGTTCACCAGGGTGCCGATGCTGCCCAGGTTGTCGATGGCGGCATTGGCGCCCATGAGAGTGCCGGTGTTGGACAGGGTGCCCAACGTGCCCGTCGCCGCCACGTAGACGGCGTTGTTGGCGCTGACCGTGCCCGTGTTGTTCAGGCTGCCCAGCACCGTGCCGACGTAATCGTTCAGGCTGGTGATCTGCAAGTTGTTGCCTGATGCGCTGCCCGTCGCCTCCAGCCCCGTGACGCCGGTCGCGTAGCTGAGGCCCGTATAGCTGGACCCGGCGCCGCCCGCCACCAGGGTGGCGCCCAACTGGCCCGCCACGTAATTGATGCCGGAGTTCAGGGTGGTGGCCACGGTGCCGCCGGTCATGACCGCCGCCCCGCTGACCACCAGCTCGCCGCTGGCACCCAGCACCAGGGTCCCCGTGGACTGGCTGTAGTTGCCCGTCACCGCGATGACGGTGTTGAGCGACACCGAGGCGCCGCCGTTGACCAGGGTGTTGCCGCCGACATTGACCGCGTCACCCAGGACGATGGCGCCCGAGGCCAGGGTCACGTTGGCCAGGGCGCTGGTGATGGTGCCGCCGCTGTAGGTGCCGGCCACCGTGCCGCCCGACAGGACCAGCCCGTTGGTCGACAGGTTGATGATGTTGCCGCTGATGGTGCCGGTGTTGACCACCTGGCCCAGCGTGCCGCCCGACGCCACCTCAACCGCGATGGAGCCGGCGATCGTGCCGCTGTTGACCAGGGTGCCCAGGCTACCGGTCGAGGCCACGTAGACCGCGCCCGTGTTGGCGCCGCTGTAGCTCAGCGCGCCGCTGTTGACGATGGAACCCAGCGAGCCGCCGACATAGTCGTTGCCGACCACCGCCAGCAGGTCGTTGCCCGACACGCTGCCGGTCAGGCCCAGGCCGGTGATGCCGCCGCCCGCCACCACCGTGGTGTTGTAGGACGAGCCCGCGCCGCCCTGCACCAGGGTGACGTTGCTGCCCCCCGCCAGGTAGTTGCCCGTGGCGTTGAAGCCGCTGGAGGTCACCGTGCCCGTGGTGATGGAGGCCGCACCGGTCACCGACAGCAGCGCGCCGCTGCCCAGCACCAGGGTGCCGGTGGCGCCCTGCGCGTAATTGCCCGTGACGATGACGGTGTTGGACAGGCGCAGCGAGGCGCCGCTGTTGACCACCGTGCGGCCGGTGGCGGTGATGTCGTCGTTCAGCAGCAGATTGCCGCTGCCGAACACCAGGTTGGCGCCGGTGCTGGTGATCCGGCCCTTGTCGGCGCCGCCGACGCTGCCGCTGACCCCCGTCAGCACGCCCACCACCGTGCCCGTGCCGCCGCCGATGGTCAGGGCCGTGGACGCGCCGTTCAGGATGGAGCCCGCGATGGTGCCGCTGTTGGTGAAGGTGCCGATGGTGCCGCTGCCGCCCAGGCGCAGCGCGGTCGGGCCCTGGATCGTCCCGCTGTTGGAGAGGGTGCCGATGGTGCCTTCGTTGAACAGGGCGGAACGGGAGGCGGACGTGATGAGGCCGGCGTTGGCCAGCTGGGTGATGCCGCCGCCGGTGTAGTTGTCCAGGCCGTTGATCACGCCGCCCACGGTGTTGGACAGCGTGCCGATGACCCCCGCATTGAACACGCCCGCCAGGCGGGACAGGGTGACGTCGGTGATGCTGCCGGTGGCGGCGATGGTGCTGGCGTTGGACAGGACGCCGATGGTGCCGCCCGACAGGTTGGCGATGCCGGCCACCACGTTGAAGCCGGTGACGGTGTCGCGGCCGGTGACGGTGACCAGACCGCTGTTGGACAGGGTGCCGATGGTGCCGCCGTTGGCGACACCGGCGACGACGTTGCCGGTGCCGCTGACGATGCTGCCGCTGGCGCCGATGGTGCCGCCCGTGGCGTTGGTCAGGGTGTCCAGGGTGCCGTAGTTCAGCACGCCGTCCGCGATGCGGGCGGCCGTGGCCAGGATGCGGCCGCTGTTGGTCAGGGTGTTGAGCGTGCCGTAGTTGGCGACGCCCACCGCGGTGGTCGACCCGCTGGTGATGGAGCCGGCGACCAGCCCGGCGTTGAGGAGGGTGCCCAGCAGGTTGCTGTTGGCGATGCCATAGGCGCCGGCGATGGTGCCGGCCGCCTGGTTGTTCACCAGGGTGATGGTATTGCCGTTGTAGATGCCCGAGTTGGGCAGGCTGTCCAGGATCTGGCCGCTGTTGTCGATGGTGCCGATGACGCCGCTGAAGTTGGCGACACCCACGCGGCCGGCGATGGTGCCGCTGTTGACCAGCGTGCCGATGGAGGCGGCCAGCGTGCCGGCCGACGCCATGAAGATGCCGTTGCCGAGGTTGGCCTCGCCGTTCAGCACGCCGGTGTTGGTCAGGGTGCCGATGGTGGCGGTGCCCGCCACGTAGAGCGCGGCGCTGGCCTGGCTGTTGGTCCCCAGCACGATGGTGCCGGCCTGCGTGAACGCCGCCGTGCTGGTGCCGAAGTAGTCGTTCTCGACCACGGCCTGCAGGTTGTTGCCCACCTGGGTGCCGGTGACCCCCAGGCCGCCCACGTTGGACTGCACCACCGGCACGCTCTGGCTGCTGACCAGGCTGTAGGTGGAGGCCGCCCCCGCCTGCACCAGGGTGGTGGTCTCTCCCGCCACATGGTTGGTCAGGCTGTCGAAGCTGCCGACCTTAATGTAGCCGTCGGTGATGATGGCGGACCCAGTGACCACCAGGGGGGCGTTCGGGCCCAGGACCAGCGTGCCGTTGGCGCTGTTCTGCAGATAGTTGCCCGTGACGGTCACCCCCGGCGCCACGCCCAGGGTGCCGCCGGTGTTGTACAGCAAGTGGCTGCCGACGTTGACCTGGTCCGCCAGGTAGATCTGGCCGCCCGAGACCACCACGTTGCTGTTGGTGTTGGTGAGGGTACCCACCGTGCCGCCGGCGCCTGTGAAGGTGCCCCAGGTCGCGCCGCCGCCCCCCCGCAGGTTGAGGTCCGCCGACCCGTTGTTGGCGATGTTGCCCTGGATGGTGCCGCTGTTCGACAGCGTGCCCAGGACACCGGCACCGGAAATATAGATGAGCGTCTGGACTCCGGCCGGCGCCGCCAGCACCGTGCCGCTGCCGATGGAGATGGAGGCCAGGCTGTCACCGACATAGTCGTTCAGCACGGTGCCCCACAGGCTGGTGCCCTGGGTGTACCCGCCCAGGGTCAGGCCGGCGATGCCGCTGTTGTAGGTGATGCTGGTGTAGCTGGACCCGGCGCCGCCCGAGATGATGGGCGTGGCGCCGGCCGGACCCTGCAGGTAGTGGTAGGCCGACGTGGCGCCGACCACCGAATAGCTGACACCGCTGACCACCGCGGCGCCGCTGACGATTAGCTGGCCGCCGCTGAGCGCCGACAGTTCCGACAGCGTGCCGCCGGTCTGGCTGTAGTTGCCGGTGACACTGATGATGGAGCCGAGATACAGGCTGCCGCCATTGTTCACCAGCGTGTGGCCGGTGACGTTGACATGATCGTTCAGCGCCACGTTGCCCGACAGCGTCACGTTGCTGGCGGTGTTGACGATGCTGCCCGCCGTGGTGCCGGTGATGCCCGTGAAGGTGCCGAAGGTGCCGGCGCCGCCGCCCAGCAGGGTCAGGTCGCGGACACTGTTGTTGATGATGCTGCCCTGGATCACACCGGTGTTGGACACGGCGCCCAGCGTGCCGGTGGAGGCGACATAGACGGCCGAGGCGGCCGTCAGGGTGCCGGTGTTGGTGATCGTGCCGTAGGTGCCGGCGATGTAGTAGTTCTGCACCATGGCCAGCAGGTTGTTGCCGCTGGTGGTGCCGGTCACGTTGATGCCGGTGCCTGAGGAACTGACCACGCCGGTCAGCGAGCCGTAGCTCATGGTCAGGCCGCCGCCGGCGGAAATCAGGGTGATGGCCTCACCCAGCGTGTGGTTGACGGTGGTGGTGAAGTTGCTCAACACCGTGCCGGCGATGCTGGCGGCACCCGAAATGGACAGCAGGTTGGTGCCCAGCGCCAGCGTGCCCGACGCGGAGGTCTGGGCGAAATTGCCGGTGAGGCTGATGGTCCCCAGCGTGCCGAAGGTCAGGTTGGCGCCGTTGTTGACCAAGGTGTTGCTGCCGACATCGATGACGTCGTTGATCCGCAGGTTCCCCGACACCAGGACCACGTTGCTGGTGGTGTTGGTGATGGTGCCGATGGAGCCGGAATAACCGGTCAGCGTGCCGACGGTGGTCAGCGTGCCGCCGCGGATGGACAGGTCGTTGGCGGTGAGGTTGACGATGTTGCCCCGGATCGTGCCGCTGTTGGTCAGCGTGCCCAGGGAGCCGGTGCTGGCGATGTACAACGCCGTGGGATAGATGGTGGACAGGCCATTCAGGACCGTGCTGCCGATGCTGAGCGAGGCAACGGCCCCACCGATGTAATCGGTCAAGGGGTTGTAATAGATCAGCGTCGTGCCGCTGGCGCCAATGTTGGAGAAATGGGCGCCGGTGGGGGCCTGCACGGCGGCGAAAGCCGAGCCGAGGTTGGAAATGCCGGTGGGCGAATAGATCAGGCTGGCGGCCGTGCCGACGATGTAATTGCCCGCACTGCTGAAGGACGGAACGATGGTGCCGGTGATCAGCGTCACGCGGCCCGTGACCGTCAGGCCGCTGGTGGTGAGGGTGTTGGTCGAGAGGGTGTTGTAATAGTTGCCGGTGATGGTGGAACCGGCGGCGATGGTCAGGTTGGTGCCTTGGCTGATCAGCGTTCCGGAGCCGACGTTGATATTGTCGTTCAGCAGCAGGTTGCCGCCGGTGAGCACGATGTTGCTCAGCGTGTTGATGATCGAGCCCTTGCCCGATGCGCCGGTGAAGGTGCCGACCGTCGTGCCCGTCCCGCCACTGATGCTGAGGGCGTTGGGGGAGGAATTGACGATGTTGCCGCTGATCACGCCGGCATTGACCAAGGAGCCTAGATAACCGGCATTAGTGACCGACGGGTTGCCGCTGGTCGCCGCGATATTGATGCCGCCCTGGATGGTGCCGGTGCTGGCGTTGGTCAGGTTGGCGATGGAGCCGCCGGCCCCGATCAACACGCCGACGGTACCGGTGATCAGGCCCGAGTTGGTCAGGGTAGCGATGGTGCCGTCCTGACCGACATGGCTGTGGAAGATGGCGGTGGGGCCGAAGCCGCCATAGTTCCGCACCTCCACGCCCGGGCCGGAATCGTTGAGGATGGTGCCGGTGTTGTTGATCGAGCCCACGACGCCGAACACGTTCACGGCGCCGGTGCCGCCGCTGTTGCCCCTCAACGTGCCGCTGTTGATGATGGTGCCGACGGTGCTGATCGTGGTGATGACGTCGACGTCGATGGCACCGCCCACAGAGCTGTAAATGTAGCCGCTGTTGGTCAGCGTGCCGATGCTGACACCCGTCAGGTTCAAGGCGCTGTTGCCGTTGGCCAGGATGGTGCCGGCGTTGGTGAAGCCGGCAACCTTCACGCCGTTCATCATCCGGATGGCGCCGTAGCCGCCATCCGATTGGATGAGGCCGGCGGCGTTGTTCACAAACGTGCCGATGGTGGTGTAGGCGCTGATGCCGTAGCTGATGGTGCCGCTGGTCGTCGTGTAGGTGGGGGTGCCCGTCAGGACGATGGCGGCGATGCCGCCTGTCGTCCCGGTGCCGCCGATCTGGTTGTTGTTGATGAAGGCGGTCAGCGTCTTGCCGCCCTGGATGCTGAAGCCCGCGTAATTGCTGGAGCTGCCGGTGTTGTTGGCCACCAGCGTGCCGTTGTTGATGACGGTGCCGACCGTGCCCGTCCAGGTGAAGGCCGTGCAGTGCGCCGCCGAGCCGATGGTGGAATTGGTGGAGAAGCTGCCGCAGGCGCTGGCCCAGGCGGACTTCGGCGCGGCCAAGCCCACGCCGATGGCCAGCGCCGATGCGCCCAGCAGGAAAGCCTGCTGCGTCTTCTTCGTGCCTTGACCGCGCGTAACCGCCTGCTTCGCCATCCCACCCGTCTCCCAACCACTGGTTGCGCCATCGCCGGGCCGGGAGACAAAAAAGGCGGCTTTGGGGTATCGCCGGGTCAACCGCCCGACACCCAAATCCGTTTCTTGCCACCCCAACCCTTCTTCCCGCGCCCGAAACCCGAGGCCCCGTGCCCCCAAGTTCCTGACCTGTCCGAAGGGGACAGGCGCGCCATCACCTTTTGGGATAGGCGGGTAATTCATGTCAATTAAATCTTCAGAGACTTCAACTATCGGGGAAGGCGAAAAATCCTATTGGTTAATGGTTATTAATCTTTCTCTCGTGTCCGGCGCCGTCACATCCGCATCTGTCTTTGTCACATTTGGTAACATCGAATGAATTTATGGATATCCTCACGCCACTCCGCGCTAACCCTTGCGTACGTACCGACCGCATATGAGAAAAATATGCCCGGCACCCGCACCCATTCGCGCGACGCTTTTACCACTTTTTAACCGTCGTTCCGTTCGCGACGGTGGTCCGCACGCCGTCAGCCACCCCGTCGCGTCTGGACAATCTATCCTGATGCACCAAAGATCCCCCCGCCCGCAGGGCCAGGTCAGACCCTCACATTATAACCTTTAGTTTATATCACGGCGGTTGCGATCGGGACCGCCGCCAGCGACTCCGGTGCTTCCGGGCATAGCGTCCCAGCGACGGTGTTTCAGCCTGGCCGACCGAAACAGGTCGCATCACGGTGAACAATTTGGCGGCCAGCGGGTTCAGGGGCACAGCGACGCTGGCGCCCGCAGCGGCCATGGTTCAGGGCCGGCATCTGCGGTCGCCGATCTATCATCTGGAACCGACCCTATGGATTGGATGCCGACGCCGGCCACCGTGCACCTCTGCCTGGACATGCAGCGGCTGTTCTCACCGGAGCACCCGGCGGGCCCGTGGCCCACCCCCTGGCTGCCCCGTATCCTGCCGATGGTGGCCGCAATCGCCGAGCGCTTTCCCGCGCGCACGATCTTCACCCGCTTCATCCCCCCTCGCACGCCGGGGACCATGCCTGGGACCTGGCGGCCCTATTACGAACGCTGGCGCCACGCCACCAGGGCCCACCTGCCCCCGGACACGATGGAGTTGCTGGCGCCCTTGGCCCGCCTGTGCCCGCCCGCCATCGTGGTGGACAAGCCGGTCTATTCCGCCTTCATCCGCAGCACGCTTGCGTCCTTGCTGCGGCAACGCCGGGCCGACGGCTTGGTTGTCACGGGATGCGAGACCGACGTTTGCGTCCTGGCCACGGTGCTGGACGCCATCGACCTCGGCTATCCCGTCTGCGTGGTGACCGATGCCGTCTGCAGTTCCGTCGACGCGTCCCACGACGCCGTGCTGACCTTGTACCGCACCCGTTTCGCCCAGCAGGTCATCACCCTGACCACCGAGGAACTGCTGAACGGCTGGCCAGGCGATTGACAGCCCTAAAACGACCGGGGCGGGTACCCGCCGGTACCCGCCCCGTCACATCCAGGCCCGGCCGGACGCCCGTCAGTGCTTGCGCCGCGACCCGAAGGTGCCGTCATCCGCCGCACCATAGCCTTTCATCACGTCGGCCGCCGTTTCGTAGTCGGCGTCAGGCATGGCCTCCAGCATATCCAGCACCTCACCTTCCGCGCCATTCTCCTTGGCCTTGCGGATCAGCGCCTGCTTGTCAGCCGGAAAATCGACGCCCCTCAAATAATGGGCCACATTGGCGGGCGAATGGCCACCCAGTCCTCGCGTCATGTCTGGTCTCCCATCCCAAGGGCAGGACGGGGCGCGAACGCCCCGTCCCTCAAGGATCAATGCACATTGCTGCGGCGGCGGGTCGTCTTCGGCTTGTCTTCATCTTCCGATGAAGAGGAGGAGGACCGGCTGCTGGAGGAGCGGGAGCGTGTCTTGCGCTCCGGTGTGCCGTCCTCATCATCGCGGCTGCTGGCCCGCCGGCTCTGTCCACCGCGGCGGCCGATTTCGGCATGCTCCTCGGGATCGCCGAAGTAGCCGCCCTGGCCCTCGTCCTCGGCGTGCCCTTCCTCGTCGCGCCGGGCCCGCAACGCCCGCTCATGACGCACCTGGCCGCCCCGGCGGCCGATCTCCGAATGGCCCTCCGGATCGCCGAAGTAACCACCCTGGCCCTCGTCCTCGGCGTGGCCGTATTCGTCGCGCCGGGCCCGCAACGCCCGCTCGTGACGCACCTGGCCGCCCCGGCGGCCGATCTCCGAATGGCCCTCGGGATCGCCGAAGTAGCCGCCCTGGCCCTCGTCCTCGGCGTGGCCCTCCTCGTCGCGCCGGGCCCGCATCGCCCGCTCGTGACGCACCTGGCCGCCCCGGCGGCCGATCTCCGAATGGCCCTCCGGATCGCGGAAGTAGCCGCCCTGGCCCTCGTCCTCGGCGTGGCCGTATTCGTCGCGCCGGGCCCGCATCGCCCGCTCGTGACGCACCTGGCCGCCCCGGCGGCCGATCTCCGAATGGCCCTCGGGATCGCCGAAGTAACCACCCTGGCCCTCATCCTCGGCGTGGCCATATTCGTCGCGCCGGGCCCGCATCGCCCGTTCGTGACGGACCTCACCGCCCCGCCGGCCGATCTCCGAATGACCCTCGCGGTCGCCGAAGTAGCCACCCTGGCCCTCGTCCTCGGCGTGGCCGTATTCGTCACGCCGGGCGCGCATCGCCCGTTCGTGACGGACCTCACCGCCCCGCCGGCCGATCTCCGAATGACCCTCGCGGTCGCCGAAGTAGCCACCCTGGCCCTCGTCCTCGGCGTGGCCGTATTCGTCACGCCGGGCGCGCATCGCCCGTTCGTGACGGACCTCACCGCCCCGCCGGCCGATCTCCGAATGACCCTCGCGGTCGCCGAAGTAGCCACCCTGGCCCTCATCCTCGGCGTGGCCGTATTCGTCACGCCGGGCCCGCATCGCCCGTTCGTGACGGACCTCACCGCCCCGCCGGCCAATCTCGGAGTGGCCTCGGGGGTCACCGAAGTAGCCGCCTTGGCCGACGTCCTCGGAATAGCCGCGCCGGCCGCCGCCACCGGACCGATAACCATCATCATCATCGTCATCGCGGCCACGGGCATGGCGGCGGTCGTCCTCATAATCGTTGTAATCCCGGCGTCCACCCTGGGGAGCCCGGGATTGGCGGCGCGGATCCTCGTATTGTTCTCGTGCCATGAATTTTCCTCCTGGCTTATCCGATAGGCCGGACAGGTGACTGCCATGTCCGGTCCGTCAAACAACGCCCCCGGGCGAAAATCGATCCTTTATTTTTTCTGTATAACCTGGATTTTTATGGCAAAAGGAATGTCATTTCGATGGAGATCCAATAAATAATTGATTGTGAAAATGTTTTATTGCGACGCTCTCGCTTCGTTGGAATATAATTATTTATAAGCACTTGATAATAATGGCAGCCATACAAAAAGGGCCACGCTGGCGGTCCAACGTGGCCTGTCCCAAGAGCAGTTTGGAGAGATCGTGGAGCCGCCATCGGCACGCCGGATCAGGCAATCTGCGATCCGGGTGGTGCCGAAGCCATGCCGCCCTGTCACTGGCGGCATGGGCATATAAGAATCCAGTCTGGCGCGGGTTCCACGCTCATCGGAATTATTCAGTATTGCCAAGATGAAGGCACGTTGCCACGGCCACCCTCCGCAGGATTTACTGCCCGAACGCCCCTGGCCGGGGCGTGATCACCCGGCCAGGGTTCCGTTTTCCCAATTGCCGGCGGTCGATCAGTAGCGTTGCGGCACATACAGGTCGGCCGGCAGCGTGTGCCGCTCGTAGTTCGGGTTGAACACCCGGTCCGGCAGCGTCACGGGCTCATGCGGGACCTCCTCATACGGGACGACCGAGAGCAGGTGCGAGATGAGGTTGAGACGGGCGCGCTTCTTGTCGTTGCCTTCCACGATGTGCCAGGGCGCCTCGGGAATGCTGGTGCGCGCGAACATGTCCTCCTTGGCCATGGTGTATTGCTCCCACCGCACGCGGGACTGCAGATCCATGGGCGAGAGCTTCCATTGCTTGATGGGATCATGGATGCGCATGAGGAAGCGCAACTGCTGTTCCTCATCGGTGATGGAGAACCAGTACTTCACCAGGATGATGCCGGAACGCACCAGCATGCGCTCAAACTCCGGCACGTCGCGGAAGAAGTCCTCGACCTCGGCATTGGTGGCGAAGCCCATGACGCGCTCGACACCGGCGCGGTTATACCAGCTGCGATCGAAGAGCACGATCTCACCGGCGGCCGGCAAGTGCGGGACGTAGCGCTGGAAGTACCATTGGGTCTTCTCGCGGTCGGATGGGGCCGGCAGCGCCACGACGCGGCAGCTGCGCGGATTGACGCGCTGCGTGATGCGCTTGATGGCGCCGCCCTTCCCGGCGCTGTCGCGGCCTTCGAACAGGATCACCATCTTGAGGCCCTTGAAGCGCACCCAGTCCTGCAGCTTCAGCAGTTCGCTCTGCAGGCGCAGCAGTTCGCGGAAATAGGTGTGGCGGTCGAGGGTGCTCTTCTGGCGCCTTTGCATCAGGGCGCGCAGCTCGGGCGGGATGCGCACATCGTCAACGGCCTGCTCCAGCTCCTCGTCCATGTCGTCTTCGAGCTCGATGTCCAGCCAGCTGCGGGTTTCGGTCTTGTCGTGTTCGATCATGTGTCGTCCTCCTGGTTCCCAAACGGTTACCTGGAAGCGTTTGCAGTTTAGTGACAGGACCTGAGATGGCGGACATGACGGACGCGGCAAACACCCTCTCGCGAGACCGGATGGTTTTGATCCCGGTCGCCATGCGGTAGCGTTTGTATTAAGCGAAACGCTGTGGCTTAAGATAATACTGCGGCGCGGTCCAAAGGTAGAGGGCGGGACCGTCACGTAATTGTCATTAAATGATCCGACGGCGCGCTTTGAACAAAGGATGGCTTGGCAATGGATTTCTTTAAGCGTTTCACTGTTCTTCTTTGCGCCCCCGGCTTCGACGCCGATGACCTGGAAGGCATGCGGCTTCAGAAAATCATCGCGGCCATCGAGGACGACGGCATTGAGGTGGTCAAGGCGCGGCGGGTCGAGGACGCGGAGATCGCCGTCCAGACCGACGCCGCCATCGGCTGCATGGTGGTGGACTGGGGCAAGCGTGGGCTGGAGGGCAAGACGGCGGCCCTGATCAACCTGATGCGCCGCCGCGGCCTGGACATGCCCATCGTCATCCTGGTCCGCCGCAAGCGCCTGGAGGACATCCCGGTTGAGGTGCTGGACTTCATCGACGGCTACATCTTCCTGTCGGAGGAAACGCCGGAGTTCATCGCCCGCAACCTGATCAGCCGCCTCAAGAAATATGCCGACACCCTGAAGACGCCCTTCTTCGGCGCCCTGGTGGATTACGCCGAGGAAGGCAACCAGCTCTGGACCTGCCCGGGGCACAACGGCGGCATCTTCTATAGCCGCAGCCCCATCGGGCAGATTTTCGTGGAGCATCTGGGCGAGGCGGTGTTCCGCGACGACCTGGACAATTCGGTCATCGAGTTGGGCGACCTGCTGACACATGAGGGCCCGGCCCTGAAGGCCCAGAAAGAGGCCGCCGCCATCTTCGGCGCGGAAAAGACCTATTTCGTGCTGAACGGCACCTCCTCCTCCAACAAGGTCGTGCTGGGCGCGCTGGTGGCGGAGGGCGACCTGGTCCTGTTCGACCGCAACAACCACAAGGCCGCCCACCACGGCGCCCTGCTGATCAGCGGCGGCATCCCCATCTACCTGGAAACCGGACCGCAACTGCTACGGCATGATCGGCCCCATCCAGAGCCAGGCGCTGGATGAGGCGGCCATCCGGGAGAAGATCCGGCTGAACCCGCACGTGAGCGATCCCGAGGCGTGGAAAAAGCCCCGCCCCTTCCGCGTCGCGGTCATCGAGCAATGCACCTACGACGGCACGATCTACAGCGCGGAGATGATCCTGAACCGGATCGGCCATCTCTGCGAATACATCCTGTTCGATGAGGCCTGGGCCGGCTTCATGAAATTCCACCCCCTCTATGCCGGCCGCTTCGCCATGGGGCTGAAGGATTTGGGTGAGGACGCGCCCGGCATCATCGCCACGCAGTCGACGCACAAGCAATTGGCCAGCTTCTCCCAGGCCTCGCAGATCCATGTCCGCGACCGGCACATCAAGGGCCAGAAGCGCCGGGTGGAGCATCGCCGCTTCAACGAAAGCTTCCTGCAGCACGCCTCCACCTCCCCCTTCTACCCCCTGTTCGCCTCGCTGGACGTGGGTGCGCAGATGATGAAGGGACGGTCCGGCACCATCCTCTGGGATGACACCGTCCGGCTGGGCATCGAACTGCGCAAGAAGCTGCGGGCCCTGCGCCGCGAGTACGAGCAGAAGGAAACCGATCCGGCCCGCCGCTGGTTCTTCGAGCCCTTCATTCCCGACGTCGTCTCGCCCCCGGGCTCCGGCCCCGGGGAGACGGCTCACGAAGTGCCCTGGGAAAGCCTGAGCACCGACGAGCTGGCCACCAATGCGCGGTACTGGTCCTTCTCGCCCGGTGAGACCTGGCACGGCTTCAGCCATGTGACCGAGGGGCTGGCCATGACCGACCCCAACAAGCTGATCATCCTGACCCCGGGGTTCGACCGGCGGACAGGCACCTACAGCGACCATGGCATACCGGCCCCGGTGGTGGCCCAGTACCTGCGCGAGAACCGCGTCGTGCCGGAGAAGAACGACCTCAACTCCCTGCTGTTCCTGCTGACGCCCGGCGTGGAGTCCAGCAAGGCCGGCACCCTGCTGAGCGCCTTGGCGGCGTTCAAGCGCCTGCATGACGACAACGCCCTGCTGGACGACGTCATGCCCCGCTTCGTCACCCGCTGGCCGCAGCGGTACCGGGGCGTGCGCCTGCGCGACCTGTGCGCCCAGATGCACGCCTTCTATCGCGACATCAACGTCAGCGCGCTGCAGCGGAAGCAGTTCGCGCCCGAGCACCTGCCGGAGATGGTGGTGCCGCCCCATGAGGCGGCGCGCAGCCTGGTGCGCAACAAGGTCGACTACCTGCCGCTGAGCGAGATCGACGGCCGCATCGCCACCACCCTGTTCCTGGTCTATCCGCCGGGCATCGCCACCATCGTCCCGGGCGAGCGCCTGGACGCGCGGGCCAAGCCCATGCTGGACTATCTCAAAATGTTCGAGCAGAGCGCCAACCTGTTCCCGGGCTTCGAGAACGAGGTGCAGGGCCTCTACCGCAAGATCGAGCCGGATGGATCGATGCGGTTTTATACCTATGTGATGCAGGAGTGAGCGTGCCGGAATGTCCGCCATGACCGACTCTTCCATGCCCGTCCCCGGGATGGGCCAGGACCCTGGCGTGAACCAGGACCTGGCTTCGCCCGTGCCGGGGACGCTGCCGTCCCCCATCGTGCTGCGCCCCTCGAATGACGAGGACGTGCCGGCCATGCTCGACATCTACCGGCATCACATCGGGCATGGCGTGGGCAACCTCGGCACTTTCGTGCCGACACCGTTCGACGTCGAGGACCTGAAGGCGCGGCGCAAGAACATGCGCAAGCACAAGCTGCCCCATCTGGTCGCCACCATCGATGGCGTCGTGGTCGGCTACGCCTACGCCGTGCTGTTCCGCAAGCGCCCCGCCTACCGGTTCACGGTCAAGCATTCGATCTACATTCATCCCGACCGCCTGCATCGCGGCATCGGCCGGGCGCTGCTGCCCGCCCTGATCCAGGAATGCGCCGCCGCCGGCTTCCGCCAGATGATCGGCTATGTCGACAGCTCCAACGTCGCCTCGTTGCGGCTGCATGAGGCCTGCGGCTTCCGCCAGGTCGGTTATCTGGCGGCGGTGGCCTTCCGCTTCGGCAAATGGACCGACACTGTGATGCTGCAGCGGGCCATCGGCCCGGAAGGTGGGCAGATCGACGGAGATCGATAAGCCAAGAATAAAGTCGGGCGCCAGCGGCGGATCTCACGGGTACGTGGCGAAGGTTTGACCCTCCGGCTTCCGACATCAAGAATTCACGACGGTGCCGCCGTTGGGATGCATGACCTGGCCAGTCATGTACGAGGCCTCGTCGCTGGCGAGGAAGACGTGGCAGGGCGCCACCTCGTTGGGCTGGCCCGGACGGCCCATGGGGGTGTTCTTGCCATGCTCCGCCACCTTGTCCGCGTCGTAAGAGGCGGGAATGAGCGGTGTCCAGATGGGACCCGGCGCCACGGCGTTGACACGGATGCCGGCCTCCACCAGCAACTGCGACAGGGACCGGGTGAAGGCCAGGACGGCGCCGCGAGTGGCGGAATAGTCCAGCAGGTGCGGGCTGCCCTTGTAGGCGGTGACGGAGGTGGTGTTGACGATGGCGCCCCCGCGCTGCATGTGCTGCAGCGCCATCTTGGACATGAAGAAATAGCCGAAAACGTTGGTGCGGAAGGTGCGCTCCAGCTGCGCCGCCGTCAGGTCGCCCAGGCCATCGGCGGTATGCTGCTCCGCCGCGTTGTTGACCAGGATGTCCAGCTTGCCGAAGGTGGCCGCCACCTTGTCCACCGCCTCCTTGCAGAAGGCCTCGACGCCCACGTCGCCGGCGATGGCCAGGCCGCGCCGTCCCTCGGCTTCGATCAGCCTCAGGGTGTCGGCCGCGTCCTCATGCTCATCCAAATAGACGATGGCAACGTCAGCGCCCTCGCGGGCCATCAGCACGGCCACGGCGCGGCCGATGCCGCTGTCGCCTCCGGTGACCAGCGCCACCTTGTCCGTCAGCCGCCCGGCGCCGGGGAACCGCGGGGCGTAATCAGGCGCCGGCGTCATCTCACGCTCACGGCCCGGCTGGTGGTCTTGCTGCTGCGGGGGAATGGCGTCGTCCATGGGTACGCTCCAGTCTTGCGGGCCAGTCTTGCGGGCCAGTCTTGCGGGCCAGTCTTGCGGGCCAGTCTTGCGGGCCAGTCTTGCGGGCCAGTCTTGCGGGCCAGTCTTGCGGGCCAGTCTTGCGGGTTGAGCCGGTCTCGCGGTTGAGGATGGGTGAACCGCGCGGCGGGATGCGGGGTTCCAGGTGGAATTTCGGCCAAGGCCGTCCGGTATGGCATCCGGCCAGAGGGGAGCCATCACCGGCCGGCTTTCGGGCGGCCCGACCAAGCGACGGACCGCCCGATCTGTTGCCGTCAGCGCTGGGCGTGGCTGGTCCCGCCTCCCTTGCGCCCCGCCTCCGCCGCCCGCGCCCGGTCATTGGCGAAATTGCCGCCGGAAGCCTGGCCGCCCTTGCGCCCCGCCTCGGCCGCCAGGCCACGGTTTTGCGAGAAGCTGCGCTTTTCATCGGGGACGTTCTGCCCACCCTTGCGGCCGGCCTGCGCGGCCAAGCCGGAATTCTGGGAAAAGCTGCGCTTTTCATTCGGCACGCTGGAGCCGCCCTTGCTGGCGATAACCCGCTGCTTGCCCTCGTCCATGGAAGCGAAGCCGCGGCCGCGGGTGCTGCTGTCCTTGGTCATGACATCCTCTCTTATGTCAGCGATGCGCCGCGCCCGGTCCTGCCTTTCGTCCGGACGCTTCTTCTTCAGGGCGCGCGCATATAAGTGGGGATGCCGCCCGATGTTCCAGTTATTATTTAAAAATTCCATCATTTATAAGTATAGTTAAGTCGAAGCTTCGCTTGTATTTTGGCCATCTCTTGATTTCATTGTGAGCCCCAGTCACTCACATGTCCGGTGCCAACTCCACCTTGATCCAACCGCTCCGGCGCTTGTCGAAGGCCTGATAGGCCTCGATGACCCCGGTCATAGGCTCGACTTGGGTCAGGACGGCGGCGGGATCGATGGCGCCGGTACGCACCAGTTCCACCAAGTGCGGGGCATAGCGGCGATGATTGCAGTTGCCCATGTTGATGGTCAGGTTCTTGTTCATGGCCTGGCCGATGGGGAAGCGGTCCATGGCGGGGGGATAGACACCGATGATGGCGATGGTGCCAGCCTTGGCCACCGCCTCCACCGCCCAATGCAGCGCCTGGGACGGCGCGTCGCCCGGATGCCAATCGCCATCCTTGGGATGCTGGACCGGCGCCACCTTCTCCACATCCGCCAGATTCTGGTCCGCCTGGTCGCGTGCGGCCGATGCGGCCGGCCCCTCGTGCGCATGTTCCGCGTCCACGCCCACGGCGTCGATGACGCGATCCACCCCGATGCCGCCGGTCAGATCCAGGATGGTCTGTACGGGATCCTCCGTCTCAAAGTTCACGCACTCCGCCCCCTGGCGCCGCGCCATGGCCAGCCTATCCTCGCGCCGGTCCACCGCGATGACCCGGCCGGCGTTCATCAGCCTGGCCGAGGCGATGGCGAACTGCCCCACGGGGCCACAGCCAAAAACGGCCACGGTGTCCCCGTCCCCGATCTCCGCGATGTCGGCGCCGAACCAACCGGTGGGAAAGATGTCGGAGATGAGGATGGCCTGGTCGTCGCTGACCTCGTCCGGCAGCTTGACCATGCCGACATGGGCATAGGGAATGCGGGCCTTTTCCGCCTGCAGGCCGTGGAAGGGACCCGACGGCCCGGGACCGCCGAAAAAGGCGGTGCCGGCCCGCTTGCCGCCGGGGTTGGCGACATCGCATTGGGCGAAATAACCGGCACGGCAGTACGAGCAGGATCCACAGGCGATGGTGGAGACCACCACCACCCGGTCGCCGACGTCGAAGTTGCGCACCATCGGCCCCAGTTCCTCCACCACCCCCACCGCCTCATGCCCCAGGATGGTGCCCGGCCGCATGCCCGCGAACGTGCCGCGCACCATGTGCAGATCGGTGCCGCAAATGGCGGAGGCGGTGATGCGGATGACGGCGTCGGTGGGGTCCTGGATGCGGGGCTCCGGCACCTCTTCCAGGCGGATGTCGCCGATATCGTGGAAGACGACGGCCTTCATGGGGTTGCTCCTTTTCGCCTACGGCGGACAAGACTGGGGCCGGACCCACGGGCCCGGCCCCCTTACTTGTGAACGGGTTACTCACGAACGGTCATGCCGGCGTCCTTAGTGCTGGCCGCCCTTGCGGCCAGCCTCGGAGGCGCGTTCCCGGTCATGGGCGAAATTGCCGCCCGACGCCTGGCCACCCTTGCGGCCGGCCTCGGCGGCCAGTTCATGATCCTTGGAGAAGCTGCGCTTCTCATCCGGAACGCTGGAGCCGCCCTTGGCGGCGATCTCGCGCTGCTTGTCGTCGTCCATGGACGCGAAGCCGCGATTCGAGGTGTTGGAAGCCATTGGATCACTCCATTCTGCTTCGGGATCTTAGCCTTGGCGCCCATTCGGTGGTCCAAGGCGTCCAGCACGGTTCATGCGCTGGATGACTGATAAAGATCCTTCCCCGCCCCATGGTTCCGAGTTTTTTCTCAAAACTATTGACATCAATGAATATAGACAAGCCAAAGGCTCGCTTAAGCGCACGTCTATATTGAATTTCTATTCAATACCAACGGCACATTCCCCGCCATTTCCCGCGCCTGCCGCAGGGCGGCCACCAGCGCGTCGTAGGTGCGGGCGCGGGCGGCATCGTCCCAGGCCCGAAGCACGGCGGATGGGTGGTACGTCGCGATGCCGGGCCGCCCGTCGGCCCAAGCCAGCGGCCGGCCCCCTTCGCGCGTCAGGGCCACGGTGCGGCCCATCAAGGACCGGGCCGCGGTGGCGCCCAAGGCGACGATGACGGCGGGCTGGACCAGCGCCACCTCCCGGTCCAGCCACCATCGGCAAGCCTCCACCTCCCCCTGGTTGGGGCGCTGGTGCATGCGGCGCTTGCCGCGCATCTCATGCTTGAAGTGTTTGACGGCGTTGGTGACGTAAAGATCCCCGCGCTCCAGGCCGGCCGTCGCCAACGCCTCGTCCAATATGCGCCCCGCCGGGCCGACGAAGGGACGGCCGGCCTTGTCCTCCTGGTCGCCGGGCTGTTCACCCACCAGCAGCAGGGGCGCCTGCGCCGGTCCTTCGCCGAACACCACCTGGGTGGCGTCGCGGTAGAGATCGCACCGCCTGCAGCCGGCCGCGCCGGCCGCCAGGGCGGCCAGGTCGCGATCCATGGCGTCAGTCCCGCTGGGAAATGCCGCTCAAGGCCCGGCCGGCGGTGGCGCTGGCGCGCAGGGCCAAGTCACCCAGGGCGACGATGCCGACCAAGCGCTTTTCCCGGTTCAGGACGGGCAGGCGGCGCATCTGGATGTTCACCATGTTGTGGCAGACCTGCTCCACATCCTCGTCTTCATAGCAGTAACACACCTGGGGGGTCATGACCTCGCCCACCGTGGCGTCGGGGCCGCGCCCCTCGGCGACGCCGCGGATGGTGATGTCGCGGTCGGTGATCATTCCGACCAGGCGGTCGCCCTGGCCGACCGGGATGGCGCCGATGTCGCATTCGGACATCAGCCGCGCGGCATCGCGCAGCTTCTGATCCGGCGTCGCCAGCTTCACGTTCGTGGACATGATTTCCTGGATCCGCATCGCACACTCCTTCGCCTGGGTTGAAGCCTCGCCCACGCCAAACGGGCTTATCGCCATCAACGGCCAGGCTGGACGGGTGTTCCCGAAGAACTGCGTTGGCTCCAAGCCTTCAATTGGCCAGGCGTTGGACGATCAGGTCGAGCAAGGCCCGGAGGCGCGATGTGGACCGGCTGACCGGCGGCAAAGGGTTCGAGCTGGTGTATGACACCAACGGCGGCGCCGTGCTGGACGCGTCCTTCCAGGCGGTGGCCCGCTTTCGCCACGTTGTCAGCGCGCTGGGCTGGGGCAGCCACGCCCTGGCACCGCTGCTGACCGGCGTGGACCGCGCCCACCATGGCGAAATCCTGGCGCAGGTCACCACCCTGGTCGAGGCGGGCAAACTGCTGCCTCGCCTGGACCCGCGCGCCTACACCCTGGACGGCGTGGCCGAGGCCCATGCGGGCATCACAGACCACAGCGCCAAAGGCAAGATCGTCGTCTCGATCGCCTGAGATCGGGGCTTGTCAGTGCCCCTGCGCCAGGTGCGGCGACAGGGACGGTGGCGTGTCATGGGCTTCACGCGACGGCGGGATGACGAAAAAGCCGTGGGTGCCGTCGCGGCGCAACTGCCCCACCAAGCCGTATTCCCAGTCCAGGTAAGCCTGCATCGCCTCCACCGCGTTGTCCGTGCCCTCATAGGGGCGGCGGTAGACGTCATCGGGGGCGGACAGGCAGGTGCCCTGCCCCGTTTCCAGTTGTAGGCCGGCATTGGACCAGGCGGCCGTGCCGCCCTCCAGCACCAGCACCGGCCGGCCGGCCAGCGCCTGGATGTCGGCGGCGGCGAAGCGGGCGGCGACACCGTCGGGTGAAGTCACGACGAGGGTCTGGTCGCGCGCCGCCGCCGGCAGATCCGCCGTCAGCCGGGCGCGGATGATGAAGCGGGCCCCCGGAACGCGGCCCCGGCGATAGGCCGGGCTGGGGCCCACATCCAGGAGGGTGATGCCGCCCTCGGCCAGCAGCCGAGCCAAGTGGGCGGGTGGGATGGCCTCCACCGCCGGGAGCGGCGGCAGGGTCGGTCGCCACGCCCCCGTGGCGGTCAACGCCGCCGGAGGCACATCGTCCAGCACCAGCACCTCCCACCCCATCTGGGCCAGCCAGGACGCGCTCATGTCCGCCCGCACCGACAGGGTGTCGAACAGCACGATGCGGGCGCCGCGCACCGGGGCGGAATGGTCCGTCTCCTGCACCAGCTGGCCGCCCGGCGCGCCCCGGAAACCCGGCAGGTGGCCAGCCTGGTATTCCTCCGGCGTGCGCACATCCAGGCGGTAAAGGGTGCGCCCCGGCTCCTCCAGCGCCTCAAGCTCGGCATAGGGCAGTCGGCGCACACCGGCGCGATAGGCCACGGTGCGGGCGGCCTGGCGGGCCTTTTCCTGGTCCGTATCGTCCACGGCGCCGAAGCGGCGTTCCTGCCCGTGCTCCAGCGCGAAGCCGGCCAGGGTCCAGCCTATGGTGCCGTTGCGCAGGGCATAGACGGGATTGGGCACCCCGGCGTTGCGCAGCGACTGGGCGCCGATCAGGCTGCGGGTGCGGCCGGCGCAGTTGACGATGATGGTGGTGTCGGGGTCCGGCGCCAGGGTGCGGGCGCGCAACACCAGCTCCGCCCCCGGCACGCTGGTGCCGGTGGGGATGCTCATGGTGCGGTATTCCTCGAACCGCCGGCTGTCCAGCACCACCACGTCGGCCCGGGCGTCCAGCAACTCCTTGACCTGGGGGGCGCTCAGCGAGGGCGTGTGCGCCTCCGTCTCCACCAGTTCCCCGAAGGACTTGGACGGCACGTTCACGTCGCGGAAGATCTCGTGGCCGGCCGCGCGCCAGCCTTCCAAGCCGCCGGCCAGCAGGCGGACGTTGGTGTAGCCCAAGGCCGCCAGCGTGGCCGCCGCCCGCTCCGCCAAGCCCTCACCCGCGTCGTACAGCACGATGGCGGTGTCACGCCGGGGCACGCGGTCCAGCACCTCCAGCTCCAACCGCGACAAGGGCAGGTTGGCGGCGAACAGCGGATGGGCCTGGGCGTAGGGGTCCTCCTCCCGCACGTCCAGCAAGGCCAGTTCGCGCCGGGCGATCAGGGCGAAGCGGACGTCCGCGGGGGTGGCGGTGGCGAAGGACATCAAGCGTGCTCCAAAGATCGCGTGTGAGACAAGGTGAACGCGGGGGTGGCGCCGGCGTTGCTGTAGCCGGAGATGAAGGGCTTGCGCGGCCCTTCCGCCGGGTAGACCCAGCGCCGCACCTGGCCAATATCGGCGCCATAGACGTGGATGCTGACAGAGGTGCGGTCCAGGTGGGCGTTGGTGACACGGTGGATATCGCCCGCCTGGGGCGACAGCGTCTCCACCTCCCCAGCCTCCAAGCGCTGCTTGGGACCGATGGCCACCAGCTCCTCGCGCGATCCCACGACGAAGCGCTGGGAATATTCCGCCCCGCGCAGGATGCCCACCAGGCCCCAGACGGTGTGGTCATGCACCGGCGTCTCCTGCCCCGGACCCCAGACGAAGCTGACGACGGAATAGCGCCCGTCCGGATCGGCATAGAGCAGGAACTGGCGGTAGCGTACCGGATCGGGTTCCGCATACGCGGCCGGCAGCCAGTCGTCCTGGGCCACCAGTTCCGCCAGGGCGTCCCGCGCCTGATCCAGCAACGCGCCCTCGGGCAGGCGCTGGTCCACCAGCGTATTCAGCCGGCCGATGAAGACGCGCAGCCGCGCCGGCGCCTCGGGATTGGTGGTTTCGCTCATCTCGTCCCTCCGTCGGTGGGTGGACAGCAACCCTAGGGGCTGGACCAGGGCCGGGGAAATCGAGTTTTCCTGAAGTTGGGCTTGAGGCCCGGTGGTCAGGCGCGAGGCGAAACGCCTATTTAGCCCGATTTTCGATCACCATAATAGGAAAGTCTGACGAAGGACTCAGCCACTGGAAAAGATCACGATCGTGCGCGCGCTGCCCCCGCTCCCACACGGAAAGGAAGTCTTCCGGAATCTCCACTCCCTCAAACGCCGCAAAGAAACCTGACCAGTCCCTCCGCGGACCTGCGGGCTGATCGCGCTCCACCAAAGGCTTGTCTTCACTGTTCATGGCGTCTCCTCTGAGGTTTGGGATCTGCCGTGCCTAGAGATTCCAGCGCTCAATGTCGGTTACCCGCAAATGACCCCACAGCGACCGCCTCACTTTCAAGGTGTATATGTACTCATCGTCGTGGCCACAACCATCGGTATTGAGTGTCACCCAATAGGTTGGCCACCAGCCAGCATGACGATCGATCCGGCGTCCCATATGCTATGGCATTGACCATAGGAAGAGAATACGGCCCCGTCCTTTTGCAGCTTATACCCCTCACAGTTTATACCCCACCTTGAAGAACACGGTGCGCGGCGGGCTTTCGACGAAGGTCCAGACGGTGCCGGCGGCGGAGGCGGAGTAGCTGCCGCCCTGGGGCAGTCGCCGGTCGGCCAGGTTGCGCACGGTGGCGGAGAAGGTCCAGCGGTCGTCCTCCGTCGTGTACTTGGCGAACAGATTGACGTTCCACTGCGCCGGGATTGCCACCTGCCAGGAGTTGGCGACGTCGGCGTAGGACAGCGTCTGGTACTGGGCGTCCACGCCCACCTGCGCCTGGCCCGGCACCGCCAGCGGCAGGGTGTAGGTCGGGGCCGTGCGGAAGGTCCAGCGCGGGGCGTAGGGCAGCCGGTTGCCGCTGGCGCTGGTGCCGATGCCGGCGTAGTTCGGGAACTGGTCGTACAGCGCCAGGGTGTAGCTGGCGGAATTGTCCCAGCGCAGGCCATCGAAGGGCTGGAAGGTGGTCTCCAGCTCAAACCCCTCGGTATAGGCCGACGCCGCGTTCAGACGGCGGGAGCGCAGGGTGGCGGGATCGGTCGCCGTCGCCTGCAGGTTCGTGTAGTCGTTGTAGTAAAGTGCCAGGTTGACCAGCAGCCGCCGCTCCCACCACTGGCTTTTCACGCCCACCTCATAGGTCTCGACCTTTTCCGGCTGGTAGGGCAGCTGGGCGTTGATCAGCGCGCTGGCCCGGTTGTCGAAGCCACCAGCCTTGAAGCCCTTGGAATAGCTGGCATAGGTCAAGAGGTCCGGCGTCCATTGGTAGGAGACGCCGAACTTGGGCGTCAGCGAATACCAGGTGGCGTCCGACTTGGTTTGGAAGGCGCCGGCCTTGTTGGTGGCCGTGGCCGGCACGATGGGGTTGCCGGCGGCGTCGGTGATGCGCGTGCCGGTCAGCGTGTCATCGAACTGCCGGTAGGTGAAGTCGCGGCTTTCGATGGTGTAGCGCAGGCCCACCGTGCCGGTCAGCTTGTCGGTGACGTGATAGTCACCCTGGCCGTAGGCCGCGTAGCTGTCGGTCTTGGTGTTGCCCACCTGGTCCTGCGGCGGGTTGGCCAGGCTGGGATAGCTGAAGCCGTTGCGGTCGCTGGAGAAATTTTCGTGCAAGTAGAACAGGCCACTGGTGAAGTCCAGCGGGCCCCAGCTGCCGTTGGCCTGGAATTCCTGCGTCAGCTCGTTCTCGTAATAACGGATGAAATTCACCTGCTTCACCGCCGCCTCGCCGTCGTTGTCGTAGGTGACGGGCGCCTGCCCGAACAGGCGGTAGGCGGTGACGGACTTCAAGGTCAGCTTGTCACCCAGGGTCTGGGTGATACGCAGCGCCGCCCCGCCGGAGTTGGAGTTGTTCTGCGGCTGGGGCTCCGCGAAGGACAGCGACGGATCGAAGCCGCCGCCCGGCTGGTTCCTGGGCGTGTAATAGGCGGTGGTGGAGCGGTCGCGCTTGGCATCCAGGGTCAGCTGGATGTCCAGGTCGTCGGTGGCCTGCAGCCGCAGTTTGGCCCGGGCGCTGTCCACGTTCAGGTCGTTCACGTCCTTGTTGATGGTGGGATCGTGGGTGTAGCCGTCGTGCTGCTCGTGCCCGTAGGCCAGGCTGGCGTACAGCTTGTTGGCGATCAGGGGACCGGAGACGTAGCCATGGCTCTCAAAGGCACCCCAGGTGCCGACGCCGGCATCCACCGCCAGGCGCACCTCGTCATTCGGATCGCGCGTTATATAGCGGATGGCGCCGGCGCTGGTGTTGCGGCCGTAGAGCGTGCCCTGTGGCCCGCGCAGGACCTCCACCCGCTCCAGCTCCGCCAGCAGGGGGGAGGCGGCGATGGAGCGCGGGATGTAGACGTCGTCCACGTACTGGGCGATGGCGGGGTCGAAGATGGGGTCGGTCTCACCGATGCCGCGCAGGAAGAACAGCTGCGTCGTCGGGGTGATGCCGCCGCGCGGCACCGTCAGGCCGGGCACCAGGCCGGCCAGGTCGCGCACCGTGCTGATGTGCTGATCGGCGATGGCGTCGCCGGTGTAGGCAGACAGGGCGATGGGCGTTTCCTGCAGCCGCGTCTGGCGCTTTTCCGCCGTGACCACGATGTCGGCGATGCCGCCGCCGCTGGCGTCCAGGTCCGGCGCCACCCCGGCCACCGGCGCCGGGACCGTCTGAGCTGACGCGGATGCCGTCAGCGCGCACAGGGCAGTCCCCAGCAGCAACGAGGAAACGGCAACGGGGGAAAACGAGGCCCGGCGAACCATGGAAGAGTGCTCCGCGAAACGAATGGGGAAACACTCGTTTGGCGTATTTCACAGTTTCATAAAAACGAGATTTGCTTATGTGATTAGTGATTGGCCGTCAAATGACTGTGAATTCTGCCAATACCACACCCGCCGCAGCCCGAGTGGGTCCTGCCGGCGATGCGCTATCGCCCGAGCCACCTCACCGCCGCCGCGTCCGTATCGTCGGGCCGGGTGTTGAACGCGATACGGGTGTGGGGGGCGGCACGGTGGATGGTGTTCAGGACGGTTTCCAGCAGGACCAAGTTGGCCGGCGGGTTACGGATGCCGGCGCCGATCACCACCACGTCATAGGTCCCGCGGGACAAGGCGGCAGTGACTTCCGTCTCGGCCACGGCGGGGGCGGGCTGGACATACAGGTTGTCGCAGATGTAGCCCTGGCCCTCCAGCGACTGCTTGGAAGCGGTCACGCCTGCGCGAACCTTGTCGGCCGTCATGCCCGGGATGATCCCCGGTGCCGTGTAGTCTACGGTGTCGGGGTCCTGGCCGACGATCAGGATGCGATGGGTCATGGCGCAAAACTCCCCTGGATTTGCGACGGGAGGATGCAAGGAAAGCGACCATGACGCAAGCGTCCGCCCGATTAAGCGCGAACCTCCGCAAATCACGTCGTGATGCGGCTTCGTTCTTTTATGGGGTCCCGGGCGCCATTCCCAGCGCCTGCGCGATGCGGGCCAGCTTGTCGGGGTTGCGGGTGATGTAGATGGCGGTGATGCGGCCATCCTCGATCTCGAAGGCCGTGGTCTGCAGCACGGCCCCCCGCTCCACGCTGACGTAGCCCGGCAGGCCGTCGATGCGCAGGGGACGGATGAAGACGGCGGTCTGGAACTCGCCCTTGGTGTGGAGGCTGCCGAACATGCGGACCAGATGTTCCAGCCCGCGGATCGGGTTGCGGAAGGCGTTCACCTTGCCGCCGCCGTCGGCGTGCAGTACCACGTCCTGCGCCAGCAGGCCGCGCAGCGTGTCGACATCTCCCAGGTGGGACGCGGCGTAGAAGGCCTGGGCGATGCGCTCCCCCTCCTCCGGCGCCACGGGATAGCGGGGGCGCGCCTCCTGCACATGGCGGCGGGCGCGCACAGCCAGCTGACGCACGGCGGCGGCATCGCGGCGCAGGGTGCCCGCCACCTCGTCCAGCCCCACGCCGAAGACGTCGTGCAGCAGAAAGGCCGCCCGTTCCAGCGGCGACAGCCGCTCCAGCGCCATCATCAGCGTCAGCGTCAGGTCGTCCTCGCCCGCGTCCTCGTCACTGCCGGCCAGGGGCTCCGGCAACCAGGCGCCGACATAGGTCTCCCGCCGCACCCGGGCCGATTTCAGTGTGTCCAGGCACAAGCGGGTGACGATGCGTGACAGGAAGGCGGCGGGAACGTCCACCGTGGCGTGGTCCGCCTGACACCAGCGCAGGTAGGCGTCCTGCACCACGTCCTCCGCCTCCGCCAGGGAACCCAGCATGCGGTAGGCCAGACGCACGAGCCGGGGGCGGTGCGTCTGGAAGATCGCGGTGGCTTCCCGCCCATCCATCAGGCCGCCGCCCCGGTGGCCTGCACGGCGACCGGCGGGTGACCGGCCTGGAAGCCCACCTGCAGGCAATTCCACAGGTTGATGGCGCCGATGGCCAGGGTGAGCTGCACCTGCTCCGCCTCGGTGAAGTTGGCCTTCACCAGCGCGTAGTCCGCATCCGGCGCGCTGGTGTCGGCCACGCGGGTCAGCGCCTCGGTCCACGCCAGGGCGGCGCGTTCCCGGTTACGTGTACAGGGTGGATTCCCGCCAGGCGTTCAGCAAGTACAGGCGCATCTCCGTCTCCCCCTGCTTGCGGGCCTCGGTGGCATGCATGTGCAGGCAGAAGGCGCAGCCGTTGATCTGTGAAGCCCGCATCTTCACCAGATCCAGCAAGGCGGGTTCCAAGCTGCTGGCCTTGATGGCGGCCTCCACCGAGATCATGGCCTTGATCGTGTCCGGGGCCAGCTTGAAGACATTGTTCAGGCGGGGGGCGTGCGTGCTCATCTTCATCTCCTTCAGGATATGCGTCATCGCATGACCCAAAGACGAGATGGCTTCATGGCCGTGTGACATGGCGGTCGAAAAAATTCGCACCCACACGCCAGATGCTGAGAGAGCAACCTATAGGTTGTGGAATATCTGGGATTCTCGATGAATATCTTCCTGTGGTCAGGGGGCGAATGGGCCGCCTCCCCGCCACAGGAAGAAAGGAAATTGGATGCTCATCCGATCCTTCTTCCTTTATATCCGCTTCCGGTTCCTCGGCGTGACCGTTGAACTGAAACTGGGGAGGTGAAAGGCGCCGGGGGGAGCTAGCACCTCCCTCCGGTTGTCCTCAGAAAATACCGCAGATCATATGATCCCGCAATCAAGCGCCTTTTAGAGTTTCGCCAGCACCTCATGCAGGCTGTCGTCCCACAGCGGGCGCACATCCACTGGGGCGGGGATGACGCCGGCGGCGGCGAAGGTGTCGGCCACGTCCTGTTGCGAGGCGATGGCCGCGTCGCTGACCGGCAGCAGGCGGTAGCCGGCGCTGCGCTCGCGGTATTCCTGAAGGTAGGCGGCCTCCGGAATGCTGGTCAGCTGCGCCCGGATGCGGGCCCAGCGGGTGTAGTCAGCCTCGATCCAGGCCAGCGTCTTGGCATAGCGCTGCAGGTAATCGGCGATGGCCCGCTTCTTCAAGGGATCGGCCAGCGCGTCCTTGGACGCCGCCACCAAGTAGTTGCCGGACAGGCGGTTCAAGCCGGTGGTCAGCACCCGGGCCCCGCCCTCGCGCGCCAGTTGCACCACCACGCCATAGATGACCCAGGCGTCCAGGCTGCCCTGGTTGAAGGCCGCCAGACCATCCTGCGGCGACAGCGCCACCGGCGTGATGTCGGCGAATGTCAGCCCCTGTTCCTTCAGGATCTTCAGCAGCATGTATTGCGAGGTGGTAGCGCGGACATAGCCCACGCGCTTGCCCTTGAGGTCCGCCGTGGCTTGCAGCGGGCTGTCCTTGGGTACCAGCACCACCTGGTTGTTCACGTCGCCCTGCAGCACGGCGACGATGCGCACCAGGGGGTTCGCGGCGGCGATGAAGATGGGCGGGATCTCGCTCATTCCGCCCACGTCCAGGGAGTGGGCGTTGATCGCCTCCGCGATCAAATTGCCGCCCGCGAACTGCGCCGTTTCCAGGGTGTAGGGCGTGTTGGCCACGCCTGCCTGCTCGAAGAAGGAGTCCGGGTTGCCCCGGTAGGTCGCGGCCCGCAGGGTGACGCCGGCCAGCTCCGCGTCCTTCTTGCGGCCGCAGGCGGCCAGGTTCAGGGCGCCCAGGCCCAACGCCCCCACCGCCAGGCCCCGCAGAGCGGACCGGCGCGATATCAGCATCATGGGTTCGGTCTTTCCTTCAGTGGCCCGCGCGTCCTCAATACCCACGCGTCAGGTCGACCACATCTTCCAGCGGTTCACCCCGGCGGAAGCGGATCAGGTTGTGGGTCAGCTTGGCCGCCAGGTTGGCGTGGGTGTCCGGCGTGAAAACGGAGGTGTGGGGGGACAGGCGCACGCTCGGGTGGCGATAGTAGGGGTGGCCGTCCGGCAATGGTTCCGGATGCGTGACATCCAAAGTCGCCAATGACACCCGGCCGTCGGCCAGCGCCGCCAGCAGGGCCTGGTCGTCGATCAGCGCGCCCCGCGCCACGTTGACCAGATGCAAGCCATGCTTGGCGGTGGCCAGCACCCGGGCGTTCACCAGATGGTGCGTCTCCGCCGTCGCCGGGGCCGCCAGCACCACGTGGTCGGCACGGGCAAACAGCTCGTCCACGCCATCCACCCGTTCGACGCCCGGCACCCCCAGGTCGCCGGGCCCGCGACGCATGGCCAACACCTTCATGCCCAGGGCCAGGGCCTTGGGCGCCAAGGCCTGGCCGATGCCGCCGAAGCCGACGAGGCCCAGGGTGGCGCCCTCCACCAGGCCTAGGGGCGTGGGTTGCCAGTCCGCCGCCTGGCGGATCCAGATGTCGGGGAAACGCTTGGCGGCGGCGAAAATGGCGGCCAGGGAGAACTCGGCCAAGGCCGTGGCGGACGACCGCTTGGCCGCCGTCACCACCGGCCCGTCGAACAGCCAGTCGGGATAAAAGTCGATGCCGACGGAGATCAGCTGCACCCAGCGCAGGTTGAAAGGCCAGCCCGGCGGCTGGGCCGGCAGGTCGCCGCCGGCGCGGCGGAAGGGTGCGGCCACGAAGACATCGGCGTCGCGCGGCCACTCGGACGGCACCCCCCGGGGCAGGGTGATCAGCTCGACCGCCCCCTCCCCCGTGGCGGCGCTGACCCGCCGCGCCACCTCGGCATTGATGGGCTCGGCCAGTTGGCTGGCCACGCGGATGGGGCTCATTCGGCCGCCACCGCCGTCGTTGCCGCCCCGTGGCCCGCTTCCCGGGTCGCGACCGCCTGGCGCACCAAGGGAATAAGGTCGCGGCCATACTCGATAGCGTCCACCAGCGGGTCGAAACCCCGGATGAGGAAGGTGCGCACACCCAGGTCATAGTAGTCCAGCAGCGATTCCGTGACCTGCTCCGGCGTGCCCACCAGGCTGGTGGAATTGCCTTGGGCCCCGGTCAGGGCGGCGATCTCCGTCCACAGGCGCTTGTCCCGCACCTTGCCGGCCGCGGCCGCCGCCAGCAGACGCTGCGAGCCCACATTCTGTGGCTCTCCCGCACGCACGGGCCGGAAGGTCGACTGGGTGGCGCGCAGCTGCTTGGCCTGCTCCAGGATGCGGTCGGCCTTGGCCCAGGCCTCCTCCTCCGTCCGCCCCAGGATGGGACGCAGCGACAGGCTGAACTGCACATGGTCCTGCCGGCCATGCAGGGCGGCAGCGGCGCGCACCTTGGCGATGGTCTCACGCACGTCGTCCAGGGGCTCGCCCCACAGGGCGTAGACATCGGCGTGACGGCCAGCCACGGCGATGGCCTCGTCCGACGATCCGCCGAAATAGATGGGCAGCGTGCCGTTGACGGGCTTCACGTACGACTGCGAGCCGCGCGACTTGTAATAGGGGCCGTCATGGTCGAAGGGCGCCGCGCTGGTCCACACCTTGCGCACCACGTCCAGGTAGTCGTCGGTGCGGGCGTAGCGTTCCGTCTTGTTCAGGAAGTCGCCATCGCGCTGCTGTTCCTCATCCGACCCGCCGGTGATGATGTGCACGGCCAAGCGGCCCTGGCTGAAATGATCCAGCGAGGCCAGCTGTCGGGCGGCCAGGGTGGGCGCCACGAAGCCTGGGCGATGGGCCAGCAGGATCTTCAGCCGTTCCGTCTGCTGCACGGCGTAGGCCGCGATCTGGAAGCCGTCGGGCGAGGCGCTGGAGTGCGCGATCAGCGCCCGGTCGAAACCGGCGTACTCATGGGCTCGCGCCACGGTGCCGACATAGTCGCGGTCGATGACGGGGCCGCTGCCGGGCCGTGTCTCGGACCCATCCTGCGACCCGATGAAGCCGATGAACTGCAAGGTGTTGGACATGGCGGAACCCTTTCAGGAGGGGGAGCTTCAGGAGGGGGTGGCGGCGGCGAAGGCGGCACGGCCGGCGCCGACCAGCACCACATCGGCCTGGGGGGTATGGATGCGGCCGCACAGCACGTCGCGGTAATGCCGCTCCAGCGGGTTGTGGCGGGTGGTGCCGGGGTTGCCGGTCAGGCGCACCGCCGTCTCCACCGCCTGGATGGCGTTCTCGGTCACCAGATGCTTGACCAGGCCGGCCTCCACCGCGCTGGTCTCCCCGCGCGTGGCGGCGGCCAGCAGGGCGCGGTTGGACAGCAGCAGGCCGTCAATGGTTCCCACCGCTTCCTGGAAGCGCGGCAGGGTGGACAGGGCGGCGCCCAGGTTGCTGGGCACCCGCTGGCGGGCGAAATCGATCAGCCAGTCGCGCGCCGCTTCCGCCACCGCATCATAAATGCCGGCGGTCAGGACGGCCGCCCATGCGCCGAACAGCGCGTCGCGCGGCCCGGCCACCCCGGGCGCCCGCAGATCCAGCGCATGGTCCAGCGGCGTGGGCACATCCTCCAGGATCACGTCGTGGCTGCCGCTGGCGCGCAGGCCCAGATGGTCCCAGGTTTCGACCACGCGGATGCCGGGGCTGTCGCGGTGCACCAGGAAGCCGCCGACACGCGGCTGCGGCTCATCGGTGCGGGCCCAGACCAGCAGCCAAGTCAGGGCCGGGATGCCGGTGGAATAGAGCTTGTGCCCGCTGATGGACCAGCCGTCCGCCGTGCGCCGCGCCACCGTGGCCGGCAGGCCGCCGCGCGCCGGCGTGCCCAGGTCAGGCTCCACCCGCAGGGCATTGATCAGGGCGCCGTTTTCCACCGCGTCCCGCGCCACCCGGTCGTAGAGCGCGTCGGGCACGGCGCGCTGATCGACGGACGCATGAAACAGGTACTGCATGACCAGCACCAGGGCGGTGGCGGGGTCGCCCTTGGCCACCGCCCGCACCACCTTCAGCGTGGTGGCGAGGTCGGCGCCGGCACCGCCCCAGGCGGGCCCCACCGTCAGGCCCAGCAGGCCCTTGGCATGCAGGCTGCTGAAGTTTTCGAAGGGAAAGCTGCCGGCGCGGTCATGCGCGGCGGCACCGGCGGCGAACTCGGCGGTCAGTTCGGCCAGCACGGCGTCCAGGGCCGGGCCGTCGAGGCGCCCCTCCTCCACCGCTTCCACGCGGCGCAGGGCCGCCGTCATGACAGGCCCCCGCCCAGCGGGGCGCCGTGATGGGCACCGCCATTGAGCACACCGTTGTGGCCGCCGTGACCGTTGACAGCGTGACCATTAACGGCAGCCGCCCGGTTCCAGCCGGGGCGCAAGCCGGCAGCGGGCGGGATGAAGGTCAGGGGCGCCGTGTCGCGCGGCGCCGGATGCTCCACCCCCAGATGGCCCAGCAGGCGGCGGCGCAGGGCCTGGAACTCCGGCCCCGTCTCCCGCGGGCGGGCAAGGGTCACCCTCTCCTCCACCGCCAGCCGGCCATCGGCTAGCACGAGGATGCGGTCGGCCAAGGCGATCGCCTCGTCCACATCATGGGTGACCAGCAGCACGGCCGGACGGTGCGCCCGCCACAACGACAGCACCAGCTGATGCATGCGCAAACGGGTCAGGGCGTCCAGGGCGGCGAAGGGTTCGTCCAACAGCAGCAGTTGCGGCTCACGCACCAGGGCGCGGGCCAGGGCGGCACGCTGCGCCTCCCCCCCGACAGGGTGGCGGGCCAGGCGTCGACGCGATGGCCCAGGCCCACCTCCTCCAGCGCCGCCGTGGCCTGCAGACGGGTGCGACCGCCCTTCAGGCCCAGGGTGACGTTGCGCCACACCTTTTTCCACGGCAGCAGGCGCGGCTCCTGGAACACGACGGCGCGGGCACCGGGGGTGGACACCTGCTCCGCCGGCGCGGCGTCCAGGCCGGCCAGCGTGCGCAGCAGGGTGGTCTTGCCCGAGCCGCTGCGGCCCAGCAGGGCCACGAACTCACCCGGCGCGATGTCCAGGTCCAGATCGCGCAGCACGGTGACGTCGCCGAAGCGGCGGCTGAAGCCACGCACGCGAACCGCGGCGTCGCTGGACACGGTGGAACTGTCGGCGGTCAAGGGGGCAGCTGTGAGAGGGGCGGTGTTGGAAGCCATGGTTCAGCGCTCCAGGAAGGTGGGGCGCCAGGCCAGCAGGCGGCGCTCCAGAAGGCGGACGAGGAAGTCGGTGCCCAGGCCCAGCACGGCATAGACGCCCAGGCAGACGACGATGATGTCGGTGCGCATGAAGTCGCGGGCGTTGTTGATGAGGTAGCCCAGGCCGGCCGAGGCGTTGATCTGCTCCGCCACCACCAGGCTCAGCCAGGCATGGCCCAGAGCGTAGCGCAGGCCGACCAGGAAGGACGGGGCGGCCCCCGGCAGCACCACGTTGGTGATCAGCTCCAGCCGCGACAGGCCGAAGCTGCGCCCCGCCTCCACCAGCTTGGCCTCGATGGCGCGGATGCCGGAGAACAGGGTGAGGTAGGTGGGGAAGGCGGCGCCCAGGGCGATCAGCGCCACCTTGGGCACCTCGCCAATGCCGAACCACACGATGAACAGGGGCACCAGCGCCAGGAAGGGCAAGGTGCGCAGCATCTGCATCAGGGGATCGACCAGCGTCTCCCCCCGGCGGAACAGGCCCGCCAGGACGGCCAGCACCGTGCCGACACCGACCCCGATGCCCAGGCCCGTAGCCACGCGGACCAGCGACACCAGCAGGTTGGACACCAGCTCGCCCGAGGCCAGCAGGGTCCAGAAGGTGGCCAGCACGGCGCTGGGGGCGGCCAGCACGCGGGAGGGCACCAGGCCGACCCGCGACCCCAGTTCCCACGCCAGGACCAGGGCCAGGGGCACGGTCCAGCGGGAATTGCCCAGGCGGGTCAGAACCCACCGGATCAGCGGGGCGCCAACGGGCCGGGGGGCGGGCCGGGAGACGGCGGACAATGCCGCGTCCTGCGGAGCGTCGAGGGTCAGGGACAAGGCCGCACCTCATTCTACATGTGAAATATGGTGATCTCTGATCGGTAAACTCCATTAAATGTCGTGGATTTTAATCCGGCAATGGACTTCTCATGCTGTGAATGTTTGAAAATTCTCAAGCATGGAGATTTCGTTGCATGGCGGTGGACGGCTTGGCCATCGCCCCGCTGGCGGTGCTACAAGAACGGCAGGCAGAGGGAAGGGAGGCCGCCATGGCCAGCCAGCAGTTCGATTTCGACAGCGCCAAGGGGTACCGGTTGTCCGGCCGGATCGAGGCGGCGGAGGGTACGCCGCGCGGCTGGGCCATCTTCGCCCACTGCTTCACCTGCGGAAAGGACAGCCTGGCCACCACGCGGCTGGCCCGCGCCCTGGCCATGACCGGCATCGGCGTGCTGCGCTTCGACTTCGCCGGGCTGGGCAAAAGCGGCGGTGGCTTCGCCGACGGCGGCTTCGCGGCCGATGTCGACGACCTGCTCGCCGCGTATGGGGCCATGACCCAGGCGGGCATGCCGCCTAGCCTGCTGGTGGGCCACAGCTTCGGTGGGGCCGCGGCCCTGGCCGCCGCCGGCGACATGCCCACGGTCAAGGCCGTCGTGACCATCGCCGCCCCGTCCGATGTGGCCCACGTGCTGCAGACCTTCGGGCCGGAGGCGCTGAACCGCATCGAGGCGGAGGGCGAGGCCGAGGTCGACCTGGCCGGCCGCCCCTTCGTGATCCGCCAGAGCTTCGTCGATGATGCCCGCGAACAGGATTTGGCGACACGCATCGCCCGCTTGCGCCGTCCGCTGCTGATCCTGCACGCCCCGGGCGACATGACGGTGGGCATCGACAACGCCACCCGCATCTTTGTGGCCGCGAAGCATCCCAAGAGCTTCGTCTCGCTGGACGACGCCGACCATCTGCTGACCCGCCCGGCGGACGCCGACTACGCGGCCGCCGTCATCGCCGCCTGGGCCAGCCGCTACCTGCCGCAGCAGGGGGAGACGCCGGACCCGCATGGCGAGGCGGAAGGCGTGCTGGCGACGGAAACGGGCCGCGGCCGCTATCAACTGGCCATGCGCAGCGGTTCGCACCAGTTCCTGGCAGATGAGCCGGTGGACGTGGGCGGCCTGAACAGCGGCCTGGCCCCCTACGACTTCGTGTCGGCGGGCCTGGCCGCCTGCACCACCATGACCATGCGCATGTATGCGGAGCGCAAGGGCCTGCCCCTGGTGCGCGCCCAGACACGGGTGGTGCACACCAAGCGACCAGACCAGACGCCCGCCGACCTGTTCACCCGCACCATCACCCTGGAAGGCCCCCTGGACGCGGAGCAGCGCGCCAAGCTGCTGTCCATCGCCAACCGCTGCCCCGTGGACATCACCCTGACGCGCGCGTCGGAGGTGGAGACGCTGTTGGTGGAGGAGCAGCCGGACGACCAGCCCTCCTGATGCGGGCGGACCCTACAGCACCCGCTCGAAGGCCGGCCGCACGTCCAGGCCGTCGCCACCCAGCCCCACCTTGGCGAACTGGTCCACGATGCTCTGCTGGTCGGCGATGATGCCATCGTCCAGAGGTACGGGGTGGAAGTTGGTGCGGCGGATCATGAGCGACGCCACCTCCGCCGGCACGCCCGTCTGCTGGGCGAAGACCGCGGCGTAAGCGTCGGGCTTGGCGGCGGAATACTCCCGCGCCCGGTCGATGCGGGCCACGAAGTCCCGCACCAGGGCGCGGCGGGCGGACAGCGCCGCCGGTGTGGACAGCAGATAGGACAGGCCGGGCATGCGCCCTTGCGCGTTCACCAGCACCTTCAGCCCGTCGTGCAATTCCCCCAGGGCGGTATAGGGGTCCCAGGTGGCCCAGGCGTCGATGCTGCCGGCCAGCAGGGCGGCCTTGGCGTCGTTGGGCGCCAGGAAAGCGATGGTCACCCTGTCCACCGGCACGCCCGCCTCCGCCAGCGCGCGCAGCACCAGGAAATGGCCGATGGACCCCTTGCTGGTGGCGACCGCGCGGCCGGCGAGGTCGGCCACCGCCTGGACCGGGCCGTCCGGCTTCACCAGCACAGCCGTGCCCTCACCGCTGGAGCGATAGGCGGAAACCGCCTTGATCTGCGCCTTGCCCGCCAGGCCGAAGCCGAAGGGCGCGTCGCCCACCGCGCCCACGTCGATGGCCTGGGCGTTCAGGGCCTCGATCACCGGGGCGGCGTTGGGGAATTGCGCCCATTCCACCTGATAGTCCAGAGCAGGCTTGTCATCGGGATAGGCGCTGAGCAGGGCCTGCAGCCCGCCGCGCTGGTCCCCCACCTTCAGGACGCCCGGCGCCTTCTTGTCATCGCAGCCGGTCAGCAGCGCCGGGGCGGCGATGACCGCGCCCAAACCCGCGCCCGCCCGCAGGAAACCCCGCCGCGACCAATCCCAACCTGACGCCATCGTGCACCCGAAAGTCCATCATTGTTCCGAGGAAACAGGCTAGCGGATCGGGGCGTTGCCGACTGTTTGATTAGTCTCAAGCGTCCCTTGAGCGCCCCTGCGCCCGCCGCCGCTCAAGGGACGCTTTAAAATCCCCAATTTGACACCCCGCCCCGCGTGGATGGACGCTGAAGGCCAATCAACGCGATGGAGAATGAGAATGGCGGACGGGTCCTATCTGGGCATCCAGTCCCTGAAGGGGCGGGTGGATGAGGCGGAATGGCAGACACGGGTTGAACTGGCGGCGCTGTACCGCCTGGTGGCGCTGTTCGGCTGGACCGACCTGATCTACACCCACATCTCCGCCCGCGTGCCGGGGCCGGAGGAGCATTTCCTGATCAACCCCTACGGCCTGTATTTCGATGAGATCACGGCCAGTAGCCTGGTCAAGGTGGATCTGGACGGCAACATCCTGCAGGCGCCGGTCTGGGGCGACACGGAATACGGCATCAATCCGGCCGGCTTCACCATCCATTCCGCCATCCACGGCGCGCGGCATGACGCCAAGTTCGTCATCCACCTGCACACCGCCGACGGCATCGCCGTGTCGGCCCACAAGGAGGGGCTGTTGCCCCTGAACCAGCATTCCCTGACCGTCCTCCCGCGCTTGGCCTATCACGACTATGAAGGCATCGCCCTGCATCTGGATGAGCGGGAGCGGCTGGTGGCCGACCTGGGTGACAAAAGCCTGATGCTGCTGCGCAACCATGGCACCCTGGCCCTGGGCCCCACCGCCGCCCACGCCTTCCTGGGCATCCACGCCCTGGAACGCTCCGCCACCTTGCAGGTGCGCACCCTTAGCGCCGGCCGCGACGGCATCCTGCTGGCGCCGGAGCACGCCCAGGCCGAGGTGCGCCAGCAGGTGGCCAACCACCGCCCCGACCACGCCAAGCTGCCCTGGGCCGGCCTGCTTCGCCGCCTGGCCCGGGAGTCGCCGGGGTATGACGCGTAAGTTTTGAGAGAGGTTGCGGGATGTGCCGGACTGTTGTCCGGCCATCCGCGCTTCGCTATCGTCACTCGTGCGAAATTCGCTGCCTTCCCATCGGGTGGCCACGAGATGGTTAAAGAGACCGATCCGCTGCAACCATCAGAGCCGCCCCAGGAGCGCTCTATCGAAACCGCCGCCGCGTTTCTGCATGCGCGGGCTGCGGGCGCCTCAGGTGAAGGTTTTGCCGCCTTCCTGGCCCGTATACCCGACGCTCCGCCACAGTCCGGTGACGAATTGCCGGACTAACGGCGGGTCAGACAAGGGCCGCGTCACGTCACGCCGCGTTGGCCCGCGGCTCATCCTCTTCGCCATCATCGTCCCCGGCGCCTTGGGCGCTGATCGCCTGGTGCACCAGACTGATCAGGCTGGTGATGGACTCGGACGGGTTGGGGCGGTGGGCCAGGACGACGCTGACGGGGGCCAGGGGCGGCAACACCCCCAGCGGCAGGGGCGGCAGCGGGTCGAAGGCCATGGCGCGGCAGGTCAGCCCCAAGCCGGCGCGCACGGCGGCGCGCAGGCTGGACAGGTTGGGCGTTTCCACCACGATGCGGTGGGGCCGGCCGATGCGGTCCAGGGCCGCCAGCGCCGCCTCACGGAAACGGCAGGGCGTTTCCAGCACCACCAGGGGCAGCACGTCGGCGCTCAACAGTTCCGGATTGCCCATCCAGCGCACCGGCACCGTCAGCACCCCATTGGGGTCGCCCGCCGGACCGAAGCCCGCCACCACGTCCAGCCGGTCGGCCGTCATCTGCTCCAGCAGTTCGGCGGTGCCGGCGATGCGGGCATGCAACTGCGCCTGGGGATGGATCTGGGCGTAGCTGGCCAGCACTCCGGTCAGCAGCGTGTCGGTCATGTCCTGTACCATGCCCACCCGCACCGGGCCGGCGAAGGCGCCGGCGGTGACGGCGCTGACCGCCTGCTCATTCATCTCCAGGATCTTGCGGGCGAAGCCCAGCAAGGTCACCCCGGCCGGCGCCAACGTCAGGCGCCGCCCCTCACGCAGGAACAACTGCGTCTGCAGCAGATCCTCCAGCCGCTTGATCTGCAGGCTGAGGGCCGACTGGGTCAGGAAAATGCGCTCCGTCGCCTTTTGCAGGGTGCCGGCGTCAACGATGGCGACGAAGGTGCGCAACAGCTCGGTGGGCAGATTGGGGGGCATGGGGCACGGTCCTCACTGTCCATGGGTTCTCATTGACCCCAATTACACACGCCGACACGCAAGACAGCAACCTGAGTCCGCAGCATGGCGATGTACAATATATCGCATAGCTCCATATTTCACACTTATTTATCGCATTATAAGAATCCAGCCTTTCCAAGGCTTCCTCCCGGGCGGCCCGTCGCAATGATGCGCGGCCTGACTACCAATTTAGTGCCCTCATCAAATCCTCAAGGATAAGTCGATTTACGGGCCAGGGCGGCGGCCTGTCTAAAAACCCCATCGCTTTATTCAACATCGGGGAAGCCCGGCAGGCGTGCCAAGCCGGGCCCAAGGGGGTTTTATATGCATGCCGCCGCTATTCTGAGCCGTCACAAGATCCTGCTGCTGGCCACCGCGCTGGCCCTGCCCGCCGTTGCCGCCACGGCGCACGCGGCGGAGCCGGCCGCCCCGGCGACCGCGGCCACCGGGGCCCCGGCCAGCGATAGTGTGGATTTGGACGCGGTGCAGGAAACGGTGGTGACGGGCCTGCGCGGCGGCAGCCGGGCGGCCATCGACAGCCCCTCCCCCATCGATGTCGTCGGCTCGGCGGCGTTGGCGGAGACGGGCAAGGTCGGCCTGAAGGAACTGCTGAACCAGCTGGTGCCCTCCTTCAACCTGCCCGGCGTCAACGGCGGCGGCACCAGCTGGACCGTGCGCTCCACCACCATGCGCGGCCTGAACGGCGACCAGGCGCTGGTGCTGGTCAATGGCAAGCGCCGGCACAACACGGCCCTGATCAACAACCTGGCGCGCATCGCCAACGGCGGCGTGCCGGTGGATCTGGACCTCATCCCCGTGGGCGCCATCGACCATATCGAGGTGCTGCGCGACGGCGCCGCCGCCCAGTATGGCTCTGACGCCATCGCCGGCGTCATCAACGTCATCCTGAAGAACGCGCCGCAGGGCGGCAGCGTGGAAAGCAGCCTGGGCCAGAACTATGGCGGTGACGGCTTCACCAAGCACGTCGCCGCCAATTACGGGCTGGACCTGCCCCGGCAGGGCTTCCTGAACCTCTCCGCCGACTACAAGGACAACCAGTCGGCCAGCCGCGCCGCGCCCACCAGCGTGGCCAACCTGTACAACCCCCTGGCCAATGGTGCCCGCGACCCGCGCGAGGCCACGGCCGATCGCACCTTCTACGGCAACAGCTACGGCCCGGGGCAGGAGACGATCTACAGCGGGTCGTACAACGCGGAACTGCCGGTAGGGGATGATGTCACTCTCTATTCCTTCAGCACCGCGTCCAAGCGCCGCTCGCGCAAGAACACCGGCAGCTTCCTACCCAACAACATCAACTCATTGCCCGAGGTTTATCCCAACGGTTTCAACGCCCTGCGCCGCATTTGGGAGACGGATTTCCAGACCACGGTGGGTGGGCGGGGCGAGATCGCGTCCTGGTCCTGGGACCTCAGCACCACCTATGGCCGCGACGACGCCAAACTGGATGGCGAGAACACGCTGAACGCCACTTTGGGGCCCACCAGCCCCACCTATTTCCACCTGGCCGACCAGATCTTCGACCAGGTGACCACCGACCTGGACGTCAGCCGGGCCCTGAATCTGGGCCTGCCCGCCCCCGTGACCGTAGCCTGGGGCCTGGAACATCGGTATGAGCGTTACGAGATCGATCCCGGCGATCCGGCCAGCTACATCATCGGCAGCTACGTCATTCCCAGCGGCTACTACGCCGGACAGCATCCGCAGCCGGGCCTGGCGTCCTACACCGGCACCTCGCCCGCCGACAGCGGCGCCATCGCCCGTAACAACGGTGCGGCCTACATCGACCTGGCCACCAACCTGACGCCCGCCTGGTCGCTGGACGCCGCCGGCCGGGTGGAGCACTACACCGGCGCCGTGGGGGACACCGCCAGCGGCAAGCTCGCCACGCGCTATGAACTGGCGCCGGGCTACGCCTTGCGCGGCACGGTCAGCAACGGCTTCCGCGCGCCCTCGCTGGCACAGACCATCTACGCCTCCTCCACCTTCACCGGCACGGTGGACGCCGCCGGCAATTACATCACCCTGCCCATCAAGGTGCTGCCGGCGACCTCCGGCGAGGCCAAGGCCCTGGGCGCCACGCCGCTGACGCCCGAGACGTCCACCAACTACAGCGTCGGCGTGACCGCGGAACCGGTGCATAACCTGCAGCTGACGCTGGACGCCTACCGCATCGACATCAAGGATCGCATCGTCGAGACCGGGTTGCTGACCGGCAACGCCGTCTCCGCCATCCTGCAGCGGGCCGGCTTCGCCCCCGGCCTGTCGGCGCAGTACTACACCAACGCCGTCGATACCCGGACGGAGGGTGTGGACGCCGTGGCCAACTACCTGGTCGATCTGGGCGACGCCGGCGACGTACGGCTGGGTGCCGCCTACAGCTGGACGCGCACCTATATCACCCACATCAAGCCGACACCGACCCAGCTGTCCAGCCTGGGCTATGCCCTGTTCGACCGGCAGCGCCAGGCGGACCTGACCGACGGCACGCCGCGCGGCAAGGCCATCCTGTCCGCCAACTGGCACTGGGACCGCCTGCATGTCGACACGCGCCTCACCCGCTACGGCAGCTATACCGAGGCCGGCACGGTGGCCGCCAACGACCGCACCTTCAGCGCCAAGTGGATCACCGACCTGGACGTGGGCGTGGACCTGACCGACCGCATCAGCGTCAGCCTGGGCGCCAACAACCTGTTCGACGTCTATCCCGACGCCATCGGCATCGTCGACGCCAAGACCGGCCTGAACAAGTACGGCCTGTTCTCCCCCTTCGGCATCACCGGCGGCTATTACTACAGCCGCGTGTCGGTGAAGTTCTGAGCCATCCTTCAGCGCCGCCAAACGAACGCTGCACAATTTCCAAAATTTCCGATGCGGCCGGCGGCGCTAGACTTTTCCCCTGACAGCCTTCCCCGAACCGTTCAACCGCCGGCCAGTCCCCTGGCCGCCGACTGGAGACCCGCACCATGACCCGTTCCCTGCACCTGGGCGCCATCCTGGCCGGCGTCGGCACCAGCCACGACGATTGGCGCGACCCCGACCTGCCCGGCGACGCCAGCATCGACATCAACTGGTACATCGACACCGCCCGCAAGGCGGAGGCCGCCAAGTTCGACCTGGTCTTCATCGTCGACAGCCCCTACATCACGCCCGACAGCGCCCCGCATTTCCTGAACCGGCTGGAGCCGCTGACCCTGCTGTCGGCCCTGGCCGTCTCCACCAGCCACATCGGCCTGGTGGGCACGCTGACCACCTCGTACTGGGAGCCGTACAACGTCGCCCGCCAGTTCGGCTCGCTGGACACCATCAGCCGAGGCCGCGCCGGCTGGAACGTGGTGACCACGGGGTTGGAGGGGGCGGCCCGAAACTATGGCCGCGACGACCATTTCGACCATGCGGAGCGCTACCAGCGCGCCCGGGAATTCGTGTCCGTCGTCCAGGGCCTGTGGGACAGCTATGAGGATGACGCCTTCCCCCGCGACAAGGCGGCGGGGGTGTTCCTGGACAAGACCAAGCAGCACGCCCTGAACCACAAGGGCCGCTTCTTCTCCGTCGCCGGCCCCCTGGCCCTGACCCGCAGCCCCCAGGGTCAGCCGGTCATCTTCCAGGCGGGCGACAGCGACGCCGGCCGCGACCTGGGCGCCACCATCGCCGACGCCACCTTCGCCAGCGCCGACGGGTTCGAGGCGGCCCAGGCCTACTACGCCGACCTGAAGGCGCGCGCCGTCGCCAAGGGCCGCGACCCCGACCACCTCATCGTCCTGCCCGGCCTGGTCGTCACCCTCGCCGACACCCAGGAAGAGGCGGACCGCCTGGCCGCCGCGCACGAGGCGGAGCTTGATTTGGACAAGCTGCTGGTCCAGCTGGGACGGCCCTTCAACTACCACGACTTCCGGCAGTACGACCTGGACGCCCCCTTCCCCGACCTCAGCCATGTCAGCCTGAACGGCTACAAGGGCCATGCGGAGCGGATCATCAGGACCGCGCGGGAGGAAGGCCTGACCCTGCGCGAGGCGGCGTGGCGCTTTGGCCGCTGGCGCTCCGGCTTCGTCGGCACGCCGGAGGCGGTGGCCGATGAGATCGAGCGCTGGTTCACGGGCCGGGCCGCCGACGGCTTCAATATCCATGTCAGCAAGCCCGGCGCCTTCACCCAATTCGTCGAAAAGGTCGTGCCCATCCTGCAGCGGCGCGGCCTGTTCCGCACCGACTACACGGCCGACACCCTGCGCGGTCATCTGGGCCTGCCCATTCCCGCGAACCGCCATAGCGTACGCCGGGCCCAGGCGGCCGAGTGACGCTCCGTTTCCCATCGCACCCACCGGGTGGCTGTCCGAAACGGGCCGCCCGGCGGGATAGTCCCCGTCAAAGGTGGTGAATAGCGGTGCCCTTTCCCGTGTCGTTGGTGGTAGCGTGGCGCCGGCGGGCAATACCCCGTCCCCGACGTTGACCACCGGCGGGTGAGACACCACTAACTTCAAAGTAGACCGGCCCCGGCCACCAGCGGCTAGGGGAAGTCGGCATAACGGCGAAATAACCCCAATTGATCCGGGACTTGGAACAGAGATGAGCACGCAGCAGACCCTTCCCGCCTTCTACCAGCGCCCCCGCCCCCTGGCCGCGGAGCGCGACGGCGACCTGTCGCTGGCCCCCGCCGCCGGCTACCAGTTCGCGGCCGGTTCCAACTCCGTGCCCGTGATCGCGGCGGAGTTCACGCTGGCCTGCAAGCACTACCCCATCCTGTTCCTGGACGGCGCGCCGCCCCAAGCCGTGGCCCTGCTGGGCATGCGCAATGGCGAGAACCTGTTCGTGGACGCCGACGGCGCCTGGGAATCCGGCGCCTACATCCCGGCCTACGTCCGCCGCTATCCCTTCATCTTCCTGGAGAACCGGGAGAAGGCGGAGTTCACCCTGTGCATCGATGAAGCCGCCTCCAGCCTGAGCCACGGCGGCCCCAACAAGCTGTTCGAGGGCGGCCAGCCCACCGAGGTCACCCGCAACGCCCTGGCCTTCTGCAGCGACTACCAGGGCCACTACAACGCCACCACCGAGTTCGTAGACGCGCTGATCAAGGCCGACCTGCTGGTGGAAAACCGCGCCGACGTCACCCTGAAGAGCGGCCAGAAGCTGAGCCTGGCCGGCTTCAAGGTCATCGATGAGGCCAAGTTCAACCAGTTGCCGGCCGAGGATTTCCAGCGCTGGCGCGAGCGCGGCTGGCTGGCCCTGGCCTATGCCCACTTCATCTCGGTCAGCAACTGGGCCGGCCTGGTGGACCGCACCTCTCAGCGCCCGGCGACCAACTGACACATCTTTTCAGCGCCTGAATGAAACGGCGGCCTGGGTTGCCCTGGGCCGCCGTTTTCATGCGCGGACGGCGAAACACCATTCCACAAATCTTTTACGGTATTCGCCTTCAGGCGGGCGTGCCGGGGAATAGCGCGCCCAGCAGCATGAGATACAGGAGCACCGCCAGTGGCAGGCACGCCTCCGCCCAGGTTTCGGCCCGCATCCGCACCTTCGCGATCGCTGTCATCCGTATCCTCATCCGCGCTTCGCAAACGTGGGATAATTTCAAACACCATCGCATATGAAGGTCAACAACCTTAAATTTACATTTATTATTTGTTATTACTCTTGGCGCATTGCCGCCGCGCCACCGAGAGACATTTCCCTGGGAGTTGTCGCAACGATCGGATAGGCGCGCATGGGACATCGGTTGGCGGTACTCACCCCTCGTTGGCGCGCTGCCGCCATAATGACAGGCATGGCCGCCGTCCTGCTCTCCCAAGGGGCGAAGGCGCAAACCGCCACTTCCGGCATCAGCGCCGAGGCGATACGCGACGCGGTGCGCGACCAGTTGAAGGCGGAGGACATCGGCCACGGCTTCGAGACCCTGAGCGTCTTCGGCGGCACGCCCGACGCCAGCGCCGCCCGCTACAGCAGCAATGACATCACGCTGCACGGCTACAAGCTGCCCATCACCCACAGCTTCCGCGACAAGGACGACACCGACAGCGTCGCCCCCTATCTGGAGGTGACGCTGGGCTATGAGACGGCCTGGCATCAGACGGCCTTGGGCGCCGATACCGGCGCGCCGGACGTGGTGAAGGAAAACTACAAGTCCTATTCCGCGCTGGGCGGCTTCGGCCTGGACATACCGATCGGCGGTTCCACCTCCGTCCGGCCGGTCGCCCTGGGCGGCTACACCCGCATTCGCGGCAGCGGGGAATTCGCCGGCCCCAATGCCGACCTGTTGCGGGAGAGCACGGGCGGCATCCTGACCAGCATGCGCATCGACAGCTTCCTGGCTGGCGGCGGGGTGGAGGTGCTGCATGAGCGTACCCTGACCGACGGCCTGCGCCTGCACCTGATGGGCCGCTTCAGCGAATTCGCCGACATCCCCAGCCGCGTCAGCGACCCGTCCTTGAAATCCACCGGCAGCTTCGGCTTCGCCACCGTCAATGCCCAGCTGGACGGCCCGCTGGGTCACCTGTTCGCCGACGACCTGCGCTGGATCGCCTTCAGCCGGGGCAACATCCTGATCGGATCGCAGCAGGATTTCCTGGGCTTCGACAAGTTCCTGGAGGTGGGCGGCGGGCTGGAGGTGATGACGCCCCACATGGGCTATGGCGTCGAGGGCGTGACGCTGCGCGGGTCGGCCATCATCGGCAACGGCGTGCGCGGCTGGACCATCGGGTTGGGCTTGGCGTTTTAGGGCCTAAGGCGCCCATACCTGGGTATGGCTTGGCAACGCGTTGATTTTCGGCGGGATTGACCAAATTTTTAAATGTGCCAAAAGGGGGAACCCCTCCAACGAAAGCGCCCTGTCCCCGTGCGTCTCCGCGATTTGCCGTCCATCAGCGCCGTCCTTTCCCACCCCGCCGCATCCCCGCTGCTGGACCGCCACGGCCGGACGGCGGCGACGGACGCCATCCGCGCCGTGCTGGCTGAGGCCCGCGCCGCCCTGCTGGCCGGCGGCGGCGACACCGTGCCGGATGCTGACGCCGTGGCCGCCCTGGCGGAGGCCCGGCTGGAGGATACGGGCCGATCCAACCTGCGCCCCCTGTTCAACCTGACGGGCACGGTGCTGCACACCAACCTGGGCCGCGCCCTGCTGGCGCGGGAGGCCATGGACGCGGCCCTGGCCGCCATGGGTAACCCGGTGGCCCTGGAATTCGACCTGGAGGACGGCAAGCGCGGCGAGCGGGACGACCATGTCCGCGCCTTGTTGTGCGAACTGACGGGGGCGGAGGACGCCACCGTCGTCAACAACAACGCCGCCGCCGTGCTGCTGGTGCTCAACACCCTGGCCCGGGGCCGCGACGCCATCGTGTCGCGGGGGAGCTGATCGAGATCGGCGGCGCCTTCCGCATGCCCGACATCATGGCCCAGGCCGGCGCCCGGCTGGTGGAGGTCGGCACCACCAACCGCACCCACGCCAAGGACTACAAGGGCGCGCTGACGCCCGAGACCGGCCTGGTCCTGAAGGTCCACACCAGCAACTACCGCATCCAGGGCTTCACCAAGGAAGTGCTGGCGCCGGAGTTGGCGGCCATCGCCCATGGCGCCAACGTGCCCCTGGTGAACGACCTCGGGTCCGGCACCTTGGTGGATCTGTCCACGTACGGCCTGAAGCGCGAACCCACGGTGCGCGAGGCGGTGGTGGAGGGGGCGGATCTGGTCACCTTCTCCGGCGACAAGCTGCTGGGCGGGCCACAGGCCGGCTTCATCGTCGGCCGCCGCGACCTGATCCGGGCCCTCAACCGCAACCCCATGAAGCGGGCCCTGCGGGTGGACAAGGTGCGGCTGGCCGCCATCGAGGCGACGCTGAAGCTGTACCGCGACCCCGATCGCCTGGCCCAGCGCCTGCCCACCCTGGCCCTGCTGTCCCGCCCCCAGGGGGAGATCGCGGAGCAGGCCCGGCGTCTGGCGTCGACGCTGGCCCAAGCGTTGGGGAGCGGCTACACGGTCGAGATCTGCGATTGCGACAGCCAGATCGGCTCCGGCGCCCTGCCGCTGGACACGCTGCCCAGCGCCGGCCTGGCCGTCGGCGCCGGGGGGGCCGCATTGAACGGGTTGGCGGCCGCCTTCCGCGCCCTGTCGCGCCCCATCATCGGCCGCATCGAGGATGGGCGCCTGGTGCTGGACCTGCGCTGCCTGCGTGACGAGGCGGCCTTCATCGCCACCCTGGCGGAGTTGCGGCTGCCATGATCATCGGCACCGCCGGCCATATCGACCACGGCAAGACGGCCCTGGTGCGGGCGCTGACGGGCGTCGATGGCGACCGCCTGAAGGAGGAAAAAGCCCGGGGCATCACCATCGACCTGGGCTTCGCCTACCTGCCCCTGCCAGATGGACCCGAAGGTGCCGGCCCCACGCTGGGTTTCGTCGATGTGCCGGGGCATGAGCGCTTCGTTCACACCATGGTGGCGGGCGCCGGCGGCATCGACTACGCCCTGCTGGTGGTGGCGGCCGACGACGGCGTCATGCCGCAGACGCGCGAACACCTGGCCATCATCGACCTGCTGGGCATCCGCCACGGCCTGGTGGCCCTGACCAAGGCGGACCTCGCCTCGCCCGACCGCCTGGCGGCCGTGACGGCGGAAATCAGGGCGGCGCTGGCGGGCACCAGCCTGGACGGCGCCGACATCCTGCCCGTCTCCGCCCTCAGCGGCACCGGCATCGATGCGTTGCGCCAGCGGCTGGAGGGGGAGGCCCGCGCCCAGGCGATGGCGAAAACGGCGGCTGACCCCGGCGCCTTCCGCCTGGCCATCGACCGCGCCTTCACCCTGGCCGGCGTGGGTGTGGTGGTGACGGGCACGGTGCTGTCCGGGCGGGTGCGGGTGGGCGACAGCGTCACGGTCAGCCCGTCTGGCTTGCCGGCCCGCGTCCGCTCGCTGCACGCGCAGAACACCGTGGCGGAGGAAGGCCGCGCCGGCGACCGCTGTGCCCTGAACCTGGCCGGCCCCGACATCACCAAGGAAGCCTTGCATCGGGGCGACATGGTGCTGACCCCGGCCCTGCACGCCCCCACCGACCGCATCGACGCCAGCCTGCGCCTGCTGCCGCGCGAGGCGGGGGCCAAGCCGCTGCCGCAATGGTTCCCGGTACGGCTGCACCACGCGGCGGCGGAGGTGGGCGCCCGTGTCGTGCTGCTGTCGGAAGAGGCGCTGGCGGGTGGCGAAGCCACGCAGGTGCAACTGGTGCTGGAACGGCCCATCGCGGCGGCCGTGGGCGACCGCTACGTCATCCGCGACGTCTCGGCCCAGCACACCCTTGGCGGCGGCCGCTTCATCGACCTTCGCCCCCCGCCCCGCCGGCGGCGCACGGCGGAGCGCGTGGCCCAGCGCATCGCCCTGGCCCTGCCGGACCCCAAAGCCGCCCTGGCCGCCCTGCTGGCCATCCCGCCGCATACCGCGGACCTGACCGCCTTCGTCCGCGACCACGCCCTGCCGGACGGCACGGCGGAGGCGCTGGCCGCCGAACTGGACCTGGTGGTGCTGGAGCATGGGGAGGCGCGCACGGCCCTGTCGGCTGGGCAATGGGCCACCTTCCTGGCCCATCTGTCGGAAACATTGGTGGCCTATCACGCCGAAAACCCGGACCTGCAGGGCATGGGGCGGGAGAAGCTGCGCCTCGCCGTGCAGCCCCGCCTGCCCGCCCCCGTCTTCACCGTCGCCATCGCCAAGGCCGTGGCCCAGGGCCTGGTGGCGCTGGATGGCGCCTTCATCCGCCTCTCCGGGCATGTCGTACGCCTGGCGCCGGCGGATGAGGCGGCGTGGGCCGACCTCGCCCCCCTGCTGGGCGGGGAGGTGCGCTTCCGCCCGCCCCGCGTGCGCGACATCGCCGCCGACACTGGCCGCGACGAGGGGGAGGTACGGCGCATCCTGAAGCTGGCCGGCCGCATGGGCTGGGCCGACCAGGTGGCGCATGATCATTTCTTCCTGCGCGACACCGTGCGCGAAATGGTCGCCATCGCCGTGGACGTGGCGGCCCAGGCCCCCGGTGGCGCCTTCGTCGCGGCGGCCTTCCGCGACCGCATGGACAACGGCCGCAAGGTCGCCATCCAGATCCTGGATTTCTTCGACCGCCACGGCGTCACCCTGCGCCGGGGTGACCTGCGCCGCGTCAACCCGCACCGGCTGGACTTGTTCGGCCCGCCTGTGGTTTTGTGAGCCCCCCGCTTACGTAAGCTAGGCCAAGACGGAAGGGAATCGCCCCTGGTGGGGCGTCCGGACTTCAAATCCGGGTGGGGCAGCGAGACTGTCCCGGGTGGGTTCGACTCCCATTCCCTTCCGCCAATTTTCAAGCTACTCAGCGGGCAAAAGTTTCAAGATAATTCCACCTCTGCGCGACCTTCTGAAATGAGAAGGTTGGCTGAACCTGCCAGGGGGGATAATGAGCCACGCGGCATACGCCTACATTGAGAAGAGCTTCAACGCGCGGTACATCTCCGACTTTCCGCGTTATGGCGATGGCGGTCCCAGTCAGGCCATCAGCGGGCCGGCGGGGGCGGGCGCCGCGGGACAGATCGGAATCACCATCGATACCGACCCCGGTCTGCTGGTCTGGATCAATGGCGTCCGGATCAGCAGCATCGAGGTGCTTTACGACGCAACACGGTTTTACGTCTCCCCCGCCGACTTGACCCTCAATCCGTCCTTCAACGTACCGATTAGGCGTGAAGGGGACGTGGGCATCACAACGCTTTTCAAGCCGGCGCAACAAGCAGACATGCGCGAATACTTTTTGACGATTTTCCCCTACGCGGCGGGCAGCAAACCGGGTGCCGTGACGTTGTTGCCGCCGGACGTAATCAATAAGCCGGCGTGGCTAACCATGCGCGTGAAAGGCGGCTATAAGGAAACCGCCCTGTTTAAGAAGGCAGAAACCCGGCGGGATGGCTCCGGAGAGTTCATCTTCGAAAGCGTCACCCGCGGCGCGGTCTACTGACGGCGGGCAGTTCACGCCACACGCACCACCGGTTCCCCTTCCGTCACGCGGCCGATGATGCGGGCCATGGGATACCCCGCCTCCACGATCTGGCGGCGGATCTCCTCCGCCCGCTCGGGCGCGCACGCCACCAGCAGGCCGCCGGAGGTTTGCGGGTCGGTCAGCAGGGCGCGCTGCCACAGAGGCAGGTCGGCGGGCAGGCGGGCTTCCTCGCCATAGCTGGCCCAGTTGCGGCTGGAGGCGCCGGTGATGAAGCCGGCCTGGGCCAATTGGGCGGCCTGGGACAGGAAAGGCAAACGGTCCCAGTCCACCGTCAGCGTCAGCCCGGCGCCGCGCGCCATCTCCAGGCCGTGGCCCAGCAGGCCGAAGCCGGTGACGTCGGTGATGGCGTGCACGTCGGCATCCTGTGCCAGGGTGGCGCCGATGCGGTTCAGCAAGGTGGTGCTGGCCACCATCTCGGCGTAGCCGGCGGCATCCAGCGTCTGCTTCTTGAAGGCGGCGGAATAGACGCCCACGCCCAGGCCCTTGGTCAGGATCAGGGCGTCGCCGGCCCGCGCGCTGGCGTTGCGGCGGATGGCCTGGGGCGGGGCGATACCGATGACGGCCAAGCCGTAGATGGGCTCGCCTGAATCGATGGAATGGCCGCCAGCCACGGGGATGCCGGCCTCGGCGCAGATGCTGGCGCCGCCGGCCAGAATCTCCCGCACCACCTCGGGCGCCAGCTTGCCCAGCGGCATGCCCAGGATGGCCAGCGCGAACAGGGGCCGGCCGCCCATGGCGTAGACGTCGGACAGCGCGTTGGTGGCGGCGATTCGGCCAAAGTCGCGCGGATCGTCCACCACCGGCATGAAAAAGTCGGTGGTGGCGATGATGCAATGGCGGTCGTCCAGCTGCCAGACGGCAGCGTCGTCCCCCGTTTCCGTCCCCACCAGCAGGTTGGCGTAACCCGCCGTCTGCGGCTGGCCCGCCAGCAGCTGCTGCAGCACCGCCGGCGCCAGCTTGCAGCCGCACCCCCCACCGTGGGCGAGATCGGTCAAACGTATCGGGTCATTGGACATTTCTATCGCCTTCAATTGTATGGAAGACCGGTTTTTGTATTGTCTGCAGGCAAACCAACCGCATCGCAAATAAGGACATTGCCCTTATTTGCAAGCGGCGTTAAGACCGCAGTTGTTCGATCGAGGATGCCTATCGCCACGACACCCACCATCGGGGACGGCGATAGCGGGCTCCCGACGCCGAACCGTGGCCCGGTCGGGTCCAAGACGTGGGGGGCGCGCCGCCCCTCGCGGGACTTAGCCTATGCCACGGACGCATCCCCATGGACCTGACCGCCGCGAAGTCTTCGCACATCCCCGGACGCCCCCACCCCATGGTGGGCATCGCCATCGTCGCCCTGATCGCCATCGCCGGCCTGTTCTACGTGAAATGGTCGCCCTATTACGCCCGCGCCTTCGCGGCGGCAGCCAACCACGCCATCGGCAAGTCCATCCTGATGGGTACCGACGCAGCCGCGCCGGCCCCGTCGTGGGACGCGGCCGTGGGCTATGCCCTGGCCTACGGCAAAGCCATCTGGCAGGCCATGGTGCTGGGCCTGCTGCTGGGCTCCGCCATCCAGGCGCTGCTGCCCGTCACCTGGGTGGCGCGCCTGCTGGGCCGTACCGGCTTCGGCAGCGTGCTGGCCGGCGGCCTGCTGTCCCTGCCCGGCATGATGTGCACCTGCTGCGCGGCCCCGGTGGTCATGGGCCTGCGCCGTCAGCAGGCGGCGCCGGGGGCGGCCATGGCCTTCTGGCTGGGCAACACCGTGCTGAACCCCGCCACCCTGGTCTTCATCGGCTTCGTCCTGGGCTGGCAGTGGACGGGCCTGCGCCTGGCCCTGGGGCTGGTGATGGTGCTGGGCCTGGGCCTGCTGGCCAACCGCGTCAGCCCCATGCCCGATCAGGCGACCGCCCTGCTGGCCCTGCAGGCGGAGGCGGAGGCACAGAACCCCTTTGTCCGCTGGCTCAAAATCCTGGGCCGCATGGCGGTGCGCCTGATCCCGGAATACGTCGTCATCGTCCTGGCCTTAGGTGCTGCCCGCGCCTGGCTGTTCCCCGCCATCGGGCCGGAGATCGGCAACAGCTTCATCTGGATTGCCGCCTTCGCCATCGCCGGCACGCTGTTCGTCATCCCCACGGCGGGCGAAGTTCCCATCATCCAGGCCATGCTGTCGCTGGGCATGGGCGTGGGGCCTGCCGGCGCCCTGCTGATGACCTTGCCGCCCGTCAGCCTGCCGTCCATCGCCATGCTGCACCGCTCCTTCCCGCCCAAGGCGCTGGCGGCGGTCATCGCCGGCGTGGTGCTGCTGGGCATCGTCGGCGGCTATCTGGCGGTTGGGCTGGGCTTTTAACTCACCCAGCGCAACCCAATCAAGGAATCGACGGCCAACTCGACCGGTGTGTGTAAAAGCGACTAAGCCTCACTCCCTCGGTGAGGCTCTTAATTCCTGTCAAACTTAACCAGGTGTCCAGACGCATATCGTCCGAAGCGTAAGGCGCAAAATCGGAATGCTTCTCGCGAATCGTGCGAAGAAGCGTGTCTCCGCGCTTCTGATGAATTTGGCCATTCACATTACGGTGACGACCATCAAGGCCAGGCTGCTGGTGGGTCATGATTCAACTCCGACCAAGTAAGCGGAACGGCGCCGCGTTTAGGGGCACCACATTGGATGGTGGGGAGAGCCAAACGCCATCGCAAGACCTAGCTTTGAATTTATTTTCAAACCTACCTCATCGTGTTTGGAAGAGCATCCACAAGAGCATCCACCGCCGCCCGCACCTTAAGGGGCAGGTGCGGCGTCTGCACCCACAGGGTATGGACGTCATAGAGATACTCCGGCTGGTCCGGCAGCACCGTCACCAGCGCGCCTGACGCCAGCTGTTCACGGATAAGCCAGGAGGGCAGCCAGGCCAGACCCATGCCGGCCACGGCCAGGTCGGCGATGGTCTCCAGATCGTCCAGCTGGATGCGGTGGCGGGGCAGCACCTCCACCGCCGGGCGCCCGTCGCGCGGGAACAGCCATTGCGGAATGCGGGCGGAGCGGCGGTAGATGATGCCCTCATGCCGGCCCAGGTCATCCAAATCCGTCGGCGCGCCATGCGCCGAGAGATAGGCGGGTGCGGCGCAGACCACCATGCGCTGGCGCGCCACGCGCCGGGCGATCAGGCCGGCGCGGTCGGCCAGGCCGCCGGTGCGGATGGCCAGATCGAACCCCTCCTCCACCAGGTCGACCAAGCGATCGCCCAGCGACAAATCCAGCTCCAGCGCCGGATAGCGCCGCGCCAGTTGCAGCAGCACGGGCACGACGCAGCGGCGCCCGAAATGCTCCGGCATGGTCACGCGCAGCCGGCCGCGCGGCTCCCCCAGCTGGTCGGCGGCCAGGGCGTCGGCCGCGTCCGCCTCCGCCAGCACGACGCGGCAGCGCTCGTAATAGGCCCGGCCGAAATCCGTCAGGCTCTGCCGCCGCGTGGTGCGGTTCAGCAGCCGCACGCCCAGCCGTTCCTCCAGGAAGCGGATGTGCTTGCCCACCATGGGGCCCGACAGGCCCAGCGCCGACGCGGCGGCGGCGAAAGACCCCAGATCCACCGCCTTGACGAAGACGGCCATGCTGCCCAAGCGGTCCATATTGAAAACCATTGGTTCGTAGTGTTCTGCATCCTAGCCCATTTATCCCGCCTGGCGGCCACGCTCATGTTCATTCTAGTCAATTGATTTGGAGTGAATGACCATGGCACGCGTTATCCGCTTTCATGAGCATGGCGGCCCCGAGGTCCTGCGTATCGAGGAGGCCGATGTGCCGCCCCCCGGCGTCGGGCAGGTGCAGATCCGCGTCAAGGCGCTGGGCCTGAACCGGGCGGAGTCCATGCTACGCACCGGCGCCTATATCGAAACGGTGGAGAATTGGCCCAGCGGCCTGGGCTTTGAGGCGGCCGGCGAGGTGGCGGCCCTGGGCGCCGGCGTGGAAGGCCTCAAGGTTGGCGACGCCGTCAGCGTGGTGCCGCCGCCCTCACAGATCGAGTGGCCCGCCTACGCCGAACTGGCCAACTTTCCCCAGCACCTGGTGGTGAAGCACCCGGCCACCCTCAGCTGGGAAGAGGCCGCCGCCACCTGGATGCAATACGTCACCGCCTATGGCGCCCTGATCGACTTGGCCAAGCTGGCGGCCGGCGATTTCGTGGTCATCACGGCGGCCAGCAGCAGCGTGGGCCTGGCCGCCATCCAGATCGCCCGCATGGTGGGCGCCACCCCCATCGCCGTCACCCGCACGCATGCCAAGCGCCAGGCCCTGCTGGAGGCCGGGGCCGCCCATGTCGTCGCGTCGGCGGAGGAGGATCTGGAGGCACGGCTGGCGGAGATCGCGGGGCCCGAGGGCGTGCGCGTGGTGTTCGACCCCATCGGCGGCCCCATCTTCACGCCTTTGACCGCCGCCATGGCCCGGGGCGGCATCCTGATCGAGTACGGCGCGCTGAGCCCCGAGCCGACGCCCTTCCCCCTGTTCAACGTGCTGGGCAAGAGCCTGACGCTGCGGGGATATCTGATCCACGAGATCACCACCGACCCCGCGCGGCTGGCGGCGGCCAAGGCCTTCGTGCTCAAGGGCCTGGAGTCCGGCGCGCTGAAGCCCATCATCGACCGCAGCTTCGCCTTCGACGACATCGTGGCGGCCCACCGCCACCTGGAATCGAACCAGCAGTTCGGCAAGCTGGTGGTGACGGTCTAAGGGAACCGGCCCCGATATCATCAACCGGGGCCGCCTCTCCCTACGCCAGCAGCAGCGGATTGGGCGCGTGGCGCAGCCAGCCGACCTCGGCCACCATCAGGTCCAGCCCCAGGCTGGCCAGATCGTCGGCGTAGGGGTCCAGCCTGGGGTCCTTGGCCACGTACAGCATCTTGGCGTAGGTGTGGCAGTCGTCGCAGGTTTCCACCTGCACCGCACCGTTCTCGCCCTCCACGCTTTTCAGCGACAGGTGGGCCGACTGCCCGCAGGTGATGCACACCGCCCGCACATGGTTCCAGGCGGTGGAGCAGAGGGAGCAATAGAGGTAACGCACGCCGGGCGTGGAGCCGGAAGCGGTGATGACACCCGCCACCGGGGTGGAGCCGCAGCAGGGGCACAGGCCGCGCTCCGGCAGCAAATGCACCTGGGACTCGTCCAGGGTGGCGGCCAGCTTGGTGAAATAGACCTGCAGGGCCGCCGCGATGAAGACGGCGCGGCCGGCATCCTCAGGCGCGACGTTGCCGCTGAGGAAGTCGTTGGCCAGGTATTCCAGCGTGTCGCCGTCCACCTCGTTCAGGCTGTCGATGACGGAGGCCACCAGATCCGGCACTTCGGGCAGGCGGTCGAAATGGCGCAGGATCAGGGTCAGCGCCTCGCGCCAGACGATGTCGCGCTCATGGCCATCGGCGGCCAGGGGCGGCATGCCGGCATCGGTGGCCGTGGCCAGGTCGTCGGCATCCGGGGCGGTCACGTCGATCATGTCGGCCGCGTCGTGCTGGGCCTGCGACAGCTCGCACAGAAACTCCAGCCACTGCGCCATGGGATGGTCGACCGCCAGCACGCCCAGCCGCCCGGAGGTGCGGGCAAAACGGGTGGCCGGGTCGGGCAGGATCACCGGGGCCGGAGCGGTCACCCCACCCTGGGGGTTGCCGATCCATGGCGCCTTGGGCGCCACCTCACCCTGTCTCATGATCGAACTCCTGAAGCGGGCGGAAGCCGCTCATAGCATGGAATGAAAGGGGCGCGGCCCCGAGACAGGACCGCGCCCCAGATACATAAGCGTTGATGCCGCTCAGTGCTCGCGGAATTTGGCCGTGCTGTCCGGCGTCGGGCCGGGGGAACCACTGGCGACCAGGCTCTTGAACCACTTGCGATGGTGCCGGTAGGCCCAGCCGGGCGTGACCCAGCCGTGCAGCATGGCCCGCATGGAGCCCTTCACCCACAGCGCGGCATAGACATGCGTGATCCAGATCAGGATGGCGCCGATGGCGGCCATGCTGTGGATCAGCACGGCCACGCGCTGCGTCTCGATGGAGGTGGCGTCCCCGAAATAAACCTCCCAGATCAGGATGCCGGTGACGAACAGGACCGGGATGATCAGGGCCATGCCCCAGAACACCGCCTTCTGGCCGGCGTTGAAGCGGCCGACGGGAGGCACCTCCTCCTCCCGGTTATCCAGCACCTTGTCCAGCGACTTGGCCCATTCCACGTCGTCGCGGTTCCACAGGTTGTCCCGCCAGAACTGGATGAACAGGCCCAGGAAGCTGACGATCAGGGTCACGCCCAGCCAAGGGTGCAGCGCCCGCATCCATTGTCCGCTGCCGAACAGGTTCGACAGCCAGAAGAAGACGGGATGGAACATGGCCAAGCCCGACAGGGTCAGCAGCACGAAGCAGAGGCCGGTGATCCAGTGGTTCACCCGGGTCAGGGTGGAATTACGGACGATGGTTCCCTTGGGATAGCTCATGACTCGGCGCTCCCATTCCGTTTTGCCTTCTCCATTTCCAGCCGGGCGTGGGTCTCATCGGCTTCCGTCGTCTCATTGGGGCCGGAGACGATGGAATGGACGAAGGTGCTGACGGCGGCGAAGGCCAGGCCGGCCAGGGCCACCGGCTTCAGGAAGCCCTTCCACGCCCCCACCAGCGCGCTGATGTGGGGCTTGTCCGGCAGGCCGGAGTAGAGCGAGGGCTTGTCGGCGTGGTGCAGCACGTACATGACGTGCGTGCCGCCCACCTCCGGCGGGTCATAGAGGCCGGCGTTCTGGAAGCCGCGTTCCTTCAGCTCGGCGATGCGCTCGCCCGCCCAGTCCTTCATGTCGTCCTTGGAGCCGAACATGATGGCCCCGGTGGGGCAGGTCTTCACGCAGGCCGGCTCCAGCCCCACGCCCACGCGGTCGGAACACAAGGTGCACTTGTACGACTTGTGGTCCTGGGCGCTGATGCGCGGGATGTTGAAGGGGCACCCCTTCACGCAATAGCCGCAGCCGATGCAGTTCTCGCTGATGAAGTCGACGATGCCGTTGGCGTACTGGACGATGGCGCCGGGGGCCGGGCAGGCCTTGAGGCAGCCCGGATCCTCGCAGTGCATGCAGCCGTCCTTGCGGATCAGCCACTCCAGATTCCCCTGCTCGTCCTCGTACTCGGCGAACCGCATCAGGGTCCAGGTGCCGGGGTTGAGGTCGTGCGGGTTCTCGTACGCGCCCTGGAACTCCTCCATCTCCGGCCGCAGGTTGTTCCATTCCATGCAGGCGGACTGGCAAGCCTTGCAGCCGATGCAGCGGCTGACGTCGATCAGCTTGGCCACCTCAAGCTCATGGTGGCGCACCGAGGGTGGCGTCAGGTTGGTGGCCGACCGGCGGATGTAGTCTTGGGATTGCAGGTCGGCCATCACAGGCTCCCCATCTTGGTGAGCGACTTCGGCACCCCTTGGGCGTCACGCGGCCCCTGGGCCACATCCACCGCGGGGGGCGCGCTGGTCTTCTCGATGTTGAGCAGGAAGGCCTTGAACTCCGGCGTGTTGGTGTTGGCGTCGCCCACGAACGGCGTCAGGGTGTTGGCGCCGTAGCCCTTGCGCGCCACGCCGGTGAAGCCCCAGTGGATGGGGCAGCCGATGACGTGGGTCGGCTTGCCGTCCACCATCAGCGGCTTGATGCGCTTGGTCACGAAGGCCTTGCAGATCACCTGGCCGCGCTTGGACGACACCTTGACCCAGCCGCCCTGCTCAATGCCCTTCTCCTTGGCCAGGGCCTCGCCGATCTCCACGAATTCCTCCGGCTGGAGGATGGCGTTGATCAGCGAATGCTTGGTCCAATAGTGGAAGTGCTCGGTCAGGCGGTAGGTGGTGCCGACGTAGGGGAAGTCGGCCGAGGCGCCCATGTGCGCCTTGTCGCTGGCGAACACGCGGGCGGCCGGGTTGCTCTTCACCTTGGGGTGCAGCACGTTTTCCGACGGGCTTTCGAACGGCTCGTAATGCTCGGGGAACGGACCCTCGTTCATCAGGCCGCGGGCGAACAGGCGGGCCTGCCCCTCCTGGTTCATGATGAAGGGGCCGACACTGTCCGACGGCTTCACCGTCGGGCCGTAGTCGGGCACGTCCACGCCCACCCACTTGGACCCGTTCCACTCGATGACGGGCTTGGCCGGGTTCCAGGCTTTGCCCTCCGGGTTGGCGCTGGCACGATTGTACAGGATGCGCCGGTTGGCCGGCCACGCCCAGGCCCAGTTGGGGGCGATGCCCGCCTCACGCGGGTCCGTCGCGTCGCGGCGGGCCGTCATGTTGCCCTTGTCGGTGAAGCTGCCGGCGAAGATCCAGCAGCCCGACATGGTGGTGCCGTCGTCGCGCAGCTGGGCGAAGGCGTCCAGCTGCTGCCCCGCCTTCAACAGCGGGGCACCCGTGGCCGGGTCGTTGACGTCCACCAGCGCGCGGCCGTTCATCTCCTTGGCCACTTCCTCCGGCTCCGGCTCATGCGGGTCGGCATAGGTCCAGGTGAGGTTCAGCAGCGCGTCGGGGAAGGCACCGCCGTCCTTGGCGTACATCGCCTTCATGCGGTTGTAGAGGCCGGCGATGATCCACAGGTCGGTCTTGGCCTGGCCGGGGGCGTCGGCCGCCTTCCAGTGCCACTGCAGCCAGCGGGCGGAGTTGACCAGCGTGCCGTTCTCCTCCGCGAAACAGGTGGTTGGCAGCTGGAACACCTCGGTCTGGATTTCCGTCGGCTTGGACGGGTTCTGCGGACCGTAGTCCTGCCAGAAATTGGCCGTCTCGGTATCCAGCGGGTCCATGACGACGAGGTACTTCAGGTTCGACAGGCCCCGGCGGATCTTGCCCCGGTCGGGGAAGGCCTGCATGGGGTTGAAGCCCTGGCAGATGTAGCCGTTCATCTGCTTGTTGTTCATCATCTCGAACGCGCGCAGGATGTCGTAACCATCCACGTCCAGCTTGGGCAAATAGTCGTAGGCCCAGTTGTTCTCGGCCGTGGCGGCGCTGCCGAACATGGCCTTCTGGAAGCTGACGAAGAACTTGCGGTAGTTCTGCCAGTAACTGGTCTGCCCCGGGCGCAGGGGCTTGAACAGCTTGGTCTCCATGTACTTGTCGAAGGTGACTTCACTGTCCTTCGGCATGTTCATGTAGCCCGGCAGCGAGGCCGAGAGCAGGCCGATGTCGGTCAGGCCCTGGATGTTGGAATGGCCGCGCAGGGCGTTCATGCCGCCGCCGGCGACACCGATGTTGCCCAGCAGCAGCTGCACCATGGCCATGGTGCGGATGTTCTGCGCGCCCACCGAATGCTGGGTCCAGCCCAGCGCGAACAGGCTGGTCAGGGCCTTGTCCGGCGCCGAGGTGGTGGCGATCAGCTTGCAGATCTCCAGGTACTTGTCCTGGGGCGTGCCGCAGATGCGGGACACCATCTCGGGCGTGTACCGGTCGACGTGCTTTTTCAGCAGGTTGATGACGCAGCGCGGGTTCTGCCAGGTGTCATCGGACTTGGCGTAGCCTTGCTCATCCAGCTCGTAATCCCAGCTGGACTTGTCGTAGCTGCGCTTTTCCTCGTTATAGCCGCTGAACAGGCCATCCTCGAAGGCGAAGCCGTCCTTCACGATCAGGCTGGCGTTGGTATACGCCCGCACGTACTCGTGCTGGATGGCATCGTTCGTCAGCAGATAGCGCATGAGGCCGCTGAGGAAAGCGATGTCGGTGCCCGGCCGGATGGGGGCATAGACGTCCGCCACGGAGGCCGTGCGGGTGAAACGCGGATCGACAACGATGAGCTTGGCCTTGTTCTCGATCTTGGCCTCGACCACCCATTTGAATCCGCAGGGGTGCGCTTCGGCGGCATTGCCGCCCATGACGATGACGACGTTGGCGTTCTTTATGTCCTGCCAGGTGTTGGTCATCGCACCGCGACCGAATGTTGGGGCCAAACTGGCCACCGTCGGTCCGTGTCAGACACGCGCCTGGTTGTCGAACGTCACCATGCCCAGCGAACGGGCCCACTTGAAGGTCACATAGGCCGCCTCGTTCGAGGCCGCAGAGGCCGCCAGCATGCCCGTGGTGTTCCAGCGGTTCACCGTGGCGCCGGCGCCGTTCTTGGCGATGAAGTTGGCGTCGCGATCCTGCTTCATCAGCGTGGCGATGCGGTCCAGGGCGAAATCCCAGCTGACCTCCTTCCACTCCGTGGCACCGGCGGCGCGATATTTCGGCACCGTCAGGCGGCCCGGCGCGCGCACGATGTCCAGCAGGCCGGCGCCCTTGGGGCACAGCGTGCCGCGGTTGACGGGATGGTCCGGATCACCCTCGATATGGATGACCGAGGACTTCACGTTCTTCGCGCGATCGCCCTGGCTGTAGATGAGGATGCCGCAGGCCACCGAGCAATAGGTGCAGGTGTTGCGGGTTTCGGTGGCGGCGGTCAGCTTGAACGGCCGGACGGATGCCGCCAGCGCGGTGCCCGCCGAGCCGAAGCCCAGCGCGCCCATGCTGGAGACCGCCAGTCCCGCGCCGGTCAGCTTGATAAAGCCGCGACGACTGAGATCCATGTCTCACACGCTCCCGTGAAAATCGGCCCTGCCAAAACGCCGAAGCCGCCCGGGAAGGGCAAGCAGACGCCGGCAGACGGATGCATGCATCATAAGACGCGGCCGCAGCCCGTCAAGTTATTGGCGGTGAATTTCTCGGGCAGCGAATGAAGACGGTCATATTGATAACCGTTCTCATTAACTAAATTCAGAAAATTGGTTGCGTCATGCGCAAAGTTTATTACCCAACCAAAGGTATTCCGCGTCCGCTACCTGAAACGCGGCGTTCTAGGCGCGCTATATTTATATGAACATAACGATGCTCTCCCTGAAACCGGGCCGGGACAATGGCCCGAGGCCTGTGATGACCGCCCTTGCCCCTGGCCTTATCGTTTTGCCACCCTGGCCACTCCCCCGGATGAGGAGCTTGCCGCCATGACCGGCACTGCCACGTTTGCGTTCAGGTACGTGCCCTCCCCCGTCGGACGGCTGACCCTGGTGGCCGGCGATGAGGGTCTGGCAGCCATCCTGTGGGAGAATGACCGGCCGGGCCGGGTGCGGCTGGGTCCGCTGGTCCCGGCCCCCGACCATCCGGTGTTGAGTGAGACCGAACGACAGCTGCGGGCCTATTTCGGCAAGGAGCTGACGGTATTCGACGTGCCGCTGTCCTTCACCGGCACGGATTTCCAGAAACAGGTGTGGCGGGCGCTGCTGACCATCCCCTATGGCGAGGTGCGCAGCTACAGCGACATCGCCCGGCAGATCGGCAAGCCTGCGGCAGTGCGGGCGGTGGGGGCCGCCAACGGGCGCAACCCCATCTCCATCATCGCACCCTGCCACCGGGTGGTGGGCATGGACGGCACCCTGACCGGCTTCGCCGGCGGCCTGGAGGCCAAGGACTATCTGCTGACGCTGGAAGGGCGCCGCCCCGCCCGCCGCCCGGCAATAACGGGCGACCTGTTCGCGACTGCCGGATAGGCGTCCTCACCGCGCGTCAGCCATATCCCGAGGCACGTCCCGCGATATGGTCCAGCCGCCGCCCAGCGCCCGGTATGTGGCCACCAGGTCCTGCGCCACCTGGATACGGCTCTGGGCCAGCTGGTCCTCCGCCTCCAGCTGGGTGCGCTGGGCGTCCAGCACGGTCAGGAAATTGTCGGCGCCGTAGCGGTAGCGCGTGGCCGCCAGGCTGGCGGCCCGGGTGCTGGCGGCGGCGGCGGTATCCAGCGAGGCGCGCCGCGACCGTTCCTGGGCATAGCGGGCCAGCGCCGTCTCCGCCTCCTGCCAGGCGGTCAGCACCGCCTTCTGGAAGTTGGCCGCCGCCTGGTCGGTGTTGGCGTTGGCCTCGCGGATGCGGGCATAGAGGGCGGCGTCGAACAGCGGCAGGCTGACACTGGGCCCGATACCGTAGGTGAAGGCGCCGCGCGCGCCCAGGTCCCCCGGCTGCAGGGCCTGCACCCCCACCGACCCGGTGAGGGAGATCTTGGGGTAGAGGTCGGCGGTGGCGACGCCGATGCGGGCCGTGGCCGCCGCCAGGGCCCGCTCCGCCGCCGCCACGTCGGCCCGGCGGCCCAGCAGGGTGGCGGGCGTGCCCACGGCCACGCTGTCGGGCAGGTCGGGCAGGGGGGCCGGCGCGTCGAGCAGGCTCAGCAGGGCCCCGGGCTCCCGCCCCGTCAGGGTGGCCAGGATGTGCTCATCCGCCGCCACCGTGGCGCGCAAGGGGGGGATGGAGGCCAGGGTGGTTTCCAGCTGCGCCTGGGCGCGGGCGATGTCCAGGTCCGTCCCCCGTCCGGCGTCGCTGAGGGTGTGGGTCAGGTCGAAGGTGCCGCGCTGATTCTCCGCGTTGCGCAGCGCCACGGACAGGCGCAGCTGCGCGCCGCGCAGATCGACATAGGTGCTGGCCACGTCGGCGATGATGACGGTCAGCACCTGGTGGCGCAGCGCCTCCGCCCGCGCGCTGTCGGCCTCTGCCGCCTCGATGGCCCGCCGCACCTGGCCGAACAGGTCGATCTCCCACGACAGGCTGCCGCCGGCGGTGGTGACGTTGCTGTCGGGCAATTGCGCGTTGGGCAGTCCCTGCTGCGTGGCCGCCGCGGCGCGCGACCGGCTGTAGCTGGCGCTGGCGCCCACCGACGGCAGGTTGCGGGCGCCCACCGCCTCCGCTTCCGCCCGGGCGGCGCGAACGGCGGCGTCGGCCGCCTTCAGGTCCAGGTTGGCCTTGACGGCGTCGGCCACCAGCTGGTCCAGCACCGGGTCGCCCAGCTGGCGCCACCATTCCTCCAGCGGCTCTTCCGCCTTCAGCATGTCGGCGGCATGGACGGCGGCGCTGGCGGGCGCGGCGCCGGCGCGGGTGAAGGAGGTGCCGGCGGCGGCCGGGCTGGCCGGCGCCTGGTAATCCGGCCCCACGGTGATGCAACCGGCCAGCGGCAGCAGGCAGACCGACAGGGCCCACAGGGTGCGATAGGTGCGCATGGACTGATCCCCCTTCCCCATCAGGCCGTATGATGACCGGGTGACCCGGCATGCGGCGGTGATGTTTCTTCCCGCTTGCCGAAACGCCGCTGGCCCCATAGCGCCAGCCAGCGGCAGACGACGTAGAACACCGGCGTGAACAGCAGGCCGAAAAAGGTGACGCCCAGCATGCCGAAAAAGACGGCGGTGCCCAGGGCCTGCCGCATCTCCGACCCGGCGCCCGAGGCGTTGACCAGTGGCACCACACCCAAGATGAAGGCGAAGGAGGTCATGAGGATGGGGCGCAAGCGCGTGCGGGCCGCACGCACCGCCGCCTGGAAGCGGTCCATCCCCTCCTCCTCATCCTGCTTGGCGAATTCCACGATCAGGATGGCGTTCTTGGCCGCCAGGCCCACCAGCACCACGAGGCCGATCTGGGTCAGGATGTTATTGTCCATGCCCCGCAGATTGACACCGGAGATGGCGGTCAGCAGGCACATGGGCACGATCAGGATGACCGACAGCGGCAGCATCCAGCTTTCATACAGGGCGGCCAGCAGCAGGTAGACGAACACCACGGCCAGGCCGAAGGCGATGGGGGCGGTGTTACCGGCGATGATCTGCTGGAAGGTCAGCTCCGTCCATTCGATGGCGAAGCCGTCCGGCAGGCGCTGCTGCGCCAGCTGCTGCACGGCGGCGATGGCCTGGCCGGTGGAATAACCGGGCGCGGGTGAGCCCTGCAGCTCCGCCGCCGGATACAGGTTGTAACGCGGCACGCGGTAGGGCCCGGTCACGTCGCGGAAGGTGGCGACGGAGCCCAGGGGCACCAGCCCCCCGCTGTCGGAGCGCGTGCGCAGGTAGGCGATGTCGCGCACGCTGGTGCGGTCGGCACCGTCGGCCTGCGCCGTCACCCGGTAGGTACGGCCCAGCAGGTTGAAGTCGTTGACGAAGGCCGATCCCAGATAGACGTTCAGCGTGTCGAAGATGCGCGACGGCGGCACGCCCAGCATGTCGGCCTTCACCCGGTCGATGTCGGCGTACACCTGCGGCGTGCGGGTGTTGTACAGGCTGAAGACGTTGGCCAGGCCCGGCGTCTGGTTGGCCGCCAGCATCATGTCCTGCGTGGCGTCGGCCAGGGCCTGCAGGCCGCGCGAGCGCCTGTCTTCGATGTAGAGCTTGAACCCGCCGGAGGAGCCGATGCCCGGCACCGTGGGCGGCGGGATCAGCAGGATCAGGGCGCCGTCGACCTGCTGTATGGTCTTCTGCAGGTCGGAGAAGATGCCCTGGGTGGTGAGGCTGCCACGCTCCGCGAACGGCGTGGTGGCGACGAAGACGGCGCCGGCGTTGGGGGCATTGGTGAAGGTGGCGCCGTCGAAGCCGGCGAAGCCCACGGTGTGGGCGACACCCGGCCGCTTGCTCAGCAGGTCCTGAACATGGCGCAGGATGGCGTCCGTCCGGGCGAGGGATGAACCCGGCGGCAGCTGGATGACGGTGATGAAGTAGCCCTGGTCCTGCGCCGGGATGAAGCCCGTGGGCGTGCGGGAAATGAGGCCGCCGCCCAGCACGATCAAGCCGGCATAGACCACCAGCACGACGGTGGCCAGGCGCACGAGGTGGCCGGTCACCCGGCCATAGCGCTCCGACAGCCAATCGAAGCCGCGATTGAAGCCGCCAAAGAACCGCGCCACCGGATGGAAGCCCCGCCGGGGGGCCGCATGCTCCTGCACGTGCGGCTTCAGCAGCAAGGCGGCCAGGGCCGGGCTCAGCGTCTGCGACACCAGCATGGAGATGACGGTGGCGGCGGCGATGGTGACGCCGAACTGGCGGTAGAACTCACCCGCGATGCCGGTGAGGAAGGCCGTGGGCAGGAAGACGGCGGTCAGCACCAGGGCGATGGCGACCAGGGCGCCGCCGACCTCGTCCATGGTGCGGTGCGCGGCCTCACGCGGGGACAGGCCCTGGGCCAGGTTGCGCTCCACATTCTCCACCACCACGATGGCGTCGTCGACGACGATGCCGATGGCCAGCACCAGCCCGAAGAGGGACAGGTTGTTGAGGGAGAAACCCACCGCCGCCATGACGGCGAAGGTGCCGATGAGCGAGATTGGAATGGCGATGACGGGGATCAGGGCCGCCCGCCACGATTGCAGGAAGACGATGACGACGATGACCACCAGCACCACCGCCTCGAAGATGGTGTGGTAGACCTCCTTCACCGATTCCGCGATGTAGTTGGTGGGGTTGTAGACCACCTTGTAGGCCATGCCCTTGGGCATGTCGTGGCTCATCGTCTCCATGGACGACAGCACGTTGGCCGCGGTCTTCAGGGCGTTGGAGCCCGGGCGCTGGTAGATCAGGATGGCCGCCGCCCGCTGGCCGTCGACGTAGGAATAGGTGTTGTAGTCCTGCGCCCCCAGCTCCACCCAGCCCACGTCGCGCACGCGGGTGACGCGGCCCTGGGCGTCGGACTTGATGACGATGTCGGCGAACTGGCTGGGGTCGGTCAGGCGGCCCAGGGTCTGCACCTGCACCTCGAAGGCGCTGGGCTTGGGCACGGGCGGGTGGTTCAACTGGCCCGAGGCCACCTGCACGTTGTTGCCCTGCAGCGCCTGCACCACCTCCGCCGTGGTCAGGCCGCGGGCCTGCACTTTCTCCGGATCAAGCCAGACCCGCATGGAGTAGTCGCCGGCGCCACGGATGCGGGCGTCGCCCACGCCGTCCAGGCGGGCCAGCGGGTCGCGCACCTGCAGGGTGGCGTAGTTGGAGATGTAGAGCTGGTCCAGGCTGTCATCCGGCGAATACAGGTGGATGACCATCATCAGGTTGGGGGAATTCTTGCGCGTGGTGACGCCCAGGCGGTTCACTTCGTCCGGCAGGTGTGGCTGCGCCACCGACACGCGGTTCTGCACCAGCACCTGGGCCTTGTCGATGTCGGTGCCCAGCTTGAAGGTGATGGTCAGCGACAGGCCGCCGTCGCCCGTGTTCTGGGAGACCATGTACAGCATGTCGTCGACGCCGTTGATCTCCTGCTCCAGGGGGGCGGCCACGGTGTTGGCCACCGTCTCGGCGGAGGCGCCGGGATATGTCGCCGTCACCACCACGGTGGGCGGCGCCACCTCGGGATACTGGGCCACCGGCAGGGCGAAATAGGCCAGGCCGCCGACCAGCGTGATCAGGATGGAGATCACGCAGGCGAAGATGGGCCGGTCGATGAAGAAGTGGGAGAACTTCATGGCGCGGCCCTTTACTGCTCGGCCGCGGGCGTGACGGTCCCGGGCTGGGGCGTGACCTTGGTGCCGGGCCGCGCCCGCATGAGGCCGCTGATGATGACGCGGTCGGTGGGCGCCAGGCCGGACTTGATGACGCGCAAGCCGTAGGCCAGGTTGCCCAGCACCACCGGCTTGGGCGTCACCGTGCCGTCCTCGGCCACGGTCAGGACGATCTTGTGCGACTGGTCGGACGCGATGGCCTCATCCGGGACCAGCAGGGCGTCGTACTCGCCGGAGCCCAGCAGCCGCATGCGGCCGAAGGTGCCGGGCTGCAGAAAGTTGTCGGTGTTGGGAATGACGGCGCGGCCCCGAATGGTGCCGGAGTTGGGGTCCAGCCGGTTGTCGACGAAATCCATCTCGCCCTTGTGGGTCCAGGCGGTCTCATCCATCAGGCGGACGAAGACGGGGTTGGCCTTGTCACGGGACGAGGCGCGGGTGCCTTCCAGCGCCAGGCGGTTGTAGCGCAGATAGTCCGCCTCGCTGCCGTCGAAGACGAAATAGATGGGGTCCTGGGTCACCACGGTGGCCAGCAGGGTGGATTGCGCCGACCCACCGCTGACCAGGTTGCCGATGTCGATCTTGCGGTCGCCGATGCGGCCGGAGATGGGGGAGCGGATCTGGGTAAATTCCAGGTCCAGCGCCGCCGACCGCGCCGCCGCCGTGGCCGAGGCCACCGCCGCCTGGCTTTCCTGCTCCGCCTGGGCGCGGGTGTCATATTCTTCCTGGCTGATGGCGCGGGCGGCCAATAGTTGGGCCGCTCGTTTCAGTTCCGAAACGGCCAGGGCCTGGCGGGTCTTTTCCCGCTGCAGGTCGGCGTTGGCCTTGTCCAGTGTGGCCTGGAAGGGACGCGGGTCGATGACGAACAGGAGGTCGCCCTTCTGCACCAGCTGGCCGTCGCGGAACTTGATCTGGTCCAGGTAGCCGGAGACGCGGGCGCGCAGCTCCACCGTCTGCACCGCCTCGAACCGGCCGGTGAATTCATCCCAGTCCACGATCTTGTGCGGCAGCGGCTGGGCCACCGTCACCGGCGGGGGGCCGGCATTGGCGGCCGGGGGATGCTTGTCGCCGCAGGCGGCCAACGCCAGGGCCAGGACCAAGGGATACAGCCGGCGAACCGGCGACGGCATGGTGGACAGCATCCTTCCCCCAACACGAGGCTCAAGCTCGGGAGCCCGCACGGAGGCGGCGTCCGCGGCCATGATAGACAAACCGCGCCTGGACGCAGTTCTTCCATCACACTATGGGGCCGCCGGACCAATGGCTTGGCTGGGTGTGCCGCGTTTTGTCTTTTTCCGCCGCCTTGGCCGAAATCAGGATTAAAGGTTCCTGTCCGTGCCAACACCGTTTCAGGGGCGCCAATCGTTCGCCAGGGTGCGGAAGGTTACCGAATAGCGCAGAACCTCACCCTCGACGATGCTGTGTTCCCACACCGCGCGCGCCTCCCCCGTCAGCAGATAGGCCGATCGGGGCGCCAGGGGGGCCGCGGCCCGGCGCCAACCGCCCGCCCCCCGCCGCCGGAAGCGCAAGATGGCCGGGGACAGCAGCGACACCCCCGCCACCAGGCCGAACTGCGGCTTGTCCCGATGCCAACCGATGCCGGCGCCCGGCGCGTATTCGTTGATCAGCAGCTGGCGGAAGTCATCGGGCGCCACCCCGGCCCAAGCGGCGACCCGAGTGCGCAAATCCAAAAGGAAGGACGGCACGTCCGGCGCCGCCGCGACCGCGCGCTGGGCGTAATCATAGCGGTAGCCGAAGGACACGACCCGCCGATTGGCCAGGTAGCCGTGGAACTCGAACGGCTTCAGCGGCAGCGCCGCGATGCCGGCCGCCAGCCGGCGCTCCTCCTCCCCATCGATCAGGTCGGGGGTGTAGCGGAAACCCGGCGGATGGTCGCCGGGCGGCGGCGCGTCAGGGAAGAGGCTGGGCTGAACGGGCATGGACAGCGATCCGGGGACAGGGCGACCCACCCGATATGGGAAGCGTGCGACGTTTTTTCCCCGCATGGCCCGGGAACTAATGGGGCGGGGGGCATTGACCCACCGCCCACCCGCCGTCAAAGCAACCCCCTGTCAAACCAAGGAAAGCCATGGCCCGCCCCGCCACAGCCGCCGCCTTGGCCGCCGTCCTGGCCCTGGCGCTGTCCGGCCTCACCGGCTGTTCCGGCGGGGTGCTGGACCCGCAAGGGCCGGTGGCCGCCCAGGAACTGACCATCCTGTGGGATTCCCTGGGCATCATGCTGGCCATCGTCGTCCCCACCATCCTGACGACCTTGGGGGTGGCGTGGTGGTTCCGCGCCGGCAACACACGGGCCCGCTACCGTCCCGACTGGGAATATTCCGGCCGCATCGAGATGGTGGTGTGGGCCATTCCCGCCATGACCGTGCTGCTGCTGGGCGGCATCGGCTGGGTCAGCTCACGCGACCTGGACCCGCCCAAGCCCCTGCCCGCCGACACGCCGCCCATGACGGTGCAGGTGGTTTCGCTGGATTGGAAATGGCTGTTCATCTACCCCGACCAGAACATCGCCAGCATCAACCACCTGGTGGTGCCCGCCGGCACGCCGGTCAGCTTCCAGCTGACGTCCGACGGGGTCATGAACAGCTTCTTCGTGCCCCAGCTGGGCAGCCAGATCTACACCATGCCCGGCATGATCACCCGGCTGAACCTGCAGGCCGACAGGCCGGGCCGCTATTCCGGAATCTCCGCCCAGTTCAGCGGCGCCGGTTTCCCCGACATGCTGTTCACGCTGGAGGCCTTGCCCCGCGACGCCTTCGATGGCTGGGTCGCCAACGCCCGCGCCCAGGGCGAGGCGCTGGACGCCGCGGCCTGGGCGCGGCTGACCCAATCCAGCCGGGCGAACTGCCCCCGCACCTTCCGCAGCGTGATGCCGGGCCTGTTCGACGCCGTCGCCAACCCCGGCCGCAATCCCGCCCTGCCCCAAACCAACCCCCACTGGCCCGGACACGATTATCCGTCCCTGAACAAAGACCCGGAATAAGGATCGAGCATGTTCGGCAAGCTGAGCTGGAGCGCCATCCCCATCAACCAGCCGATCGACATGATCGCCTCGGGCCTCATGATCCTGGCGGTGCTGGGCATGCTGGCCTGGGTGACGGTGAAGGGTTATTGGCCCTATCTGTGGCGGGAATGGCTGACGTCCGTCGACCACAAGCGCATCGGCGTCATGTACGTGGTCCTGGCCCTGGTGATGCTGCTGCGCGGCTTCACCGACGCGGTGATGATGCGGCTGCAGCAGGCCGTGTCGGTGGGGCCGGACGCCGGCTATCTGCCGCCGGAGCATTACAACCAGATCTTCTCCGCCCACGGCACCATCATGATCTTCTTCATGGCCATGCCCTTCGTCATCGGCCTGATGAACTTCGCGGTCCCCCTGCAACTGGGCATCCGCGACGTGGCCTTCCCCACGCTGAATTCCGTCAGCCTGTGGCTGACCGCCTCGGGCATCCTGCTGACCAACATCTCCCTTGTGGTGGGGGAGTTCGCCCGCACCGGCTGGCTGGCCTACCCGCCCTTGAGCGAACTGAAATACTCCCCCGGCGTGGGGGTCGATTACTATCTCTGGGCGCTGCAGATCTCGGGCGTCGGCACCCTGCTGTCGGGCATCAACCTGGCGACCACCATCCTGAAGATGCGGGCGCCGGGGATGAGTTACATGCGCATGCCCGTGTTCTGCTGGACCTCGCTGGCGTCCAACCTGCTGATCATCGCGGCCTTCCCCGTCCTGACCGCCACCTTCGCCATGCTGCTGCTGGACCGTTACCTCGGCATGCACTTCTTCACCGCCGACGGCGACGGCAACCCGATGATGTACGTGAACCTCATCTGGGTCTGGGGCCATCCGGAGGTCTACATTCTGATCCTGCCGTGCTTCGGCGTGTTCTCGGAGGTGGTGTCCACCTTCTCGGGCAAGCCGCTGTTCGGCTACCGCTCCATGGTGGCGGCCACCATGGCCATCTGCATCCTGTCCTTCATCGTCTGGCTGCACCACTTCTTCACCATGGGCGCCGGGGCCAACGTCAACGGCTTCTTCGGCGTCATGACCATGATCATCGCCGTGCCCACGGGTGTGAAGGTCTACAATTGGCTGTTCACCATGTACGGCGGCCGGGTGCGCTTCAACGTCCCCATCCTGTGGTCCGTGGGCTTCATGGTGACCTTCGTCATCGGCGGCATGACGGGCGTGCTGCTGGCCGTGCCCCCAGCCGACTTCATCCTGCACAACAGCCTGTTCCTGATCGCCCATTTCCACAACGTCATCATCGGCGGCGTCGTGTTCGGGGTGTTGGCCGGCTACATGTACTGGTTCCCCAAGGCCTTCGGCTTCACCCTGGATGAGGGCTGGGGCAAGGTCTCGTTCTGGTGTTGGTTCGTCGGCTTCTACCTGGCCTTCATGCCGCTTTATTACCTGGGCATGCTGGGCATGACGCGCCGGCTGCAGCATTACGACAATCCCGGCTGGCAGCCCTGGCTGATCGTGGCGGCGGTGGGCGTCGCCTTCATCCTGGCCGGCATCCTGGCGCTGGTCATCCAGCTGGTCGTGTCCATCCGGACGCGCGAGCGGCGGCGCGACCATACGGGCGACCCCTGGCACGGCCGCACGCTGGAATGGTCCACGCCCTCGCCCCCGCCCGCCTGGAACTTCGCCGTCCTGCCCCGTGTGGAGCGGGAGGACGCCTACTGGCACATGAAGCGTCGCGCGAGGGAGGAACGGGTCGCCGCGGCCGAAGCCCTGGCCTACGCGCCCATCCACATGCCGCTCAACAGCCCCACCGGCTTCGTCACCGCCTTCTTCGCCGTGGTCACCGGCTTCGCCCTCATCTGGCACATCTGGTGGCTGGTGATCCTGGGCCTGGTGGGCGCGCTGATCACCACCCTGGTCTTCGCCTGGCGGGATGAGAGCGAGTTCGAGATCGCAGCGGATGAACTGGCACGGGTCGACCGCGCCCACCACCAGGCCTATTGGGTGGGGGGCACGCCATGACCGCCACCACCGTCCACGGGCACGAGGCCCACACCCACCACGGCATGCCGGTGTCCGACAGCGCCGCCGGCCCGGCGCCCAAGCGTATCATCATCGCCTACGGCTTCTGGCTGTTCCTGCTGAGCGACATCGTCATGTTCTCCGCCCTCTTCGCGACCTTCGCGGTGCTGGGGAAGGCGACGGCGGGCGGCCCGACGGGGGCGGAGCTGTTCGATGCCCGGAACGTGGCGGTGGAAACGGCGCTGCTGCTGTTCTCCAGCTTCAGCTGCGGGATGATGTCCCTGGCCATGGACGCGCGGCATCGCGGCACCTTCTATCTGGGCGCGGCGATCACCTTCATCCTGGGGCTGGGCTTCCTGGTCCTGGAGATGCGCGAGTTCGCCGGCATGGTCGCCCGGGGTGCCACCGCCGACCGTAGCGCCTTCCTGTCGGGCTTCTTCACCCTGGTGGGCTGCCACGGTGCCCATGTGGCGGTGGGGCTGCTGTGGCTGGTGGTCATGGTGGCCCAGGTGGCGGACAAGGGCTGGCGCCCCACCGTATGCCATCGCCTGATGTGCTTCAGCCTGTTCTGGCATGCCCTGGACATCATCTGGGTGGCCCTGTTCACGATCGTCTACCTGATGGGAGCGCGCTGACATGGCGGACACCACGCAAGAACACACCCATGGCGGTGATACGGCCCCGGGCGACAGCCGGGAAGAGCTGCTGTCCAGCCTCAAGGCCTATGTCATCGGCCTGGCGCTGGCCATCATCCTGACCGCCACCTCCTTCTGGGCGGCCAGCACGCACGTGCTGTGGCAACCGGGCGTGCCCATCGGGCTGGCCGTGCTGGCGGTGGCCCAAATGGGCGTCCACCTGGTGTTCTTCCTGCACATCACCACCGGTCCCGACAACACCAACAACGTGCTGGCGCTGGCCTTCGGCGTGCTGATCGTCTTCCTGGTGGTGGCGGGGTCGCTGTGGATCATGGCCAACCTCAGCGCCAACATGATGCCGCCGGAGATGATGGACCTGCACCACCAGCGCTGACCCATCCGCCCCGACCCTCTGCCTTTTGGGGAGGATATCGCGCCGCGATATGGTCTTTGGTTGGCGATGTGGCCTCAACGCCGGCGTGACATAACAGGTATCTTGGGAAATGCGGCGCGATGGCGGGTGTGTGGGTGGACGGGACGCGGCGGCAGATGGCGCGAGAGGCGGTACCGGTGTTCCTGAACGGCGGCGGCGAGCTGGCGGGCCTGATCGCCGCCTATGACTGGGCCACCACGCCCCTGGGGCCCCTGGCCCACTGGCCGCAAAGCCTGCAGACCACCGTGGGGCTGATCCTGCGGTCGCCCGTCCCCATCGTCACGCTGTGGGGACCGGACGGCATCATGATCTACAACGATGCCTATTCCGTCTTCGCCGGCGGGCGCCATCCAGCACTGCTGGGCTCAAAGGTCCGCGAAGGCTGGCATGAGGTCGCCGATTTCAACGACCATGTCATGAAGGTGGGCTTGGCCGGCGGGACGCTGGCCTACCAGGACCAGCAACTGACGCTGCACCGCTCAGGCCGGCCGGAACAGGTGTGGATGAACCTCGATTACTCCCCCATCCTGGATGAGAGCGGCCGCCCCGCCGGCGTCATCGCCATCGTGGTGGAGACGACGGCCAAGGTGCGGGCCGAGCGGACCCTACGCGTCACCGCCGACAAGCTGGCCCGCCTGAACGCCGAACTGGAAGAGCGGGTGGCGGAACGGACGGCGGAGCGCGACCGCGTCTGGCGCTTTTCCCGCGACCTGCTGCTGGTGGTGGGGCGGGACGGCGTGTTCCGCGACGCCAACCCCGCCTGGAAGCCCATCCTGGGCTTTGAGCCGGACGAGGTCATCGGCCACAGCTTCCTGGAGTTGACCTGGCCGGACGACGCCCGCACCACCGCCGCCGCGCATGCGGATCTGCTGGTCAAGGGCCAGTTGCTGAGCTTCGAGAACCGGGTGCGCCACAAGGACGGCGGCTTCCGTTGGATTTCCTGGAACTCCTTCGCCGAGGGGGAGGTGGTTTACGGTTACGGCCGCGACATCACCGCGGAGAAGCGGCAGGCTGAGGCCCTGCGCCTGGCGGAGGCGCAATTGCGCCAGGCGCAGAAGATGGAGGCGGTGGGCCAGCTGACCGGTGGCCTGGCCCATGACTTCAACAACCTGCTGACCGCCATCAGCGGCAGCCTGGAATTGCTGGACCAGCGTGTCCGCCAGGGCCGGCTGGGGACGCTGGACCGTTACATGACGGCGGCGCGGGGCGCGGTGGACCGCGCGGCGTCCCTTACCCATCGGCTGCTGGCCTTCTCCCGCCAGCAGACCCTGGACCCCCGGCCCACCGACATCAGCCGCCTGGTGCGCGATATGGAGGACCTGGTGCGGCGCACCGCGGGACCAGCCATCGCTCTGATTGTGGACACGCCGCCCGACCTGTGGACCACCCTGGTCGATGCCAACCAGCTGGAAAGCGCCCTGCTGAACCTGTGCATCAATGCCCGCGACGCCATGCCCCACGGCGGCCACATCACCATCGAGGCCAGCAATCGGGTGATCGATGACGAACTGGTCGGACTTCAGGACATGCCGGCCGGCCAGTTCGTGCTGCTGAGCGTCACCGACACCGGCGTCGGCATGCCGCCCGATGTCATCGCCCGCGCCTTCGACCCCTTCTTCACCACCAAGCCCATCGGCCAGGGCACCGGCCTGGGCCTGTCCATGATCTATGGCTTCGTGCGCCAGTCGGGCGGCCAGGTGCGCATCCGGTCCGAGGTCGGGCATGGCACCACGGTGTCCCTCTACCTGCCTCGCCACGAGGGCGAGGAGCGGGCGGCGGAGATGCTGGCCATCGCCCCGGCGGCGCCCCGGGCCAAGCGGGGCGAGACCGTGCTGGTGGTGGATGATGAACCCACCGTGCGCCTGCTGATGACCGAGGTGCTGGACGAGCTGGGCTACACCACGCTGGAAGCGGCGGACGGCCCCGAGGGCCTGCGCATCCTGCAGTCGGAAGCCGCCATCAACCTGCTGGTCACCGACATCGGCCTGCCCCAGGGCATGAACGGCCGCGAGTTGGCCGACGCCGGACGGAAGTTGCGTCCCGGCCTGAAGGTGCTGTTCATCACCGGCTATGCCGAGAACGCCGTCATCGGCAACGAACGCCTGGCGCCCGGCCTGCACGTGCAGACCAAGCCCTTCACCATGGAAACCCTGGCCAACCGCATCAAGGGGATTTTGAGCGGAGGATAAGGGGCCGACCCCGCCGTTTCTTCAGTGGTGACCGTCCTTCGGCGTCTCCATGAGTTCCACCAACACGCCGCCCATGCTCTTGGGGTGCACGAAGATCACCGGTGTGCCATGGGCGCCGATGCGGGGCTGGCCCAGCACGGTGGCGCCCTTGGCCGCCATGTCGGCGGCGGCGGCATGGATGTCCGGCACCTCGAAACAGACATGGTGCTGGCCGCCCTGGGGGAACTTCTTCAGGAAGGCGTGGACGGGGGAGGCCTCGCCCAGGGGCTCGATCAGCTCGATCTGGCTGTTGGGCGTGTCGATGAAGCAGACGCGCACGCCCTGGGCCGGCAGATCGAAGGGGTCGCGAATCACCGTGGCGCCCAAAAGGTCGCGATAGACCGCGATGGCGTCCTCGATCGACGGTGTGGCGATGCCGACATGGTTCAAGCGGCCGATCATGCGTGGACTCTCCCATTGTCAGAAACCCGGCCCGCCAGCGCACTGCGCGCGGCCCGGCATGGCCGCGATCCTGGGAAGACCGCCGCGACCGGTCAATATGAATGATGGACCGGCCCCGCCGCCTCCCCCACTCTGTTGCCCAACCAACGATGCGGTCACGGGAGGACAGCGATGCGGGCTTGGCGCAGCCATCAGGCGGGGGGACCGGACACCCTGGTCCTGGATACGGACGCGGCACCGCCGGTGGCGGGCCCTGGCCAGGTGGTGGTGACCGTGACAGCCACGGCCTTGAACTACCCGGACCTGCTGGTGATCCAGGACCTGTACCAGGCCCGTCCCCCCGGCCCTTCGCCCCCGGGCTGGAGGTGGCCGGCCGGGTGACCGCCATGGGCGACGGCGTCCAGGATTTCGCGGTGGGTGATCGCGTCATCGGCGTGGTGCCCCACGGCGGCCTGTCGGAACAGCTGGCCATACCGGCATCGGACTGCTTGCCCCTGCCGGATGGCGTGGATGACGCCGCCGGCGCCGCCCTGCGACTGACCTACGGCACCAGCCACTACGCCCTGCGCGACCGCGCCAGGCTGGCGGCGGGGGAGACGCTGGTGGTGCTGGGGGCGGCCGGCGGCGTGGGCCTGGCGGCGGTGCAATTGGGCAAGGCCATGGGCGCCACCGTCATCGCGGCCGCATCCTCGCCGGAGAAAGCCGCCATCGCCAAGGATAACGGCGCCGACGCCGTGGTGGTCTACCCCGCCCGCCTGGACGACCCGGTCGCCGCCAAGGCCCTGACCGCCGACATCCGCGCCGCCTGCCAGGCCGTGTCCTCCAAGGGCGAGGCCGACGTGATCTACGACCCCATGGGCGGCGCCTATGCCGAGCCCGCCTTCCGCGCCCTGGGCTGGCGTGGCCGCTACCTGGTGGTGGGCTTCACCGCCGGCATTCCCAAGTTGCCCCTGAACCTGACCCTGCTGAAGGACGGCGCCGTGCTGGGCGTGTTCTACGGCGAGTTCACCCGGCGCGACCCGGCCCTGAACCAGACCTACCTGGAGGAGATCATGGGCTGGCTGGCCGACGGCACCATCCGCCCCCACATCGGCCTGCGCCTGCCCTTCGCCCGCGCGCCCGAAGGTCTGGTGGCACTGGGCGCCCGTCAGGCCGTGGGCAAGATCGTGGTGGAGGTGGGGTGAGGCCTCACCGGCGCGCGCTATCACACCGCCGCCACAATCCGGCGCCACCGTCCGCTGAACGCTTGTAATAGTGTTGGGGAAGCGGATGGGGATTTGGGTATGGCAAGGCGGGCTCGTCGTTTGTGTATCGTTTGGCGCCCTATTATCAGGCTGCGTCTCAAAGCCTGATGGCCCGCCCCTTCAGGTGGAGCGATGGCAGGCCATGCGTCATCTGTTGACCCTGCCCAAACAGCCGTTGACGGATGTTGGCCTCAGCCGCGACCAAATCCACACCGTTTCCTTCGATGTCCTTGTCGACCCTAGGGGCGAAGCGATCTCAGTCACACCGATCGACGGCGAGCCGGCATACGTCGACAGGGCGCGGAAGAATCTGGGCAAGTTGCGCTTCAAACCCTTCATCAAGGACGGTGCCCCGGTATGGGCGCTGGCCCGCCTGGAGGACTACGTCATCACCCCAGCGCTGCCGGCCAAAGCACGTCCCTTCCCAACGGTAAAGGACCGATCCGGCCTGTCCATTGCCCTGAAGCGGGGTGCCTGCTATGGCCACTGCCCCAGCTACACGGTCGAAATTCGGGGCGACGGCACGGTGAGCTACCAAGGAGAGGTCTACGCCAAGGTTCTCGGGCTGCAAACTGGCATGGCATCGCAGGCTGGCATCGACACACTGCTGTCCATGCTGCGAGCCATGGACTTTTACAATCTGGCCGACCGCTACGCGCGATCGGTCACGGACATGCCCAGTTATTCCGTCACCGTCTCCATCAACGGCCAAAGCAAGACGGTCGTGGACTATGTCGGCAGGGAAGTCGGCATGCCACCGTCCATGACGGCGCTGGAAGAAATGATCGACCATGTCGCCGATACCAGTAAGTGGCTGAATGGCACATCCGAGGATGTCGGGACCCTGCAACAGCAAGGATATGACTTCACGACACCCCAAGCCTCACAGCTCCTCGCCCGGCTGGCTGGCAGCACCAATCTCGAAACGATCCTGGCTTTTGAGGCCGCCGGCGCGACGCTGCGTGATGACAAGGTCAGCCAATGGGCCCTGGGATGGGCCGCCGGCAAAGGTCAAATTGAGGTGGTGGAACATCTGCTGGCGCACGGGGTCGGGGCTGGCAACGCCCAAGCCAGGACGGACGCCTTATATGCCGCGGCGGAGCATGGATGGGTGACCATCGCCGCCAAACTTATTGATGCGGGCGCCGACCCGGGGGGCGTGCAGAAATGGTCTGGCCGGTCTGTAATCACGGCGGCGGCCTGGTCGGGCAAGCCCCAGCTGGTCGAGCTGATTTTGCGCCATCACCCGGATCTGTCATCGCTGTCACAAGCGCTTCCGGAAATGGAAACGTTACGCACGCGGTCGCCCGTAGTGGCGGCGATATTAGCGCCAGCCTTGAATCCAGCTTCATCGGACAATGTCGTTCACATCCTCCACGCCCTGAGCGCGGCCCATGTCAGCATGAATGCCGTCGGTTACGAGGACCCGCTGCAATTGACGGACGACCTGATGGTGGAGCGCGCCTTGTTGGATGGGGGCGCTGATCCCAACCGGCCCAACCAGCAAGGCTATGCGCCCCTGGACACCGTGCGCGATGAGGACAGCGCCCTGCTGCTGATTGAGCGCGGCGCCGATTTCAACCGGCCGGATCCCGAGGGTATCCGCCCCGTGGACCGGGCGGCGGCCTATCCTTGGCCCCACGTCCTGGACCTGATCGCCCGCAAACAAAAGTCCGCACCGGGTGACGACCGTCACTAGACGACTGGTCTAATTGTGCCTATATCGCGCCCATGATTGCCAAGCCCCACAGCATCGACGTGCGCCAGCACATCCTCGACACCGCCCAGCGCATCATCGGCGGCAAGGGGTTCGCCGCGGTTGGGCTGAACGAGATCCTGGGCGCCGCCAACGTGCCCAAGGGGTCGTTCTACCACTACTTCGAGTTCAAGGACGCCTTCGGCACGGCGCTGCTGGAGAGCTATTTCGAGGTGTACCTGGCGGACCTGGACCGGCAGTTGTCGGTGCCGGGTAAGCCGGTGGTCGACCGCATGCTGGCCTACTGGCAGAACTGGATCGATACCCAGGGTGGCTGCGATCCAGAGGGCAAGTGCCTGGCGGTAAAGCTGGGGGCCGAGGTCGCCGATCTGTCGGAGGCGATGCGCGCCGTGCTGGACCGCGGCACCAAGGCCATCATCAGGCGCCTGGGCCAGGCGCTGGAGGACGGCATGGCCGACGGTTCCCTGAAGGTATCCGGCCCTGCCTGCCCCACAGCGGAAACTTTGTACCAGACTTGGCTGGGCGCCAGCCTGATGGCCAAGATTTCCCGCAGCGCCGCCCCGCTGGAGGCCGCCATGCGCGCCACCCGCATGATGCTGCACCTCGACACGCCCTGCAGCACCCCTTCTTAAGGCCCAACCGCAACCCGCCGGCCTGTCGGCGCGCATGACCAGGCCGGCATTGCCGTAACCGAACATCTAGACGACTGGTCTATTCCACCCTGCCCTGATCCTTCCCGACCAATCCTATACCCTTCCCGTTCATTCGGAGTTTCGCATGCCCACCTTGTTCGATCCGCTGAAGATCAAAGACGTCGTGTTACGCAACCGCATCGCCGTGCCGCCGATGTGCCAGTACAGCGCCACCGACGGCCTGCCCAACGACTGGCACCTCAGCCATTATGCCGGCCTGGCCCGGGGCGGCGCCGGCCTGGTGGTGGTGGAGGCCACCGGCGTCGCCCCGGAGGGCCGCATCACCCCGGCCTGCACCGGCCTGTGGAACGACGCGCAGGCCCAGGCCTTCGTGCCCATCGTCCGCGCCATCAAGGCGGCCGGGGCCGTGCCCGGTATCCAGATCGGCCATGCCGGCCGCAAGGCCAGCGCCAACCGTCCCTGGGAAGGGGACGATCACATCGCCGAGGGCGATCCGCGCGGCTGGGACACCATCGCCCCCTCGGCCATTGCCTTCGGCGGCACCCTGCCCAAGGTGCCGAAGGCCATGACCCTGGACGACATCGCCCGGGTGCGCGAGGACTTCGTGGCCGCCGCCAAGCGCGCCCGCGACGCGGGCTTCGAATGGCTGGAACTGCACTTCGCCCACGGCTATCTGGGCCAAAGCTTCTTCAGCCGCGACGCCAACCAGCGCACCGACCAGTACGGCGGCAGTGCGGAGAACCGGGGCCGCTTCCTGGTGGAAACACTGGCCGCCGTGCGCCAGGTGTGGCCGGAGCACCTGCCCCTGACCGCCCGCTTCGGCGTCATCGAGTATGACGGGCGGGATGAGGAGACGCTGGCCGAATCCATCGCCCTGACCCGCCGCTTCCGCCAGGAAGGGCTGGATCTGCTGAGCGTCAGCGTCGGCTTCTCCACGCCCAAGGGCAACGTGCCCTGGGGCCCCGCCTTCCTGGCGCCGGTCGCCGCCCGCGTGCGCAAGGAGGCCGGCATCCCCGTCTCCTCCGCCTGGGGCTTCGCCAATCCCGAGGTCGCCGACCGCGTGGTGCGGGAGGGGCAGTTGGACCAGGTGCTGGTCGGCCGCAATCACCTGGCCAGCCCGCATTGGCCCTACGCCGCCGCTCTCAAGCTGGGCGTGGAACGCCAGGCCTGGGTCCTGCCCGCCCCCTACGCCCACTGGCTGCAACGCTACGCCGTCGAAGCTTAAGGAGAATTCTTAATGACTATTGCATTGATCGCCACCGTCACGCCCAAGCCCGAGGCCGTGGACAAGGTGGAAGCGCTAATGCGCGAACTGACCGGCCACTCGCGGGCAGAGCCGGGCGCCCGCCGCTACGACCTGTTCCGCGGCACCGACGCCACGGTCCGCTTCCATGTGTTCGAGATCTACGCCGACGAGGCGGCCGTCGAGGCCCACCGCACCAGCCCGCACTACACCGCCTTCCGCGCGGCCGTGGGCGACCTGCTGGCCGAAGCGCCGGTGGTGGTTTCCGCCACCCCGGTGGACACGGTGGAATAAGCACCAGGGGATCGCGGCGGCCGGATCTTGGCCGCCGCGATTCCCACCATGCGCCATCAGGGAAATTTTCCGGTAAGATGGCGCCGTCATCGGCGCCACGGCCTCATTCTATGGAAAGCACCCCATGGGCATCACCCTGCAGCACCTGGACGGCCGCTACGCCATCGTCCAATTCCCGCCCGATACCCCCGTCCCCAACTGGTGGGACGGCGAAGGTTTCACCGCCCTGGCCCGGGACGACGAGGAACTGACGCTGATCTGCCGCGAGGAGAGGGTGCCGCAGGACGTGAAGGCCGACCGCGACTGGGTGTGCCTGAAGTTCATCGGCCCCTTCGCCTTCGACCAGGCGGGCATCCTGCTGTCCGTCATCCGCCCGTTGTCGGAGGATGGCATCGGCGTCTTCGTCACCTCCACCTTCAACACCGACCATCTCATGATCCAGGCGGAGAACCGGGACCGCACCCTGTCCCTGCTGAGGGCGGCGGGGCATAGCGTATCATAACATGACACAGTTCCACTTGTTATGTGTATCGTTTCATGATACGTGAATAATCTCAATGAATGACTGGTTGCGATGATTAAAAGCACCAAGGGCAAGATCAGTGAGGCAGTGCTCACGGGCATGTTGACGAAAGGTTTTCCTGCGGACTTGGTGCGCGCGGCGCAGCGGAAATTGGCGATCCTTCACGCGGCGACCACCGTGGACGATCTGCGCGTTCCGCCCGGCAATCGCTTGGAAAAGCTGTCGGGAGACCGTGAAGGCCAGCATTCCATCCGCATCAACGATCAATGGCGCGTGTGTTTCCGCTGGGACGGCCAAGATGCCCATGATGTTGAAATCGTCGATTATCATTGAACGGAGGCACCTGTGACCATCGATCCCCTGATCGCCATGCGCCCCGTCCATCCCGGCGAAGTCCTACGGGAGGAGTTCATGGAGCCCCTGGGCCTGACAGCGGGCAAGATCGCCAAGGCCTGCGGCGTGCCCCGCACACGGATCGAACGGGTGGCGAGCGAACAGACGGACATGACGGCGGATACCGCCCTACGCCTGGCCAAGGCGCTGGGCACCACGGCGCAGTTCTGGCTGAACCTGCAGACCACCCACAACCTGGCCCGCGCCCATCAGAGCGTAGACCTGTCGGCCGTGCAGGTGTTGCACCACGCTGCGGAATAAAAATTTGGCCGGACGCCCTTGCGAGCGCCCGGCCAGTTCACGGTGTTATTCCTTGAACCCTGAAATGGCTCAGACCTCGGCCGTCAATTCCGGCACGGCCTTGAACAGGTCGGCGACCAGGCCGTAGTCGGCGATCTGGAAGATCGGCGCCTCTTCGTCCTTGTTGATGGCGACGATGACCTTGCTGTCCTTCATGCCGGCCAGGTGCTGGATGGCGCCCGAGATGCCCACGGCGATGTACAGTTCCGGCGCCACGATCTTGCCCGTCTGCCCGACCTGGTAGTCGTTGGGCACGAAGCCGGCGTCCACGGCGGCGCGGGATGCGCCGACGGCCGCCCCCAGCTTGTCGGCCAGCGCCTCCAGCAGGGGGAAGTTGTCGCCCGACTGCATGCCCCGCCCGCCCGAGACGATCACCCGGGCGCTGGTCAGCTCCGGACGTTCGGACTTGGAGACCTCCTGGCTCACGAACCTCGACAGGCCGGCGTCGGCCGCACCGGACGCGGCCTCGACGGCGGCGCTGCCGCCCGTGGCGGCTACCGCCTCGAACGCCGTGCCACGCACCGTCGCCACCTTCACCGGGTCCGACGACTGTACCGTGGCGATAGCGTTGCCGGCGTAGATGGGCCGGGTGAAGGTGTCCGGGCTTTCCACCCCGGTGATGTCGCTGACCTGCGCCACATCCAGCAGGGCCGCGATGCGCGGCGCCACGTTCTTGCCGAAGGTGGTGCTGGGGGCCAGCACATGGCTGTAGCCGCCGGCCTTCACCAGCCCCACCACCAGCGGGGCCACGTTCTCCGCCAGGCCATGGGCCAGCTCGGCGGCATCGGCCGTCAGCACCTTGGCAACACCGGCCACCTGGGCGGTCGCGTCGGCGACAGCACCCACGCCCTGGCCCAGCACCAGCACATGCACGTCGCCGCCCAGCTTGGCGGCGGCACCCAGGGTGGTCAGCGTCGGGGCCTTCACGCCCTCGACCGAGGGCTCAGCGATAACAAGAGTTGTCATGGTCAGATCACCCGCGCTTCGGTCTTCAGCTTGGCCACCAGCTCCTGGACGGAGCCCACCTTCACCCCGCCGGCCCGCTTCGGCGGCTCCGCCACCTTCAGCGTCTTCAGCCGCGGCGTCAGGTCCACGCCCAGGCTGGCGGCGTCCACCGTCTCCAGCGGCTTCTTCCTCGCCTTCATGATGTTGGGCAGCGAGGCGTAGCGCGGCTCGTTCAGGCGCAGGTCGGTGGTCACCACCGCCGGCAGCTTGAGCTCCACCGTCTCCAGACCGCCGTCGATCTCACGCGTCACCGCCACAGTACCTTCCGCCGGCACCACCTTGCTGGCGAAGGTGCCCTGGGCCCAGCCCAGCAGCGCCGCCAGCATCTGGCCGGTCTGGTTGGCGTCGTCGTCGATGGCCTGCTTGCCCAGGATGACCAGGCCGGGCTGTTCCTTTTCCACCAACGCCTTCAGCGCCTTGGCCACGCCCAGCGGCTGCGTCTCCACATCCGTTTCCACCAGGATGGCGCGGTCGGCCCCCATGGCCAGCGCCGTGCGCAACGCATCTTGCGCCGCCCCCGGCCCGATGCTCACCACCACGATCTCGGTGGCTTTGCCCGCCTCTTTCAGGCGCACAGCCTCCTCAACCGCGATCTCGTCGAACGGGTTCATCGACATCTTGACGTTGGCCGTCTCCACACCCGTGCCGTCCGCCTTCACGCGAACCTTCACGTTGTAGTCAACGACCCGCTTGACCGCGACCAGCGCTTTCATCGCTCAAGTCCCTCAGAGGTTGCGGGAAATCACCAGCTTCTGGATGTCGCTGGTGCCCTCGTAAATCTGGCAGACGCGCACATCGCGATAGATGCGCTCCACCGGGAAATCATCGACATAGCCATAGCCGCCGAAGGTCTGGATGGCGTCGGAGCAGACACGCTCCGCCATCTCCGAGGCGAACAGCTTGGCCATGGAGGCCTCCTTCAGGCAGGGCTGGCCCACCTGGCGCAGGCTGGCGGCATGCAGCACCAGCTGGCGCGCCGCCTCGATGCGGGTGGCCATGTCCGCCAGGCGGAACGCCACGGCCTGATGCTCGATGATGGCGACGCCCATGCTGGTGCGCTCGCGCGCGTAGTCACGCGCCGCCTCGAACGCCGCCTGGGCCATGCCCACGGACTGGGCGGCGATGCCGATGCGCCCGCCCTCCAGGTTGGCCAGCGCGATGCGATAGCCCTGGCCGGGCTCACCCAGCATGGCTTCATGCGGCACCCGAACATTGTCGAACACGATCTGCGCGGTATCGCTGCAGCGCTGTCCCAGCTTGTGCTCCAGCCGCGCGACGGTATAGCCGGGGGTGTCGGTGGGCACCAGGAAGGCGGAGATGCCCTTCTTGCCGGCGGCCGGATCGGTGACGGCGAAGACCAGGGCCACGCCGGCGTTTTGACCGTTGGTGATGAACTGCTTGGCGCCGTTGATGACCCAATGGTCGCCATCCCGCACGGCGCGGGTCTTGAGCGCGGACGCGTCGGAGCCCGCCTGCGGTTCCGTCAGGCAGAAGGCGCCCAGCGTTTGGCCCGACGCCATGGCGCGCAGGTAGCGTTCCTTCTGCGCCGGGGTGCCGAACGTCAGGATGGGCGCGCAGCCCACGGAGTTGTGCACGCTCATGATGGTGGAAATGGCGCCGTCGCCGGCCGCGATCTCCTCGATCGCCAGGACATAGGACAGGATGTCGGTGCCGGCCCCGCCCCACTCCTCGGGCACCAGCATGCCCATCAGGCCCAACTCGCCCATCGCCTTCAGCTCATCGGCCGGGAAGGCGCTGGTGCGATCGCGTTCCGCCGCCCCGGGCGCCAGCCGCTCACGGGCGAAGGCGCGCGCCATGTCACGCACCATGGCCTGTTCCTCGGTGATCAGCATGGGGGGCGTTTCCTCGTCGCTTATGGGCTCGCTTATGGGCCGGCTTGCCAGCCGCGGCCACACTAGACATGATTGATCCAATCCGAAATGACCAACCGGATCAAATCCGGTGATCGTTTTTGTCAAGCGGCTCGGGTGTCATCGCGTGGACTTGATCCTTCAGGAGAAAAACAGCGTCGCCCCCTATTTCGTGGAGGCGGCGCTGGGCTGCGCCGCCGCGAAGGGTTTGGACGCCGGCCCGCTGCGGCGCAAGGCCGGGCTGGACGGCATTCCCGATGGCGCCCGCGTGCCGGTGGCGACCTACGGCACGCTGCTGCGCCTGGTGGCCCAGGTGACGGATGACGAGTTCTTCGGCCTGGACAGCCGGCGCATGAAGATCGGCACCTTCTCCGTCATCTGCCTGCTGGCCTTGGGCGGCCGCGACCTGGGCCGGGCCCTGGACCTGGCCTGTCGCGGCTACAACAGCGTGTTCGACGGCATCCGGGTGGGCATCCGCCGCCAGGGGCGCCTGGCCTGCCTGGAGATCCGCGCCACGCCGCCGCAACTCCCTTTGGCCCTGTTCGCGCAGGAGACGCTGATGACCTATCTGCACGGCCTGGCTTGCTGGCTGGTGCGCCGGCGCATCCCCATAGCCGCCGCCGACTTCGCCCATCCACCCCCGCCGCATGCGGAGGAATACCGGGTGCTCTACAGTTCCACCCTGCGCTTCGGCCAGGACGCCGCCCGCCTGTGGTTCGACGCGGCCCTGCTGGCCCTGCCGGTGGCGCAGGACGCGCGCTCGGCCGTCACCTTCCTGAACCGCGCGCCGGAGAATTTCCTGGTGCGCTACCGCAACCCCGACAGCTACGCCCGCCGCGTGACCCAACTGCTGGACCGCCAGCCGCCCACCGCCTGGCCGGACTTCGACACCGTGGCCCGCCGCCTGCGCTGTTCCCCCGCCACCCTGCGCCGGGGCCTGCGGCAGGAGGGGCGGCCCTTCCAAACCATCAAGGACGAACTGCGCCGACGGGTGGCGGAAGCGTCGCTGGCGGCGGGGACGGAGCCCATTCCCGAGTTGGCGGCGCGCCTGGGCTTCGCCGAGCCCAGCGCCTTCCACCGCGCCTTCCGCAAATGGACGGACATGGCGCCGGGCGCGTTCCGCGCGGCGAGCGGCAAATACCTCAAATCAGCTTCGGGGCCGCCAGCATCGCCTCGATCTCCAGGGCCGGGACCGGGCGGCTGATGAGGTAGCCCTGCATCTCGTCACAGCGCAGCAGGCGCAGCAGCTTGGCCTGGTCCGCCGTCTCCACCCCCTCCGCCACCACCTTCAGGCCCAGGCTGTGGGCCAACTGGATGATGGTGGAGACGATGGTTGTGTCTTCCGAGCTGGCGTCGATGCTGGAGACGAAGGCCCGGTCGATCTTCAGCGCCGTCAGTGGCAGGCGGGCGATATAGGCCAGCGAGGAATAGCCTGTGCCGAAATCATCGATATAGACCTGCACGCCCATCTCGCGCAGGGCCGCGATCTTGGGGATGCAGGCCTGGATGTCGCGCATCAGCACGCTTTCCGTGATCTCCAGATCCAGGCAGGCGCGTGCCGCCTCGTCCCGGTCCAGGCGAGCCCTCATCCCGTCCACGAAATCGTCGCGCGCCAACTGCAGGGCGGAGACGTTGACGGCGATGCGCGGCGGCTTCAGGCCCTGGGCCCGCCAGCATTGGAAGTCCGTCACCGCCTGGTTCATGACCCAGTCGCCCATGTCGTGGATCAGGCCCAGCTCCTCCACCAGGGGAATGAACTCGGCCGGACCGACGACATCACCCCCAGGCTCGTTCCAGCGGATCAGCGCCTCAAGCCCGGTGACACGGCCGTCGCGCAGATCGATCTTGGGTTGGTAGTGCAGCACATATTGCCGGTTCTCCAGCGCGGTGCGCAGCCGTGTCTCGCGCCGCAGGGCCTGGGCCAGGCGTTTGTTCATGCCGGTGGCGTAGAACAGCAGGCGCTCGCGCGTGTCCTTGGCCTTCTTGAGCGCGATCTCGGCATGGGTGAACAGCGTCTCCCCGTCCTGGGCGTCGTCTGGAAACAGGGCCGCGCCCACGCGGGCGGACAGGCGCAGCTGTTCGCCGCCCGCCTGGATCAGGGTGTCGAAGCAGGGCAGGATCCTCTCCCGCACCAGATGCGCCACGTCGCCCGCGCTTTTCACCTCCGGCACCAGCATGCCGAAGCAGTCGGCGCCGACGCGCCCCAGCGTGTCGGTAAGGGGGGCCGCGGCGGACAGGCGGCGGGCCACCTCGCGCAGCACCTCATCCCCGATGTCCAGGCCCAGGCTGTCGTTGATGCTGCGGAAACGCTCCACATCGACCAGGACCAAGGCCATCAACCGCCGCTTGGCGCGCGCCCGCGCCATGTGCTGCGCCAGGCGGTCAGCGAACAGCCTGCGGTTCGCCAGGCCGGTCAACCCGTCGTACAGCGCCAGGTAGTCCAAGCGCAGGGCCTTGTGCAGATGATCCAGCGCGAAGGAGATGTTGCCCGCCATCTCACGCAGCAGGGCCACCTCCTGCGCGTCGAAGCGATCGGTCTCCATGGCCGACAGGGCCATGACGCCCACGGATGCCCGGTCCACCACCAGGGGTAGCACCAGGGTGGCCATCCCCCCGACACATTCCGCCGCCGCCACCGGCACCTGGTCCGCCAGGGCGGAGGTGACAATGGTGTCCAGCGGGTGGCCCGCCCTTCCCGGCGCCAAATTCGGCTCTATCGGCGAAAGGGCCGCCAAACTCACGCCGTCGGCCGCCACGGGAACCACCCGCCCCTCCGCCACTAGGCCGATCCACGCCTGGTGGAACTGGCCCTGGCCGGTGGCGATGCGGCAGGCGTCGGCGAACAGCTGGTGCTGGTCGTGCACGCGCACGATCAGGCCGTTGATGCCGCTGAGCACCGCGTGGGCGCGGGTCAGGCGGGCGATGCGTTCCTCCAGCCGCAGGCGGTCGGTAACGTCGCGGGTGATGCCCACCAGCCCGGTCCCCTGGCCCTGCTCATCCACCACCGGCGCCACGGTGGCCGACACCCAGCGCTCTCCCCGGCGGCCCACCAGGTCCACCACCGGCTTGCCGGTCTGCAGCACCATGCGCTCCTGCGCCTCGATGGTTTCCGCCCGGACGGGGTCCAGGAAGTCGCCCACCCGCTTGCCCAGGCAGGCCGCCGCGCTCTCCGCCCCCAGCTCGCGGGCGGCCGCGCGGTTGACGCGCTGGAAACGGTGGACGCGGTCCTTGAAGAAAATGGCGTCCGGCATGCTGTCCATCAGGTGGTGCAGCAAGCGCTGTTCCTCCAGCAGGGCGCGGTGCAGCTCGCAATGCTCCACCGCCTTGTCCACCACCCGGCGCAGTTCCTTGGGGTCCCAGGGCTTGGTGATGTAGCCGAAGATCTGGCCCTTGTTCACCGCCGCCACCACGGCGTCCAGGTCGGAATATCCAGTGAACAGGATGCGCGGGGCGTCGGACAATCGGCTGGCGATGCCTAAGAACTCATGGCCGCTGAGGCCCGGCATGCGCTGGTCGGAAATGATGGCGGACAGGTCGGATTCCCGCTCCAGCAACTTCAGCGCCGCCTTGGGCGAGGTCTGCAGCAGGACGCGAAAGTCATCCTCAAGCAGGTCCTCCATGGCCGCCAGCACCTGGGGCTCATCATCGACCACGAGGATGGTTTTCGCGTCCTTGCCTTGGGGCATGGCTACTTTCCCTCCGCCTTTCGCGCCAGCGTGACCAGTCGGGCGGCGATCTCGTCCGGCTTCAGCACGGCGGTGGCGCCACCCAGCGCGATGGCGGCCCCTGGCATGCCGTGGACGATGCTGCTTTCCTTGTCCTGCGCGAAGGTCACCGCCCCCGCGTCGCGCATCTCGCGCAGTTCCGCGGCGCCGTCCACCCCCATGCCGGACAGCAGCACGCCGACGGCGCGGGCCCCGTGCACCCGGGTGACGGAGCGGAAGAAATGCGACACCGCTGGCCGGGCGCTGTTTTCCGGCGCGCCGTGGTCCAGCTTGACGGTCCCGTCCATGCCGAGGCCCATGTGGGCGTTGTCGGGCGCCAAGTAGAAATGGCCGGGGCGCGGCACGTCGCCCGCCTTGGCCACCCGCACCGGCAGGACGGAGCCACTGGCCAGCCAATCGGCGAAACCGCCCACGAAGCCGGGGGAGATGTGCTGCACCGCCAGCAGCGGGATGGGAAAGTCCGCCGGCAGGCCCGCCAGGATGGCCTGCAAGGCCACGGGGCCGCCGGTGGACGCGCCGATGGCGATGACGGCCGGCCGCGTGCCGGTCGGCAGAGCGGCCTCCGGCATGGGGCGGGCCACAGGTTCACGCGGCAGCCTGGACGGGCTGGCCCAGCGCCGTACCACCTTGACCTCGGCCATCAGGCGCACGGTCTGCGCCAGTTCCGCCGCCTCGATGGCCTGGCGGGGATGGCCCACGCCCACGGGGCGGTGGACGAAGGCCACGGCGCCGGCGTCCAGGGCGCGGAAGGTGGCCGCCACATGGTCGCTCATGGTGCTGCTGACCACCACGATGGGACAGGGGGTCTCCTCCATGATGCGGCGGGTGGCGGCCAGACCGCCCAGGCGCGGCATGTGGATGTCCATCGTCACCACGTCGGGACGATGGCGTGCCACCGCCTCCACCGCCTGCAAGCCGTCGACAGCGATCGCCACCACCTCGATGTCGGGTTCTCCCGACAAGATGGAGACCAGGTATTCACGCAGCGTGGGTGAGTCTTCGGCGACAACGACCCGGATCATTAGAGGCTTTCCTTAGACCAAATGACTGACGATTTGCAGCAGGTTGCCCTGGTCGAAACTGTCCTTGACCAGGTAGGCGTTGGCACCGGCATCGATTCCCCGTTCCTTGTCCTCCCGCGAACCCAGCGAGGTGATCAGCACCACGGGCAGCTCCGCCAGCTTGGGGTTGCCGCGCACCTTGGTGGTCAACTCGAAGCCGCCCATGCGCGGCATTTCCACATCCGACACCAGCAGATCGAAGTCGTCCCCGCCTGTCAGGGCGGCCCAGGCGTCCACCCCGTCCACCGCGGTGCGCACCTGATAGCCCGCCGCCTCCAGCAGGTTCTTGAACAGCGTGCGTGCGGTGATGCTGTCCTCCGCAATCAATATGGACTTTTTCCGCGACACGGCCACCGTCGGCCGCGCCGTCGTGGACGCCTGGGCGGCGCCGGCCAGCAGGTCGGGGACGTTCAGGATCAGCGCCACCTCACCCGTGGCCAGCACGCTGGCGCCGGTGACGTAAGGCGCCCGGGCCAGCTGCGGGCCCAGGCTTTTCATCAGCACCTCCTGCTCATCGCGCACCCGGTCGACGATGAAGGCGATGGCCTGGCCGCCCCGGCTGAGCACCGCCACGGTATGGTGGCTGGGCGGTGCCTGGTTGCCGCGGGCGGGGGTCAGGCCCAGCACGTCGCCCAGACGCACCAGGCCCACCGTGCGGCCGTCCAGCACCACCGTCTCGCGGTTCTCCACGGTGGCGACGGCGCCCAGCGCCACGCGCGCCACCCGTTCCACACCGCCGGTGGGCAGGATGAAACAGGCGCCCTCCACCTCCACCAGCACCCCGCGGAAACTGGCCAGCGTCACCGGCAGGCGGATGCGGAAGACGGTGCCCAGGCCCACGGTTGATTCCACGGCCAAGCTGCCGCCCAGCCGTTCCACTTTCTCCTGCACGATGGGCAGGCCCAGGCCCCGGCCGGACACATCCGTCAGCAGGCCGCTGGTCGACAGGCCGGACCGGAAGGCCAGGGCCCTGGCCGCATCGTCGTCCAACGCGGCGGCGGCCTCCACCGACATCAGGCCCTGTTCGACCGCGGCATGACGCAGGCGGGTCACGTCGAAACCGCCGCCATCGTCGGCGATGGCGATCTCCGCCCGGCCGGCCTCGGTCTGGGCGACGGTGATGGCCAGCGCGCCCCGGGGGGCCTTGCCCTTGGCCTCGCGCGCGCCAGGCGCCTCAATGCCGTGGGCGATGGCGTTGCGCACCAGGTGCAGCAGCGCGTCCTTCATTTCCTCCTGGATGCGGCGGTCGATCTCCAGATCCCCGCCGCGGATGACCAGCTCAACCTCCTTGCCCTCCCCCCGGGCCAGATCCCGCACCAGGGGGGCCATGGGGTCCAGCAGGGTCGAGACCGGCACCATCAGCACCTGCTTGGCCTCATCCAGCAGGCTGTCCAGCATCTTGCCCAGGATGCGCAGATCCTGCCGCCCGGCGTTGGCCAGCTGGGCGATGCGACCGGACAGCCAGCGCAGGGTGTCGCCCTGCTGCTTCAGCAGGCGGGCGGCGGGGCTGTCGTCGGCCTCCTCCAGCCGGCGGCGGGCACGCTCATGCGAGCGCACGCGCTCCGCCACTTCCGACGCCAGTCCCCCCAGGTCGGCGACCTGACGGCCAGCGGCCAGGCGGGCGGAGACCAACTCCTCCGCATGGCGCAGCAGGGTGTCCACCTTGGACGTGGCGATGCGCAGGGTGGGTCGGCTGCCCACCCGCGGGGCGTCCGGCACCGGGGCCTCCGTCCCTGGGAAGTCGACCGCCGGCGCCTCCTCCGCCCGCCCCACCACCGGTTCCGGTTTCGGGGGCGCTGGAGCGGCGGGAGCCGTGGTCCCGGGCGCCGACGGCTCCCGCCCCTCGGCATAGGCGTCCAGCGCCGCCACCAGCGCGTCCTGGTCGGGGCCGGCCATGACGCTACCGTCCAGCAGGCCGCGCACCCGGGCGTAGCCCTGGTGCAGCAGGTCCATGCCCCCGGGCGTGAGCGCCCGCCGCCCGCCCTTCAGCGCCGCGAAGACGCTCTCCATGGCGTGGCACACGCCCACCACCGCGCCCAGGTTCACCGCCCGGGCGGCCCCCTTGAGGGTGTGCACCTCGCGGAAAGTGGTCTCCACCAGCTCCTGCGCGCGCTCACGCGGGGGCGACTGCTCCAGGGCCAACAGTCCGGCGGCGATGGCGGAGAGATGCTCCTCCGCCTCCACCTCGAACATGGCCAGCAGCCTTTTCAGGAGCTGATCGTCCGACTGGCTCATGCGCCGGTCCTCAGGCCTGGTACTGGCCGGTGATGGTCTTCAGCTTGTGCCCCAGCTCGTTCAGGTTCTGCGCGGCGGTCTCGGCTTGCTTGGTGGCGTTCATGTTCTGCATGCTGGCCTGCTTGATGTTCTCCATGGCCAGCGCCACCTGGTCGATGCCCACCTGCTGCTGCTGGTTGGATGCGGCGATCTGGGTGGCGGCCTGGGTCGCCACGGCGATGCTCTGGGCCAGTCGGTCGATCGCCTCGCCCGCCGCCACCGACTGCTTCACGCCGGTGTCCACCGCCTTGCTGCCCTGTTCGGCGGCCAGCACGGCCGTGGCCGTCGCCTTCTGGATGTCACCCAGGATGGAGCGCACCTGCGTGGTGGCCTGCTTGGACTGTTCGGCCAGGCTGCGCACCTCCTGCGCCACCACGACGAAGCCCTTGCCCTGCTCGCCGGCCCGCGCCGCCTCGATGGCGGCGTTCACGGCCAGCAGGTTGGACTGTTCAGCCAGGTCATTCACCGTGGCCACGATCTCGCCGATGGCCTGGCTCTGCTCGCTCAGTTGCATGACCGCCTCGGCGATGGCCATGATCTGCTCGCGCACCTTGGTGATGCCCTCGATGGACTGCTCCACCGCCTGCTTGCCGTTCTGGGAGATCTGGGCCGTGTTCTGCGCCGTCTGCGAGACGTAAAGCGCCTTCTCGCTGGACACCTGCGAGGTCTTCTTCACCTCCTCCATCGTGGCGCTGGTCTGGGCCAGGGCGGTCGCCGTCTCGGCGGCGCTGGCCGCCACCTGGGCGGTGATGGTGACGATCTGGCTGGACGCGGTGCCCAGCACGCTGGTGCCCTCGCGCAGGTCACGCATCAGCTGGCGCAGGTTGGTGGCCATGCCATGGAAGGTGCGGCCCAGGATGCCCACCTCGTCGCCCCGGTCGCCAACCTCGATGGTGCCGGCCACCGTCAGGTCGCCGCCACCGATGCGCTCGGCCGTGGTGGTGATGGTGCGCAGGGGCGTGGCGATGTTGCGGCCCAGGAACAGGCCCGCCACCACCACGAACACGGCGGCGATCAGCGTGCCGACGGCGATGACCAGCACCGCGCTCTCGGCGCTGGCCGCCGCCGCCGCGTCACGCACGCGCAGCAGTTCGCCTTCGCCCGCCTGCATGGTGGCGACGATGCGACGGATGTCGTCCATCGACTGCTTGCCCCGGTCGCTCAGCACCGCGGCGCGCGCCGGATCGAAGCCCTGCAGGCGGCGCAGGTCGATGGTGTCCTTCAGCTCCGCCGTCTTCTCCTTCATGGGGCCGCGCAGGCGTTCCAGGTTCTGCTGCTGCACCGGGTTGTCCAGGGTCAGCGTCGCCACCGCCTGCAGCGCCTGCTCCATGGTGTTCAGGCCCTGGCGATAGGGTTCCAGGTAGCGGTCCTCACCGGTGATGAGATAGCCGCGCTGGCCCGTTTCCATGTCCTGCAGGGCGGAGAGCAGGCTGATCAGTTTGGCCTGCACCTCATAGGAATGGGAGCGCAACATGGTGGTTTCCGTCAGCTGGCGGATGTTGCCGTACGAGGTGGCGGCCACCACGAGAAGAATGAACAGGACGCTGCACAAGCAGATCCAGATTTTCATTCCGACAGAGTACTTCATGACCGGCGCTCCCGAGGGGCTGTGCGTGGACGGTGGACTGGTTTTGGAGATAGGCGGGCGATTGGTGCGGCTCAGCCCGGACGGGCGGCGGGACCGCCCACGACGATGAGATCGGGATCGGCCAGCAGGCGCTGGGCATCCAGCAGGGCCAGATGGGGCGGCAGGACGCCGGCGAGGTAATGGCGCTGGCGCCCGGTGACGACGCTGGGCGGCGCCTGCAGCCGGGCGCGCGGGGTCCGCGAGACGCCGACGATGGAGGTGACCAGCAAGCCCAGCGCGCCGCCGCCCTGGCCGGGCGCCTGCGCCTGGCCCAGCACGACGACGCGGCGCAGATCGGCGGGCGGAACCGGGCCCAAATCCAGCAGACGGCCCAGGTGGACCAGGGGCAGCACCTGGCCCCGCACGGTGGTCAGGCCGGCGATGAAGGGTGGCGCCTTGGGCACGGCGGTCAGGCCATTGAGGGCCAGCACCTCCACCACGGCGGCGGTCTCGAAGCCATAGCGCTCCTGTCCCACCGTGAATTCCATGAATTCCAGGATGTCGCCGGCGTCTTCCAGCACCGGGGGCTTGGCCAGTTCCAGCCCGCGCCGGTGCAGGATGCGCCGCGTCGTCTCCTCATCCGGCACCCAGCCGCGTTCCAGCGACGCCGCCCAGCCGGCCAGGCGGCGGTGGACGTCCTCCCAGTCGATGCTCCGCCCCCCGGCAACCCGCTCCACGGCCATGCCTTAGAACTCCCCCCCCATGACCTGGCCGAGCGCCGCGTGGGCATGGGCGGCGACGTCCATCAGCCGGCCCACGGTCATGCCCTCCAGATCCGGCAGGATTTCCTCCGGCCGGTGCCCTTCCAGCAGACCCATGACGTTGCGGTAGTGCTTGCGCGCGTCCCCGGTGCGGCCCTCGCTGCGGGCCAGGTTGGCCATCGCCAGATGCGTGGCGATGGAGTGCGGCGCCAGGAACAGCGCGCGCTGCAGCGAGGCGGCCGCGGCCGCTGCGTCACCCCGTTCCTGCTGGATCATGGCCAGCAGGTGGTGCGCCTCGGCGCTCACCCGGTTGTGGTCCAGCACCCCCTGGCACCAGTGCGCGGCCTCCGCCAGATGGCCCTGGTTGGCATAACTGCGGGCCAGCAGCAGCATGGCGGCGGCGTCCGCCGGCCCCAGGGCCAGTCGCGCCTCCAGCTGTTCCACGACCTCGCCATAGCGCCCCTGGTCGTAAAGGGAGCGGCAATGGTCGAGGCTGGGGACGGACGGCTTCACGGCGGCCATCGCCGGAGGCGCCACCGGTGGCGCCTCCGGCGGCGTGGGCGGCGGCGGTATGGGGAAATGGTGGGTGACCGGCGCGTGGGGCATGGCGCGCGGCGGCACCGGCAGCTTGCGATAGACCGTGGCGCCCTCGAAGGGCACGAAGGTCAGCGGCGCGAACATGGGGGGGGCGCCATCGACGGAACTGGGCAGCAGCCAGCCGTTGTCCACCAGCGACCGCGCCAGCCGCCGCACCACGCGGTTCGCCTGCTCCCCGTTGAAGTACATCAGGACGTTGCGGCAGAGGATGACGTCCATGGCGTTGGTGTTGCTCTCCAACGCCGGATAGGGGTCGTCCACCAAGTTGTGGTAGGAGAAGGTGACCATGCGCGCGATATCGGGGCTGATGCGATAGCGCCCATCCGGCAGGGCGGTGAAATAGCGGGCGCGCATGGCCGGGTCGACGCCGCGGAAGGACCACTCGCCATAGATGCCCTCCGCCGCGCGCCTGAGGAAGCGGGGGTTGATATCGGTGGCCAGCAGGGTGATGGTCCAGCGGACGCGGTCGGGCAACAGCGTGTCCAGCAGCATGGCCAGGCTGTACGCCTCCTCCCCCGTGCAGCAGGCCGCGCTCCAGATACGCAAGGCCAGCAGCCCATGCGCGCGCCGCTCGGCGATCAGGTCGGGCAGGATCTTCTGGCCCAGGGCCTCGAAGCTCTTGGGCTCGCGGAAGAAATAGGTCTCCCCCACCGTCAGCTGGCCGGCCAGGGCCTCCAGCTGAACGCGGTCGGGGGCGCCCGCGGTCAACCAATGCTGCACGGCCGCCAGCGTGCTGGGATAGCCCAGCTCCGCCGCCGCCCGTTCCAGTCCGCGTTCCATGTCGGTCCAGCGGTCGGCCGGGAAATACAGCCCGATACTGGCGCTCAGCCGGTCCGACATGGCGGCCAGCAGGGTGTCCGGCAGGGTGCGGCTCATCCACCGCCTCCTTCGGACCCGTCCTTGGCCGCCAGCGCCTGGTCTAGCTGTTCCTCCTCAGCCGCCGACAGGAAGCGGTCCAGATCGTGGATCAGCAACAGGCCGTCCGACAGGCGCGCCACGCCGACGATGGCGTCATCCGCCCCCGGCACCACTCCCTGGGTCGACACCCAGTCGACCGGCGCGCCGGCCACCGTGCCCACCACGCTGTCAACCAGCAGGACGACGGTGCGGCGCAGGCCGCGCGCCACGATCATATGGTCGCTCAGCGATAGGGGGCGGCTGTCCAGGCCGAAGCGGCGGCGCACGTCCATGACCGGCACCACCTGGCCCTGCAGGTTGATGACGCCCCGTACCAAGCCCGGCGCGCCCGGTAAGGGAGTCACCGCCACGGCCCGCACCGCCCGCTCCACCATGGCCAGCGGCAGGCCGTAGGCCTGGCCCCCCAGGTCGAAGCGCAGAAGAAAGGCGCCGGCGCCACCCGCCGCGGCGACGCCGGAGGTCGGGCCCCGGTCAGCCATGGATATCGCCTTCTTCGGCCGGCAGGCCCACCGTGGCGGCGGTGTGCAGCAGCTTTTCCAGATCGACGGGCTTGCTGAGGAAGACCTCCAGCCCCACGGCGCGGCATCGCTCCCGCTCCTCCGCCGTGACACCGGCGGTCAGCACAACCAGCGGCGGCAGTGGCCGGTCGGACGTGCGCGGCAGGGCGCGGATGCGGGTCGTGGCCTCCAGCCCGCCCATGACCGGCATGTGCATGTCCATGAACACCAGGTCGTAGGTGCCCTTGTCCACCGCCTCCACGGCGGCGGCGCCGTTGTCCACGACCTCCACCTCATGCCCCACGCCGCGCAGGATGGTGGACACCAGGATCTGGGTGGAGCGGTCGTCCTCCACCAGCAGGATTCGGCGGCCGCCCCTGGAACGCCCCGGCGCCGTCTCGGTCGGCCGATCGGCGTCCGGCGGCAGGGTCGCCGCTTCCTCCGCCGGCACGGCCAACGGCAGTTCGAACCAGAAGCGGCTGCCCCGGTCCGGCGTGCTCTCCACCCCGATGCGCCCGTCCATGTGTTCCACCAGGCGGCGGCAGATGGCTAGGCCCAGCCCCGTGCCACCGAAGCGGCGGGCCGTGGTTTCATCCACCTGGCTGAATTCCTCGAACAGGCCGGACAGCCGCTCCGGCGGGATGCCGATGCCGGTGTCGGCCACGGACACCCGCAGGCGCGACGGCTCCCCCCCTGGCCGACGGGCGGCGGCAGGACTTCCGCCGTCAGGCTGACGCTGCCGGCCGGGGTGAACTTCACGGCGTTGGTCAGGAGGTTCAGCATCACCTGGCGCAGCCGGGTGGGATCGCCCATGATCTTGGCCGGCAGGGCGCTGGTCACGACGGAGCTGAACGCCAGCCCCTTGCCGGTGGCCGAAGGGCGGACCAGGGCGATGCAGTCGTCCACCAGGGTGCGGAAATCCAGCGGCAGGTTCTCCAGGGTCAGGCGCCCGGCCTCGATCTTGGACAGGTCCAGGATGTCGTCCAGCAGGCCCAGCAGGGTGCGCCCCGCCTCCGCCTGCAAGGTCAGCAGGCGGTGCCATTCGCCGGGGCTGACACCGCCGCGCAGCAGCAATTCGGAGAAACCGATGACGCCCGTCAGCGGGGTGCGCAGCTCGTGCGCCACGGTGGCCAGGTAGCGCGACTTGGCCTCGTTCGCCATGTCGGCGGCCTTGCGCGCGGCCAGCAGATCGCGGGCCGTGGCCGCCAGGTCCTCCGTCCGCTCCGCCACCCGGCGCTCCAGCGTGGCGTGCGCCTCGCTCAAGGCTTGCTCCGCCTCCTTGGCGGCGGTGATGTCGCGGGCGATGGTGACCAGCCCCTCGATCGCCCCCTCGCTGTCCCTGAAGGTGGAACGCACGACCGAGTACCAGCGCCGGCGCGCCGGCGCGTCGCCCGACGCTGGGATCTCCTGCAGGGTGTCGGTGACGGTGATGCCGTCCTCCAAGGCGGCCTGGTCGGCCGCTTCGCGGCGATGCGCCCCCTCGGCCCCGATCTCCTCGTCCGTGCGGCCGATCAGGTCGTCGGGGTCGTCCACACCCAGGGCCTTGGCATGGGCCACGTTGCTGCGCATGTAGCGCAGGTTCTTGTCCTTGAAGGAGATGGGGTCCGGCACGCTGTTCATCAGGTGCGACAGCAGCCGCCGCTCCTCCGCCAGGGCGCGGCGCACGGCGCAATGTTCCGCCGCCTCGCGAATCAGGCGGCGCAGCCTGTCTGGGGTCCACGGCTTGGGCAGGTAGCCGAAAATCTGGCCGGCGTTGACGGCGGCGCCCAGGGCGTCGATGTCGGTGTAGCCGGTGATCAGCACACGGGTGGCGTCCGACAACTCCCGCGCCCAGCGCAGGAACTCGTGGCCGGTGACGCCCGGCATGCGCTGATCGGAAATAATGACCAGGGGGGCGATGTCGTCCCCCTCCAGCATGGCCCGCGCCCTCAGCGGCGACGTGCTGGTCAGGACGTTGAACTCATCCTCCAGCGCGTCGGTCACCGCCATCAGCACCTCCGGCTCGTCGTCGACCACCATGACGGTGGGCAGCTCTTGGCCGATCATCATGCACTCCCCGGCGTCGCATGCGCCGTTTGCGCAGGAGCGGGCAGGGGCGGCGCTTCGGCGGACGCCCCGTCCATGGGGATCTCGATCACCACCTCCGTACCCCGCCCCTCTTCACTATGGAATTCCAGCCGCCCCCGGTGACGTTGGATGATGCTATAGGAAATCGAAAGGCCAAGACCAGTCCCTGACCCGACCGGCTTGGTGGTGAAGAACGGTTCGCAGACGCGGTCGCGGATGGATGCCGGGATGCCGTGGCCCGTATCGCGGACGGACAGGTGGAACATCGCCCCGTTTTGGCTGGTTTCCAGGGTGATGGTGCCCGTCCCTTCGATGGCGTCGATGGCGTTGCCCACCACATTCATCAGCACCTGGTTCAGCGGTCCCGGCTGGCAGGTGATGCGCTTGGGCCCCTGGTACTTCCGCGCCACCGTGATTCGGTCGGACAGCTTGTGCTGCAACAGGGTCAGCACCGACTCCAGGCTGTCCTCGATCTCCACCTCCTTCACCTCCGCCTCGTCCAGGCGGGAGAAGGTGCGCAGCTTCACCACCAGGTTCTCCACCCGGTCGATGCCCAGGCGCATGGCGTCCAGGCGCTGGCGCATCTTGTCCAGGTCGCGGGCGCCCTTGTCCGACAGGTGTCCCCGCACCTCCGGCGTAATGGTCTCCAGGCAGCGCAGCACCGTGCCCAAATGGTTGCCGACGAAGGCCAGCGGGTTGTTCAGTTCATGCGCGATGCCGGCCACCAGCGCGCCCAGGGACGCCATCTTGGCCGCCTGCACCAGCTGTGACTGCGTGCCCTGCAGCTCGCGGTAGGCCTCGGCCAGCTCGGCGTGCGACCGCTCCAGCGCCTCGGTCATGGCGGCGCGTTCCTGGGCGATGCGGCGTTCGTCGCGCGTGCGCTCCAGCTCCAGTTCCTTATCCCGGAATTCGCTGCTGATGCGCAGGTTCTCCTCATGCAGGAACTTGCGGCGCAGCAGGGCCCGGATGCGGGCCTTCAGGATCTCGCTTTCGCCGGCCTTGCCCACGAAGTCGTCGGCCCCCGCCTCCAGGCCGCGCATCATGTCCTCCTTGTTGTCGCGGGAGGTCAGGATGACGATCTGGAACAGGCGGTCGTGCTGGCGGCGCATCTGGTCCAGGTGCTGGCACAGCTCCGTGCCGCTCATCTCGGGCATGACCAGGTCGACCACGACACAGTCGAACTTCTCCTCCGCCATGCGGGCCAGCGCTTCGCGCCCGCTGGAGACGCCGATCACCTCGTGCCCATCCTCCTGCAACTGGGCGGTGATGAAGAACAGATAGGTGGGGCTGTCGTCCACCACCAGCAGGCGGCTCTGGCGGATGTCGACCGGCGCCTGCGCCGCCGGCGCCGTCGTCTTGCGCAGCAGGGCGCCCACCCGGCTCAGCAGGATGTCGATGTCGACCGACTTGGGCACGTAGGCGTCGGCGCCGCTGTCATAGCCCTGGCGTTCCCGATCGGCGGCATGGCTGTCGGTCAGCATCAGGACGGACAGGCCGCGGGTGCGTATGTCCATGCGCACTCGGCGCACGAACTCATCCCCATTCATGCGCGGCAGGTGGAAGTCCACCATGGCCAGGTCCGGCATTTCCCGGCCCAGCTGCTCCAGCGCGCTTTCGGCATCGCCGCAGACCGTGACGGACCAGCCCTGGCGTTCCAGCGTCATCTGCAGTTGCAGGGCCTGGGTCGGCAAATCCTCGACCAGCAGGATGCGATGCGCGGAAACGCCCATCATGGGACGACCCAGCCCGCCGCCACCCGCGCGGCGATGCCTTGATGATCCATCATTTCCGTCTCCAGGCCGGAACCCACCACGCACTGCCTTTTCCGGAACGTCCCCCGTTCCACTTTGGTTAACGGCGAAAGTGCCGGTTTCTCAAACCGTTTTCCACCATCCCGTGAGGAAGGGGGAACGGTGGCGCGTGGCCGCCCCCCTGTCGACTGACGCGTCATGGGTACCCCGTGCGGGAGAGCCTGCGGGGCCGGTGATTTGGGCGGCCTTTGGCATTTCAGGATCATAGGCGGCGGGGGCGATCCATGCCCGCGCTCATCCGCATAGATTTCCACCAAAGGGTTTACAAACCCAACGATGCGCCCCCAAACAGCGAAGGCGGCGGCGACAGCCCGCCCTCTCATAATTGCGCGAAGGAGGCCCCATATGGGACGGTGGACCTGAAACAGCCCGCTTAGCCCACGCTTGGACCAAGGACTTGAGCGCACCCATGAGCATCACGCCCACCCCTTCCCCCGCTGACGACGCCAATCCCCTTCTCGTCACGACCGGGCTGCCCGCCTTCGACGCGGTGAAGCCGGAGCATGTGGCCCCGGCGCTGGAGGCCGCCATCGCCCGGCACGACGCCGTGGTCCAGGCCATCGTCCAGGGGACCGACCGCGGCTTCGACGCCGTCTGCCGCGCCATGGAGCAGGCGGAGGCCGAGCTGTCCGACCTGTGGGCCACGGTCAGCCACCTGCACAGCGTGGCCGACACGCCGGAACTGCGCGCCGCCCACGCCGCCTCGCTGGAACGGCTGATCGGCTATTCCTCCGCCGTGGCGCAGAACCCGGACCTCTACGCCGCCTATGCCGCCGTGGACCAGGCGGCGCTGGGCCCGACGGAGCGGCGCCTGGTGGAATTGAGCCTGCGCAACTTCAAGCTGGGCGGCGTCGCCCTGCCCCCGGCCGAGCGCGAGCGCTTCGCCGCCCTGCAGGTGGAGCTGGGCCGGCTGCAAACCGCCTACAGCAGCGCCGTGCTGGACGCGACCGAGGCTTGGGTGGAGCACATCACCCATGAGGCCCTGCTGGCCGGCGTGCCGGAGGCGGACAAGGCCATGCTGGCCAGCCTGGCGGCGGCGCGGGGGCTGGAAGGCTGGGCCGTCACCCTGCACCAGCCGTCGGTGCGCGCCATCCTGACCTATGCCGACAACCGCGATTTGCGCGCCCGCGTCTACCGCGCCTATGGCACCCGCGCGTCGGACCAGGGCCTGAAGCCGGAGACGCTGGACAACAGCGAACGCATGGGCGCCATCCTGGCCCTGCGGCGCGAGGCGGCGGCGCTGCTGGGCTTCAAGGACCCGGTGGACCTGTCGCTGGCCACCAAGATGGCGCGCACCGGCGCCGAGGTCGTGGACTTCTTGCGCGACCTGGCCCGCCGCGCCCGCCAGCCGGCGGAGGCGGACAAGGCGCAGCTGGAGGCCTTCGCCCGCGACACCCTGGGCATCGACGCGCTGGAGCCCTGGGACAACGGCTATGTCGCGGAGAAGCTGCGCCAGGCCCTGCACAGCATCGACGACCAGAAGATCAAGACCTATTTCCCCCTGCCCCGCGTGCTGGACGGCCTGCTGGCCCTGCTGCGCGACGTCTTCGGCATCACGCTGACGCAGGAGGAAGGCACCCGCGTCTGGCACAAGGACGTGCGCTATTACACCCTGTCGCGCGACGGCGTGCCCTTCGCTGGGCTGTACATGGACCTGTTCGCCCGCACCGGCAAGAAGGGGGGCGCCTGGATGGCGGTGTGCCGCGCCCGCCTGAAGCGCCAAGACGGGACCCAACTGCCGGTCGCCTACCTCAACTGCAACTTCGCCCCGCCGGCGGGAGGCAAGCCCAGCCTGCTGAGCCATGGCGACGTGCTGACCCTGCTGCATGAGATGGGGCACTGCCTGCACCATGTGCTGAGCGAGGTCGACTACCCCTCCATCAGCGGCGTCACCGGTTTCGAGTGGGACGCGGTGGAGCTGCCCAGCCAGCTGCTGGAGAACTTCGCCTGGGACCGGCAGGTCCTGCGCTCCATGTCCGGCCATGTCGATACCGGCGAGCCCCTGCCCGACGACCTGTTCGACGCCATGCTGGGGGCCCAGCGCTTCCAGGCGGCCCTGGCCCTGCTGCGCCAAGTGGAGTTCGCGCTGTTCGACCTGCGGATGCACCTGGATGCCGGCATCACCGACGCCCAGGGCATCCAGGCCCTGCTGGAGCGGGTGCGGGCGGAGGTGGCGGTGCTGACCCCGCCGGAATGGCACCGCTTCGCCCACGCCTTCACCCACATCTTCGCCGGCGGATATGCGGCGGGCTACTACAGCTACCTGTGGGCGGAGCGCCTGTCCCTGGACGGCTTCGGCAAGTTCCTGGAGGGCGACAGGGCGGCGGCCGGCGAGGCCTTCCGCGCCCAGGTGCTGGCCGTGGGATCGTCCCGCCCCGCGCTGGACAGCTACATCGCCTTCCGCGGGCGCGAACCGGAAAACGACGCGCTGCTCAGGCGGTATGGGCTGGCGGCTTAAGCGGTGCCCTCAGACGGCGGGCGCGGCCATCCGGCCGCTTGCCTTCCTCACTTTCCAGTCCGCTACGCTCCCCGGAAAGCTCCGGCGCCCGCAGTCGCGGGCTACAATGGCGCGGGAATATTCCCGCGCCATTGGCTTTCTTGGAGCCAAGGTCAGAACAAGCGGCTGGCGGCCAGCACCAGGATCAGGCCGGTGACGGAGACGATGGTTTCCATCACCGACCAGGTCTTCAGCGTGTCGGCGGTACTGAGGCCCAGGTAGTTCTTCACCAGCCAGAAGCCCGGGTCGTTGACGTGGGAGAAGAACAGCGACCCCGCGCCCACCGCCAGCACCAGCCATTCCGGCGCCACGCCGGAGGTGGCCGCGACCGAGGTCAGGGCCCCCGACGCGGTGATGGTGGCGACGGTGGCCGAGCCGGTGGCCAGCCGGATCATCACCGCGATGCCCCAGGCCAGCAGGATGGGCGACACCGTCCCCTGCTGGGCGAAACGGGACAGGGTGTCGGCCAGCCCGGCCTCCACCAGCACCTGCTTGAAGGCGCCGCCCCCGGCGATGCTGAGCAGGATGCTGGCCGCCGGCGCCATGGCCTCATGCCACAGCGCGTCCCAGTCCACCGGCTTTCCCCCACCCCATGTTCCAGGGCTGAAGAAGGCGACCAGGGCCACCAGGTTGGCCAGCAGCAGGGCCACCGGCGGAGCACCCAGCAGGGACAGCACGGGCCCATGGCTCAGCGCCGGCACCGCCTTGGCGGCGATCAGCACCACCGGCAGCAGGATGACGACCAGCGCCGTCCAGGGTGAGGGCAGCGGCCCGTCCGGCATCTCGGCCCGGGCACCATCCCCGCCCGCGACATGGGGGGTGATCAAGCCGGCGAACACCGGCCCGGCCAGCACGGCGATGGGCAGGCCCAGCAGCACGCCCAGCACCAGGGTCGGCCCTACGCCAGCGCCCAGCTGGTCCACCGCGATGATGGGTCCGGGGTGCGGCGGCACCAGGGCGTGCAGCACCGACAGCCCGGCCAGGGCCGGCAGCATCAGCAGCAGGCGCTGACGCCCATCCCGGTCACCGGTGATGGGCAGGGCCGCGATGATGGGCAGCAGCAGCACCACACCCGTCTCGAAGAACAATGGCAGGCCCAGGACCAAGGAGGCCAGCAGGCAGCCCCAGGGCCGCCAACGCGGCCCCACCGCGCCCACCGTGGCATGGGCCAACGCGGCGGCGGCGCCGGAGACCTTGAGCATGGCCCCCAGGGTCAGGCCCAGGGCCACCACCAGGCCCGCCCCGCCCATGATGTCGCCGAAACCCTTCTGCAGGGCGCTCAAAGCCCGATCCGCCGCCATGCCCCGCGCCACCGCCAGGGCAAGCGCCGCGCACAGCAATGCCAGAAAGGGGTGCAGCTTCAGCCGGATGATGAGGACCACGGCCAGGGCGATGCAGCCGCCCGCCGCCAGGACCAGCCAGAGGTCGCCGCCTACCACGCGGCCGCCCCGCGTGGCCGGGAATCAGTCTCGTCCAACGCCATCGCCCATCCTTCCAGGCCGTTCACTCCCGGCCTGGAGCTTCGTTGGCGCCAGCGCTTTTGTCCACCGGTTCCCTAACGCTCACAGCGGTGCCAGCAGCCAGTGCAGGCTGAACAGGCCGTCCGGGTCCACCCACACTTGCATCGGCTCGAATCCGGCGGCGCGGGCCATGTTCTGGAAGGTGGCGGGCGCCAGCTTGTAGGAATCCTCGATATGGATGCGTTCGCCGGCGCGGAAATGGAAGAAGCGCCCGGCCACGGCGGCGCGCTGCTCGCGCTGGCTGATCAGGAAGATCTCGATCTTCGACTGTTGCTCATTGAAGTAGGCGTAATGGCGGAAGCCGGACAGGTCGAAGGTGCCGCCCAGCTCGCGGTTGATGCGGGCCAGCAGGTTCAGGGAGAAGGCGGCGGTGACGCCGGCGCTGTCGTTGTAGGCCGCCTCCAGCACCGCGATGTCCTTGGGGATGTCCACCCCCACCAGCATGGCGCCCCCCGGCAGCATGTTGGCGCAGCGGGCCAGGAAGGCGGTGGCCGCCACCGGCGTCAGATTGCCGATGGTGGAGCCGGGGAAGAAGCCCACGCGTCGCTTTCCCACCATGGGCAGCGACAAGGTCTGCTGGGTGTAATCGCCACAGACGGCCATGATCTCCACCTGCGGCATGTCCAGCGCCAGCGCCGCCGCCTCGCGGATCAGCTGGTCGCGGGAGATGTCGATGGAAACATAGGAGGCGGGGCGGTCCAGCGCGTTGAGCAGCAGGCGGCTCTTGCGGCCGTCGCCGGTGCCGAACTCCACCACCTGCGCCTCAGGCCCCGCCAGGGCCGCGATCTCCGGCCCCAGGTGCCGCAGCATCGCCAGTTCGGTGCGGGTGGGATAATACTCCGGCAGGTCGCAGATGCGCTCGAACAGGGCGGCTCCCGCGGCGTCGTACAGATATTTGCAGGGAATGCGGCGGATGGGGTGGGACAGTCCCGCCAGCACATCATCGCGGAAGCTGGCCGTGGCCGGCTCGAAATCCATGAAGCTCACGCGATCGATCACGTCCGTCACGGTCATGGCGTCGTCCTCGCAAGTCGAATGCCGGAGAATTGCCAGCGCGCGGCCGGCGGGAAGAAATTGCGGTAGGTCTTGCGCACATGGCCGGCCGGGGTGGCGCGCGACCCGCCGCGCAGCACCATCTGGCCGCTCATGAACTTGCCGTTGTACTCGCCGATGGCGCCATCGGGCGGGCGGTAACCGGGGTAGCCGGTATAGGCGCTGGCCGTCCATTCCCAGACGTCACCGTAGAAGCCGGTCGCAGTATGGGCATGGAAGCTGCCGTCGTCCCCGGGCCGCTGGCCCGGCTCGCCCGCCGCGATCTCCCACTCCGCCTCCGTCGGCAGGCGGGCGCCGGGCCAGCGGGTCTCGGCCCATTTGGCGTAGGCGTCCGCCTCATACTGGCTGACGTGGCAGACGGGTTCATTGGGATCGAGGGCGCGGACGCCGGACAGGGTCTTCACCTGCCACTCCCCCTCTTCCCCCCGCTGCCAGTACAGGGGCGCCTGCCAGTCCTGGGCCCGCGCGGTGGCCCAGCCATCGGACAACCAGAGATCCGGCCGGCGGTAGCCGCCATCGGCGATGAAGTCCAGGTACTCGGCGTTGGTGACCACGCGATCCGCGATCTCGAACGCCTCCAGCCAGACCTTATGGCGGGGCCCTTCATTATCGAAGATGAAGTCCTCCTGCCCCGTGGCGCCGATGGCGTACAGCCCGGCCGGCACGCCGCGCCACGCGACCTCGCCCACCGCCAGCGCGGGCGTGGCCGGCGGCGGGAACACCGCGGCCGGAAACGGGTGCAGCAGCAGGGCGTGCTTGATGTCGGTGATGATCAGTTCCTGGTGCTGCTGCTCATGCTGCAGGCCCAGTTCCAGCAGGGCGGCGGCGCGAGGGTCCGGGCCGCCCGCCAGCCAACCCTGCATGGCCTGGTCGACATGGGCCCGGTAATCCAGCACCTGCGCCACGGTGGGGCGCGACAGCAGCCCGCGCGCGGGCCGCGGCCAACGCTCCCCCACCCCCTCGTAATAGGAGTTGAAGAGGTAGCGGAAGCTGGGGTCGAAGGGCTGATAGCCGGGCACCAGCGCCGCCAGCAGGAAGGTCTCGAAAAACCAGGTGGTGTGGGCCAGGTGCCATTTGGTCGGGCTGGCGTCCGGCATGGACTGCAGCGTCTGGTCTTCCGGCGTAAGGCCCCCGATGCGGGCCAATGTTTCCTGGCGCACGGCGCGGTATCGCGCCTGGGCGTCGGCCGGCTGGTGGCGTCCCGGCAGGGGTGGGACCGGCAAGGGTAAGGACTGCACCGGCGATGCGGCGTCGGCGGATACCGGAACGGCGGAAGGCACAGGCAATGTCCCCCTGATGGAAAAGCCCCGATCGGATGGCCCAGCGGCCAGCCCCGTGATGAATGGAACACGCCGGCAATGCCGCCGTATTGCACGGAAAAGGCGCAATCACAAAAAACGCGCAACGCCCATAAGGTTAGGCCGCGCCAGCTTGATTGCAAGAAAGGGGATGGAAGAAACGGCCCCGGTGACACCGGGGCCGTTTTTCGCCACCAGGGATCAGCGGCTGCACAGCCGGGCCAGGATGAAGCCGGCCGCGCCAGCCAGCGCGATGGCTGTCAAGGGCCGGGCGGCCACGCGGGTGCTGACCTCCTGTACCGCGATGTCGCCCTTGGCCTTGGCCAAATCAGCCGCGGCGTAGGCGCCTTCGCGCAAGGCGTCGTAGGCGGTGCGGCCAGCCCGGCTCGCGGCGGCGGCGGTATCCGCCGCGATGTCCGAGGCCTTACCGGTCACGTCGTCGATGCTCATGCTAGCCATGGGACTGATCTCCTTATCGTCTCCGGGATTGGAATGATGGCCGACAACCCGCACCGGCGGTGATTTGTTCCACCGTTTTCCCCGAAACGGGTACCTCGGCTTGGGCCGTGGCCTTAACCCACTTTGGGCTTAACCCACTTTTCCGGGGCCTGAGGGACGCTCAAGTCCGCCCAAGGCCGACAGGGCGTCGCAAACCGCCTTCATCTGATCGGCTGTCTGGCCGGGGGTGCCGCCGGTCATGCTTTCCTCCGACGCCACCATCAGCAACTGCAGGTCATGTTCCCAATGCTGCAGCAGCTGGATCTTCTGTTCACGGGTGTACTGGTCGGACACGACGATGTCGTGCGGCCGTTCGAAGTGGCTGGAGACGTCGCCCAACAGGCGACCCATGTCTTGGCTCGTCATCTTGTCCTCCGTCGGTGGGCGTGGGACAGGGGTGCGAGAGGTCTGAGCGTCAGGCGTTGCCTGTCAGCACCAGGACCAGCACGACAATCAACACCAAGCCCAGCAACCCACTGGGGCCGTAGCCCCAGCCGCTGCTGTAGGGCCAGCTGGGCAGGGCGCCGATTAACAACAAGATCAAAATAACCAACAGGATGGTTCCGATCATGAGAGGCCTCCTGAACAGGGTTCGCGGGTCAAATCCCTGACGAACTCAACCGCGCCGGCAGTCATTTGTTCCGACTTGGACAGTCGGCCCCTGCCTGAGACTTCGGCCATGCAAGCGAAGCTTTGGCCGGAACGCCCCTTGGCGGAACAGGGGCGCGCCCTTGGCGGGGAACAAAGACGCCGGAGCCTGATTTAGACTGCACACCGGAAGCCCGCCGCCAAGGCCGGGTCCACTGCCCCGAACGGCCCCGGGCATCGATGAGATGAAGGGACATCGTCATGCAGCTGTTGTTCTGCGTCGGCTTGGGCGTCGTCTTAGGCCTGGTCTGCGGCAGGATCGTCAACGGCCGGCCGGGATTCTTCACGGTGGAGGCCCTGCTGGGCGCCATCGGCGCTGTCATGGGCGCCTTTTCCTTCGGCGGCCTGGGCGTGCCCGCCACCGCCCCCGTCTTCCTGCACACGTTGCTGCTCGCCGCCTTCGGCGCCCTGGCCGCGATGATCACCCTCTACTCCATCCTCCTCGCCGTCTATTGGAGCAGCGCGCTGCTACGCGAATATGGGGACAGGACACAGGAAGGCGTGGATGCGCCACAGCCCGCGGCCCTGCCGGCCGGCCCCCCACAGGCTGCCGCGGCCCGGCGGATGGAAACCACCATCGGCATTTGAAGCATCTAACCAGCGGAGGACACCCATGCCCGCCAAATCCCAGTCCCAGCAGAAGGCCGCCGGCGCGGCGCTGGCCGCCAAGCGCGGCGAGATGAAGAAGAGCGAGCTGAAAGGCGCCTCGCGCTCCATGGAGAAATCCATGAGCGAGAAGGAACTGCATGACATGGCCTCGACCAAGCGCAAAGGCAAGGCGGAACACGTGCGCCACTAAGCGCAACGACCCTTGCGCATCGGTGGGGCCGGGCGGCGACGCCCGACCCCTCATTCCTGCCGCCGTGCCGCCTTTCCCGGCCCTGCCCCCTTGCTGGCACCGTTCAGAACGGTATAGTCGGTGTCATGATCCGCCTGCCTTTGTTTCCCCTGCTGGCTTTCCTCACCCTCGTGATCCTGGTCACGGGCTGGTCGGCGCCTGCGCGGGCGCACGAGTGCGGACGGGCCGTTGCCGTGGTCGCGACGGTCGCGGCGGCGCCCGCCGCCATCCCGACCGTGGCGACCGCCGCCCATGATTGCCATGAGGCAGCCGACTGCTGCTGTGCCGCCGGCATGGCCGGCTGCGCCACCGCCTGCGCCGGCGTCCTGATGCCGGGCACCCTGCCGGACGCGAGGCGCACCGCCGCACCACTGGTGCTGATGCCCGCAGGGGACAGCCTGGGCGCCGGCTTGGCCCTGGCGCCCGCCTTGGGGCCGCCCAGACACGACCGCATCGCCTGACGCCCGGACAGCCCCGAGGGGGCTGCCGGCGCGTCCTCCCGCGACCGGTATTCCCTTTCGTCCGAGCTTTCCCATGCCCAACACCCTTGCGCGCGCCGCCTTGCTGGCGGCCGTGGCGGGATGCACGCCCCTGGCGCCCCCCGCCTTTCCGCCGGCCACCGGCGCCGCCGACGCCAACGCCCCGGTGACGCCCTGGACCCGCCCCGCCGCCCCCGTCGAGACGGTCCCCGCGCCGGTTCCCGCCCCCACGCCCGCTGGCCCCATGCCCGCCATGGACCACAGCCAGCATCACGGGGGGACGCCATGACCGCCGCCCTGCCCATGCGCTTGATGCCGCTGATGCTGGCGGGCGCGCTGGCCGGCTGCGCCACCGTCCCGCCCGAGGCCGGCTTCCCGGACGTGCAAAAGCAGGTGGAAGCCCGCCTGCCCCACCGTGTGTCGTGGAACCGGGATGCCGCCGCCGACGCCCAGGCCGCCCAGGCGGTGGCGGACCTGCTGACCCGGCCGTTGACGGCGGACGGCGCCGTGCAGGTGGCCCTGCTGAACAATCCCGGCCTGCAGGCGACCTATGAGGATTTGGGCGTGGCCCAGGCCGACCTGGTGCAGGCCGGCCTGCTGCGCAATCCCATCCTGTCGCTGGCGACCGAGTTCCCCACCAAGGGGGCGGAGCCGCCCAAGCTGGAATTCAGCGTTGTCGCCAACTTCCTGGATCTGCTGTGGCTGCCCGCCCGGCGGAAGGTGGCGGCGGACCGGTTCGAGCAGGTGAAGCTGACCGTCAGCGCCGAGGTGGTGGAGCTGGCCGCCGAGACCCGGGCCGCCTATCTGCGCCACCGCGCGGCGCTGGAGGAGGCGCAGACCCTGGCCCAGGCGCAAGAGGCCGCCCAGGCCGCCTATGACCTGGTGGCGCGCCTGCATCAGGCCGGGAATGTCAGCGACCGCCGTCTGGCCACCGAACAGGCGGCCCTGGAGGAGGCCAGGGTGGAAAGCCTGGAAGCGGCCGGCGAGGTCACCGCCACGCGGGAAACGCTGAACCGCCTGATGGGCATCTGGGGAGCGCAGGCGCAGTGGAGCGTGGCCGGTGATCTGCCGCCCCTGCCCCCGCGGGAGCCGGACCTGGCCGCCGTGGAGACCACGGTGATCGCTGGCAACCTGAAGCTGGACGCCGCCCGGCGGGCCACGGCGGCCAAGGCATCCGCCCTGGGCCTGGCCGACGCCGGCCGCCTGTGGACGGAGGGGGAGCTGGGCGTGGCCGGCGAGCGGGAGACCGACCGGTCCCTGGTGCTGGGCCCGTCCCTGACCCTGGCCCTGCCCCTGTTCGACCAGGGCCAGCCGGCCGTCGCCAAGGCGGAAGCGGAGTACAGGCAGGAGGCGCGGCGCACCCTGCAGCTGGCCGTGGATCTGCGATCGGAAGCGCGGGAGGCGCGCGACCGCCTGGTGCGGGCGCGTGACCTGGCGGACCACTACCTGCGCACCGTTCTGCCCCTGCAGGACCGGTTGGTCCGCCTGGGCATGGCCGAATACAACTACATGCTGACCAGCCCGTTCGAGGTCTTGGCGGCACGCCAGGCCCGCCTGACGGCCTATCGCCGCTACATCACCGCCGTGCGTGATTATTGGCTGGCCGACGGCGACCTGATCCGCCTGGCCGGCGGACGGCAGACCATTCCCCCCTCCAACACCGATGCAGCGGCCCAGCCGGGAGGCCCGTCATGACCACCAATTCCCCCCCGCCCCATCACCGTTGGGCACGCCGCCAGCTGCTGAAGTCCGCCGCCCTGATCGGCGGGGCCGGCGCCCTGCTGCGCGGCACGTCGGCGGCGGCGCAGGACCATGCGCATCACACCGCGCCGGCCACGCCGACACCCACCCCTCGCGCCGTGTCCGTGGGCCCGATGACCATGAACAGGAAGACGGTGGCGGCGTCGGTCACCCCACCGCGCCCGCCCAAGCTGGTGCCCGGCACCGACCGCCCGGCGACCATCACCCTGAATGGCGGCACCCTGCCCTTCGTCATGAAGGACGGGGTCAAGGAGTTCCACCTGACGGCCCATGAGTTCGAGCAGGAGTTCTGCCCCGGCTTCAAGGTCAAGGTCTGGGGCTACAACGGCAGCAGCCCCGGTCCCACCATCGAGGCGGTGGAGGGGGACCGCGTGCGCATCCTGGTGACCAACAAGCTGCCGGAGCCCACCAGCGTCCATTGGCACGGCGTGCTGCTGCCCTCGGGCATGGATGGGGTCAGCGGCCTGTCCGCCCCGCCCATTCCGCCGGGGGAGACCTGGGCCTACGAGTTCACCCTGCGCCAGCATGGGACCCAGATGTACCATCCGCATTTCGACGAGATGGTGCAGATGGCCGTGGGCATGATGGGCATGTTCGTCATCCACCCTCGGGACGCGGCCATCGGCCAGGTCGACCGCGACTACACCATGATGCTGCACGCCTGGGCCATCCACCCCGGCACCTCGCGCCCCGACCCGGCGGTGATGCTGGAGCATGACACCTGGACCATCAACGGCCGCGTCTTCCCGGCGGTGGAGCATCTGGTGGTCAAGACGGGGCAGCGGGTGCGCCTGCGCATCGGCAACGTGTCCATGCACGAGCATCCCATGCACATCCACGGCCACCACATGTGGGTGACGGGCACCGATGGCGGCATGATTCCGGAGGGCGCGCGCTGGCCCGAGACCACCATCCAGGTGCCGGTGGGCAGCACCCGCACGGTGGAGTTCGTGGCCGACAACCCCGGCGACTGGGCCTTCCACTGCCACAAGACCCATCACGCCATGAACACCATGGGCCACGACATCCCCAACTTCCTGGGTGTCAGCCAAGGCGAGGTGGCCCAGCGCCTGGGCGCGCAACTGCCGGGCTACATGCCCATGGGGCAGGGCGGCATGGGCGACATGGGGCAGATGGCCGGCATGATGCCCGGCCCCGCCAACACCCCGCCCATGATGACCGGCACCGGGCCCTATGGCGGCCTGGACATGGGCGGCATGGTGACGGTGATCAAGGTGCGCGACGAGGTGGCCGCCGACTACCGCGACCCCGGCTGGTACAAGGCGCCCAAGGGCACCATGGCCTGGAAGGTGGGGTGAGCTAAACGCGCGGGACGGGACCGGAGCCAGACGCCATAGTCGGCACGGTTCCGTCCCGTTCCCGCCTGGTCTCCATGCCTGACACCGCCGTTTCCGCCCGTCACAGCCGCGCCGTGACCTACTTGGTCGCGGGCGCCTTTTTCATGGAGCTGCTGGATGGCACGGTGATCGCCACCGCCATGCCCCAGATGGCACGGTCCTTCGGCGTGGCGCCGGTGGACATGAACATCGGCATGACGGCCTATCTGCTGGCCCTGGCCGTGTTCATCCCCATCAGCGGCTGGGTGGCCGACCGGCTGGGGCCACGCACCGTGTTCGGTGGCGCCATCGCCCTGTTCACCCTGTCGTCGGCGCTGTGCGGCTTCAGTTCCGGCCTGTGGAGCTTCACCGCCGCCCGAACCCTGCAGGGCCTGGGCGGGGCGGCCATGGTGCCGGTCGGCCGGCTGATCGTCCTGCGCGTCACCGAGAAGCGGGACCTGATGCGCGCCATCGGCACCATCGTCTGGCCCGGCCTGGTGGCACCGGTCCTGGGACCGCCCCTGGGCGGATTCCTCGTCACCTACGCCAGCTGGCCCTGGATCTTTTTCCTGAACCTGCCGCTGGGCCTGGCCGCCCTGGCGATGACCGCCGCCTGGGTGCCCAATGAGCGGCCCACCGCCATGCGGCCCCTGGATGCCACCGGCTTCCTGCTGTCGGGCGCGGCGCTGGTGGCCCTGGTCTACGGGCTGGACACGGCGGGCCAGGGGGCGCAGTCGTCCGGCCAGGCGATCGGCGGCATCGCCCTGGGCCTGGTCCTGTCGGCCCTGACCATCCGCCATTGCCGCCGTCATCCCACGCCCCTGTTCAAGCTGGACGCCCTGCGCCTGCCCACGTACGCCATCGCCGTCTGGGGCGGCTCGGTGCAGCGGGTGGCCATCGGCACCGTGCCCTTCCTGACGCCGCTGCTGTTCCAGACGGCGCTGGGCCTGGACGCGTTCCAGTCGGGCACGCTGGTGCTGTGCATCTTCGCCGGCAACCTGGCCATGAAGACGGTGACCAGCCAAGTCCTGCGCCGTTTCGGCTTCCGCCGGGTGCTGCTGGTCAACGGCGTGCTGATGTCGGTGTCGCTGGCGGCCTGCGGGCTATTCACGCCCGCCACGCCCAAGGCCCTGGTGGGCCTGGTGCTGTTCCTGGGCGGCCTGTTCCGGTCCATGCAGTTCACCAGCCTCAGCACCATCCAGTTCGCCGACGTGCCCAAGGAGGAGGTCTCGGCCGCCAACACCCTGGCCGCCATGCTGGGGCAGCTGACGTCCGGCCTGGGCGTGGTGGTGGGGGCGCTGGCCCTGAACCTGGGCGCCGTCCTGCGCGGCCACCCCCAAGGGCAGCCGGACCTGGCCGATTTCCACAACGCCTTCTTCATCATGGGGATGGTCGTGCTGCTGAGCCTCTACGACGCCTGGAAATTGACGCCCGACGCCGCGCAGAACGTCAGCGGGCACCAGCGCGCCTGACGGGGCGTCGATGAGGCGATGTCCATCATGTGGCGCGGCGCCGGCCGTCAGCCCCGCCCGGCGGGACCCCGGGTGCTGGCGCGGATGATCAGCCCGCCTTCCACCACCGCCCGCACCGGCGCGGCCTGGGGATGGGATATCTGGTCCAGGAGGGCGCCGACGACCATGGGCACCATGCGGTCGATGGGCTGGGAATATGTCGTCAGGTCGAAACTGGACCACGCGGCGGCCCCGACATTGTCGAAGCCGACGATGGACAGGTCACGGCCGGGGACCAGGCCGAACTCGAACCGCGCCACCTCCAGCCCGGCCATGGCCATGTGGTCGTTGGCGTAGAAGATGGCGTCCGGCGCCTGGCCGCTGGCCAGCAGGGCGCGGGTGGCAATCTTGGCGCCCACATGGTCGTAATGCCCCACGGCACGGGCGACGCCGTATCCCTGGGGTTCCAGCACGGCGCGGTACGCCGCCTCACGATCCCGGCTGGTGGAGGAGCTTTCCAGGCCGGCGACATAGCCGAAACGGCGGTGTCCCATGGCCAGCAGGTAGTTGGCGATGGCCCGGCCGCCGCCCTCGTTATCGCCGGTGACGCTGGACACGGTGGGGCTGTCGGTCTTGCAATTCAGCAACAGCACGGGGATGCCGGCCGCCCTGCACTCCTCCGCGAAGTGCGAGGACAGCATGACGGAGGCCAGGATGACCGCGTCGACGCGGTAGCTCAGCATGTCCGCCACCACCGGGTCGCCGCCACCGGGCGGGCTGGTGAACAGCAGCAGGCGGTAGCCTTCCGCCTGGAACGCGTGGGACAGGGCCTGCAGCAATTGCGGATAGAACTGGTTTTCGAGATAGCCCACCACCACGCCGATGGTCCTGGACCGCCGGGTGATGAGGGAACGGGCGATGAGGTTGGGGCGGTAGCCCAGCTCCGCCGCCGCCTTCAGGACGCGGTCGCGGGTGGCGGGGGCGATGCTGGCGCCCTTGGTGAAGGCACGGGACACGGCGGATTGCGACACGCCGGCGCGCGTCGCCACGTCATAGGCCGTGGGCAACGGCGCCACGCCCTCAAATCCCCGCACCGGCCGCTTCGCCACGCTGCCCCCACGCCTCATCCGCCCGGCCCCGCCCCGGACTTCTTCGGGGTCCGACTTTAAAGGGTCGACAGCGCGGATTCCACCAAGGCGTCCACCGTGCCGTCATGGCGGAAACCCGCCGCGTCCGCCGCTGGCGTCGACAGCGGCGGATGGGCGCCGAACGCCGCCTCCAGCCCGGCATCCGGGGCATAATCAACCAGGCCGGCGTCCATCCCCGTGCGGCGGGCGATCGCGGTGACCAGGTTCCCCATGGCAACGCGCAAAGCCGGCAGGGTGACGGCCCCGCCGACGGGCATGAGCGCGCTGTCGACGGTGGCGGCGTGCAGCAGGTTGTCGACGCAGCGGTCCAGCGACATGGCCCAGATGGTGGCGGCGGGCGACACCGGGCAGGTGTAGCGCCGCCCGTCGGCCAGGGCATGGAACACGTCGCTCATGAAGGCGGACTTCAGGCCCGTTGCCCCACCGGGCCGCGCCAGGATACCGGACAGGCGGATGGCCACGGGATCGACCAGGCCCCGGCGGCGGTAATCGTCCAGCGCCAGCTCCACCATGCGCTTGTGGGTGCCATAGGTCATGGCGGGCTGAAGCGGTGTCGCGTCATCGACCAGCGCCGGCATGGGGTGGCCCAGCACGGCGATGGTGCTGGTGTAGACCACGCGCGGCGGCGGCACCCTTCCCGCGTGCGCCGCGGCCACCGCCTCGATCAAATCCAGCGTGCCATCCAGGTTCACCTTGCGCGACAGCGCGGGATCGCGGGCCGCCGCCCCACCCGGCAATGCCGCCAGGTGGAACAACACATCGGCGCCATCCGCCACCAGCCGGGCGCGCACGCCGGCATCCGACAGATCGCCCGCCACCCGTGTCACGCGGATGTCGTCCAGCTCCGGCGGGTCCAAATCGGCCAGCACCAGCCGCTCCACCACCCGCCCCTCCAGGCCCTGGACTAGCAAGCGACGCGCCAGATGGCGGCCGACGAAACCGCCGGCACCGGTCAGTATGATCCTCATGGGATTCCCGCTTTCGCTTGGTTGGCTGTCTCAATCGGCCACGATAGCCCCGCCCCGCCCCACCGCATAAACGATAGGGCGGAGGCGTGGTATCGACGGCACCGAAGGATCAGACGCGCGCCTTTACAACCCGCTGGTCGATGCGGCCGAAGACGGACCGCCCATCGGCGCCAAGCACCTCGATGCTCACCGTGTCGCCGAACTTCATGAACGGGGTCTTGGGCGCCCCCTCCTGGATGATCTCGTATCCCCGCCGCTCGGTGATGCAGGCGGAGCCCACCTTGTCCGGCTGCCCTTCCGAGGTGGTGCCGAAGCCGATGATGGTGCCGGCGCGCAGACGGCGGGTGCGGGCGGCGTGCGTCACCAACTGGCCATAGCGGTAGTCCATGGCCCCACCGCTGGGCCGACCGAACATCTTTCCGTTCCAGGCGGTCAGGACCCGCAGATCCACCAAGCCATCCCGCCACGCGCCGCCTAGTTCATCCGGCGTCACCGCCACGGGCGCGAAAGCCGTGGACGGCTTGGCGTGGATCAGACCGAAGCCGCGCTTCATCTCCCATGGCTGCAGGGCGCGCAGGCTCCAGTCGTTGGCCAGCATGACCAGGCGCACGGCGTCGCGGGCGGTGGCCTCGTCCGCCCCCATGGGGACGTCGCCCACGACGATGGCGAACTCCGCCTCGAAATCGATGCCGTCCTCGTCACTGACGAAGGATGCCTCACCCCGCGGCGGCAGGAAATCATCCGACCCGCCCTGGTACATGATGGGGATGACGTCGGCCTGGGGGATGGGTGGGATGTTGAAGGCCCGATCCAGCAGGCGGCCGTGCGCCAGGTAGGAGGAACCGTCCAGCCATTGATAGGCGCGCGGCAGGGGCGATTCCGCCTGGGCCTGGTCAAAGGGAAAGGTGCCGTTCACTTCTCCGGCGTCGAGGGCGTCGGACAGCGCCGCCAGCCGGGGCGCCACCGCGTCCCAGCGGTCCAGCGCCGCCTGCAGGGTGGGAACGATGCCGCCCGCGTCAACGGCGCGGGCCAGGTCGCGCGACACCACCACCAGGCGGCCGTCGCGGCTGTCCACCGACTTGTACGTCGCGAGTTTCATGGCTCTGATCCTTGGTTCGAGTCCCTCAGGCGCCGGGCGCGGCCGTCCGGCACTTCAATCGGCGGTCCAGCCGCCGTCGATCACCATGGCCGTGCCGGTCATGAGGGCCGACGCGTCGGAGGCCAGGAACACCACCGCCCCCATCAGGTCCTGCACCCGCCCCAGCCGGCCCAGCTTGATCCTGGCCAGCACGCTGGCCAGGAAGTCCTTGTTCTCGAAGAAGGGGCGGGTCAGCGGTGTTTCGATGAAGGTGGGGCAGATGGTGTTGGACCGGATGCCGTGCGGCGCGAGATCAAGCGCCATGGCCTTGTTCAGCCCCTCCAGCCCCCATTTGGAGGCGCAGTAGAGCGTGCGGGTGGGCCCGCCCACATGCCCCATCTGCGAGGACATGTGGATCAGCGACCCGCCCCGGCCAGCGTTGACCATGCCGTCCGCCACCGCCTGGGCCACAAAGAAGGCGGCCTTGAGGTTCAGATCCAGCACGGCGTCATAATCATCCTCCGTCACCTGGGTGAAGGGCTTGGGCCGGTTGGTGCCGGCGTTGTTCACCAGGATGTCGAAGGATGGCTGGTCCGCCAGCGCGGCCCGGACGCCGGCCGTGTCGCCCACATCCAGCGCCAGGGCCTCCGCCGAGCCGCCCTGCTCCCGGATGGCCGCCGCCACCGCCGCGATCTCGTCGCCCGAGCGGGCGGAGACGACGACGTGGGCACCGGCATCGGCCAGGGCGGCGGCGCAGGCCGCGCCTATCCCCCGGCCCCCGCCCGTCACCAGGGCGCGCCTACCCTCCAGGCGGAAGGTCGGGGTACGCGGCAAGCTGGTCATGGCGGTCACTCGGCGGCGGAGAGGGCGGGCACCGCGCTGGCATAGGGCACGTTGCGGCGGCCGTAGCGGCGGACACGGATATTGGCCTGTTCGCCATGGCCGGCGAAACCCTCCAGCGCGCACAGGCGGGAGCAATACTCGCCCACCAGGGCCGACGCCTCGTCCGTCAGCACCCGCTGGTAGGTGCAGGTCTTGATGAACTTGCCCACCCACAGGCCGCCGGTGTAGCGGGCGGACTTCTTGGTCGGCAGGGTGTGGTTGGTGCCGATGACCTTGTCCCCGAAGGAGACGTTGGTGCGGGCACCCAGGAACAGGGCGCCGTAGTTGGTCATGTGGGTCAGGAAATAGTCCGGGTCACGGGTCATGACCTGGACGTGCTCGGAGGCGATCTGGTCGGCGATGCGCACCATCTCCTCCTCGCTCTCGGCCACGATGACCTCGCCATGGCGGTCCCAGGCCTGACGGGCGATGTCGGCCGTGGGCAGGACGCCCAGCAGGCGCTCCACCTCCACCATGGTGTCGCGCGCCAGCTTTTCCGAGGTGGTCAGCAGCACGGCCGGACTGTCGGGCCCATGCTCGGCCTGGCCCAGCAAATCGGTGGCGCACAGCTCGCCATCCACCGTCTCGTCCGCGATGACCAGGGTCTCGGTGGGTCCGGCGAACAGGTCGATGCCGACGCGGCCGAACAGCTGGCGCTTGGCCTCCGCCACATAGGCGTTGCCGGGGCCGACCAGCATGTCGACCGGCGCGATGCTCTGCGTCCCCAGGGCCATGGCGCCCACCGCCTGGATGCCGCCCAGGCAGTAGATCTCATCGGCGCCGGCCAGGGCCTGGGCCGCGACGATGGCGGGCGCCGGCTTGCCATGGAAAGGCGGGGCGCAGGTCACCACCCGCTTCACCCCCGCCACCTTGGCCGTCACCACCGACATGTGCGCCGACGCCAGGAGCGGGTACTTGCCGCCAGGGACGTAGCAGCCGGCGGCGTTCACCGGCACGTTCCTGTGGCCCAGCACCACGCCCGGCAGCGTCTCCACCTCCAGGTCCCGCAAGGCGTCACGCTGGTGCTGGGCGAAGGTGCGCACCTGGGTCTGGGCGAATTCGATGTCCTTCAGATCCTGGGCCGACAGGCTATCGATGCAGGCCTGGATTTCCGCGTCGGTCAGGCGATAGCTGTCGCGATCCCACGTGTCGAATTTCACCGACAGCTCGCGCACCGCCGCGTCGCCCCGCGCCTGGATGTCCGCCAGGATGCCCTCCACGGCGTCCCGCACCTTCCGCTCGGTCTCCGCCACCACGGCCGCGTCCGCACCGCGCTTCAGCCACTGCGCCATCCTGGTATCCCTCTCCCTTATGACCGCCGGCCGCGGGGGCGCCCCGGTCGTGAATTCGAATGCAAAGAAATATGCGTCTGGGTGCGGCGCATGGTCAAATCAATAGGATTGATTGTTCATATCGGCGACACCGCTGCCGCGATGCTCTATGAATGCGGATGCATAGTGATGCCGGATGGGGGCCTCTTCCCACCGAACCGGGCGGCGGCACCGGGAAATGGTGCGGCACCCAAACTAACCGCGCGCGAAAATGCGCCGCGACAAAATACAACCGCCCGCCATTGCCACTATAAAAAGTGTTAATGCCTCTGCCCGGGTGCGTTACCCTGCGCTCGCTTCTAGTAATGGGCCCCCTTCGGGAATGAATCGCGGACGCAGCTGACCAGATGGCCGAAAAGACACTGAAGCCCGGCAACGACCTGATGAAACGGGTGCAACAGGCTTTCCTCACCTACGGCTACAGCGACCTGACCATGGTGGATCTGGCGGAGGCCTGCGGCTTCACCCGCCGGGCCCTGTACCACTATTTCAGCAACAAGGAAGACGCGTTCAAAGCCACCATGCGGCATGAGAACGCCATGCTGATCCAGGCGGGGATGGAGGCCGGCGCCCGGGTGCGCCAGGCGGGCGGCAGCGCGCTGGACATCATCACCGAGATCATGGACGTGCGCTACGGCTACACCCGTCGCGTCCTGTCCAAATCACCCCACATCATCGACCTGAACGCGGAGGCGTTCAAACGCGGCCGCGAGCAGATGATCGAGGCGGCCATCAACTTCCAGGCGCGACTGGAAAAGCTGCTGCGGGAACTGGAACAGGACGGCCTGCTGCGCCTGTCGGCGGAGTTCACCCCCGCCATGGCGGCCCAGGCCCTGGCCGATGGCGGCCGCGCCGTGAACCAGAGCCTGCCCCCCTTCCCCGCGGAGCACCTGACCGCCCGCTACCGTGCCATGTGCCGCGCCGTGCTGTTCGGCTGCGCGACATTGCCCGAGCCCAAGGCCGAGTAGGGCCGCGTCTCCTAGAACGCGCGGCGCAGCGTCAGGTTGATGCGCCGCGCGCCCAGAAGCGGATGCACGGCATCCTTCAGCGGCAGGACGCCGTGATGGAACAGGCGCGACGGCCCGCCCCACACCACGACATCGCCATGGGTCAGCGCCATGCGGCGCACCGGGTCGGTGCGTTTCAGCCCGCCGAACTGAAAGGTCGCCGGCAGGCCCAGGGACAGCGACACGATGGGGTGGCCCTTGTCCCGCTCATCCCGGTCCTGGTGCAAGGTCAGGCGCGCGCCGGGGGCATACTGGTTGATCAGGCAGGCGTCGGGATCGAACCCGGCGTAGCCGGCCTCCGCCGCCGTCGCGTGCGCTAGCTCCCGCACGATCTCCGGCAGGGGCGGCCAGGGGCGGCCGGTCAGCGGATCCTGCGCCGTATAGCGATAGCCGGACCGATCGGTGACCCAGCCAGCGGGCCCGCAATTGGTCATGGCCACCGACATCTCGAACCCGCCCGGCGTCACCATGCGACGGAAGGGGGCGGCGGCCGTGACATCGCCCACCGCCGCCAGCAAGGCCTCGACCTGGGGCAGCGCCCAGCCGCGCAGCAGCACGGCCCCGGGCCCGATCTCCTCCCGTGCCGGCGGGGGTGGCTCCAACCCGGCCAGCAGATCCATCATGACTTATCCCAGGCGCTCGATCAGGGCCATGGCGGCGGCGGGGTTGCGCACCTTGTGGCCGCTGATGACATAAAGATAGACGTCCTTGCCGCCAGACGCCCACGCCTTGGCCTTCTTGGCCCAGGCGTCCAGGGCGGCGGCGCTGTAGCCCTTCTCCTCCCCCTCCGTCGTGCCCATGATGCGGGCGTAGGTGAAGGGCGCGGTGTCGACCTCGATCTCCGGATAGTCGCTGTCGGCGGCGTGGATGACGGCCACGCCGTGCTGACGCGCCAGCTCGGTGAACGCGGGGTCGCGGAAGCTATCGTGCCGCACCTCCACCGCATGGCGCAGGGCGCGGCCACCCGCCTCGGCCGGCAAGGCCGCCAGGAAGGCGCCGAAATCCTCCGGATCGAACTTCTTGGTGGGCATGAACTGCCAGTTGATGGGGCCCAGCTTGTCCTTCAGCTCCAGCACGCCGCTGTCGATGAAGCGCTGTACCGACTCCGCCGCCTCCGCCAGCACGCGGCGGTTGGTGGTGAAGCGCGGGCCCTTGAGGGAGAAGACGAAATCGTCCGGCGTCTCGTCATGCCACTTGGCGAAGCTCTCGGGCTTCTGCGAGCCGTAATAGGTGCCGTTGATCTCGATGGAGCTGAGCTTGCGGCTGGCGTATTCCAGCTCCCGCTTCTGGGTCAGGCCGTCGGGGTAGAAGGTGCCCCGCCAGGGCTCGTACGTCCAACCGCCGATGCCCACCCGGATACGGCCCTGCTTCGCCATCGCTTCCTCCCCTCGCCAATCGCCGACGCCGGATAGCGCGCCGCGCATCGTCCGTCCCCCGTTTCCCAACACGGAAACGGGCGGCCCCGCCATAGGTGGGGCACGCCCGGGAAACGTCAACGGTGACGGAAGGAGGAACGCCTTCAGGCCTTCAGCCGTTCCGCGTGCCATTCCAGATGGTCGCGCATGAAGGTGGAGATGAAGAAGTAGGAATGGTCGTATCCCTCCTGCAGCCGCAGGGTCAGGGGGATGCCGGCATCGGCGCAGGCCTGGCGCAGCAGCTCCGGCCGCAGCTGGTTTTCCAGGAAGCTGTCGGCCGTGCCCTGGTCCACCAGCAGGTCGGGCAGCCGCGCGCCATCCTGGATCAGCGCCACGGTGTCGTGGCGGCGCCAGGCGGCCGGGTCGTCACCCAGGTAGCCGGGCAGCGCCTTCTGCCCCCAGGGCACCTGGGTGGGTGCGACGATGGGCGCGAAGGCGGAGACGGACTTGAAACGCCCCGGGTGGCGCAGCGCCACGGTCAGGGCGCCATGCCCGCCCATGGAATGGCCGGTGATCCCCTGGCGCTCCATATCCACGGGGAAGTTGGCGGCCACCACCTCCGGCAACTCCTTGGTGACGTAGGACCACATGCGGAAATGCGGCGTCCACGGCGCTTGCGTCGCGTCGACGTAGAATCCCGCGCCCTGGCCCATGTCCCAGGCGGCATCATCGGCCACGCCCTCGCCCCGGGGGCTGGTGTCGGGGCAGACGATGACCAGGCCCAGCTCGGCCGCCGCCTGGCGGAACTCGCCCTTGTCGGTCACGTTGGCGTGGGTGCAGGTCAGGCCCGACAGATACCAAAGTACGGGCAGCTTGGCGCCATTCGTGGCTTGGGGCGGCAGGAAGACGCTGAACACCATGGGCGTGCCGGTCTCGGCCGAGGCATGGCGGTAGACGCCCTGGATCCCGCCATGGCTGCGGCTGGTGGATACGGTCTCAAGGGTCATGAGGGGGCCTCCAGACATAGGAAGACCGGGCGCGGCGGCCGCGCCCGGTCCTGACGGCGGATCAAATCAATACACCACCACCGAGCGGATGCTTTCGCCGGCGTGCATGAGATCAAAACCCTTGTTGATCTCGTCCAGGCTCAGGGTGTGGGTGATCATGGGGTCGATCTGGATCTTGCCGTTCATGTACCAGTCGACGATCTTGGGCACGTCGGTGCGGCCCTTCGCGCCGCCGAAGGCGGAGCCCTTCCACACGCGGCCCGTCACCAGCTGGAAGGGACGGGTGGAGATTTCCTTGCCGGCCTCGGCCACGCCGATGACCACGGACACGCCCCAGCCGCGATGGCAGGCTTCCAGCGCCTGGCGCATCACCAGGGTGTTGCCCGTGCAGTCGAAGGTGTAGTCGGCGCCGCCGTCGGTCAGGGCCACCAGGTGCTGGACGATGTCGCCCTCAACCTTCTTCGGGTTGACGAAATGGGTCATGCCGAAGCGGCGGCCCCATTCCTCCTTGCTGTCGTTGATGTCGACGCCGACGATCTTGTCGGCGCCCACCATCCTGGCGCCCTGGATGACGTTCAGGCCGATGCCGCCCAGGCCGAAGACGACGACGTTGGCGCCCGGTTCCACCTTCGCGGTCTTCACCACCGCGCCCACGCCGGTGGTCACACCGCAGCCGATGTAGCAGGAGGTGTTGAAGGGCGCGTCCTCGCGGATCTTGGCCAGGGCGATTTCCGGCAGCACCGTGAAGTTGGAGAAGGTGGAGCAGCCCATGTAATGGAAAATGGGCTGGCCCTTGTAGCTGAAGCGGCTGGTGCCGTCGGGCATCAGGCCCTTGCCCTGGGTCGCGCGGATGGCGGTGCACAGGTTGGTCTTGCCCGACAGGCAGGATTTGCACTGGCGGCATTCCGGGGTGTACAGCGGGATGACGTGGTCGCCCGGCTTCACGCTGGTGACGCCCGGCCCCACCTCGCGCACGATGCCGGCGCCCTCATGGCCCAGGATGGAGGGGAACAGGCCTTCGCTGTCCAGGCCGTCCAAGGTGTAGGCGTCGGTGTGGCAGATGCCGGTCGCCATGATCTCGACCAGGACCTCGCCCGTCTTCGGGCCCTCCAGGTCCACTTCCACGATCTCCAGGGGCTTCTTCGCCTCGAACGCCACGGCGGCTCGGGTCTTCATGGGTGCGTTTCCTATCTGGTGCAGGATTGATGCCGGCGCCTTCCCCCTCCAGAGTAAGGGGAAACCGGCCCGTGAGCCGCCACCTTACGCCAAGGCGGGCGCCCCCGTCCGCGCGACTATAGTATCGATTTCCCCGGCAACGATATCCTCACCATGCTGATCGAGAACCTGACCGACATCACCATCTTCATCCGCGTGGTCGCCACGGGCAGCCTGTCGGCGGCGGCGCGGGAGCTGGACCTGTCCCTGGCGGTGGTGTCCAAGCGCCTGGCGCGGCTGGAGGAACGGCTGGGCGTGCGCCTGGCCAACCGCACCACCCGGCGCTTCAGCCTGACGGATGAGGGGTTGGAGTTCCATGAGCGCTGCGTGCGGATCGTGGCGGACCTAGAGGAGGCGCAGGATCTGGTGGCCAGCCGGCGGCGCGCCGCCACCGGCCTGCTGCGGGTGACGGCCACGGCCGCCTTCGCCCGCCGCCACATAGCCCCCCGCCTGCCCCGCTTCCACGCCCAGTATCCCGACGTGCGGGTGCAGGTGCTGGTGACCGACACGGTGGTGGATCTGGTGGAGGCCGGCATCGACGTCGCCATCCGCCAGGCGGCCCTGCCCGACAGCACCCTGATGGTGCGCTGGCTGGCACCCAACTACCGCGTGCCCTGCGCCTCCCCGGAGTATGTGGCCAGGCACGGCGCGCCGGCGACGCCGCAGGATTTGCTGCGCCACCACTGCATCGTCATGGGCGACCCGCCCATGTCCACCTGGCGCTTCGACTGCCGCGAGGCGGAGGGGGAGCCGGTGGCGGTGGAAATCCGCCCCCTGATCCAGACCAACGATGGCGAGGTCGGCCACGCCGCGGCCTTGGCCGGCTCCGGCATCGTGCTGAAATCCATCTGGGACATCTGCGATGACCTGGCCAGTGGCCGCCTGACGGGCCTGCTGCCCGGCTACTGCTCTCCCGCCCCGGCCATCCAAGCCGTCTACCCCGCCGGCCGCCACACCGCCGCCAAGCTGCGCGCCTTCCTGGATTTCCTCTCGGCGGAACTGAAGGCGGATCCGTGCTGGGAGGTCGCCAGCAATCTGTTGCGCATCAGTGCAACAGATTGATTAGGTCAATTCCGCAACTTATCAATAACATTTTCAATAAAACCACTTAATAGCTGAAAATTAGTCTTTTAACAGTTCACGGCCAGATTCCACGATGTCTTCCGCACAATACGCGCCTCGCCCCGAAAGACTTCCAGTTTTCAGAAGGTTTTCTACTGCAGCGACGTACTCCCGGGTAAGAGCTCTCGGCGGAAGCTCGGAACCGATATACAGAACCAGAGATCCTATAACGGGATCATTAATGCAATCTAATAATTCATTTATATTTTTATTTTCTGCGTAATATTCTATAATATTCCAGATATCGCCCTCTCCTGTTTCAACAAGTTTTATAATGTCATATTTGTCCATGATCTTATTGATCCCTATCTATCTTTTTCAGTCTGTCTTTTAGTCTGTCAAGAACCTCCTGTTCTCGTCTTATTCTTTCCTTATGTCCTTTGTGGCTAATATTATCGGCCCTCTCCCGAGAATTACCATTCGGATTCCCTCTCGGATATCGATCATTTTCCAGTTTCCTCTGCCCTATACTTTTCTCCAATTCACTAATAGCCTGCTCCAGTTCGTCATCTCCAACGGGCACCGCTGCAGGATTTGGATCCTTAATTCGCCCGACACCATTTGCATCATAGATCCTATTGCCGCCAGACGCACCATCCTGCGCCTTGTTATCTTCCTCGGCATGCTGCTCACTCAAGGAGATGTGCCCGAACCTTGTGGACAGACCGTGGTCCAAAATCCATTTTCCAAATTTTGACAGTGCATTATCAATCGCCACCACAGTCTGCCGTGCATCTACCGCGCCGGGCATACCTTGAGGCGCAACCGGCAGGGGCATGGGGCCTTCAGGGGTCATCACTATGGCCTGCAACCCAGATGGATCGAACCGACCCAGCGGATCATCACCCACATAAGCGTACCGGTTCAGCCCATCCACGAACCCCGCCGGATCCATCTGGAGCCAGCGACCGATCCCCGGCACGTAGGTGCGATTGGGTGTCACATACAGCCCGATCTCGTCATACCGCATGCCCGCGTAGCGATATGGCGAGCCTGTGCTCCCGTCCTGGGCACTCTGGCCATAGGCGTTGTAGGAATAGGTGCTGGTGGCCTGGCCCGATCCGTTCAGCACGGCGATGACGCTGCCCTGCCGGTCGTGGATGGCCAATGAGCGGTTGCCGCCGCCGTCCTCCCAGCCCACCACATCCCCACCGCCGGGCCCGCCGGCGCCGCTGGCATGGATGTAGCGGCGCATCAGATTGCCGTTGATGTCGTAATCGCCCCACTCCACCCCACCGGCCTCCAGCGTCAGGGTGGTGGTGCCGTTCACCTGCTTCCAGGCCCGGCCGCCCTCGGGGTAGTAGCCCATGGTCTGCACCGTGGCGCCCTGCGCGTACCGGGTCAGCATGTTGCGGCTGTCGTAGGTCATGGCCGCCGCCGACCCCACCGCCGTCAGGTTCCCCCGGCCGTCATAGCCGTAGGTGTAGTTGTTCACCGTGGTATAGCCGTTGAGGCCATTGGCCGTGCCATAGGTCTGCGTCGATCCCACCGTCGACTGGAAGGCGTCGTTGTCCAGCCCCATGGAGGTCAACTGGCCGACCACGTCATAGCTGTAGGTGTAGTTCACCGCCCCACCGATCCAGCCATTCCCCAGCTTCAGCAGCCGGCTGGCCGCGTCGTAGGTATAAGCGCTGGTGCTGATCGCCGGCGCCCCGGTGACGCCCCGCCAAGCCCCCGTCGATCGGTTCAGCGGGTCATAGTTGCGGTGTATCCAGGTGAAGTTGCCTTCCGTGACGTCCTTCACCCGGCCCAACCCGTCATAGGCCCAATTCACCGTGGTCCCGTCCGGCCAGGTGGCCGAGGTGCGGTTGCCCGCGTTGTCGTAGCCGAAGCCCATGGTCAGGCCAGCGGCGCCCATCCCTGGGCGCGGCACCCGCACCGCCACCGAGGTCATCCGGCCCGCCGTGTCATAGCTGGGTGTGCGGCCGCTGTAGCCGTCATCGATGCTGCCCACACGACCTGCCGCGTCGTAGCCGGTGACCACCTTGGCCATGCCCGCCCGCGTCACCCCCGTCTGGCGGTTCAGGGCGTCGTACTCCAGCGTCGCGCCGGAACCGTCACGGAAATGCAGCGCCGTGGTGTTGTCGTTGGCGTCGTAATCGTAGCCATCCGACGCCCCGTCCGGATAGCGCAGCCAAGCCACCCGTCCAAAGCCGTCATAGGTGTAGGTCAGAACCTGCCCGCGCGGGTCGGTGATCGTCTGCACCTGGCCGTCCGCGAAATAGGTGTAGGCGGCGCTGGTCTGTTCCAGCGGCGTGCCCACCGCGCGGTGTTCCGCCGTCTTTTGCCCCGCCGCGTCATAGTCCGTCGTGCTGACCCGGCTCAGGGCATCGGTCACCTTGATAGGCCGGCCCGACGGGTCATAGTCGGTCTTGGTCACGTTGTTCATCGGGTCGGTCACCGTGTACAGGCGACCTTCCCCCGTATAGGCGAACTGCGTATTGATCCAGTCGTTGGGCGCGGCGGCACCCGTGGCCTGCTCCAGCTTGGTGATCCAGCCGTTGCGGTTATAGGTCCACTTCGCGTCCCAGCCCTCGGGCGCCTTCAACTCCGTGCGCCAACGCGCGTTGTTGTAGGTGGCGGTGATCTGGGCGTTGTTGGGATCCGTCACGGTCTTGAGGTCGCCGGCATCGGTCCATTCGAAACTGGTGGTCAGGTTCTTACGGTTGTTGTCCACCACCACCTTGTTCAGGGTTTCCTTGCCTGCATTGTAGGTGAAGTGCGTCTCCATCCCACTGGCGTCGGTGATGCTGAATATCCGGCCCATATCATAGGCATAGGTGATCCGCGGGCGGATGTTGCCGCCACTCGCCGTATTCCAGACCGCCGGCTGGTCCACCGTCTTCAGATCACCCGTGGTGCCGTCATAGGCGTAATCCGTGATCTGGCCACGAGCGTCCTTCACCTGGCTGGGCTTGTTCCAGGTCCCGTCATAGCTGGTGTAGACCGCCTTCTCACCCAGGCCGGAACCGGGGCGGGGCGTGGTGTGGGTCTCCGTCTCCCGCCCCCGGCTGTCATAGACGTGCTTGACCACGCCGCCCATGGGGTCGGTCTGCTGCACGGGATGGCCGATGCCATCATAAGCCGCGCTATGCTCCCGACCCAAGGCGTCCACTTGGCGGACGCTGCGCCCCAGGCTATCGAACCAGGTGGCGGTGACACCGCAATTGCTCCAGTTCGCGGCGCAGTTCGCGTCCTTCGTGGACCCCCGGAAGAGTCCGGGATAGTAGCTGATCACCGCCCCCACCTTGGTGGTCAGCGTCCGGGTGCGCCCTTCGGCATCATAAGACACGGTCAGGCTGGCGTTGGTCCCGTTAGCCACATCCTCCGGAATATGGACGGCAGTCAACTGGTCGCGCTGATCCCGAAAGCGGTTGGCGATGTCGTCCCCATAGTTGTAGCGATAGGTCAACTCCGGAACGTTCACGCCATAGTTGAACTGGACGTTGCTGTCGCCATAGTCGTACTGGCTGACATAGCTCAAGGGGTTGATCGCCTTGCTCAGGTGATACCCCTGCACCCCCGGGTCCCAGGAGAAAGTGACCTGCCGGCCCGTGGAATTGTCCGTGACGCTTTTCAACAAGGTGGGCGTGCTGGCGTTGGGCTCCGGGTCGTAGGCCAGCGTCAAGGACCGGCCCAGATTGTTGCTGATGCCCGTCACCAAGGGGCCAGCGTAGGCATTCGATGATGTGTAAGTGTATGAAAGCGTGACGGTGCTGGGCCATCTCCAGCTGGTCAGGCGCAGGTCGCGGGTGTTGTAGCCCTTCTCGTCCGCGGCGCAACTTTTGGAACTGCCGTCGGGAACGGCGAAGGTGCGCGTCTGGCCATCCCCCAGGGTTTCCGTGAACGACAGCTCACGGAAGCAATAGACGGGATGGACGTAGTCCTCCTTCGCCGTCTTGACTTGGCCCGTCTGGGACAACCGGCTGGTGCCGCCCGCCCGGTAGCCGAAGCTGCCATCCGGTCGGCGGATATAGGTGGTGCTGTCGGCGCCCGTCCCGTCCTGCAGCGTGACGCTGTTGTTGGACATGGTCTTCTGCCACCAAGTGGCGGCCATGGACGCCGTGATGATGCGGCTAGCGGCGATGCTGTCCTGGAATGACCCGATGGCCGCCAGGGCGTAGGCCAGCGTGGCGGCGGCGTCGCGCGGCGCCTGGCGGCCCATGGCGTCCAGCGCGCTGGTGCTGACGATGGCGGATCCGCCGACGTTATGATGCCAACCGGGGGCAAAACCTTCCCCCGGCCTATAGGTTCGCTGGAAAATGAGGCTGTAGGGGAATTTACCGGCACCCACACTGATATCGGCGGGCTGGGTGTAGCTGAGATCACCCGTCCGCAGGTTGACATCTGTCTTGAAAGGATAGGCTTTCGCCTGTTCCTTGACGAAGTCGGCTGACGCATCGGCGCGGTTCAGCGTGGGCGTATTATCAGCGCCGACGCTGCCCCCTTCGCCGCCCTTGACCACGCCGCCAGGGGCTGCGGTGACATAGGCGATATTGCCGTCCTTGATGGCGACGGCCGCCATGCCGACCGTCTCCAGATAACAACACGCGTAGGGCGCGACCGGCGAACTGTCACCGCTGCGGCCCGGCCCCAGGCCGCCGAATTCACTCATCAACAGGGTATAGCCGGCCTGGAGGTAATACAGCCCCTCACCAATGACGGGCTTGGGATTCATGCTGTTATAGGTGGCCAGATCGAGCTTGAGGAAGTTCATGTCCGACCGGTTGGCCTGCGCCCAGCCGATGCGGTTGGTCGCGGAGGGGTTTTCCGGCGTGCCCAAGGTTTCTTCGATTGCCGCCGCCTCCAGCGTACTGGATGCGTTGGCGACGGCGTGCATCAAGCCCTGGCGGGCACCGGAGTCGTTGCCCAAGCTGTTGACGCTATAGCTGGGCTCCACATCCAGCACGAAACCCTGATCGGTGATCGAGGCGGCAACGTCAAAGCTGATGTTGGTGTGATTCCAGGAACTGTCATTCCACAGCGTCTTGCCGGCGCCATGCACCGTGGTCGCCGTCACCAGGCCGACAACGGCGTGCTGCTGGACGATACCGCCAGCTACCCGCGCCAGAATCTCCGACATCCGGCTGTGATTTGCCAGGAAGGTCGCACCAATACTGTCCTTGCTGCGCTCCCCCTGGTTCATGGTGGCATCGCTGCCACTGGCCCGATTTTGGAATACCGACTGGTTGGTCAGCCGCTCACGCTCCAAGCGCAGCTTCAAGTTTTCCGATGTCAGGCCCCAGCCGGCCACCACCATGGCGGGGGTGTTGAGATCCACCAGCTTGCGGACATAGCTATAATCCATATAGCCGCCGTTGTTGGCGGGATAGGGGTGATCCACCGCCAGTTCCACCCGATACCAGCCGTCGGCGACATGGTCGCTTTCATAGGGGTTGGACCACACGTCCCGGCTGAAGCCGCGCACCGTGACGTTCAGTTCGACCTTACCGTAAGCTGAGCATGAGTTTGGGTCGCAGACGGCACCGCCGCCGGTATGTTCGATCATGAACTCCCGGCCGTAGATCTCGTCGGCGTAATAGAGGCGCTGGAAGTAAACGCTGGGCGTTAGGCGATAGCTGACCTTCAGCGACAACTTGGTGCGGAAGGTGTTGGGCAGTTGGGCGTTGAAGGTGCCCAGCGCGGTGGCCGCGTAGGGCAGCGTCCCGGGCACGGGCACGACGGAGGGGATAATGACCCGGCCGCCCACGATCTCGTCCATCGTGGCGCCCGGCTTGTTGGCATCGATCCAGTTGGCCAGGTTGGTGGCGGCCGTCTGCAGGCGGTTCTCCACATTGCCGACGTTCAGGGCGCGGATGGTGGTGGCCGTCTCCTGCATGTCCGAGACGGCGGACGACAGGAAATCATTCCGGTTGAAGCCGGAGACGCCGGTCAGGTCGATGCCGCCGACCTGGGTGTGCGTCTTGAAACTAGGATCGAACTCCAGCCAGGCGCCGTTGATGTTCGCCTGCACCCAGACATGCAGCATGTCCACGCTGCCGATGGTGCCGGCGCCGTTGACCGTCGCCGGGAAGCCGCCGTCCGCCAGGATCTTGCGGGCGGCGTCGGCATTGGTGATGCCGAACCAGGCGGCGAAATCGCCGCCGGAAACACTGATGCGGCCCACCCGGTAGTTGGCGGTATAGCCGGAGGCGCGCAGCAGCAGCACCATCAGCTGAGCCTGATCGAACGGCGTGCCGGCGCCATCGATGATGGCGCCGCGCGCACCCTTCTGCAGGCCGTAAATGGGAACAAGGGTGATGTTATTGCGGACGTAATCATAGATCACGTTCGGGTTCTTCTGCAGCGCCTGGGCCAGGTCGCTGACCATGGTGTCGGAAATATCGGCTGGGCTTTGCAGACCCTGGCCCTGGTGGTAGGCCCAGCCCTGGTCGGGCGTCACCGCCGTGCCCACACCGATGCGCGCCGCCGGCATATTGGTCGAATCAACTTGAGCGTGAGCGCCGCCTGCCACCAAGCCCCCCACCAAAACCAACCACAGTCCCCCGAAGGCGGCGGCCAAAGTCCGCCGGACGCTAAAGGGCGGGGCGGTCACTTCGGAACGGAGATCGTGGCGCATGGTCAAGGGCGGTCCTTGTCAGGGTATCTCTGGCGCGATGGGGCACGTCCACGCGGCGTCGCACGGCCGCGCGGCTGGCCGGCCGGTGCCAAGGCACTGGCCGGATAAAGCGATAAGCTAGAGAATGCTGGGGGTTGGCGTCGTATAAGGACGTTCCAGGACGTCCATATGCAGTCGGACATGCGCCTTGCGCGGCGCACTCTCACCGAGAGCATGCATCGCCAACTTCCTTTCCCCCGTTTGTAGAGGTGAAAGTACGGCAATATGTCGCATTCTTGCAAATCATTCCGTGCCGATGGGATGACGCCGCTTCAGTCCGCCTTGCCCCCTGCCGGCAGCCTGATCTCGAACGCCACACCCTGCGGCGCCACCGGCTCCGCGCGCACGTCACCGCCGTGGGCGCGGGCGATGGCCTGGACGACGGCCAGGCCCAGGCCGGTGCCGCCGCTGATGCGGGCGCGGGAATCGTCGGCGCGCCAGAAGGGGTCGAAGGCGTGGGCCTCCATGCCCGGCGGCAGCCCCGGCCCCTCGTCCGCCACGCGCAGCACGACGCTGCCGCCATCCAGCGCGGTCGCCACCCGCACCCGGCCCGGAGCGGCATAGCGGCGGGCGTTCTCCAGCAGGGCCAGCAGGGCCTGGCGCACGCGGGCGCCGTCGGCCGAGACCTCCACCGGGGCCAGATCCGTCTCGATGGCCAGGCCGGCGGCGGCGCAGGTGGGCCCCACCAGGGCCACCACGGCCGCCGCCTCCGCCGCCACGTCCACCTGCCCCCGACGCAGCTCCAGCCGGCCGCTCTGCGCCAGGGTCAGCAGCTTGAGGTCGTCGACGATGCGGGTCAGCAGATCCACCTGCCCCACCAGGCCGCGAAAGGCTTCCATATCCGGGGTGAACACGCCGTCGGCGTAGCCCTGCAGGCGGCCGCGCAGGATGGTCAGGGGCGTGCGCAGCTCATGCGCGATGGCCACATTCCAGGTGCGCATCTCGATGGCCGCGCGTTCCAGCTGGGCGGCCATGACGTTGAAGTCCTGCACCAGCTGCTTGGTCTCATGGAAGGCGCTGGCGTCGACCTGGGCGCGCGCCGTCAGGTCGCCGCCGGCGATGCGCTGGGCCGCCCCCGCCACGGCGTCCAGGGGCGCGATCAGCCGGCGGGCGAAGCGCACCGCCGCCCGTGCCGCCAGGGCGACGCCCAGCATGCCCAGCAGCGCCGTCACCGTCCAATCCAGCACATGCTGCCAGATGCCCGGCGGGTGGTGGAAAATCTCCGGCCACAGGCGGAACATGACGGTGAAGAAGATGGTGATGCCCACGGTCATGAGCACCAGGGCCAGCCCGGTGACGGTGGCCATGGACAGGACCAGCTGCCGGTTCAGGCCGGTGAAGCGCTTGAAGGTCCACATCGCCGTCAGACCGCCGGGCCCAGGCGGTAGCCCACGCCCCGCACCCCTTCCATGAAGCCGCCGGCGCCGGCGGCCTGCAGCTTGCGCCGGATGTTGCTGGCGTGGCTGTCGATGGTGCGTTCCAGGGTGTCGCCCTCGGGCAGGCAGGCGTCGATCAGTTCGGCCCGGGTGAAGGCGCGGGTGGGCGCCCGCATCATGTGGGCCAGGATGCGGAATTCCGTCAGCGTCAGGTCCAGCCGGTTGCGCTTCCCCTCCGTGGTCACCATCGCCATGTGGGCGGTGAGGTCCAGTTCCAACCCGCCCAGGCGCAGCAGGGTCTGCCCCTCGGTGGAGCGGGTACGGCGCAGCACGGCCTTGACCCGCGCCACCACCTCCAGCGGGTTGAACGGCTTCACGATGTAGTCGTCGGCGCCAATGCGCAGGGCTTGCAGCTTGTCCAGATCCTCGCTCAACGCCGTCACCATGATGACGGGGGTGTCGCCCCGGCGGCGGAGTTCGGCCAGCACCTCGTACCCATCCACCTTGGGCATCTTCACGTCCAGGATGACCAGGTCGGGCGGCAGGGCGCGGTGCAGATCCAGCGCCACCTGGCCGTTGATGGCGGTGACGGTGCGCAGGCCCTCCCGCTCCAGATAGCCTTGCAGGATGCTGGCGATCTCCGGCTCGTCCTCGGCAATCAGCACCAGGGAACTCATGATCCCCGTCCCTTCCTATTTCACCCCGCCGCCCAGCACCTGGTACAGCGTGACCAGGTTGCCGGCGTCCGTCAGCTGCACCGACACCAGGGTCTGCTGCGCGGAATAGAGGGTGCGCTGGGCGTCCAGGGCGTTCAGGTAGCTGTCCGCCCCCTGCTTGTAACGGGCCTGCGACAAGTCGTAGCTGGTCTGGGCGGCCCTCACCGTCGCCTGCTGGGCGTCCAGCTGCTCGGCGATGGTGCCGCGCCGGGCCAGGGCATTCGCCACCTCCTTGAACGCGGTCTGGATGGTCTTCTCATAGGTGGCCACCGCCGCCTGCCGCGTGGCCTTGGCGTAATCCAGGTTGGCCTGGTTGGCGCCGTTGTCGAAGATGGGCACCGAGACCGACGGCGTGAAGCTCAGCGATTGCGACTGGGCCTGGAACAGATTGCCGAAGGCCGAACTGGCGAAGCCCGCCGCCGTCGTCAGGCTGACGGTGGGGAAGAAGGCGGCGCGGGCGGCCCCGATGTTGGCGTTGGCCGACTTCAGGCTGTGTTCCGCCGACAGCACGTCCGGCCGGTTCAGCAGCACGTCGGTGCTGATCCCCGCCGGCAGCGCCGCCAGCGTGAAGGTGCGGCCCTCGATCCCGTCCGGCAGATGGGCGGGGTCCACGGGCGCGCCGGTCAGCGTCTCCAGCGCGTTCAGGTCCTGCGCCACCAGGGTGGTGTAGTTGGCGACGTCGGCCCGCGCCGTCTGATAGACGGTGTCGGCTTCCGCCGCGTCCAGCCGGGTGGCCACCCCGTTGCTCAGGCGCTTGCGCGTCACGTCGGCGGAATGCTGGGCGCTTTCCATGGTCTCCTGCGCGATGCGCAGCAGGCTCTTGTCGGCGGCGTAGGTGATGTAGGCGCTGGCGACCTCGGAAATCAGGCTGATGCGGGTGGCCCGCGCCGTCTCCTCCTCCGCCAGGTAGGTCTCAAGGTCCGCCCGCGTCAGGCTGGCGACGCGGCCGAACAGGTCGGCCTCGAAGGCGCTGACGCCGACGGCGGCGGACAGGGACTTGGTCTCCTGACGGTTGGACCCGGCCCCGGTGCGGCTGTAGCCGCCGCTGGCCGAGGCGTCGAGGGTGGGCAGCTGCGCCGCCTGCTGCACATGGTACTTGGCCCGGGCGGCCAGAACGTTCTGCACCGCCACCCGCAGGTCGCGGTTGTTGTCCAGCGCCTGACCGACGACGGCGCGCAAATCGGCGTCGACGAAGAAGTCCCGCCAGCCGGTGTCGGCCGTCGGGGTTCCCGTCCCAGGCCCCACGGGCGCCTGGGCATAAGCGGCCCCCTGCGGCCAGCCGGCCGGCACCGGGGCCGCGGGACGCTGGTAGTCCGGATCCAGCGAGATGCAGCCGGTCAGCAGGCTGAGCGCCACAAGGGAGGTGGTGGTACGCATGAACGGCTGCGTCATCACACGCCCTCCGAATGCAGATCGTCTTTCGCGGCGCCATGCTTGCCGGCCAGGTCGCCGCCGAACAGCTTGCGCACCAGGACGTAGAACAGGGGCACGAAGAAGATGGCCAGCACGGTGGCCGAGATCACGCCGCCGACAACGCCGGTGCCGATGTCGTTCTGGCTGCCCGCACCCGCCCCGGTGGCCAGGGCCAGGGGCAGAACGCCCGCCACGAAGGCCAGCGAAGTCATCAGGATGGGGCGCAGGCGCAGGCGGGCGCCCTCGATGGCGGCGCGCACCGTGGGCACGCCGCGCTTCTCCGCCGCCTCCGCGAACTCCACGATCAGGATGGCGTTCTTGGCCGACAGGCCGATGGTGGTCAGCAGGCCCACCTGGAAATAGATGTCGTTGCTGAGGCCGCGCAGGGTGGCCGCCGTGACGGCGCCCAGGACGCCCAGCGGGATGACCAGCAGCACCGACACCGGAATGGACCAGCTTTCGTACAGCGCCGCCAGGCAGAGGAAGACCACCAGGATGGACAGGGCGTACAGCATGGGCGCCTGGCCGCTGGACAGCCGTTCCTGGTAGGACAGGCCGGTCCACGACAGGCTGGTGCCCGGCGGCAGCTGGGCCGCCAGCCTTTCCATGGTGTTCATGGCGTCGCCCGAGCTGGTCTCGCCGGCGGCGGCACCCTGGACTTCCAGGGCGGCCAGGCCGTTGAAGCGCTGCAACTGCGGCGGCCCCATCTCCCAGCGCGCCTTGGCGAAGGCGGTGAAGGGCGCCATGGTGCCGCTGGAACCCTTGACGTACCAGGCGGCCAGGTCTTCCGGTGCCGAGCGGTAGGGCGCGTCGGCCTGGACGTAGACGCGCTTCACGCGGCCCCGGTCGATGAAATCGTTGACGTAGTTGGTGCCCCAGGCGCCGCTGAGCGTGCTGGTGATGTCGCCGATGGATAGGCCAAGGGCCGTCGCCTTGGCATGGTCGATGTCGATCTTCAGCTGCGGCGTGTCGTCCAGGCCGTTGGGGCGGACGGCCTGCAGGGTCTTGTCCTGCGCCGCCAGGCCCAGCAGCTGGTTGCGGGCGGCCATCAGGCCGGCATGGCCCAGGGTGCCGTTGTCCTGCAGCCACATGTCGAAGCCGTTGGACTGGCCCAGGCCCTGGATGGAGGGCGGGATGAGGGAGAAGACCTGGGCGTCGCGGACGCTGGACAGGGTCTTGGTCGCGCGGGCGGCGATGGCCTGGGCCTTGTTTCCCGCCCCGGGGCGCAGGCTCCAGTCCTTCAAGGCCAGGAAGGCCATGCCAGCGTTCTGGCCCGACCCGGCGAAACTGAACCCGGCCACGGTGAACAGCGTGCGCACCGTGTCCTTCTCGTTCTCCATGAAGTACTTCTCGATGGCGCGGGACACCTGGTCGGTGCGGGCGTAGGTGGCCCCCACCGGCAGGGTGTACTGCACCATGACGCTGCCCTGGTCCTCATCGGGCAGGAAGCTGGTGGGCAGGCGCACGAACAGCAGGGCCATCGTGCCGACGATGACGCCGTAGGTCAGCATGAACAGCACGGGCCGGCCGACGATGCCGCCCAGGCGGCGGGCGTAGCCCTCCTGCCCCCGGTCGAAATTGCGGTTGAACCAACCGGCCAGGCCCTTGGTATGGGCATGGCCGTTGGCCTTTAGTAGCGTGGCGCAGAGGGCTGGCGACAGCACCAGGGCCACCACCACCGACAGGGCCATGGCCGACACGATGGTGATGGAGAACTGGCGGTAGATCACGCCCACGGACCCGCCGAAGAAGGCCATGGGCAGGAACACGGCGGACAGCACCATGGCGATGCCCACCAGGGCGCCGGTGATCTCGGTCATGGACTTGGCCGTGGCCTCATAGGCCGACAGCTTGTCCTCCCGCATGATGCGCTCGACGTTCTCCACCACGACGATGGCGTCGTCCACCAGCAGGCCGATGGCCAGCACCATGGCGAACAGGGTCAGGGTGTTGATGGAATAGCCCGCCGCCGACAGCACGCCGAAGGTGCCCAGCAGCACCACCGGCACGGCGATGGCCGGTATCAGCACGGCGCGCCAGCTCTGCAGGAAGACGAACATCACGATGACCACCAGGATGATGGCCTCGATCAGGGTCTTGATCACCTCATGGATGGACAGCTTCACGAAGGCGGTGCTGTCGCGGGGATAGGCGATCTTGTAACCGGCGGGGAAGTTGTGGGCCATGGCCTCCACCTTGGCCTTCACGGCGGCGGCGGTCTTCATGGCGTTGGCGCCGGACGCCAGCTGCAGGGCCATGCCCGAGGCCGGGTGGCCGTTCAGCCGGGTGCTGACGCTGTAATCCTCGTTGCCCAGTTCCACCCGCGCCACGTCGCTGAGGTGCACGGTGGCGCCGTCGGTCAGCGTCTTGACGATGATGGCGCGGAACTGGTCCGGCGTGTGCAGCCGCGACATGGCGGTGACGGTGGCGTTCAGCTGCTGGGTGTCGGCGGAAGGGCGGGCACCGATCTCGCCCGCCGTCACCTGGGTGTTCTGCGCCTGGATGGCGCTCTCGATGTCCGACGGCATCAGGCCGTAGCTGTGCAGCTTGTGCGGGTCCAGCCAGATGCGCATGGCGTACTGCGAGCCGAACACGCGGGTGGTGCCCACGCCGTTCACGCGGCTCAGCGGGTCCTGCAGGTTGCTGACGAGGAAGTCGGCCACGTCGGCGCTGGTCGCCTTGTCCGTCTCGTCATAGACGGAGACGACCATCAGGAAATCGGTCTGCGCCTTGGCGACGGTGATGCCCTGCTGCTGCACCTGGGTGGGCAGGCGACTGGTGGCCCGCGACACCTTGTTCTGCACCTGCACCTGGGCCACGTCGGGATTGGTGCCCTGCTCGAACGTCACGCTGATGCTGGCGTCGCCGTCGGAACTGCTGCTGGAGCTGAAATACAGCAGGTGGTCAATGCCGGTCAGCTGCTGTTCCAACACCTGCACCACGCTGCTTTCCACCGCCTCGGCCGACGCGCCGGGATAGGAGGCGCTGATCGAGACGGAGGGTGGGGCGATGTCCGGGTATTGCGAGATCGGCAGGGTGAAGATGGCCAGCACGCCAAACAGCATGATGACGATGGCGATGACCCAGGCGAAGATCGGCCGGTCGATGAAGTAGCGTGCGAACATGGCGCCTTACTTCCCGCCGGCAGGAGTGGCCGCGGGCTTGGGCGACAGATCGACCTCGACCGGCGTCACCGTCTGGCCGGCCTTCACCTTCAGCGAGCCCTCGACGATCAGGCGGTCGCCGTCCTTCAGGCCATCGGTCACCAGCCACTTGTCACCCACCGTGCGGTCCACCGTCAGCGACCGCTGCTCCACCTTGTTGTCCGCCGTCACCACCAGGGCGATGGGCTCGCTCTTGGGGTTACGCGACACGCCCTGCTGCGGCGCCAGGATGGCGCCGGACATCACGCCCTGCTCCACCATCGTGCGGACGTACATGCCGGGCAGCAGCATTTCCTGTGGATTGGGGAACATGGCGCGCAGGGTCACGGCGCCGGACTCCTGGTCCACCGACACCTCGGCGAACTTCAGTGTGCCGGGGGTGGCGTAGGCGGTGCCGTCCTCCAGCTTCAGGGTCACCTGCGCGTCCGCCTTGCCCAGCCCACCAGAGACCAGGCGCCGTTTCAGCGCGGTCATCTCCATGCTGGATTGGGTGATGTCGACGTAGATGGGGTCCAGCTGGGTGATGGTGGCCAGCGCCGTCGTCTGGTCCGCTGTCACCAGTGCCCCCTCGGTGATGCTGGACCGGCCGATACGGCCGCTGATGGGCGCGGTGATGCGGGTATAGTCCAGGTTGACCTTGGCGGCCTTCACCGCCGCCTTGTCGGCGATGATGGTGGCCTGGCCCTGCTGGTAGGCGGCGCGGGCGTCGTCGTAGTCCTGGCGGCTGACACCCTCGACCTTCACCAGCTCGCCATAGCGCTCGGCCTTGGATTTCAGGCTGATCAGGTTGGCCTCGGCGTTGGCCAGGGTGCCCTGCGCCTGTTCGTAGGTCGCCTCATAGGGCGCCGGGTCGATCTGGTACAGCAGCTGGCCCGCCTGGACCAGGGCGCCTTCCTCGAACAGGCGCTTCTGGATGATGCCGGCCACCTGCGGCCGCACGTCGGAGACGCGGTAGGCGCTGGTGCGGCCGGCCAGTTCGGCACGCAACGGCACCGTCTGGGTGCGCAGGACGACGTAGCCCACCTGTTGCGGCGGCGGCGGCGCCTGCTCCTGCTTCTTCTCGCACGCCGCCAGGACCAGCAGGCTCAGCAGGGCGGCACCCGCAGGGGCCGGAAAACTCAATCGCTTCAACATCTCGGGCGTCATCCTGACGGTTACGGCGGCCACTCCCGGTTGCTCAGGAGGCCCATGGGCATCCGGACAAGATAGCAAAGTGGCCGATAAATCCGAGATGGGTTAACCGACTTTTGTGGAGAATATGTGGAGGACCGGTCCACGCCGCGTTGGCCCGGCCCTCTTCAGGTCAGGGGATCAGCGACGCGTCAGCAGGACGCCTCCGCCATCTTCAGGTTGGCGGCCGCCCGCCGGTCCTGAGTCCAACCCAGCAGGGCCAGCAGCAGGCCGCCCAGCGCCACGACGGCCCCGGCGTAGGCCACCGCCTCATAGCCGAAGCCGCCGTCGATCACCAGGCCACCCAGGAAGGCGCCGCCGGCATTGCCCAGGTTGAAGGCGCCGATGTTGAGCGACGCGGCCAGGTTGGGGGCGTCGCCGGCCTTTTCCAGCACCCGCATCTGCAGGGGCGGGACGGTGGCGAAGGCGGCCATACCCCAGACGAACAGGGTGGCGATGGATGCTGCGGGGTTGTGCATGGTGAGGGAGAAGCCGGCGAGGATCAGGCCCAGCAGGGCCAGGACGCCCACCAGGGCGGGCATCAGCGCCCGGTCGGCCAGCTTGCCGCCCAGCACGTTGCCCAGGGTCAGGCCCAGGCCGAAGACCAGCAGGGCGCTGGTGACGCCGGTGGGCGACAGGCCCGCCGCGTGTTCCAGGATGGGGGTGATGTAGGTGAAGACGACGAACACGCCGCCGAAGCCCAGCACCGTGGTGGCCAGGGCCACCAGCACGGCCGACCGCTTCAGCACCGCGACCTCCCGCCCCAGGCTGCCCTGTTCCGAGGCGGCAACCGGCGGCACCAGCGCCGCCACCGCCAACGCCGCCACCAGGCCCAACCCGGCCACGGCCCAGAAGGTGGCGCGCCAGCCGAAATGCTGGCCGATCAGGGTGCCCAGGGGCACGCCCAGGATGTTGGCCAGGGTCAGGCCGGTGAACATCAGGGCGATGGCGCTGGCCCGCCGTTCCGCCGGCACCAGGCTGGCCGCGACGACGGAACCGATGCCGAAGAAGGAGCCGTGGGTGAAGCTGGCGATGATGCGCGCCACCATCAGCATGGTGTAACCGGTGGAGACCGCGGCCATCGCGTTGCCCAGGATGAACAGCGCCATGAGACCGATCAGCAGCGTTTTGCGCGGCAACCTGCCGGTGGTCAGGGTCAGGATGGGGGCGCCCACCACCACGCCCAGGGCGTAGCCGGAGATGAGCAGGCCCGCCGTGGGGATGGAAACACCCAGGTCCACCGCGACGTCGGGCAGCAGACCCATGATGACGAATTCCGTGGTGCCGATGGCGAAGGCCGCGGCAGCCAGGGCGAAGAGGGGTAGGGGCATTGGGAGTCGCTCCGGCCTGAGGGGCCACCCGGGAGAAATCGGAGGGGAGGGAAAAATCCCGTCGGCGGCCTATCTGTTTCGTGTCACCCCCACCCTCGCCCTTCTCGCGCCTGCGAAAAACCGGGCAATCACGGAAACACTCTTCGCGTTTTGGAAAGAGTGATTTGGCAACGGCGCTCATTCTTGCCATCCCCTGCCGGTGCTACATCAAAAGCCATGCAAACGTTGGCAAAAGGACGCATGCGAATGTTCGACCTCACAAGCAAGGACGTGCTGGTCATCGGCGGTTCCTCGGGTATCGGCCTGGCCACGGCGGTCGCCGCCGCCCGGCTGGGCGCCCGGGTCACGGTCGCCTCCCGCAACGCGGAAAGGGTGGCGGCGGCGGTGGAGGCCATCGGCCATAGCGCCCAGGGCCACACGCTCAGCACCCTGGATGACGCCGCCGTCGCCGGTTTCTTCCAGAAGGGCAAGACCTACGACCATGTGGTTGTCACCGCCTCCAGCACCAGCCGGGGCACGGTGGCGGAAATGCCACTGGCCGACGCCTACGCCTCGCTGAACTCCAAGTTCTGGGGCGCCTATCGCGTGGCCCGCGCCGCCACGGTGGCCGACGCCATCAACCCCGGCGGCTCGCTGACCTTCGTCACCGGCTACCTCGCCATCCGGCCCAAGAAGGGCGCCGCCCTGCAGGCCGCCATCAATGCCGGGCTGGAGGCGCTGGCCAAGGGCCTGGCCTTGGAATTGGCGCCGGTCCGGGTCAACGCCGTCTCCCCCGGCTTCGTCGACACCCCGCTCTGGGGCACCGCCCCGGCGGAGGAGAAGGCCACCCGCTTGGCCGGCATCGCCAAAGGCTTGCCCGCCGGCGTCGCCGGCCAAGGCGAACACATCGCCGTTCAAATTATCGCGGGAATGGTCAATCCCTACCTGACCGGCAGCGTTACCTATGTGGACGGCGGCGGCGCCTTGGTCTGACACCACGCCCCCTTTCCCCTGACAGCCCCCTTTCCCCGACCGCCCCCTTTCCCTGACCGCCCCCTTTCCCTGACAAAGAGAGCAGAACCATGCAGATCGACCTGAAGGGCCAGACGGCCATCGTCACCGGTTCCACCGCCGGCATCGGCTTCGCCATCGCCCTGGGCCTGGCCCAGGCCGGCGCATCCGTCATCCTGAACGGCCGCAGCCAGGCCACCGTCACCGCCGCCGTCGCCAAGCTGAACGAGCTGGTGCCCGGCGCCGACGCGCGCGGCGTGGCCGCCGACGTCAGCACCGCCGAAGGGGCCGCCGCCCTGGTGGAAGCCGTGCCCCAGGCCGATATCCTGGTGAACAACGCCGGCATCTTCGAGCTCAAGGACTTCTTCGAGACGCCGGACGAAGACTGGACCCGCATATTCGAGGTCAACGTCCTGTCCGGCGTGCGCCTGTCCCGCGCCTACCTCAAGGGCATGCTGGAGCGCAACCAGGGCCGCGTCATCTTCATCTCCTCCGAATCCGGCCTGAACATTCCGGAGGACATGATCCACTACGGTTTCAGCAAGACCGCCCAGCTGGCGGTGTCGCGCGGTCTGGCCAAGCTGACGCGCGGCAGCAAGGTGACCGTCAACGCCGTCCTGCCCGGCCCCACCCTGTCGGAAGGGGTCGAGGCCCTGCTGAAGGACCAGGTGGCCAAGACCGGCAAGCCGATCGAGGAGGTGGGCGCCGATTTCGTCCGCGCCTTCCGCCCGACCTCGCTGATCCAGCGCACGGCGACGGTGGAGGAGGTGGCGAACATGGTGGTCTACGCCTGCTCCCCCCAGGCATCGGCCACCAATGGTGCCGCCCTGCGCGTGGACGGCGGCGTGGTCGACTTCATCGCCTGATACCGGAAGGGCCACCCCTCATGCGGCGCTTTATTCCCCTGATCCTGGCGGCCGCCCTGGCCGCCAGCCCCGCTGTCTCCACCACGGCGGGGGCCACCACTGTCGCCCCGGCGGCGGCGGAGCCCATCGGCATCGCGCTGGAGGGATGGCCCTATCCTTTCCCTGTCCGTTATTTCGAGTTCGTGGCCGAGGGACAGACGCTGCGCCAAGCCTATATGGACATGGCGCCCACCGGCACACCGAATGGTCGCGTGGCCCTGCTGTTCCACGGCCGCAACTTCCCCGCCAGCTATTGGGACAAGGTCATCCGCGCCTTCAGCGCTGACGGCTACCGCGTCATCGCCACCGACCAGATCGGCTTCGGCAAATCCTCCAAGCCCGACCTGCCCTACAGCTTCGACTTTTTCGCCGCCAATACGGCGGCCCTGCTGGACAGCCTTGATATCAAGCAGGTGGATCTGGTGGGCCATTCCATCGGCGGCATGCTGGCCGCCCGCTTCACCCGCACCTATCCGGAGCGGGTGCGCCGCCTGGTGCTGGAGGCGCCGGTGGGGCTGGAGGATTACCGCCTGACCGTGCCGCCGGTCAGCGACGCCTTCCTTTACGACCGTGAATACGGCCTGACAGCGGACGCCTACCGCGACTTCCTGAAGAACACCTATTCCCTCTCCGGCCCCGTGGCGGAGATCGAGCCCTTCGTCAGCTTGCGCGAACGGCTGAAGGCCAGCGGCGAGTATCCGCGCTGGGTGAAGTCCTTCATCAAGTCCTATCAGATGATCCACGACCAGCCGGTAGTGCACGAATACCCGCTGATCGCCACGCCCACCTTGTTCATCATGGGGTCGGCCGACCACAACGCGCCGGGCAAGCCCTACACCACCAAGGAACTGGGCGCCGGCATGGGCCGCAACGCCGACAACGCCAAGACCATCGCCGCGTCCATGCCCAACGCCCAGGTGGTGGTGTTCGACGGCGTGGGCCATCTGGTCCACCTGGAACGGCCGGAAGATTTCAACAGGACGGCGCTGGGGTTCCTGGACCGCTGACGCCTCAGAGGTCGTCGTAGAGGTTGCCCTCATCCGGCGGCGGGGCGGGCTGTTTGCCCGGGCGGGCAGGCGTCGGCCTTGCCGCCGCCGCGTCCGCGCGCACGGCAGCCAGCGGGCGGTCGTCCACCATCACGTCCTCATCCGTGTCCGGGCCGGGGTCGCTCTCCGGCTTGACGCCGGCGTTGCGCAGCCATTCCCCGCACCAGTCGGTGGACAGGGTGGTGGGGAAGACGCCGGCTGGCGCCCGGTCGGTCACCACCGGCGGATAGCGCCGGCACTGTCCCTTGGGGCCCCGCTCCCGCACGCCGCCACCCAGCCAGTGGCGGCAGGTGTAGCAAATCTCGGAACGGCGGACGGCCATGGGACCAGGCTTTCAGCTGCGGATGTCGTGTGCGCCCTTTATACCATGCCCTCAAGCCGGCGATGCAAATGAGGATAAGCCAATGCCCATTTGCGGCGGGCGGTCACGCCAGCATCCGCATATTATGGTTTAAGGCCAACTTTGGAGAGTTTCATGGGCAAGACCAAGTATTCCCTGCGGCCTCGATCTTGGCCCAAATTGATTGCGAACCGTCTCACCAAGAACCTGTCCGCCTCGGAAACGGAGGCATTTTTCCGCGACCGAGCTACCGACGGTTCACGCGATGCCGTCCTGGCTTTTCTGGGTGGCGCTGGGGATGAAAAACCTGCCGCTGGCGATAGCCCTACGGAACCATCGCACTGACATGAGAGGGAGGACAGGCACAAACCCGCCCTCCCCAATCCTCATCACGGCACAAACGGATCGACGGTCTGGATCGAGCCGTCGGCGTTGAAGTGCAGCTCGGTCACCTTGACGTTGCGCAGGTGGTTTTTGCCGCTCAACTGGTTGTCGGCGTAGAACAGCCAGGTCTTGCCGCCCCAATCGACGATGGAGTGATGGGTCGTCCAGCCCTGCACCGGCAGCAGGAAATGGCCCTGGTACTTGAAGGGGCCATAGGGGTTGTCGCCGGTGGCGTAGGCCAGGAAGTGGGTATCGCCGGTGGAATAGGTGAAGTAGTAGGTGCCGCCGCGCTTGTACATCCACGACGCCTCGAAGAAGCGCCGCTCATGGTCGCCGCCCAGCAAGGGCTTGCCGTCCTGGCCCAGGATGACGACGTCGCGCGGCTTTTCCGCGAAGGTCTTCATGTCGGGCGACAGCTTGGCGATCTTGGCGCTGAGCGCCGGCTTGTCGTCCTGCTTCAGGTCGGTGTCGCCGATGCCGGCGTCATAATGGCCCTTGGCCCACTTCTGCAGCTGGCCGCCCCAGATGCCGCCGAAATACATGTAGCTGCTGCCGTCCGCGTCGGTGAACACGGCGGGGTCGATGGAGAAGCTGCCGGGGATGGGCTTGGGCTCCGCCTTGAAGGGGCCGGTGGGCGAAATGCCGGTGGCGACGCCGATGTGGAAGACGCCCTTCTTATCCTTGGCGGGGAAATAAAGGTAATAGGTGCCGTTCTTGTACGCGGCATCCGGGGCCCACATGAATTCCTTGGCCCAGGGGACCTGCTCCACCGACAGCGCCACGCCGCCGATGGTCACCTTGCCGCCGATCGTATCCATGGACAGGACGCGATAGTCGCGCATGGCGTACTGGCTGCCCAGGTCGTCGTCGGGGATGCCGGCATCGATGTCGTGGCTGGGATAGACGTAGATTTTGCCGTCGAACACATGGGCCGAGGGGTCGGCCGTGTAAATCTCGGTCACCAGCGGCTGCGACAGGAAATGCTTGCCGTTGAGCGCCACCGGATTCTGATCGGCGGGCTTGTCCTGGGCCGTGGCGGCCCCGGTCGCCATGAGCGCGCCCACGACAGGCAAGGTGAAACCGAACAAGCGACGCATGTGTCCTCCCGATATTTTTATGGCCCCTATCCTCGCGGCGGGGCGGCAAGGCCGGAAAGTTACCGCTACCATTGGCCGAACACAAGGACATCCGCGCGGGCGGCCCGACCGGGCACCGGGTGGATTCACCAGCATTGGCTGTGTGATTCCACCGCCGCTCAACGCAATATGCGGGGGCCAATATGCGGGGGCCGCGCTTGAAGGGCGCGCGCGGGCTCACTAGTCTCTGCACATCCTTGCGGGGCCGCCTGGGGCGGCGCCCGTACCTCGACAGCACGGAAGACGGCTTTGGACATACGCGACGGTTTCATCGGAACGATCGGCCACACCCCCCTGATCCGGCTGGAAGCCGCCTCCAAGGCGACGGGCTGCGACATCCTGGCCAAGGCCGAGTTCCTGAACCCCGGCGGGTCGGTGAAGGACCGCGCGGCCCTGGCCATCATCCAGGACGCCATCAAGCGGGGGACTCTGAAGCCCGGCGGCACCATCGTCGAGGGCACCGCCGGCAACACCGGCATCGGCCTGGCCCTGGTGGGCAACGCCTGGGGCTTCAAGACCGTCATCGTCATGCCCGAGACGCAGAGCCAGGAAAAGAAGGACATGCTGCGCCTGATCGGCGCCGACCTGCGCCTGGTGCCGGCCGTGCCCTATAAGGACCCGGGCAACTACGTCCATGTCAGCCGCCGCATCGCGGAGGAACTGGCGGCGACGGAGCCGAACGGCGCCGTCTGGGCCAACCAGTTCGACAACCTGGCCAACCGCGAGGGCCACCGCGCCACCACCGGCGTGGAAATCTGGGAACAGACCGGCGGCAAGGTCGATGCCTTCACCTGCGCCGTGGGCACCGGCGGCACGCTGGCCGGCGTGGCCCTGGCCCTGAAGGATCGCAACCCCAACGTTCGCATCGTGATGGCCGACCCGCTGGGCAGCGTGCTGTACAGCTGGAAGAAGACGGGGGAACTGGTGTCCTCCGGCACCTCCATCACCGAGGGCATCGGCCAGGGCCGCGTCACCGCCAACCTGTTGGACGCCCCCATCGACGACGCCGTGCAGATCCCCGATGAGGAAGCCCTGCCCATCATTTTCGACCTGGTGAAGACGCAAGGCCTGGTGGTGGGCGGGTCCAGCGGCATCAACGTCGCCGCCGCCATCCGCGTCGCCCGCGACCTCGGCCCCGGCCACACGGTGGTGACGGTGCTGTGCGACTTCGGCACCCGTTACCAGTCCAAGCTGTTCAACCCGGAATTCCTGCGGGAACGGAACCTGCCCGTTCCCGGTTGGCTGTGACCCGGCTGGCTCTGTGATAAGGAGGCGAAGCCCATGACCCCCAGTTCCACGACCCCGGGCGCCCTCGTCAGCACCGACTGGCTGGCCCAGCACCTGGCCGACCCGGACATCCGGGTGGTGGACGCCAGCTACCACATGCCGGCCGTGCCGCGCGAGGCCAAGGCCGAGTTCGCGGCCCAGCACATCCCGGGCGCCGTCTTCTTCGACATCGACGGCATCGCCGACAAGACCATCCCCCTGCCCCACATGCTGCCCTCGGCCGAGGTGTTCGCCCAGGCCGTGACGGACCTGGGCATCGGCCGCGACAGCACCGTCATCGTCTACGACGTCTATGACCTGTTCAGCGCGGCGCGGGTGTGGTGGACCTTCCGCGTCTTCGGCCACGACAAGGTCCATGTCCTGGACGGCGGCCTTCCCAAATGGCTGGCGGAAGGCCGGCCGGTGGAAGCTGGCCCCGCCCAGCCCAAACCGGCGGGAGAGCCGATCGCCGCCCGCCTGAACCCGGCCCTGGTGCGCGATGCCGACGCCATCCGCGAGAACGTGGATCGCAAGGTGGAGCAGGTGGTGGACGCCCGCTCGCAAGGCCGGTTCGAGGCGACGGCGCCGGAGCCGCGCGCCGGCTTGCGCGGCGGCCACATCCCGGGCAGCCGCAACGTGCCCTACACCGACCTGATCTCAAACGGCCGCCTGAAGCCGGCGGATGAGCTGGCGGCCCGCTTCCAGGACGCCGGCGTGGACGTGAACCGTCCCCTGGTCACCAGTTGCGGCAGCGGCCTGACCGCCGCCATCCTGGCCCTGGCGCTGTATGAGATCGGCCAGCCCGACGTCGCCATCTACGACGGGTCGTGGACGGAATGGGGCGGCCGGGCGGACCTGCCCGTCGCCACCGGCCCGGCCTGAGGCCGTCCATGAAGCCCGAGACCTGGACGCTGCCGGCCGACTTGCCGGCCGGCAAGCTGCCCGTCACAGTGACCTACCTCGAAATGGCGGAGCCGCCGGCCGGCCCGGCGCGGACGAGGCCAGATGGCGTGGCCGGTGGGGGCGTGGACGGCCCCGTGCATGCCCGGAACTGCCCGCCCGCCTATTACCGCTTCCTCTACGACACGGTGGGGGAGCCCTGGCTGTGGGAATACCGCCGCCGCATGGCCTCGGAACGCCTGGCCGAGATCCTGGCCGACCCGGCTGTCGAGGTGCATGTCGTTTCCGTCCAGGGCGTGCCTGCGGGCTATATCGAGCTGGACGCGGAGAAGCTGGTCAGCGACGGGGCCATGGACGTGGCCTATTTCGGCCTGATGCCCTGGGCCATCGGCCGCGGCATCGGCCCCTGGCTGCTGGACTGGGGCGTGCGGCTGGCCTGGACCAAGCCGGGGGTGCGGCGGCTGACCGTCAACACCTGCACCTTCGACCACCCGTCGGCCCTGGGCCTGTACCAGCGCGTGGGCTTCAAGGCCCTGCGGACGGAAGACAAGCTGGTGGACGATCCGCGCCTGACCGGCCTGCTGCCCCGGTCGGCCGCCCCGCACATCCCCCTGGCCCGCCACCCTTAAGTCCCCGCCGGCCTTAAGCCGGCACCATTTGCCGCATCCGTGGCCCCGCAAGGTTGCAGGATCGTCCGACGTGCCATCCCTGAAGGGGTGGCTCGCGTGCAGTTCTGCACGCAGTCCTGCACATGAGCCGCCCCGCCACCAGGCAAGGAGGCCAGGGCGATGACGACCATGGTGACGACGGGAGAGGTGCCGCCCGGCAAGCTGCCGGTCCTGATCACCTTCATGGAAATGGCCAAGCGACCGGAAACACCGGAGCGGCCGATGCCGGAAGGGGTGCATGGTCCGGTCTTGGCCCGGCGCTGCACCCTGGCCTATTATCGCTTTCTCTACGACACGATCGGCGAGCCATGGCTGTGGGAAATCCGGCGGCGCATGGACCAGGGTGAATTGGCCCGCATGCTGGCCGACCCGCAGGTGGAGGTGCATGTGATCCATGTCGACGGCATGCCCGCCGGCTTTGTGGAACTGGATTGGCGCCTGTTGCCGGCCGATGGCACGGTGGCCATCGACTATCTGGGCCTGATGCCCTGGGCCATCGGCCGGGGCCTGGGGTCCTGGCTGCTGGACTGGGCGGTGCGCCGGGTATGGCAACGCCCCCGTGTCCGTCGCCTGACCATCAACACCTGCAGCTTCGATCATCCGTCCGCCCTGCCCCTGTACCAGCGCGCCGGCTTCCGCCGCCTGCGCCAGGAACGGAAATTCGTGGACGATCCCCGGCGCGCCGGCGTGCTGCCGCTGGACGCCGCCCCGCACATCCCGCTTGCCCCGCCCATGCCGCCCGCCCCGCCCGCGCCTGGGGGCATGCCTCAGGTCGGCGGCGACCCGCCCCGACGCCCCATGGCATTTCACCCCATGGCCGGCCGCCCATGAGCCTGCTGGCGGACTTGCGTGCGCCTGAGGTGCGACTGGCCTTCCGCGTCACCGTCGCCGGCGTGGCGGCCCTGGCCATGGCCCACCTGTTCAACCTGCCCCAGGGGTACTGGGCCGTCATCACCGCCATCATGGTCATGCAGGCCAGCATCGGCGGATCACTGAAAGCGGCGCTGGACCGCTTCGCCGGCACCCTGTCGGGGGCCGCCTGGGGCGCCCTGGTCGCCACCTTCGGCCTGCACGACACGCTGCCGCACCTGTGCCTGACCCTGGCCGTGGCGCTGGCGCCCCTGGCATGGCTGGCCGCCCGCTATCCCGTGTGCAAGCTGGCGCCCGTCACCGCCATCATCGTGCTGCTGACCTCGGCCGGCGGCACGCAATCGTCCTTCATGCTGGCGCTGGACCGGGTGTTCGAGATCATCATCGGCAATGTCATCGGCCTGGCCGTGGCCCTGTTCGTCTTTCCGGCACGCGCCCATGGCGTGGTGCTGACGACCGCCGCGCGGGTGGCCGACTTGTGCGCCGACATGCTGGACGTGCTGCTGGATCCGGACCTGGCCGATGATGTGCGCCAGGGCATCTCCAAGCGCCATGCCCAGCTGTGGGCGGCGCTGCGCCCCCTGGACACGGCGGCGGAGGAGGCGCAGCGGGAGCGCCGCACCTGGCTGGGTGACCAGCGCGACCCGGCCCCCCTAGTGCGTACCCTGACCCGTGTGCGCCACGACCTGGTGATGGTCAGCCGCGCCACCAGCAATCGTGCCCCTTCGGGCGTGGCGGCGGCCCAGCGGCTGGAAGGGCCGCAGGCCGAGGTGCGCAGGCAAGGCGTGCTGTTCCTGCGCCATGCCGCCACGGCCTTGCGCGCGCCGTCGGCGCTGCACGGGCAAGGCCAGATACCGGAGGTCGAGCCGGTGCAGGCGGCCACGCACGCCTATCTGGACATGGTGCAGACCCTGCGGGCGGAGGGCGTGTTGCGGGAACTGCCGCGCGGCGTGACGGGACAGATTTACACCCTGTCCTTCGCGCTGGAACAGCTGACCCAGGATCTGACGGATCTGCATGCCCGGGCGGAGGAAATGATCCCGCCGGCCCGGCATCAGGAGAAGAAGCCGGAGGTGGCCATTGTGACCGCGGGCGTGGAACCCGCGCCCACCCAGCCACCGGCCCCCGCGTCCCCGGACACCCCGCCGCCGGCGTAAGGCGGTGGGCGGCGCGCATGCCGCCGTCCCGCCCCGCCGTCGGAGAGACGTCGCAGGGGGCGCTTAGCGGGCGGTGTCGGCCACCTGTTCGGCCGGCAGGGTGGCGAAGTCGCGGGCGGCGACCTTCAGGTCATGGATGGTGCGGTCATAGCTGTTGGCAATGGCGGCGCGGCCGTCGGGCGTCCAGGCGATGACGCTGCGGGCGCTGAGGTTGTCCAGGCAGGCCAGGCGGGCCTGGGCGGCCTTGCCATAGGCACGGACTTCGGCCGTGGCGGCGCTGACCTCGGCCGCCGAGGCGCCAGCGGACAGGTGGTTCACCGGGGCGACGGGGGCTTTGCCGCAGGCGCGCTCGACACCCAGGGACTGGGCGGCGGCGGGAAAGGCGGCGGCGGTGACCAGGCCACCCAGGACCAGGACGGCGAAAGCGCGGGAAACGGAAGCCATGTTCATCTCTCCGATGGCGAAAGGTTGTGCCCTTGACGGTCGCATCCTCCCCTGCGGATTGATTGACGAAACTACCATTTCGCAAACGCACATTATTTATTGTGCGTCGCGATAACCGTACGGATTGCTTGTTGGGGTGTCAACAATGGCCCGGATGTTGATAACGCTATCACCGGCGAACCGTTTTGGCCGAAGCCTTTGCCGTAAAAGAGAATTATGCTTCTGATCCGGCGCCCCGCAGCTATAGCATGTCAGACATGCGCGAAGACATCAAAGGCGACCGGGAGAACCGGTCGCCTTTGATGACGGGAAGGGGCAAGGGCGCTCAGTCGCCGGAGGGCGCCGGGGCCATGGCCGGGCCGGTGGTGCCGCTGTTGGCCGCGACCTTGGCCAGACAGGCGCTATGCGCCTTGGCCTTGGCGGCAAAGCTGTTCACCTGCGCCACGAAGGCGTCGCCGTTGATGGAGGCGGGCCGCGCGTCCAGCCGCTTCAGCGACAGGGTGGGGGTCGGACCGCAGGGACCGGCGGCGTCGGCGCCCCACGCGACGCCGGCGGTAACAGCACCACTGGCCAAGCCCGCCAGGGCGAAAAGGGTGCGAGTAATGGATTTGAGCATGGAAGCCATGGGTTATCTCCTTGAGAAAACAAGGCCTTCGTGTCTTCTCGACCCGTACCCGCCCTAGCGCGGTCCGGTCTGTTGCCGGCTTCGTTAATTTCACGTTATAGTAGCCGCGTTATGTAATAACGCTACCTTCGACTGCCGTTTCTTGTCAATCCCGCCGACGGCAGAGGGACGGCGCCTTGGCCATAGAAGGGCGGGTTCAAAAGGTAGAGGGCCACCCCCTGCGATCCCACCCTTGCCCCAAACCGGCGTCCGTCAATCAGCCATGCGCATAGCTGCCATGCGCCGTCACAGACCCGCCACAGGCTGGCCTGGGCGGGGCGGACGGGTACCCTTTCCGTCAGAAGGCCGCGCTGGATCAAGGCGATGGCGGCAAACAACAAGGGGCGGTGACTATGGGTAAGCGGCATTTCGGATGCGTGTTGGCCCTGGGCGCAAGCATGGGGGCCGCGATGGCCGCCGCCACGCCGGCCCGTGCCGGCGATCGTGAGGCGGCCCAGGCCATGGTGGACACCCGCGCCGCGGTGGAACAGCCCAAGATCATCGCCTGGCGCCGCGACATCCATGAGCATCCCGAGCTGGGCAACCAGGAGACGCGCACCGCCGCCCTGGTGGCCAAGCACCTGAAAAGCCTGGGGCTGGAGGTGCGCACCGGTGTCGCCAAGACCGGCGTGGTGGCCGTGCTGAAGGGCGGCAAGCCCGGCCCGGTCGTGGCCCTGCGCGCCGACATGGACGCCCTGCCGGTGGTGGAGCAGGTGGACGTGCCCTTCGCCTCGAAGGTGAAGACCCAGTACAACGGCCAGGAGGTGGGCGTGATGCACGCCTGTGGCCACGACACCCACGTCGCCATGCTGATGGGCGTGGCCGAGGTGTTGGCCGGCATGAAGGACCAGCTGCCCGGCACGGTGAAGTTCATCTTCCAACCGGCGGAGGAGGGCCTGGCCAAGGGCGAGGTCGGCGGCGCCGAGCAGATGTTGAAGGAAGGTGCTTTCGAGAATCCCAAGCCCGACGCCGTCTTCGGCGTGCACGTCATCTCCACCCTGCATGCCGGCGACGTCGGCTACCGCCCTGGTCCCTTCATGGCGGCGGCGGATGAGTTCGTCATCACCGTGCATGGCAAGCAGAGCCATGGCGCCCTGCCCTGGACCGGCGTCGACCCCATCGTCACCGCCTCGCAGATCGTGCTGGGCATGCAGACCATTGAGAGCCGGCAGATGGAGGTGATCAAGGAGCCGTCGATCCTCAGCGTCGGCAGCATCCACGGCGGCAACCGCAACAACATCATCCCCGACACGGTCACCCTGAACGGCACCATCCGCACCTTCGATGAGGGCATGCGCGATGACATCGACAAGCGCCTGCGCCGCACCGTGGCCGGCATCGCCGATGCCGCCGGCGCCACCGCCGACGTGGACATCATCAAGGGCTATCCCGTCACCATCAACAACCCGGAACTGACGGCCAAGATCGTCCCCACCCTGCAGCGGGTCGCGGGCAAGGACCATGTGAAACTGATCGACAAGGTCACCCCGTCGGAGGACTTCTCCTTCTACGAACAGCAGGCGCCGGGCGTGTACCTGTTCGTGGGCATCACCCCGCCGGGGACGGAGCTGTCCAAGGCCGCCTCCAACCACTCGCCCAAGTTCTTCGTGGACGAATCCGGCCTGATCGTCGGCGCCCGTACCCTGGCCCATCTGACGGTGGACTACCTGTACGGGCTGTAACGCAACGGAGGCATGACGGGTCGCGGCGGCGGGGCCGCTTCCCTGGGGCCGGAGGCGGTGCGAAGATGCCCGCCCGTTTCCGTTTATGACTTGGCGCCCATGTCTGACGACACAAAAGAATCCGGCGACACGAACAACCCCGCCACCCTGCTGGTCCATGCCGGCCGGAACCCGCTGGACAATTACGGCGTGGTCAACGTGCCGCCCTATCGGGCCTCCACCATCCTGTTCTCCTGCCTGGACGAGCTGGAGGGCCACGATCCCGAGCATCGCGCGCCGCGCTACGGCCGCCGCTCCACGCCCAGCAGCCTGGCGTTCGAGGACGCCGTGGCGGCGCTGGAGGGCGGGCATCGCGCGGTGGTGGCCAGTTCCGGCCTGGCCGCCGTCACCACCGCCCTGCTGGCCTATGCCGAGGCCGGCAGCCACTTGCTGGTGGCCGACACCGTCTACGGCCCGTCGCGCGACTTCTGCGACAAGGTGCTGACGCGCCTGGGCGTCACCGTGGAGTATGTCGACCCGCTGATCGGCGCCGGCATCGCGCACAAGCTGCGGCCGGAAACCGCCGCCATCCTGCTGGAATCCCCGGGGTCCCTGACCTTCGAGGTGCAGGACGTCCCCGCCATCGCGCGGGCGGCCCACAACAGGGGGGTGGCCGTGCTGGTGGACAGCACCTGGTCGGCCGGCATCTGCAGCAAGCCGCTGGACCTGGGCGCCGACGTCGTCATCCACGCCGCCACCAAGTATTTCGTGGGCCATGCCGACGCCACGGTGGGTGTCATCGTCGGCACGCGGGAGGCCTGGCAGCGGGTGAAGAACACCGCCCTGCAGCTGGGCCAGAACGTGGGTGGCGACGACCTGTACCTGGCCATGCGCGGCATGCGCACCCTGCCCGCCCGCATGGCCCGCCACCAGGAGACGGCGCTGGCCCTCGCCCGGTGGCTGAAGGGCCGGGAAGAGGTGCAACGCGTCCTGCACCCGGCCTTCACCGACTGCCCCGGCCATGACATCTGGCGGCGCGACTTCTCCGGGTCCAGCGGCCTGTTCACGGTGGAACTGAGGAAGCAGCCCCGCGCCGCCGTCGCCGCGCTGGTGGACGGCATGTCGCACTTCGGCATCGGCTTCAGCTGGGGCGGATTCAAATCCCTGATCCTGCCCACCGACCCACGCAAGATCCGCACGGCCGTCCCCTGGACCGGCACCGGCACGCTGATCCGCCTGCATGCGGGCCTTGAGGATGCCGACGACCTGATCCGCGACCTGGAACGGGGTTTGGACCGGATGAAGGGAGCCGCCGCGTGAGCACCGAGATTTCGTATCCCCTGCCCCCGGCAACCGTCGAGTCGACGCTGGCCGCCATCCGCTTCGACGCCAACGGCCTGGTGCCAGCCATCGCGCAGCAGCATGACACGGGCGAGGTGCTGATGATGGCGTGGATGAACCGCAAGTCCGTCGCCGAAAGCCTGGCCACCGGCCGCGCCTGTTACTGGTCGCGCTCGCGCCAGTCCTTCTGGCGCAAGGGCGACACCTCGGGCCAGGTGCAGCACTTGCGTGAGTTGCGCGTGGATTGCGACGGCGACACCCTGCTGCTGCTGGTGGATCAGGCCGGTGTCGCCTGCCATACCGGCCGCCGGTCCTGCTTCTACCGCGCGGCGACGGCGGACGGCCTGTCCACAATCGCGGATGTGGTCACCGACCCCCTGGTCCTGTATCCGCCGCATGGCCACAAGCACGAGACAACTTAGCTAAAAGTCCAGCAATCGTTTCCGGTTTCCAGTATTGTCCAATTGACGGTAATTCATTGGTCGCCGTCGGTTGGACAACGGGATTGGTGGTGGGGTCCGGTTCGGTTTTTGGGTGGAACCGACGGATCCCCGTGGGGGAAGACCGGTATGACTGGCGCTGTTCAGGGGGCTGGTGGCGGACAGGGATTGTCATCCCCGCGCCCCCCGGGGTTGGCGCAGGCCACCACCCTGTTCGCGGTGCCCACCACACCGTCGCAGCACGCGGCGGCCTTCCTGGTGGGCCTGGCCATGCTGGCGCTGTTCCTGATCGGCGCCATGGGGGCGAAGACGCCCGTGGGCAACATTCCCGGCCTGCTGCCCGCCTACGCCGTCATCATCCTGGTCACCGACCTGCTGACATCGTTCCTGATCGCCAGCCAGTTCCTGCTGTCGGGCAACCGCGCCTTGCTGTGGCTGGTGGGCGGCTACGCCTATTCCGGCATCATGGCGGTGCTGCAGGTGGCGGCCCTGCCCGGCGCCTTCGCGCCCCTGGACCCGGACGGCCCGCTGTCGCAGTCGGCGCTGTGGCTGTACACCGCCTGGCACATGGCCTTCCCCCTGGCGGTGCTGGGCTTCGCCCGGCGGCAGCGCCAGGCCCCGCCGCCGGTGGCGGCCGACGCGCGCAAGACGCTGGCGCTGGGCGTGGGCGGGGGGGCCGTGCTGGCGGCGGGCCTCACCCTGGTCGTCGTGCTGTTTTCCATAGACCGCTGGCTGCCGCGCGTCACCCTGGTCAACACCTACAACAACGACGTGGTGGTCAAGGTCATCTACGTGGCCATGCTGCTGATCAACTTCTGCACGCCGGCCATCCTGGTGTCGGTGACCAAGGTCCGCACGGTGGGCCATCTGGGACTGTTGATCTCCACCGTCGCGCTGGCCATGGACACGCTGCTGAACGGCCTGGGGCTGGCGCGCTTCACCCTGGGCTGGTTCCTGGCCCGCGCCGACGGCGCCATCGCGTCCAGCGTCGTGCTGCTGCTGCTGCTGGCGGAAATGGTCAGCCTGTACCGCCGCGTCCATCTGATGAACGGCCAGCTGAACGCCCAGCGCGAGCGCCTGCTGGCCCTGACCGGCGACCTGGACCGCGCCCGCCGCACGGCGGAGGAGGCCCGCTTGGTGGCGGAACGGGCCAACGCCGCCAAGTCCGACTTCCTGGCCAACATGAGCCACGAGATCCGCACCCCCATGAACGGTGTCACCGGCATGGCGCAGATCCTGCTGGACACCCCGCTGACCACCCAGCAGCGCGGCTATGCCGAGATCATCCGCGACAACGCGGACGCCCTGCTGGGCGTCATCAACGACATCCTGGACATCTCCAAGCTGGAGGCCGGCAAGGTCACGCTGGAGCGCCTCCAGTTCAACCTGGATGAGTTGGTGGACGGCGTCCTGGCCATCCTGGGCCCCAAGGCGCGCGACAAGGGACTGGAGATTGGCGCCCTGGTGCACGAGGGTGCCATCGGTATGTGGTGGGGCGACCCCACGCGCATTCGCCAGGTGCTGCTGAACCTTGTGGGCAACGCCATCAAGTTCACGGCCAAGGGTGCCGTGTCGGTGGACGTCAAGCTGCTGGGCGATGGCGCCGCCATGCCCGAACAGACGCGACGCCTGCGCGTCACCGTGCAGGACACCGGCATCGGCATCGACCCGGCGCAGGCCGGCAAGCTGTTCCAGATGTTCGAGCAGGCCGACAGCTCCATCACCCGCCGTTTCGGCGGCACCGGCCTGGGCCTGGCCATCAGCCGCCAGCTGGTGGAACTGATGGGCGGCAGCATCGGCGTGGAAAGCACGCCCGGCGAGGGGTCCACCTTCTGGTTCGACATTCCGCTGGAACGGGCGGCGGCGCCCAGCCGCGCCGTCCAGCCCCTGGGTGACCGCCTGCGCGGGCGGCGCGCCCTGGTGGTGGACGACACCCCCGTCAACCGCCTGATCCTGGTCCATCACCTGATGACCTGCGGCATGGCGGTGGATGAGGCATCGGGCGGAATCCAGGCCCGCAACCATCTGCTGCGGGCCATGGCGGCGATGGACGGGGCCCTGGAGGGCGCCTGCGCGGACGGCAACCAGGCCACCCTGCCCGACGTCATCCTGATCGACCACCACATGCCTGAACTGGACGGGCCCGGCCTGGCCGCCTGGATCCGGGCGGAGCCGCGCCTGGCCGGCGTCCGCCTGCTGCTGGCCAGTTCGCTGGAGGCGCCGGCCGGGCGTGAAAGCCTGTTCGATGCCGTGGTGCCCAAGCCCATCCGCCGGCCCCAGCTGCTGGAGGCGCTGGCCAAGGCCTGTGGCCTGCGCGGCGAATTGGCGGACACCACCGCCGAGCCCCGCGCCGCGCCGCCCACCACCGCCGCCACGGGCCGCATCCTGGTGGTGGAGGACAACATCACCAACCAGACCATCGCCTCGGTCCTGCTGGAAAAGGCGGGATACCAGGTGCAGATCGCCGAGGACGGGGCGCAGGCCGTGCGCGCCTGCCTGCAGACCCGCTTCGACCTGGTGCTCATGGACGTGCAGATGCCGGTCATGGACGGCATCGAGGCCACCCGCCGCATCCGCGCCGTGGATGGCCGCGTGCCGCCGATGCCCATCATCGCCATGACCGCCAACGCCATGGCCGGCATGAAGGAGGAGTATCTGGCGGCGGGCATGGACGATTATGTGTCCAAGCCCTTCAAGTCCGACCGCTTCCTGGAGACGGTGGGCCGCTGGCTGGCGGAGCGCGCGCCCCAGGCGGTGGCGGAGCCAGACGAGACCACCCTGCTACTGGAACCCAGGGTGTTGGCGCGCCTGGAACGGACGGTACCGCCAGCGGATTTTCGCGCCCTGGTCGACGGCATCGTCAGCCGCGGCCGCGCGCGGCTGGACGCCGTCCTGGACCTGACCGCCGCCGACGCCACCGAGGCGCTGCGCGAAGCCACGCGCGACCTGGCGGTGATGGCCGACAGCTGCGGCCTGGTGCAGCTGGCCGGCCGGGCCCGCCAGCTGGGCGACAGCCTGGCGCACCCGGACGGCGGAGCGGACGTGGCCGGACAGCTGCGGGCGCTGGCCGACCTGGGCCACCGCTCCTGGGATGCCCTGCGCCAGCGTTTCCTGGGCGTGCCTGTTTGACGCGACCGCCGCGCCACTGAAAAAAACGGCCCCGGGGGGTAGGGCCGCTTTTCTTCATCTGGGCCGGGACCCACTGATCAGAAGCGGAACTTGCTGACGAAGCGGGCGTCATAGCCGATGAAGCCGCGACGGTCTTCGCCGCCCAGCTCCAGCGCGATGTCGGAGTAGCGGTTGCCACCCTGCACCGTGATGCGGGCGATGGGGCCGCCGCCGACCACCGACTGGGGCATCAGGGTGAAGCTGGACCCGCCGGCGAAGCTGGCGGTGGTATCGCCCGGGCCGTCGCCGAACACCTGCTTCCACCCCACGGTCAGCGATGGCTTCCACTGGAAGTCGCCACCCAGCTGGGTACCGAAGGTCAAGGCGGCCTCGGCATTGCCCTGCTGGCCGGTGCGTTCGTCGATCTTCAGGTTGAAGCCGTCGCTGCCGCCGCTTTCCTGATGGGCGCCGTCGGACAGCACGAAATAGTCCAGGGAGGCGGTGGGCCGCACGAACATGAAGCCCAGCGACTGCTCATACCCCAGGCCGAAATGGGCGTCGCCCAGATAGCCCGACCAGTGGGCGCTGGCGTCACGCTCGAACGCGGCGCCGTTATCGTCCGTACCGCTGAAGACGCGCTTGCTGGAGAACCGGATGTAACCGGCATTCAGGCTGGCGCTGGCCATCAGCCCGCCGTACCGGTCGCGCCAATAGGCGCCGCCGGTGAAGACCTCGCCCTTCACCTGGTTGCCGCTGGAGGCGTCCGGGTCGTTGACGGCGGTGATCATGTAGGAGGAGGACAGGCCGACGATGCCGACATTCTCCATGGATTTCTCGTAGCCGCCCATCAGCGCCACGCCGTTGCCGTTGTAGCCCGGGCCCTGGTCGCGGTTCTGCGACACGGCGAAGCCCAGTTCCTGCACCCAGGCGCCGCGCTTCTCATCCCTCATGGCCACAGTGGGGTCGGCCTCGGTGCGGGCCAGCGCCATCATGCCGCGATTCAGCAGCTGGAAGGGGCCGCCGTTATAGTCGGGCAGCATCTTCTCATAGAGATTGCCGAAGCTGCTGGCGCTGGTGGCGTTGAAGAAGGCCTCGCCGATCTGGGTGTCCTTGTCGAAGGCGCCGTAGACGGCGTTGAAGGCGCCGGCGCCCACGGTGATGCCCGCCTCGGCCGCCGTGCGGCGCGCCACGTTCACCGTCACGGTGCCGGCGGTGGTGTCGGTGGCGATGTTGGCCTTGTACCAGTAGGACACGTCACCCAGCAGCGACTGGTCGACGCTGCCCACGCTCAGGCTGCTGGCCTTGATGACCGTGAAGCTGTTGCTGTCGGTGACCTTGCTCTTGAAGATCAGGCCGATCTTGGTGCCTGAAGCCAGCGAGGCGGCGCCGGAGACGTTGAACAGGGTGTTGGTGTTGTTGGCCGGATCGGCGCTGAAGTCGATCTCGCCACTGGATCCCACGGTCAGCGAGCGCATGTTGACGGTCGTGGTGCTGCTGTTGCGCAGCTTGCCGTTGGTGACCGTGGCGGCCAGGGTGCCGTCGCTAGTCAACGCGCCGGAGTAGACCGCGCCACCGTCGATGGTCAGCGTATTGGTGCCACCGCCGAAGGACAGGGCGCCGGTGACGGTGCCACCCGTCAGGTTGACGGTGGCGTCGCCCGAGCCCAACAGGATGTCACCGGTGATGGTGCCACTGTTGTTGATAGTGACGCCGACGGTATTGGCCCGCAGGTCCAGGGCGGTGGCCGTGCCGGTGATGCCGGTGTTGTCCGTGGATTCCGACACCTTCGCCAGGATGGTGCCGCTGTTGGTGATCTGCGTGACGGTGCCCGACCCGTCGTAAATGGCGACGGCGTTGCTGCCCACGGCGGTGGTGGCGCCGGCATAACCGGTGGCGTAGGCCGCGACCGTGCCGCTGATGATCAGGCCGTTGACGTTGGCGCCGCTGCCGATGGAGATGGCGGTCGCCTTCGAGGATTGCGAGGATACCGTGGTGCTGATGGTGCCGGAAACGGTGATGTTGTCGGGAATGGTGGCGCCCGACCCGATCGACAGGCCGGTGGAGTCCGCCTTGTAGGACAAGGTGGTCACGGTACCCGTCAGGTTGATGCCGCCATCCACCAGCACCGTCCCGCCCGTGCCCCCGATCTGGACGCCGGTCGTGCTGAACCCGTCATAGACGCCGTTGGCGGTGACACCGCCCGCCAGCAGCAGGCCGTGCGTGTCGCCGGGAACGACGCCCAGTTCGACCTCACCGTTGGCACTGCCGATCACCACCGCCGGAGCCGAGCCGTAGGAGATGATGGAGGACGTCGATTCCAGGTTCAGGCCACCCGTCACGGTCGAGGAAATTCGCAAGGCGGCGCCGCCCTGCAGTTCGTCATTGGCGGTCAGCGCCGCGAAGCCGGCGGTGGTGGTGGGGCGGGTGGTCGACAGATAGCCGGTGGACGTGACGGAGCCCGATACCTGCACCGTCCCTTCCGTCACGCCGTCCAGCGCGACGCCGACCGAACCGGTGCCGAGCACGCTGACGGTCCCGGAAATCAGGATGGTGCCGGCCGTGGCCGCCGTGGTCCGGATGCCGTAGGAATTGTTGCCGGTGACCGACACGGTGCCGCTCATCGTCAGGCTGCCGTCCATCTCGGTCGCCACCAGGATGCCCGCGCTGTCGTTGCCCCGGACCGTAATGGTGGCGGATGTGTTGATGTCGCCGGTGAACACCCCCGCGCCCGAAACCCAGATGCCATAGCGCCGCTCGGCCGAGGTCAGGGGGATGGTGGAGCTGACGCTGCTGTCGGTCAGCGTCAGGGTGCCGCTGAGACTGACGCTGCCGGTGGTGCCCCCTTTCACCAGGATGCCGGTGGTGTCGTCGCCGCCGGTGATGGAGATGGTGCCGGAGCTGCTGATGGTATTGTTGCTGTCCAGCGTCACCGCCGTTCCGCTGGACGGGCTGACCGTCCCCGTGATGGTCAGGTCGCCGGCGGACGAGGTCGCCACCCCGCTGGAGCGGGTATCGGAAATCGTGGTCGCCGCGTGGAGGTCGGTCAGGGCGGCGAGGCACAGGGGCGCGGCGGCCACCGGCGCGAGAAGGCGCTTCATTTGCGGAGAAATCCTGCCTGTTCAGACGAATTAAAGGGTGTTTGGCCGGTACACCGGCTGGAAATGACGGGACTGGGCCGGAGTGGCGCGCGGGGGATTGGAGTCCATACGGACCGGGTTACACGGCCCGGTCGTCGAAACCCGGCGGGTGCTTTTCAAAAAAAATTCCCACCATCGCCCCCATCGGCCAATTTGCCGCAGCCCGGCCGCGCCTATCCTTCCGGACCGGCGGCGCGCGATGGGCGAAGGATATTTGCAACTGGCGGCGGCGCGGACACCTGGCGTAGAGTTCCCGCGTCCCCGCCTGCCCGGAACGCGAGCGCATGAAGGAACTACGCTGCATCGTCTTCACCGACCGCGAGGTGGTGAGCGCCATCACGGAACGGCGGCGCAAGCTGAACGACGCCTTCCCCGAAGGCGATGTCACCAACCTGGAATACACGGTCAACCGCGGCGTCACCGCCCGCCTGTCCGTCACGCTGAACGGCGCCGCCAACGACGTCGCCATCCCGGAGCAGGAGCTGCAGGCGGCCTTGGTGGGCTATTGCATGTCCCGCAACGTTCCGCTGCCCGTCGTGGCCGACAAGGCCCTGTACGTCATCAAGGGGCGGGCCACCCTCATGATCACCATGAATTTCAAGAAGCCGGCGCGCCTGGTCGTTCTGGGGGTGGAATGATCCACGCGGTGCCAGGACCCTGGGTATGAACAGAAAAAGGGCGGCCCCTGGGGACCGCCCTTTTTCCGTATCCGTCGCCGCTTGCACCGGGCCGGCGGGGTGGGGTCCGGTGGCCTTTTGCCACGCCGCCCCCGTCCCCGCCGTCGCCGTCGCCGATTAGAACAGCTTCAGGATGGCCTGCTGGCTCTGGTTCGCGAGCGACAGGGTGGTGACACCCAGCGACTGGCGGGTCTGCAGGGTCAGCAACTCGGCGCCGGCCTGATTCTGATCGACCTGCACCAGGCTGTCGGCGCCGTCCGACAGGACGTTGTTGAAGGCGTCGGTGAAGTCGGACCGGGTCTGGATGACGTTCAGGTTGGTGCTGAGCGTCTGTCCGGCCGACCGCAGCTGGTTCGTGGCATAGGTCAGCTGGGCCACCGCGGCATCGATGTCCGATCGGTCCAGGAAGTCGTTCTGGGCATAGTCGAGACGCAGGCCCTGGCCGTCGGTGGTGACGTTGGTGGACTTCACCGTCAGCGAGTTGGTGTTGGTCTCGTTGAACTGCACCGACAGGTCGTTCTGCGTGTTCGCCGCCGTCTGCTGCGTCGTCGTCATGTTGGCGAAAGCGCTGGCCGACGCCGCCTGCATGATCTTGGTCGGGTCGACGTTGATACGCACCGTGCCCGTGGTGAAGGACATGGCGTTTTCGCCGTCCGCCAGCTTGCCGCTGCCACGATCGTTGTCGCCCGAGCGGGTGATGGACACGCCGTTCAGGTCGGTGGCGGTGACGGCGACGTCCACATCCTTTTCGACGGTTGAGACGCCATTACCCGATGTTCCCAGGGCCTCAAGGGTGGTGCGATCCACCGTGAACGACACCACGGTGCCCGAGGAGAAGGACACGGAGATGTTCTTCGTCAGGGCGTTGGTCGCCGAGGTGCCCAGGGTGAAGGTGTTGGCCGTGCCCGTGCTGCCGGGAGCCGTCAGCGTGAAGCTGTTGACGCCGGTGCCGGGAGGCGTGACCGTGAAGCTGGACAGCGAGCCGCCGGCGGCGGTGGCGGCGCTGATCCTGCCGGCCAAGCCGGCGGCGATGTTGGCTTCGCGGGTGGCCGCGTCCGGTGCCGCCACGTCACCGGCCGACGCGGTGTAAGTGAAGGAGGTGCCGTTGACCGTGGCGGTGAAGGTGTCGCCCTGGTCGACATTGCCGGTGATGCTGATGGTCGACTTCTGGGGGGTGCCGGAGACGCCCGCGGTGGTCAGGGTATTCGAGGCAGCCTGGGTGTTGTCGAAGAAGGTGATGGACCGGGATTCGGTGCCTTCCGTGATCACGGCCGTACGGGTCTGGCCCACGGCGCCGCGCATTTCGATCGACACGTCGGAGAAGTTGCCGGCGGTCGAGCTGAGCTTGCCGGAAACCTTCAGGCCGAACAGGCCACGAGCGGTTTCGGTGGAGGCGATGTCGCCGGCGCTGCCCGAGATGTCACCCGTGCCGGAGACGCGGATGGAATAGGTGTCCGACGTGGTCACATTGGTGACGCGGCTGTTGGATAGGCCGGTGATGGAGTTGATGGTCGCCCGCGACACGGAGGTGGCGTCAAAGGTCTGGCCGCTGCCGGCCAGCAGGTTCTTGCCGCCGTAGCCGCTGTCGGCGGCCAGCTTGTCGATCTGGTCCTTGATGGCGTTGAACTGGTCGGCCAGCGACTTGCGGGTCGCGATGGCGCCGGGATCGTTGCCCAGGTTGGAGTAGGCCGAGGTCGTCAGGCCCTTGGCCTGGTCGATCAGCTTCTGGATGGAGGTGATGCCCTGGTTGCCCGCCTTGATGGTGCTGACGGCCTGACCCATCGCATCCTTCAAGGTGGACAGGTCGCTGGCGCGCTGGTTCAGCCCCTGCGCGGCGAAGAAGGCCGTGGGGCCATCCAGCGCGCTGTTGATCTTGTTGCCCGTGGACAGTTGCGCCTGGAGCTTGTCGATCGAGCTGTTGGTGTTCTGCAGCAACAGCAGGTTGGAACGCATTGCCGAAGAAAGGGCGACTTGAGAGGACATCATCTATCTCCTTTTGAGCTGCCGGAGGGCGGCCGTTTGGGCCGGTCTGATCCTTCTGGCGAGAGCAAGCTGCTGGTCCCATGCCACCGGAGAGCACCACCCGCCCGCTGCCGGGGGGGCCTAAGTCCCCGTCTCCGGGCGGCAACCCGTTCCTGCCGACATGGCGGGACGGATTGGTCCGGGGTTGCCCGGGGGCGCTACGCTGGCATGGACGCCATCAACCTCCTCTGATGGACGGTTAGGTTCGGCCGGTTAACCGCAGAAACCGTGCCAACAGCGCGAAGCGGTATTTATCCACCTGTAAATAAAGGAGTTTCCTGGTGTCGCCCGCCGGGCATCGGCAGGAATGCAAACAATCGGACCGGTCGGAATTTCCCCCCGCCCGGTCAAATTTGCCGGGTGGCACCGCCGAGGGCGGTCGGGATTTCCTGGTTGAGGGGCCGCGAATGGGTGCGCCAACGGCTGGCCAAGCCCTCCCACCGACGCGGGGAATCCGGGCCGCCGGTCGACCCCGGCCATCGCCGTGGCGCTTTTTGCCGGGCGCCACACCACTCTTTGGTGAATTGACCGGCTGGGATTCCAGCTGGAAAACCGGGAGCGGGGCGGGTCTGGGTTGCCGCGCGCCCGCCCGCTTTCCTCATTGACCATGGCCCCGCGAACCGCGTAAACCCTAGCTCGCGATGGTTTCGGGGCGTAGCGCAGTCTGGTAGCGCGACGGTTTTGGGAACCGTAGGCCCCCGGTTCGAATCCGGGCGCCCCGACCATCGCCCGGACCGGCGCCGGATGGCAACGACCGGTTTCTTGAAGCCGCCTGTCGGCCGGGGTCGCCGGACGGCGGGCATCGGGTGTTTCGTTCAACCGGGGAACGTTCCAGAGATGCAGGTTCGTATCTATCAGCCGGCCAAGACGGCCATGCAGTCCGGCCGCGCCAAGACCCATTCATGGATGCTGGAATATGAACTGGCCACCGCCCGCCGGCCCGAACCGCTGATGGGCTGGACCAGTTCAGGCGACACCCTGAACCAGGTGAAGCTGACGTTCGACAGCGCCGACGAGGCCATCGCCTACGCCACGCGCAAGGGCTGGGCCTACGAGGTCATCACCCACAACGACCGCATCGTCCGGCCGAAGAACTACGCCGACAACTTCCGCACCGACCGCCCCCGCGTCGGCCGCTTCTGATCTCTTTGATATCGGGCGCCCCGGCCCTCGGGCCCGGGGGCCGCCTCGGGGCCCCATAGCTCAGCTGGATAGAGCAACCGCCTTCTAAGCGGTAGGTCGCAGGTTCGAGTCCTGCTGGGGTCGCCACCGCTCAGACCGCCTGTGTGGGAGGCAGCATAGTTTGGCCTTTTTCGGCCATAAGCTGCCTTAAATGGCACCATAGTTTGGTGAGGGTCTTGTGAAAAAGCCCACCGCAGGTTCTCTGCGGCGGGCTTTTTATCTTTTAACGCTATGATAACTTAGGGTCCTTCCGTCTTCAGACCGTGGCGATAGTTACCTAGCCAAGGCTCACGACGATCTTCCCTTTCGCGTCACCCGATTCCATGAGGCTGTGAGCCTCGCGAATATCGTCGAAGCCGAACACATGGGCCGGTGCCGCGCGATAGGCGCCTGAGGTCGCCTTATCGATGAGCGACTGGAACGGAACCTCCGATAGAGGAAATTCAGGGCCGCCCAAGACCAGGGCACTTGCAAAGACGCTCAGCCGCCGCCCGCTCGGGATGTTGAATACCGGCTGTAAGCTGAGTGGTTCTCCACCGCCCAGGAAGCCGATGAGGCATACCTCGCCGTCCCGCTTCAGCATGGCCAGCGAGTCCAGCACGGTCGAGTTCCCCACGATATCGAGGACGGCATCGACGCCGTCCTCGTATTCCCGACGCAGGGTGGTTGATAGTTCCGGCCCCTCGATCATGGCAGCGTGAGCGCCGGCGGCCTCGATCAGGCCTGTGCGCGCAAATCGCCGTGTCGTGCCGATTACTCGCGCGCCCAGGTCGGCGGCGATGTTAACCGCTGCCTGGCCGAGCGCCGAGGTTGCGCCGCGAACAACCAATGTCTGCCCGCGCTTGAGCTTCAGGATGCTGATGATCGCCGACCACGCCGTCGCGTAGGACTCCGGCAACGCCGCGAGATCTTCCCAGGACAGGTTGGTTTCGACCGCGGCGACGTTACTTACGGGAACAAGGGTAAGCTCGGCATAGCTGCCGTTCAGGCTTCGCCCCATCCCGCCGACGAGGCCGACGACGGTTTGACCCGGGCGGAATTGGCCCGATGGATCAGACCTGACGAGACCGGCGCACTCAATGCCACTGATCTCCGCAACCTCGCCCCATACCCCGCGCCGGAAGTAGATTTCCGCGTGGTTGAGGCCGAAGGCCTTGACCTCGATGAGGACATGACCGGCCCGCGCCACCGGATCGGGCCGCTCCTCGATCGCCAAAACCTCCGGCCCACCATATTGCTTGATCACGATCGCCTGCATGTCCCGGTCCTCCCTGTTCGCGAGTGACCACAAAGATAAAGCCGGGCTGCGCCAATAGATTTTACAAAGTTTCGCCCATGATTGTAGATTGAACCATGCCGCGCGCCATGACCTTAACCCAGCTTCGAGTGCTCGACGCCGTAGCGGCGGAGGGTTCTCTGCAGGCGGCGGCGGCGCGTCTCGGTCGCACCCATCCGACCTTGCACACCGCGATCGCCAACATCGAACGGGAGATCGGCTTCACCCTGTTCGACCGGAGCGGCTATAGGTTGACGCTCACCCCCGCAGGCGCCGCCTTCTTGGCCCGCGCCCAACGGGTGCTGGTCGAAGTGAACGGGCTGCTTGTCTATGCCGACCACGTGGCTGCGGGAGACGAGATCGAACTGACCGTCGTCATCGGCGACCTGACACCGTTGCCCCCCATGCTGGAGCTGTTGAAGGACTTCTTTGCGAGACACCCACAGACTCGCCTCAATCTGCGGTTCGAGACGCTATCGGCCCCTTGGGAGCTGCTCGAAAACGGCCGTGCCGATTTGATCCTGCATCACGTCGAACAGGGCGACACCCGCTTCGAAACCCTCCCGCTTCGCCGGGTCAAACTGATCCCCGTCGTGGCGCCGGGCTTCCTGACCTTTCCAGCCGAGGCGGCAACGGTCGAGCGCATGCGAGACTTCACTCAGTGCGTCATCCGCGACAGCGCGGTTATGCCCGCCGATCGGGAGTACTTCATGATCGACGGCGCGAGGACCTGTTCGGTAACCGACCAAATCATGAAGCGTGAGGTCATCCTGCAGGGCCTGGGCTGGGGACATATGCCCGATTACCTTGTGGCCGAGGATATTAAGAAAGGCCGACTTCAATCCATCGCGAACTCAGTGTTCCGAGGCGGCTCAGTCGACATCGTCGCAGCGCGCAAAGCTGGCAATATGCCGGGACCGGTTGCCGCCGCCTTGTGGAGCGCGATGGCCCAAGTGGATACGCCCGCATAGCCTGCGCGGCGGGTCTGGTCGTTTCCGACGGTGGCGGCGATGCCTCCCATGGCGCCCCCACAAGGCAGACGCGCGCCGGTCCATGCTTGCAAAAAGGCCGGCGACGGGGTTACTGAGAATGACTCGCACTTCTCAGCCGGGCCGCACCATGGTCAGACCGCATCACCTTCTCGCCGTCGCCTTCACGCTGCTGGGCTTGGCGATCGCCCTGCCTGCCCGGGCGGTGGAAGCGGCCCCAGCGCAAACCATCTGGCGGCTGCTGGACTATGTGGCGGTGGATTATGCCGGCGCCGTGGCCAACGGCCGGGTGACCAGCGAGAGCGAATATGCCGAACAGGCGGAGTTCGCGGCCAGCGCGCGGGAGCGGATGGCCGAGCTGCCGCCCACCCCCGTCCTGCCCCAGTTGCAGGCCCAGGCCGACGCGCTGAAGGCCGCCATCGCCGCCAAGGCGTCCCCGGTCGAGGTGGCGGGCCTGGCCCGCGCCCTGGGCCGGGATCTGCTGGCCGCCTATCCCGTGCCGCTGGCGCCGACCACCCCGCCGGGCCTGGCGCGGGGCCGGGCCCTTTACGCGGAGAACTGCGCCGCCTGCCATGGCGCCACCGGCCAGGGCGACGGCCCGGTGGGCGTCACGCTAGAACCGCGCCCCGTGGCCTTCAGCGACGCGGGGCGCGCACGGCAGCGCAGCGTCTTCGCCCTGGAACAGGTGATCGAGCAGGGGCTGGACGGCACGCCCATGGTCAGCTTCGCCCACCTGCCGGCCGACGACCGCTGGGCCCTGGCCTTCGTCGCCGGCAGCTTCGCCTTCACCCCCGGCGACATCCAGGCGGGCGAGGCGCTGTGGCGCGCGCGGCCGGACCTGCCCGCCCTGTTTCCCAATCTGGAGGCCCTCACCCAGACCTCGCAGGCCGCCCTGGAGGAAAAGGTGGGCGCCAGCGACGCCCAGGCGCTGCTGGCCTATCTGCGCACCCATCCCGACGCGGTCATGCCCAAGGCCAACGACAGCCTGGCCATCGCGCGCGCCAAGCTGGGCTTGGCCGTGAAGGCCTATGAGGCCGGCGACGCCAAGGCGGCGGGTGACCTGGCCCTGGCCGCCTACCTCGACGGGTTCGAGCCGGTGGAGCCCATCCTGAAGGCACGCGATGGCGGCCTGATGACCCGCGTGGAAAGTGCCATGGGCGCCTTCCGCGGCGTCATCAGCCAAGGCCGGCCGGCGGACGAGGTGCGCGCCCAGGCCCAGGCCATCACCGGCCTGCTGACCGAGGCGGAGCATGCGCTCTCGCCAGCCGCCGCCAGCGACGCCTCCACCTTCGTCGGCGCCTTCACCATCCTGCTGCGCGAAGGGCTGGAGGCCTTGCTGATCGTGGTGGCGATGATCGCCTTCCTGCGCAAGGCCGGGCGCGCGGATGTGCTGCGCCATGTCCACCTGGGCTGGACCACCGCCCTGGCTGCCGGCCTGGCGACGTGGGCCGCGGCGACCTACCTGGTGTCCATCAGCGGCGCCAGCCGGGAACTGACGGAGGGCCTGGGCTCGGTGTTCGCCGCCCTGGTGCTGCTGTCGGTGGGCGTGTGGATGCACGGCAAGTCCCAGGCCGGCGCCTGGCAGCTGTACATCAAGGAGAAGCTGTCCCACGCCCTGTCGCGGCAGTCGGCCTGGTTCCTGTTCCTGCTGACCTTCGTGGTGGTCTATCGCGAGGTGTTCGAGACCATCCTGTTCTACATGGCGCTGTGGGCGGAGGGGGCGCACATGGCCGTGCTGGCCGGCGCCGGGGCGGCCGTGCTGCTGCTGGCCGCCATCGCCTGGGGGCTGCTGCGCTACAGCCGCCGCCTGCCCATCGGCGCCTTCTTCGCCTGGAGTTCCGGGCTGATGGCCGTGCTGGCCGTGGTGCTGGCCGGCAAGGGCGTGAAGGCCCTGCAGGAGGCCGGCTGGCTGGACGTCATCCCCCTGGTCCATGTGCCCAGCGTGGAGATCGTGGGGCTGTTCCCCACGGCGCAAACCGTGGCGGCGCAAGCGGTCATGGCCGCCGCGCTCGCCGCCGGCTTCGCGTATAATGCCCTGCGGGCCGGCCGGAAAGCCTAAGGCTTTCCCCCTCAAGCGCCCGGCGGCGGGTTACGGCTTGGCCCCCTGGCGGGCCAGCCAGCGTCCCATCTGGTCGTGCAGGATGTCCATGGGCATGGGGCCGTCGTCCAGCAGGGCGTCGTGGAAGGCGCGGATGTCGAAGCGGGCGCCCAGCGCCTGCTCCGCCCGCCGCCGCTCCGCCAGGAACTTCAGCTCGCCCACCTTGTAGGCCAGGGCCTGGGCCGGCCAGGCGATGTAGCGCTGCGTCTCGCCCAGCACCACGCGTTCCGGCAGGGCGGTGTTGTCGCGCAGGCAGCTGGCGGCCTGATCGGCGCTCCACCCCTTCCAATGGATGCCCACGTCCATCATCAGGCGGCAGGCGCGCCACATGTCGAAGGACAGCCGGCCGAAACGTTCGTAGTCCGTGCGGTAGACGCCCATATCCTCGCCCAACTGTTCGGCATACAGCGCCCAGCCCTCGATGAAGGCGGTGGGTTCGTCCTTGCGGCGGAAGGCCGGCAGATCCGTGCGCTCCTGCCCCAGGGCGATCTGCAGGTGGTGGCCGGGCACGCCCTCATGCAGGATCCAGGACGGCAGGCCGAACAGCGGGTCGCCGAAGGATTTGGCACCCACCACCACGCGGCCGGGCACGCCCTTCACCGGGTCGCCCAGGTCATAGCCGCTGGACGAGCCCTCCTGCTCCGGCGGCTTCTGCCGGATGGTCCAGGTCAGGCGCGGCAGCTTGCCGAACCACAGGGGCAGCAGGCCGTCGATGCGCTTGCCGATCTCGCTGGCCTTTTCCACGTACGTTGCCAAATCCGGGGCGTAGAACTGTTTGTCCGTACGCAGCTTGGCGATGAACTCGGGCAATGTGCCGGTGAAGCCGGTGGCCCGCATCGCGGCCTCCATCTCCCCCCGGATGCGCGCCACCTCCCGCTCCCCCAGCGCGAACACGGCGTCGGGCGTCAAGTCGGTGGTGGTGGAGCGGCGCACCGCGTAGGCGTAGTACTCCCGCCCGCCGGGCAGGCTGCTGGCACCCAGCGTGTCGCGCGCATGGGGCACGTAGTCCTGCTCGAAGAAGGCCATCAGCTTCGCCTGCGCCGGCTTCACCGCCTGGGTCACCGCCGCCAGGGCGTCGGCGCGCAGGGCCGCTTGGCGATCGGCCGGAATGGTGGCCGGCAGCGCCCTCAGCGGCCCCAGCAGGGGGCTGGCCTCCGCCGACTGGTCAGCCGCGATCTTCAGGATGTTCAGGACCGAGGTGGCGGTGGGGCGCGGCTGGACGAAGCCGGTTTCCAGCCCGCGCCGCATGTTGGCGATCTGCTGGTCATAGTAGGCAGGCAAGGCCCGAAGGCGCGCGATCCAAGCCTGGGCGTCCGCCTCCGTCCGGATGACGGTGGTGGCGGCGGCGTAGTTGGCGGTGTTGAAGAAACCGTCACCGTTGTCGAAGGGGATGCGGTCCTCGTCGAACCTGGCCCCCTCCACCAGCACGCCCAGACGCCAGTCCAGCAGGCGGCGGGTCAGCGCCTCCTCGCCATCGGGGGCCGAGGGCGGCAGCCTGTCCAGGCGGGCTTTCAGCACGGCATAGCCCTGGGCGCGGCGGTCAGCGGCGGCCTTGCCGACATCGGGCCAGCCGGGGCCGTCGTCGCCGTCCGTCTGGCGCGCCAGCCCCTCGTACTCCGCGATGACCGCGTCGACGCCGCTGGTTGGTTTCGCCATCGGGGCGGCGGGTTTGGCCCAGGCGGAGGAAGCGACGGAAGACACCGCCACCATGGTGAATGCCAGCGCGACCGCGGTACGGTTCATCATCGCCCCCCTGCTGCCCGTCGTATCCCATCAGGGTTGATGATAGGATATTATATGTCAAATATTTTATCCAATATAGCCGAAGCCCGCCAGGGCGGAGCCCTCCAACTCGTATAAGTGCCGTGGCCCCAACCCTTCCACGCCACCACCCCAGAGTCGCCACAATGCCGGTGCAGGTAAAGGCCGACACGGGATTGGGCGCGAGATGGGGAAACCGCCCTTGAAGCCCGCCTTTCCCGCGTCGTCCAGCCCCGATGAGGAAGAGATGCGCCTGACCCTCCGTGCCCTGGCCCTGGGCGCCGCGCTGGCCGGTTCCGGCCTGGTGTCGGCCCAGGCCTCCCCACCCCCGGCCAACCAGGCGGCGGGCGCGACCAGCACCCGCATTCCCGACAGCGCGGCGGAGGGGGAGGCCAACCGCCAGACGGTGCTGGCCTTCTACGACGCCTTCTTCAACAAGCACGACCTGTCCGCCGCCGACCGCTACGTCGCCCAGGACTGCCGGCAGCACACCCCCGGCCTGGCCGACGGGCGCCGCGCCCTGCAGGACGCCTACGCCGCGTTCTTCCAGCATCATCCCGATGCCAAGGTGGATGTGGTCCGCAGCATCGCCCAGGGAGACCTGGTGGCGCTGCACGTGCACGCCATTCCCAGCCCGGGCGACCAGGGCCAGGCGGTGGTGGACATCTTCCGGGTGCTGGACGGCAAGGTGGTGGAGCACTGGTCCGTCAGCCAGCCGGTGCCGGCCGGCGCCCCCGACGGCAGGGACGTGTTCTAGGTGTTCAATCCCGGAATCTGATGGTGCATCATCGATCCTTGGTCGTCAGGAGGAGGATGTCCTATGGGAAGCGTTCTTCACGGCAGCGCCCGCACAACGCCGTGTCTTCGAGCCGGGGCCCGACGGGCTGCACCAAGGCGGTCGCTTCGTCGAGCGGTATGATGACGGCGGATGCCATGAGGTCGGGCGCATCCTGGCGTGGGAACCGGGGCGGCGGTTGATGTTCAGCTGGCGCGGCACCAACTACTCCCCAGGAGAGGCGACGGAGGTGGAGGTCCTTTTCATTTCCTCCCCCGGGCCTGACGGCGACCACACCCGGGTGCGGGTGGAGCATCGCGGCTGGCAGGCCCTGCCGCCCGACCATCCCGCCCGCCACGGCCTGGACGACCTGCCCTTCCTGAACCGCCAGGGCGGCTGGTGGCGGACGCGGTTGGACAGCCTGGCGCACACCATGGCCGGAAGCGTTGTTTCATGAGTCCCGACAACCAGCGACCCAAGCATTCCCCCGGCCTGACCCAGCCTGGCCTGACTGGCGTGCCGGAGACCATGCTGTGGACCCTGCACAACCGCGCGGCGGAGGCCATGCGCCCCAACGGCCGCTTCCATGACCCGGAGGCGGTGCGCATCTACCAGGCCCTGGCCTATGATTTCGAGAGGCATTTCGGCCGGGCCGACGGCTCGCACGCCGCGCGCGCCGCCGCCATCGACGCCCTGCTGCGCGCCTGGCTGGACCAGCATCCGGAGGGCACCGTCGTCTCGCTGGGCGAAGGGCTGGAGACCCAGCGCCACCGCGTGGACAATGGGCGCCTGAGCTGGCTGACGGTGGATTTGCCGGAGGGCATCGCGTTGCGGGACCACTTCCTGCCGCCCTCCGACACCCGCACGCGCCATCTGGCGGCCGACGCCCGCGATCCGGCCTGGATGGACGCGGTGACGGGCGACGGTCCCGTGCACCTCGTGGCCCAGGGCCTGTTCATGTATCTGGCCGAAGCGGACGTGCGCCGGCTGGTGGCCACCCTGGCCCAGCGCTTCCCCGGCGGGCAACTGGTGTTCGACACCGTGCCGGCCTGGCTGTCGCGCTTGACCCTGCGCGGCCTGCACCGCACGCCGCATTACCGCATCCCGCCCATGCCCTGGGGCATCGACGCCGATGCCGTGGTCCCCACCCTGCGCGGCTGGTCGCCCCAGGTGGCGGTGGTGGAGACGCTGGACTACCGCATGCCGCGCGGCCTGCCCCGCCTGGTGGACACGCTGTTCCGGCTGACACCCGCCCTGCGCCACAAGCTGCCCGGCCTGGTGCGGGTGGAATTTGAGGGTTAGCTCGCGGTCGCCGAGGCGGCGTCCGCCTCCGGCTTGCGCCAGGTCCTAGGCCCCAGCACCAGCAGGTTGCCCGCCACCGCCAGCGCCAGGCCGATGAAGGCCGCCGCCGACCAGTGATAGCCCTCGAAAACGGTGGAGATGATCAGCGCCAGGATGGGGATCATGACGGCAATGTAGCCGGCGCGGTCCGCCCCGATGCGGCCGATCAGGGAGAAGTACGCCAGAAAAGCGATGACCGAGCCGAAAAGGGCCAGGTAGCCCAAGGACGCGGCGTAGCTGAGGCTGGCCGGAAAGCTAAAGACGGCACCCCGGGCCAGGGCCACGCCCACCATCAGCACGGCGCCGAAGGCCATGCTCCACGCCGTGGCCGGCAGCAGGGGAACGCCCAGCTTGGCGCCGCGCTGCACGCAGATGCTGCCCAGCGAGGCACTGACGTTGCTGAGCATGACCAGGGCCAGGCCCACCGCTGCCTTGCCCGTCAGGCCGTCCACCTGAAGTTCCGGCAGGAACAGCAGGACGACGCCGGTCATGCCGATCAGCCCGCCCAGCAGCACCAGGGGACGTATGGGCTGGCGCAGGAAGAGGCGGGCGTTCAGCACGTTCATGAGACTGAGCGCCGAGCCCGCCACCGCCACCAGGCCGGACGGCAGCCGCTCGGTCGCCAGGTAGACCAGAAGGTAGTTGGTGGAGAAGGTGAAGGCGCCGACCAGCGCCACCTGCCGCCAGGCGTGCCGGGGCGGGATCACCTTCTGCCCCCGCGCCACCAGCCAGCCCATGAGCAGCACGGCCGCCAAGCCGAAGCGGTACGCCACCGACACGGCCGGATCCACGGCCCCCAGCTGGAACTCGATCACGTACCAGGTCGATCCCCAGATGAGGACGGCGGTCAGGTAAAGGCCCAGGATGGGGGACATGGTGGCGACCCGATGAACGGCTGCGGCGCCGGCATCGCCGACGCGGGGCGCAACGGTAGAGCGCGGGGCGCCTCCGGCCAATCCGTTTCTTGTGCCGGTGACATTTTTGAGGATACCTCTGGACCCCCTACCCGTCTTCACGAAGGCCCGGTCCGTGGACGCCCCCATCCAGCCCGTCGATCTCGCCAAAGCCTACCGCCTGCTGAACCACGGCCCCACCGTGCTGGTCTCCGCCCACCATGCCGGGACGGACAACGTCATGGCCGCCGCCTGGGCCTGCCCGCTGGACTTCAGCCCGCCCAAGGTCACCGTGGTGCTGGACAAGGCGACGGCCACCCGCGTCCTGGTCGAGGGCAGCGGCGCCTTCGCCCTGCAGGTGCCGACGCGGGCGCAGGTGCGCCTGACCCAAGGCGTGGGCGGCGAAAGCCTGGCCGACACCCCCGACAAGCTGGCCCGCCACGGGGTGGAGCTGTTCCGCATCGAGGGGCACGTCCCGCCCCTGGTCGCCGGTTGTGCCGCCTGGTTGTCCTGCCGCGTCATCCCCGAGCCGCACATCCAGCGGACCTACGATCTGTTCATCGCCGAGGTGGTGGCCGCCTGGGCCGACGCCCGTATCTTCAAGGATGGGCACTGGATGTATGAGGCGGCCGACCCCGCCTGGCGCAGCCTGCACCACGTGGCCGGCGGCCATTTCTACACCATCGGCGATCCCGTCAGCGGCTGAGCCCTGCGCCGGCGGGATGGCTTAACCATTACCCTTTGCGAAAAATTCAAAGGCGATCCCCCAGTCGTTAGCGACCTGTTCATCTTCACGGGCGTAAAAATAACGTCATGAGCCGCAACGCGCTGCTTCCCGCCACAATCCTTCCACAATAAAGGACGATGGTTTGGGAAGTTTAGGAGTAGGGATCATGACCGCCGTGTTCAATAAAGATCGCCTGGTCACTTTAAGCTTGTGGGTGGTGCTGCTGAGCATCGCCTGGTCACTACCGGTGATCAGTTACATGCGTTCGGAACACGAACGCGCCCTGGTCAAGGCCGGCCACTACTACAAGCCCGCTTTTCCGGCCGAGTTCTACGTGAATCAGCAATCTTCCGGCACGGCGACCCCGCGCTAAGTATTCCTTGGCCTTCCGCTTCCTCTTCCACTTTTCCACCAGGTCGCGCGTACTACCAATCAACACGTGCTCCGCCGGAAATGATCCGCCCCGGGGCGATCGCCACCAGGCCATCGATGCGGCGCCCTGATTCCACCGTGCGGTCGAACAGGTTCTCCGCAGTGGCGAAAACCGCCAGATAATCCGATATCCGCCAGGTGCCCGACAGGTCCACCGTGACCGTCGGCGCCAACGACCGGGTGTTCAACCCATCCTCATACTGCTGGCCGCTGGCCTTCAGCCGCAGCGCCGTGGTGAACGCGGCGGACGGGGTCCACGTCAGATCCGCCGTGCCGGTGTGCAGCGGGCTCTGCGCCAGCCGCTTGCCCACCAGGGCCACGAAGCCGTCGGCGCGCAACACGGTCGACCGGCTCCACAGATAGCCCAGGCCCGCGTCCAGCGTGGGGTCCAGCGCCCAGGTCGCCCGCATCTCCACCCCGTCGGCCCGCACCCGGTCCAGGTTGCGGCGCTGGGCGAAGGTGCCGCCGGCCGGCACCACCACGCCGAAGCCCGGCACCGTCCCCGGCTTGGTGGTGATCAGCACATTGTCCACGGCGTCGGTGACGCCGTCGTGATACGCGGTCAGGCTGACGGTGGGGCCTTTTTCGGGCGCCCAGGTCATCCCGGCCTCCGCCCCCACCATGCGCTCCGGCTTCAGCCGGGCGTTGGCCTCGATGATGTCGTTGCCCACGCGATAGGGGCGATACAGCTCATTGATGGTGGGCAGGCGGAAGCCGGTGTAGGCGGCCGCACGCAGGGTCCAATCCGACAGGGGCCGCCAATCAACGCCCAACCGCGCCGTGGGCAAGGCGCCGCCCCGGTCGTCGTAGTGGTCGTCGCGCGTCAGGGCGCCCGTCTGAACGGAGCGCTCCACCCGGTGGCCATCCCCCGTGCTCCAGCCATCCAGGCGCACGCCGCCATGCAGGTCGACGGTCTGCGCCAGCGGCCAGGTCTGCTCGGCATAGACGCCGCCCACGATCTGATCGCCGCCGGCGTCGCGGTCGCGCTGGAACACCCCGGCCACGGGCTGGAAACGCTCATGCGTCGCCCCTTCCGCCCAGCGCAGGTCGGCGCCCAGCACCGTGCGGCGTCCGCCGCCCTCCTCCACCGTGGTGGACAGCGACCCGCCGGCGGCGGTGGCCGGCACGCGGTACTGGTCCAGGGCCGGCGTCTCAGCCGTGCGCGTGGCGTTGACGGAGGAGAACCTGTTCTTGAAGACATAGCGGCGCAGGTACAGCGTGCCGTGCCAGGGAAGGCCCAGGGGACCGTCGGCCTCGCTCAGGCGCAGGCTGCCCTCCAGCGCGTCGGTGCCGTTCTCCTGCAGGGGCGTGCCGTTGCCGCGGTGCTCATGGAAGGCGGAGAGGGTGCCGGCCAGGGCCAGCGACGGCGTCCCCGCGCGCCTTCACATCCACCCAGGCGTCGTCCCAGCCGGCTTGGGTGTCGATGGGGCCGCGCTGGTCGGACCGCACCAGATAGCTGCCGTCGCCGCGGCTGGCATGCGCCAGGATGGAAACGCCACCGGCGGAGGCGCCGGCCGTGCCCTCCGCCAGGCCATTGCTGCCGGCCCGGACCTCCCCGCCCTCCAGCGGCTTGGTGGTGATGCGGATGACGCCGTCCAGGGCCTGGTTGCCCCAGGGGCCGGCGCCGCTGCCCTCCGTCACCGCCACACTGGCGACGGCGGCGGTGGGCAGGCGGCTCCAGTACACCCAGCCGCCGAAGGGGTCGTTGATCGGGATGTCGTCCACCAGCACCAGGGTGCGCCCGGCACCGTTGGGTCCCAGGGCGCGCAGCGAAATGCCCTGCGATGTGGGGTGGGCGCTGGTACTGCCCGTCCGGCGAAACAGGGAGAAGCCGGGCACGCTACGCAGCGCCTCATCCAGCCGCCGCTCGGGTGCCGCGTCCAGCCAGGTGCCGTCCAACTGCAAGGTGCCGTAGATGCGCTCGGTGGCGGCGTCGGGCGGCACGCGGCCGGTGACGATGATGGTGGGCAGCTGGTCCACATCCCCCGCCCCCCAAGCAGCCGCCGGCAACAATGCCGCCGCCAGCGCGATCCCCGCCCGCCTCATGACGATTTACTCCCCGCATTGCCCCCATGTCCGGGGCTCGACGGCTTAAATGCCGCCCGGGGCCCTGTCAAATCCCGATGGGGGGCGCGGGCCCCTTGACTTCCCCCCACCGGATGGCGTCCAAAAACGCCATGGCACCCTACCATGTTCCAGACCCTGCTTCGGCCGATACTTTAGAACCATTCCAAGATGATTCGGCCGAACAACCGTTAACCTCCAGCCTGACGGCGGCGGCCGTGCACGTGCTGACGACGGCGGCACCGATGGAAAAGGTGCGGCTGACGCGGGCCTATGCCGCCGCCTGGGCGCAAGGCCTGCTGCCCGATCGGCCCGGCCCACCGCCGCCGGACCGCCCGGCGCGACCCGAGCGGCCGGAACTGAAGCTGCCGCGCGACATGCCCAAGCGGCGCAAGGCCGGCAGCGTGGCGGGCCGCGTGGCCCTGCTGCACGCCCTGGCCCATATCGAGTTGAACGCCATCGACCTCGCCTGGGACATCGTGGCCCGCTTCACCACTCTCCCCGACGGCACGCCGGCGCCGCGCGCCTTCAAGGACGACTGGGTGAAGGTGGCGGATGAGGAGGCCAAGCACCACGGCCTGCTGGCCCAGCGCTTGGCCGCGCTGGATGCTTCCTATGGCGACCTGCCGGCCCATGACGGGCTGTGGCAGGCCAGCGAGGTCACGGCCCATGACCTGGCCGCCCGCCTGGCCCTGGTGCCCATGGTGCTGGAGGCGCGTGGCCTGGACGTGACGCCCATGATGATCGCCAACCTCAAGAAGGTGGGGGATGAGGACAGCGCCGCCGTGCTGCGGATCATCCATGATGAGGAGATCGGCCACGTCGCCGCCGGCCGCCACTGGTTCGGCGTCATCGCCGCCGCCGCAGGGGAGGAGCCGGCGGAGCACTGGCGCGCCCTGGTACGGCGGTACTTCAAGGGCGACATCAAGCGCCCCTTCAACGACGTCAGCCGCCGCAAGGCCAACTTCCCGCCCGACTGGTATGAGCCGCTGGCACCGGTGGAAACCATCCTGGCCGGGGTGGCGGGACTGGACGAATAAACCCGTCAGCCCCGTTACCGTTCAGTAACAAACTGTCCTTGGGCGGCGCCCATCGCCCTTGCTACCATCCGCGCCATCCGGCTGGGCCCATGCCCGGTTCCCGCCATTTTCGCTGCCCCGCCAGCCCCACCACGGTATCCAGAACGCCCATGACCGCTTCCTCCTCCGGTGAGACCATGACCCGCCGTACCCTGCTGCGCCGCGGCCTGATGGCCGGTACCGCCCTGGTGGCCCTGACGGCCGTCCCCGGGCTGATCGCCCAGCCCGCCATGGCGGCCGAGCCATCGGAGACGGAGAAGGCGCTGAACGCCTTCTTCGAGGATTGCTGGAACGAGGATCTGGCCCGCGACCCGCAACAGCGCACCGTGCTGGGCCTGCCCGGCCCGCACGATAAATGGACCATCCCGGACGACGCCCACCTGCTGGAGAACTTCCACCTGGCCGAACAGCGGCTGAAGACCCTGAAGGGCTTCAAGGGGGCGGAGCTGTCGCCCGGCGCCCAGGTCAGCGCCCGGCTGTTCGAGAATGAGCTGCAGCAGACCATCACCCAGTATCCCTGGCGTAACCACAGCTATGTCATCAGCCAACTGACCGGCCCGCACACCGACATCGCCAGCTTCCTGATCACCTACCACGCCGTCGGCAGCGCGCAGGACGCGGAAGACTACGTAGCCCGCCTGGTGGGCATCGCCCCGCTGATGGACGCCTACATCGCCCGCATCGGCAAGCAGGCCGACATGGGTGTCCTGCCGCCGGCCTTCGCCTTCAAATCCATCCTGGAGGCGGCGCGCAACGTCATCACCGGCAAGCCGTTCACGAGCGGCGCCACGGAAAGCAGCCCGCTGCTGGCCGACTTCACGGAGAAGGTGACGGCCCTGAAGCTGGCCGAGGCGGATCAGGCCCGTCTGCTGGCCGCCGCGGAGAAGGCCCTTACCGGCCAGGTCCAGGCCTCGTTCCAGAAGCTGATCGCCACCGTGTCGGCGCTGGAGACCAAGGCCACCACCAGCAACGGCGTCTGGGCCCTGCCGGATGGCGAACGCTTCTACCGCTCGCAAGTGCAGCTGATGACCACCCTGCCCCTGGACCCGGCGGCCGTGCACGCCCAGGGCCTGAAGGAGGTGGCGGCGCTGCAGGACGAGATGCGCGCCATCATGGCCAAGGTGGGCTTCAAGGGCGAACTGCGCGCCTTCTTCGATTACCTGCGCACCGACAAGCGCTTCTTCGATCCGGCCACGCCGGAGGGTCGCGCCACCCTGCTGAAGCGCGCCACCGACATCATCGATAAAATGCGGTCGGACCTGGACCGGTTCTTCCTGACCAAGCCCAAGGCCCCCATCGTGGTCAAGGCGGTGGAGCCCTTCCGCGAGAAGGCCACGGCCAGCGCCTTCTATGAGCCGGCGTCGCCGGACGGGTCGCGGCCCGGCGTGTTCTACACCAACCTGTACGACATGTCGGTCAACCCCATCCCCATGCTGGAAAGCCTGGCCTATCACGAGGGCATTCCCGGCCATCACATGCAGATCGCCATCGCGCAGGAGATGGCCAACCTGCCCACCTTCCGCCGCTTCATCTGGAACAGCGCCTATGGCGAGGGCTGGGCCCTGTATGCCGAGCGCTTCCCCAAGGAGTACGGCTATTACCAGGATCCCTACTCGGACGCCGGCCGCATCGCCTCGGAACTGTTCCGCGCCGCCCGCCTGGTGCTGGACACCGGCATCCACCTGAAGCGGTGGACGCGGGAACAGGCCATCGCCTACATGAACGACAACACGGCCAACCCCGAGCACGACAACATCACCGAGATCGAGCGCTACTTCGTCTGGCCGGGCCAGGCGCTGGCCTACAAGATCGGCATGAACAAGATCCTGGAGCTGCGCGAGGCCGCCAAGGCCAAGCTGGGCACCAGGTTCGACATCCGCGCCTTCCACGACACGGTGCTGACCTCGGGCTCGGTCAACCTGCCGGTGCTGGAGGCGCTGGTGCAGGATTGGGTCAAGCGCACCGCCTGAGATCGATTTCAGCCACCCGGATTTGGGACGGCCATGCCAAACAGCCCGCCGTCCCGACCATATCCGGTATGCGTTATATTATCACACGAACTGATGGCACCGGGCGCCGGGTCGGGGCACGGTGCCGCGTAATAGGGGAAAGGGCAGCCCAACCAAACGTGGCGCCCGATCCGACGAGAGCTTTGGCAGTTCACGGCATGCGTGGGGGCGGCATCCCGATCCGGGGCCGCCCCTTCGTGTTTTGGAACCCGGAAGGGACCGCCCATGTCCGACATCCCCATACTGCTGACGCCCCGTCTGCTGCTGCGCCCCTGGTTGCCGACCGACCGCGACGCCTTCGCCGCCCTGGCCGACGATCCCCGGGTGATGGAATTCCTCACCCCTCTGGACCGCACCGGCAGCGACGCCTTGGTCGACCGTGCGCAAGCCCACTTCGTCCAACATGGCTTCGGCTATTGGGCGGTGGAGGTGCCGGGCGTGACGCCCTTCATCGGCTTCGTCGGCCTGGGTACCGTGGGCTTCACCGCCGCCTTCACCCCGGCGGTGGAGATTTCGTGGCGGCTGGCCCGCGCGTGGTGGGGCCAGGGCTACGCCACCGAGGCGGCTCAGGCGGCGATGGACGCCGCCTTCACCCGCTTCGGCCTGGATCAGGTGGTGGCCCTGACCGTGCCGGCCAACCGCCGGTCGCGCGCCGTCATGGAACGGCTGGGCATGACCCATGACCCGGCGGAGGATTTCGATCATCCCCGCTTGGCTGATGGCCACCCCCTGCGCCGCCACGTGCTGTACCGCAAGCGCCGCGCTTAAACCGCCGGGAGGGGAAGCCGGCACCGCCTCGGCTTGGCATGGAATCATGTCAAGGTGTTGACGCGTATACACGCATAAGATGCTTAAGTGAGAAAACAGGGATTGACGGTTGCATACACATATAGGAATATAACTTTTGTGTGAGATGCCGCGAACAACAGCGGGGCCCGCGGCCATCTCCGCGCCTGGTTCCAAGCATCACCGGCGCCGTTGAACGGCTTTCCCGTCGCGTGCGCCCCCATACCCAATCCGACCTGTATCCGGAATTGCCCAGGGCGATTCCGCGTGATCGCTTGTCATCAAGAATAGGGGAAGCGCTATGCGGATATTGGCTTTATGGGGCGCCATCGCCTGCATCGCCCTGTCCGGGTGCAGCACCCTCAGCCTGTACAAGCCGCCGGGGCGCGACAAGAACGTCTATGCACGATGCCTGGCTGGCAAGGCCAATCTTTGGGACGATGGCCGCAAATCGATGGCGGCGAAACCGTCCGATGATAACACCGTCATCTTGGCCGCCATATCCAACCTGGGCATCATGCTGACCAGCGGCAGCGCCCTCACCAATGATGAATTGGCACTGGCCACCCAGGCCATACCCGACGCCCAATGGCTGGGCGCCATTGAAGCGACGCCATTCAACAGTTTCCTCGACTGCTATGTCGCCCCGGTGGATCCGGTGAATTTCCAAGGCCGGTTGCTGCGGGGCCATATGGTCCTGGCTGCCGTGGCCCAATACCTGGCCGCCGTGGTGCATGACGCAGACGCTTCGCACAAATCGGAATTCGCGCAGCAGGCCCTGCACCTATTGACCAAGGCGGAATTGAACCTCGAGGTGAATTCCCTCGCCTTCGTCGCCCCCCTCAAGGACAGCGCCGGCGATCCGTTGATCACCTTCATCGCTCCGCCCGGCCACTCCCCTTACGAAGGGTTGGCCCTGCGGCACGTCCTGAACATGCAGCGGGTCTGGGTGATCCTGCAGGCGGCGGCGTTGGCGGACAAGATCGACGCCTATAATTCCTACTCGGCGATTGAACGCTTGGTCGTGTCCATCGCCACCGGCCCCACCATTCTGGGCGACGTCAAGGAAATCGGCGAGGCCGCAATCGAAGGCCTGAACAAGGTGGCGCTCTACAACAACTACGGCGCCGCTTATGCCGCGGGCGGTTTTGAAGACCTGCGCAAAGTCGCCCTGCCCCCTGGCGCCACCGCCGCCGCCTTCGACGCGGCATTCGCCGCCCTGCCCCCTGGCGCCCCCGCGAACAGCCCGCCCTTGGGCGTCCAGATTTGGCGCACTTGGGACAAGGTTCTGGATAGCGCCTGCGCCAGCCTGGCCCAGTCGGCTGGGGAAAACATCGTCTCCTGCATTCCCGGGCCGGACACCCTGAAGACCGAAGCCACGCGCTTCTGGCAAAGGGGCTAAATCCGACCGGCCTTCCCCAACCCTTTTTCGTCGGAGGGGCCTGTCATGACGTACCGCATTCTTTCCCTTGATGGTGGTGGTTCCTGGGCGCTGATCCAGGCCTTGGCGTTGGGAAGAATCTTTGGCGAGGGCACGCCAGGACGGGAAATACTGGCCGAATTCGACATGGTGGCCGCCAATTCCGGCGGCAGCATCGTGCTGGGTGGTCTGCTGGAGAATAAATCACCGACAGAGATTCGGGCCTTGTTCGAGAACGAAACCATCCGCCGGTCCATCTTCTCGCCAACCCGTTCCATCCCCGATTGGGCGGTGCGTGAGCTGACGGATATTGGCCCCAAATATAATGCCGAGGCGAAGCTGCCGGCCCTGCAGCGACTGATGCGCACGCGAGGCCAGCAGAAATTGAACGAGGTGGCCAAAGGCATCCGCTCAATGTCCGAAACGGATCTTCATGTACTGATCATTGGGTTCGACTACGACCGTAACCGGGCGGCCTTTTTCCGGTCCAAGCGAGCTGAAGGCGGGGCTCAATTGGGTGTCGGCGACACGATCGACATTGAACTGGCCGAAGCCATACACGCGTCCACCAACGCCCCCCTCAACTACTTCGACGGGCCGGCGGAATTTCCCGTCGGCGGCCATCCAGGACGGTATTGGGATGGCGGCTTGACAGGGCATAACAATCCCATCCTGGCCGCCGTTACCGAAGCAATCGTACTGGATGTTCGGCCGACCGATATCCGCGCGTTGAGCATAGGCACCGCCTCCGTCGCGCTGGCATGGCCCGCGGACGGCGCCCGTCCTTCCCCTTTCCTATGCCCCCGATTGGATCCAGGATTGGTGACCGACCTGAAAAAGCTGGCCACCACGGTCCTGGATGATCCTCCCGATGCTGCGACTTTCATCGCCCACGTCATGACCGGTGGCGGTGCCGACCTTCCCAACGGCCAAGTCAGCCGCATCGTGCGGATGAACCCCTTGATCAGTCCAGTGCCCGCGACGGATCCAGGCCCCTGGGGCCCGCCCCAAGGTCTGTCGCCTGCGCAATTTCAGGCCCTGGTCAAAATGGACATGGATGCCGTGGAACAGGGCGAGGTAGATGCGATCAAGCATCTGGCTGAGCTGTGGTTGGCGGGCAGCGGCGCCCCCAGCCCTTCCGTTCGCAACCAGCCAATTCGCATGGACCATGACACCCTGGCGTGCGAATTGGGACACACCACGTTTAGCGACGCCCTGACGGCCTGGAATGCCTTCAATCCACCGGAGGCCGCCGCACCGGGTGGGGCGGCATAAGGAGGATCGGCCTTGGACGCGCCACCGCAACCGGCGGCTCCTCCGGCAAGACCATCCGCCGCCTGGTCGCCCGGCTCTGAAAATGACAAGGGCCGGCGGATTTCTCCCCGGCCCTTTCATTACGCTTTCAGAACGACGCAGGCGCACACAGGCTTACGCCTCCGCCTCATCGCCCTGGCCCTTGATCCTGTGGGCCAAGGCGGCCTGCAGGAACTCGTCGATGTCGCCATCGAGAACGGCGCCGCTCTGGCTGGTTTCCACGCCGGTGCGCAGATCCTTCACCATCTGGTAGGGCTGCAGGACGTAGGAGCGGATTCTGGTGGCCCCAGCCGATCTCCGTCTTCTGCGCCTCCAGGTTGGCGGCGGCCTCCTCACGCTTGCGCAGCTCCATCTCATAGATGCGGGCGCGCAGCATGTCCCAGGCCTTGGACCGGTTCTTGTGCTGGCTGCGTTCCTGCTGGCAGGCGACCACGATGCCCGTGGGCATGTGGGTCAGGCGCACGGCCGAGTCCGTCTTGTTCACGTGCTGGCCGCCGGCGCCGGAGGCGCGGTAGGTGTCAACGCGAACGTCCTTCTCGTTGATCTCCACCACGATCTTGTCGTCGATGACCGGGGTGACGGAGACGCTGGAGAAACTGGTGTGCCGGCGCGCCTGGCTGTCGAAGGGGCTGATGCGCACCAGGCGGTGCACGCCCGATTCCGTCTTCAGCCAGCCATAGGCGTTGTGGCCCTTGATCTGGATCGTGGACGACTTGATGCCCGCCTCTTCACCGTTGGTCTCGTCCAGCAGTTCCACCTTGAACTTATGCTGTTCGGCCCAGCGGGTGTACATGCGCAGCAGCATCAGCGCCCAGTCCTGGGCCTCGGTGCCGCCGGCGCCGGCGTTCACTTCCAGGTAGCAGTCGTTGGCGTCGGCCTCACCCGACAGCAGGCTTTCCAGCTCCAGGGCGGCCGCGCGCTTCTGCAGGGCGATCAGGCCCTGCTCGGCGTCGGTGACGATCTCCTGGTCGCCTTCCAGCTCACCCATCTCGATCAGCTCGATGCCGTCGTTCAGGTCGCGCTCCAGCGCGCGATAGCCTTCGATGGCGGTCTCAAGCTGGGTCTTTTCCCGCATGATCTTCTGCGCGCGGTCGGAATCGTCCCACAGCTTGGGGTCTTCCGACAGGGCGTTCAGTTCGTCGTAGCGGCGGAGGGCATTCTCCCAGTCAAAGATGCCTCCTTAGCAGCGTCAAGGACTGTCGCACAGCCTCGACGACCGCCTCGATCTCGGCCCGCATCGCGGTCCTCCTCGTCTCGGGTCATGAAATGGTCTTGTAACGGACCGCTTAGATAACCGCTTGGACGCCCGATTAGAACCCTGCATTTCGATGGGGGGCGTTGCGATGCCCGCCCCTGGGTCGTGCGCGAAAAAAGGGCGCCCCCGAGGGGACGCCCTTCAAGGTCCGGGTTCAACAAGGCGGGGGTCGTCAGCCGACCATGGCCAGCGAGGCCTCGTTGATCCGGCGGGTCAAGGCGTTGGCGCCATTGGTGGCGTCGGCGATCTTCGTCAGGCTTTCGCTGATGCTGGAGACGCCGTCGGCGGCGGTCTGCATGTTGCTGGAGATGTCGCGGGCGACCGCGTTCTGTTCCTCGACCGCCGCCGCCATGGCGCTGGAGATGGCGTTGATGCGGTTGATGATGCCGCCGATGCCCTGGATGGCCGTGGCCAATTCCGTGGTGGCCAGCTGCACCGTGTTGATCTGTTCGGCGATCTCGCCCGTGGCCTTGGCCGTCTGGTTGGCCAGGGCCTTGACCTCGGAAGCCACCACGGCGAAGCCTTTGCCCGCTTCGCCCGCACGGGCGGCTTCGATGGTGGCGTTCAGGGCCAGCAGGTTGGTCTGGCTGGCGATGTCGCTGATCAGCTTCACCACCTCACCGATCCGCTGGGCGGCGTTCAGCAAGCCGGAGACGGAGGCGTTGGTCAGGTCCGTCTGATGGACCGCGTCCTCGGAAATCTTGGAGGCTTCGGCCATCTGGCGGCTGATCTCCTCGATCGAGGCCACCAGCTCGGTGGCGCCGCCAGCGATGGCCTGCACGTTGCCCGAGGCGATCATGGCGGCGCTGGAGGCGTGGCTGACCTGCTCGTCGGTCACGGTCATGGCGCCCGCCAAGCCGTTCAGATCCTGGGAGATCACCTTCTGCGTGGCCGCGCGGCGATCGCGGGCCTCCACCTGCTCGGTGATGTCGGTGGCGAACTTCACCACCTTGTAGGGCTTGCCGCCGATGTCGAAGATGGGGTTGTAGGTCGCCTGGATCCACACGGGGCGGCCGCCTTTGCCCAGGCGCTTGTATTCGGCCGACTGGAACTCACCCCGGCCCAGCGCCGCCCAGAAGCGCCTGTATTCGTCGCTGCCCTTGAAGGCATCATCCACGAACATGCTGTGGTGCCGCCCCTGGATCTCCGCCAGGCTGTAGCCCATGGCGTTCAGGAAGTTCTCGTTGGCCGTCAGGATGGTGCCGTCCATGTTGAACTCGATGACCGCCTGGCTCTTGTGGATGGCCTTCAGCTGGCCGCGTAGGTCGTCGTTGCGCCGACGGCGGGCGGTGATGTCGGTCGCCAGCTTGATGACCTTCACCGGCTTGCCGGAGGCGTCCATCACCGGGGTGTAGGTCGCCTGCAGCCAGACCTCCCTGCCACCCTTGGCCACGCGCTTGTACTCGGCGGTCTGGAATTCGCCCCGGGCCAAGGCGTCCCAGAAGTTCCGGTAGTCGTCGCTGTCCTTGTGGGCCTGGTCCACGAACATGCTGTGGTGCCGCCCCTGGATCTCCGCCAGGCTGTAGCCCATGGCGTTCAGGAAGTTCTCGTTGGCCGTCAGGATGGTGCCATCCAGTTTGAACTCGATGATGGCTTGGGAACGGTTAACGGCCTCCAGGGTCGCCTTTAGGTTAGCACCCGCGCCGTGGGAAAACAGCCCGCTCATCATGATTGGCCCGCCCTTTTCCTTATTGCGTGGCCGAGATTTCCCGACCGGACATGCGAGGATTAGGGCCGGTATCCTTAAATTTCCCTTAAACACACAGACTACAAATGGTCTGGTTAACGTTTTCATATCAAAGACTTAACCGGTCATTCACGCGGCGTTTATTACTAACCTGAAGGATTAGTTCCTCTTTTGATGGAATTCGTTTTATTGCTATCGATCCCCGGCAAAAGACAAACGGGCCGCCCACGCCTGGTGGAACGACCCGTTGCTTCAACAATCGATGGGCGCCTCGCCTCAGAAGCGGTAGCCCACGCCAAAACCGACCAGCCAGGGGTTGATGTCAACGTCCGCCTTGATGGGCGTGCCCAGGCCGGCGTTCACCGTGGCCGTGGTGTTGAGCATCAGCTTCTTCAGGTCCAGGTTCAGGGACCAGTGGTCGTCCAGCTTGTAATCGACGCCGGCCTGAAAGGCGTAGCCGAAGGTGTTGTCGTACTTCAGGCCCAGGGCGTCACCCTTGTCGACGCCGTAGAACAGCGTGTAGTTCACGCCCACGCCGATGTACGGGCTGATCTTTTCATGCGGCATGAAATGGTACTGGAAGGTCAGCGTCGGCGGCAGCAGCCAGACATTGCCCAGATCGACCTTCCCCAGCGGCGTGCCCGAGGCCTTCACGTTGTGCGGCGTGGTCCCGGCGATCAGTTCCGCAGCGATGCTGTCGGTGAAGAAGTAGCTGAAGTCCACTTCCGGCACGATGGCCGTGCTGATGTCGGTGTGACCGGGAATGCCGGCCCCGCCCAGGGACAACGAACTGCCGACGTCCGGCGCCACCACCAGGGCGCGGCCCCGGATCAGGAAATCGCCAGCATCGGAGGCATGAGCCGCCGGGGCCATACCGTAAATCCCAGCCATGAGCGCAGCGGCGGCCACCGTGACGGACAAGAACTTCATCACTTACCCCTCCTTGAACAGTGCGGCCGGCGAATGTTCCGCCGCCTCAACGCCGCACTTATTTTTCAATGAGAGGAGTTTTATTGGAGATTGGCCGCCCTATCCCTGACCTGTATCAATCAACACCTTCCAGGGACGCAATACGGACCGGCGGAAAGGCCATGACTGAATCGTCGCCATCCCCGCCCGCCCCGGCCTTCCCCACCAGCGCCGCCGCGATGGCGTCCAGGCTGGCGCCGTCCAGCCGCGTCAGCCCCACGGGCAGGCTGAACCCCCAGCCCATGGCCGCCAGCGCCCCATCCAGCACGGCGGCCAGCGGCACGGGCCGCGACGGCAGATAGGCGACCGGCAGGCAGGCCCAGGCGCGCCCGGCGGCGTCATGCTCGACATACATCCCGCCGGGCAGAACCTGGCCCACCGCCAGGAAGCAGGCGCCGCCCATGCCGTCCGGGGCGAAACAGGCCACGCGGTCCCCCGCCGCCACCCGCCGCAGCCCCCCGTCATGACGGGCCGGCAGGCGCACGTCCCCCACCGCCCGGCCCTGCCCGATGGCGCCCACGGACGCCACCCACACCCAGCCTGGGGTGCCGGTGACCAGCGACACGGCGGGCGGAAGCGGCAGGCAAGAGGCGGTGGCGGCTTCGGGGGTCATGGCGACACTCCATCGACGGGTGGACCTGTATCCTAGCGCCATGCCCTGACAGATCCTGTCAGGAGGCCACTGTGCCCTAAATCCATGTTTCCTGGCCAGGCTGAACAGGCGCGCACACAGAAACGCTCCATCTGGCGACTGGCATGTTGACACACTTCCACAGGGGACTTAGTCATTTTATTATCAACTATATATATGGAGACTCGGCAGTGCGATCACTGATGAAGATTAGTGCTATCAGTTTTTTCTCCATTGTCTCGACAAGCGCCCTAGCCGACACAGTTGACTACAACAGGGTCATATCCCGGGTAGGCGCCCAAAGCAGCACCTATGCCTACGTCGGCTTCAGCACACCGCCGTCCGCAGGGTGCATATGGGACGTTCTTTATATCGATGTCACGACTAACGCGGGACAAGCGCTCTATTCCCTGGTGCTCAGCGCCAAGGCGACCAACACACCCCTTATCCGCGTTCAATATGTCAAGCAGAGCGACACATCATGTGTTGCTACCCTGTTTGAATTCTAATGCTCCAGGAGAGTTTGGCAGCGGCGACAGACTGGCCCAGCCCTTCATCCCGCCGCAACCATGCCATCACTCGCCAAACGCAACGGCAACCTTTACGGTCCCAGTCTTCGCACGTTTCGGGACATTCGAATGTATTCCAGAACCCTTCCGCGGATAGCGCTGGCCGCCATCACCGCCGTGCCCGTCACCTCCACCGCCTGGGCCCATGACTGCCAGCCCTACCAGCCGGAGCCCGTGACTCTGACGGGGGAGATCACCCTGCTGCACGGCACCCGCAGCGGCGCCAAGGGCGTGACCAACGAAGACTATTACGTGCTGACCCTGCCGCAGATGATCTGCGTGGCGGGCGGCACGGCGGAAACGGACGAGGACGTGGAGTCCATCGACGCCCTGCAGCTGCGGCTGCCCAAGGGCGCCAAGCCCCCACTGGGCCGCCGGGTGGCCGTGACCGGCACCCTGTTCCACCGCCTGGCCGACGGCCATACCGAGGTGCTGCTGACCTACGACAGCGTGAAGCCCGCCTCCTAAGGGGCGTCCGGGTCCATGGCGTCCATCTCCGCCTTCCAATCGGCCAGCAGGGCGTGGCGGCGGCGGGGATAGCGGTCGGCCTCCACCGTCACCTCGACGATGCGGTCGGTGCGGAAATGGCGGAAGGCCCGCCGGGTCTCGCACCACGCCGCCACCATGCGGACCCGTTCCAGAAAGGCCAGGGCGAAGGGCCAGATGGTGCGGTCGCTGGCCCGCCCCTGGCCGTCGGTGTAGGCGATGCGCAGCTTGCGCTCCGTCCGGATGGCGCGGCGGATTTCCGTCAGGTCGCGCGGTTCCGTCACGCTGGGCTTCAGCGACACCGGCACCAGGCCGCTGTCCTCGGCCAGGGCCTTCAAGTCGGCGGGCAGCACGGCCGTGATCTTGGCGGTGGCGTTCTGCGCCGCCAGGCCCAGGGGGCCGTCGCCGCGCTGTGCCACCCAGCGCAGGCCCAGCACCAGGGCCTCGATCTCGTCATCCCCGAACATCAGGGGCGGCAGCATGAAGCCAGGGCGCAGGACGTAGCCCAAGCCGGCCTCCCCCTCCACCGGCACGCCTTGCGCGGCCAGCGTCGCCACGTCGCGATAGACGGTGCGGAGTGACACGCCCAGTTCATCGGCCAAAGCAGCAGCCGTCACCGGCCGGCGATGACGCCGCAACGCTTGGATAAGGTCGAGCAGGCGGGCGGAGCGGGACAAGGGATGGAAACCGGCGCGATGGATCGGGGGCCCGGCATGGTAGCCCGGCCCCCGCCCGCCCTCAATGCCAGCGGCTGGCGTCAGAACGGATTGGAGCCATTGATGATAATCGGGGTCGTTTCCTGGGCGCTGCCGAACGTGATGTTGCGGATGGCCAGCGCGGCCAAGCCGGCCGTGTCCCGATCCGTGCCGACATTCGACCATTGAATGCGCGCATAACCGGATGTGTTCGTGGAACAGGTGACACTGATCGCTTTGCGACCATACCCTCACAGCCGAGGCCGCGATGGCGGCTGGTTCGGCCGGACACCGAAATAACCGCCGTCGGCATCGAACGCCACCTGATAGCTGCGCAGGAAATGCCGGCCGGTGTTGGCGAAGGCCGGCCGCTGATGCACGTAGACGGCGGAAGGCTGCAACGGGTCCTGGGGGTTGACCGTGAAAGCGTATGCCGCGATGGGCGTGCCGGTCGCCGGGATCCGGATATTGACGGCATCCCCCTTGCCCAACGTTTCCGCCTTGGCCTGCGGCAGGTTCAGGTACATCTGCGCGATGCCGGTATCGATCAGGGCGTTACCGGCCACGCATTCCTGTCCCTTGACGGAAATGCAGGCCGTCACCTGGGCCCAATCCCGCGCCAGCGTCGACCCCTGATAGGGGGCCAACTGGCTGAAGGTGAAGCCCGCGGTATTGTCCTGGGTCAGGCCCAGCTGCATGCCGTCCGCCGTGATGACGTAGCCGGCGCGCATGGTGCCGGGCTGCACCGGCTTGCCCTTGATGCTGACGATGCTGAGCAGCGCGTTGCGGTCCGGGAAACCCTGCGGCTGGCCGTCATAACGCCGGCCGAACCCCACGCCCATGTAGTGCGGATAAGGCGGCCTGGGCTCACCCTCGCAGTCGGGCAGCGCCTTCTGCTCGTCATATGAGCTGCACTTGATCTGCTTTTCCACCGCCAGCACGCGCAGGTGCGCCATCGCCACCGGGTTCTTGTCCTTGTCCACGAATACCAGATCCTGCGGAACCCAGTAACCGACCGACAGAAGATTGTCGCTGGACAGGAATTCCCACCCCTTCTCCATCTTCACGACCTGGTCGCGCGTATAGCCGACGATTTCGCCAATCGGCAGCATCACGCCGGTGGAGCCCGTGTCCATGTCCATCGTGTGGACCTTGGCGTCGGCCTTGGTCCCGATCCTCACGTGAAAGGACGGCGCGTTGACGAACTTCTCCAGCTGCTTGGTCCCATCGGGATTGGTGACCATTTGGGTGATGGACGGGATGAAGGGGATCAGGACGGTCGTGGTGTAGGCGCTGTAATCGGGCGTGGAGCCGGCCGCCTGGGCCACCGGCGCCAATCCCATCGCGATCAGCGCGCCGGCCAGCAGGCGGCGCGGGCTTCTGGGCAACAAAGACATGAGGCCTCTCCTTATCATCAATCGGTCATGACGCGGGTTGGTGCGCCATCCGAAGATGCGCCCGGCCGCGCCAGGTCGGCGCGCCGCTGCCGCTCCCGCCAGAACAAGGCGTCGGGCCATCGGGTTTCCAGGCCGTAGAGGTAGGCGCGGTTCAAGCAATAGTCGGCATAGCGTTCCGCCACCAGCGCCGCCCGGGGCCGGGACGGCGGCGGCAGGGCGGCGCCCCAGCCCCGGGCAACATCCCGGCCAGCGGCGACGCCATCCACCAGCGCCTTGTAGACCCCTTGCGCCGCCACCGGGTCATAGCTGGCGGCGGCGTCCCCCACGGCCAGCCAGCCTGGCCCATCCACCCGCGCCAGAAGGCTGGACTGGATGGGCACCAGCGCCGGTTCCGCTTCATCGGCATCCGGATCCACCCCGGCCGCCGCCAGCCGCGGCCCGATCAGGGCCGTGGCCGCCAATCCGCGCCGCCAGGACGGCAGTGTCCCGTCATCGCGCAACCGGCGAAGACCCGCCTGGTCGGTCACCATCATGACCACCACCCGCTCATCGGGCAGACGGGCCGCGTACCACCAGCCGTCGGGCGTCGCCTCCAGCAGGGTTTGCCAAGTCAGAATTCCGGGCAGGGGCAGAAAAGCGGCCAGGGCGTACAGGGTGTCGTCCACCCGGCGTTCCACACCCAGCGCGCGGGCGAAGCGCGCCTCCGGCCCCGTCGCGTCCACCACCTGGCGGGTTTCCACGGCCCGGGCCGTGCCCGCCACGTCCAGCATCACCCGATGGCCCAAATCCGGCATGACCTCCGCCCGCCGGAACGCGGCGTCGAAAACCACCGTCACGCCGGCGGTTTCCGCCGCAGCCACCAGCATGGCGTCAAACCGGCGGCGGTCCAGCCGCCACGCGGGCCCCATGGGGTTGTAGAGGAAATCGTTATGGCCAACCCGGTCGCCACCCCACAGGGACACGCTGCCCGGACACGGCGCATGGCCATCGGCCCGGAAGCGCGCCGTCAGCCCCAGTTGCCCCAGGGGCAGCAACAGGTCGGGCGGCGCGCTTTCGCCGATGCGCCGCCGCCCCGCCACGCCCGCCTCCGCGACCAGAACGGCGATGTCCGGGCAGTGGTTCTTGAGGGACAGGGCCGTGGCCAGGCCAGCGGGCCCACCCCCCAGGATGACGGCGTCGTACCGCGTCCGCACCGGCAGCACCCTGCCGTCAGCGGCCACGCCGCCGCCGGCCGGCCGGCGCCCGTCTGGCCCCACCGGCAATCCCGCCCAGGGGACCGTCCAGCACCGCCTTGGCCGGGTTGGCGTTGAACGGCCAGGCCAGCACCGGCTCATCCGGATCGCCAGCGTCCTGCAACTGGCTGGCGACCTCCAGATAATGATCCGGCGACACATCGTTGCCGTCGATCACCGTGCCCTGCAGCACGATGCCGATCTGGTCCCACTGCTGCACAGCCTCCAACGGGTCCTGGAAGGTGCTGGCCGTCCGGGGATTGAGGGCGAAGCTACCCTGGCCGCGGATGGACCATTTCTGCGGCGGCAGCACCTTGGCCACCACCTCGTCCGCCACATAGACGGCGTCCGGCCGCTGCGCTGGCCACGACCAGTAGAGCGTGGTCGGGCTGCCGGTGGCGGTATTGGTGCCGTTGATGCTGGTCTGGTGGATGGAGCAGGAGTTGTAGTCGGTCTGCCAGGGGATGGCCATGAACTTGCAAAGGTCGCCCGGCTCCAACCCATCATCCTGGTGGCGCAGCGGTATCCACCCGCCCTTCAGGAAGGGCTTGGCCGCGACGGCCCGGCTGTAATCCAGCGGCTTATGCTTGATGCGGAAGGGTCCGGCGCCGGTGCTGGCCCAGTCCTGCTGGTAAATGTCCTTCTGGCGGATGGTGTAGCTGACCTCGATCCCCGGTACATAGCGCCCGCCCAGGCAGTTGCTGAGCGAGGCCTGGTCCAACAGCTCGCCAGGGCCCAGGGCGGGTGCTGCGGCGGTGTTGAAGCGATGCTTGCTCCACTGTTCCAGGAAGAAGTACTGGGTGGGCGTGACCGTCAGGAAGGCCTTGCCCGCATCGCCCAGCGACAGGGGCATCAACGGCACGCCCACCGACGTCTCCCCCGCCAAGTTGGGGTTACGGATGAAGGTCAGGCCCGCCATGATGGTCTGGTCGGGGTCGTCGGCGGCGGCGATGGCGTCCACCGCCGCGTGCGCCCGCTGGGCGATAGGCGGCAGGTTCACGGTCCAGCGCTGCAAAGCGGCGGCGCGGAACACCGGGTGGATGTCCGTCTCGAAATTGGGCACGTAGTCACCGTTGTAGACACCGTTGGCGTAAAGCGACGGCATCAGGTCCAAGGTGCGCACCCAGGCGTCGAACACGTCATCCCAGACGGAGACGACGTTGCGGATCTGCGGGGCGTAGGACGGATCGCAGCAGACGACCCAGCCGCCGAACGCCTCCGCCACCGTGCCGTCGGTGAACACCAGCGTGGCCGACACCGGGCCGTCGGCGGCATCGTCGAACCAGCTGGGGTTGTTGGTGTCGCCGGTCATCTGGACGACTTGGCTGTATTCGTCATACTTGCCAGCGGTGCGGCCGAAGGCCGACAGCACCAGCAGGCGCCCCTGCGCGTCGGTGCGCAATTCGCCCAGGGTGTCGATGGCGCCCATGGGCTCATACAGCAGGCCGGACGGGAAGCTCTTGGGATAGTCGGCGTTCTCGGCGATGCCGCCCTTGCCGTCGGAATAGCTGGCCGGGGTGGTGGCGTCGAAATCCACCACCGCGCCGGGCGTGCCACCGGCCACCAGGGCGCGGGGGCCGGGATCGATCACCAGGGACTTCAGCCGCGTCTCGCTGTCGGGCGTGCCGTAGACCTGGGGATTGCGCAGCTGCGGCACCTGGCCGTCGGCGAAGGCGTTCAAGCCTTCGGAGCTGACAACGCAATAGTTGTTGGCCTTCTTGTTGGCCAAGTGCACGGTCCAGACTACCTGCGCCACGGTGCGGCCATCAGCCAGCGTGGTGCCGGGCAGGATCTCCACCCCGCCACCGTTGGGATAGGCGTCCGGCCCCGCCAGATCGTATGCGTAGAGGCGGAAGCGCGCGGCCTGGCGCTTCAGGTTGCCGTCGGCGTCGCGCAGATCGCCGCTGCGCACGAAGGACTCCGTCCCGTCCGCGGCCGCCTGCAAGGGCAAGCCGCCGGTGGTGTCGGTGCCGTCCAGGGGCAGGCCGGCGCTGGTCTCCGGCGAATAGTAGAAATCCTGGCTGGTGCCGAAGCGGGCGAAGTTGATGGTCGGGTGAACGCGGAAAACGGTCCGGGTCGACATGGGGCGCAACCTCAATTGTCCGGAAGTGACGGGGATGCGGCGGTGGGCGTCAGCCGAAGCGCGGCGTGACGCCGTTCTTCCAGCAGTTTTGGATGCCGGCGCCGACCGAGATCATCAGCGGGACAAAACCGCCGGGATTACCCCCGGCGAACAACTGCTCCAGCGCCGTTCGGAAGCGGCCGAACGTCTCCGCCAGGGTGGCGGCCAAGGCCCGCTGGTGGTCGCTGTAATCCACCGCCAGCGTCACCGGATAGGTCAGCGGCTTTCCCACCGTCTGCCGAATGGTCTGGAACTTCTGGAAATGGGGCCAGCTGGGGTCGCTGTCGTCGGCGGTGTTCTGATAGGCCGCCGGCAGCGCCGCGCTGGCGCCGCTCGCCCCCTCCCCCTGCTCCCGGATGGTGTTGATCAGCAGCACCACCTGGTTGTAGCCGTCGCCATCGCTGTCGGTGACGGTCAGGGACGGCATGTTGTTGTAGAAGGCGGAGAAGTGGTCGACCTGACGCACGCCGCCCTGGATGTGACGGCGCAGCAGGCCCGCCCCATACTGCAAGGCGTCGTAGAACTCGCCGATGCTGCCGTATTCGGTGATGGTGTCGCGCAGGATCGCTTTACCGCCCGTGTCCCACTCCGGATATTCGATCAGGCACATGCCGTTGATGCGCGGGATATCCAGCAGACGGATCTCCGCGCTATAGGGCGCGAACTCCGGCCGGGGATCGGGCTTGTCCAGGGCGAAGTCCAGGTGGGGAATGTCGTGGCCCCGGTAGACGGGGGCGGCGAAGCGCGGCGACAAGCCGTAGGCATTAGCGATGTTGCACGCCAACTGGACGTGCAACATCTCCTGGTTCACCACGCTTTGCACCAGTTGAACGGCCTGTGCCGTCCGATCGACGACCGAATACAGCGCCGACATGTAATAGGGGATGGTCCAAAATTCCAAATCCACCGCCGCCTGCAAATGCTGGTGCAGATGGGCGATGGTCCACTCATCATCCTTTAGGCGCATGGCGCGCGGCCTCCTCATCCATGTGAGGACGCTTCTTTGCGGAGAAGCGCCCTCATGGTCGTGGAGGATAAGTCACATACACGCCATAGTACACAATTCACATGTCACAAGTTGTGACAGGATCAGATTACAGAACCATTACCGTGTAGGCCCTCTATTCCGTCACTACCGTTCCCTCGGTCACCACCGGGAAGTTGACGGAGTTGGCGATGAAGCAGAAATGGTGCGCCTTTTCATGCAGCGCCTGGGCCAGTTGCGCGTCGCCGCCAGCCGCCAGCGTCACCGTGGGCCGTAGCGTGACCTGGGTGAAGCGGCCATTGCCGTCCGCCGTCTCCACCATCGTGCCCTCCGCCTGGTCCTGGTAGGCGGTGACGACCAGCCCGGCCTCGGCCGCCAGGTGCAAATACCACAGCTTGTGGCAGGTGGAGAGGGAGGCGACCAGCATCTCCTCCGGATTGTAGCGGGTGGCGTCGCCCAGGAAGGCGGGATCGGAGGAGCCGGGGATGACCGGCTTGCCCGCCGCCTGGATTTCATGGTCGCGGGTGTAGGCGCGATAGCTGGCTGTGCCCCGCCCCTTGTTCCCGGTCCAGGTGGCGGTGACACGATAGGTGTGCTGCTTGCCGGCCATGATGTCGCTCCCTTTGGCTGATGGTTGTTGCCGACATTGGAGGGGAGCCATTCCAGGTGCGCCAGGGGGAACCACCGCAGAACGGACATGCGCTCCGCCCCTGGGCGGTGTACGATTTCGGACAGTATTGTGGGGGACTTCGCACCGATGACACAGAAAAGCGGCCGCATCCTGATGGTGGACGATGACCAGGACATCCTGGTGGCCGCCCGCCTGTTGCTGAAGCGGGAAGGCATCCTGGTCCATACCGAGAGCCAGCCGGACCGCATCCCCCTGCTGCTGAAGGACGAGGCGTTCGACGCCGTCCTGCTGGACATGAACTTCGCCATCGGCGCCAACACCGGGCGCGAGGGCTTCCAGTGGCTGAAGCGGGTGCTGGAGATCGACCCCACCCTGTCCGTCATCCTGATGACCGCGTACGGCGACGTGGGCACGGCGGTGGAGGCGATGAAGCAGGGCGCCTGCGACTTCGTGCTGAAGCCCTGGTCCAACGAGCGGCTGGTGGCGACCCTGATGAGCGCCATGACCCTGACCGCCTCCCGGCGCGAGGCGGCGCAACTGGGCGCCCGCAACAAGGAGCTGGCGGCGGCCCTGGACCAACCGGGACAGACCCTGATCGGCAGCAGCCCGGCCATGGCCCGTGTGCTGACCCTGGTGGACCGCGCGGCGCCCACCGACGCCAACGTCCTGATCCTGGGCGAGAACGGCACCGGCAAGGAGGTCATCGCCCGCGAGATCCACCGCCGGTCGCGCCGCGCCGACCAGGTGTTCGTGGCCGTGGACCTGGGCGCCATCGCCGAGAACCTGTTCGAGAGCGAGCTGTTCGGCCACAAGAAGGGCGCCTTCACCGACGCCAAGGAGGACCGCGTGGGCCGGCTGGTGGCGGCCAACGGCGGCACCCTGTTCCTGGATGAGATCGGCAACCTGCCCCTGTACCAGCAGAGCAAGCTGCTGTCGGTGCTGGAGCAGCGCGTGGTCATCCCCGTGGGTGGCAACCGGCCCATCCCCATCGACGTGCGCCTGATCTCCGCCACCAACATGCCGGTGGAACAGCTGGAAAGCCCGGACACCTTCCGCCAGGACCTGCTGTACCGCATCAACACGGTGGAGCTGCGCCTACCCCCCTTGCGCGACCGCTCGGACGACATCCCGGCCCTGGTCAGCCATTTCATGGGACTGTACGCCCGGAAATACGCCATCCCGCCGCGCCGCCTGTCCAACGACGCGCTGGCGCGGCTGAAGGCCTATCACTGGCCGGGCAATGTCCGCGCCCTGCGCCACGCGGTGGAGCGCGCGATGATCCTGGGCGCCGGCGACGTGCTGGAGGCGGAGGATTTCTCCCTGCCCTCCGCCCCCGGCGGGGCGCCCCGGCCGGCGGCACCGCCACCCACGGCCCTGGCGGCGGTGGACGATGACGGCTTCACCCTGGGCACGCTGGACCTGGAGACCGTGGAAGCCCAGGTGATCCGCCGGGCGCTGGACAAGCACCAGGGCAACATCAGCCACGCCGCGACAGAGCTGGGCATCACCCGCACCTCCCTCTACCGCCGGATGGAGAAGCATGGTCTTTAAGTCGTCGTTCAGCACGGCGCTGACCCTGCGGGTGGCCCTGCTGTGTCTCAGCTGCGTGGCCCTGGGCCTGCTGCTGCAGGCGACGGACTACCACGCGACCGAACTGCTGGTGGGCGTGCTGATCGTGCTGCAGATCGGCGGCGTGGTGCGGGTGGTGAACACCACCAACCGCGAGCTGGCCCGCTTCCTGAACGCGCTCAGCCATTCCGACTTCACCCAGAGCTTCAGCTACCGCGCCATGGGCCCCAGCTTCCAGGAACTGGGCCGCGCCTTCGCCGGGGTGTTCGACAAGTTCCGCGACGCCCGCGCCGACGCCGAGCGCAAGGCCGACTACCTGAACGTGCTGGTGGAGCATGTGCCCGTGGCCCTGGCGGAGGTGCATCCCGACGGCCGCGTCAACCTGCTGAACAACGTGGCCCGGCGCCTGATCGGCCACGACGACCTGAACCGCCGCCTCGTGGACGGCGGCACGCTGGACAGCGCCCTGCGCGTGCTGGAACCGGGGAAAAGCGCCCTGCTGAAGGTGGCGGGCGGCATCACGCCCCTGCACCTGACGGTGCGCGCCACCCAGCTGACCCTGGCCGAGGGGCCGCGCCTGCTGATCAGCCTGCAGAACATCGGCGGGGAGCTGGAGGCGACGGAGGTCAAGGCCTGGTCGGATCTGGTGCGGGTGCTGACGCATGAGATGATGAATTCACTGACGCCCGTCTCCTCCCTGGCGGGCACGGCGCAGTCGCTGCTGGCCGATCTGCGCACCCAGCTGGAGACCATCCCCGGCCTGCCCCCCGCCGTGCTGCTGGACGCGGCCGACGCGGGGGAGGCCATGGACACGGTCACCCGGCGCGCCGGCGGCCTGCTGCGCTTCGTCGAGCGCTACCGCCGCTTCACCCAGATGCCGCGGCCGAAGGTGGAGCGGCTGAAGGTGCGCGAGCTGTTCGGCCGGGTGGAACGGCTGATGGGCCCGGCGATGGCGGAGCACGGCGTGGCGCTGGAGGTGGTGGTGCTGCCACCCTCGCTGGAGATCAGCGCCGACCCCGACCTGATCGACCAGGTGCTGATCAACCTGGTGAAGAACGCGGTGGAGGCGCTTGACGAGTGGAAGGCCGGCGGCATGGCGACCCGCGCCCCGGCCATCATCCTGGCGGGGCACCTGGACGTGACCGGGCACCTGAATCTGCTGGTGCGCGACAACGGCCCCGGCATCCCGCCCGACGTCGCCGACAAGATCTTCGTGCCCTTCTACACCACCAAGCGCGAGGGCAGCGGCATCGGCCTGCCGCTCGCCCGCCAGATCATGCTGGCCCACGGCGGCACCATCGCCGCGTCACCGGTGGAAGGTGGCGGCACGGTGTTTACTCTGCGGTTTTAACCCCGCCCCAAGGCCGCCAGCCGGCGTGCCTGACCAGGTGGCGCAAGCCCACCAGCGCCGCCATCAAGCCGGAGGCGGCGCCCACCCCCAGGGACCAGCGCGGGCCGGCCACGTCCGCCACCCAGCCGACGACGGGGGCGCCCAACGGCGTGCCCCCGACCGCGATGGCCAGCAGCAGGGCCACCACCCGGCCGCGCATGGCGCTGTCAGTCGATAATTGCACCAAGCTGTTGGTGGAGGTGGTGAAGGTCTGCGCCGCCACGCCGACGACCACCAGCAGGATGCCGAACGCCCACGTGGTGGGCATGACCGCCGCCAGGGCACATCCCGCGCCGAACAGCAGGGCGGCGCCCGTCAGCAAGGACACGGTGGGCGTGGCGCGTCTGGCCGCCAGCAGCGCGCCGGCGACGGAGCCGATGGCCATGGTGGAGCTGAGCACGCCGTACTCGTCCGCCCCGGCCCGGAAGACGTGCACCGACATGGTGGAAATGAAGATGGGGAAGTTCAGGCCGAAAGTGCCGATGAGGAACAGCATCAGCAGCAAGGCCCGCAGGTCCGGCCGGCCCCAGACATAGCGGAAGCCGCCGACGAAACTGCCCCGGCTGCGCACCGCCCGCGTGCGGGGATGGATGTCCGCCGCCCGCAGTAGGCAAAGGGACCCGATGACGGCGACGAAGGAGGCGGCGTTGATCAGGAACACCCAGCCGGTGCCCACCGCCGCGATCAGCACGCCCGCCACCGCCGGCCCGATCATGCGCGCCGCGTTGAAGGAGGTGGAGTTGAGCGCCACCGCGTTGGCCAGGTCCGCCTCGCCCACCAGTTCACCGATGAAGGTCTGGCGCGCGGGCGCGTCGAAGGCGGCGACACAGCCCAGCAGGAAGGCGAAGATGTAGACGTGCCACAGCTGCACCAGGCCCAGCACGGTCAGCAGGCCCAGGCCCAGCGCCAGCAGGGCGGAGGCGGCCTGGGTGCAGAACAGCAGGCGCCGCCGGTCGAAATAGTCGGCGGCGAAACCGCTGAAGGGCAGCAGCAGGGCCAGGGGGCCGAACTGTAGGGCCATGACAACGCCGACGGCGGAGGCGCCGTTGACGTGCGCCAGTTCCGTCAGCACCAGCCAGTCCTGCGCCGTGCGCTGCATCCAGGTGCCCACGTTGGACACGATACCGCCGGCGGACCATAGACGGAAATTGCGGTTGGCCAGGGCACGGAAAGTGCCGGTCGAGGCCGGGGTGGCGGGCACCGTCATGAGGTGCCGTCCAGCAGGGCCAGGATCCCGGCCGTGGTGCCGATTTCACCCAGGCGGGGAAAGATGCGCGTGACGCTATGGTCATGGGCCTCGGCATCGCGATCGGCCATGGCGTCGACCGCCAGCGTGACGTTGTAGCCCAGCGCATGCGCCTCGCGCGCCGTGGATTCCACCCCGATGCTGGTGGCGACGCCGGCCAACACCACCTGGGTCACGTCCCGACCTTTGAGGTAAGCGTCCAGATCGGTATGGGGAAAGGCGCCCCAGGTGCGCTTCACCACACGATGGTCGCCCGGCTGGGCATCCAGTTCAGGGACCAGCTCGGTCCAGTCCACTGGCAGGTCGCGAGGAACGCGCCCCTGCTCCGTCCGGCCCGGGGGGCCGCCGGTCACGGTAACCAGCACCACCGGCAGGCCCTTGCGGCGAAAGGCGGCGGCCAGATCGGCGGCGTTCTGCAGAATCCCGTCCAGGGGCGGCAGGCCGGGCATGGCCAGCAGGCCTTTCTGCAGGTCGATGACGATCAGGGCGGTGCGGGCATCCAGGGTGGTGACGGCCATGGCCGGTCTCCTTAAATTTGGGAATATCAGTCGGTGACCAGACGCTTCAAAAGGTCGACCGCGCGGCCCAGTTCCGCCCGCTCCGTCGCCGTCAGGCGGGCGCGCATGGCGCGGAACAGCCAGTCCTCATGCAGGGCGCGGCCTACCCGCACCCGCTCGCGGCAGGCCGGGGTCAGGTCCCACAAGGTCTGGCGGCCATCGGCGGGATCGGGGCTGCCCATCACCAGGCCCGCCGCCTCCAGCGCCGCGACGGTGGCGCCCATGGACTGGGGCCGCACGCCCTCCGCCTTGGCCAGGGCCGTCACCGTGGCCGGCCCGCCGTCCAGCCGGCGCAGCACGGCGATTTGCGAGGGCGTCAGGTCGCCGACGTTGGCCTGCTCACGCAACTTGCGCCGCAGCTGGCCCATGACCACGCGCAGCTCCACCGCCGTCGCCATGACGGCCGGAGCATCGGGATCGCCCGTGCCGGGCATGTTCAGGGGATCGTTCATGCCCTGGATCTAGCAGATGCGAAGGTAAGCTACAAAGCCTTCCTTCATATATCAGCGCCACGGCGGCGACGGTTGCCCTGGGGCCTATACCCGCCACCACTTTACTGCGCCGCGCTGTTTGGTCGTTCCCTCAATAGGTGTGTCGCGATAGATTTACCGCTCTCAGGCGGGGCCTTGCGGTTGGGGAGGGGCATGGTGCGCAGGATGTTTCTGGTGACGGCGTTGCTGGCGCTGCTGGGCGCCGGATTCCATATGGCGACGACGACGGCCGACGCGCAGGCGCAGACCGCGCCGCCGGTCGTGACTACGGCCCCCCCTGCCGCCACCGCGCCGGCGCCCGGGACGGCCCCCGGTCCGTCCGCCCCGGCGCCGCGCACAACCATCCTGGTCGACCCAGGCGCCGCCGCGCCCCAGCCCAGCCTGTCCGCCACCTGGCGGGCGCTGCCGGAAAACCAGAAGACCCTGGCGGTGGGCAGCGTGCTGGTGCTGGTGGCGGTCACCGCCGCCCTGCTGTACCTCGCCATGTCCACCGACATGCTGCGCGACAACACGCCGTCCACCTTCGCCGGCGTCACCAGCGCTACGGGCAAGCCGCTGCGCCGCGCCTTCAGCCTGGCGCAAAGCCAGATGGCCTGGTGGTTCGTCATCGTGCTGGCGGCCTACCTTTACCTGTTCCTGGTGACGGGGGAGCTGGACACCCTGACCGGCCAGGCGCTGTGCCTGATGGGCCTGGGCACCGGCACCGCCATGGGGGCGGCGATGGTGGAGCAGAACAAGACCAACCCCATCCTGGCCGCCTACCAGGCCGTGCTGACCCAGATCGCCGACCCGGCCACGGCGCCGGCCGACCTGCCCACCCTGACCGCCACCCGCGACACGCTGGCCCGCCAGCTGGCGTCGCGGGATTTCGTCCATGACATCCTGACCGACGCCAACGGCATCAGCCTGCACCGGTTCCAGACGGCGGTGTGGACGGTGGTCATCGGCGTGCTGTTCCTGATCGAGACGGTGGTCCACCGCAAGATGCCGGACCTCGACCCCTATAGCCTGGGCGTATTGGGCATCAGCGCCGGCACCTATCTGGGCTTCAAGATTCCGGAACAGCCCAATTGAGGGGCACGCGCGCCCTTTCCCCTGTCGAGCGCCTGGACTGGCTGCGCCTGACGCGCACGGAGTCGGTGGGGCCTGTCACCTTTCATCGCCTGATGGAGCGCTTCGGCACCCCGGCGGCGGCCCTGGAGGCCCTGCCCGACCTGGCCCGGCGCGGCGGGCGCGACCGTCCCCTGAGCATCGCACCGCGCGCCGCCGCCGAACGGGAGCTGGTGGTGCTGGACCGCATGGGCGCCCGCCTGCTGTGCTGGTGTGAGCCCGACTATCCCGCCCAGCTGGCCGCCATCGAGGACGCGCCGCCCGTCCTCACCGTGCTGGGCGACCCCGCCCGCCTCAGCCGCCCGTCCGTCGCCATCGTCGGCGCCCGCAACGCCTCCCTCACCGGGCGCAAGCTGGCGGCCATGATCGCTCGCGACCTGGCGGAGGCCGGCATCACCGTCGTTTCCGGCCTGGCGCGGGGCATCGACACGGCGGCGCACGAGGCGGCGCTGCACCGCTGCACCATCGCGGCGCTGGCCGGCGGCGTGGACGTCATCTACCCGCCGGAGAACGCGGAGCTGCACCGGCGCATTGCCGACCAGGGCGCCCTGGTGGCCGAATCGCCGCCGGGGACGGAGCCGCAGGCCCGCCACTTTCCCCGGCGCAACCGCCTGATCTCCGGCCTGTCGCGCGGCGTGCTGGTGGTGGAGGCGGCGCTGAAGTCCGGATCCCTGATCACCGCCCGGCTGGCGCTGGAACAGGGCCGCGATCTGTTCGCCGTGCCGGGGTCGCCGCTGGACCCGCGCGCCCAGGGCTGCAACCGCCTGCTGAAGGACGGCGCGGTCTTGGTGGAGACGGCGGACGACATCCTGGCCTATCTGGGGCCCCAGGGTTTGGCCACGTTCAATGCCCCGCCTACGGGCGGCGGACCCGTCCCGCCCCCCGCCGATCCCGGGGAAAAGGAGGTGGAGGCGGCCCGTCCCCGGGTCACCCTGTGCTTAAGCCCGACCCCGGTACACATTGACGAAATTGTCCGGGACTGCCAATTGTCTGCGGCGGTGGTGTTGACCATCCTGCTGGAACTGGAGCTGGCGGGCCGTCTGCATCGCCACCCCGGGGGCCGCGTGAGCCTGGCGTGATGCTGGACGGCGCCGTCCCGGGATCAAGGTTTTCGGAAAACATCGCCACCTATTGCAGTGCGGGGTCCCCTTGTCGGGCAGCAACGTCCTCATCGTCGAATTGCCGGCCAAGGCGAAGACCATCAACAAGTACCTGGGCGATGATTTCACCGTTCTCGCCAGCTACGGCCATGTGCGCGACCTGCCGGCCCGCGACGGTTCGGTGAAGCCGGAAGAGGACTTCTCGATGGAGTGGGAGCTGGGCGACCGCTCCAAACGCCATATCGACGACATCACCAAGGCCGCCCGCGGCGCCACCCGCGTCTACCTCGCCACCGACCCGGATCGCGAGGGGGAGGCCATCGCCTGGCACGTCAAGCAGCTGCTGGATGAAAAGCGCATCTCCGGCAAGGTGGACATCAAGCGCGTCACCTTCAACGAGATCACCAAGAGCGCCGTGCTGGACGCCATCGCCCATCCGCGCGACGTGCACCAGGAACTGGTCGACGCCTACCTGGCCCGCCGCGCCCTGGACTACCTGGTGGGTTTCACCCTGTCGCCGGTGCTGTGGCGCAAGCTGCCGGGCTCGCGCTCCGCCGGCCGTGTGCAGTCCGTGGCCCTGCGCCTGATCTGCGAGCGTGAGTCGGAGATCGAGGCCTTCCGCCCGCAGGAATACTGGACCATCGAGGCGGAGTTCCGCACGCCGGCCGGCGCGCCCTTCACCGCCCGCCTGGTGGGCCTGAATGGCAAGAAGCTGGACAAGTTCACCCTGGGCAACAAGGGCGACGCCGACGCGGCGCTGGCCACCATCCGCCCGCTGTCCTTCATGGTGCGGTCGGTGGAACGGCGCCAGGTGCGCCGCAACCCCTTCCCGCCCTTCACCACCTCCACCCTGCAGCAGGAGGCCAGCCGCAAGCTGGGCTTCGGCGCCACCAAGACCATGCGCATCGCCCAGAAGCTGTACGAGGGCGTGGACATCGGCGGCGAGACGGTGGGTCTGATCACCTATATGCGTACCGACGGCGTACAGCTGTCGAACGAGGCCATCGACGGCGCCCGCCGCCTGATCTCCTCCGCCTTCGGCAACGAGTATGTGCCCAACGCCCCGCGCGTGTACAAGTCCAGCGCCAAGAACGCGCAGGAAGCGCACGAGGCCATCCGCCCCACCGACATGTTCCGCCGGCCGGACCAGATGGGCCGCTTCCTGGACAAGGATGAGCAGCGCCTGTACGAGCTGGTGTGGAAGCGCACCATCGCCTGCCAGATGGCCAGCGCCGAGCTGGACCAGGTCTCGGTCGACATCGCCTCGCCCAAGGCCGAGGCGCAGTTCCGCGCCACCGGCTCCATCGTCACCTTCGACGGTTTCCTGAAGGTCTACCAGGAGGACCGCGACGACGCGGGCGACGAGGAGGACAAGGACACCCGCCTGCCGGCCATGAAGGACGGCGACGACCTGGCCAAGGGCGAGGTCAAGTCCGACCAGCATTTCACCCAGCCCCCGCCGCGCTATACCGAGGCCAGCCTGGTGAAGAAGATGGAGGAGCTGGGCATCGGCCGGCCGTCCACCTACGCCAGCATCCTGCAGGTGCTGCAGGACCGGAACTACGTCCGCCTGGAAAAGCGCCGGTTCGAGCCGGAGGATCGCGGCCGCCTGGTCACGACCTTCCTGGAGAACTTCTTCAACCGGTATGTCGAGTACGGCTTCACCGCCGACCTGGAAACCAAGCTGGACGACATCTCCGGCGGTCGCATCGACTGGAAGACGGTGCTGCGCGAGTTCTGGCAGGCCTTCTCCGCCGCGGTGGAGGGAACCAAGGACCTGACCATCACCCAGGTGCTGGACGCCCTGGACGAGGCGCTGGGCCCGCACTTCTTCCCGACGCCGGCCGAGGGCGGGCGAGACCCGCGCGTCTGCCCCGTCTGCGGCGAGGGCCGGCTGTCGCTGAAGCTGGGCAAGAACGGCGCCTTCATCGGCTGTTCCAACTACCCGGGCTGCAAGTACACCCGCCCCCTGAGCGTCGAGGGTGGCGAGGAGGGCAACGCCGACCGCGAGCTGGGCAACGATCCGGAGACGGGCTACCCCGTGTCCATGAAGCGGGGCCCTTACGGCGTCTACGTCCAGACGGGCGCGCCGGATGAGCCCAAGCCCAAGCGCGTGTCGCTGCCACGCGCCATGAACCCGCAGGACGTGGACCTGGATATCGCCCTGCGCCTGCTGGCCCTGCCGCGCAGCCTGGGCCCGCATCCCGAGACGGGGCAGGAGATCACGGCCGGCATCGGCCGTTTCGGCCCCTATCTGAAGCATGGCGACGCGTACAAGAACCTGACGCCGGACGACGACGTGCTGACCATCGGCCTGAACCGGGCCGTGGTGCTGCTGGCCGGCGTGGCCGCGCGCAAGACGGTGGCGGGCCGTGAGCTGGGCAACCATCCCAAAGACGGCAAGCCCATCACCCTGGGCAGCGGCCGCTTCGGCCCCTACGTCAAGCACCTGAAGCTGTTCGCCAGCATCCCCAAGGCCATCAACGCCGACACCATCACCCTGGAGCAGGCGGTGGAGCTGCTGGCGGCCAAAGCGGCCAAGGACAGCGGCAAGAAGCCGGCGGCGGCGGCGACGGACGGCGAGGAAAAGCCGAAGAAGGCGCCGGCCAAGAAGGCGCCGGCGAAAACGGCGGCCAGCAAGGCGGCCGCCCCGAAGAAGACCACCACGGCCGCCAAGAAGCCGGCGGTGAAGAAGGCGGCGGCGGGCGACTGAGCCCGCCGGCCCAACTTAAGGAAGTTCCCATGCCGAAGCGTCCGGAGGGCCCCCGGCGGGCTTTGCCCAGGCCGGTGCCGGCCCGCCGTGCGGCCGACGCCCCCTTCCCCACCCGGGAAGAGATCATGGACTACATCCAGTCCAGCCCCGTGCCCGTGGGCAAGCGGGAGATCGCGCGCGCCTTCAACATCACCGGCGACGGCCGCATCGTCCTGAAGGAGCTGCTGAAGGAGCTGGAGGGCGAGGGCAGCATCGAGAAGGGCGAAGGCCGGCGCGTGGCCGTGCCGGCGGCCCTGCCCGAGGTCGCCGTGCTGATCGTCAGCGAAGTGACGCCGGATGGCGAGGTGCTGGCCCGGCCCACCAGCTGGGCGCATGAGGCGCCACCACCGCGCATCTACATGGCCGCCGAGAAGCGCGGCCATCCAGCACTGGCGGTGGGCGACCGCGTTCTGGCCCGCCTGTCGCGGCAACCCCAGCCTGGCGGGGAAGACGTCTATGAAGGCCGCACCATGCGCAAGCTGGACGGCGGCACGGCCACCCGCATCGTCGGCATCTATGAGCGCGCCCGCGACGGCGGCCGGCTGAAACCGGTGGACCGCCGCGCCAAGGCGGAATTCGCCGTGGCCGACGCCAACGCGGAAGGGGCGCAGCCGGGCGAGCTGGTGGTGGCCGAACTGCTGCCCGCGTCCCGCCTGGGCCTAAAGCAGGTGCGGGTGGTGGAGCGGCTGGGCAGCATCGAGGAGCCGCGTGCCGTCAGCCTGATCGCCATCGCCCAGCACGCCATCCCCACCCAGTTCGCCAAGGCGGCGATCGAGGAGGCGGAGGCCGCGCCCGAACCGACGGTGGAGGGGCGCACCGACCTGCGCGATTTCCCCCTGGTGACCATCGATGGCGAAGACGCGCGCGACTTCGACGACGCAGTGTTCGCGGAACCCGACGCCGACCCCAACAATCCCGGTGGCTGGCACCTGCTGGTGGCCATCGCCGACGTCAGCTTCTACGTCCGGCCCGGCATGGCGCTGGACCGCAACGCCTTCGACCGGGGCAACAGCGTCTATTTCCCCGACCGCGTCGTGCCCATGCTGCCCGAGGCGCTGTCGAATGAGCTTTGCTCTCTGAAGCCCGAGGTCAACCGCGCCTGCCTGGCGGTCCACATGTGGATCGATGCGCAAGGGCGCCTGAAGCGCCACCGCTTCGTGCGCGGCCTCATGCGCTCCGTCGCGCGCCTGACCTACACCCAGGTGCAGAAGGCCCGCGACGGCGAACCGGATGACCTGACCGGCCCGCTGATGGAGCGGGTAATCACCCCGCTGTACGGCGCCTTCGCCGTGCTGCAGAAGGCCCGCGACGCGCGCGGCACGCTGGAACTGGACCTGCCGGAACGGCTGGTGAAGCTGGACGAGGCCGGGACCATCCAGAGCATCGGCGTGCGCCCCCGCCTGGACAGCCACCGCCTGGTGGAGGAGTTCATGATCGCCGCCAACGTGGCGGCAGCGGAGGCCCTGGAAGCCAAGCACAGCCCCTGCATGTACCGCGTGCACGCCGAACCCGCGCGCGACAAGCTGGAGGCCCTGCGCCAGTTCCTGGGCTCCCTGGGCTACACCCTGGCCAAGGGCCAGGTGATGAAGCCCATCCTGTTCACCCGCATCCTGAACACGGCGGCGGAGACGCCGGAGGCGGACCTGGTGAACACCGTCATCCTGCGCAGCCAATCCCAGGCGCTGTACCAGCCGGAGAACATCGGCCATTTCGGCCTGGCCCTGCCGCGCTACGCCCACTTCACCTCTCCCATCCGCCGCTATGCCGACCTGGTGGTGCACCGCGCCCTGGTGAAGGCCTACGGCCTGGGGCCGGGCGGGCTGGATGAGGAGGAAGCGGGCCGCCTGGTGCAGGTGGGGGAGCATATCTCCGTCACCGAACGCCGCGCCGCCACAGCCGAGCGCGACGCCCTGGACCGCTATGTCGCGGCCTACCTGTCGGACAGGGTGGGCGGCACCTTCACCGGCCGCATCGGCGGCGTCACCCGCTTCGGCCTGTTCGTCACCCTGGACGAGACGGGCGCCGATGGACTGGTGCCCATCTCCACCCTGCCGGACGACTTCTACGACCACGACGAGGCCAACCACCAGCTGGTGGGCCGCCGCTGGGGCCGCACCTACCGCCTGGGCACGGTCGTCAAGGTCCGCCTGGTGGAGGCCGACCGCATCTCCGGCAGCATGGTGTTCGCCCTGCTGGGTGAGGATACCGACGACGCCCCCTGGCTGGCGGGTGGCAAATCTGATGGCAAGGGTGGCCGCGCCCGCCTGATCAGAAAGACCGCCACCAAGGCCCGCGTCAAGCGGGCGCCGCTGAAAGGATAAGTGAATGCCTCAATTCATCGGCGGCGTCGCCCTGGTCGTGCGCGACTATGACGAGGCCAAGACCTGGTATCGCGACGTGCTGGGCTTCGACGCCGTGGAGGACACGGATCTGGGCGGGGGTAAGCGCTGGGTGGTCATGGCCCCGCCGGGATCTCATGAAACGCGCCTGTTGCTGGCCAAGGCGGCGGGGCCGGAGCAGGAGGCCGCCATCGGCAATCAGGCCGGCGGCCGCGTCTTCCTGTTCCTGCGCACCGACGACTTCTGGCGCGACCACGCCCGCATGAAGGCGGCCGGCGTCACCTTTTGCGAGGAACCCCGGGTTGAGGCCTATGGCACCGTGGTGGTGTTCCAGGACCTCTACGGCACCCGCTGGGATCTGTTGCAGCTCAACGGATAAGCCGCGTGGCGGCGCCTCAACCAGTTCCCCAGCGCACAATTCGCGCAAATCACAACAAGTGTAGATAGCAGGGCTGTACCCTGTGAAACGCGTCTGGACCATGGCTCGGGCCATACCCATCATCTAGGCCATGACGACCGACCCCGTCCCCCCTGTTGACCCGCATCCGAGGGCAGTCCGCGAGGCCAGCGTCGCCGAGATGGAGGACACCATGACGGACACGCACGAGGAAATCATCGCACCGCCCAAGGGCATGGCCGGCACGGCCATGATGCGCGGCATCCGCCGCTGCTGCCCCAACTGCGGCGCCCACACCCTGTTCGCGGGATATACCAAGGTGGCGCCGGTCTGCACCAACTGCGGCCTGGAATTGGGTAAATTCCGCGCCGACGACGCGCCGCCCTACTTTACCATCTTCGTCGTCGGCCATATCGTGGTCGGCGCCGCCTTGGCGGTCGAACAGAATTTCCACCCCGACCTATGGGTCCACGCGGCCCTGTGGGGTCCGTTGACCATAGGCCTGTCGCTGGCCCTGCTGCCCCTGTTCAAGGGGGCCGTGATCGGCGTGCAGTGGGCCATGGGCATCCGCGGCTAGGGGAACAACAAACCGGGAGGCGCCGTGGCCCAGGCCACATGCCGGGCACACCGCGCCCGGCCCGCCCATGTCAGGCCTGACCGCATCCGCCGGGGCGCCGCCCTGGCCCGGACGGTGACGGCTTTGGCCGGTGTTTTGGCCCTGGCCGCCTGTGCCGGCGGTCCCGGGAATCGCGGCAGCGTCACCGCCGAGCAATTCTACCAGAGCGCCTATGGCAAGATCGACGAGCTGTACCTGGAACCGGTGGACATGCGCCGCCTGGTCGTGGACGGCCTGGTCCATGCCGGCGTGGTCGTGCCCGACTTGACGGTGACGATGCCGCCGGGGGGCGGTGCCGTGACCCTGGTGGTTGGCCGGCGGGCGCCACGCACCTTCGCCCTTCCCACCGGCCACGACGCGGCATCATGGGCCCATCTGGCCGCCCTCACCACCGACTGGACGGTGGCGCAAAGCGCCGATGCCGGCCCCGGCGACCAGACGCGGGAAACCCTGTTCCGCGCCATGCTGGAGGGCGGCACGGCCGACCTCGACCCTTATAGCCGCTATTCCGTGCCGGCGGCGGCGCGGACGGAGCGGTCGCGCCGCGAAGGTTATGTCGGCATCGGCGTGACGCTGGAGGAAACGCCGCGCGGCTTCCGCATCATCGCCGTGGCCCCGGGCAGCCCGGCCTCCGCCGCCGGCCTGTTGGTGGGCGACATCATCACCGCCGTGGGCGGCGTGCCCGTGGACGCCCACGGCGGGGGCGGCCCCGCCATGACGGTGGAGGCGGTCATGACCCGCCTGAGCGGGCCGGAGGGAACCGGCGTGCCGGTGCGCGTGTCCCGGGCCGGCGGCATGGTGACGGTGCTGATCAGCCGTCAGCGCATCATCCTGCCCACCGTGACGGCGGAGCGGGCGGGCGCCGTGGGCGTGCTGCACGTCAGCCGCTTCAACGCCGGCACCGCCGACGCCCTGGCCGCCGCCATCCGCCATCTGCGCGACGCCGATGGCCTGGGCCGGCCCACCGGCTGGGTGCTGGACCTGCGCGGCAACACCGGCGGCCTGCTGGACCAGGCGGTGGCCGTGGCCGACCTGTTCATCACCAGCGGCCCCATCCTGAACACCGTGGGCCGCCATCCGGACAGCGTGCAGCACTATGACGCCACGCCGGACGACATCCTGGACGGCGCCCCCCTGGTGGTGCTGGCCGACGGGCAGACCGCCTCCTCCGCCGAGATCGTGCTGGGCGCCCTGGTCGACAGCGGCCGGGCCCTGGACGTGGGCACCACCAGTTTCGGCAAGGGCGTGGTGCAGACCGTGGCCCCCCTGCCCAACGGGGGGAACTGTTCATCACCTGGTCGCGCATCCTGACGCCGGCCGGCCGCATGTTCGACCATCACGGCCTGGCGCCCGCCCTGTGCACCGCCGGCCTGACCGACGCCGCCGCCATCCTGGCCCCCCTGCGCGCGCAAGCCCGCCCTGTCGTCGGCAGCGTGACCGCCACCTGCCCGGCTGAGCGCAACCGGCCGGCGCCGGTGGATCTGACGGTGGCCGAGGATCTGCTGTCCAACCCATCCCTGCTGCGCCGCGCCCGGCTGGCGGGCCAGACCCTGCTGGCCGACCAGCCGGTGGCGGCCAGCTCCAGTCCCTGAGCCTTATTCCTTCGCGGCGTTGCCGTCGGCGGCCCCCTGCGACGCCTCGGCGGTGTTCTCCGCAAGGATCGCCACGGAATGGGCCAGGGTCCGCTCGGCCGTGCCTATGGCCGTGGCGGGCGCCTCGCCGACCACTTTGGTGTTCACCTGCGTGACCGAATTGGTGATCTGGCTGTTCACGGCGGTGGGAAAGGCCATGGGGGTTCTCCTGCCTGGGAAGTGCGTCGGCCGCACGGAATACGCGCGCAGGATAGCGCGTGGGGGCGCATCAAGGTAGCGGCCGTGGGCTTCCGGGGACGGGGAATCGGCGACCACCCAGGGTGGCGCGGCCTCATGCGCGGCGCGCATCCCCTGCCCCAGCGCCGGTTCCCCGGGTGTATGGCTCTTTGGCCTTGACTCTCAGGGCCCGCTGACTAAAGTGCCGCGACGCCGTGCCCCCGAGGGACACGGTACGGAATTGTTTTTGACCGCCCCCGACCCGCCGAGCTGGCGACCGAACGGGGTTGTCGTAGGTGGGATTGAAGGTCATGGCCAAGCAGAATACCGTGCTGATCCGTCTGATCAGCTCCGCTGAAACCGGCTTCTTCTATGTGAAGAAGAAGAACCCGCGCAAGACGACCGAGAAGCTGGAGTTCCGGAAGTACGATCCGGTCGCCCGCAAGCACGTGCTGTTCAAGGAAGCCAAGATCAAGTAAGTCCCGCGCGCCCGTATCGGGCGCGCCGTTCCGGAGCGACGCCCCGCCCCTTGGCCGGCGGCGGACAACCGGAACCGAACGGACCCTGGTCAGGCGAAGGGCCGCTCCTGGAGCGGCCCTTTCCTATTGGCATGTCCGGTGGCTGGGGTATTCTCCCCGGCGCCCCGGAACCTTGGGAACACCACTTCCGTGCCTTCCAGCCCACCCCTTCCGTGCCCCGTCTTCGTCATCAATCTTGAGCATGACGGGGCGCGACGCGCGCATATGACCGAACAATGCGCGCGCCTGGGCATCACGGCGGAGTTCGTGCCGGCGGTGAACGGCCGGGCCCTCGGCGAGGCCGACCGTGCCGTCTATGACCGCACCCGGGCGCTGCGCGTCTATGGCGTGGAGATGCTGGACACGGAGATTGGCTGTTACCTCAGCCACTACCGCCTCTATGAGCGCATGGCGCGGGAGAACATCCCCGCCGCCCTGATCATGGAGGACGACGTGGAGCTGAGCCCGGCCCTGCCCCGCATCGTGGAGGACCTGCTGGCCGACCCGGCGCCGGAATGGCAGGTGGTGCGGCTGGAATCCCTGCGCCCCCGTGTGCGGGAGCCCCAGACGCCCAAGTTCAGGGGCCGCACGGTCAAGGCCCTGCGTGATGGCGAGCTGGTGCGCCTGGGCACCCACGTCCTGGGCTTCGGCGCCTATCTCATCCGCCTGGACGGGGCGCGGCGCATGCTGGACTACGGCCGGCGCATCTTCATGCCGGTGGACCAGACCATGGACCGCTATTGGGACAACGGCATCGCCCCCTACCTGGTCCGCCCCATCCCTGTGCGCCAGCGTACCGACATGGACTCGCGCATCGGCGCCCGGCCCGCCGGCCGGCATGAGGGCCAGCCCCTGGCCATCCGGCTGACCCGCCGCTGGCAGCGCCTGTCGGACAGCGTTCGCAAGCGCCTGTACCGGGGCTGAACCTCCCCCATAACCCGAAGCGATCAAGGCCGCTGGATGGCGGCGCCCGGCGACTGAGGAACAGCGAAAACTACCTCGGCAGGCTGAGGTCCGGCGCGTCGGCGTGGCTCAGCGGCGCCGCGTCCAGGCTGCTGTCCGTCACCACGCGGTTGCGGCCCGCCCGCTTGGCCTCATAAAGCGCCATGTCGGCCCGGCGCAGCAGGCTGTCGCCCGTCTCCATGCGGCCATCCGGCCCCTGGGCGCCGGCGGCCACGGCCACGCCGACGGAGATGGTGACCGTGATCTCCCCACCATCGGTGGTGACGTGGAACGGCGTCTCGCCGATGCGGCGGCGCAGACGCTCCGCCACCAGCACGCCGGCGGCCAAGTCGGTGTCCGGCATGACGACGACGAATTCCTCGCCGCCCAGCCGGGCCACGAGGTCGAAGTTGCGCAGGTTGCGGCTGGCGCGCAGCGCCACCTCCTTCAGCACTTCGTCACCCACGCCGTGGCCGTAGGTGTCGTTCACCACCTTGAAGTGGTCGATGTCGAACAGCAGGGCCGCCACCGGCTTGTGGTTGTCCCCGCCCCGGTCCAGCAGGCGCGGCAGGTGCGCGCTGAGGTAGCGGCGGTTGAACAGACCGGTCAGGCTGTCGGTCAGGGCCAAGGACAGGCTCTGCTCATAATTCGCGCGCAGCCGATCCTGGTAGCGTTTGCGCCGGATCTGGGTCCGGGCGCGGGCCATCAGCTCATTCCGGTCGATGGGCTTGATCAGGTAGTCGTTGGCGCCCAGTTCCAGGCCCTTGGCCACGCGGTCGATGTCGGTCTCGTCCGCCACCAGCAGAACGGGCACCTGGCGCGTCTTCTCCTGCGAGCGCAACTGCGAGCAGAGGCGCAGGCCATCCTCGCGCATCAGCGTCAGGCTGATGACGATGAAGTCGAAGTCGCCGGCCAGCGCCTGCTCCAGCCCGGTAGCGCAAGTGTCGGCAGCCACCACGCGGCCCCGGTCGCGGCCCAGCGTCTCGGTGATCTTGTCCAGGTCGATGGAGCTGTCCTCCACCACCAGGACGTTGGCGCCCTCCGCCGACTGGTTGTGCATGCTGTCGGTGGAGACCAGCATGCCCAGCTGGCCGGACGTGCTCTCGCGCAGGCGCCATTCGTCCATCATCATCTTGAGACGGACGAGGGAGCGCACGCGGGCGAACAGCGCCACGTCGTTCACCGGCTTGGTCAGGAAGTCGTCGGCACCGGCCTCCAGCCCCCGCACGCGGTCGGCGATGTCGGACAGGGCCGTCACCATGACGACGGGGATGTGCATGATGGCGGGATCGCTGCGGATGCGCTCGCACACCTCGAAGCCATCCATGCCGGGCATCATGACGTCCAGCAGGACGATATCGGGCGCCTGCGCCTTGATCTTCTCCAGCGCCTCGGGCCCGCTGCTGGCGGTGATGACGTCGAAGTACTCGCGCGTCAGCTTCGCCGCAAGCAGCTTGACGTTGGGCAGGACATCATCAACGACCAGGACGCGAGCCGACATGACACCACTTATTCCGGCCGCGCCGAGAGGGCGCGGCTTATTCCAAGGTACTATCGCGCACCCTAATCCAGAAAGCGCCGAACTGTCCGGATGAAAGTGGCAACGGAGATCGGTTTGGCGATGTAGTCGTCACAACCGCCTTCCCGGATACGCTCCTCGTCACCCTTCATGGCGAAGGCCGTGACGGCGATGACGGGGATCGACCCAAGCTCTTGATCCTCCTTCAACCAACGCGTCACGTCCAGACCGGAAAGCTCCGGAAGCTGTATGTCCATAAGTATAAGATCCGGACGGTGTGTCCGCGCCAGTTCCACGGCCATGCCGCCATCGCGGGTCTGCACCGTGCGATAGCCGTGCGCCTCCAGCAGGTCGTTGAACAGCTTCATGTTCAACTCGTTATCCTCGACGATGAGGACACATTTTTTGGCGGCGGCAACCGTGGCCATGAGGCCGTCCGTGGCGATGTGGCAGCTACACTAAGGGACAAGTCGAACGGGTACAACCGTCATCCGGCGCACTCGCGGGTAACGCCCCGCCTGCTCGATGTCGCGTCGCCATGGCGGCGCCATTCCCCTGTTCTAGGCCTTGTGGGTACCCCCATGGCGCCCATGTCTCCTCAACAGGTAATCCGGAAATCGCGCTAAACCAGGGAGAATCGGCAGCGCTGTCCTCGCGGACCCGCGAATCCACCGGCCCGCGCTAGCCGGCCAGTTGCCGGCACCAGGCGGCCAGATCCAGCAGGCCGTGACGCCGGGGGCCGGTCGCGTCGGCCGCCGCGACTTCCAGCCGCCGCCCGGCCCGCCGGGCGAAGGACGACAGGCGCGCCGGTTTCTCGACCAACCGGCCCAGCGCGCGCATGACCGCGTCGCCCCGACGGCGATCCTGGGGCGCCAGACCCGGCAGCAGGACGCGCATGGCGATCAGGACGCGCCCCACGTCCATGCGGGCGCGGGCGGTGGCCAGGGCGCCGCCGTCCCCCCGTCCGCCCCACACGGCCAGCCGCGCCAGACGGTGATTGTGGCGGTATTCCCAGGCCGCCACGTCCGGTAGGGGCGCCGTGCCACCCGCCAGCGTCCGCACGCTGGCGGTGAAGCTGGCCAACAGGCGCCGCACCTCCCCCCGCCCGTCCACCGGCAGGATCAGCCGGTAGGTCAGCAGGATCCACAGGGCGGACAGGACGATGGCGGCGAAGGCGTTGAGGAAACCCTGCAGGTCGTAGTTCATCGGATTGGTCGGAGCCACCAGGGTCAGGAACAGCAGCGGCATGAAGGCGCCGAAGTCCCCCCGCCCCGGCCGCTGCGACATCAGCGCGGTTACCAGGATCACGGGCGCCAATACCAGCGACAGGCCCCAGAATTCCGACACGGCCGGCAGCGCCAGGAAGGTGACGGGCAGGCCCAGCAGCCCGGCCCAGAGGGCGGCGCGGAAGATCTGGATGCTGACCTGTTCGGGGTTGGCGCGACTGGCCAGCAGGGCACCGAAGGCGCTGGTCCAACTGACCATGATGGTGCCGGCCGGCCATTCCGTGGCGATCCAGAAGCCCGCCGCCAGGCCGACGGAGATCAGGGTGCGCAAGGCGGCGATGACGGCGCTGCCCAGGGGCCCATCCGCCGGCTCGGGCAGGGTGAAGGACAGGCGTCGCGTCGGGTCGCGCGCCACCGCCACCTGCACCATGAGGTCCATCACCTCCCCCAGTTGGTGGGCCGCGGAGATGGACCCCGGATCGCCCACCCGGCGGGCCAGGCGCAAGGCGGCGCGCAGGCGGCGCCGCGCGGCTGCCGCGGCCACGCGGAAGGCCGGCCCGTCGCCGGCCCCCAGCAGGGTCAGGCAGGCCAGTAGCGGATCCGCGGCCGGCAGCACCGTCAGCGCCCGCCGCGCCGCGTCCACCCGCGCCAGCAGGCCGAACAGGGCGGCGGCGGTGACGCGGGCGCCGTCGGCCTGGCGGCGGAAAGCGACCGACTCCACGGCGGCGTAAGTCGCCAGGTCGTCCAAGCCTTGCAGTTCCGCCAGCAGTTCCCGGTGCGGGCCGGACGCGCCGGCGCCGGTCAGGTCGTTGGCCAGCGCCCCGGTCACGGCGGCGGTGACGCGGTTCACCCGGCTGTCCAGCCGCTGGGCCGCCGTCACCGGCCAGACGATGCCCGACACCGTCATCTTGGCCAGCACCCCCACGACGATGGCGGCGACGCGGGCGGCCGCGATGTCGAAGGTACGCAAGGGGTCGTCCACGGCCCCCAGCGCCACCAGGGCCAGGGTGTAGCCCGCCAGCACGGCGGCATAGGACCGGAAGCGGCGCAGGCGGGTGGCCAGCGCCACGCAGCCCGCCAGCCACAGGCTGTAGAGCAGCAGGAAGGCCTCCGGCGATTGGCCGAAGCCCGCCATCAGCGCCAGCGCCGCCGCCGCCCCCACCAGGGTGCCGGCGATGCGCCATACGCTCTTGGCGATGACGGCGCCGCTCATGGGGTGGCTGACGATCAGCACCGTCACCGCCGCCGTCTGCGGGCTTTCCAGCTGCAAGGCATAGGCGAGATAGAGCGCCAGCAGGGCCGCCAGCACCGTGCGCACGGCGTGACCCAGCGCCCCTCGGCTTGGAACCAGGCTGGTGAGATACCGGGAGGGGAAGGTGGGCGGCACGGCAGGGGAAACGCCAAAGGATCGGGGACTGGGCTGGCCCATGAGCGAGACGCCAGCCAGTTCATCGATTTGGATGATGCTCCCCGGCCTGCCTACGGTCCAATATATGGCTGGATGGTTTTCGATATCCAAAACAGACAGGACGCGCCGCCTTGGACATCCGCCACCTGCGCTATTTCACCGCCGTCGCCGAAGAGCTGCACTTCACCCGCGCCGCGGAGAAGCTGGGCATCCGCCAGCCGCCGCTGAGCCAGCAGATCCAGCAGCTGGAGCGGGAGATCGGCAGCCCCCTGTTCCACCGCCTGTCCCGCGGCGTAGAGCTGACGGCCGTGGGCGCCAGCTTCCTGGAGGACGCCAAGGCCATCCTGGCGCAGATCGACCGGGCCGTGACCTCCGCCCGCCAGGTGGCGCGGGGGAAAAGGGGCGCCTGCGCCTGGGCCTCAGCATGTCGGTCACGGCCCATCCCTGGATCGCCCGGCTGATCCGCGACTACCGCGCCAAAAGCCCGGGCGTGCAGCTGACGCTGGAGATGAACGATTTCGGCCAACTGACCGACGCGGTGCGCGACCATACCCTGGACGTGGCCCTCTTGCGCGGCCGCACGGCGGAGATTCCCGGCCTCACCTCCTACACCGTGGTGGAGGAGAAGCTGATGGCGGCCCTGCCCGCCACCCATCCGCTGGCCGGGGTCGGGCCCATCGACCTGGCCCAGTTGGCGGACGAGGATTTCCTGCTGATCTCGCGCAGCGCCGGCCCCAACGTGTACGACATCATCATCGCCGCCTGCCGCGAGGCGGGTTTCAGCCCCCGCATCGTGCAGGAGGTGCCGGCCTTCCCGCCCCTGCTGAACCTGGTGGGCGCCGGCCTGGGCGTGGGGGTGGTGCCGGACAGTCTGCGGTCCATGGGCCTGGACAGCGTGCGGCTGCTGGACCTGAAGGGCGGTCACGACAAGGCGCCCATCGTCCTGGTCTACCGCTCCAACGAGGGCGCCACCGCCGTGCGCGACCTGGTGGCCCAGGCCCGCCGCGCCGCCGCCACCCCCTGAGGGACCCGAAGACCATGTTGGAACTGAAACTGCTGCGCTCCTTCGTCCTGCTGGCGGAAGAGCTGCATTTCGGCCGGGCGGCGGAGCGGCTGCACATCGTGCAGCCGGCCCTGACCCAGCAGATCCAGTCGCTGGAGCGGCAGATCGGCACGCCCCTGCTGAACCGGGCGCGCGGCCGCATCAGCCTGACTGACGCCGGCGCCCTGGTGCTGGCGGAGGCGCGCAAGACCCTGGAGCAGGCGGCACGGACGGAGGCCATCGGCCGCCTGGCCGGCCGGGGCGAAGTCGGCAAGCTGGAGGTGGGCTTCGTCGGCTCCGCCGGTGTCGGCGCCCTGATGCCGGCGGTGCTGCGTGATTTCCGGCGCAGTCATCCGGCCGTGGAGTTGCACTTGGTGGAAATGGCGGTGGGGCCGCAGCTGGCCGCCATCGCCGCCGGCACCCTGGACGTCGGTTTCGTCCGCCTGCCGCCGCTCAGCCTGCCGCCTGGGGTGACGGTCCTGCCCCTGCGGCCGGACAGCCTGGTGGCGGCGCTGCCGGCCGGCCATCCGCTGGCGGCACTGGATGCCATCCCGGTGGCGGCGTTGGCGACGGAGCCCATGGTGCTGCACCACCGTGCCGGGGCGGCGGAGCTGCGCAGCCTGATCGACGACCTGTGCGGCCGCCATGGCTTCACCCCCCAGGTGGTACAGTCGGTGCCGCAGATATCGCTGACCGTCCGGCTGGTAGCCGCCGGCCTAGGATTGTCGCTCCTGCCCGGGTCCATCGCCTGGCTGGCCGTGGAGGGCGTGATCTACCGCCCCCTGGCCGATGCCGACATCCAGTACACCCTGGCCTTGGCCCACCGCCCCCAGGATCCGGCACCGGCGGTGCGGGCCTTCGTCAGCCTGGCCGGCGCGGCGGCGGAGGCCTAATCGGCCCCGTCAAGATCGACGCCTTGCCAGCCGCCGCCCAGCGCCTTGTAGAGCGTGATGACGTGCTCCACCCGGGCCAGGCGGCTTTCCGCCTCCCGGTCCTCCGCCTGGTAGGCCTGGCGCTCGCTGTCCAGCACCTTCAGGAAGTCGGTGAGGCCGGCGCCGTACAGGCGGGTGGCGTGATCCAGGGCTTGGCCCGCGTCGTCGCGGGCGGCGGCCAGGGTCTGCTGCCGCCGGGTTTCCGTCTGGTAATTCACCAGCGCGTCCTCAACATCGCGCAGCGCCTCCTTCACCGTGCGCTCATAATCGATGCGCGCGGCCTCGGCCTCCGCCTTGGCCATGGTGATGCGGGCGTCGTCACGGCCGCCGTTGTAGACGGGGCCCGTCACCTGGGCCCCCAGGGAATAGGTCAGGCTGGCCAGGCTGAACAGCTTGCCCAGGTCGGCCGCCTGGGGCAGCAGGGTCAGCGGGATGGCGAAGTGGGGCAGGCTGGCGGCGGTGGCCACGCCGATGCGGGCGGTGGCCGCCGCATAGCGCCGGTCGGCCTGGCGGACATCCGGCCGGTTGGCCACCACCTCGGACGGCACGGACACCGGCAGGCTGTCGGGGACGGACAGCAGGGGCGCCGGCTGGCTCAATTCCGTCTCCAACTCCCCCGGGTAGCGGCCCAACAGCAAGGCGATGGCGTAACTCATGCGCGCCACTGTGGCTTCCAGCGGCGGGGTGGCGGCCTGCACCGTTTCCAGTTGCGCCCTGGCCTGCGCGATGTCCAGCACCGTGCCCAGGCCGCGCTGATAGGCGCGCTGCGCCAGGTCCAGGGCCTTGGTGGCAACGGCGATGTTGTTCCGCGCGATGGTCAGGCGCAGCTGGGCGGCGCGCAGGCGGGCGTAATCGGACGCCACCTCCGCCAGCAGGCTGACCAGGACGGCGCGCCGGCCTTCCTCGGTCGCGGCGACGTCGGCGTCGGCCGCCTCCACCGCCCGGCGGGTACCCCCGAACACGTCTATCTCCCAGGTCGCGTCCAATTCCGCCTGCCAGGTGTGGTAGCTGCCGATGCCGGCCGGCCAATCCACGCTTTCACTGGATCGTTGCAAGGCCGGATCGATACCCAGACGGACATCGGGCAGGTCGGCGGACTTGGCGATGACCCGCGCCGCCCGGGCCTGCACCAGGCGCTGGCGCGCGATCTTCAAATCTTCGTTATCCGTGATGGCCACCTGGACCAGGCGGCTAAGCGTGGGATCACCGAAGCCGTCCCACCAGGCGCGCATGGCGTCCACGCCGGCCGCCGGCGGCAGCTGTTCGATCCACCCCTTGGGCAAATCGTCCAGCGGCACGGGCTTGTAGTCGGGGCCAACCACGGAACAGGCGGACACCATGCCACCCAGCATCAGGGCGGCCAGGGCCTTACGGCGGATCATGGCTCAGATCCTCGATTCCAGGCGGGCAAGCACCCGGCCCACGACGCCCTGCGGACGTGCCGCCTCATCCCCCACCGACACGGTGCAGGTCATGCCGGCGGCGAGAACCACGCCGGGCGGCACGGTGTCGATGCCGATGCGCACGGGGATGCGCTGCGCCAGCCGCACCCAGGTGAAGACCGGGTTCACGTCCTGCAAGCCATAGGCGTTGGGCGCGCTGTTGCGGTCGTTGATGCCACGGGCGATGGTTTCGACATGGCCGGTCAGGGGCGCGGCGTAGCCCATGAGCTTCATGCGGGCCGGGTCGCCCTCATGGATGCGGGCCAGCTTGGTTTCCTCGAAATAGCCTGAGACCCAGAAGCTGTCGGTGTCGATGACCGCCACCCGGGGCTGGCCCACCGTGGCGTAGTCGCCCACGCGCAGGCGCAGGTTGGTGACGTAGCCGTTGACCGGCGCGCGGATGATGGAGCGTTCCAGGTTCAGGTTGGCCAAGTCCAGCGCCGCCGTCGCCGCGTCCAACTGGGCATTGGCCACGCTGGCGGTGCTACGGAACCGGTCCTGCTCGGCCTCGGACACCACACCGGCCAGGCCCTGGCGGCGCTGCGCATCGCTGAGCTTCAGGGCCCGGTCATCGCGCGCGGCGGCGACGGCGGCGCGGGCCTGGGCCTGGGCGATGCGGAACCGCACCGGATCGATGACGAACAGCACGTCGCCCTTGTGGACCAGCTGGTTGTCGTGCACGGGAATGTCGACGATGGTGCCGGCCACCTCCGGCGCCACGTCCACCACCTCCGCCCGCACGCGGCCGTCGCGCGTCCAGGGCGCCAGCATGTAGCGCTGCCACAGGGCGCCGATCAGTAGGATGGCCAGCGCCACCAGGACCAGGGTGGAGGCCCCGCGCCCCAGGGCGCGCGCCAGGGTCATGAGGCGAGCGTTCACAGCAGCACCAGACCGGAGAGCAGGATGGAGAACAGGGCCGCCTCGACCAGGGCGGGGTGCCAGACGACGCGCCAGAAGCCCAGGTAGGCCAGCAAGCCGCGCAGCAACAGGAAAAGCACCAGGGTGACGGCGACATAGCCGACAATGGGGGCCATGAAGATGCCGGCGACATCCAATTCGGCCATGACGGAAAGGACCTCGTTGGGAGTGTGGAAAAAGAAAAGGACGCGGCCCGAGGGTGCTCCCCTTGCCGCGTCCTTTCCCTGAGCGTGAGGTGCCCGGCAACCCGATGGGAGGGGGGCCGGCGGGCACCGTCACGAAGGGGGCAGGGGTGGGCGGAACCGGATCAACCGCCCCTGGACCATTAGGCCTCCCCCGCCCCGTAAAGACCCTGTCAGTTGGCCGACAGGGCCTGCGCCGTCAGCGCCGCGTCCAGATTGTCGACGCAGGAATTGAAGTCGGCGGTACCGGGGGTGGCGCCAGCGGCGGCACAGGCCTGCTGTTCACGGCCGACCTGGGCCGAGACCTGGGCATGCGCGCCCTTCACATGGGTCAGCACGTTGGTGCAGGCGGCGAAGTCGGAATTGGCCGGGTGCAGGCCCATGGCCTGGCAGGCCTGGCTGACCGCCGGGGTCACCACCACCTCGGTGCCGGCCGCGTTGGCGCTCAACGGCGTGGACAGCGCCAGAACCGACAGGGCGGCGGCAACGGCGGCGACCTTACGGGACGAATTCTTCAGCGGGGCGAACATTCAAGCATCTCCATCAATCAACCGGGCCGCGTCCTGTCAGGTACAGCGCCTTCAGTCGGCGCGGTCGTTGGTGAGATGAACTATGCGCCCGTCTGTTGCGGTGCGTCTAATATATCGAAATGGCATCTTCAATATCTATTCGATATGGTTGGGACTCAAGCCCACGATCAGAATCCGTGATCGTCGCGCCCTTGAGAAACTATTGGAGGGGCAGCGGCGCAGGGCCCCAAATATTCGGTGCCCGCACGCCGCAGGGACCACAATGACCAAGGGTCCTTGGCCACCCAGGCGGCCGGTGACGAACAACGGACAAGAACATGGTTAGAGAGCGAATTCGTCTGAGCAGCCTGCACGACCGCGTCATGAGCGCCGAGCAGGCGGCCGCCCTGATCCAGGACGGCATGACGGTGGGCATGAGCGGCTTCACCCGCGCCGGTGATGCCAAGGCCGTCCCCCTGGCCCTGATCAATCGCGGGCGGGCCGAACCCCTGCACATCAACCTGCTGACCGGCGCCTCGCTGGGCAACGATCTGGACGGCATGCTGGCCGACGCCGGCATGCTGAAGCGCCGCCTGCCCTTCCAGGCCGACGCCCGCCTGCGCGCCGCCATCAACCGGGGCGAGGTCATGTTCATCGACCAGCACCTGTCGGAAATGGTGGAGCAGTTGCGGTCCGGCGCCCTGGGGCATCTCGACTGCGCCATCATCGAGGCCAGCGCCATCACCGAGACGGGCGCCATCGTCCCCACCACCAGCGTGGGCAACTCCGCCAGCTTCGCCATCCTGGCCGACAAGGTGATCGTGGAGATCAACCTGGCCCAGCCGGCGGACCTGGAGGGCCTGCACGACATCTACATCCCCAAGCGCCGCCCGGCGCGCGAGCCCATCGGCCTGACCCGGGCGTCGGATCGCGTGGGCACGCCGGCCATCCCGGTCGACCCGGCCAAGATCGCCGCCATCGTGGTGACCAACCAGCCGGACAGCGCCACCACCCTGCAGCCGGCCGACGCCGACACCGCCGCCATCTCCCGCCACCTGATCACCTTCCTGGAGCAGGAGGTGCTGGCCAGCCGCCTGCCCCGGCACCTGCCACCGCTGCAGGCGGGAATCGGCGCCATCGCCAACGCCGTGCTGGCAGGCCTGAAGGACAGCCCCTTCACCGACCTGGAGCTGTACAGCGAGGTGCTGCAGGACAGCGCCTTCGACCTGTTCGATGCCGGCAAGCTGGCCTTCGCCTCAGCCTCCAGCATCGTGCTGACGGCCCCGGTCATGGCCCGGGTCATGCCCAACATCGCCAGCTACCGCGACCGCATCGTCCTGCGCCCGCAGGAGGTCAGCAACCATCCCGAGGTGGTGCGCCGCCTGGGCCTGATCGCCATCAACACCGCCATCGAGTGCGACATCTACGGCAACGTGAATTCCACCCACGTCAATGGCACGCACATGATGAACGGCATCGGCGGGTCGGGCGACTTCGCCCGCAACGCCCAGCTGTCGGTGTTCGTCACCAAATCGCTGGCCAAGGATGGCCGCATCTCCAGCATCGTGCCCATGGTCACCCATGTGGACCATACCGAGCATGACGTGGACGTGATCGTCACGGAACGCGGCCTGGCCGACCTGCGCGGCCTGGCGCCGCGCGAGCGGGCGCGGGTGATCATGGAGAACTGCCTGCACCCCAGCTATCGCGCGCAGATGGCCGACTATGTGCGCCGGGCCGTGGCCCGGGGCGGGCAAACCCCGCATGTCCTGGAAGAGGCGTTCAGCTGGCACACCCGGGCGCAGGCGACAGGCAGCATGCTGGCCGAAACCGCGCCGGAGGCCCTGTCGGCGTAACAGTCCGGTGCGGGCCTCAGGCCCCGACCTTGCCGAGCGCGCTGATCTGGTGCATGCGCCGGATCAGCGCCCGGTGGGCCGGCAAATCCCTGGTGGCGTGGTCGCCATAGGCCTGGATGCGGGCGAAGGTCTTGCGCGCGGCGTCCGCCTCGGGATAGGCGGCGCGCGCCGCCGACAGGTCGGTCTCGAACCCCATGCCGTACAGGATGTACTGGTAGTTGAAGAAGGCGAAAGCCTCCAGATCCAGCGCGAAGTCGAAGCGGCTGGGCGGCCGGGTGCGCCATTGCGCCAGCAGGTCGCGCAAGCCCGGCGGGATGGAGGCGGGGTCGCGGTTGTCGCGCCAGAACGGCTCTTCCCGCCTGCTCAGGCAATAGTGCAGCTTCAGGAAATTGACGATGTTCTCGAAGCGCCGGGTCATCAGCTCGTTGAAGCGGGCGGCCGGCGCGTCCCAGTTGCCATCATGGGGGAACAGCTCCGCCAGCATGCCCACCGCCACCTCGATCAGCACCACGCTGGTGGACTCCAGCGGCTCCAGGAACCCGCCGGACAGGCCGATGGCGACGCAGTTCTTGACCCAGGGCGTCTCGCGATAGCCGGCGTCAAAGGCGGTCTTGCGCAGGGGCGGCGGCTCGACACCCGAGCCCAGGTGGGGGGCGACATAGGCGCGCAGAACCCCCTCGGCCTCGTCGTCCGACATGTGGTCGCTGGAATAGACGCAGCCCACGCCGCGCGCGCCCTCCAGCCCAATCTCCCAGGTCCAGCCCGCCGCGTGCGCCGTGGCCACGGTGCAGCTTTCCAGGGGGGCGTCCGCCGCGCCATAGGGCACCTTGCAGGACAGGGCGCGGTCGGTGAACAGGATGGGCTTCACCGACTTCCGCGGCACGCCCAGCGCCCGGCCGATCAGCTCGGCGCGGAAGCCGCTGCAGTCCAGGTAGAAGTCGGCGGAGATCGCCCCGTGCTCCCGCGTGATCAGGTGGGCGATGGCGCCGTCCGCCGCCAGGGCCACGTCCGTCACCGTGCCCTGCAGGTGCTGGACGCCCAGCTCCCGCGCGCGCGCGGCCAGGGCCACGGCGGCCTTGGCCGCGTCGAAATGATAGGCGTAGTTCAGCGGCGCCTCGAAGTCGCCCTCGGGCCCTCGCTTGGGCGCCCGCTGGGCGTCGGTCACCTGCTGCTGGAAGGTCATGGCCTGGGCGAAGGGCAGGCGGCGCCCGTCCTCCTGCAGCAGCCAGTAGGGCACGAGGCCCGCGCCATCCGTGGGGAAAGGCGCCTCGAAGGGGTGGAAGAAGCTGTCGTCCCCGCCCCCGTCCACCCAGCGGGCGAAGCGGATGCCCTGCTTGAAGGTGGCGGCGGTCTCGCGCATGAACTGGGCCTCGTTCAGGCCCAGGAACCTCAGGGTGCCGCGGATGGTGGGGAAGGTCCCCTCCCCCACCCCGACGATGCCGATGTCCGGCGCCTCCAGCAAGGTGACGCCGATGGGACCATCCGGGCGCACACCCAGGTACCTGGCGAGGTAGGCGGCGGCCAGCCAACCGGCCGTGCCGCCGCCCACGATCAGGATGGTCCGCTTCAAGGTCATCAGGTCAACGTCACGCCCGTTCGGGAACAGCCCCCAATTCACCACTCAGCCGGGCCTTGCGGCCGTAGACCAGTTCGAACAGCGGGGACGCCATCATAGTCGTGACGATGGCCATCAGCACCAACATAGAGAACAGCGTCGGCCCGATGATGCCCTTTTGCAGGCCGATGTTGATGATGATCAGCTCCATCAGGCCGCGCGAGTTCATCAGCGCGCCGATGCCCAGGGCCGTGCGGTTGTCCTCGCCGCACAGGCGGGCCGCCGCGTAGCAGGCCACCCCCTTGGCGACGATGGAGGCCACCAGCACGCCCAGCGCGATCAGCAGCAGCGAGGCGGAGTTCACCATGTCCATGCGGGTGTTGAGGCCGGAATAGGTGAAGAACATGGGCAGCAGCAGGACCACGGCCAGCGGCTCCACCTTCCTCTTCAGCTCTTCCACGAACTTGCCGCGCGGCATGGCGGTGCCGACGATGAAGCCGCCGAAGATGGCGTGGATGCCGACCGCGTCCATGATGAAAGCCGACAGGCAGAACACCGACATGGTGATGGCCAGCACGGTGTGCGTCATCTCGCCCCGCCGTTCCACCGCGCGGCCCAGCGGCGCCAGCAGGCGGCGGCCGAACAGGATGACCAGCAGGGCGTAGGCCACACCGCCACCGATGGCCAGCACGGCGATGCCGGGGCCGGCGCCGAAGATGGCCAGCACGATGGCCAGCACGCACCAGGAGGCGGCGTCGTCGAAGGCGCCGGCCGTCAGTGACAGGGTGCCCAGGGCGGAGTTGCTGAGGCCGCGCTCATTGATGATGCGGGCCAGCATGGGGAAGGCGGTCAGGGCGATGCAGGCGCCCATGAACAGGGTGGCCTGGCTGAGCGGCAGGCCTTCGGCGAACAGGCCGGGCACCTTCAGCAGCATGGGCGTGATCAGCACCGCGATCAGGAAAGGGGCGGCGATGCCGGAGAGGGAGACGGCGAACGCGCTTTTGCCGTTGGTGCGGAAATGGTCGCCCCGGAAGGTGGTGCCCACCAGGAACATGTAGAGACCGACGCCGAACTGGGCGCCGACGTACAGCACGTTCTTGGTCTCCTTGGGGAACAGCTCGGCGGCGAAGCCGGGGAACAGCAGGCCCAGCAGGGACGGGCCCAGCACCACGCCGGCGATCATCTCACCCACCACCTGGGGTTGGGCCAACAGCTTCTGTCCCAGCCAGCCGACGACGCGACAGGTCAGGATAATGGCCGTCAGCTGCAGGAAGAAATGGACGCTGTAATCCGTCGGCGTCATGGCCCCGCTGGGACCGTGCGGCGACAGCAGGTGCGTCGCCGTGTCGACGATGTTCTGCACTGTGTCGGCAGAGAAAAGATCCGAAGCCATGACGCGATTCCACCCTCGTTCTTTGATTCGTTTCCCGGCTTTGCGCCTGTTACCGATACCAGGGTTAGGGGTAGGTTTCGCACGTTGTCAAAGAATAAAAAACGTAGGAATGTAGCAACATCTGAAACGCCAGGAATGTAGCAACATGGCTACAATAAGCAGCCGGGATTTCAACCAGGACGTGGGCGGCGCCAAGCGGGCGGCGCTGAGCGAACCGGTGTTCATCACCGATCGGGGCACGCCCACCCATGTGCTGATGAATTTCGAGACTTTCCTGCGGCTTACCGGTGACGGGCAGAGCATCGTCGACCTGTTGGCCATGGCCGACGACGTGCCCCTGGCCCCGGCCCGCCTGGACCTCGCCTGATGTTCCTGCTGGACACCCCCGTCATCCTGGAGTTGCGCGGCGCCAAGACCGACAGGGCGGATGCCGGCGTGCGCGCCTGGGCCACCGACATCCCCCGCCAGCAGCTGTTCCTGTCAGCCCTCAGCCTGATGGAACTGGCGGAGTCGGTCGCCAAGGCGGAACGGACGGACAAGGCCGCCGGGGCGGCACTCCGCGCCTGGCTGGACGACCGCGTCATGGTGGCGTTCGAGGGCCGCATCCTGCCCATCGACGCCGCCGTCGCCCTGCGCCGCGCCACCGTCGCCCTGCCCAACAACCGCGACGCCCTGCTGGCCGCCACGGCCCTGGCGCACGGCCTGACGCTGGTGACACCCAACGCGGCGGCCTACCGCACCGGCCGGCTGAAGGTCTTCAACCCCTGGGGCTACGCCGGCGGGGAGGCGGAGGAGGACATCGCCGACTGGCGCCAGGCGGCCAAGACCAGCCCGGTGTGGCTGAAGAGCCTGTTCCTGCGGTTCTAGTGTTCGATCGCCGTCGGGCGCCACGGCGCCTCAGCAGGTGGGCTTGGGCAGGGGCTCCAGCGCCACCAGCTCGGCCCGCACCTTGAAGTCGCCATAGTCGATCAGCATGGACTGCACGATGCCGTTGTCCATCAGCATCATGGCGGTGTCGTAGTCGGGCAGCGCCTGCTGGTCGTCGTTGGCGAAGAAGGCCAGGTGCACGGGCCAGGCCTTGTCCTTGTGCAGGGCGGCCACGACGATGGCGTCCTTGGCCAGGGGCTTGGCCTTGCCGATGACGGCGGAGACGGGACCCGCCTCCTCCGCCTCCGACCCGTCGAACACGGGGCGGACATAGACCGGCGTGTCGCCGTGGCGGGCCTGGTTGATCAGCAACAGGGTGTGGGCCGTGGGGAAGACGGTGCCGGGCGCCAGCTCGATGTCCTGCGCCTTGGGCTTCTCGAAATGGGCGACGCCGCCGTCCTCGCCGTTCAGGGTGGCGACCCCCTTCATCTCCTCATCCGGCTGGCCGGTGGTCTGCTTGCGGACGTTGAAGCGGTAGACGCTGCCGTCCTTGGCCTCCCACGTCGTGTAGCTGGTGGTCATCTCCTGGTCGTCCGCCTCGGAATAGAGGAAGCGGATCTGGAAGCGCTGTTCCGTCGTCCAGCCGCGGCAGACGTCGTTCCAGGCGAAGTTCATGGCGCCGACCACCCCGGTGACGCGGCTGCCCTCACGCGAGGAGGCCAGCGTCAGGCGATAGGCGGCCCGGTGGGGAGACATCTGCGCGCCCACGGCCATGACCGTGCCAGCCATGGGGCCGCCGTTGGAAGTTGGGGCGATCGTGGGCGGGGCGGCGGGCGGCGCCGCAGGGGCGGGGGCCGCCGACGATGGGGGCGTGGCGGCGACGGCCGTCGCCGCCGGCAAGGCCAGAACGGCCAGGGACGCCAAACCCATGCTCACCAGACGTGCGCGCATTCTTATGGTCACTCTCGCTACCTCGATCCGGGCCAGGCCCGAACCCTCAGCATGCCGTGTACCGGGGCCCGACGCCAAGCTTCTTGTCGTCACAGGGCGCCGCACGCCCTGGGCTTTGGGTGATACGGTCGCGCCGGCCCCTGTCGTCGCCCCCCGGTCCCCCACCCTTTGGGATAGGGGGCAGACATTGCCGGTGGGATCTGGCGAAAGGGGGTCGGCAAAAACTGCCGCAGGTGGGGCGTGGCCCACCGCTGCAAAACGCAAACCCTTTCATTTCAACGCTCTAACCAGCGGCACAGCCCTTGCGATCTCCGGTTCGCGTCATACCCGACGCCCCCAACGGAGTAGCGCCCATGACCCCGCCGGACACCGCCCTGCCCCTGATGCCCGCCATCAACCTGACCCTGCCCCGGGGCCAGATGCCGGTGGGCCTGCGCGGACCCGAGGCGGCGGCCAGCCTGAACCAGCTGCTGGTGCAGGAACTGGCCATGCGCCTGGCGGACGCGGAGCGCATCATCACCGAACAGCGCGACCGTATCGACTACCTGGAAACGCTGAGCACCACGGATGAGCTGACCGGCCTCTTGAACCGGCGCGGCTTCCAGATCGCCTTCCGGCGCGAGCTGGCGGCGGCCCGGCGCGGCGGCCGGGGCGGCGTGCTGGTGATGGTCGACCTGGATGGGTTCAAGCGCATCAACGACGCGCACGGCCACCAGGCCGGCGACGCCTACCTGCGCATGGTGGCCCGCACCCTGGCCGACCATGTCCGCGCCCAGGACATCGTGGCCCGCCTGGGCGGCGATGAATTCGCCGTGCTGCTGACCCGCGTGGCGCCCGACCAGGGCATGCAGCGCGCCGAGGCCCTGTCCGCCACCCTGCACCGGATGGCGCTGGACTGGCAGACCCACAGCCTGCCCCTGAAGGCCAGCTTCGGTTGCCAGGCCTACGGCGCCGACGACCGCGAGGACGAGGTGCTGCACCGCGCCGACGTGCTGATGTACCAGACCAAGGCGGCTTCTAAAGCGGCTTGACGCCGCCCTGCCCTGCGGGCGGGCCCATCCGGGCCCTTGCTATCCTCCCTTTTCAGTCCACTGCGTTCCCCGAAAAGGTCCGGCGCCCGCGGTCGCGGGCTTGTCGCTTCGCTCCGGGTGACGGGTAGCGCAAATAAGGGAGAAGGCCTTCAGGCTGGCACGCCTGGGGGCCTTTTTCTTACCCCCGCCGCCGGTAGGTGCCCTTGAGGAAGGGTGTCCAGGTCAGGCCGCCGTCGATGGAGCGGTCTATGGCGGTTTCCATGTGGTCGGGCACGGGCCACCAATAGCGGTGGCGGGCGCGGCCGCGCGGGGAGGTGCGGATGAAGGTGAACCCTTCGGCACCCGGCTCCGCCGCCCCCTCGACCGGACCCCACAGGCCGGGTGCCGGGGTGGCGGGCACATAGCCCATGTCGTCGAACCAGAACAGCAGGTGCACCGCCACGTCCGGATCCCAGGTCAGGACACCGTGGGCGGTGAACGCGCCGGCCTCCCCCCGGTCGAAGACATAGTCCAGCATCAGGTGGTGGCCGTTGAGCGTGGGGCGCACGATCATGCGCCCCGTGCCGGGGCCACCGGGACCGAAGGGGCTGGGCTGCACGGCGTCCGTGCCCACCCAGTCGCCGGCGAAGGCGGCGGTCAGCCGCCGCATCTCCTCATGCATGGTGTTTCCCCCGGGTTCACGGCTGCGTGGCCTGCGCATCGGCCTTCTTGTCCCCGTCCTTTTTGGGCGCCGCCTTGAGGCTGCCGCTGTCCAGGTTCAGCCGGGCGGCGGGGATGACCTGCACCTTGGGGTATTTCTGCTTCAGGGCGGGCAGGAACTGGGCGCTGTCGCCCACCACCACCAGGCTGCTTTGGGCCGGCGACAGGGTGCGGGCGGCGGCGGCCTGCACCTGGGCGGGGGTCACCGCCTGCACGCTGCTGATGTAGCGGCCGATCTCCGCCAGATCGACGCCCTGCAGGGCCAGGCTGCCGACCAGGCTGGCCACGCCGTGGGTGGTTTCCACCGTGCGGCCGAAATTGCCGATCAGTACGGCCTTGCGGCCGGCCAGTTCCGTCTCCGCCGGCGCCTGGGTGCCCAGCTTGCCCATCTCCGTCATGATCAGGCCGGCGACCTCGGGGGCGGAGGGGTTCTTGGTCTGGGTGCTGGCGACGAAGGGCCCCGGCACGCGGCGGAAATCCAGGGCCGAGCCGGCGCCATAGCTCAGGCCCCGCTTGATGCGGATTTCCTCGTTCAGGCGCGAGGAATAGCCCACGCCCAGCACGGCGTTGGCCACGCTGGCCGGGTAGTAGTCCTTGTCCGACCGCGCCAGGCCCGGCCGCACCACCAGCACCGCCGCCTGGCCCGCCTTGGGCAGGTCAACCACCACGGCGCGCCCGGCGGGTTGCGCGGGCGAGGCGGGCAGCGCCGGCAGGGCCGCCGCCGGCTTGGCCCAGTCACCGAACAGCTTTTCCGCGATGCCGAAGCCCTGCTCCGCCGTCAGCGAGCCGGCCAGCACCAGGGTGGCGTTGTCCGGCCGCCACCAGGTGTGGTGATAGGTGGAGAGGTCGGCGGGCTTCAGCGCCGCCAGCGACCGGGGCGTGCCGGTCAGCGGGTGGCCGTAGGCGGCATCGGCGTAGAGCACGCGCGGGCCCACCAGCTTGGCCAGGCCGGCCGGGTCCTTCAGGGTGACGGACAGGCCGTCCAGCGCCTGGTGCCGCTCCCGCTCCAGCTCTTCCTTCTGGAAGGCCGGGTTGCGGGCCACGTCGGCGAAGATCTCCATGGCCGGGGCCAACACGTCGCCCTTCACCAGCAGCGACAGCTCCGACCCGTCCCAGCCGGCGGCGGCGTTCAGGGTGCCGCCCAGCGCCTCGACATCGCGCGCGATCTCAGGGGCGGAGCGCTTGGCCGTGCCCTTGGTCAGCACGTTGGCCGTCATGGCCGCCGTGCCGGGCAGGCGCGCCGGGTCCACCGCCCCGCCGCCGCCGATGCGCAGGCTGGCCTGGATAAGCGGCACGCCGTGGGTGGGCGCCACGATGACGCGCAGGCCGTTGGCCAGGCGCTTTTCCACCGGCTGCGGCAGGGCCGCGTCCACGGCGGGGCCGGCGGTGGGCGGGGCCTGGCGCTGGTCGGCGGGGGCCGGCTCCACCACTTTCAGATCCGCCGGCACCACCAGCGGGGCGGCGTCAATGGCGGTGGAGGTCGCCACCGTGTCGGTGCCTTTCTCGGGGCCATCCGCCGGGACGTAGCGCACGGAAATCTTGGTCTCGGGCTTCAGCCAGGTGGCCGCCACCCGCTTCACGTCGTCGGCCGTCACCGCCTGCACGTCGGCCAGCAGGGTGTCGGCGCGCTTGGGATCGCCGAAGATGACGGCGGCGCGGGCCAACAGGCTGGCGCGGCCGTTGGCCGTCTCCCGCTCCTCCAGCTCATCGGTCACCAGCTGGTTGCGGGCGGCGGCCAGCTCGGCCTCCGTCACGCCGTCCTTGGACACCTTGTCCAGTTCCTCCAACAGGGCCTTCTCCCCCGCCTCGGCCGTGGCGCCGCCGGCCAGGATGGCGCCGATGGCGTAGGCGCCCGGCTGCTGGTTCACCTCCTGGAAGGTGAAGACCTGGCTGGCCACCTGCTTCTCATAGACCAGGGACTGGTTCAGGCGGCTGCTGTCGCCATGGCCCAGGATGCTGTCCAGCACCAGCAGGGCCGGCAGGTCCTTGTCCGTCGCCTTGGGGAAGGGATAGCTCAGCAGCACGGCCGGCAGGGGGGCGTTGGCCTCGGTCACCGTCAGGGTCTGTGGGGCGGTTCGCGTCGGCTCCACCGCCGTCACGCGCGGGATGGGCGTCGCCGGATGGGTCAGGGGGCCGAAATACTTGTCCACCCAGGCGTTCAGCTCCTCGGGCTTGAAGTTGCCCACCACCACCAGGGTGGCGTTGTCCGGCCGGTAATAGGTGGCGTGGAAGGCCTGCACGTCCTGCAGGGTGGCGGCGTCCAGATCCTCGATGCTGCCGATGCCGGGGCGGCCGTAGGGGTGCACCTTGAAGCTGACCTGCGGGAACATGAGGTAGAACAGCTTGCCGTAGGGTTGGGCCAGCACCCGCTGCCGCAGCTCCTCCTTCACCACGTCGCGCTCGGACTTGAAGTTCTCCTCATCCACGACGAGGGAACCCATGCGCTCCGCCTCCGCCCACAGGATGCGCTCCAGGTGGTTGGCGGGCACGGTCTCGAAGTAGTCGGTGTAGTCGGCGTTGGTGGAGGCGTTGTTGTAGCCGCCCACATCCTCCGTCAGGCGGTCGAACTGCTCCGCCGCCATGTCGCGCGTGCTCTTGAACATCATGTGTTCGAAGAGATGGGCGAAGCCGCTGCGCCCCTTGGGGTCGTCCTTGGAGCCCACGCTGTACCACACCTGCACCGATACGGTGGGCGTGGTGGTGTCCGGCAGGGCGATGACCTTCAGGCCGTTGGCCAGCGTGCGCTCGGTGATGGCCAGCGGCGGCACCGACACCTTGCCCCCCGGCACCTCCGCCCCCGGCACGATGGGCGTGTCGGCAGCCCCTGTTCCGGCCGCCAGCGCGGGCAGGCTGGAACAGAGGGCCGTGGTCAGGGCCAGGGCCGTGAGCGTGCGGGTGAAGCGCATCATGGGTGCCGTCTTCCTTCTTGGGCTGCCGGCCGCGCGACTGCGGCGTCCGGGAATGGGCCTTGTTCCTACATAGCCCAAAACCGCCCGGCTGAGGCGGGGCATTTGGTTAATTCGTTGTAACAAAACGATCCCCACCGCGTTCGCGCCCCCGCCCAAGCCCTGGCCCCGCCCACTGTCACGCCCATGCGGGCAATGGACGGGCCCGGCACGCGGCGGAAGGCTGCCATGCAAGAATGAAAGTCACTTGCATTCACAACTCCCGCCGCATAACCATCCCGTTAGAAATGATAATAATTATTAGTTGCTGGAGCCTTTCCATGTCCAACCTGCGGCAGTTCCTCTCTGTGTATCCCCTGGCCTTGGCCTCGGCCGCCTCCATGGTCGCCCTGAGCGCCGGTGGCGCCTGGGCGGCGGACGACGCGGCGGCTGACGCCAGTCCCTCCAGCGAGGTGGTGATCCTCGGCCAGCGTTCCCCCACCGATGCCGCCAGCGCCCTGAAGACCGCGGCCCCGCTGGTGGAAACGCCGCAGTCGGTCAGCGTCATCAGCCGGGATGAGCTGAACCTGCGCGTGGCGGAAAACCTGAACGACGCGCTGAACTACACGGCCGGTGTCGCCACCGACACGCGCGGCAACACCGCCGGCCGCTATGACCTGATGACCGTGCGCGGCTTCAACGCCGACCAGTACCTGGACGGCCTGCACCTCATCAGCTCCGTCAACGGCTACGCCACGCCGCAGATCGACCTGTCCTTCCTGGAGCGGATCGAGGTGGTGAAGGGCCCGGCCTCCGTGCTCTACGGCAACGCCAACCCCGGTGGCATCGCCGCCCTGAGCAGCAAGCTGCCCACCGGCCAGACCTTTGGTGAGGTCAGCGTGACCGCCGGCAGCTATGGCACCGTGCGTGAGACGGCGGACATCGGCGGCACGCTCGACCCCAACGGCGTGCTGAGCTATCGCCTGGTAGGGGTCAACGACCGCTCCGACACCCAGATCAGCCACACCGAGTCCGAACGCTTCGGCGTCAGCCCCAGCCTCACCTACCGCCCGGACGACAAGACCAGCTGGACCGTGCTGTACGTGCACCAGCAGGACCCCCGGAGCGGCGCCTATGGTTCCGTGCCCGTCCAGGGCTCGCTGCTGTCCAACCCCAACGGCCAGATCCCGCGGGACTTCTATGACGGCGAGCCGGATTTCGAGCGGTTCAACCGCACCGAAAACATGGTCACCTCGCTGTTCACCCACAAGTTCGACGATGACTGGGCGGTGCACCAGAACACCCGCTACATGCACCTGACGACGCTGTACAACAGCGTCTACAACGCCGGCTACTTCACCGACGCCAATGAGACCAAGCTGGCCCGCGCCCTGGCCGTGGCGCGGGAGGAGCTGAACAACGTCACGCTGGACAACAATGTGACCGGCGTGGTGCGCACCGGCGCCCTGACCCACAACCTGATCTTCGGCGTCGATTTCCAGAACACGGTGCAGACGGAGGCCTCGGGCTTCGGCGGCAGTGTCGCCGACATCGACGTCTTCAACCCCGTCTATGGTTCGGCCTTCACCCTGCCGGCCACCAGCTTCGACGTGCGCCTGCACATGAGCCAGACCGGCGTCTATGCCCAGGACCAGATCTCGTATGGCGGCTTCCGCCTGGTGCTGAGCGGCCGCAACGACTGGCTGGACATCAGCCAGCTGGACCATCTCAGCAACGGCACGACGTCGAAGGATGAGAGCAAGTTCACCGGCCGCGCCGGCCTGCTCTACCTGTTCGACAACGGGGTGGCGCCCTACGTCTCCTACGCCACCTCCTTCCTGCCGCAGACCACGGTGGACCGGAACGGCAACGTGCTGGCCCCGACGGAGGGCAAGCAGGTCGAGGTGGGCGTGAAGTACCAGCCCAAGGTGTGGAACGCCCTGCTGACCGCCAGCCTGTATGAGCTGCGCGAGACCAACGTCGCCACCACCGACCCCAGCTTCCCCACCGCCTCCATCGCGGCGGGGGAGGTGCGGTCGCGCGGCGTGGAGCTTGAGGGCTCCGCCCACCCCATCACCGGGCTGACCGTGCACGCCAGCTACACCTACATCGACAACCAGGTGACCAAGGACAATTCAGGCCTGGAAGGCACCCGCCCCTACGCCGTGCCGCAGACCACGGCCAACGGCTACGCCAACTACGTCCTGCAGGACGGCCCCCTGGCCGGCCTGGGCTTCGGCGGCGGCGTGCGCTACATCGGCCGCGGCTACAACGGCGTGGCCGGCAGCGGCAGCCTGACCATCCCCGGCGCCACCCTGTTCGACCTGATGGGCAGCTACGACTTCAAGCACCTGGCCCCGCAGCTGGAGGGCCTGACCCTGAACATCGACGCCACCAACCTGCTGGACCGCCGGTACATCTCCTCCTGCTACAGCAGCATCTGGTGCTGGTACGGCCCGGGGCGGGATGTGAAGGCGAATGTGAGCTATCGGTGGTAGGAAGTGCCCCTCCCCGGCCACCGGCCGGGGAGGTTTTGGGCGAAGGCGCGCACCGGGAGGCGGGCATGACCGTCAACCCCTCTATGGCGCACAGCTCGCCGGCCCGTCAGCCGTGCAGCGTGGCCAGGAAGGCGATGATGTCCGCCCGCTCGGCCGCGTCCTTCACGCCCTGGAACTTCATCACCGTGCCCGGCATGGCGGTCTTGGGCGCGGCCAAGTACGTGTCCAGCGTCTCCGGCGTCCAGACCCAACCGGCGGCGCGATTGGCATCGGAATAGGCGAAACCCTCGACCGTGCCGGTGCGGCGGCCCATCAGCCCGAACAGGTTGGGCGCGCTGCGCGAACCGCCGCCGGCCCGGGTGGTGTGGCATTCGCCACAGTAATTGTCGAACAGGTCGGCGCCACGCGTGGCGTCGGCCGCCCGACCCGCCGCCGGCAGCGCGGCCGTCAGCAGCGCCAACATGGCCAGGATGCGGCCCCGCCGCATGGGCATAGTGAAATGGACCATCAGAAAGCCAGCCATGTCAGCAGCCACAGGGTGTTGTTGTCGGACGCGTCGCGGCCGGTCCCATCGTAATTGCGGCTGGCGCCGTTGAACTGGGTATAGCCGGTGTATTGCAACGCCAGGCGCAGGTTGGCCCAGGGTGCCGCCCAGGAGTCCGTCTTGCCGAACGGCGTCCAGTCGGCCTGCAGGATATAGCCACTGGAGTTCGGCTTGCCGTTGGCGCTGCCCGTCAGGGGATCCGATCCGTAGAGGGCGGCATCGCCCGAGCCTGTGCTGCGGAACACGCCGGCGGTCAGGCCGTAGGTCTGCTGAAAGGTGTAGTAGGCGTTCAGGCGATAGCTGTTGAGATGCCCGGGCGCGCTGTCGGCCAAGCCCAGGGCCACGCTGGCCGGCAGGCTGTGTGTCTCCAGGATGGCGGTGGCGTTGGCACCCAGGGTGTGATTGCGGTTGGGATGCCATTGATAACTGGCGTCCAGCCCCACGTCCGTGTACCGGTCGGTGCCGGCGCTGCGGTCGTTGTTGGGGAAGACATGGGCCGAGAGCCCGAACACGCCCAGGGCCGCCGACTGCTGCAGATCCTCGTGTTGCAGCGCCACCCGGCCATAGGGGGCGGTGCCGTCCACCACCGGGCCGTCAGCGATCGCCACGCCCAGGGTGTTCAGCGGACCGCCGCCCAGGGCGCGGTAGCCGCCCGCCTCGACATAGAGCAGGTCCGCGAACAGGCCGTAGGCGGTCATTCCCACCACCCGCTGCGCCAGCCCGCCCTCGATCAGGCTGGCCGCCGCCGGATGGGGCGCCAACTTGGCCGCAGCGTAGGGAAAGCCCCAGGCCGGGGTGGTGTTGTACGGGTCCGAGACGGTCGGAGCGTTATTCACCGACAGGCCCAGGATGCTCTCCAGCCCCGCCAGGGTGGCCTCGCGCCCATAGCGCAGGTCGGTGTTGTCCCAGGCGATGTGATGGCCAACGCCATCCCAGGTGGTCTGCGAGAAGACGCCCAGATGATCATAGAGGCGACCGGCGACGAAGACGCTGACCTGATCCACGGCCCCATTGTTGTTGGCCCCAAAGCCGGGGGCGGCCCCGCCGTCCTGGCCCTGCGCCGTGTGGGTGAGCGACAGCTCCGCCATGCCGGACACCATGGGGAATTGGCGGGACGCCTGGCCGTCGGCGTAGCCGGTCAGCTTGAACGCGCGGCCGTGCGCCGTCAGTTGCGGACCGAAGGCGCCGACGTGGCAGGCGCTGCACGCCTCGCCCGTCTGATCGGAGAAGGACGGGACGGCGCGGGCGGGCACGGCGGCCAGGACCCCCAGAAAAATGGTGACGACCAGCGATGTGGCCTTGCAGGTGAACAAGGTGGGGGCGCCGCGCCCACCGTGCCCGCGCGTTTTGGGTAGGGAGACCATGGGGCAACCTCGGCTGGTCAGGATTCGGGAACGGTGGACGGGCGGGAAAAGCCACGCCCGGGTGGACGCATGCGATCCAGGGTGCCGTCCTTCAGGACCAAGGCATGGGCCAGCGCTGCGCTGGCGTGCAGGGCGACCAACACCAGCAAGGCCCAGGAGAGGGAGGCATGCGCGAGGCCCAGCCATTCCGCCCGTTCGGCATCCTTGGCCACGAGGACGGGCAGCGGCAGCCAGCCGAACAGATCCAGCGCCCGCCCCCGGGCGGACGCCAGCAGCCAGCCGCTGGCGGGCTGAAGGAACAGCAGGCTGTAGAGACCCCCATGGACCAAGCCCGCCAGGCGATGCTGCCAGACCGGCATTCCCGGCAGCGGCGGCGGGATAGGCCGGGCCAAGCGCAGGCCCAGCCGGACCAGGGACAACGCCATGAGGACGAGGCCGACCAGTCGGTGCCAATCCAGCAGCAGGCGGCGCACGGCGGTATCCTCGACACCCTCGCGCACCCACGCGGTGGCGAACAGCGCCGCCACCAGCGCGGCACCAGCCCAATGGACGTAAATTTGCGCCACGCTGTACGCGCGCCTATGAACCACCATCACCATCCCCGCCATCGTCCTGGTCGCGATGGTGCGGCGCGGAATTCCTACCGCACCGCACCTAAAGACGCGCCACCCTAAAGGGCCGATGTGTGGAGTTGTTTGGAGTTACGCCCCTGCCGCGTTGAGTGTTTTGCAGGAATCCGACCCCATGGCACAGGCGTCCACAGTGCGGGCGGCACAAGCCATCCGTATACCCGTCACGTTCTTGTGACCTGCCGCCCATGGCGCTGGTAATCGGCGGCCACTAGCGACGCCGCCCCCTCCGATGTGCCGGAGCCAACAAAACGGGCGGCGCCCTTGTCGACGCAGCCCGCTTGAATTCATTACCGCCCAAAAGAGACCTCAGCCCCGGTCAATAAAATCGCATCATTCCTCTCATCCGACCGAAAAATGTACCCAGTCCCGCCCACATCCAGCGTCCAGCGATACGCCTTCCCGTCCTTGGCCGTGAGGCTGCCCCGGAACACGCAGCCGGTCTCCGTGGCCTTTTCATTGAAGCCTTGGCGCGGTTCCTCGTGCGCCTTGCGGAACCACTTGAGCGCCTGGGCGTCGGTCAGCTTCTGGTGGGCGCAGGCATCGCTGTAGACTTTATCCTGGTCCTTGCCCTCGAAGGTGGCCGGCGTTTCGACCGTCACCAACTCTATGGCGATGCTGGTCACCTTGGCCTGGGCGCCGGCCACGCCGCCCAGGACGGCGGCCATGGCCAGGGCGGCGGCCGGTTTCAGTGCCACGTCTTTCAGTGCCACGTCGCGGTCTCCGCCTCATGGATGTTCTTGAACGATACGTCGGGGTGCCGATAGATCTCGATGGCCGGAAAGCGCAGCAGGGCCTTCAGGCCGGTGATCATCCAGTCCAGGGCGGCGTTCTGCGCCTGGGTCACCGGCTCGAACGTGGTGCCCTTGGGCCCGATGATGATGTCCGAGACAATCTCGATCCCGATGGAGTCGCCATTCATGGGAAACCGGTCGGGGAAGGCCTTCTGCCGCTCGATCTCATGCACTTGCGCGACGCGCCAGCCGGTGATCAACGTCATCTCCGTCGCCGGGCAACTGTGCTGCACCAGGCAGCGCGGCCGCAGCTTGCCGACGTGCCACAGCTTCCAGGTCACGGACGCGGTCTGGTAGACGTCCCCGTTCTTGTCGATCAGGAAGTGCGCCCCGTTGGGCGACGCTTCCCGATAGCTGTTGAAGGTGGCGTCGCGGCTGGGCGATCCGGTCTGGTGGACGATGATGCCGTGGATCGCGGCCATCGTGCCGTGCTTGAGGTTGGGGAATGGTGACTTGGTCACCTTGGGGTCCACGACCCAGCCTTCCGCATCCAGCTGCATGGGCATCCTCCGCTCCCCTCATTCCAGGGATATCGGTTGGCAGTGAGATGCGGCAATGGTGTACAGCCGAAGGGGTAAGTCCAGGCTAAGCTCGGCGCCCACGATGGCAGATTGCTCAGCGGCCCTCCCCAAACCAAAACGGGCGGCGCCCTTCCAGACGCCGCCCGCCTTAACACTCCGCCTCAGCGACGATCCCCGCCTCAGCCTTCCTTGGCCTCGGTGGTGATCTTGGGCTTGGGCAGGTCGAGCTTGATGTGCAGTTCCTTCAGCCGCGCGGTGTCGACGGCGTTGGGGGCCTGCATCAGTAGGTCTTCGGCGCGCTGGTTCAGCGGGAAGACGATGACCTCGCGGATGTTGGGCTCGTCGGCCAGCAGCATGACGATGCGGTCGATGCCCGGGGCGGAACCGCCGTGCGGCGGGGCGCCCAGCTTGAAGGCCGAGAGCATGCCGCCGAAGCGGGTCTCGAGGTCCTCGGCCGAATAGCCGGCGATCTCGAACGCCTTGTACATGATCTCGGGCTTGTGGTTGCGGATGGCGCCCGAGGACAGTTCGATGCCATTGCAGACGATGTCGTACTGGAAGGCCTTGATGTCCAGCGGGTTCATGCTGGTCAGGGCCTCCAGGCCGCCCTGGGGCATGGAGAAGGGGTTGTGGGAGAAGTCGATCTTCCCCGTCTCCTCATCCTTCTCGTACATCGGGAAGTCGACGATCCAGCAGAAGCGGAAGGCGTCCTTCTCGATCAGGTCCAGCTCCTCACCGATGCGGGTGCGGGCTTGGCCGGCCAGCTTGGCGGCGGGGCCTTCCAGGTCGCAGACGAAGAACACGGCGTCGCCGTCCACGGCACCGGTCAGCTCACGCAAGCTCACCTGCGCCGCCTCGGGCACGAACTTGGCGATGGGGCCCTTGCCGGCGCCGTTCTCGAACAGGATGTAGCCCAGGCCGGGCGCGCCCAGACCACGGGCCCAGTCGTTCAGCTTGTCGAAGAAGCTGCGGGGCTTGTCGCCCACGGCCGGCGCCTTGACGCAGCGGACCACGCCGCCCTTGTCCAGCACGCCGCGGAAGGCCTTGAACTCCACGTCATCGCGGCGGAACACGGCCGACACGTCGGTGATCACCAGCGGGTTGCGCAGGTCCGGCTTGTCGTTGCCGTACTTCAGCATGCTCTCGGCATAGGGGATGCGCGGGAACGGATAGGGGCTGACGGTCTTAGCCACACCGGTGAAGTCGCGGAACTCGGTGAAGATGCCGTGGATGACGGGCTCGATGGCCGCGAACACGTCGTCCTGGGTGACGTAGCTCATCTCGAAGTCGAGCTGGTAGAACTCGCCCGGGCTACGGTCGGCGCGGCTGTCCTCGTCACGGAAGCAGGGGGCGATCTGGAAATAACGGTCGAAGCCCGCCACCATCAGCAGCTGCTTGAACTGCTGCGGCGCCTGCGGCAGGGCGTAGAACTTGCCCGGGTGGTTGCGCGCCGGGACCAGGAAGTCACGCGCGCCCTCGGGCGAGGACGAGGTCAGGATGGGGGTCTGGAACTCGGTGAACCCGGCCTCGATCATGCGGCGGCGGGCCGAGGCGATGACGTTGGACCGCAGGTGGATGTTGCGGTGCATCTTGGTGCGCCGCAGGTCCAGGAAGCGGTAGCGCAGGCGGATGTCCTCGCCCGCGTCCTGGTCGGAGTTCACCTGCAGGGGCAGCTGGTCGGCCAGGCTCTGCACCACCACCTCATCCGCCTTCACCTCGATATGGCCGGTGGGCAGCTTGTCGTTGATGGTGTCATTGGTGCGCGCCACCACGCGGCCGGTCACGGTGATGACCGATTCCAGGCGGGCGGATTCCAGCACCTTGAAGCCGGGATTGTCGATATCGATCACGCACTGGGTCAGGCCGTAATTGTCGCGCAGGTCGACGAACAGCAGTTGGCCGTGGTCACGCTTGCGGTGGATCCAGCCGGAGAGGCGGACGGTCTGGCCGGCGTCTTCCTGACGCAGGGCGCCGCAGGTGTGGGTACGATAGGGATGCATGGGGCCGGGCCTTGACGAGTGCGGGTTGGGCAATAGCGCCGCCGATCCGCGAAAACGCGGACTGACGGACCGGCGGACACTAGGGCCGGACGGGGGCGGATTGTCAAGACGGCCGGGCCGATTTGCCCGGCGCCCGGCCGCCTTGGTCCCCCTTAATAACTGATCTTGACGCTGCCCATGACCGACCGGGGGCTGCCCGGCAGGTTCAGGTTGGCGTTGGAGCCGTGGGCCGAGACGATGTAGCGCTCATCCGCGATGTTGTAGACGTTGACCTGCAGGGTCACCGGCCCCTGGCGGTACCAGGCCATGGCGTCCACCGTGACATAGGACGGCAGGGTCACGGTGTTGCCCGGGTTGGCGTAGCGATCGCCGACATAGTTCATGCCGCCACCCAGGCCGAAACGGTCGCCGAAGGCCTTGGTCAGCCACAGGTTGGTGCTGTGGCGCGGCGTGATGGTGGCGCGCTTGCCCTGCACATTCTGGCCGGCGTCCTTGGCCACGGATTCCGTGACGCGGGCGTCCAGGTAGGCGTAGCCGGCGATGGCCTTCCACCCGTCCGACAGGTCCAGCGCGCCGGTCAGCTCCACACCATCGGTGCGCTGCACGCCGATGGGCAGCAGCTTCTGCGTCACCGGGTCGGTGGTCTTGATGCCGCTGCGTTCCAGGCGGAACAGCGAGGCCGTGGTGCTGAGCCGGCCCTGCCAGAAGTCCAGCTTGGCGCCCACCTCGACATTGCGGGTGCTTTCCGGCGCGATGTCGGCGTTGTTGGCGGCAACGGAGAAGGCCTCGCCCGAGGGCTGGAACGAGCGGCTCCACGACACGTAGTAGGATTGGGCGACCTCTGCCTTCTCGTCCGTCGGCTGCCACACCAGGCCGGCGCGCGGGCTCCAGTTCCGATCCGTGCGGCTGAGGTTGGCCAAGTTGGCGAGATGCTGCAGCGTGCGCTGCTCGAACCGGTCGAATTGCATGCCGACCAGGGCCTTCAGCTCCGGCAGCAGGGTCACCATGTCCTGGGCATAGACGCCGGTGGTGTCGAACAGGCCGCGGTTGTTGGCGGTGATGGTGCCGAAGGTGCCGGGGTTCAGGGTCGGCAGCACCGGGTTGAACAGCGCGACGGTGGCCACCGTGCCCTGGGAATAGGTGATGGCGTCCTTGGTCTGGTGCCCGACCTCCAGCCCCAGCAGCAGTTGGTTGTCGATGCCCGCCAGGCTGAACTTCTGCACCGCCTCGCTCTGGTTGAACCAGCCGTGCTCATACCGGCCGACGATGGAGCGGGTGAGGGCCGCCGTCCGCGCCGCCTCGTTGACCGAGCCGACCAGCGTGTTGCGGCGGTCCAGGTTGTAGCGGTAGTAGCGGAAGGCGTTGCGCAGCGACAGGCTGTCGTTCACCTCATGCGTCAGCGTTTCGGTGGTGGAGCGGACGCGGGACTGGCTGTAATCCGCGTCCCGGGCGTTGGCGGCGCCGTAATAGGTGCCGGGCGCCACGTCCACCGGCAGGCCGTGATAGGCGGGGATGCCGAAATCGGTGACGCGCTTGTCCTCCAGGTAATCGGCCTGGACCAGCAGCTTGGTCTTTTCATCCAGGTTGAATTCCACCGAGGGCGCCACGGCCTTGCGGTCCAGGAACTGCTGCTGGCGATAGCTGTCGGCCGCCTCGACGGCGCCGGTCAGGCGCAGGGCGATGCCGGTGTCGGGCAGCACATGGGCCAGGTCCACTTCCCCCCGCCGGTCATCCCAACCGCCGTAGCGGAAGCTCGCTTCCGCCAGGTCGATGCCCGGCTTCTTGGTGATGCGGTTGATCAAGCCGCCGGAGGAGCCCCGCCCGTAGAGGACGGAGGCCGGCCCCTTCACCACCTCCACCGATTGCAGGTTGGACAGGTCGCGGAAATAGAGGGCGTCGTCACGCAGGCCGTCGACATATTGGTCGGCGATGGCGGAGAAGCCGCGGATGGAAACCTGGTCGCGCTGGCCGTCGCCGGTGGACAGGCCGATGCCGGGGATGTTGCGCATGACGTCCTGCAGCGACAGGGCACCCTGGTCCCGCATCACCGCCAGGGGCACCACGTTCACCGTCTGCGGCACGTCGCGCAGCGCCATGTCCATACGGGTGGCGCTGACCGCGTCCTTGGGGTTGTAGCCCATGGCCGCCTGGCGGTCGGCACTGACCACCACCTCGGGCAGGGCGCCGCCGGACTTGGCCCCCTCGGCGGCATCGGCCCCATCGGGAACCCCGGCGAAGGCCGGCAGGGCCGGGGGCAGCAGGACGGTGAACAGGCAGGCGGAAAGCAGCAGGCGGGCGCGCATCACAGAGGTCCCCTTTGTTCTTATGCGAATGTTTTTGATAATCACTCGCATATTAAGCCTGCGACATTCTGTCAAGCGGACCCTCCCGGCCCCCGGCCGCCCTCGCCCGCAGGTAACGCCGTATCGATGGCAAAACTGCGATTTTTAGGATGCGAATGGCTGCCATGCCCCGGCATGCCGGCTGCCCGCCGGAGCGGGCGCGGGCGACGCCGGCCGGGCCGCCTGCCGCCCTACCCGACTCGGTGCCCGGCGGCCCTATTCCCGGGCGGCGGGACAGCAGGCCCTATGCACGCGCGCTTAGCTATAGTATGTGAAGAACCCCATGACGCTGATCACCAATACCGCCGACCTCTCCGCCTTCTGTGACCGCCTGGCCTCCGCCGCGTACGTCACCGTCGATACCGAATTCATGCGGGAGAAGACATACTACCCGCAGCTTTGCCTGGTGCAGGTGGCTGGCCCCGACGAGGCCGCCGCCATCGACCCGCTGGCCGACGGCATCGACCTGTCGCCGCTGTTCGCGCTGCTGGCCAATCCCGCGGTACTGAAGGTCTTCCACGCCGCCCGCCAGGATCTGGAGATTTTCTTCAACCTGACCGGCGCCGTCCCCACCCCCCTGTTCGACACCCAGGTCGCGGCCATGGTCTGCGGCTTCGGCGACAGCGTGGGCTATGAGACGCTGATCACCAAACTGACCAACGCCCGCATCGACAAGTCCAGCCGCTTCACCGACTGGTCCAACCGGCCGCTGACCGACCGGCAGCTGACCTACGCCCTGTCGGATGTGACCCACCTGCGCCCGGCATATGAGAAGATCCGCCGCCGCCTGGATAAGACGGGGCGCGAGCAATGGCTGGCCGATGAGATGGCCATCCTGACCAGCCCGGACACCTACCGCCAGGACCCGGACGAGTCCTGGCGCCGGCTGAAGCCCCGCACCGACAAGCCGCGCTTCATCGCCGTGCTGAAGGAGCTGTGCGCCTGGCGCGAGCGCGAGGCGCAGCGCAAGGACATCCCGCGCAACCGCGTGGTGCGCGACGAGACCCTGATGGAAATCGCCGCCCACACCCCCAGCACGGTGGATGACCTGGGCCGCACGCGCGGCCTGGGGCCCAGCATGGCGGCGGGTCGTTACGGCACCGAAATCCTCGCCGCGATCGAAAAGGCGCGAGGCCTGCCCGACAGCGCCCTGCCCCGGCCGGAGCCGCGCGCCGAACTGCCGGCCGGCATCGCCCCCACGGTGGAACTGCTGCGCGTGCTGCTGAAACTGGTGTGTGATGACGAGGACGTGGCCAGCCGCCTGGTGGCCAACGCCGCCGACCTGGAGGCCATCGCCGCCGACGACAATGCCAAGGTGCAGGCCATGTCCGGCTGGCGCTTCGACCTGTTCGGCCGCCAGGCCCTGGCCCTGAAGCACGGCAAGCTGGCCCTGGCCATGGAGAACCGCAAGGTCAAGCTGGTGAACCTGGACTGAGGTTACGGGCCGGGTTTGGGCGGCGTCGGCCGGCCAGGACATATCTTGAGAAAGGGACACGCCGGCGCGCATGGTTTCATGCGCCGCCGCGCGATATCGTCAAACTGGAACGCCCACCCCTTTGGGCGGCGGCGTTGCCCCATGCCCGCCTCAGGCGGCCATCAGGGAACCCTGCAACTGGGCCATGAAGGCGGTGGACGAGCCGGCAACCGGCGTCGTGCTGTTCAGCAGGCTCATGAAATCGTCGCTGGCCGTGGTGCCGGTGGACGTGCCGCTGCCATCGGCGCTGGCCGTGGTGCCGGTGGACGTGCCGCTGCCATCGGCGCTGGCAGTGGTGGTGCTGGTGGCCGTGGTGCTGGACGTCGCCGGATCGCCGAACAGGCTGTCGTCAGCCTTCATGCCGCCGCCACCGCCGTGGTGGCCATGGTGGCCGCCGTGATGGGCCTTGGGCGCGCCCTGGGATGCCCCCTGGGACGCGTCGGTGCCATCCGTGGCCCCCGTACCATCCGTCCCAGTACCATCCGCCGACGCCGTCGTGATCGGCAGGCCGGTGGCCGGGTCGATGGGCTGGCCCGTGACCGGATCGATGGTCGGGTCGGTGCTGCTGGCATCAGCGGTCGTGCTGCTGTCGGCGGCGGCCGTCGTCGTCCCCTGCGCGGGCGTGACGCCCTGAAGGGCCGACAGCAGGTCGCCGCTCAGCTGGAAGCTGAAGGGATTGCTGGTGCCGTTGGTGGTGGTGCCGTCACCGCCAAGCAGCGAGGCGGCGGATGAGGTGGAGTCGGCGGATGAGGTGTCATCGGTGCTTGAGGCCGATGACGCCTGCTGGGCCTTCCAGGCGCCGTAAGACGCCTGGGACGAGCCCACGGAGGATATGGAACTCATGGAAGGGTTCTCCCCGGTGGCCATGAACCCTGGGAGGGGCCGGCCTTGGGCTGCCCCCCGGCCAGCCGCGCCCACGGGTGGCGCAATGGCGCGCGCACCGGCGGCCTGTCGCAAGCCCGGGACCAGCCGGCAAACACTTGAGAAGCCTTGATTTTTAATGAAGCGGCCAGAACAGGCCAACAAACCTGCGATTAAATCGGCAGAAATGCACCGGCATTTTCTGCCGGCCACCAGGAATTTTATTCCCGATTAGTTGCAAATTAGTTCGGTGCGGTTTTGCAAATATCTGTTTTTATTATCTTTTTATTCTGGCACACCGGTTGCCAAGGCGCGTCGCCCTGAGCAACCGGCGTGCGGGACAGGCGCTTATTCCGCCGGGGCCGGCGGGGCGGCGGAGCCGTCGGCCGGCACGGGCCGGCGCAGGCTCTTCTCGCCCAGGAACAGCAGGATGGGGGCGGCGATGAAGATGGACGACGAGGTCGCCAGCACCACGCCGAACAGCAGCACCCAGGCGAACTCGCGCAGTTGCTCGCCCGCCAGCAGGGCCAGGGGCACTGTCACCAGGAAGATGGCCAGCGACGTGCCGATGGTCCGGCTCAGCGTCTCATTGATGCTGCGGTCGATCAGCTCGCGCAGGGGCATCTTGCGGTAGAGGCGCAGGTTCTCACGCACACGGTCATAGACCACGACCTTGTCGTTGATCGAATAGCCCATGATGGTGAGGATGGCGGCGATGGAGGTCAGGTTGAACTGCATGCCGGTGATGGCGAAGAAGCCCACGGTCTTCGTCACGTCCAGCAGCATGGTGACCACGGCGCCGATGCCGAACTGCCATTCGAAGCGGAAGGTGATGTAGACCAGCATGGCTATGGACGCCAGGCCCAGGGCCAGCATGCCGTCGTGGAACAGCTCGGCGCTGACCGAGGCACCCACGGCTTCCTGGCGGCGGATGACGGCGCCGGGGAAGTCCTTGTTCAATTCCTCCTGCACCGCCTTGACGGCACCCTGCTGGGCGGCGTCGCCGCCGGCCTGCTGCTCCAACCGCATCAGCACGTCGGAGGGGGAGCCGAACTGCTGCAGCTGGACGGGGCCCAGGTGCAGGCTTTCCATCTTGGACCGCAGCTTGGCGAAATCCGCCGGGCCGTCGGTGCGGATCTCGATGACGACACCGCCGGCGAAGTCCACGCCGTAGTTCAGGCCGGGCTTGAAGAACAGCACGACGGAGGCCAGCGACAGGAACACCGACAGGCCGATGCCCATGTAACGGCCGCGCATGAACTGGAAGTTCGTGTGGTCCGGCGCTGGGCGCAGGCGGGTGCCCACCACCAGCGCCTTGGGCCGGAAGCGGCGGAACCAGCTGGCGGTGATGGCGCGCGCCACCACGGTGGCCGTGAACATCGAGGTCAGGATGCCCAGGCTGATGGTGACGGCGAAGCCCTTGATGGTCCCGGTGCCGACCGAGAACAGGATGGCCATCTTGATCAGCGTGGTCAGGTTGCTGTCGGTGATGGTGGCGTAGGCCTTGGAGAAGCCGGCCTCCAGCGCCGCCAAGGGCGTGGCGCCCTTCCTCAGTTCCTCGCGGATGCGCTCGTTGATCAGGATGTTGGCGTCGACGGCCATGCCCAGGGTCAGCAGGGCGCCGGCGATGCCGGGCAGGGTCAGCGTGGCCTGCAGGATGCCCAGCAGGGCCAGGGTCAGGAACAGGTTGCACAGCAGGGCGATGTTGGCGAACACGCCGAAGATGCCGTAGCTGATCAGCATGTAGGCCACGACCAGGACGAAGCCCACGGCCACGGCGGTCAGGCCGGCATGGATGCTGTCGGCGCCCAGCTCCGGCCCGATGGTCCGTTCTTCCACCACCGTCAGCGGCACCGGCAGGGCGCCGGCGCGCAGCAGCACGGCCAGGTCGTTGGCCGTCTGGGCGGTGTAGCTGCCGCTGATCTGGCCACGGCCGCCGGTGATGGGCTCCTGGATGACGGGGTCGCTGATGACCTTGTCGTCCAGCACGATGGCGAAGGGCTTGCCCACGTTGTTCGTGGTCGTCTCGGCGAAGCGGCGGGCGCCGATGCTGTCGAAGCGGAAGGCCACGACCCAGCGGCCGTTCTGGTCGGTGGTGGGGCTGGCGTCGGTCAGGTTGGCGCCGTCGACCTCAACCTTCTTGCGCACCAGGATCTTGCGCTCACCCCGGCCGTCGGCCACGGGCAGGACCTGCGTGCCGGGGGGGCGGCGCCGTCGGCGCGCGGCGCCTCGTCCGTCACCACCAGGCGGAAGGTCATCTTGGCGGTCTGGCCGATCAGGCGCTTGATGCGGCCGGGATCTTCCACGCCGGGCAGCTGCACCAGGATGCGGTCGCCGCCCTGGCGGGCCACCACCGGCTCGTTCACGCCCGTCTCGTCGATGCGGCGGCGGACGATCTCCTGGGACTGCGCCATCGCCTTGTCGATGCGGTCCTTGAAGCCGGCGTCGGTCAGGGTCAGCACGATGGCCTGGCCGTCGGTGCGCACGTCCACCTCGGGCACGCCGCCACCGGTCGTGGCCGTGGCGATGGGGCCCAGGGCCTTGCGCGCCGCGTCCACGTCGCCGCCGTCGGCGACGGTGATGGTCACGGACCGGCCGGCGGGGGTGACGCTGCTGGTCTGGATTTTGGCGGTCCGCAGGGCGGTGCGCGCCTCATCGACCAGACTCTCCACCCGTTCCTTCGCCACCGCGTCGCTGTCCACCTGCAGCAGCAGGTAGGAGCCACCCTTCAGGTCCAGGCCCAGGTTGACGTGCCGGTCGGCCATCCAGCCGGGCAGGTAATCCTTGGATATCAGGCTGGGCAGGGAGAAGACCACGCCCAGGAAACAGACCAGGGCGATCAACGCGGACTTGAGCGGTGAAAAGCGCAGCATGGGGTACGACGTCCTTGGAACCTGGCGCGGGGCCCCCCTCATGTGGGGACGTCCGCCGCAGGGAACAGGCGGCCCGGCGGAACACCCACCACGGGCCGGTTAAACCAAGCGCCTTGAATACCCGCACCCCCGCACGCTTCCAACCAAAAAAGCGAAATGGCCCCATCGGCGGATGGAGCCATTCCGTCCCTGGCATCCTCACGCCCGGCGGGTCACGCCACCGCCGCCCGCACGGCCGCAGCGCGGGCCAGGGCCGCGTGTTCAGCGGCGGGCAGGCTGCCGGCCGGCAAATCAGCGGCGGACACGGCGGTGCTGCCGGGCATGGGCGCGCGGCCGGCGGCCGTCAGGAAGTGGCCGATGACGCGGCGCCACACCAGGGGACCGGCGGCGCGGTCCTCCGCCCCCACATCCAGGTTGGGATTGTCGTTCACCTCGATCACCACGACCTCGCCCGAGGGCAGTTGCTTCAGATCCACGCCGTAAAGGCCGTTGCCCATCAGGCGGGCGGCGGCCATCGCCGCGGCCAGGACGGCGGATGGGGTGTCGGCCACCGCCACCGCGCGGGTGGCACCCTCGTCATGGCTGCCGTCGGCGGCGTGGCGCACGATCTGCCAATGCCGGGGGCACATGTAATATTGCGCCACGAACAACACCTCACCCCCCAGCACGCCCACCCGCCAGTCGAAGGCGGTGGGCAGGTAGTCCTGCGCCAGGATGATCTGTGACCGCGCCAGCAGGGCCACCGCCACACGGTGGAAGGCGTCGATGTCCATCACGCGCTCCACCCCCCGGCTGAAGGCGCCGTCCGGCACCTTCAGCACGGCGGGGAAGGTCAGCGCGGCCCCGACCTCCGCCACGGTGGCGCGGGTCACCAGGCGGGTGCGCGGGGTGGCCACGCCGTGGCCGGCCAGCGTTTCCGCCAGGAAGACCTTGTTGGTGCAGCGCAGGATGCTGGTTGCGTCGTCCACCACCGGAATGCCCAGCGCCTCGGCCTTGCGGGCGAAGCGGAAGGTGTGGTGGGGCACGGCCGTCGTCTCCCGCATGAACAGGCCATCGAATTGCGCCAGGTGGCGGTAGTCGCGGCGGCCGATGACCTCCACCCGCACGCCCAGGTCGGCGCCCACCCGGCACAGGTGGGCCAGCGTGCCGGCGTTGCTGGGCGGCAGGGGATCGGCCGGGTCGTGCAGCACCGCCAGGGTGAAGGATGGCGCCACCGCCCCCCGGGGCCGCTGCCAGCGCCGACGGGCATACGTCTCCAGCGCGTTCAGGAAAAGGACGTCGTGCATGCGGGGCACGGCGTCGGGGCCCAAGGCCGCCACGCCTGCAATGCGCCACGCCTCGTCCTCATACGCCAGTGTCAGGCGCATCAACGGGCAATCCAGCCGCTGGAACAGACGGGCGGCGACCTCCGTCAGGCCCGTGTCCGGTGTGCGGCCGAAATAAATGTTGGCGGCGTGCCGCGTGACGCCGGCCGGCGGGGGTGGCAGGTGCACCAGGCCGGCGTTCAGATCCGCGAGGCTGTCGGCCAGGTCGGCCTTGCCCGTCAGGTCGGCCAGGGTGCGCAGGGCGGGCGTCACCCGGTCGCCGCGCGCCTCCGCCAGCAGGGAGGCGTAGTAGCCGGCGGAGAGATAGTCGGCGTGGCGGCACAGGTTGATGACGCGGCGCGGGCGGCCCGGTCGGGCGGCGACATAGGCCCCGGCGGTCATGACCCGGCCGTCCGGGTCGGGCCAGCGGAAGTCCCCCCGGCGTTCCACCACCACGATGAGGTCGGAAGCCGCCCGCGCCAAGGGGCGCACGGGAACCGAAGGGGAAGGGACGGCTGTGGCGCAGTCCGGCATGGCGGCCCCCTCAAAGGCGCGTACTGGGAAAGGGCGCGGCCGCCGCGCGGCCCTCCGCGCCTGCTGGGCCCGCCCCACCGGCGCGCAGCAGCACGGTGGGGTGGTCGGGCTGGAAGGTGGCGAAGGTCACGGCGGCGCGGCGCTCGGTGAAGACGCCACCGATGAGGCCGGCGCTGTCGCGGGCGGCCCACAGGCCGCCGGGGCCGCGTTCGATGACGATGATGCGTGCCATGGTGCTATCCTCCGGGACGAGATCCCACGGCACCCAAGTCCGCCGTGGTGCCCCAGTGTCCGGGCGGCACGCATTAAATCTCCATGCCAATGCCGGGGCCTGAAGATAAAGGGTTTTTGATTTGGCGCCCCGACGCGCGGCCCCGTACCTTCACGGCATCATGACGACGCCCCCCGCCGCCGCCCCGCCCCGCCCCGCCACCCCGGCCGACCTGGAGGCCCTGCTGGCGCTGGAGAAGATTTGTTTCGAGTTCAACCGCATGGGCCGGCGCAGCTTCCGCCGCCTGCTGGAGCGGCCGTCCGCCCACATCCTGGTGATCGATGGCCCCGACGGTGGCCTGGCGGCCAGCGCCGTGCTGCTGTCCCGCCGGGGCACCCGGGGCGTGCGCGTCTATTCCCTGGCGACCCACCCCGACCGGCGCGGCCAAGGCCTGGCCAAGGCCATGATGCGGGCCGCCCTGGACCACGCCCGCGCCACCGGCCACCAATGGCTGTCGTTGGAGGTGCATCCGCAGAACGACGCCGCCCGCGCGCTGTACCACCGCCTGGGTTTCCACCAGACCTCGGTGGAGGAGGATTATTACGCCGACGGCTCCCACGCCTTCCGGCTGCGGCGGTATGTGGATCAGGATCTAACGGCGGGCAAGCCCGGCGCCCGCCACGGCGCCTCCTGATCCAGGGTCGGTGCGGGGCCCTTGCGGCCGGCCAGGAAGTCCAGCAGGGCGTCGGTGCCGCCCTTGTCCCACAGGTCGGCGTGGCCGGCGCCCTTGATCCAGGCGGCCTGCTTGGGCTCCGGCGCCGCATTGAACACCGCCTGGCCCATGGCCGGCGGTACCACGCGGTCGGCCTGGCCATGCAGTACCAGCAGCGGGCAGGCGGGAGGGGCGACCTTCAAGCGGCCCACCACGGCCAGCGGGTTGCTGGCCATGCCCGCCAGCGCCGAAAGATGCCAACGGCCGACCAGCAGATCGGCGCCCGAGGTTGGCGGGGCCGCCAGCACCACGGCGGCCGGTCGCCGTTCCCAGGCCATCTGCAGGGCCAAGGCCGCCGCCGCCGACACGCCCAGGATGACCAGGCGGGAACCGGAGACGCCCTGCGCCGTCAGATGATCCAAGGCGGCGCGGACATCGGCCAGCAATGCCGTTTCCCCCCAGTCCCCCATCGTCAGGGACAGAGGACGGCGACAGGTCACCATGACGCCATAGCCGGCGGCCACCAAGGTCGATGCCAGTCCTGACAGGTCCGCCCGGCGCTGCCCCGGTCCCGCCAGGATCAGGACCACCGGTTTGGTGACACCCGCCGGCTGGGCCAGCCAGGCCGTTAGCGTGACACCATCCGCGGTGGGATAGGCGATCGCCCGGAGACCCGATCCATCGGGCGGAGCCCCTGGGTCGGGCAGGCGCGGATGAACAAAAAGGGCGGCACCTCCCTGGCGCGCCAGCATCAGCACCAAGCCGCCGAACACGGCGCCCAGCGTGCCGACGATGATCAGGAGAAACAGGGCAACCATGGTCGTGATCACCCCGCGCCCATTGGCTCAGCCCGCCGCCGACAGGGCGCCGGCCGCCGTCACCGGGGCCGCGCCCAGCTCCGCCACCGCCCCGGGGCCACCGCCGGCCTGCAGGGCGTGGAAGCGGGCGTAGGCGCCGTCGAGCGCCAGCAATTCGTCGTGCGTGCCGGATTCCACCACCCGGCCGCCATCGATGACATAGATGCGGTCGGCATCGATGATGGTGGACAGGCGGTGGGCGATGACCAGGGTGGTGCGGCCCTGCTGCAAGCGGCGCAGGGCATCCTGCACCAGGCGCTCGGACTCGCTGTCCAGCGCCGAGGTCGCCTCGTCCAGCAGCAGCACGGGGGCGTTCTTCAGCATGGCGCGGGCGATGGCGATGCGCTGGCGCTGGCCGCCGGACAGCTTCACGCCGTTCTCGCCCACCTGCGTGTCATAGCCCTGAGGCAGGCCCAGGATGAAGTCGTGCGCCGCCGCCGCCTTGGCCGCCGCCTCGATCTCTTCCTGCGTGGCGCCCACGCGGCCATAGGCGATGTTGCCGCGCACGGTGTCGTCGAACAGCCCCGTCTCCTGGCTGACCAGCCCGATGGCGCTGCGCAGCGAGGCCAAAGTGACGTCGCGGATGTCCTGGCCGCCCAGGGTCACGGACCCGCCGGTGACGTCGTAGAAGCGGGGGATCAGGTTCAGGATGGTGGTCTTGCCCGACCCGCTGGACCCCACCAGCGCCACCGTCTTGCCCGCCGGCACCTCCAGCGACACGCCATCCAGGGCCACCGTGCCGTCCTGGTAGGCGAAGCGCACGTCGTTGAACCTGATGGCATGGGAGGCGACCGCCAGCTCGGCGGCGCCCGGCCGGTCGACGATGCGCGGCGGCGTATCCAGCAGTGCGAACACCCGCTCCGCCGAGGCCAGGCTGACCTGCAGCTGGGTCTGCAGCTTGGACAGGCGCTTCAGCGGCTCGAACGCCAGCAGAAAGGCGCCGGTGAAGCTGGTCAGGGTGCCGGCCGTGCTGTGCCCCGCCGCCGCCTCCAGCCCGCCATAGATGATGACACCGACGAAGATGACGCCGCTCAGCACCTCATTGATGGGGATGAGGGAGGAGGAGACGCGGAAGGACTTGTTGGTCAGCTTGCGCAAATCGTCGGCGATGCCGGCCACGCGCTGCATCTCATACTCTTCCATGCCATAGGCCTTCACATGGCGGGCGCCCTGGAAGGTCTGGGTCAGGATGCTGGCGAAGGTGCCCAGGGCCGCCTGCGTGCGCCCTGCCACCCGGCGCAGGCGCCCGGTCATGCGGCTGAGCATGAGGGTGGTGAAGGGCACAACGGTCAGCGAGATGGTGGCCAGCAGCCAATCCTGCTGGAACATCACGCCCACCAGGAAGATGAGGGTCAGCACGCTCTGGCCGTAGTTGGTCAGCACCTCCGCCGTGCCCTGGCGCACCTGGTTCACGTCGTTCACCAGGCTGGAGACCAGCTGGCCCGACGGCAGGGAGTGCAGGTAGGCCAGATCCGCCTTGATCAGGTGGTTGTAGAGCTGCTTCTGCAACGCCGCCACCAGCCGCTGGCCCACATTGTTCATCAGCACGGCCGAGAAATAGCCCGAGAAGCCGCGCACCACGAAGGTGGCGAAGACGATGACGGCGAAGGTGCGCAGATAGCCGGGGTTCTTGCCGCTCAGCACCTCATCGATCAGGGGCACCAGCTTCTGCGCCAGCACGGCGGAGCTGCCGGCGTTGATGGCGATGAGGACGCTGGCCAGCAGCACCATGCCGATGTAGGGCCGCAGGTAATTGCCGGCCAGCCGTTTCACGAGGGGCAGGGTGGCGGTGTGTCGCGGCTGGGGCTTAGGCTTCTTGGACAAGGGACCGGCGAACCTCGGACTGCGGGCACGGGCGCCCGGCACGGAAATGACGGGGCCATGCTTAGCACGAAGGCGGCCCCGCCAGCCAGAACCGGCCGGCGCGGCGCCATCCAGATCCCCGTTTCGGCGCCAGTCCCCAATGGGAGGGCTACATCTCAGGAATCAGACAATATACGTCGCCCAACCACATCCCATGTGCCGTCCCTCATTCTGAGGAAGACGATGCCGTTGCTGCCACCCAAACCCTTTATCTCTCCGACATCATAAAACACAAGAGCCTGCGTCCCTTTTTCATTTATAATTGGCGCGGCAATTCTCACTTCCAATGGCCCATAATTTGAAACATAGGGCGCGACCGTTGGCTTATATAAAGCATAACGTTCATTTCGAAGGCTGCCGATCGAGTGTGGCTTCGTGCGATCTTTTATGCAGCGCTCCGCCAATGCCCTGTGTTTTGAAGCGTACGACACATGAATTATTTCCGGGGTTGGAGCTTCCCCTTTCCAACCCAGTTTCCAGAAGTCGCTCTTCTCCCTAAGAGGAAGCGTCTTGTAGTTTTCGGGGCCAACCTTTTCCAAAACATAGGGAAAATCTGGGGCATCGTTGGCAAGAACGTCGGTCAACTGGGCCGTTCCATAGAGCGCGGCATATGCCACATCAAACTGCCTGCGACACGACTCCTTATCAGGTTGGAGAGGTCCGGCAGACGCCCAGCCGGAAAGCCCAAATACCAGCAGAAAAGCCGATGCCGATACCCACAACCGGGAAGTCATGGCCACCTCGCCAGAATTGAAATCGCCGAGGGTCGATATGCCCCCCTCGGCGAACCACAGGGTAACGGTACACCACTCACCGCCGGCGCTTACTCCCGGTCGGTGATGCGCAGCGACAGGTCGGGCAAACCGTCGATGTGGGCGGTGATGACGTCGCCCGGCACCACCGGGCCCACATTCTCCGGCGTGCCGGTGAAGATCAGGTCGCCGGGCAGCAGGGCGAAGGCCCGGGACAGGTTGGCGATCTGCTCCGCCAGCTTCCAGGTCATCTGGTCCAGGGTGGAGGACTGCTTGACCTCGCCATTCACCGCCAGGGTGATGGCGCCGGCGGCCAAGTGCCCCACCTGGGACACGGGGTGCAGCGGGCCGATGGGGGCGCTGTGGTCAAAGGCCTTGCCGATCTCCCACGGCTTCTTGATGTCGCCCATGGCGCGCTGAAGGTCGCGCCGGGTCATGTCCAGGCCCACGGCGTAACCGAAGACGTGGGTGAGCGCCTGGTCGACCGGGATGTTTCGCCCGCCCACGCCGATGGCGGCCACCAGCTCCACCTCATAATGATAGTTGCTGGTGAGCGTGGGATAAGGGTGGTCGGCGATCGTGCCCGGCATCACCACCTGCACGGCGTCGGCCGGCTTCTGGAAGAAGAACGGCGGCTCCCGCGAGGGGTCGGAGCCCATTTCGCGCGCGTGCGCCGCGTAGTTGCGCCCAATGCAATAGATGCGGTGCATGGGGAAGACGGCATCATGACCGGTCACCGGCACGGTGGGCTGCGGAACGGGGAACAGAAGCCGGGGCGCGCTGGTCATGGCCTGGTCATCCGGGCGGTGGCGAGGGGCCGCCACCATAGCAGACCGGGCCGCCGGCGCCAGCCCGGCCCCATTTCGCCCCGGGTCGGCCCCGCCCGTGCCACTTTCACCGTCTAACAGAAGCCGGTACGCTGTTCCCGCCGCATCCGCCCCCTAGATCAGTGTCGTCCCCGCCTGCAGAAAGTAGACCGTCATGCCCGACCGCCATCCTGAGCGCCACGCCCCCCGTCCCACCTTAGGCCTGGCGCTGGGCGGCGGCGTCGCCCGGGGGTGGGCCCATATCGGCGTGCTGCAGGCGCTGGCCCACCACGGCATTCATCCCGACGTGGTGGCGGGCTGTTCCATCGGCGCGCTGGTGGGCGGCGTCTACCTGGGCAACCATCTGGAGACCCTGGAACACTGGGCGCGCAACCTGACCAAGATGCGCATCCTGGGCCTGCTGGACCTGCGGCTGCGCAGCGGCGGCGGCCTGATCGGCGGCGAAAAGCTGCTGGCCGAACTGAACCAGCACATCGGCGACGCCACCTTCGATGACTTGGCCAGCCCCTTCATCACCGTGGCCACGGACCTGGCCACCGGCAAGGAGGTGTGGCTGCGCCGCGGGTCGGTGGTGGAGGCCATGCGCGCCTCCTACGCCATGCCGGGCATCTTCCCGCCGTCCCATGTCGACGGCCGCTGGCTGGTGGACGGCGCCCTGGTCGACCCCGTGCCCGTGGCCGCCTGCCGCGCCATGGGCGCCGCCATGGTGGTGGCCGTCGATCTGAACGCCGACATCATCGGCCGCACCCGGGGCCGCCATGACGGGGAGGCCGGGGCCGCCGCTCCGCCCGACGCCGCCCCCGCGACCGAGGACATGGAGGCGCCGGCCGACCCGGGGGGCGAAGCGCCGCAGAAGCATAACTTCGAATTCCTGTCGTCTTTCCTGCAATCCCGCCGCGCCCGGCCGCAGCCGCCCAAGTACGAGGGGCCCAGCATGTTCGGCGTCATGGCCACCTCGCTGGGCATCGCGCTGGACCGCATCACCCGGTCCCGCCTGGCGGGCGAGCCGCCGGACATCCACCTGAAGCCGCGCCTGGGCCATATCGGCCTCCTGGAATTCGACCGGGCGGAGGAGGCCATCGCCGAGGGCAAGGCCGTGGTGGAACGGGCCCTGCCCGAACTGCGGGAGGCGCTGCGCGTCTTCGGCATCCCGATGCGAATGGCATCTTAATATCCACCGGGTGAATGCCGACCTATCCCCCTCAGCCAAAAGGCCAAAGGTCATATACGGGACATGGTTTTCCTCATCCATCAGTACAGCCGATCAACCACTTTAAGTATTGTTCAGATTTTCTTGCTTGTCCTCGGGCCAGTTGGATTCCATGACTATGGCATCGAATTTGTCGCGGAGCCCTGCCCGGTCCACCGGTTCGCTCCCGTCACGATTTGATGCCCGCCGCCGCATACCCGCGGCCGGGCGACATTGGACCGGGAACTACCCGTCTAAGGAGACACCATGTCTATCGGCACCGTTAAGTGGTTCAACAGCACCAAGGGCTACGGCTTTATCCAGCCGGAGGATGGCACCGCCGACGTGTTCGTGCACATCAGCGCCGTCGAACAGGCGGGCCTGCGCTCGCTGAACGAAGGCCAGAAGGTCAGCTTCGACCTGCAGCACGATCCCCGCAAGGGCAAGTCGGCCGCCGGCAACCTGCGGACGCTGTGATCCTTTGGGGCCCCCTGGGCCTTCCTAGTGCCTGATGAACGACGGGCGGCCGGCCACAACCGGCCGCCCGTTTCGTTTTCCGCCCATCCCTTTGGGTATGGCGCGGCGCTATTGATCCTGGTCAATGCCGGGGTGGATCGGAGGGATCATGGTGGGGGCGTGAAAACAGTTACGTGGGGGTTCCATTCCATGCCCGACGCCCTTGCCCATTTCCGCGCCGAAGACGCCATCGCGCTGTGCGTCATCGACGTGGCCAACGCCCTGGTGCGCCACAGCGAGCCCCTGCTGGAAGAGGCCGGACTGACGGCGCCGCAGTGGACCGTGCTGATGAACGTGGCGGGTGACCGCAATTTCAACGACGGCCCCACCCAGCCGGCCAACGACCCGCATGTCGACGCCTACGCCGGCGCCGACCTGGGCCGCCAGAGCTGCATCTTCTCGTCCGAGATCGCCGCCGCCCGCGGCCTATCCCGCCCGCACATCAGTGCCACGGTGACGGAGCTGCTGCGCAAGGGCCTGATCCGGCAAGAGGACGACCCCAGCGATCGCCGCCGCAAGCTGCTATCCGCCACGCCGGAAGGCCTGGCCGTGCTGCGTCGGCTGCAGCCGCTGCGCCAGGCCGTGAACGATCTGCTGCTGGCCGACCTGGACAGCCACCAGCGCCGCACCCTGCTGGAGGCCCTGCGCATCATCCGCGACCGGTCCCGCCGGGCGGAGCATGTGCGTCCCTACGCCGACCGTCCGCACGCCCTGCGCCACGCGTCCTGAGCGGCTTGACGCCAGAGCACGCTCCGCCATCAGGCCGGGGCGTGCTTTGTTGTGCCCGGAGAAGGTTGGAGGGCACCGGCAATCTGCCGGACCATGTCCCGGATCACATCCTGGCGGTCGCGGGGGCCGGCGCGGAAGACGCGCATGGACGGGAACCAGGGGCGCGCGCCCGTCCCCAGGCACGTCACGTCCAGTTCCCCCGCCAGACGCCAGACCGGCACGCCCAGGGCGCCGGCCAGCTCACCCGTGGCGGTGGGCGCCGAGACCACCAAATCCAGGGCCGACAGCAGAGCCGCCAGCCCTTCCAGGTCATCGCGCTGGTCCAGGTCGGCAAAGTGGTGCGGGGCCAGGGGGCCCAGGGCCGCGCGCTCGGCCCCCGTGTCCCCATACATCAGCGTGATGGCGGTGACGCCCGGCAGGGCCAGCAGGGGAGCCCAGTCCACCAGCTCGGACTGGCGGCCGACGCGGCTTTCGACGGCCAGGCCGCTGCGCCAGCACAGGCCCACCTTCAGGGTGGGAGGGCCGTCATCGTCCAGATCGGCCAGGCGCCGCCGCCAGTGGGCGACCTGATCCTCCCGCGCCCGCAGATAGCCCGCCCCCGCCATGAAATCGGCCAAGTGCCCGCGCAGCAGGCCCGGCAACGAGCCCGCCGCCGCCTGGGCCACGACCCCGCCCGCCGCCGGGTCGGGCGCCATCCCCTTCCCCCGCGCCTCCGCCACCACGCCCGTCCCGGGAAAGGCACGGCTGAACAGGCCCACCAGGCGGGGGTCGCAGCGCACCACCGCCGATCCGGCGGCGGCGATGGCGGCGGTATAGCAGGTGGCGAACATCAGCTCATCGCCCAGGCCCTGTTCCCGCCAGATCAACAGGGGGCCGTCCAGGCGTTGGCCCCGCCAGGGCGGCAGGTCGGATGTGCCCCGGAAGCGCTGCGGGTCCGCGGCCAGACGGGCGCCGTAGCCCGCCCAGCCGGCGGCCAGATCACCACGCGCCAGATCCAGGTTGGCCCGGCCGAAGGCCAGGCGGGCATCACCGGGATGGGCCCGCACGCCGGCATCCCAGGCCTGGGCCGCCGCCGCCAGGTCGCCCAGCGCCTGCAAGGCCGCGGCGTGGGTATAGAGCGCCTCCGCCTGCGCCGGCTCATCGGCCAGGGCTCGGCGGCTGGCGGCCAGCGCCAGGCTGGGACGGCCTTGGGCCATGAGGATGGAGGCCAGGTTGACATGGCCGTTGATCAGGCCGGGGTTCAGGGCCAGGGCGGCGCGGGCGGCGTCCTCCGCTTCCGCCAGGCGGTCCAGCACCCGCAGCACCGCCGCCAGGTTGCTGTGACAGACGGCGTCCCGGGGTGACAGGCGCATGGCCATGCGCAGCACCGGTTCCGCCTGGGACACGCGGCCCAGGCGGCGCAGCGCCACGCCCCATAGGGTGAACAGGCCCAGGTCCGCCGCCTCCGCCGGGCCGACGGTGCCGGCGGCCAGCGCCAGGATGGGCTCCGCCTCCGCCGGCCGGTCCAGCGCCAGCAGCACGCGGCCGGCCAGCGCCAGCCAGCCGGGCGCCCGCACCCCCGCGGCCAGCGCCGGGCGGCACAGCACCCAGGCCGCATCCGCCCGTTCCGCGGCCAGCAGGGACGCCGCCGCGGCCAGGGACGGATCGTGTCCGTCGTCATTCCGCCCATCGGGGCCCGGTCGCGTCTGGCTCATGGGTATGCCGCCCCTCGTCATCGATGACCCCTCCCCTCACGCGCGGCGGCGGACAAGCCGTCGCGCGTGGAGGCGCCCGTCCACGGGTGGGCAAAAACTGCCGAGAGGCCCGGAGCGACGGCCCACCGGAAACCCCAGGATTTCTGCCATTTTTGCGAACGTTGTCACCAAAATTACCAGATAACTAGGAAAAATCTGCCGATCGGCAATACGTGACCAGTAAAATTATGCCTAGTTAAATACTCATCATCTTTACATCTGAGATCAATCAGACACCCGCAAAGCATATAAGCCGGATGATGACTTCCTGCCTTGAAACTTTTTTTTGAAACCGCCAAAAAAAGTGCGCCCGCTTCTGTGAAGGCCGGCGTTGAACCGATCGAAAGCCAATTCCGGCCCGAGGCCCCATTCCAGGACCCGGCGCATCGGCGGCGGATGGAGAGGTCGGATCATGACGACAGTCGGCAGCACCAGTTCCAGCAGCACCACGAGCACGAGCACCACCTCGTCCTCGTCGTCCTCCAGCACCTTGGGCGACTTCACGACCATGCTGACGTTGCTGCTGAAGGAACTGGAGACCCAGGATCCGACCAGCCCCATGGACACCAGCACCTTCACCACCCAGCTGGTGCAGATGTCCAGCCTGGAGGCGCAACAGGCGACCAACACCTATCTCGACGGCATCAGCAGCACGCTCAGCAGCTTCACCGGCAGCTATCCGGCCTACAGCTACCTGGGCCAGACGGTGTCGACCGACAGCGACGAGGCCCCCCTGCAGGACGGTTCCGCCATCTGGAGCTACACCCTGCCGTCCGACGCCGACAGCGTCAGCTACACGGTCAGCGACAGCAGCGGCAACGTCGTCTACTCCGGCACCGGCAGCACCAGCGCCGGCACCAACTACATCACCTGGAAGGGCACCGAGACGGATGGCGGCACCGCCACCTCGGGCACCTACACCCTGTCCATCACCGCGACCACCGACAGCGCCGCCAGCAACGTCAGCGCCTACGGCGTCGGCAAGGTCACGGGCGTCGACACCTCCACAGGTACGGCCAAGCTGACGCTGGGGAGCTATGAGATCGACATGGACGAAGTGACATCAATCATTTGACGCGAAACGCGTTTTTCGAGCTGGCGGCCGTACCGCCGTTTCTGACCCGCAAGGAAACACGGCAATGAGCATCTTCAGCGCCCTGAACACCGCCACCTCGGCCCTGTACGCCCAATCCAAGGCGTTCACCTCCATCTCCAGCAACATCTCCAACTCGTCCAGCACGGGCTACAAGGCGACCGACACGTCGTTCACCGCCCTGCTGACGGACAGCCAGACCAGTTCGGCCGACTATGGCGGCGTCACCGCCAGCACGACCCAGTCGGTCAGCAGTCAGGGCGACATCACCTCCACCGACACCACCACCAACCTGGCGTTGGATGGCAACGGCATGTTCGTGGTGAACGACGGCAGCAGCAGCCAGTCCTATTACACCCGCGACGGCAGCTTCAGCGAAGACAACAGCGGCAACCTGGTGAACACCGAGGGCTATTACCTGGAAGGCTGGGCGACCGACGACAGTGGCAACATCCTGGCCACCAACCGCAGCGACACCGCCAGCCTGGAGAAGATCAACCTCGACAACATCTCCGGCTCGCCCAAGGCGACGACCAAGGTGACCAGCAGCCTGAATCTGCCGTCCGACGCCACGGTGGGCAGCAGCTACACCACCGACACGGAGGTGTACGACAGCCTGGGCAACAGCAGCACGGTCACCATGACCTGGACCAAGACCGGCACCAACACCTGGGAGCTGGACGCCTCCAATCCCGTGTCGGCCACCGACGGGTCCACCGTCACCGGCACCAGCAGCGGCACGCCCGTCAGCCTGGTGTTCAACAGCGACGGCTCGCTGGCGTCGCCCACCACCGACATCCAGCTGAGCATCACGGGCTGGAGCAGCGGCGCCACCGACAGCACCATCACCCTGGATTACGGCGAGAACGGCGGCAGCGGCTCCATCACCCAGTACGCCAGTGGGTCTACCACCCCCAGCGTCACCACCACCGGCACGCCCAAGCAGGACGGCTACGCCAAGGGCACGCTGACCAGCGTCGACATCAACACCGACGGCAGCGTCGTCGCCAACTTCGACAACGGCCAGTCCAAGACGGTCTACAAGATCCCGGTGGCGACCTTCGCCAACGCCGATGGCCTGACCGCCGTGTCCGGCCAGACCTATGCCCAGTCAACGGCATCGGGCGCCTACTCCCTGAAGGAGGCGGGCAGCGACGGGGCCGGCACCATCGAGTCCAAGTCGCTGGAAAGTTCCAACGTCGACACATCGGACGAGCTGAGCCGCATGATCTACGCGCAGCAGGCCTATTCCGCGGCGGCCAAGGTGGTGTCCACCGCACAGGACATGATGGACACCCTGTTGCAGGCCAAGCGGTGAGGGGGAGCCGGCCATGAACCCGTACGCCCCCCTTCTCGCCCAGTCGATCCACCAGCCGGCGGCGGACAGCCCCGCCCCCGGCTCTTCCGTCTTCGACCCCACGCGCCTGGACCGCCTGCTGCGCGAGGGCAAACGTCTGAACGCCGCCGTGCGCTCCGCCCTCACGCCCGGCGTGCGGGTGGGCGGCGACATCCGCCGCGCCGCCCAGCTGGCCCTGATCGACGACCTGACCCGCTACCAGGAACGGCTGGAGCGGGCCCTGGCCGAGCTGCGACCCCTGATCGAGGCGCAGCGGCAGCGGGCCCGGGCACTGACGCTTTATTCGCGGGCTCTCAACAACGCCTACCTGCCCTCCCACCGCCGGGGTGCGCGATGACCAGCTTCCTGTCCCGCCTGTTCGCCACGCCAGCGCCTGAGCCCGCCATCACCGTGGCGGGGCCGGTGCCGGAGACGATCCCCGTCCTGCCGGCCCCGTCCCCCGGCGGCACGCAGTTCCCCGTGGCGTTGATCGAGGCCTTCACCGCCTTCCAGGCCGCAGCCAGCCAGCCGGAGGCCAGCCTGCAGCGGCGGCGTGCCATGTACGACGCCCTGAAGCACCTGCGCGAGGCGGAGGCCGTGGCCCGTGTGACCCTATCCCGTGCCGCCCAGGCCAGCGCGCAGGGTCGCGCCGCCACCGGCCAGCACTGGGCGCCGCAGCTGCAGGGCCTGATGGCGGAGATGGCGGCGCTGCAGGCCGGCATGGCGGCGGAGCTGAAGGGCCGGCGCTCGCGCCTGCAGGGCCTGTTGCACGTGACCCGCGAACGGACGCAGGACGTGCGCGGCTATTACCCGGGGCGCGGCCGCCAGGTGCGCGTCGACGCCTACCAGGCGCGCCACTGCGTGCAGTTCACCGCCTGAGAGGACGCCATCCCATGTCGCTCCGCACCGCTGGATCCATCGCCCAATCCGCCCTGACCGCGACGCAGACGGCCATCACCGTCACCAGCGCCAACACGGCCAATTCCAGCACCGACGGATACACCAAGAAGACGGCCAACCAGACCGCCGTCACCGTCAACGGCCAGGCGTCCGGGGTCAGCGTCAGCAGCGTCACGCGCGATGTGGACCAGTACCTGCTGCGCCAAGTGGTATCCTCCACCTCGGCCAACAGCCAGGCCAGCGTGATCAGCAGCTACATGAGCGATGTGGATACCGCCTACGGCACGGTATCGGGCAGCACCTCCATCGCCGACGTCATCGACACGGTGACCAGCGACCTGTCCACCCTGGCCTCGGGCAACGGCACCGACACGGACAAGGCGTCCACCGTTACCGCGCTGGAAACCATGGCCAGCACCATTGCCGAGGCATCGAGCACGGTACAGGGCCTGCGGTCCCAGGCGGACAGCGACATCGCCAGCGACGTGGATTCGGCCAACACCGCCATCACCACCATCGCCAGCCTGAACAAGCAGATCGTCGCCGCCAAGGCCGCCGGCCAATCCACCGCCGATTTGGAGGACCAGCGCGACACCCAGTTGAAGACCCTGTCCAGCTATCTGGGCGTCAGCTACACGGTGGACGACACCGGCGCCATGCAGGTGTCGACATCCTCCGGCCAGGTGCTGGTGGGCAGCACCGCCCACACCCTGAGCTACACCGCCGCCGCCAGCGTCGACGCCGGCACCACCTATCCCACGGGCTTCAGCGCGCTGAGCGTGGACGGCACCGACATCACCGGCAGCGTCAAGTCCGGCGCCATCGGCGGACTGATCACCCTGCGCGACGACACGCTGGTGGACCAGCAGGCCCGCCTGGACAACCTGGCCAGCACCCTCATCACCACGGTCAACACCGTGTCCAACCAGGGCACCAGCTATCCGGCGGCGACCTCGCTGACCGGCACGGCGACGGTCAGCGCCAGCGACAGCCTGTCGGGTACCGGTACTCTGCGCCTGGTGGCGGTGGATAGCAGCGACGACGCGGCCGCTGTGCTGGACGTCAACCTCAGCGGGGTGTCCACGGTGCAGGACCTTCTGGACACCATCAACGCCAGCGGCACCTTCACCGCCAGCATCACCAGCGACGGTCACCTGACCATCGCCGCCGCCGACAGCAGCGACGGCATCGCGGTGAACGAGATGGACAGCAGCCTGGGCGCGGGCAAAGAGGGCGCCTCGCTCTATTTCGGGCTGAACGACGTGCTGACCGGCACCGGCGCCAGCGACATCGCCGTGAACAAGAGCTTGGCCACCGACAGTTCGCTGCTGCCCACCGGCACCCTGTCGGACAGCGGCACACTGGCCGTGGGCGACAGCGCCATCACCTCGGGCGACGTCAGCACCATCACGGCGCTTGAGGATGCCTTCACCGGCACGCAGAGCTTCAGCAGCGCCGGCGGCCTGGCCAAGGCCACGACCACCCTGTCGGGCTACGCCTCCACCATCATCAGCAGTGCGGCCACCGCCGCGTCCATTGCCAGCACCAAGGCCGACACCGCCAGTTCCACCCTGGATGACGCCACCACGGCGCTCAGCTCCCAGTCCGGGGTCAGCCTGGATGAGGAGACGGCCATGGTCTCGACCCTGGAGCAAGCCTATCAGGCCGCGGCCAAGATCATGTCGACGCTGCAGGAAATGTTCACCGCCACCATCGAGATGGTCAACTGAGGGCCCCACCGATGAACCGGATATCGACCGCCGGCGCCCACAACGCCCTTGTGCAGTACATGCTGAAGAACAAATCCGCGCTGAACAGCGCGGAGGTGCAGGAATTGACCAGCGCCAAGTCCACCACGTACGCCGGCCTGTCCACCGCCGGGGGCAACGTCAAGCTGCTGGTGAATCTGGAAAGCGAGGTCAGCTATTCCAGCACCCTGATCACCAACGCCGACAACGCCGTCACCAAGATCGACGCCATCGCGTCCGACATCACCAGCATCTCCAGCATCGCCACCAGCCTGAAGACGGCCATCAGCGAGGCGATGTCCACCGACCAGACCAGTCGCGGCACCTATCAGGAAGAGGCGTCGGGCTGGCTGAAGGATGTGGCGTCCATCCTGAACGACACCTATGGCGGCCAATACCTGTTCGGCGGCAGCGACACCAACCACGCGCCGGTGGCGGTGGACAGTTCCACCTATCCCGCCCAGACCTCATCCAGCGGCGCCGACACCAGCTATTACAGCGGCAACGACACCCTGGCCACGGTGCGCCTGTCCTCCACCCAGAGTGTCAGCTACGGCGTCACCGCCGACGACCCGTCCATCGAAAAGCTGATGCGGGCCATGAGCATGATCAGCAACACCAACCCGCTGGACGACACCACCCTGACCGCCGCGCTGGATCTGGTGAACGACGCGTCCGACGGCTTGAGCGACATCGGACAAACATTGTCCGATACATCGGCCAGAATACAGGCAGCATCCAGCCATCTGTCCGATATTAATTCCTTCGCCACCACACAAAGCAGTGACCTGAAAAGTGTCGACCTTGCGGAGGTGTCAACAACGGTGACGACACTACAGACGTCATTAGAGGCGACGATGCAGGCTATTGCCGCTTCACAGAAAATGAGTCTCGCGAACTACCTGTGACGACTCAAAACTTTTCGCAAAATAGCGAAAAAAGTGCGCCCGCTTTCATCTGACCTGCCGTTGAACCGTGTGAGGGGGAGTACGGCCCGGCCGCAAAAGGCGACCGCCCCACGAACCTCTCGCCAACCACATGGAGGTCCATGATGCCTGTCGTCACCACCAACACAGCGGCGAATTCCGCCCTGCGCTACCTGAACACCAATTCCGAGGCGGAATTGTCCTCGGTTTCCAAGATCGCGTCCGGTTCCCGCATCACCAAGGCGTCGGACGACGCCGCCGGCCTGGCGGTCGGCACCAAGATCCAGTCCGACGTCACCATGCTGAACCAGGCGTCGACCAACGCCTCGAACGGCGAATCCATCCTGCAAGCGGCGGACGGCGGCATGGCCCGCATCTCCGACATCCTGCAACGTATGGAATCGCTGGCCACCGAATCCGTCTCGGGCACCGTGACGGATACGGAGCGCGGCTACATCGACGCCGAATACCAGCAGTTGACGGACGAAGTGGACAGCATCTCCACGGGCACCCGCTTCAACAGCCAGAGCCTGCTGGACGGCACCGGTTCCTGGTCCTCCGGCGTCACCTTCCTGGTGGGGACGGCGACGACGGACACGATCACCATCACCCTGACCACGGTGGACAGCAGCGCCCTGGGCCTGACCGGGTCCAGCGTGTCGACGTCCGATGGGGCCACCTCGGCCATCACCACCATCAAGTCGGCCATCAGCGCGCTGTCGACCGCCCGCGCCAAGGTGGGCGCCCAGATCTCCCGCTTCGAGTACCAGGGCGAGATGATCTCCACCTCGATCGAGAACCAAGAAGCGGCCCAGTCCGCCATCATGGATGTCGACGTGGCGTCGGAACAGACCAAGCTGTCCAACGAGGACACCCTGGTCCAGGCCGGCATCAACGCGCTGGCCAAGGCCAACCAGCTGCCGTCCGAACTGCTGAAGCTGCTGCAGTAAGGCGAGCGACGGGGGCGCCTGGAAACAGGCGCCCCCGGTTCGCGGGAAAGGCGAAGGTTAGGCCAGGGGATCGATCATGGCGGTGTCCACCATTTCCAGCAGCACGTCGAGCACATCGACGACCAGCACATCCTCCTCGGCGTCATCCGTCACGGGGCTGGATTATTCCGCCCTGGTTGCCGCGGCGGTGGCCGCGAAGGAAACCAGGGCCGACACCATCGACAGCGAAATCTCGGACAACGAGTCCAAGATCTCGGCGTACGAGGAATTCCAGACACTGCTGAACACGCTGGCGACGGCGGCGGAGGCCCTGTCCAACCCGGTCGACAGCTCCAGCACCAACCTGTTTTCCGAGCGCACGGCCTATCTGTCAGGCGGCAGCTCCTCCGTTTCCGCCAGCGACATGCTGGGCGTGTCGGTGGACGACGGCACCGCCACCGGCACCCACACCATCGTCATCAAACAATTGGCGACGGCGGAGAAGCTGGGCAGCGGCACACAGACCAGCCAGACGGGCGCCCTGAACCTGTCCGGCACCTTCACCCTGGGCCTGGCCGATGGATCCACCGCCACCATCAGCGTCGCCAGCACCGACAGCCTGAAGGACGTCGCCGCCGCCATCAACAAGCAGACCGACACCACCAATGTCTCCGCCAGCATCATCCAGGTGTCGGACAGCGCCTACGAACTGGTGCTGACGGCCAACGACACCGGCAAGGCCATAGAGTTCACCAACGACAGCAGCGGCATCATGACCTCGCTGGGTGTCACCAACAGCGACGGCAGCTACGCCGACGAGCTGACGGCGGCGCAGGGGTCGGAGCTGGAGGTGGACGGCATCGACATCGAGCGCACCAGCAACGTCATCAGCGACGTGCTCTCCGGCGTGACGCTGGACCTCTATTCCAGCGACTACGACAGCAGCACCGGCACCGGCTCCACCATCACCATGGAGCTGACGGCCAACCTGAGCGCCATCAAGAGCGGCATTTCCACCTTCGTCACGGCCTACAACGCCGTGCGCAACTTCATCTCCACCCAGCAGGCCACAGCCACCGACGGCAGCCCGGCCAGTTCCGCCGTGCTGTTCGCCGACAGCCAGGTGCGGTCCATCTCCACCGCGCTACAGAACGCCCTGAACCTGACCGACGGCACCTATTCCATCTCGTCCCTGGGCCTTTCCTTCAATAGCGACAACACCTTGGCCATCGACAGCACCACGCTGGACAGCGCGCTCAGCGACAATCTCGACGATCTTGAGACCCTCCTGGGCTTCAACTATTCGACCTCTTCCACCGAACTGTCGATGCTGCGTTCCCCCGACAGCACCGATAGCCTGAACTTCGACCTGGACATCACCATGAACGATGACGGCAGCATCGCGTCCGCCGGCGTCGGCGGCGACACGTCCCTGTTCACCATCAGCGGCACCCGCATCATCGGCAAGGATGGCACGGCATATGCAGGGATGACGCTGGTCTATTTGGGCTCCCAGAGCCAGACGGTCAGCGTCAGCACCAGCAGCGGGCTGGCCGACCTCATCTACAATACCTCGGACAACGCGGGGGACACGGACAGCGGCACCCTACAGAACCAGATCGACACCCTGACGGACTACGACACGGATCTGACCAGCAAGGCCGACGACATCCGCAGCCAGGCGGAAGCCTACGGCACCCAGCTCACGACCTATTACGCCAAGCTGGAAGCCCAGGCGCAGACGGCGGCCAACCTGCTGAAGACCCTGAAGGCGTATTCCAACGCCAGCAACAGCAGCAGTTGACACCGGCGGCCCCGCCGGCGCCAGCCGGAGGGGCATCCGGGCATCCCCTTCCCCTCCAGAGAATGGAAAAGAGCGGCCATGAACCATACCGCGTTCCAGCGTGCCTCCAGCGCCTACGGATCGGCCAAGCAGACCCTGCCCCCCCACAAGCTGGTGGAGGCGCTGCAGGACCGGGCGTTGCAGCTGTGCACCTCCGCCGAACGCCACGCCACCGCCGGCCAGTTCGACCGTTTCCACGCCGATATCGTGCATGCGATCCGCATCTACACCGGCCTGCAGGTGGTCATGACCAACCAGGTGGGCGGTCCCAGCGGCAAGGCGCTGAGCCAGTTGTACGGGGCCTTCATCCTGGCGCTGGGCCGGGCGGCCGGCGGCCGCGACGTGCCCGGCCGCGTGCGCCGCATTCAGGAACGCCTGGCGCTGCACCGGCGGCTGTGGGCTAAGCCGCCCAAAAATTGAGGGATACGCGGCCAGGTTAAGCCGTTTTGGAGAACAACCGACGGGCTTCGGCCCCGTTTAACGTACACCATCCGAAGGTCCGCGCGGGGGCGGGGGGCATCGGACGGGGCCTGGAGGGGACTGGGGACCATCCTCGGGCGAAGCGTGCTGATCCCATGAAAACCCGGGGGCGGCGGCAGCGGCCCCGGGGGCCAAGAAGAAGAGATGGCGGTGACGATGACGAGTTCCCCTTACTCACGCGGCGGTCCCGCCGGCGCGGTCCTGGACCCAGGGGCTCCAGGGGCCCCAGGGACCTTGGATACGAAGGCCCGGGACGCGGGCGCCTTGGCCACGAACGCCGCGAACAACGTGATGGTGCTGACGCCCGTCCTTGACGGCGGCGACCTGGCCAACGCCACGGACGAGACGCTGATGGCCCTGTTGAAGACGGGGAACGTCGACGCCTACCGCCTGCTGATCCGACGCTACTTCCGCCGCCTCTACGCCGTGGCCCGCCGCATCCTGCCCAACGACAGCGATGCCGAGGATGTGGTGCAGGACGCTTTCCTCCAGGTGTGGAACCACCGCGAGACCTGGCAGCCCGTCAGCGCCAAATTCACCACCTGGATCCACCGCATCGTCATCAACCGCTGTATCGATTACCGGCGGCGGCCAGCGGAAAACGCGCTGGAGTTGACCGAAGACATCATGGACGACAGTCAAAGCTTTGATGAAATCGTCCTTGAAAAGGAATTGGCGACAGTTCTGCATACAGCACGGCAACGACTTCCGGCTAGTCAGCAGGTGGCGCTGGCCCTATATTACGACCAATCGATGTCCGCCGCCGAAGTGGCGGCGGCCATGAACACCACCGTCGTGGCGGCGGAAGCCCTGCTGAAACGCGCGCGCCAGCGCCTTCGTACCGCCTTCCGCAAGACCGCCATACGGCCCCGGGATGCTTTTGATGACGCCTGAGGAACTCGACGACCTGCTGTGCCAGTACGGGGCCCAGCTTCGCGCTTGGCCGACCGGGCACCGGCAGGCGGTCGCGGCATTGCTGCTCTCCTCCCGCGAAGCCAGGGCCCGCGTGCGCGAGATGCGCCGCCTGGAACGCCTGATCGCCGAGGACGCGCCGGAGATGGTGCCGCCGCCCGGCATGCTGGAGCGGGTGGAGCGGACCTTGGTCGGCGCCGCGCTCCAGGACTGGAAGCCACCCGCGCCCCAGCCATTGCGGGCATCGGCCCGGGGCGCGCCCGCGTCCGTTTTTTTTGGGTCGCCCGGGGCGTCATCCGCCCAGCCGCCATCGTCCGCCGCCGCCAACAGCGACACGGAGCAGGCACCATCCGCCCGAGGGCGGCGGCAGGCCCCCGAACCCCATCGCGACTGATCCCCGACGCCCGGGGTGCCCCTCCGCCCGGCCCTCTCGCCACTGGCCGGTCGGTGGAATGCCCCGCCGCGTCCGGGGGGCCGTGACGGCATCCGGACGGATATGGAACCCCAATTTGGGAGGAGGAAGGTGAGCCCGCGCCTTTGGCGCCGGGCTTTGCCGGTGGCCGTTTTGAACGACACGACCCTTTCACGCGCGGACGCGGGCGACCTGTCGCTCATTCCCTTCATTTTTTAAGGAAAGCGTTTTCGTCGCAGCCGTCCCGGTTTCAAGAGCCTGACATTTGATTGTCACGTTGACGCGGCCGGGTACCATCGGCACTTTCCGGCCAACGCTGTATCCAAAATCCAAAGAACGGGGGCTCCACATCATGACCCATCGCGCCACGCGACGCATCCGACCAATTGGCCGCCCTATGGGCCATCTGGCCCGGCGCCTGCTGGCCAGCCTCAGCCTGAGCGCCCTGATGGCGGCGGGTGCCGCCCAGGCCGACACCGTGCTGGTGACGGCCGACCATCTGGTCGACGTGCTGGCCGGCAAGGTGGTGGACCGGCCGGCGGTGCTGATCGTCGACGGCCGCATCGCGGCGGTGGGCGCGCAGGGGACGGTGACGGCGCCGGCCGACGCCCGCACGGTGGCCCTGCCCGGCCTGACCCTGCTGCCCGGCCTGATCGACATGCACACCCATATGACCAGCCAGCCCACCTGGAACGGCTATGAGTCGCTGGGCGTCACCACCGCCGACAAGGCCATCGCCGGTGTCGCCAACGCCAAGGTCACGCTGATGGCCGGCTTCACCGCCGTGCGCAACGTGGGCGCCGACGCCTTCACCGACGTGGCCCTGCGCAACGCCATCGACAGCGGCCTGGTGCCCGGCCCCCGCATGAAAGTGTCCGGCCCCCTGCTGGGCGCCACCGGCGGCCATTGCGATGAGAACCTGCTGCCCGCCGACTATGGCCGCGTGGGTGAGGGTGTGGCCGACAGCCCCTGGGGCATGGTGCAGAAGGTGCGCTGGGTGAAGAAGTTCGGCGCCGACCTGGTGAAGGTCTGCGCCACCGGCGGCGTGCTGTCCAAGGGCGACAGCCCGGGCGCGCAGCAGCTGTCGCAGGAGGAGCTGGACGCCATCGCCAAGGAGGCCCACGCCCTGGGCATGAAGGTGGCCGCCCACGCCCACGGCACCGACGGCATCAAGGCCGCCATCCGCGCCGGCATCGACACCATCGAGCATGCCAGCCTGATCGACGACGAGGGCATCGAGATGGCCAAGAAGCGCGGCACCTGGCTGGGCATGGACATCTACAACGACGACTACATCCTGGCGGAAGGCGCCAAGGTCGGCATGCTGCCGGAAAGCCTGGAGAAGGAGCGCAAGATCGGCCGCGTCCAGCGCGAGAACTTCGCCAAGGCGGTCAAGGCCGGCGCCAAGATGATCTACAGCACTGACGCCGGCGTCTATCCCCACGGCGACAACGGCAAGCAGTTCGCCAAGATGGTGCAGTGGGGCATGACCCCGCTGGAGGCCATCCGCGCCGCCACCCGCAACGCCGCCGAGGCCATGGGTACCGCCCAGGACATCGGCGCCGTGGCCGTGGGCCGCTACGGCGATCTGGTGGCGGTGAAGGGCGACCCGCTGGCCGACGTCACCCTGCTGGAGCACATCCCCGTGGTGATCAAGGGCGGCGAGGTCGTGAAGGATCAGCGCTGAGTTTTTCAGCTCCCTCAGGCGGCGGGCGCGGGCATCCGCCCGCTTGCCTCACGGGCCTGGCCGGCCCGGGCCGGCAGTCGCCAGCCTGAGATGCGCATAAGGGATATAAGCCGACACTGGAACCGGGCGGGCGAATGGGGGTAGCTTCTCCCCCGACCCCGCCCGCTTATCCGGAGCCCCAAGCCCATGCTGACCCCCCGTCCCCTGACCGACAGCCTCAGCGTCGCCCCGCAGATCGAGGAGGCGGACTTCGCCCAGGCCAAGGCGCTGGGCTTCCGCACCATCATCAACAACCGCCCCGACGGGGAAGAGCCGGGGCAACTGACCTCCGCCCGGGGGGCCGAGCTGGCCAAGGAGGCCGGCCTGGACTACGTGTACCTGCCGGTCAACCAGTCGAACCTGGGCCCGCAGACGGCGGCCGCCTTTGCCGAGGCCCTGGCCAAGCTGCCGGGCCCGGTGCTGGCCCACTGCCGGTCCGGCACGCGCAGCACCATCCTGTGGTCGCTGGGTGCGGCGTCCAACGGCACCCCGGTGAACGAGATCATCGAGGCCGCCGGCCGCCAGGGCTATGACCTGAGCCCCTATGCCCACGCCCTGGAAAACCTGGCGCGCGGCTGAGCTTGATTCCATCCGCCGACCAATCGTCAACATTGATCAACATATACACATGACCCGCCGCATCCCCCTGGCGCTGGCCGCCCTGCTGGCCGCCGCCCCGATCATCGTCACCGCCCTGCCGGCGGCGGCGCAAGGCCCCGCCTGCACCCGCCCCGACCGCCCCAAGCTGCCCCCCGGCAAGAAGTCCAAGGGCCCGGAGATGGAGGCGGCGGAGAAGAAGGTGGGCGACTACACCACCAAGATGACCGCCTACCTGAAGTGCCTGGACAAGGCCAAGACCGACGCCATGACCGAGCACAAGGGCGTGATCGAGGAATGGAACGGCGTCATCGACGCCTACAAGAAGAACCCCGGCTGAGAGTCGGGCCCGCCGCCAGCCAGGCCACGACCGTTCCCTTAGACCGAACGGTACAATGCCAACAAAGCGTTGGATAGATCGGTCATCCTGCTTCTCAATAGGCCGGACAACCATGCCGGGACAAACGGTCCCGGCCATGGCGCCATCCATCGAGGAGGGTCGGGACCATGGACCAAGGCCATCGGGTTCCCATGATCGGCAGGCGGGGGTTCATCGCGGGTGCCGCCGCCCTGGGCGCGCTGCAACGCCCCACCGGGGCGCTGGGCGCCCTGGCGCGCGACGCGGATGAGGCCGTGTTCACCTCCGCCTTCCCGCAAAAGGGGCGGATGATCCTGCAGCGGACCCGCCCGCCCCTGCTGGAAACGCCGTTCGAGGTGTTCGACCAAGGCGTCTTCACCCCCAACGACCGGTTCTTTGTGCGGTGGCACTGGGCGGACATTCCCGAACAGGTGGATGTGGCCACCTTCACGCTGAAGGTGCACGGCCATGTGGACCGGCCCCTGACCCTGGGCCTGGGTGATCTGCTGGCCATGCCGCGCATCGAGTACGCGGCGGTCAACCAATGCTCCGGCAACTCCCGCAGCCTGTTCAGCCCCCGCGTCGGCGGGGCCCAGTGGCGGCACGGGGCCATGGGCAACGCCCGCTGGGTAGGCGTGCCGCTGAAGGCCGTGCTGGACCGGGCCGGGGTCAAGGCCGGCGCCGTGGCCATCCGCGCCCGGGGCCTGGATGAGCCCGTCGTGCCCGACGCCCCCGCCTTCGCCAAGTCCCTGGCCATCGACCATGCCCGGGACGGCGAGGTCATGATCGCCTTCCAGATGAACGGGGAGCAATTGCCCCTGCTGAACGGCTTCCCCCTGCGGCTGGTGGTGCCGGGCTGGTATTCCACCTACTGGGTCAAGATGCTGAGCGATATCGAGGTGCTGGCGGCGGCCGATGACGAGTACTGGACCAAGGTCGCCTACCGCATCCCCGACACGCCGCACGCGTCGGTGGCGCCGGGGCAAGCCGGCTACGCCCAGGTTCCCATCAACCGCATGGTCCCCCGGTCCTTCATCACCAACCTGGTGGACGGCGCGCAAGTGGCGGCGGGCAAGCCCCTGGCCCTGCGCGGCCTGGCCCTCGGCGGCGACCAGGGCGTGGCGGCGGTGGAGGTGTCCGCCGATGGCGGCGCCACCTGGCGCCGGGCGCAGCTGGGCCGGGACGAGGGGCGCTACAGCTTCCGCCAATGGCACCTCACCACGACCGGCCCAGCCGCAGGCCCAGTGCGGTTGATGGCCCGCTGCACCAACACCGCCGGGGAGACCCAGCCCCTGGAGGCCAACTGGAACCCCAACGGCTTCATGCGCAACGTGGTCGAGACGACCACGCTGACGGCCACCTGACGGAGGAGGTCGCACGATGAATCGCACCTGGATTCTGGCCATCGCCGCCGCCGGCCTTGCCACGCCCGCCTTCGCCGCATCCGACGCCACCACGGTCACGGGGCCCGGCGGCGTCACTCTGCCGTCCGTGACGGTGGATCTGCCCCAATCGGATCGGGAGTTCCCCGGCACCGACGCGGCGGCCATCAACAACAACTGTCTGACCTGCCATTCCGCCGGCATGGTGTTGAGGCAGCCCCCCTTCCCCCGGGAGAAGTGGGCGGAGATCGTGAACAAGATGATCCAGACCTACAAGGCGCCCATCGACGCCGGCGACGTCCCTGCCATCGTCGACTATCTGGCGAAGCGGTAGGACGCCGGGGGCCACGATCCTGTGGCAATCGCGGGCGTGATGCCTGATCTTGTCGGCCCCGCCGCCGACCCAGGTTGCCCAGTCCCGTGATCAGACGCCCCGTGATCAGATTCCCCGTGATTCGACACCGTGTTCTGCCCGCCATCGCCACCGCCCTCCTGCTGGCATCCCCGGGCCTGGCGGCCGCCCCCTGCGCCACGGCGGGCAAGCGCACGGAACGGATGATCTGCGCCAGCCCGGCGCTGCGGGCCGAGGATGCGGAGATCGCGCGCCTGTACCGGCTGGCGAAGGCCAAGGCGGGCGCGCACGCGGCGGCCGTGATCGCCGAGCAGGCGCGCTGGCTGGCGACACGCGACCGGCTGTGTGGCGACCTGGCGCCGGCGGATGATGAACGGGCGCGCACCTGCCTGGCCCGCGCGCTGCCCCTGCGCCGCGCCGCGCTGGCGGCGCAGGCGGCCAAGCCGGATCAGCCCTTCTGCGAGCGCGCCGCCGCCACCCTGGCCGCCGCGCGCGGGCTGGACGGCGGCCCGCCCGTGGGCGACCTGGATGAGCAGTTGATCGGTGCCGGCCTGCTGACCCCGGCACCGGAGCAGGAACTGACCCCGGCATGGCGCGACCGGCTGCCGCCGGAGGCGACGCAGGACGCCGGCGACCAGATGGCCGTGGTGCCCTTCGGCCGCGCCCATGTGGCGGTGACGGCGCTGGACGACGCCGCGTCGTGCACCAGCTTCAGCGTCCATTGGCTGGACACGGCCGGCAACGGCGGCCCCGCCCTGCCGCCGCCCGAGACCCGCCCGGCGGACAAGCCGGCCTATTGCTGGTCGGAAAGCGCCGGCTTCGGCCTGGACGCCACCGGCGCCCCGGTCTTCTTCGCCCAGGATTCCGGCCCCAGCCGCCCCATGGCCCGTCCCACCCGCACCGACATCCGCATCCACCCCGTGCATCGCGACCGTTGGGGGGCGGCCTGTCGCATCGAGGCGACCTACCAGACCGAATTCCGCCTGGGCGATGGCCGCTGCGCCGCCGACGCCGCGACCTGCAAGGCCCTGGCCGAGGCCACCCCGCGCTGGGCCACCGCCCTGGCCGCCAGCCCCTGGTCCATCGGCGCCGACCACCCGCCGGGCCGCCCCGACTATCCCGCCCTGGACAACCTCGTGCCCTACACCGGCCCCTTCGTCCCCGCCTTCCTGACCATCCCCAGCGTCAAGGGCTGGACCTACACCGGCCTGCCCAATTTCGAGGAGGAGGCACCCCTGCTGCACTGGCAGAGCCCCGGCGGGCCGCTGATCCTGCGCCTGTCCCCCGGCATGCTGAACTGGCGCCCCGGCCCCATGATCCTGGGCGCCTGGCGGCGGGAGGGCGACACCCTGACCCCGGTGGCGGCCTACACCATCAACCAGGTGCGGGTGGGCGTGCCGGCGGTGACGATGGCGGCCCGGCCCTGAGGCCCGCCGTCAGCACCTATGGCGTTCCTGGCAAAGATGTTTAATTCTGTCGGCAACCTCCACCACCGGTTGCCTACCGCCGTGAACCGCCTTCCCGCCCTGATCACCGCCGCGCTGTTTCTTTCCGGCACCGCCCTGGCCGCCGGCCCCAGCTTTGACTGCGCAGCCGCCAAGACGCCGACCGAGCGGGCGATTTGCGCTGATCCGAAGCTGGCGGACCAGGATAGGGAGGTCGCGCGGCTTTACAGGCAAGTGTTGACCCAGGCCGGCACGGACGTGGCGGCACTGGTCGGCGAACAGCGTCGATGGCTGGCCACACGGGACCGCCTGTGCCAAGGGCCCGCCAAGCCGACGTCGCCCCTGACGGTCGGGTGGCCGACAGAGGCGGAATGCCTGTCCCAAACGATGATCCTACGCCAGGCGGCGCTGACGGCCCTGAGTAAAGGGGAAGGTGACCCGTCGTTTTGCCCTCGCGCATCGATGACGCTGACCCAGGCCCGCACCGCTGACGACTCCCCGCTGCAAATTCCCCTGGATCGGCAGATGATCGCCGCCGGGCTCGTGGTTCCGGCGCCTGAGGAAAAGCTCAGCCCCGCTTGGCGCCATCGGCTGCCGGCAGCGGCGATCCGGCGCCGGGGCGACGCCATAGCCATCATTCCCTTCGGGTCATCGCATGTGGCAGTGACAGCAACGGGGGGCACGGCCGATTGCGTCCGCGTCACCGCCTTTCCCTTGGACGCCAACGGGAAAGCTGGCCCCGCCCTGCCGCGGCCGGAAAACCGCGCCCAGCCGTATTGCTGGACGGAAACCGTCGGCTTCGGCACGGACGGCAGCGGACGGCCCCTGTTCTTCACCCAAAACGCGGACAGCGTCCGGTCAGAGGCTGGCCCTGAACGCTCAACCCTGTTCATCCGACTGGCCGGAAAAAGCCGCTGGGGCGATTCCTGCAACATCGAGGTGACCTATCAGGCCGCCTTCCGCCTGGGCGAGGGCACCTGCACTGCCAGCGCGCCCGTCTGCCAAGCCCTGCGGGAAGCGGCGCCCGGGTGGGCGGCCACGGTGGGCGCCAGCCCGTGGGCGAAGGCGGGCCCCTTTCATCCGGCTGGCGGGCCCGCTTATCCCGCCCTGTCCAATCTGACACCCCAGGAGACGGATGGCGCAGGGCCGGAAGGGACCTACGATGTGCCAGACTTTCCCGGCTGGCATTATCGGGGTTTCTCGGCGTTCGAGATGTCGTCGCCATTGATGACCTGGCAAAGTCTGGACGGGCCGCTGACCGTACGTGTCGCGCCGGGCACCTTGGGCTGGCGGGTGGGCGCCATGATCTTGGGCGTCTGGCGGCAGCAAGGCGACTCACTGATACCCGTGGCCGGCTACGTCATCGACCGGGTGCGCATCGGCCAGCCCAGCATCAAGACCGTCTCCGCCGTCCAAATCGACTGATGCGAACCGGTCGGCGGAACTGAACGTCCCCCAACCATTCCCCCACCGCCCCATTTCCCCACCCATTGACACCCGTGCCCCGGGGCGCGCACAGTGCGGCCTTCGTTCCAGGGGTGCGCCGGAGGGCGCTGAGATCCGCGGAGAGACGCGGGGACCCTTTGAACCTGATCCGGATCGTACCGGCGTAGGGATGGGAACAGGGGCCTTCGCGTATCTACCCGCCAATGGGATCACACGCGCATCCGCCCTGTAGGCCGTAACCGCAGCGGCCGTTTTCCTTCCTCCCCATCGTCGTTGCCCCGGGTTGGCGACATGTGACGTGCCGGACGCATCAGCGGCCAGAGAGCCAAGGGCGCCGGACTACGGAGGAGCACGACCCTATGCCCGATACCCTGACCCCGGCCGCGATTCCGGGAAGCGACGGCTTCGCCGTTACCACCGGGCCCCTGCCCGCCTCCCGCAAGGTCCACATCCCGGGCACCCTGCACCCCGACCTGCGCGTGGCCATGCGCGAGATCGACCTGAGCCCCAGCGCCAATGAGCCGCCGGTGCGCGTCTATGACCCGTCCGGCCCCTACACCGACCCGGCGGTGACCACCGACATCCGCCTGGGCCTGGCCGAGCTGCGCCGCCCCTGGGTCGAAGGCCGGGGCGATGTGGAGCGCTATGACGGCCGCGCCATCAAGGCGGTGGACAACGGGTTGAGGGAGGGCGAGAGCAGCCCCGTGCCGGTGTTCGACCGCGCCGGCCGCCTGCCCCTGCGCGCCAAGGACGGCAAGGCTGTCACCCAACTGGCCTACGCCCGCGCCGGCATCGTGACGCCGGAGATGGAATACGTCGCCATCCGCGAGAACCTGGGGCGCCAAGCGCTGAAGGAACAGCTGGAGCGCGACGGCGAGAGCTTCGGGGCATCCATCCCGGACTTCGTGACGCCGGAGTTCGTGCGGGATGAGATCGCGCGCGGCCGCGCCATCATCCCCAACAACATCAACCACCCGGAATCGGAGCCGATGGCCATCGGCCGCAACTTCCTGGTCAAGATCAACGCCAACATCGGCAATTCCGCCGTCACCTCCTCCGTCGCGGAAGAGGTGGACAAGCTGGTGTGGTCCATCCGCTGGGGTGCGGACACGGTCATGGACCTGTCCACCGGCCGCAACATCCACACCATCCGCGAATGGATCATCCGCAACAGCCCCGTGCCCATCGGCACCGTGCCCATCTACCAGGCGCTGGAGAAGGTGAACGGCAAGGCCGAGGACCTGACGTGGGAGGTGTTCCGCGACACCCTGATCGAGCAGTGCGAGCAGGGCGTGGACTATTTCACCATCCACGCCGGCGTGCGCCTGGCCCACATCCCCCTGACGGCCAAGCGCGTCACCGGCATCGTCTCGCGCGGCGGGTCCATCATGGCCAAGTGGTGCCTGGCGCATCACAAGGAGAATTTCCTCTACACCCGCTTTGAGGAAATCTGCCAGATCATGAAGGCCTATGACGTGGCCTTCTCGCTGGGTGACGGCCTGCGCCCCGGCAGCATCGCCGACGCCAACGACGCCGCCCAGTTCGCCGAGCTGAAGACCCTGGGCGAGCTGACGCAGATCGCCTGGAAGCACGACGTGCAGGTGATGATCGAGGGCCCGGGCCATGTGCCCATGCACAAGATCAAGGAGAACATGGACCTGCAGCTGAAGTGGTGCGGCGAGGCGCCGTTCTACACGCTGGGGCCGCTCACCACCGACATCGCGCCGGGCTATGACCACATCACCAGCGCCATCGGCGCCGCCCAGATCGGCTGGTTCGGCACCGCCATGCTCTGCTACGTCACGCCCAAGGAGCATCTGGGCCTGCCCGACCGCGACGACGTGAAGGTGGGTGTCGTCACCTACAAGATCGCGGCGCACGCGGCCGACCTGGCCAAGGGCCACCCCGCCGCACGGCTGCGCGACGACGCCCTCAGCCGCGCCCGGTTCGAGTTTCGCTGGCGCGACCAGTTCAACCTGTCGCTGGACCCGGAAACGGCGGAGAAGTTCCACGACCAGACCCTGCCCGCCGACGGCGCCAAGCTGGCGCACTTCTGCAGCATGTGCGGGCCGAAGTTCTGTTCCATGAAGATCAGCCAGGAGGTGCGCGACCTGGCCGGCGTGGAGGGAAGCTTCGTCGAAGCCGAGAAGGGCATGGCCGAGATGTCGGAGGCCTTCCTGGCGCAGGGTGCTGAAATTTATCACACGCCCTGAAGTGACTACGGTCCCCGCCGGTCCGAGCCGGCGGGGATGATCTCTATCGAACCATGGCCGCTCAGTTCTTGGAGATAGCCAAATAATTCACCAGTTCGGTGTTGGACTGGTTTGCGGCGCAGGTACCGGTCCCGCTGACGTACATCGGATAGCCTGCGGAAAAGGCGGTGATCGCACTGGAGGCTATCGCCTGGCCGGAGGGCGTCGAGACATCGACGGCCCAATGGTTGGCGAAGGTGGCGCAGGCTGGTGCTCCGGCTGGGGTCCCACTGAAAACAAACGTGAAAAGCCCGTTGCTGAGCGGTATGATTTGCGTGATGTACCCCTGGGCGAGCCCGCCCGCCACGGCGGCATTCAAGGGCACGAGCGCTACGAGGAAACATAGAAGCGCTACACGTGTCGATTTCATTCCCATCTCCCAATAGTAGCGCCAGCAGTCTCTGATAGCGTCGGCTCAATCTCAAGCAGGAGAGTGGGAGGGCGTCCCCCAACTGGACGGCACGGTAGCGGCCCTGTTTCTTCGCCAACGTCAAGCCGGCGTAGACCTTTATCGCACCGTCCCGATGCCGGCCAGGATGAGGTCGATGCCGGCCAGGAACTGGTCACGGTCATCGTGCGCCGCCAGCTGCGGCGCCACCTGACGCAGGAAGGGATATTCGGCCGGATCCAGCCGCGCCCATCCCCCCGCGATGTCCGCCAGCGCGGCCGAGCGATCCGTTCCCGGCGCCTGCAGACGGGCGTTGGCCGCGTTCTGTCCGGCGGCGCCGAAAATGTAGGTCACCAGCGCCGACCAGGCGTTGAACCAGGCCCCCTCTGGCACGCCCAGTTCCCACAGCCGGCCGCCGATGGCCTCGAAAACACGCAGCATCGCCGGCTGCCACGGCGCGCGGGAGAACTGGGCGCCGACCCAGGGGTGCGCGTCGATGGCGCCGAACATGCCCAGGGCGATGGTCCGGATCGCCGCGCGCGGTTCCACCCCGCCGGCCCCCATCCCGGATATGGCCCCGGACATGGCCCGCGTGACGACATGGTCGGTGGCCGCCGCCAGCAGTTCCCCCTTGTCGGCGACATGCCAGTAGATCGCCCCGCTGCCCGTCGCCAGGCGAGCGGCCAGCGCGCGGAAGGTCAGCGCATCCTCGCCACCCGCGTCGAGGATGGTGATCGCGGCCGCCACGATCCTTTCTTTGGAAAGCGCGTCCGCGCGCCGGTCGGTCCGTTTCGTCATGGGATCATCTTGACATTCATGGAACGTCGTTCCAATTAATATCTATGGAACGCCGTTCCAACATCCAAAGGAAGCAAGATGACGACACCCGTCACCATCATCGGCGCGGGCCTGGGCGGCCTGGTCCTCGCCCGCGTGCTGCACCTCCACGGCATCCCCACGACGATTTATGAGGCGGAGGCCTCGGCCGGCGCCCGCGCGCAGGGCGGCATGCTGGACATCCATGAGCGGGACGGGCAGGTGGCGCTGAAGGCCGCCGGCCTGGTCGACCAGTTCCGCGCTCTGATCCATCCCGGTGGGGAGGCGTCGCGGGTGCTGGACCCCCAGGGCGCCGTGCTGCTGGACCAGCCGGACGACGGCAGGGGCGGCCGGCCCGAGGTGCTGCGGGGGGAGCTGCGGCGCCTGCTGCTGGACAGCCTGCCGGCGGGAACCGTCCAGTGGGGCCGGAAGCTAGCGCACGTGGCGGCGCTGGGCGACGGGCGGCATGAACTGACCTTCACGGACGGGGCCAGCGTGACCACCGGCCTGCTGGTGGGGGCCGATGGCGCCTGGTCCAAGGTGCGGCCGCTGCTGTCGGACGCCACGCCCGCCTATGCCGGCGCCACCTTCATCGATACCTACCTGTTCGACGCCGACGCGCGATATCCGGCGACGGCCCAGGCGGCGGTAGGTGGCGGTGGGATGTTCGCCATGACTCCCGGCCAGGGCATCTTCGCCCACCGTGAGCCCGGCGGCACCCTGCACGCCTATATCGGCCTGAGGCGGCCGGCCGAGTGGATCGCCGCCATCGACTTCGGCGACGTGGCCGCCGCCAAGGCCCGGCTCGCTGCGGAGTTCGACGGCTGGGCCCCGGCCCTGACCGCACTGATCACGCACAGCGACACGCCACCAGTGCCGCGCCTGCTGCACACCCTGCCCACCGGCCACCGCTGGGACCGCGTGCCCGGCGTGACGCTGCTGGGCGACGCCGCCCACTTGGCCCCACCGGCCGGCGAAGGCGCCAACCTGGCCATGCTGGATGGTGCTGAGCTGGCGCAGGCTATCGCGTCCCATCCCGGCGATATCGAGGCGGCGCTGGCCGCTTATGAATCCGTGATGTTCCCACGCAGCGCGGCGGCGGCGGCCGGCGCACACCGCATCCTGAACCTATGCCTGGGCGACAGCGCGCCCTTCGGCTTGCTCGACTTCTTCGCCGGCGCCTTCTCACGCCGGGATGCCTCAGGGGAAGGCTGACAGCTCGTCCTCGATCTGGCGGCACAGGGCGGCGATGGCGTCGTAATCCACGCCGGACGTGCGGCCGGGGGTGGGTTCGCCCACCCGGGTCAGGGCGACGTAGCCGCCCTGGCGGATGCCGTTGGCGGTCTCGTCCAGCACGGTGCTGCCGAATTGGGTGGTGGGTTCGATCTGGCTGCGCTGGCGCCAATGGTTCCAGCTGTCGATGAAAACCAGCCGCTCCGCTTCCGGGAAATGCTGGGCGACATGGACCATGGCCCCGGCCAGGAAGCGGCGGTAGAGCACGGAGCTGGTGCTGGCCAGCAGCGTCGCCCCGCCCTGCGGATGGTCGGGCCAGTCGGCGTAGTCCAGCACCACGCGGGGGAAGACCTTGCCCCGGCTGGCGCGGTCCACCATGCGGCTGTTCACGAACTGCGCATAACTCATTATGGTGTCGTCGAACATGCCGCCGTCAGCCTGCCCCGCCTCCGCCTGCAAAAACGTATAGCCGTTCAGCAGCTCCGCCGGTTTGCAGGAGCGCCACTGCGCCGGGCCAGGGTCCAGCAGGGCGTCGAAGCCGGCCTCCAACAGGCCGCCCCGCGTCTCCGCCGCCGTGGCGACGAGGTAGAGGCCGCCCAGGCCGGTGGCGTCGGCCGCCTTTCGCAGCAGGGCCACGGTGGCCGCCGGGTCCGGCAGCGTATAGGGCTCGTTCACCACCAGCACCTGGCGGCCGTCGGCCAGCAGTGGGCTGAAGCCGGCGATGGCGGCCATCAGGGTCGCGGCATCCGCCGCCGGATCGTCCACCGGCGCCGGCGTCCAGCGGAAGGCCAGGCCGAAACCGTCATCGCACCAGGCGTCCAGGCACTCCGCCCCCGTGAGGTAGCCGCCCTCAAACCGGTGACAATCCAGGACGAAGCCGCCGATGCCGGTGGCGCGCGCCACCGCCACCACCCGACCGGCGCCGGCCGCGTCCGCCAGATCGTAGCGCCCCAGCGCCTTGCCCGGCTGCAGCAGCGGGCTGTGATGACGCCGGGCGGGGTAGGCGTCCAGCGCCCGCGCCCAGGGATCGCCGCCGCCCAGCGCCTGCCACAGCGGGCCGGATGACTGGAAGCGCGCGTCGAAGAAAGCCAGGACGCGCAGGTTCAGGGGCGGGATCATGCCGCGTCTCCTCTTTCACGGACGGGGGTGCCATAGGCCTCCGCCGCCACGGCCAGGATGGCGGCCACCAGGTCGGCGGGCGCCGGGTGGTTGCGGCAGTCGGGCCCCTTATCCAACGGGCAGGCCCTGTAGCCGCCGCAGGGGGCGCAGGGCAGCGCCGGCGTGGGCAGGCGATAGCCGGTGCGCCGGGGGGCATCGGAATTGCCGGGAAAGGTGGGACCGAACACCGCCACGGTGGGATGGCCCAGGATCTGGCTGGCGAAATGCAGGGGAAAGCTGTCGACGCTGACCATGACGTGATGGTCGAGGATCAGGGCCGCCAGCCGGCCGGTGCTGCCAGCGCTGGCCGGGGTGGCGCCGTCGGCGGCCAGCCCCGGCGCGTCCAGCACCGTGACGGCGCAGCCCAGGCGCACAAGGGCACGGACCAGCACCTGGGCTTGGGAGCCGGGATAGGCCTTCAAGGGCCAGCCGCCCGACAGTTGCATCAGCACGCGCAGGGGTTCCAGCGGCCGGGCGCAGCGGCTGTGGGCCATGGGAGCGCGGCGATAAAGCGTATCGGCCATCGTGGCCACGGGATCGCCGAGCGCGAAGCGCGCCTGGTCCACCAGGTTGAAGGGCGCGCGCGAATAGGATTTGGAAAAGCGGCAATAGACCATGAAGGTCCCGGCCCGCACTTCAGGATTGATGTGCGCCAGGCTGTCCAGGTAATAGCGGCCGTCCGAAACCTCGCCCGTGCGGCTGACGGGCGGCATGTCCAGCACGATAGGCTCCAGCCGGTTGCCGCAATCCCGGAAGATGTCGAGATAGTCGCGGCAGACCACCTGGCGCTGGAAGGCCAGCCGCCCCGCTGGCACCAGGCGGGAGGCCAGGCTGAAGAACAGCACGTCGCCGGCATGGCCTGGGTGGTGGGCGGCGAAGGGCAGCCGGCGCCAGTCCGCCCGCGCGCGCATCAGCCGCACGGCGTCGGCGCATTGCGCCTGCCAGGCGGCCAGATTGTCGCCCAGGATATAGCCCTGGGCGGTGATCTTGGGCAGGGGCGCCAGCGGCTTCAGCGGCGTCTGGCGCCGGGGCACGATCTGGCCGGTCAGTTGCGACAGCAGCTGCGCGTCCGTCGCCGCGCGGTTGGCGGACAGCAGGCACAGGAAGCGGCCCAGGCCCTGGTCGAACAGGGCGCGCGGCAGGACGTAGGCGACGGGAAAGGTCTCCGCGTCCGTCAACACGGCGGGACAGCGCAGGGTATCGCCGCCGCGCAGCAGATCCGCCAGGCGGGCGCCGCGAGAGGCCAGCAGCGGATTGCTGACCACCACGGCGTCGGCCTGGGGCACCCGCGCCAGGGTGCGGCGCGCCACCTCCCACACATATCGCCCGGGGGGCGAGGTGGCGCTGTCCAGCAGTTCCCCCGGGGACAGGCTGCCCATGGAAAAGCGGAAATCGAAGGCTTCCATCCGTCCCTGGCTGATCGCGACCCCGCCCAGCATCGTCAATCTCCTACGCGGCGTCGCCCAGGCCCAGCACGGATGCCGGACTGGCGCCGTAGACTTCCGCCGCCACCTCAAGGATGGCGGCTACCAGCTGCGCCGGGCGCGGCTGGTTGGTGCATTCCCGGGTCATCAGCAGGGGACAGTAGTCCAAGCAGCCGCAGGGGCCGCAGGGCAGGGCGGGCGCCGGAAGCCGATAGCCGGGGCGCCGGGGTGCGTCGGAATTGCCGGGGGCGGTACAGCCGAAGATGGCCACGGTGGGATGGCCCAGGACCTGGCTGGCGAAATGCAGGGGGAAACTGTCGACGCTGAGGAAGACGTGATGCTCGGCCAGCAAGGCCTTCAGCGCGGCCGTGCTGCCGGCCGTGACGACCGTTGCGCCATCAGCGGCGGCGTCGGGCAGGTCGATGACCGTCACGGCGCACCCCAGATCGGTCAGGGCGCGGATCAGCACGCGGCGCTCCCTGGCCGGATAGGCCTTGAGATCCCAACCGCCCGTCAGCTGCATCAGCACCTTCAGCGGTGTGCCTGACGCCAAAGGGGCCGCCCGACTTGCGGCGGTGTGATGCGGAACGGGGGGCGGGCTGCCATAGATCGTATCGGCGAAGGTGGCCACCGGATCGCCCAGGCTGAAGCGCGCATGGTCGATCAGATTGAAGGGCGACTTGGCGTAGGCTTTGGAATAGCGGGAGAAGACGATGAAGGTCTCCTCCACCACGCCCGGCGGCAGATGGGCCAGGCTGTCGATGAAATAGCGGCCGTCGCCCACGTCGGTGTTGCGCGGCGCCGGCGGGATGTCCAGCACGATGGGCGCCAGCCGGTTGCCGCAGTCCCGGAAGATGTCGAGGTAGGCGCGGCACACGACTTGGGCGCTGAAAACCAGGTGTTCGTCCGGCACCAGGCGCGAGGCCAGGCTGAAGAACAGCACGTCGCCGGCATGGCCGGGGTGGTGAGCGGCGAAGGGCAGGTCGCGCCAGTCGTCCCGCGCCCGCATCAGCTTGACGGCGTTGACGCACTGGACCAGCCAGGCCTCCAGGTTGTCGCCCAGGACGTAGCCCTGGGGCGTGCTTTCCGGCAGGGCGCCGATGGCGCGCAGGGTGGTGGGCCGCCGAGGCACGAAACCGCCGCCCGCCAGGCGTGACAGTAGCTGCGCGTCGGCGGCGGAGCGGCTGACCGACAGCAGGCAGAGGAAGCGGCCCAGTCCCTCGTCCAGCAGTCGGCGCGGCAGGATGTAGGCGATGGGGAAGGTGCCCTCGTCCGTCACCACCGCCGGGCTGGGCAACGGCCCGCCGGCCAGCACCAGCTTGGCCAAGCGGCTGGCGCGGATGGGCAGGATTGGGTTGCTGACCACCACGGCGTCGGCGGCCGGACAGGCGGCCAGGGTGCGGCGCGCCACCTCCCACACATAGCGGCCGGGGGGCGTGGTGGCGCAGTCCAGGATGTCATTGGGCGTGAGCGCGCCGGTGGAAAAGCGGAAGTCGAAGGACTCCACCCCGCCGGCCGTTATCGCCAGACTGCTCAGCATCGCCGCCCCCACGGATGAGCTAGCACCCCCGCCCCCCGGTGGCGCCGGCAAAAATAGATTCAATTTTAGCTACACGGACGGCGCCGCCAAAGCAGGCGCGCTATTTGCGCAAAGCGTGGCCGCCGCCCCGCCGGTGGTGGGCCGCCCGGCTTGCCGCCACAGTGGGAGGATGGGGAAGCGGGGGCGGCGACATGACGGCGGTATCCAAGGAACGGTTGATGGTGTCGCCGGAGCTGGCGGCCCTGTTCGGGCAGGCGCAGCACCATGACCGCGCCGGCCGCCTGGATGAGGCGGAAAGGCTGTGCCGCGTCATCCTGCGCCGCCTGCCCAACGAGACCGCCGTGCTGCACCTGCTGGGCGTCATCCTCTGCCGCACCCGGCGCCTGGTGGAGGGGGCGGAGATGCTGGCCGGCGTGGTGGCGGCCCAGCCCGGCAACATCCCGGCCCTGCGCGCCCTGGGCGACGCCTTCCATGCCCTAGGCCACCTGGCCGACAGCGTCATCGCCTACCAGCGCATCCTGTTCCTGCGGCCGGGCGACGCCGACGCGCATCTGCGCCTGGGCTTGTCGCGCCAGGCCATGGGCCAACTGCCAGGGGCCATCGCCGCCTTCCGCATGGCCGCCGCGCTGGATCCCGGCAACGCCGACATCCGCGTCACCCTGGGCATGGCGCTGGAGGCGGAGGGCGACAAGGCCGCCGCCCTGTCCGCCTACGCCGACGCCATCCGCCGCGACGCCGACAACGCCCCGGCCTTCCTGGGTCTGGGTAACGTCCTGGCCGACCGGGGCCGCGCGGCGGAGGCCATGGCCGCCTACGCCCGCGCCCTGCACCTGGCGCCCGACTGGCCGGACGCCCTGACCAACCTGGGCCTGGCCCTGCAGGCCGACGGCCAGCTGGACCAGGCGCTGGCCCTGCACCGCCGCGCCACCCAGCTGGCCCCCGACGCCGCCAACGTCCACGTCAACCTGGGCACCGCCCTGCAACTGGCGGGACAGGGGGCGGCCGCGGTGGACAGCTATCGCCGTGCCGTGGCCCTGACTCCCGGTGACGCGACCTGCCTGTCCAACCTGGGCCAGGCCCTGGCGGAGCAAGGCCAGGTCTCGGAGGCGCTGGCCGTCCACGGCCAGGCGGCCGCCTTGGCCCCCGACAACGGCGTGGTGCGCTTCAATCAGGCGCTGGCCTGGCTGCTGGCCGGCGACGACGCGCGGGGCTGGCCGGCCTACGCCTGGCGCTGGCGCGGCGGGGTCGAAGACCTGGCCGACCGGGGCTTCGCCGTGCCCGAATGGCGGGGGGAGGATCTCACCAGCCGCACCCTGCTGGTGCACGCCGAACAGGGCCTGGGCGACACCCTGCAATTCGTGCGCTTCCTCAGCCGCCTGCCCCGCGATGGCCGCGTCGTGCTGGAAGTGCAGCCGCCCCTGCTGGCCCTGCTGCGCGCCAGCCTGGCGCACGGTGACTTGGCGGACGTGGAAGTGGTGGCGCGGGGGCGCCCCCTGCCGGCGTTCGACCTGCATGTGCCCTTGATGAGCCTGCCGGCGGCGCTGGGTGTGCGCGACGCCGCCGGGCTGGCGGTCCCGGGCCCTTATCTGAAGGCGGACGCCGACCACGCCCGCGCCTGGCGGGACCAGCTGGTCCCGGATGTCCTTAATATCGGCCTCGCCTGGTCCGGCAACCCCAAGCACCGGGCCGACCGGCTGCGCAGCGTGCCCCTGGCCGACCTGGCAGGCCCCTTGGCCGCCCTCGGCGTGGCGCTATGGCCGGTGCAGACCGACCGGCGCCGCGGGGATGAGGAGGTGTTGTCGGCCCTGGGCGTGACCAACGTGGCGCTGAACGGCTTCACCGACACCGCAGCACTACTGGCCGGACTGGATCTGGTGATCACGGTCGACACGGCGGTGGCGCACCTGGCGGGCGCCCTGGGCCGGCCTGTCTGGTTGCTGCTGCCCTACGCCCCCGATTGGCGCTGGCGCCTGGAAAGCCAGGACACGCCTTGGTACCGGGCCACCCGCCTGTTCCGCCAGGAACACCAGGGCGACTGGGCGCCCGTCATCCGCCGGGTGGTGGCTGCCCTCGAGGCGCGCCTACACGCTACCGGCGCCTGAGGAACCCGCGTTAGTGCCCCAGCTTGTGGGCCTTTTCCGTCAGGTAATCCATCAGGGCCAGCAACACGCCGGACGCGACGAACACCACGTGGATCACGGTGGACCACATCAGGTCTCGGTCGCTGTAGTCGCTGACGCTCATGAACGCGCGCAGCAGCTGGATGCCGGAGATGGCGACGATGGAGGCGATGAGCCGCAGCTTCAGCCCGCCGAAATCAACCTCGCCCATCCATTCCAGGCGGTCGTGGTGGCTGGCCACGCTGATCTTGGAGACGAAGTTCTCATAGCCGGCGAAGATCACCATCAGCACCAGGTTGGCGATCAGCGACAGGTCGATGAGCGACAGCAGGCCCAGGATGATCTCATGCGAGGTGGCGCTGGCCAGGTGGTTGACCAGTTCCCACAGCTCATGGACGAATCCCGCCAGAGGCAGCAGCAGGGCGACCACCAGGCCGAGGTAAAGGGGGGCGAGCAGCCAGCGGCTGGCGAACAGCACGCTTTCGATCCACCGGTCCATGGGCGTCCTTCCGAAGGGCGGTCGCCGGGCGGGCGGCCAAATGCCTGATCGGCGACGACATTAACCGATTCCGGCGGCTGATTTCGACCGCGTTCGTCGACTGGCGCGGGATTTACATCCCGCCGGGACCGCCACCCCCCATGCCGCCGCGACCGCCGCCATGCCGGCCGCCACCGCCCATGCCCCCACCCCGGCCACCGCCGCCCGGTTCCTGGGTGCTGAGGTCGACCTTCTCGATCTCCTCGATGGTCAGCTGGCCGTCGTGGTTGGCGTCGATGACCTCGAACAGGGCGCGGGCGTAGGCGCGGAACTCATCGCGCGTCACGCGGAAGTCCAGGTTGGTGTCGGCCGCCATGATGGGGTCGACCCCGCCCCGGCCGCCACCCATCCCGCCGGGCCCGTGGCCGCCGCCGGGAGGGCCGTCAGGCGGGATGCCCTCGGGACCGCCGTGGGGACCGCCTTCGGGACCACCATGCCCCATCAGGGCCATGCGATCCGCCTGACGCACCTTTTCCAGCTCGGTCACGTTCAGGGCGCCGTCGCCGTTCAGGTCGTAATGGGCGAAGACGGCGTCGGCCTCGGCCTGGAACTCGTCGCGGGACAGCTTGCCGTCCTGGTTGGTGTCCACACGGTTGAACCAGACGCGCAACGCCACCTTGGCCGCATCCTCCGACGTGGTGCGGCCCAGCGTCTGCCCCAGGGGTGTGGTGACGGTGTAGAAGGTCCTGTGGCTGGAGCACGCCGCCGTCAGCGCCAGGACACCCAGCAGGGCCGGGCGGATCAGGGTGCGGCGAAATGCTGGTTGGCGATGCATTGGGTGTTCCTTCATGTTGCGCGGAACGCGCTGTTCTGAAACGGCCTCGGATGCCGGTGGTCCACCCCGCCGGCCCGGGATGGTGGCCCCGCATCGGCGCGGGTGACCGGCCCTTGCACGCGCGGAGCCCCGCAAACTGTCGGGGTTCCGGCGGCAGGACCGTCCCAACCCTGGCCCGCCCGCAGCATGATTTGGCCTGCCCCGTTGGTAAACAAGGCTTTTACAACGCCCCCTAAATGGCAAAGCCGCCATGCGCATGCGGCAACAGGGGGCCCGATTTTCCCATTTTTGCCGGGCGGGCGCCCCGTTATGGTTAAGCCGGTGGCGGCGAGACAGGGTCGCGCCGTCCCATCCGTATGAGCGGGGTCCACATGCCCCGCCCAGACGGCGTCCCGCCCCTCCGGCCGGTTCCGGCCGTTCCGATCCCGTTGCTGGAGGCATCCATCCGATGCTGCGTCCCGGTTCCCCCATCGCTTCCGCCATCGTTCCCGCCCGGTCCCACCGGCGCCTTGGCCTGACGGCCACCGCCCTGCTGGGCATGCTGGCCCTGCCCGTGCTGTTGCCCGCCGGCGCCCATGCCCAGGAGACCCTGCCGCAGCCGCCGCAGGCGGCGGCGATGCCCGACGCCCCGACGTCCGACACCCCGGCGCCCGACGGTGACGGCGCCCGCACCGAGGTGGCCGAGGCCAAGACGGCGGAGGCGCGCGCGGCCATCGCCGCCTCGCAGGAAGAGGACGCCAACGACCCGCTGGAGGGCGTGAATCGCGCCATCTTCTGGTTCAACGAGGGCGTGGACACGGTGCTGCTGCGCCCGGCCGCCAAGGTCTACCGCACGGTGATGCCGGACTTCGCCCAGACGGGCATCCGCAACGTGCTGTGGAACCTGCGTTCCCCCTTGACCCTGGCCAACAAGCTGTTGCAGGGCGACTGGGAGGGTGCCGGCGTCGCCACTGAGCGCTTCCTCATCAATTCCACCATCGGGCTGGGTGGCCTGATCGACGTGGCGGGCGACCACGGCCTGGCTTACGAGTATGAGAGCTTCGACCAGACGCTGGCGGTCTGGGGCGTGCCTGAAGGCTTCTACCTGGTGCTGCCCGTCCTGGGCCCCTCCACCCTGCGTGACGCCGTGGGCTTCGGTGTCGAGGCCTATGGCGACCCCGTGTCGCGTTACCTCAGCAACACCCACGACGATTGGGCCAGCTACACCCGCGCCGGCGTCTACGCCGTCGATCTGCGCGCCCAGTACCTGGACGTGCTGGACGACATGAAGCGCAACAGCGTGGACTATTACGCCACCATGCGCTCGCTGTACCGTCAGCGGCAGAACAACTACATCCGCAACGGCAAGGTGGATCCGGACCAGTTCCCGTCCATCCCGGACTACGACAGCAAGTAAGCCTGCCATTCGGTCTAAGACACGCTAACTCTCAAGGCTTGGTGCGCGGTTCGCCTCGCGCGCCAAGCCTTGTGCATTTGGGCCCTTGGTGCCAAGATCTTTGTGATCACAAGCTTGGGATGGCGCGCAGGCGTCCCCGTCCCAGGCATTAGTGGGAACAAGACCCCCCGAAGACGGGGTCACGCATGAGGAACAGGACCCACCATGCCCCTTCCCCGCCCGCAGCCGGTGGCGCTGCCGGTCAGCGACCTGACCCTGGACATGGGTCCCAAGCTGGATATGGACCGCTATGTCCCGGCCTTCCTGAACTCCATCGCCAACAAGCTGTCCAGCGGCGCCTCGCGCCTGTACTTCAAGCACTTCGGAATCGGGGTGGTGGAGTGGCGCATCATCGTCCACCTGGTGGCGGAGCCGTGGTGCACCGCCGCCCGCATCTGCCAGATCATCGGCATGGACAAGGCCGCCGTCAGCCGCAGCTACGCCCTGATGGAGGATCGCGGCCTGATCCAGTTCCGCCCGGCGGAGCCGCGGGGGCGAGAGGCCGCCTTGACCGTGGCCGGCCGCGACCTGCACGACCGCATCCTGGTCATGGCGCTGGAGCGCGAACGGCGGCTGCTGGCCGACCTCAGCCCGCGCGAGGTGGACACCCTGATCAACCTGCTGGGCCGCCTGCTGGCCCGCATCCCCCACGTCAACGCCTACGATCCCGCGCCGGAAGAGATCGCGGTGGACTGAGCCTCAGCAGCCACGGGCGGCGGCGTGCGCCGCCCGCTCCAGCCCTTCCCGGAAGTCGGGATGGGCGATGCCGATCAACGCCTGAGCGCGCTCGGCCAGCGTCAGGCCGCGCAGATTGACCACCCCGAATTCGGTGGCGACGTACTGGACATCGTTGCGCGGCGTCGTCACCGGCCCGGTCAGGCGGGGAACGATGCGCGAGGCGGTGCCGCCAGCGGCGGTGGAATGGCAGGCGATGATGGACTTGCCGCCCTTGGAGGCCGAGGCGCCGCGTACAAAGTCCAGTTGTCCGCCCGCGGCGCTGTACTGCCAGCCGGCGAGGCATTCCGAATTGCAGGCGCCCTGCAGGTCGACCTCCAGCGTGGCGTTGACGGAGACCATGGCGTCGTTCCGGGCGATCACCGCCGGATTGTTCACATAGTCCACGGGCTGCGCCTCGCAGGCGGGGTTGCCGTCAAGGAAGTCGTACAGCGCCCGATCCCCCATGGCGAAGGTGAAGACCGTCCGCCCGGTGTGGATGGTCTTGCGACTGTTGTCCACCGCCCCCCGGCGCATCAGTTCGGCCAGGCCGGGGGTCATCAATTCGGTGTGGATGCCCATGTGCCGCCGGTCATGCAGGGCCGCGCACACGGCGTCGGGCAGCGCGCCGATGCCCATCTGCAGGCAGGCGCCGTCTTCCACCAGGTCCGCGATCAGCCGGCCTATGGTCCTGTCGTTGTCCCGAATCTTGGCGGGCGGAACCTCCAGCAGGGGCACCGGGTTTTCCACCAGGGCGGTCACGCGATCAAGCGGGACGCGGCAGTTTCCCAGGGCGCGCGGCATGGCCGGATTCACCTCCAGGATCACCTGGCGGGCGCTTTCCGACACGGCCAGGGCGTAATCGGTGTTGGTGCCCAGGCTGAAGCAGCCGTCCGAATCCATGGGCGCCACCGTGGTCAGCAGCACGTCCGCATCCACCTGCCGGCTGAGGACGTGCGGCGCCTGGCTGAAAGCGGTGGGAATGAAATCCACCACCGGCAAGCCGTGCAACCCCGCCTCCTTGTCCAGCGCGCGCTCCAGGCCGCCGTGGAACAGGCTGACCGGCCGGACGCGATGGCGCAGGTCCGACCGCAGGAGGGGGGCCGCGCTGGCGAACGCCAGCAGGTAGTAGAGCGAAAGGTCGCCCACCTCCCCCGCCTCGGCCCGCTGGGCCAGGGCGCGCAACAGGGCCGGCGGCTGGGACACGCCCAACCCCATGACGATGCGCGCGCCGGAGGGGATCAGGCGTGCCGCCGCCGCCGCGGACATGCGGCGTGCGGCGTAGGCCTGGGCATTTGGCTGCATTCCCGTCCCTCCCATCGGGGTCCTTTGACGCATCCTGGCATGAAGGCCACCGTCCGACCCACAAATATCCACGTGCTTGCGGCATCCCGCGCCCCGGCGAGGCGCCCGCTGCAACAAACAAGCCCCATCACCATCCAAATTCGGCCCAATCGCCGACACAATCCGGCGGCACAAGTAACCGCAGGGCAAACTTGAGTATTATCCCCGCCCGCCTATCGAACCATTAAGTTTCACCGAGACCGGACCCTGATCCCGGTTGATGGCGCCGCCCTTCCGCCGCCTTGTGCATTGCGGGAACCTTCCCCTCGTCTTTGGGGTTGTCAGGCGACGCGGCGCGCCCCAAGCGGGTCCGGCTGATCGAAGACGAAGGAGATGGACATGCGGATGCAGTTGCTTGCGGCCACGCTGTTGGCCACCGGTCTGATCGGCGGCACAGCTATGGCCCAGACCGCCGACACCCCGGCCAACACCCCGAACGACACGATTTCCCCGCCTGAAGCCAATTCCCCGCCGCCCGCCCCCATGGGTGACGAGGGCATGATCGGCCCGGCGACCACCACCACGACCTCTTCCCAGTCCTACAGCACCGAGAGCCACACCTACATCGTGCGGCCCAAGGGCATGATCTCGACCGGCACCGGCAAGGTGAACACCGCCATGAAGCCGGGCGACACCGTGCCCAAGCCCACCTGCCTGGAAGGCACGGAGCCGCGCGTGTGGACCGCCCCGGTGGTCTACGGCATGCCGCAGGGCAAGGGCCGGGTGGAGGGCATCGACACCTGGGTCGAGAACCAGGGTGGGCAGTGGGTCATCAAGTCCGCCATGCGTGCCGGCGAGGGTGACGCCCCCGTCAGCGACAAGGGCCAGGGCGGCTGGGTCGAGGTCAGCACCATGTGCGCCCTGCCCGGCGTGACCGACAGCCAGCGTGACGCTGGCGCCATGCAGGGCGCCATGAATTAAGCTTGGCCCATGCCTGGCGCGTGAAAGGGCGGCTCCCATTCCGGGGCCGCCCTTTTCATCTGTGGAATCATATATCCTGGACGTCGAGGACGCCGGGGATGGAGCGCAGGGCGGACCGGCTGGCGCTGCTGATCTGGTAGGCCTGGGGCAGGACCAGTTCCACCTCCAGGCGGTCGATCTCCACCATCAGGTGGATCTTGCCCCGGCCGGCGGGCAGGCGCTTCAGCACCGTCTGCAGGCCTTCCACCGGCGCCTGGTCCTTCAGCGTGACCCGCAGGCCGGACGCGACCTTGGCGACCTCGTCCTCCAGCAGTTGCACGCCGCTGCCGGTCAGGCGCAGTTCCTCCCCGTTCTGCTGCACGTCCACCGTCATCAGCACGGCCTTGCCCGGCTCCAGATGCTCCCGCGCCGGGGCCAGCGCCTCGGAGAAAAGCGTCACCTCATAGACGCCGGAGGCGTCGGACATGCCAATGAAGGCGAAGCGGTTGCCGCTCTTGGCCGTCCGCTCCTGCCGGGCGACGACGATGCCCGCCATGCGGAAGCGGGTGGAGCCGCCGCCGCGCGCCACGATGCCCGGCAGGTCGGCGAACCGCACCACCTTCAGCTTGGCCAAGGGCGCGGCGAAGGCGTCCAGCGGATGGGCCGACAGGTAGAAGCCGATGGCCTCGAACTCGTGCCGCAGCTTTTCCAGCGGTTCCCAATCCACCACGCGCGGCAGCTCCGGCGCCTTCAGCGGCGCCGACGCGCCGAACAAGCTGTTCATGCCGCTCTCGCGCTCGGCCGCCTCGGCCTGGGCGTAGCGCAACATGATTTCGATGGCGGAATGAACCTGCTGGCGGTTGGGCACCAGGCTGTCGAAGGCGCCGGCCGCGGCCAGGTTTTCCAGCTGGCGCTTGTTGATGACCTTATTGTCCAGGCGACGGGCGAAATCGAACAGGTCGCGGTAGGGGCCGTTGGCATCGCGCTCCGCCACCACCGCGGCCATGGCCGGGCCGCCCACGCCTTTGACCGCCGCCAGGGCGTAGCGCACGGCCCGGTCGCCGTTGGGCAGGATTTCCACGCGGAAGATGTCGCCCGAATGGTTGATGTCCGGCGGCAGCAGCTTGATCTTCAGCCGGTCCAGTTCCTGCCGGAACTGGTTCAGCTTGTCGGTGTTACCCAAGTCCAGCGTCATGGACGCCGCCATGAACTCCACCGGGTAATTGGCCTTGAGATAGGCCGTCTGGTAGGCGACCAGGGCGTAGGCGGCAGCGTGCGACTTGTTGAAACCGTAGCCGGCGAACTTGTTCACCTGGTCGAAGATCAGGCCCGCCTGTTCCGAATCCACCCCGCGCGCCGTGGCGCCCTCGATGAATTTGGAGCGTTCCTTCTCCATCTCCTCCTTGATCTTCTTGCCCATGGCGCGGCGCAGCAGGTCGGCGCCGCCCAGGCTGTAGCCCGCCAGCACCTGGGCGATCTGCATCACCTGCTCCTGGTACACCATGATCCCGAAGGTCTCCTTCAGGATGGGTTCCAGCGAGGGATGCATGTAGTCGGGCTCCTCCTGCCCGTCCTTGACCTTGATGTACTTGGGAATGTTGTCCATCGGGCCCGGCCGGTACAGCGAGACCAGCGCGATGATGTCCTCGATGCGGTTGGGCTTCATGCGCCGCAGCACGTCGCGCATGCCCGAACTTTCCAGCTGGAACACGCCCGACGCCTCGGCCCGGCCCAGCAGCCTGTAGGTCTTCTCGTCGTAGAGGTCGAGGTTCAGCAGATCCAGGTCGGGATTGCGCGGCCGGATCAGCTCCACCGCCTTCTGCAGCACGGTCAGGGTCTTCAGGCCCAGGAAGTCGAACTTCACCAGGCCGGCCAGTTCCACATACTTCATGTTGAACTGGGTGACCGGCATGTCCGACCGGGGATCGCGGTACAGAGGCACCAGCTGGTCCAGCGGGCGGTCGCCGATCACCACGCCGGCGGCGTGGGTGGAGGCGTGGCGGTACAGGCCTTCCAGCTTCAGCGCCACGCCGATCAGGCGGTCCACCGTCTCATCTTGGCGGCGCATCTCCTGCAACAACGGCTCGCCGTCCAGCGCCTCCTGCAGGGTGACGGGGTTGGCCGGGTTGTTGGGCACCATCTTGCAGATGCGGTCGACCTGGCCGTAGGGCATCTGCAGCACGCGCCCCACGTCGCGCAGCACGGCGCGGGCCTGCAGCTTACCGAAGGTGATGATCTGGGCCACACGGTCGTGGCCGTACTTGGCCTGGACATAGCGGATGACCTCGTCGCGGCGGTCCTGGCAGAAGTCCACGTCGAAGTCGGGCATGGACACGCGTTCAGGGTTCAGGAAACGCTCGAACAGCAGGCCGAAACGGATGGGGTCCAGGTCGGTGATCAGCAGCGACCAGGCGACCAGCGAGCCGGCGCCCGAGCCACGGCCCGGCCCCACGGGGATGCCGTTGTCCTTGGCCCACTTGATGAAGTCCGACACGATGAGGAAGTAGCCGGGGAACTTCATCCGCTCGATGACGGACAGCTCGTAATCCAGGCGCTCGCGGTAGCGCTTCTCCGTGTCCGCCTTCTCCTCCTCCCCCATCTCGGGCGTGAAGACATAACGGTTCAGGCGGAAGGTCAGGCCGTCGTGGGCCTGGGCGCGCAGTTCCTCCGCCTCCGTCCGGCCTTCCTCGGTGGGGAAGTTGGGCAGGATGGGGTTGATCTTGCGCGGCATGTAGGCGCAGCGCTGGGCGACCACCACCGTGTTGTCCACCGCCTCCGGCAGGTCGGCGAACAGCGCCCGCATCTCCTGGGCACTCTTGAAGTAGTGGTCCGGCGTCAGGCGGCGGCGGTCGTCCTGCATGATGAAGGCGCCGTCGGCGATGCACAGCAGGGCGTCGTGCGCCTCGTACATGTCGGCGGTGGCGAAGTAGCAGTCGTTGGTGGCGACCAGGGGCAGGTCGTGCGCGTAGGCCAGATCGACCAGCGCGCCCTCGATGCGCTGTTCCGCGCGGCCGATGGCCGTGTCCTTGTCATGCCGCATCAGCTCGACATAGAGGCGCCCCGGGAACAGGCGCTTCAGTTCCAGCAGCAGCTCGGTCGCGGCCGGCGCCTGGCCTTCCAGCAGCAGGCGCCCCACCCCGCCGTGGATGCCGCCGGTCAGCGCGATCAGGCCATCGCTGTGCCCATCCAGCGCCGCCATGGACACCTGGGGCTCCAGCCCCGGCTCCGTCTCCATGTACGCCTTGCTGATCAGTTCCATCAGGTTGGCGTAGCCCGTGGCGTTCTGGGCCAGCAGCACCAGCTGGTCGGCGCCGAAGGTGCCGGGGCGCTGCGGCCCGCGCGTGGTGGCGACGGGACCCCAGCGGCCGATCCACATCTGGCAGCCGACGATGGGCTGCACGCCCGCGTCCGACGCCGCCATGGCGAATTCCAGGCTACCGAACAGGTTGCCGGTATCTGTCACCGCCACCGCCGGCATGGCGTTCTTGGTGCACAGCTTCACCAGCTCCTTCACCTTGATCGCCCCCTCGGACAGCGAGTAGGCGGAATGGGTGCGCAGGTGGATGAAGCCGGGATGGGACATGGGGGAATGGGTCCGGATGAAGGGTTAGGCGACCAGTTTAGGGACGCGGCGATGCCCCCGTCACCTATCCTGTCAGCGGCACCGATTCCCCCAATGAAAACGCCCACCTGGAGGGGCGCCGGTATTGCCCGGCACCACCCCCCAGGTGGGCGCTGTACTCTACGCTCGTGCGACTCAGGCGGCCTGGACCGACGACCGGATCAGGTGGTCGAAGGCGCCCAGCGAGGCCTTGGCCCCCTCGCCCATGGCGATGATGATCTGCTTATAGGGCACCGTGGTGACGTCGCCGGCGGCGAAGATGCCGGGGACGGAGGTTTCACCATGGTGACCCACGATCACCTCGCCACGCTGGGTCAGCTCGACCGTGCCGCGCAGCCAATCGGTATTGGGCAGCAAGCCGATCTGCACGAAGATGCCCTCCAGCGCCAGGCGATGGGTCTCACCCGTGGCGCGGTCCTTGTAAACCAGGCCGTTCACCTTGCTGCCGTCGCCCGTGACCTCGGTGGTCTGGGCCTGGGTCAGGATGGTGACGTTGGCCAGGCTCTTCAGCTTGGTGATCAGCACCGCGTCGGCGCGCAGCTGGCTGTCGAATTCCAGCAGCGTGACATGGGAGACGATGCCGGCCAGGTCGATGGCCGCCTCGACGCCGGAGTTGCCGCCGCCGATCACCGCCACGCGCTTGCCCTTGAACAGGGGGCCGTCGCAGTGCGGGCAGAAGGCGACACCCTTGGTCTTGTACTGCTCCTCGCCCGGCACCTTCATTTCGCGCCAGCGGGCGCCGGTGGCCAGGATCAGGGACTTGGCCTTCAGCTTGGCACCGCTTTCCAGCGTCACCTCGTGCAGGCCGTCGACCGTGGCCAAGGCCTTGGCGCGCTGCTGGTTCATGATGTCCACCTCATAGGTGCGGACATGCTCTTCCAGGCTGCGCACCAGCTTGGGGCCTTCCGTCGCGGTGACGGAGATGAAGTTCTCGATGCCCAGCGTGTCCATCACCTGGCCGCCGAAGCGCTCCGCCACGATGCCGGTGCGGATGCCCTTGCGGGCGGCGTAGATGGCGGCCGCGGCGCCAGCGGGGCCGCCGCCCACCACCAGCACGTCGAACGGCTCCTTGGCGTCGATCTTGGCGGCCTCGCGGGCGACGGAGCTGGTGTCCAGCTTCGCCAGGATCTCCTCCAGCTCCATGCGGCCCTGGCCGAAGGGCTCGCCGTTCAGGAAGACGGCCGGCACGCCCATGATCTGGCGCCGGGTCACCTCATCCTGGAAGACGCCGCCATCGATCATCTCATGGCGGATGCGGGGGTTCAGCACCGCCATCAGGTTCAGGGCCTGGACCACGTCCGGGCAGTTGTGGCAGGTCAGCGAGATGAAGGTCTCGAAATGGTAGTCGCCCTCGATGGCCTTGATCTGCGCGATGACCTCGTCGCTGACCTTGGGCGGATAGCCGCCGGCCTGCAGCAGCGCCAGCACCAGCGAGGTGAACTCGTGGCCCATGGGCAGGCCGCTGAAGCGGATGCCGATGTCACCGGCCGGGCGGTTGACGGTGAAAGACGGGCGGCGGCCGGCGCCATCCACGTTCTCATTGATGTTCACCAAGGCGGAGGCTTCGGCGATGTCGGCCAGCAGCTCCATCATCTGGCGGGAGGTGGCGCTATCGTCCGGGTAAGCAACAATCTCGATCGGCTGCTTCACCCGTTCCAGATAGGCCTTCAATTGGGTCTTGAGATTGGCGTCCAACATCGGGGCGGGCTTTCTGGCGGAGATTGGGGGAAAGGGCGGGCAAAGAGGGGGTGGTCACCGGCGCCAGGGAAGGCGGCCAGATGCGCATTTTGAAACGTAATGTCACAGGCGGACTGTTCAAGCGGGCGCGCCACCGATGGCGTCGCGGCCCGGACCTCAGCCTCCGAGGGCGCGGGGCCGGGAGGTGTCCAGGGACCCGAGGGCCCCCGGACAGGGACCGGGACGTCGCCGTCCCGGTCCAGCATCAGACGACGCGGGATCAGATCTTACCGACCAGATCCAGCGACGGCTTCAGGGTCTCGGCACCCTCGGTCCACTTGGCCGGGCACACTTCGCCGGGGTGGCTGGCCACGTACTGGGCGGCCTTCACCTTGCGCAGCAGCTCCGACGCGTCACGGCCGATGCCGTTGTCGTGGATCTCGCACAGCTTGATCTGGCCTTCGGGATTGATCACGAAGGTGCCGCGCAGGGCCAGGCCCTCTTCCTCGATCAGGACGTCGAAGTTGCGGGCCAGGGTGGCGGTCGGGTCGCCGACCAACGGGTACTGCACCTTGGCGATGGTGTCGGAGGTGTCGTGCCAGGCCTTGTGGGTGAAGTGGGTGTCGGTCGACACGCCGTAGATCTCCACGCCCAGCTTCTGGAACTCGGCGTAGTTGTCAGCCAGGTCGCCCAGCTCGGTCGGGCACACGAAGGTGAAGTCGGCCGGGTAGAACACCACCACGGACCACTTGCCCTTCAGGTCGGCTTCGGTCACGGGCACGAACTTGCCGTTGTGGTAAGCGGTCGCCTTGAAGGGCTTCACTTCGGTATTGATGAGGGACATCGTTAATTCCTTGGCTGTTGAATTAATGAATCACGGTTGGTTTCGGCGGGGCGCCCCGGCCGCGACCCCCATCCGGGACCCTGCGGCGTTCGCCCTACCGACGAACAGGACCATACCGGCATCTTAGAATAATTCCAATTATAAAAATTGAGAGCCGTTTGCAGTCGCAGCATGCCAGCGTCGCGGTTAGCGATGGGGCCCCTGCCTTTGGCATCCGCGACAGGCGGGACCACCCGATTCGGCCCCGGAGGGGAGGCGGAACAGGGGAATGGCCCGGATATGGCCCGAACCTGCCCGGCTTCGCGCCGGCTACGGGCGCCGGCTGCGGGACCCGGACCAACCGACGGGGGATGGCCGGGTTCCATCTTAAAAGCAGCCGCGGCGCGGCGCCACCCTTCTCAGCCCTGGGGGATGGCCAGCCCCTCGCCCTTGCAGGTGGTGATGAAGTCGCTGATCACCTTGCCCATCACCTGGGGCAGCATGGCCTTGGACTTGGCCATGGTCTGCTGCATCACCAGCGGCATCTGGGTGATCAGCTTGGCCCCCGCCGGCGTGTCGTAGAACGCCAGCACCTGCTCCAGCTCCGTCTCGGTGAACAGCTCCGCATAGGTCACAGCGATGGCGTCGGTCATGGGGGCCACGGCCTTTTTGAAATCCGGCAGCAGGCGCTTGTCGACCAGGCCCTGCACCTCCGCCTCCCGGCCGGGATTGGCGATCTTCAGTTTCTGCACCAGGGGATCGATGGCCATGGGCAGTATCTGCTGCATCACATCGCCCGCGTGCGTCTTCTCGATCAGCCTGTGCGCCAGCTCCAGCGCCTTGGGCGACGGTGTTCCGGCATTCTGGGCGAAGGCCGGAACGGCGATCATGACCCACGCGCCGATCAAGCCGGCGGCAATTCCCTTCAACAAGCGCATTCCCCTTCCAGTAAGGCCGAATTCGGCGCCGCCAGCGTAACCCGTCACCCGGTCGGGCGCGACAGCGAACCGCCACTTATGGCTGAATGTCGCGGCGGCGATCACATTGGTAGGGCGACAGCGCTCATCCCTGGGGAATGGTCAGTCCCTTGCCCTTGCAGGCGGTGATGAAGCCACCCAGCACGGGCCCCAGGGCCTGGGGTAGGACGGCCTGCGCCCGGGCCCGGCCGCGCTGCCGCAAGCCCGGCATCTCCTTCAGCAGCTTGGCGCCCGCGGGAGAGTCGTAGAAGGCCAGGATGGCGGCCAGCTCCGCCTCGGTGAAGCGCGCGGCGTAGGCCTGGGCGTAGCCCTCAAGGACGGGCCCCATGGCCTTGCGGAAATCCGGCAGCAGCGTGTGCTCGAACAAGGCGTCGACATCGGCCTCGCGTCCCGGGTTGGCCGCCTTGAGGTTGAAGGTCAGCGGCTGCACCGTCGCGCCCAGGACCTGCTGCATCAGGTCGTCGGCGTCCATCCTGTCCGCCAGCGCACGGGCCAGTTCCAGCGCCTTGGGTGTGGGCGACGCCGTCTGGGCCACGACGGGCGCCGCCGCCATTATGACGGCCCCCACGACGATGGCCTGGCACAGTCCGGCCACGCCGGCGAAAAGTCCCTCGCGCACTCCCGTCCCTCCCCTTGCCGCCTCCCGGGCGTTGTGGTGGCGAGCTTAGCGCCAGGGGCGGCGGATCCGAAAGATGGAGGCGGCCGTCTACATCTATCGGCCAACTGGCGCGCCACGACTTGCGGACGCCCGGCGGCGCCAACCATCTCCGCGGACGACCACTTGCCCGCTCAAATATGCGGCCATGCCAATTCCCCGTCCGCTTCAGCTGGAGCTTCCATTTCGGGAGGCCGCCTCGTTCCACTTCGACGCATTGACACCAAGCAGGGTGAGGAAAACACCCATCAGCAATTCCCCGGCCTGGCCCGGCATGTAGCCGTACTTCCCAATGGCAGATGCGATGTCCGGCGCCGCGACATGCGCGAATCCGCTCACAAGGTAGCCGACGCCACCCACCGCGAGGACGAGGCCGATCCATTTGGGAAAAAATGAAGAGCGCACGATCAGACCGCCGAGAAGGAGGCAATGCACGCCAAAGCAAAGCATTCCGGCCAGGAGAATCTCGTTTCCCAACCGGATGAGGGCGAACGCCAGCGCTTGCGTCGTCGCGAGATCCGCGCCCACCGGCGGATGAGCGCCGCCAAGCAGGATCAAAGGCGCTGAATTGTTGATGAGGTTGAGGAACCAGATCGTGCAGCCGGCAACACTGAACACGGCCGCCATCAGCGACACGACCCGGTTCACCGGCGCCAGCAGGAGGTAAAGGATCGCCGTGAGCACAAGATAGGTCGCCGTTCCACCAAACTCGGCCGCGACGGCAAGGCGATACATCGCCTCGTGGGCAAATATATTGTGCAGTGTCGCCACTGCATCACCGAACTCGATCAAATTCTTACGCACGACGCCTTCGGCGAAATAGCCGGCGCCGATGGTCGCAAGCCAGCATATTCCGGCAAAGCGCGCCCAAGCCCGTGGCGCCTTAATTCCAAATTGATTGCCCACCGGTAGCCCCCCAATGTCATCACAGAGCCGCGAGGAAGATCGACCCGCGCGCTGGGTTGTTAGCGATTGCGGTTCATGGACGGTCACGCGTGAATAGCTGCGCATCGCGAATATGCTATCCATGATGCGGAAATCCGCCAATACGTGAGCCTGTCTTCGGTGCGTTGAAGGACTGGTTGTCAGGCCCCAGCAAGCATGATCGATCCAAGGCCAATGAGCTTGGAATTCCCCGGCGACGCTCACGACCCAGTAAAGCGCCGCGTCATTCGGCGCGAATACGCCTGGATTCGCACACGATCTGTAATGCCAAACGCCGCCGCCCGGCATCCCGGACGGCGGCGTCGCTGATCGGTGCCGCGATGGCGCGGCGGCTCAGCCCGGCTGGTACAGCTGGTCGAAGGTGCCGCCGTCGGCGAAGTGGGTCTTGTGGGCGTCGTGCCAACCGCCGAAGGTGGTGATGTCGAACAGGTCCACCTTGGCGAACTTGTTCACCACCTCCTGCAACACCACCGGGTCGCGCGGACGGTAGAAGTGCTTGGTCGCCAGGATCTGCGCCGGCTGGGTGTACAGCGTCTGCAGATAGGCCTCCGCCACGCGACGGGTGCCGTGGCGGTCCACCACCTTGTCCACCACGGCCACCGGCGGTTCCGCCAGGACGGAGACGGACGGTGTCACCAGCTCGAACTGGCCGGGGCCCAGTTCCTGGATGGCCAGGTAGGCCTCGTTCTCCCAGGCCAACAGCACATCGCCCAGGCCGCGCTGCACGAAGGTGGTGGTGGCGCCGCGCGCGCCCGTGTCCAGCACCGGCACCTTTTTGAACAGCGCCTTGATGAAGTCGCGGGCCGCCGCGTCGCCGCCCTTGGCGCGGGCGTAGCCCCAGGCCGCCAGGTAGTTCCAGCGGGCGCCGCCCGACGTCTTGGGATTGGGGGTGATGACCTCCACCCCCGGCTTCAGCAGATCCGGCCAGTCCTTGATGCCCTTGGGGTTGCCCTTGCGCACCAGGAACACGATGGTGCTGGTGTAGGGGGTGGAATTGAAGGGCAGGCGCTTCTGCCAATCCTTGTCGATCAGGCCGCCGTTCTCGACGATGGCGTCGATATCGTAGGCCAGCGCCAGCGTGACCACGTCGGCCTCCAGCCCGTCGATGACGGCGCGGGCCTGCTTGCCCGACCCGCCGTGCGAGGTGTTGATGCTGACCTGGTCGCCTCCGGAGGCCTTGGCCCATTCCTTGGTGAACAGGTCGGCGTATTCCTTGTAGAATTCGCGCGTCGGGTCGTAGGACACGTTCAGCAGCTGCGAGGCGGAGCGCGCACGCACCGACCCCAGCAGGGCCACGCCGGCGGCACCCGCCATGGCGGTCAACAGTGTTCTGCGATGCATTCGGATTCCCCCTAGGTAGTGCGAGCCCCGGCCTGGTGGCCGACCTGGCGGGGAGGGCGTATCCCCTGTGGCAGGACACCGCACCCCCATCCGCGCTGTTGACGCCCATGACAAACGACACCGCAATCTGTGTCAACCGAAACATTAATAACAGATAATTGATGTTATTATGAGGCGCACTGATCCCCTGGCGCGCCATGGCCCCGCCAAGCCAAGGCTTTTCCTGGATTCGCGCGAATTAACCAAACTCCCGATGTGGAATCGAAAACAGATCACACCATGTCGGCGCATGGCAGTGTTGCGGCCTGCCGCCCTTCCCCTGCGCCAAAGCCCCCGCGCTTTCACGCGTTTTTGTCACAGGTCATTGAAGGGAAATGGTTTTCCATAACCTTGGCCGCCAAGGGGCCGGCCCCCGCGCGGGCACGGGCTATCCCCATGCCGAGATGCTTGAACCTCGACAAACATGCCGTTTACGAACACATTATGAGGGAACGCCGACGCTTCCACAGGACTATTTTGTATAATGCCCGCCGCCTTCCCCTTGTTCCTGACGCTGACCGGCCAGACGGCGCTGATCGTCGGTGGGGGGGAATTGGCCCTGCGCAAGGCGCGGCTGGTGGCGGGGCACGGCGTTGACGGCCGGGGCGCCCGGCTGGTGGTGGTGGCGAGCGAGGTGCATCCCGACCTGGCGGCCCTGGCCGCCGAGGTGCGCCGCCGCCCCTTCACCGCCAGCGACTTGGACGGTGTCACCCTGGTGTTCGCGGCCGGCGAGGATGGGGACGAGGCGGCAGAGGTGGCCGACCTGGCCCGCGCCCGCGGCCTGCTGGTCAATGTGCCGGACCGGCCACGGCTGTCCACCTTCATCATGCCGGCCATCGTCGACCGGGGCCCCATAACGGTGGCCATCTCCACCGGCGGCACCTCCCCCGTCCTGGCCCGCCGCCTGCGCGCCCGCGTCGAGGCGGCGCTGGAGCCCGGCCTGGGGCGGCTGGCCACCTTCCTCGACGGCTTTCGCGCCGCCGTCCGCGCTGTGAAATCCGACGAGACCACGCGCCGCCGCTTTTGGGAACGGGTGATCGACGGCCCCATCGCCCAGCGCTTCCTGGCCGGGGACGAGGCCGGCGCGCGTGAACAGCTGGTGAAGACGCTGAACGCCGGCGACGACACCACGGAGGGCGGCTCCGTCGCCCTGGTGGGTGCCGGCCCCGGCGACCCGGATCTGCTGACCCTGCGGGCCTTGCGCGTGCTGCAGAACGCCGACGTGGTGGTGCACGACAAGCTGGTGGATGACCGCATCCTGGACTACGTCCGCCGCGACGCCCGCCGCGTCTATGTCGGCAAGTCCAAATCCTGCCACACCGTCAGCCAGGATGAGATCAACGCCCTGCTGGTGCGCGAGGCCCGGGCCGGCCACCGTGTCGTCCGGCTGAAGGGCGGCGACCCCTTCGTCTTCGGCCGGGGCGGTGAGGAGATGGCCGTGCTGCGCGCCGCCGGCGTGGCGGTGGACCTGGTGCCCGGCATCACCGCCGCCGTGGGCTGCGCCGCCGCCACCGGCATCCCCCTGACCCATCGCGGCCTGGCCCAGGGCATCACCCTGGTCACCGCGCATGGCGCCGCCGCCGAGGGCGGTTCGGCCGAGCCCGCCATCGACTGGACGGCCCTGGCTCGCCTGGACCACACGGTGGCCGTCTATATGGGCCTCAGCAAGGCCGGCCTGGTGGCCGAGCGCCTGATCGCCGCCGGCAAGGCGCCCGGCACCCCGGTCGCCGTGGTGCAGAACGGCACGCGCCCGGACCAGACCCTGGCCGTGGGCCGACTGGCCGACCTGGGCGCGCTGGCCGCCGGCCTGGCCGGCCCCGCCCTGATCCTGGTGGGGGAGGTCGTGACCCTGGCCGACCCCTCAAAAATCGCCGCCGATATTTTCACCACCGTCAGCTCCGCCCCGGGCCGCCTCGGCGACACGACCCCGGAACGCGGGCTGAAAGCCGCCGTCTGAAGAGGATAGTCCCATGGCCCGCGTTACCGACGCCCCGAAGGTCGTCACCGCCAACCGCCTGCAGGACGGCGCCGTCGTCTGGCTGACCGAGGCCGGCGGCTGGTCGACCCGGGTGGCCGACGCCCAGGTGCAGGGCGACGCGCCCGCCGCGGAGGCGGCCCTGGCCCTCGCCCGCGCCTCCGCCGCCCGGCAGGAGGTGGTGGAGCCCTACGCCGTGGACGTGGCGGTGGAGGCCAGCGGCCCCCGCCCCCTGAAGACACGGGAATGGATCCGCGCCGCCGGCCCCAGCATCGACGCCATCCCCTCGGCGGCCTGAGGGTCGGCGCTTGAAACATTCCCGCATGAATGAAGATTACACAGAGCTTGCCGTCATGAGCCCCTCCGCCGCCGCCCGTCAGATCGCCCCACCCGCCAACGGCCTGTCCAGCCACGCCGGCATCTACCACTACGACCAGGTGGACCGCGATTTCCTGAAGGAGCGGGTGGAGCAATTCCGCCGCCAGGTGGCCCGCCGCCTGGCCGGGGAGCTGACGGAGGACGAGTTCAAGCCGCTGCGCCTGATGAACGGCCTGTACCTGCAGCTGCACGCGTACATGCTGCGCATCGCCGTGCCCTACGGCATCCTGACCAGCCGCCAGGTGCGCCAGTTCGGCGTCATCGCCCGCCAGTACGACAAGGGCTTCGGCCACTTCACCACCCGCCAGAACCTGCAGTTCAACTGGATCAAGCTGGTGGATGTGCCGGCCATCCTGGACCTGCTGGCCGAGGTGGACATGCACGCCATCCAGACCAGCGGCAACTGCATCCGCAACGTGACCTCGGACCAGTTCGCCGGTGTCGCCAGCGATGAGGTGGTGGACCCCCGCCACTATGCTGAGATCCTACGCCAGTGGTCGACCCTGCATCCCGAATTCTCGTTCCTGCCGCGCAAGTTCAAGATCGCCATCACCGGCAGCAGCGCCGACCGCGCCGCCATCTGCATCCACGACGTGGGCCTGATCGCCAAGCGCGACGCCGAGGGTGCCGTCGGCTTTGAGGTCTATGTCGGCGGCGGCCTGGGCCGCACGCCCTTCATCGCCAAGAAGCTGCGCGACTTCCTGCCCGAGGATGAGCTGATCGCCTATCTGGAGGCGGTCTTGCGCGTCTACAACGCCTATGGCCGGCGCGACAACATCTACAAGGCGCGCATCAAGATCCTGGTGCATGAATTGGGTATCGACACCTTCCGTGACGAGGTGGAGGCCGAGTTCGCCCGCATGCCAGTGGCCCAGTACCGGCTGGAGCCGGCCATCCTGGACGGCATCCGCGCCCGTTTCGCCAGCCAGCCCTATGAGGTGCTGGAGCCCATCTCCGGCGTCCTGGCCCGGGCACGGCTGGAGGACCATGCCTTCAACCGCTGGGTCCGCACCAATGTCGCCGCCCACCGCCAGCCGGGCTACGCCATCGCCACCATCACCCTGAAGCCGGCGGGCGGCATTCCAGGCGACGTCTCGGCGGAGCAGATGGATGTCATCGCCGACCTGGCCGACCGCTACAGCTTCGGCGAAATCCGGGTGACGCATGAGCAGAACCTGGTGCTGGCCCATGTGCGCCAGGACGACCTGCCGGCCTTGTGGAAGGCGCTGGCCGACATCGGCTTCGGCGAGGCCAATTCCGGCCTGATCACCGACATCATCGCCTGCCCGGGCCTGGATTACTGCGCCCTGGCCAACGCCCGCTCCATCCCCCTGGCCCAGCGCATTTCCGAGCGCTTCGCCGACCTGGACCGCCAGCACGACATCGGCGAGCTGAAAATCAAGATCAGCGGCTGCATCAACGCCTGCGGCCATCACCATGTCGGCCACATCGGAATCCTGGGCGTCGACAAGAAGGGGGTCGAGGCCTACCAGCTGACGCTGGGCGGCTCGGCCGCCGAGGTGGGCGCCATCGGCGACATCATGGGCCCGGCCCTGTCGGCCGATGAGACGCTCGACGCCATCGATGCCGTGGTCGGCGTCTATCTGGACCGGCGCCAGGACGGGGAACGCTTCCTCGACACCCTGGCCCGCATCGGTCACACCCCGTTCAAGGACAAGGTCTATGCCGCTCATTGAAACCGGAAAGCTGGTCGACGACGCCTGGGTGCGCCTGGGCGATGACGACGCCCTGCCGGCGGCGGACGTGCCCGTCATCGTCAGCCTGGCCCGCTTCCACAAGGACCGCGACACCCTGGTGGGCCGCAACGGCGGCCTGGGCATCTGGCTCGCCAGCAGCCAGCACCCGAGGGACATCGCCGACCACCTGGCGGACTTCGCCCTGGTGGCGCTGGACTTCCCCAAGTTCCGCGACGGCCGTGGCTTCACCATCGCCCGCGAGCTGCGCGAGCACCTGGGCTACCGCGGCGTCATTCGCGCGGTGGGCCACACCCTGCCCGACCAGTATCTGGCCCTGGTCCGCTGCGGCGTGACCCAGGTGGAGATTCCGGAAGGCCGTGACCCAGCCCTGTGGGCCCACGCCCTGACCGAGATCAGCACCGCCTACCAGGTGTCGGTGGCGGGCCCCCTGTCCATGGCGCGGCTGTCGCGCCACAAGAAGACGGAGCATGCAGCGTGACCGTGACAGGCGACCGGGCGGCCAATCTGGCCCGGACCTACGCCGGCCTGACGGGCCCGGCGCTGCTGGAACCGCTGCTGACGCGGGAACTGAAGGGCGAGATCGCCCTGGTCTCCTCCTTCGGCGCGGAATCCGCCGTGCTGCTGCACATGGTGGCGGAGATCGATCCGGCCACGCCGATCCTCTTCCTGAACACCGGCAAGCTGTTCGGCGAGACCCTGCGCTACCGCCGTGAGCTGGTGGCGCGGCTGGGCCTGACCGACGCCCGGGAGATCAAGCCGCTGCCCGAGGACGTGGCGGCGCGCGACGCCGACGGCCTGCTGTGGCGCACCAACCCGGACGCCTGCTGCCGCTTCCGCAAGGTGGAACCGCTGAACCGCGCGCTGGAGGGCTTCAGCGCCTGGATCACGGGGCGCAAGCGCTTCCAGGCCAGCACCCGCGCCGACCTGGTGACCATCGAGGCGGCCGAAGGCCGGCTGAAGGTCAACCCGCTGGCCGACTGGGACCGGGACGATCTGGTGGCCTATCTGGACCGCCATGACCTGCCGCGCCACCCGCTGGAAGCCGACGGCTATCTCTCCATCGGCTGCATGCCCTGCACCGACCGCGTCGCCCCGGGCGATGATCTGCCGTGCCCGGCCGCTGGGCCGGCATGGGCAAGACGGAATGTGGCATCCATCTGCCGCTGTCCGCCGTGGCGGCCCCTTCCAACTGATCCCGTCTCAGCCCTGGGCCTCCTTCGGCACGGCCTGCGGGCCGGCGGCGGGCCCAAGGGGGGCGGCGGGGCGCGAGGCGGCGTCGCGCGGCTTGAACACCTCGCGCAGCTTGTCCACCGCGGCATCGAACATGGCGAACACCGCCTCCACGCTGTAGCCCGCCAGGAAGGCCGCCCCCAGCAGGGAAATCTGGGCGGAGGCCGTGGGTTCGATGGTGGCGACCACGCTCTTGTAGAACAGCCCGGTGGACAACCCCAGCGTCAGGCCCAGCGCCCGGCGCAGCACCATACGGAAGCCCAGTTGCGGCATGAAGGAGGCGTTGATCACCGCCTCCGTCAGCACCCGCGCGATATAGGCGCAGGCACCCAACAGCCCGAAAATCGCCGGCAGGACGTACAGCGTCAGCGCCGTGCCGGCGCTCCACGCCAATTCCACCGTATGCAGCAGGACCGTGTCGGCATCCTCTCCCGAGGGCGCGGCCGGCGCCCCCGCGTCCCGCCGCTGGCAATAACCATGGGCATCGAAGCTGAGGGTCACGACACGGGAAAGCGGGTGGCAGATCCAGGGGGCGAGCAGCTTCGCCGCCGCCTGCCGCCGCAGTTGGACCAGCGGCTCCTGAGCCGCCGTCAGGGCGGAGGCTCCCGGGCTGGCGTTGGCGTCCGCGGTCCCCTCCCCCATCGGGCGCTGCGCCGCCGCCCCTTCGATGAACAGCAGCTGGCGCACACCGGTCTGGGCCAGCAGGTTGGTGCCGTTGGCGGCGTGGATCTGCACGATGGCCGTGACCAGCGCCACGCCCACCAGCCACACGACGCCGCTGCGTATGGTCCTTTGCACCAGCCCCGCCCGGGTCAGGGAGCGCCACCAGCCCGCCAGGCCCAATTCGCGCCGGAACTCGCGGATATGGCGCAAGCTGGCGCTGGTGGCGGGGGCGATCACCACCGACAGCGCCTGGTAGGCGACCCACAGCGCCTGCTTGTCCTCCAGGCTCAGCCGCTCCGGCGGGGTGGCGGTGACGCGCACCGCCGTGTCGATCACCGTCCGCTCCAGCGCCAGGCCCCGACCGGCGGCGAAGCTCAGCATGATGCGGACATCGTCCTGCCACTCGTCCCAGCGCTGGTGGTCGCGCGCGTCCGCCGCGCCCATCCCCACGGCCGGCGCGCCGGCGCTTTCCAGAGTGTTGGTTTCGTCGGTCATGGCCGCCCCTCCCCGCATGAACTATCTCAATTAAAGAGATATACGGCTAGGAAGTCTTTCTCTTTTTTAAGGTGCTAGCAACCCGGCGGCGGCGGCCGTGCTTTTCCGGCCGGCGGACGATACCGGCCCAGCCACCCGCCCATGCCCGGTGGCCGGCATCGCCGGGCCGAAACTGGCACACGGATAAGGGCCTCACATCACCCAGGTCACCACCATGGCGGTGTCCACCACCGCCATGGCGGCCATGCAGGCCCAACCCAGGACGCGCAAGGCCCGCGGCAGGACGAAGTCGCCCATGATCTGGCGCCGCGTGGCCATGCGCATCATCATGACGATGACCGGCACCGCCACCAAGCCGTTGACCACGGCGCTCCAGAACAAGGCCTTCACCGGGTCCATGTCGATGACGTTCATGACCGAGCCCACGGCCATGGCCAGCAGAATGGCGCCGTAGAAGGCCTTGGCCTTGTTCCAGGGCCGTGCCAGGCCCACCGGCCAGCGGCGTGCCTCGCCCAGCGCATAGGCTGCCGACCCCGCCAGCACCGGCAGGGCCAGGAGGCCGGTGCCGATGATGCCCAGGGCGAAGATGGCGAAGGCGAAGGTGCCGGCGATGGGGCGCAACGCCTCCGCCGCCTGGCTTGAGGTCTGGATGTCGGTGACGCCATGGACATGCAGGGTGGCGGCGGTGGTGATGATGATGAACAGCGCCACGCCATTGGACAGCAGCATGCCGATGTAGGTGTCCAGGCGGATACGCCGCAGTTCCTCCCGCGCCTGTTCCGGCGCCTTTTTCAGGGGCTGGGCCTCGGGGTCGCCCTTTTCCTCCTCCACCTCCTGGTCCGCCTGCCAGAAGAACAGGTAGGGGCTGATGGTGGTGCCGAAGACGGCGACGACCGCCACCAGATACTCCGACTTCAGCGAGACGGGCGGGTGGATAACCGCATGGCCCAGTTCGGCCCAGGGGATGGGCACCGCCAGCACGGTGGCGACATAGGCGAACAGCGACAGCGTCAGCCATTTCAGGATGGAGACGTAGCGGCAGTAGGGCACCAGAATTTGCAAGCCGGCCGAAGCGCCGCCGAACAGCAGGACGTACAGCCATTGCGGCCCGCCGATCAGCAGGCCCAGCGACGCCGCCATGGCCCCCAGGTCGGCCCCGATGTTGATGATATTGGCCGCCACCAGCAGGAAGACGATGGCGTTGATGGTCAGCGGCGGATAGTGGCGGCGCAGGTTGCCGGCGATGCCATGGCCCGTGACCCGGCCGATGCGGGCGCTGATCTCCTGGATCGCGGCCATCAGCGGGTAGGTCAGAACCAGGGTCCAGGCCAGGCCGTAGCCGAACTGCGCCCCCGCCTGGGAATATGTCGCGATGCCGCTGGGATCGTCGTCGGAAGCGCCGGTGACCAGGCCGGGCCCCAGGCATTGCCAGATGGTACGGGGCTTTTTCGGCCCGCCGTCGCCGCCGTCCGCCGATGACCCCCCAGGTACGCGCGTCGTTCCGGATGGCGCCGATCCCGGCTCCAAGGTGTCCAAGGCTGGCCTCCCCGCTGTCCTTCGAAAGCGGGCGGGCCGCACAATCCGTGTGCGCGCCCGCCCGGCCTCTTAAAGATGCAGTCGGGATGCCTTGTTCCGTCCCGCTTCCAGGCTAGGCCGGTCAGGCGCCTTGCAGGACTGGCGGGTCACACTCCTCACACTCCTCTTTCAGCGCCTGTTCCGCCAGGCGGTCCAGGATCTGCTTCAGGGTGGCGAGATCGGTGGCGCAGCCCTGGGCCTCCGCCAGGATGCTGTCCATGATCTGGAAGCCCAGCGACCGGTAGCTCTCGAACTGGCTTTCGGAGAACCACTGGTCGGTGGTGGATTCGTGCGGGAAGGTGGGGTGGGCGTTGGCGTAGGCCTTCACCCCCGCCCCTTCATCGCAGTTATGGAAGCTGGCCTTGACGTACAGGATGATGCCCGGCTTGGCCGCCGGCCCGTCGGCCATGGCGTAGTCGATGACGCCCATGGCGTGATAGGGCACATCGGTCAGCGTCACCCCCGGCGCCGGCCGCGGCTGCATCTTCTGCAGTTCGTGGAAGCGGATGGGGATACCGAAATCGATGCCGATCTTGCGCACAGCCATGCCCAGATCGGAGTAGGTGAAGGTGGGGTCCTCGCCAGCGTCGCTGACCACGATATAGCGGCAGCGGCGGCGGACCATCTCATAAAGGCCCAGATCCTCGAAATGGCCGCCGTCCGACAGGGCGACATAAGGCTGGTCGTCCGTCGTCAGGCCGAAGGCGTCCTTCACCAGGGGTGCCGCCGCCGTCGGCGGGCCGTTGCGGTACCAGGACTTCTCCCCCACCGGCGCCGGATTGCCCAGCCACCAGCCCAGCCGCATGTTCAGCAGGGTCAGCAGCAGGGACACGGTGGGCGAGGAGTGATAGCCGGCGTTGGGGTCCACCGCGGCGCCGGAAATGGCCATGGCCGTGCCCAGCGAGATGCCCGGATTGGTGGGATCATCCTCCGGACGGGGTGGGCATTTCGGCTGGCGCGCGAACGGCCACAGGCGGAACCGGCGGCCGCTGTGCGACGAGCCACCGTATTTCGAGGACGGCCGGAAGGCGCCGCGATAGGCCACCAGGGTGCCGCCCGGCTGGTCCAGCAGGGGGCACAGCGACGCCGCCCCGCTGTGCAGCGGCGTGATGGTGAAGGACATGCCCTTGCGCTGCTGCCATGCCAGATTACGGGTGGAGATGACGTTCAGGGTCGTGTTCAGGACATGGAAGGGCCGCCAATTGTCGCCCGTCCGGTCCTCACGCTTCGCCGGCCACAGCGACTGCATGGTCGGGTTGTCGTCCATGTCGAAACCGGTGAAGCGGTCCGGCTTGCGACCGATGTGCGATGCCCCCAGGAAGGCCCGGACCAGGCGGTTGCGGTACAGGCCGTGCAGAGAGAAGCGGTTGATGTTGATGTACTTGGACGCGAAGAAGGCGATGATGCCCAGGATCACCCCCGCGATCACCAGCAGCGGCACCACCATGCTGCGCTCCTGCGCCTCCACCATGCCGCTCTGGAACAGCACCGACCCGGCGCTGTCCGGCAGGATGAGGTAATTGCCGTAGGAGATCAGGTAGGCGAACAGGGAGTCGCGCAGCACCACCAGGTCGATGACGGCCGACCCCAGCACCAGCAACAGGGCGAAGAACAGGGGCGCCGACAGGCTGGCCGCCACGTTGTAGGCGATGGCGACGGGGCTGCGGTTGGGGGCCTGGTTGGACGGCTGGGCCGAGGTGCGGCCGCTGCCGCCCGTCAGCCAGCCGACCGCGGCCGTGGCGCCGCCGCCGGCCACCAGCCAGTCGAACAGGGCCTGCGTGCCCAGTTCCACCTGCCCGGCCGTCCACGACCCCAGGAGCGCCAGGGCCACGCCGGCGATCCAGGCGATGCAGGTCGCCAGGTACCAGCCGGCCGACCGCGCGAACCACTCACGCTGCTCATCCGAGCGGGGGGTGTTGCTGGTCAGCGCCACATAGCAGGTCTCGGCCATCAGTTGCGACACCAGCAGCCACGGCGGCGCGAACAGCAGCAGCAGCAGCAGGCGCACGGCCGGATCACCGCCGGAGCCGATGATATGGGCGCCGAAGCCCAGGAAGGCGCCATAGGCGATGCCCGCAACCAGCCAGCCCCAAGTGGTGCGGTGCTTCAGCCGCGCCCAGCGCTTGAGGTCCAGCAGCGCGGTGAACAGCTCCCCCGTCGTGAGCAGGGTGATGAGCTGGGCCGCCCCGTAGACGACGAAGCCGAGGATGCCGCCGAAGACCAGCAAGTCGGCCAGCGGCGTGACGATCAGCAGCTGATAGCCGATGGTGGTGTCCAGGGCCCCGGTCCAGGCGACGCCGCCCAGGAACATGGGCAGCAGATTGCCCTTGAGGAATTGTCCCTGTGTTGGACTGGCCGTGCCGCTGAGCCTCATGGCGCGCAGCGTGAACCTTAGTCCTATGAGCACCAGGACCAGGGAGATGACGGCCAGGATGATCAGGGCCAGGCCGTACTTCTGGTCGCCGAAGGGATGCGACAGCCAGGCCACGCCCACGGCGGCCAGCTTCACCACCACCAGGCTCAACAGGAACAGCGGGATCAGCAGCACCCAGTTCAACAGCAGGTTGCGCAGGATCATCGCCGCCGCCGCCCAGGTGTCGGCCGAGACCAGGCCCACCTTGGGCGTCAGATAGTTGCTGTCGCGGCGCAGGTCGCCGATGGCCGTGGGCTCGACGGCGCTGACCTCATGGCCGCGGGTGTTCAGCTGCGGCAGCACCTCGGCATAGGGCTGGCGCGACAGCCAGGCCGACAGCCAGCTGCCGATATAGCCGCCGCCCGAGACGGTGGAGAGATAGTTGAACTGGCCCAACAGCGCCTTGTCCGGCGGCGGCAGGCGGAAGTCCTTGCAGGGCCGCGGCCGGGCGGCCAGCGCCTGGATGATGCCCAGGCCGAAGGTGGCGCTGCGGATGCCGCCGCCCGACAGGCAGAGGGCGGTGGATTCCAGGGTGTTGAGCGCCAGGGTCAGGTCCTCGTCCTGCACCCCGTCGAGCACATGGTCACCATGGATGCTCTTGGCCTCGGCCCGCAGAACCTCGATGGTGCTAAGCGGATTGGTCATTGGTCTAGCCCCCTGATTCTCACGCCCGCGCCTGATGGCGGCGGTTCTGCTGGCAACGGGTCTGCTCGATGATCACCTCGGCCGCCTTCTCGCCGATCATGTAGACGGCGCTGACGATGAAGTAGCCGGGGATGCGCGGGAAAACGGAGGCGTCCACCACCCGCAAGCCCTTGACCCCATGGACGCGGAAGTCGCTGGACAGCACGCCACCCCCCGTGGCGCTGCCGATGGCGCAGGTGCAGGAGGCGTGGTGCCCCCAGGCATGGGTGCGCACGAAGTATTTCAGCTCCTCATCCGTCTGGACGGCGGGGCCGGGCAGCAATTCCTGCTTGGCGATGCCCTGGTCGTACAGCTGCTTGGTGATGGCGCGCACGAAGCGGATGCCCTCCACCACGCTGTCCAGGTCCTCGCCCGACTTGTCCGTGCCTTCCTCGAAGTAATGGAAGTTGATGTAGGGGGTGTCGCGCGGGTCGGCCGACCGCAGGGTCACCTCGCCGCCGCGGTTCAGCGTGTGGGCCTTCAGCACCGCCCAGGTCAGCATGTTCAGATGCTCCGGGAACAGGCTGGAATAGCCGGGGTAGTAGCCGCGGAATTCACCCAGCAGGCCGAAGCAGAACAGGTCCGGCATGGGCCGTTCGGGTGCCGAGCGCTTGGTGACGGCCAGCACGGCGCCGTTGGTGGTGTAGACGCCCTCGCGCTTCTCCTTCCATTGCTGGTACTGGGGATCGCCGGCGGCGAACTTGGCGCCCTTCAGCACCTCCCAGTCCGTGGTCATCTCGTTGACGACGCCGACCTCGTAGCGGTCCTGCAGGTTGCGGCCCACGCCGGGGCTGTCGACCCGCACCGGGATGTTGAATTTCTCCAGTGTTTCCCTGGGGCCGATGCCCGACAGCATCAGCAGTTGCGGCGTGTTGAAGGCGCCGCCGGACAGGATGACCTCATGCTTGGCGTAGACGGCGCGTTTTTCCCCGCCCGTACCCTGGGCGAAGGAGGCGGAATACAGTTTCTCCCCCTTCTCGTATTCCACGCCGATGGCACGCGGCTCACCACCACCCAGCGGCCCTTCCGGCGGCGTGGACTCGTCGAACAGGACGCGGGTGACCAGCGCGTCCAGTTCGATGTGCAGGCGGTCGGGATGCTTCTCCGCCACCTCCAGCAGGCGCTCGCGCGTGCCGGTGCGGGCATGGTTGCGGTTGGACAAGGGGACGTAGCGCAGGCCGAATGCGTCCGCGTCCACCAGCCGCTTGTCGTTGGGATCGCCCTCCCCCTCCAGCAGCCATTCGAAGCCCTGGTCGGGATTGGGATCGCGCAGCAGCACGGCCTTGGCGCAATCCAGCAGCCCCTGGATCAGGGGCTTGTCGCCCAGCGCCTGCAGCGGGATGGCCTTCTGGGTGTGCAGCCAGCCGCGGAAGCCGTGGCCCGACGGATTGATCAAGCCCAGGCTCAGCCAGTACAGCAGGCGGTAGAACCAGCGATAGTGGCAGTTCTCCAGCTTGCGGAACAGCCGGCGCATGGCCTCCGGCTTCCAGCTGATATCGCCCGTCAGGTCGGCGATGAACTGCCAGTCCTCGTTGTTGGGATAGACGACGATCTGGGCGTTATGTGCCGTGCAGCCGCCCAGGGTGCCGGCGCGGGGATAAAGGACGCCGTCGACCAGCCGCCCGTCAGGCGGTGGATACACCGACCTATACTTGGGGTCGGACGTCTGCACCGCCTGATCGCTGTAGTGGCGTACGAAGAAGTCCCAGCGCATGCCCGTGTTTTCCGAGGCGAAAGCGTGGAGTACCGGGACGTCGTAATCGTCCGGCAAACGGTTCTCGTTCGGATAATAGGGATCGCCCCCATGGGATTTGCGCGGGTCCCCCCCGCCTCCAGCACCAGGACGGTATACCCCGCCTCCGCCAGGCGGGCCGCCACCGTGCCGCCACCGGCGCCGGAACCGACGACGATGAAATCATATTGAGCGGATTGAACGGATGCGTCGTTTACATCTGCCATAGCCTGTCCCCCATGCCTGGCCCGTGGGAATGCCGCCCCCAACCGCCGGCCGCGGAGCGCGCGGCCGGACGGGTTTTGAGGGGCGGGGTGGTCAGAAGGTCTTCAGGAACTCGATCAGCGCTTCCTTGTCGTCGTCGCTGAGCGCCGTCGTCTCGGACGTGAAGCTGGTCCCGAAGTAGTGGCCGCGGTTGACCTCGAAATCCGGGCACTTGCTGAAGTCCAGCAGCGGCTTCCGCAGGTTGGCGAACACTTTGCGCGCCTCCTCGTCCGTCGCGTTCTTGGGCAGCTGCGACAAGTCGTGGGTCGCTTTTTTCAGCAGCTGCAGCAGCTGGACATAGCGGGGCAGGTTCTCCGCCAGGGTGGCGTCGTCCTTGTACAGCTCGGTGTTGGAGATGAGGTTGACCGGCGTGTCCTTGGGGATGGGCCCCACCATCAGGTCGCCGTCGCCGAAGACGCTGGGCAGCCAGCGGTGCAGCGGGCTGAGCAGCGGCTTCAGGAAGCCGGGCAGGTAGCCGCCGGGCACCTTCAGATAGCTGCCGACACTGGTGCGGTCGATGAGGAACACCCCCTTGTCACCCAGCAGCTTGTCGTGCGGACGCGTCTCGGGCCACAGCATCTGCCTGATCGAGGCCTCGAAGGTCTTCACGCGCTCCTCGACCGACGGATTCAACGGGTCATAAGTCGGGTCATGAGGCTTTTGGTCGTGCGGCGGCATCGGCTGCGGCGGGTGCGCATAGGGTGACCCGCCGGGCCAGCCCACCGTGTTGTTCACCAGGTAGGGCGCCGTCGACCACAGGGCCACCAGCGAGGGCACGCGGGTGTAGCCGCGGCCGCCGGCCGGCATGACGTAGTCCTTCTCCTCACCCGTGAAGGGATCGTGGATCTTGATGGTGCCGACGGACGGCAGCTGCTTGTAGGAGGTGGAGGAGAAGTTGTCCCAGATGTTGCCGGCGATGGCGTTGGTGGCCAGCGGGCTACAGGCGTTGGTCTGCAGCAGGGTCACCGGAATGCGCATGTCGGTGGAGAGGTAGTTGTCCGTCAGGAAATCCTTGTCCTTCACCATCTCCTTCATCTGCGCCTTGAACTCGTCCGATTTCACCCAAGCCCAGTACTGGTTCCAGCAAGCCAGGTAGTTCGGGCCGTTGCAGGTCTTGAAGTCGATCTCCTTGGGTGGCTGCGGCTGCTTGCTGGAATGGCAGCCGGCGCAGGTCTCGGCGAACACCTCCTTGCCCCGGTCCAGCTGTGTGGCGGGCCCGGCGGCGGTCATGTACTTCTGGCCGCCCGGCGCGTCGGCCAGCTTGTGGCCCTTCTGGATATCCTTGTTCAGGAAGTACGCGGCCAAGTCGGCGGTCTGATGCTCCGTCGCCTGCCAATAGCTGGAGTTCTTGCGGCCCACCTCGATCTGGATGGCCGTGTTGGGCACGCCGCCGAACAGCGGGTTGAAGTGGCGCAGCCATTCCTCGCTGAACAAGCCGATGTTGATGAAGACGCGGTTCAGCGCCCCCTGCACCCCGACGCTGTCGGAACCGTCCTTCAGCACATGCGGGGTCGTCACCTGTTTGGTCGCGCTATCAAAGGTGCCCGGCAGGAATTCGTTGTTCAGCTCGCCCCCGCTCAGCGTCTCCACCCCCCCTCGCTTCGCGGCGATATCCATGCGGGCCTGCAGCTCGTAGACGGCGTTCATGGTGCGGGGGTTGTTGATGTAGTCGGTGGAAACCAGCGAGGTGTCCAGCGCGCCGGGGCGCGAGGTGTGCACCAGCTGGATCAGGTAGTTCTGCTCGCTCGCCTTGCGCTCCGGCGAGCCCGGCTTGCCGTAGTTCCAGCCGAAGATGCGGTCGATCCAGAAATACTGGGCGCCGACCACGGCGCTCATGTTCTCCCACTTCGGGTTTTCCGGGTCGGCTGGCGGGTGGGTCGGGCTGGGGCCCACATGGCAGAAGCCGCAGGCCATGCCCACGCGATAGGGACGCACCAGGTTCTTGTCGTTGTAGTAGTCCGGGTCGGTGTAATATTTCTCCGCGTCCCAATGCTTCTTCGCCTTTTCGTCGAAGTCGGGATTGGGGAACAGGCGCAGGCCGACGATGCCCGTGGGATAGCCGTAGTAAGAGCCCACCGGCACGGTCACGCCGCGCGCGCCGATCTTGACGCCGGGGTACTTCTTCTCATTGGCGAAAGGGTCGTCGGGGCAGTTGGGATCGTCCTTCACCCGCTGATCCAGCCACAGGCCGAACTGGTCCTTAGAGCCCTCCTTGGGTTCCACGAAGCACGGCTCGTTCATCAGGCCCAGTTGCTCGAACCGGTTGTGGCGGCCGTAGGCAAGGCCTTTATGATTTTCATCACCTTTATAACTGGAGATGGTCTTCAGCAGGTCGAAGTTGCCGAAGGCACTGTTGGTGATGAGGTCCCAGAAGCGGTCGTTGCCGCCGGTCCACACGACCCAATTGTTGCGGCCCCTGATCTCTTTCAGGCTCAGCTGAACGCCGCCGTCCATGTCCTTGAAATAGTCCTCGTCGGCGGCCGGGAAGGTGTCGGCGGCCCGGCCGGCCCGCATCGCCTCATCCTTCACCTGCTTGTCACCGCAGCCAGACAGCAGCAGCACCGCCGCCACCAGGGTCGTTACGACCCCAAGACCGATCCGCGCCATACCCCACCTCGCGCCCTGAAAAGTTGTTCGTTGGTCTGGACATTATATCCTGAGCGAACTAGTCTCAAGCCAAAGATACAACCTAGAGGAAATATAGTTCCTATTGTTGCGCCGTTTATCTCGAATTTGATATGCGGCTTCCACCCCTAAAGTGTAAGCCGACCCTGCAAAACGGAATAGTCCTTCCGATGGGGCGCGGCTTCAGAACGGGCCTAATTTCCTTTTTAAATCAATTGGATATCCCGCATCACGCGGAACTGGCGGGAAGACGGAGGAAGACGATGGGGCGCATCTTCAACAGGACCATGGGCCTGAACATCCTGGGAAAAGCGCTGCCGAGGGCGCGGCTGGCAGGGCTCGCGCTGGTTGCATGCTTAGGCCTGGCAACTCCACAACCAGCGCGCGCGTCGGACCATGCCGACCCGACCAACCTGACCGACCCGACGGCCAACATCACGGATCTGTTCTTCTACCCGGAAGGGGACGACATGATCCTGATCTTCGACGTCAACCGCGCCCTGCTGGCGCCAAAACCCTACAACCTGGCGCCGTATGACTATGAGATTCACATGGATCTCACCACGCCGCTGTCCTTCCAGGACCCCGCCATCCGCGCCCGCTACGGCGGCACGGTGCTGGTGCCCGACCAGATCCATTCCGACGTCACCATCAAGGTGAAGCTGCAGGACGACGTGACGGTGAACAGCGTCACCTACACGGGCCTGAAGGACACCGACAAGATCAAGACCTACTTCGGCGTGCGCGACGACCCCTTCGTCTTCCCGCAATTCTTCAAGAAGAACGCCATCGCCATGGTGATGCGCATCCCGAAGAGCGCGTTCCCGGCCGACCAGCACGACTTCATCCTGTGGGGCACCACCGCCAAGAACGGGACGGAGATCGACCATGTCGGCCGGTCCATCCGCACCCAGCTGCCGCGCTTCGGCTTCATCAACACGATGCCGCCCAAGGACCAGCTGAAGGCGCTGATGGCGCGCAAGGCCAAGCTGGACAACATCTACAACTACCTGCACAGCGCCAAGGAATGGTGGGCGATTGCGGCGGCCGACTTCCTGCAGTTCACCCTGCAGTTGCGGCCCTACGACCTGCAGCCCGACGTCATGGTCTACACTGACCGCTTCCCTGTCGGGTACCCCAACGGCCGCCTGCTGACCGACGACGTGGTGGCCCAGACCTGCGCCTTCGGCGATTGCCTGCTGCAGGAGATCTCCTTCATCGAGGGGCCCTACCCGCGCGCCACGGTGAACGACAAGCCCTTCAGCAGCGAGTGGCCCTATCTGGCGCCGCAATGGCCGGACCAGGCGCCGGCGCCGTCCAACGCCCACAGCGTTCTGCCTTGGGTCATCCTGGGCGTGATCGTCCTGCTGCTGGTCAGCTGGGGGATCGTCGAGATCATCCGTCGCCTGATCCGGCACCTGCTGCGCTGGTGGTGGCGCCGGATCGACGCCTGATGGCGGCTGCCCGCGCCTGTCTGGCCGGGCTGGCGGCGGCCTTTTGGGCCGCCGGCGCCCTGGCGCATGATTTCTGGATCGAGCCCTCCGCCTTCCGTCCCGGCCCCGGCAGCGCCGTGGCCGTGGGCCTGCGGGTGGGGGAGAATTTCATCGGCGACCCCGTGCCCCGCACCGCCAGCCTGATCGACCGGTTCTTCGTGCGCCAGGCGGGGGAGGAACAGGTGGTCGGCGGTGCCGACAACATCGACCCGGCCGGCTTCCTGCGCGCCGATGGCCGGGCCACCGCCCTGATCGGCTATACCGGCGGCGGCAGCTATATCGAGCTGCCGCCCGAGCGCTTCACCGCCTATCTGCGCCAATACGGCCTGGATGGGATCGTGGCGGAGCGGCAGCGGCGGGGCGAAAGCGCCCTCCCCGGCCGCGAATGTTTCTACCGCTACGCCAAGTCCCTGTTGGCCGGCGCCGGGCCCGACCCCGCCGTGACCCGGCCCCAGGGCTTCACCTATGAGATCGTGCCCGACGCCGACCCCACCGTGGCCGGCGCCGACCCGGTGCGCGGCCATGTGCTGTTCCTGGGCCAACCGGTGGCCGGCGCGGTCGTCACCGCGCACCTGCGTGGCCAGCCGGCCGTGCGCCTGGCCACGCGCAGCGACGCCCAAGGCGCCTTCGCCTTTCCTCTGCCCCAAGCCGGCGTCTGGCTGGTCCGGTCGGTGCACATGGCGCGGGCGGGCATGCTGGCCCATTGGCTGCACCACCGGGATTGGGAAAGTCACTGGGCCTCCCTGACGTTCGACTGGCCCGGGCCCGCCGCCGGCGCCACAGGCGCGCCGCCATGAGGTGCTGGCTTTGGGCCCTGCTGCTGATGGTGTGCCTGGGGGGCCGAGCCCCGGCGCATGAGATCGGCACCACCCAGGTGCAGCTGACGGTGGGGCCGGGCGACGCTTGGTCCGCCACCATCACCACCGCCCCCACCGCCCTGGTGAACAAGCTGGAGGCGGCCACGGGCCGGCCGCTGAGCCGCGACCTGACGGCGGAGCGGGTGCGGGCGATCCTGCCGCCCTTGGCCGATACCATCGCCGCACGGGTGGACTTGGCGGCGGACGGCGCGCCCGTCGCCGCCACGGTGGCGGTCGAGCGGGTGGAGATGCCCAACGACATCACCCTGCCGGCCTTCGTGGTGCTGCGCGCCGGCGGCCCCCTGCCACCCGGGACGCGCGCGGTCACCTGGCGCTACGGCCTGGTCTACAGCACTTACGGCGTGGTCTTCACGGATGCCGCCGGCGGCGCGCCGCGGACCCAGTGGCTGGAGGGCGACGCCGCCAGCGCGCCCTTCACGCTGGCCGCCAACGCCGCCCCGGTCTCCCTGGCCGAACTCGCGGCCCAGTACCTGCGACTGGGCTTCCTGCACATCCTGCCGGAGGGGCTGGACCACATCCTGTTCGTGCTGGGCATCTTCCTGCTGACCACGCGCTTGCGGTCCATCCTGGTGCAGGTCACGGCCTTCACCCTGGCCCATTCCGTTACCCTGGGCCTGACCATGTACGGCGTCATCAGCCTGCCCTCGCGGGTGGTGGAGCCGCTGATCGCCCTGTCGGTCGCCTATGTGGCGGTGGAGAACATCATGACGGCGCGGCTGACGCCCTGGCGGCCCCTGGTGGTCTTCGCCTTCGGCCTGCTGCACGGCATGGGCTTCGCCGGCGCCCTGGCCGACCTGCACCTGGCCCGGCGCGACGTCATTCCCGCCCTGGTCAGCTTCAACGTGGGGATAGAACTGGCGCAGCTGTCCATCATCGCCGCCGCCTATGCCGCCGTGGCCCTCGTGTGCGCTTCAGGGGGCACAGGGACAAGCCCTGGTACCGGCGCCGCGTGGTCATCCCCGCCTCCTCCCTCATCGCCGCCACCGGCCTGTTCTGGACGGTGCAACGCGCCGTGGGGGGCTGAGGTCACCTCTTAGCCCCTGCCCCGCCCATGCCCCTGGCGCCATACTGCTTTACTGCACAGGTGACAGGCCCGCGCCATTTCCGGTAATTTCACTACAAACGGGAAGGAACGCCGCCGCGGCAGCGCGCCTGCTTCCTTCGTCAAGTCATCGGCAGGTCGGGGGTTAGCTTCATGCTGGGTCGCATACGCGGGATGATGGACGGTTTGCGCCCGTCGGAACGCAAGATCGCGGAAATCGTCCTGAAGCGGCCGCACGCCGTCGTCACCGCCTCGGTGGCGGAGGTGGCGCGCGAGGCGGATGTCAGCCAGCCCACGGTGGTGCGCTTCTGCCGGTCCATCGGCTGCAGCGGCTATCAGGATTTCAAGCTGCGCCTGGCGCAGGACCTGGCCACGGGCACCCCCTTCGTCGACGCCGACCTGATGCCCGACGACCCGGTGGCGGAGGTGGCGGCCAAGGTCATCGGCCGGGCCATCAGCGCCTTTTCCCGCATGCGCAACCAGCTGAACACGGAAAACCTGAGCCGGGCCGTGGACATCCTGGCCGCCGCCCGGCGTATCGAAGTCTATGGCTTCGGCGCCTCCGGCATCGTGGCGCAGGACGCGCAGAACAAGTTCTTCCGCCTGGGCGTGCCCGTCATCGCCCACAGCGACGTGCATGTGCAAGCCATGGCGGCCAGCATCCTGGGCGCCGACGGCGCCGTCATCGCCATTTCCCACACCGGCCGCACGCGGGAGCTGCTGCGCTCCGTCGACCTGGCGCTGGACGGCGGCGCGCCGGTGGTGGCCATCACGTCCGGCGGCTCGCCCCTGGCGGAGCGCGCCACCGTGCCCCTGCTGGTGGACGTGGATGAGGACACCAGCATCTACACCCCGCGCACCTCGCGCCTGTCGCACCTGGCGGTCATCGACGTGCTGCAGGTGGCCGTGGCCCTGCGCCAGGGCACGGCGCTGGGCGAGAATCTGGCCCGGGTGAAGCGCCCCTTGCGCGAGCGGCGCATGACGGAACGGGTGTGAGCATGATCCGCCGGCTGGCGATAGCCTCGACCCTGGCCACCAGCCTGGCCGCCGGGGACGTGCATGCCGGCATGTGGCTGAGCAGCCCGGATTTGGCGGCCGACGGCACGCTGACCGCCTCCCAAGCCTGGGACCGCGGCGGCTGTGGCGGCAGGAACCTGTCCCCCGCCTTGCGCTGGGGTGGGGAGGCGCCAACCGCCAAGAGCTTCGCGCTGATCATCATGGACGCGGACGTCAAGAAGGGCTTCCGCCACTGGATGGTGTTCAACATCCCGGCGGGCGTGCACAGCCTGGCCGCCGGCGCCGGCGCGCCCGACGGCAAGGCCCTGCCCAAGGGGGCGGTGCAGGCGCTGAACGACTTCGGCCCCAAGGGCTATGGCGGCCCCTGCCCGCCGGTGGGCCAGACCCACCGCTATGTCTTCACCATCTACGCCCTGAACAAGGACACGCTGGATCTGAACCCGGACCAGCCGGCCGGCGCCCTGGAATCGCTGGTGCTGACCCACGCCCTGGACAAGGGCCGCCTGCTGGCCAAGTCCCCCCGCTTCGAGGCGGCGCCGGGGGGCCCTCCGAAATGACCCAGGCCCCGGGCAACCCGGTGGTGACGGGTCCCACCCGCACCGCCGTCAACGACTTCCGCGCGCTTTATATTCCGTGATCGAAACAACCCATATCCTGGGCCTGATCCTGGCCGGTGGTCTGGCACGCCGCTTTGGCGGCAGCGAGGACGACCCCGTGGACAAGGCGCGGCTGCTTCTCGCCGGCCGCCCCTTGCTGGCCCATGTGCGCGACCGCCTGGGCCCGCAGGTGGCGACCGTGGTGCTGAACGCCAACGGCGACCCCGCCCGCTATCGCGACCAGGGCCTGCCCGTTCTGGCCGACAGCGTGGCGGGTCATCCCGGACCGCTGGCCGGCGTGTTGGCCGGGCTGGATCACGCCGCCCGGAATGGCGCCTACACCCATGTGCTGAGCGTGCCGGCCGACTGTCCCTTCCTGCCCCGGGACCTGGCGGCGCGCCTGGCGGCGGCGACGGCGCCGGAGAGGGTGGCCTGCGCCACCTCGGCGGGGCAGCGGCACCCGGTGGTGGCGCTATGGCCCGTGGGCCTGGCCGCCCGCCTGCGCCAGGCGCTGGTGGAGGAGGACCTGCGCAAGGTCGGCGCCTTCCTGGCGCGCCAGCCGTTGGCCCTGGTGGACTTCCCCGTCCGGCCCATCGACCCCTTCTTCAACGTCAACACGCCCGCCGACCTGGACGTGGCGGAAGGATTTCTCACCAAGGGAGTACCGCCGGCGGGCCAGGTCCCAGGCGGAGATATGTCCTAGGCGGCTATTCCGGCCTTCCGGGAGCGGTGCCACGCTGGAGGCCCTGATCCCGCGCTGAAAGGCCCGCCCCCATGTGCCAGCACGCCGGCTGCCCCCCACACGTCTGTTTCATCATCCCGCCGCACATGATGGAGCATGTGGCGACCAACGCCAGCGACCCGATCCTGCGCAAGCGGGCCTTGCACAACCTCTATCACCAGGGTCAGTTGCGCGGCATGCGCGCCAGCATGAACCAGTTCGCCTTCGCGGGATTGGGCACGGGCACCAAGCAACGCACCGTCTACGATGCCAAGCATGGCGGCGACTTGCCGGGCACGCTGGTCCGGTCGGAAGGCCAGGCGGCGGGCAAGGACGTGGCGGTGAACGAGGCCTATGACTACGCTGGCACGACCTACGATTTCTATTTCGATGTGATGAAGCGCAACTCCGTGGACGACAAGGGCATGCGCCTGGATTCCACGGTGCATTACAGCACAGACTACGATAACGCCTTCTGGAACGGCCAGCAGATGGTCTATGGCGATGGGGACGGCGAGATCTTCGACCGCTTCACCAAATGCCTGGACGTCATCGGGCATGAGCTGACCCACGGCGTCACCCAGTTCACCGCCGGCCTGACCTATTCCAGCCAGTCGGGCGCCCTGAACGAATCCTTCTCCGACGTCTTCGGATCGCTGATCAAGCAACACGCGGCGGGGGACACGGCGGACACCGCCGACTGGCTGATCGGCGAGGGTCTGCTGATCCCCAAGGCCGGCACCAACCGCACGGCCCTGCGATCGATGAAGGCGCCGGGCACGGCCTATGACGACCCCACCCTGGGCAAGGATCCGCAACCGGCCACCATGAAGGACTATTACAGCGGGTCCGACGACAATTACGGCGTCCATATCAATTCCGGCATCCCCAACCACGCTTTCTACCTGGCCGCCACCGCCATCGGCGGCAAGGCGTGGGAGGTGGCGGGCCTGATCTGGTACGAGACGCTGACCACCCGGCTGCAGCTGTGGTCGGAGTTCAAGGACGCGGCGGCCGCCACGCGCGAGGTGGCGCAAAAGCACGGGACCGCCGCCGCCAAGGCGGTGGACGACGCCTGGACGGCCGTGGGCCTTTGACCCATGCTGCCGCCATGAGCACAGACCCGCCGCCCGTCGCGCCCCCATTGCCCGTCCTCGTGGAATGCCAGCGCCAAGGCGGCATCGCCTTCCCCCTGCGCCGGCCCAAGATCAGCCTTGAGGTGGCGGGGCTGGACGAAGGGGAGCGCCAGGCCCTGCTGCGCTTGGTGCGGGCGGCCGACATCGCGGACCAGCCGGCCGCCTTCCCGGGCCCGGGCCACCCCGACGCCCTGGAAACCCAGCTGACCGTGACCTGGCCCGGCCGCAGCGCCACCGTACGCTTCCGCGACGGCGACGGCCACCCGGCGCCGCTGGACGAACTGGCGGGTTGGGTGCTGCGGCATAAGCCGTAGCCAGCGCCCCCCGAGCCACCGAATTGTCACAGGCAACCAACAGGGTGGCGCGCACGCGGTAGGTTGCCGCCGCCGCCATTCACCGGCATGCTCGGCGCCATCACCAAGGGTGGTGGACAGGGCCAGTCCACTTTTCCATAGGGTGCACGACGCAGGCCAAGCCGCACGAAAGGCACCCCCGCGATGCTGCGCAAGACGCTGTTCCTGCTGCTGGCCCTGCTGGCCCTGGTCACCTGACTCCCGCGGCTTGCGGCCGGCCCAGTTCACGCGTGAAGAAGCGGGCCATGACGTCGTAGGCGGCACGCGCCTCCGGCGATTCCGGGTCGGAGAAGAAGGAATGGACCATGCCGTCCCAGACGTGCAGTTCCGCCCGCACGCCGGCCCGTTCCAGCAGATCCTGGCTGTGCACCGTGTCGCTCATCATGAAATCGCGCGTGCCGGTGATCAGCAGGGTGGGCGGGAACTTGGCCAGGACCTCCGGCGACACGCCGGGCAGCACCAGCGGGTCCTGGGCATCGGCGCCCTGGAAATAGGGCAGGTCGACCAGGCGCAGACCGGGGCCGGGCAGCTGGCCGCCGTAGAGGGCCGACCAGGCCTGGGAATCGCCGCCGCCGTCCAGCAGGCCGGCACAGAAGATGCCGATGGCGCCTGGCCGGGGCAGGCCGTGGGTCTGGAACCAGGCCACCGCCTCCGCCGTCAGGATGCCGCCGGCGGAACAGCCGTAGATGCCGATGTTCTGCGGCTCGTAGGTTTTCAGCAGTTCCTTGTAGACGGCGGCCACATCCTCGCTGGCGGTGGGGAAGCGGTGTTCCGGCCCCTGGCGGTAGTCCACCGTCACCACCTTGATCCGGGACAGGGCCGCCACCGGCACCGCCTCCACCAGTCCGCCGGCCCCCGCCCCCCAAAGGAAGGCGCCGCCGTGCAGGTTGATCAGCACCCGGTCGACCGCCACCGGCCCCTTGGCCGGCGCCACCACCTGGGTGGGCACACCGCCCATCGCCTGATCGGTCACGGTGACGGGGTAGAGCGCCCGCAGCCGGTCGGCCCGGTCACTGTTCATGCGGTCATAGAAGGCGCGGCTGGCCGGCACGTCGGTGATGGGCGGCGCATGCACCTCGGCATAGTGCTTGAACCAGGTCCGCGCCTCCGGCGAGGCGTAGGAGGAGAAGGGCAGGACCAGGCTGCCCGGCGCCAGCGGCAGGGTGACGCCGCCGTCCGCCCCCACGGGTGCCGTCGGGGTCTCGGCCGCCTGGGCGGCCGCGGTGAACAGCAGCGCCGCCATAAGGCCGGCGCGCGCGATACCGTAAATGGACGTCGTCCTGGTCATATTCCCTCCCTGGGCCTTGTTTTGATCCAGGATACGGGAAATGACATCGATACCATAGCGCTTACTCAAGCGGCGCGGTCAGAACAGCCCATGCAGGGCAATGACGGTCAGCGCATCGCCGGGGCGTAGGCTGTCGCGCCCCTCCTCCACCTCCGCCACGGCGTCGGCCAGGGCGAGTGAGGACAGGGCGGCGCTGCCGCCGGCACCGGCCAGGTGGGCCACGGTCTCGGCGCCCTCCTGCCGCAGCAGCACGCGCAGATACTCGCGCTTGCCCGGGGCCCGGCCGTGGCTGAAACCACAGCGCACGGTGACCCGGGGCGGGTCGGCGACGGTCTCCCCCGACAGGCGCTGCACCAAGGGCCGCCCCAGCGCCAGGAAGGCGGCGAAGGCGGCGAAGGGGTTGCCGGGCAGTCCCAGGAAGGGCGTGGCACCCACTCGGCCGAAGGCCAGCGGCTTGCCCGGCTTCAGGGCCAGGCGCCAGAAGTCGATGCCGCCCAGGGCCGCCACCGCCGCCTTCACATGATCCTCCTCGCCGGCCGAAACGCCGCCGCTGCTGAGGATCATGTCGGCCTTGAGGCTGGACAGGGCGGTCGTCAAGGCATCCCGGTCATCGCCGACGATGCCGGCCGGCACCACGCGGCACCCCAGGCGGCGCAGCAGGGCCGTCAGCAGGGGGCCGTTGGCGTCGTGGATGGCGCCGGGGGCCAGGGGCTCACCGGCGGGCCGCACCTCATCGCCCGTGGACAGCAGGGCCACGGTCAGGGGTGTCCGCACCGCCAGCGCCCGCTCCCCCAAGGCGGCGGCCAGCGCCACCGCCGCCGGCGACAGGCGCCGCCCGGCCGGCAGGGCCATAGTGCCGGCCGCCATATCCTCCCCCACCGCGCGGCAATGGCGGCCCGGGATGAGGCCGGACGGGGCCAGCAGCACGTCGCCATCCAGGACGGCCTCTTCCTGCATCAGCACCGTGTCCGCCCCCTGCGGCAGCGGCGCGCCGGTGAAGATGCGCACGGCGGTGCCGGGCAGCAGGGGGCCGGGCGCGGCGCCCGCCGCCACCCGGCCCGACAGGGGCAGACGGACGGGGCTCGCCGCCCCGGCGACATCGCGGTGGTCCAGGGCATAGCCGTCCATCGCGGCCTGGGCGAAGGGCGGCAGGCTGATCGCCGCCACCACGTCCCGGGCCAGGACGCGGCCGTCGGCGGCATCCAGGGCCACCGTTTCCACCGCCGCGACAGGGACGAGCGTCCGCAGCAGGCGGTCGCGCGCCTGGTCAACGCTGAGCAAGGTGTCGGGGTAGCAGTCGGCGGCGGCTGGCATGGGATGGCCGTTTCTCAGGGGGCGTGCGGCGGCAGGCCGACATGGGCCAGGATGAAGGTGGCGATGTCCGCCACGGCGCCCAGGGGGAAGCGCCGCAGCCGCGCCGGCAGCGCCACCGGCAGCGGGTCGTCCGCCGCCAGCGCCACGATGGCGGGATCGTCGGGGAACAGCGGCGCCTCGCCGTTTTCCGCCCGCCAGATCTCCAGCTTGGGTATGGGGTCGCGCTTGAAGCCCTCGACCAGCACCAGGTCCACCGGCGACAGCTTGGCCACCAGGTCGGCCAAGGTCGGCTCACGCGCCCCGCGCAGCTCATGCATCAGGGCCCAGCGGTTGGCGGAGGCCACCAGCACCTCGGTGGCGCCGGCGGTGCGGTGGCGGTGGCTATCCTTGCCCGGCTGGTCCACATCGAAATCGTGATGGGCGTGCTTCAGGGTGGAGACGCCATAGCCGCGCCCCGTCAACTCCGGGACCAGCTGGACCAGCAAGGTGGTCTTGCCCGAACCGCTCCACCCCGCAAGGCCGAACAGCTTCATCTGGCGATCCTCTCCCAGGTCGGGAGGCCGCGCCTTACTGCGGCGGCTCCCGCAAATCACGCACGTAGGCCAGCACCTCGCCATCGCGCTCGATGCGCACGATGTCCTGGCCCGCCGGGATTTCCTTGCAGGCCCAGCGGGTGAAGGCAAGGTAGAAATCCACCGGGCCGGTGTTGCGGCGCGTCGGCTTCCAGGCCGGCGGCAGGTAGTGGAACACCGAGGTGGGCGGGCCGCAAACGCGGATGCGGTAGGGCTGGGTCAAGGCCTGCGGGCCTTCCAGCTTCACCATGGTGTCGGTCAGGCGCTTGGCCGCCTCGGACAGGGAGCTGCCCCAGTAGTCCAGCTCGAACTTGGGGCCCGCGCCACGCACGCCGCCGACGAAGCGGTTGAACCAGATGGTCTCGTAGGGGTGCAGATGGGCCATGAACCCGACCTGCACGGCCGCGCAGGCCACCAGCAGCGCCGCCATGAAGGGGTTCAGCCACAAATTGCGCGGCCAGCGCAGCGGCAGGCGCGTCAGCAGGCCGTTCAGGCCCAGACCGGCGGCCGTGGCCAGGGGCGGCATCAGGAACAGCATGTGGCGGATGCCGTCGTACAGCACGGCGTCCGTCGCCACCACGGCGGCCGGCGGCAGCAGCACGGCCGTGGTCAGCGCCACGCCTTCCAGACGCACGCCCACCGGGAAGGGCCGGCGCAGGGCGGCCATCGCGCCGAAGGCCGCGATCGCCGCCAAGCCCAGCAGTTCCACCTCCGGCAGCTTCACGCCGAAGCCCACGGGCAGGTACCACCAGGGCAGGTTGGTGGTGCGCACCTGCACCCCGGCGAAGGTGAAGGTGAAATCCATGGGGAACTTGGAGAACTCGGCCAAGGCTTCCAGGGGGTGGCGCAGGGGGTTCACCTGGGCCCAGGGCCAGGCCGCCACCATGACGACATAAGCGATGGGAACGGCGATCCACATCCGGCGCACCAGGTGCCAGGCGGTGGCGCCGGTCTGGCGCGCGCCGTCGCCCGCCAGCACCCCCTTGGCCACATGGGCCAGCAGCGTCAGCATGATGGGCCCGGCCAGCAGCACGCCGCCCACGCGGATGCCCAGCGCCATGCCGAAGCACAGGCCCAGCATGGCGACGGCCCCCAGCGACGGCCCCTTGGGATCGGTGTCCAGGCTGCGTCCCACCCGCACCAGCCAGGATAGCGTCCAGGCGGCGGCGACGGCGAAGGGCACATCCTTGGGGTTGGCGAAGGAATGGCCCCACCAGTCGGGGATCAGCAGCAGGCACAGGCCGGAGATCAGCCCGGCGCGCGCCCCCGTCTCCTCACCCGCGACATCCTTGGCGATGCGGCGCACCGCCAGCACCCCCAGCAAGCCCGTCAGCCCGCCGATCAGGCGGCGGGTGGCGTAGACGTCCAGCGGCAGCAGGTTTTCGAACAGCGCCTCGACCGTGTCGAACAGGGCGCCGTAAAGGTAGAGGTTCTGGAATTCGAGGACCGCGCGGTCCTTGCCCAGCGAGGCATACCATTCCAGCGCCCGCTGCCCGTATTCCACATGCAGCGGCTCATCAAAGGTGATGCCGAAATCGGGGAAGGTGCACGACACCGCCGTGACCGCCGCCGCCATGACCAGCCAGAAGACGACATCCCACGGCGACAGCCGGCGCCACAGGGGGGCGCCCAGCCGCGCACCGGCCGGAACCATGCGGCCGGCCCCGATGGCCCCGACGCCAACGGACGGCGCCGCGGGGGCGGTGTGCGGACGGGCGGCGGCCGGCGCGTCAGGGGAACGGAAGAGGGGCATGGAGGTCAGGGATGCCCCCCGGCGCCGCTGGCGATCACCCCACCGGGGGCCGGCGCGTCATCGAAGCCCACCTTCTCGTTAACCAGATACATGGGCCGGCCCTTCACCTCGGTGAAGACCCGCCCGAGATAGTCACCCAGCACGCCCAGGCCGATCAGCTGCACGCCACCCAGGAACAGGACGGCCACCATGAGCGAGGCGTAGCCGGGGGTGTCCACGCCGAACATCAGCGTCTTGGTGATGATGACCAGGCCATAGAAAAAGGACGGCACCGACAGGGCGATGCCCAGCCAGGACCAGACGCGCAGCGGCACGTTGCTGAAGGAGGCGACGCCGTCCAGGCCGAAGCGCAGCAGGCGCCAGAAATTGAAGGTGGAGGCGCCGGCGTGGCGTTGCGCCACCTCGAACGGCACGGCCACCTGGCGGAAGCCCACCCAGCTGAACAGGCCCTTCATGAAGCGGTTGCGTTCGGGCATGGCGTTCAGGGCGTCGACCACGCTGCGGTCCAGCAGGCGGAAGTCGCCGGCGCCGCGCGGCAGCGTCACCTCGGACATGTTGTCCAGCAGGCGGTAGTAGACCTTGGTCAGGAAGCGGCGCATCCACGGGTCGGTCAGGCGGCTGGCGCGCACGCCATAGACCATCTGCATGCCCTGGCGCCACTGCTCGACGAAAATGGCGATGGTCTCAGGCGGGTGCTGCAGGTCGCCATCCATCAGCACCACGGCGTCGCCGCTGGCGTGGCGCAGGCCGGCGGACATGGCCGCCTCCTTCCCGAAATTCCGCGACAGGCGCAGGCACTTCAGCCGGGGCTCGCTGGCCTGGTGGACGGTGAGGGCGGCGAAGGTGCCGTCGCGTGAGCCGTCATCCACGCAGATGATCTCGAACGGCAGGCCGATGCCCTCCAGCACCGGGATCAGGCGCTGGAACAGGGCGGCCAGGTTGCCTTCCTCATTATGCATGGGGATGACGATGGACAGGCGCTTGCCCGCGGGTGCCGCCGCCTGCTGCGCTTTGGAGCCGGACGCGGCCGAGAGGGAGGTCAACATGGGAGCGGTATCTGACTCAGGTTCTGACAACGTGATCATGCAGCGGCGTCCGCCTCACGAAACTCTATCGCATCATCCGCGGCGATGCGGAAGGGTTCCGGACAGAAACAGGACCAAACGGCCCGCAAAAGCCCAAGTGGTGGGCGTCTTAAAGCGTTCCCAACGCCCCCAACCATACCCCGGGAAGGTTAACGGCCCGTCTACAGGCGGCAGAGCGCCGGAATCGCGGCGGCCGGCCTGGGTTGAAACGGGACGGGGGTGGGAAGGCGGGAACGCCGCAGCCATGATCACAGCGGTGGCTTATGCCACCCCCGATGGGCAAAAATGTGACGGGATCCAGGAATCGTTATGCCCGGCATCTTTGTCAGGATGCGGTCAGCTTGGCGTGGCACTGTCCCCTCGTCGCCAGCCGATGGAGACGGCGACAGCCCCGGACGGGAGCCCCAACCCCCCGCCCGTGGCGCCGTCTCCTTGGCTGGTGGCACCGGCGCCCACTCGTCCTAGACCGCGAGTGACTTCCCGCCCCCTTCTGCCCCAACCGAGAGGGTGGGAACGGCGCCGGCGAGTACCCCGGGCTGGGGTTCTAGACACCCTGCCCGGCGGACGTTCCCCGTACCTGCGGTGGCCGAACCGGCGTCCTGGCCTGTCCGGTCGCGTAGTGGATCTACCCAAGCCAAGACGGTCTGTTGCCGTCCTGTCTTGAATTCCTTCCAAGCCTCCTGGGTCGGTGGTGTCATGCCACCGACCTTTTCTCTTTTTGCGCGCCTGGCGTGGCTGGCGACAGTCCTTATACGCCGCCCGCGTGACAACCCGTCGTCGCTCGGGTCAGCTGTTTTCGGCGATGAAACCCAGGCGCTGGAAGGTGGCGGCCAGATGCGGCGACAAGGGGGCCGTGGCCGCCAGCGGCGGTTCCGACGGGGCCCCCCAGGGCAGGGCCACCCAGCGGGCGTGCAGGTGCAGCGGGGTGGACGGCGCCGGATCGCGCCCCCCTCCACCCGCCAGTCACGGCCGTAAATGGGATCGCCCAGCATGGGCCAGCCCATGGCCTCGCAATGGACGCGCAGCTGGTGCATGCGTCCGGTGCGCGGCGTCAGCTCCAGCCAGGACAGGATCTGGCCGTCCGAATCGGGCCCGCTGGCCATGACCCGCCACTCGGTCAGGGCGTGCTTGCCCTCCTCCTGGTCCACCATCATGCGGGAGCATCCCGGCACCTGGCGCTTGACCAGCGGCAGTTCGATGCGACCTTCCGCCGTCCGCGGACGGCCCTTGACCACCGCCCAATAGCGCTTGCCCACGCGGCCCGCCAGGAACAGCTTGCCCAGGCGGGTGGACGCCGTCTCGTTCAGGCCCAGCACCAGGCAGCCGGTGGTGTCCTTGTCCAGCCGGTGGGCCAGGCGCGGCGCCGGCGCGCCCTCGGCCACCAGCCAGGGCAGGTAGCGTTCCAGATGGTCCGTGGACTTGGTGCCGTAATGCACCGGCAGGCCGTAGGGCTTGTCCACGACCAGCACGTCGGCGTCCTGGTACAGGACGCGGGCGCGCATCTCGTCAGGCGTATAGGCGGGTGGCGCCAGGGGAAGCATGATGGCCATGGGTGGATGGCGTGCCCCAAGGAGGCACCCTCGACAAGTCAAAAGGACCGCGCGTTCCTATCGCTTTAGGCCCGCCGCCGCATGAAAAAAACTTAATCCTGCTGCCACGGGCTGGAAAGTCTGTCCCGACCATGATCATCCTCGTTGCGGCGGGCGATGATCGCCCCATGTTAGTTGGGCCACCGTGTTAAAGACGGTAACAAAGGAAAGCAGTCGAGGAACCATCATGACCCCGAAGGACCGCGAAGATTTGACAGCCCTGCTGGCGCGTGTGTCCCGACTGGACGGCATGCCCCGCGACCCTGAATCGGACCGCCTGGTGGGCGAGGCGCTGTCGCGCCAGCCCGCCCTGCCCTACATCATGGCCCAGGCCCTGCTGGCCCAGCAGGAGGCCCTGGTGGACGCGCAGCGCCGCCTGGCCGATTTGCAGCAGAACGCCGCCGGCCGGTCGCAAGGCGGCCCGCCGCCCTTCACCGGCCAGTCCAGCGGCCAGTCGTTCAACCAGCCCCTGGGGCAGCCCCAGGGGCAGCCCGCCAGTCAGCCGTCCGGCCCCTGGGGGCAGTCCTCCTATCCGGCGCAGCAGCAGCCCCAGCCGCCCTACGGCCAGGCCTACGCCCCGCCGCAGCCGGCATACGGCCAGCCCACCTACGGCGCGCCACCCGCCTACGCCCAGCCCCGCAGCTTCATGCGCGGCATGTTCGAGACCATGGCCGGCGTGGCCGGCGGCGTGCTGGCGGCCGACGCGGTGGAGTCGCTGTTCCGGGGCGGCCATGGCGGCGGCTTCGGCGGTGGTTCCCCCTGGGGCGCCGGTTTTGGGGGTGCCGGTTATGGCGGCGACCGGGTGGAGGAGACGGTGATCAACAACACCACCGTCAACGAGACCATCGTGAACGAGAATGGCGTGAACGAGAACGGCGACCGGTACGACAGCGGCCGCCAGGACGCCAACTACCGCGACGACGCCTATCGCGACGACAACAGCGGCTACCAGGACGCCAGCTACGATACCGCCGACGATGGTGGTTTCGACGATGGCTCCATCGACACCTGAATTTCACCGGCCAATCCGCAATCCGGCCGCAATTGCCTGACCTGATCCCGCGGAACCCGGCCCCTGCCGGGCGGGTTCCGGACGCCCAAAGACCAAGAAATATCTTCGTGAAAGCGAGCTTGAGACCATGACCTCCCTGCCCACCGTTCGCACCGCCAAGAAGCGCTTTCCCCGTCTGGCCGTCACCGCGCTGGCCATCGGCCTGATGACCGGCACCGCCCTGGTGGCGCCGCCGGCCGCCATCACCGCCCACGCCGCCAGCCCGGCGTCGCTGCCCAGCTTCGCCGACCTGGTGGAGAAGGTGACGCCGGCGGTAGTGACCATCACCGCCGCGCACAAGGTGACGACGCCGCAGGTGCCGCAGGAACTGCAGGAGATGATGCGCCACTTCGGCCTGCCGGACGAGGCGCTGCCCGGCGGCCGCGGCGGCAATGGCCGCCCTCGCATCGAATCGGCCCTGGGCTCGGGCTTCGTCATCGACCCCAGCGGCTACATCGTCACCAACCGCCACGTCATCGAGGGCGCGGACGAGGTGAAGGTGCACTTCCAGGACCAGACCGACGACGTGCCGGCCAAGATCGTGGGCCAGGACGAGCGGTCGGACCTGGCGCTGCTGAAGGTCGAGCCCAAGAAGCCGCTGCAGGCCCTGGCCTTCGGCGACAGCGACAAGATGCGCCCGGGTGACTGGGTGATCGCCGTGGGCAACCCCTTCGGCCTGGGCGGCACCGTCACCGCCGGCATCGTCTCGGCCCGCGGCCGTGACATCGACGCCGCCAACCTGAATGACTTCCTGCAGATCGACGCCTCGATCAACAAGGGCAATTCCGGCGGCCCGACCTTCAACGCCAATGGCGAGGTCATCGGCATCAACACCGCCATCTTCTCGCCCACCGGCGGCTCGGTCGGCATCGGCTTCGCCATTCCGTCCAACGTTGCCAAGCCGGTGATCGAGAAGCTGAAGACCACCGGCCATGTGCAGCGCGGCTATCTCGGCGTGACCCTGCAGGCCGTGACGCCGGAGATCGCCGACAGCTTGGGCCTGAAGGAGCCGAAGGGCGCTATCATCAACGCCGTGTCGCCCAAGAGCCCGGCGGAGAAGGGCGGCCTGAAGCAGGGCGACGTCGTGCAGAGCATCAACGGCAAGTCCATCGACAACCAGCGCGACCTGGCCCGCAACGTGGCCGGCATCGACCCGGGCAAGACCGTGGACCTGGGCGTGCTGCGCGGCGGCAAGGCCGTCACCGTCTCCGTGAAGCTGGGCGAGGCGCCCAACAGCGGCGACAAGGACAACGGCCCCGGCGGCTCCACCTCGCCGGACGGCAAGGGTGACAACGCCTCCGTGGCCGGCCTGAAGCTGGGCAAGCTGGACGACCGCACGCGCGAGCGCATGGGCCTGGACAACGACGCCCAGGGCGTCGTCATCGTCGATCCCGGCAAGGACGAGCTGGGCCTGCGCCCCGGCGACATCATCGCCAGCGTGAACAACGAGAGCGTGAAGGCGCCGGCGGACGTGAACAGCCAGGTGGAAAAGGCCAAGAAGGACGGCCGCAAGTCCGTCCTGCTGCTGGTCCGCCGCGGTGACCAGCAGATGTTCCTGCCCCTGCCCGTGACGCCCAAGGGCTGATGCCTCTCCGGGATAGTGAATTCCGGCGATTGAAGACCTGACGGGGCCGGGCGGAACTCCACCGCCCGGCCCTTTGTCTGGTGCCCTCCCCAACCCAGGTTGCCCCATGAAGATCCTAGTCATCGAGGACGACGCCCAGGCCGCCGCCTACATGCTGAAAGGCCTGAAGGAGGCGGGGCACGCCGTGGACCACGCGCCCGACGGCACCCAGGGGCTGTACCTGGCGGGGGCGGAGCATTATGACGCCCTGGTGGTGGACCGCATGCTGCCCGGCCGCGACGGCCTGTCCCTGGTCAGCCTGCTGCGCGCCGCCGGCAACGACACGCCCGTGCTGGTGCTGAGCGCCCTGGGCAGCGTGGAGGACAGGGTGACCGGCCTGCGCGCGGGGGGCGACGACTACCTGACCAAGCCCTACGCCTTTTCCGAGTTGCTGGCCCGGCTGGAAAGCCTGGGACGCCGCCGGGCCGCTCCGCAGACCCAGGCCACCAAGCTGGTGGTGAGCGACCTGGAGATGGATTTGCTGGCCCGCACGGTAAAGCGGGGCGGCAAGGTCATCGACCTGCTGCCGCGCGAGTTCCAGCTGCTGGAATGCCTGATGCGCAACGCCGGCAGCGTAGTGACCCGCACCATGCTGCTGGAGCAGGTGTGGGACTATCACTTCGACCCGCAGACCAACGTCATCGACGTGCACATCGCGCGCCTGCGCCAGAAGGTGGACAAGGGCTTCGACCAGCCCCTGATCCAGACCGTGCGGGGGGCCGGGTATTGCTTACGTCCGTGAAACGTCCGGCCGCGGAAGCGGCGGGCATGGATCTGCCGTCCGACCGGCACCGCCATCTGGGCCGGCTGCTGCGCACCACCACCTTCCGCTTCGCCCTGATTTATCTCGGGCTGTTCATCGGCTCCGTCCTGCTGGTGCTGTGGCTGATCTACTGGTCCACGGCGGGATTCCTGGCGGGCCAGGCCGACACCGGCATCCGCGAGGACATGCAGGCCCTGGCCGACCGCTACCGCACCGGCGGCATGGCCAGCCTGGCGGAGGCGGTGAACGAGCGCGGCATGGGCAACGCCTCCTCCATCTACATCCTGTCGGCGGGCTCGGGCGCCACCCTGGCCGGCAACCAGTTCTGGCCCAAGGGCGTGGATGAGGCCGGCTGGGCCAACCTGCCGGTGAAGGATCCCAGCAGCGGCCAGGTGCGGCCGGGCGACGTGCGCGCCCTGATCGCGGTCCTGCCCGGCGGCTATCGCGTGCTGGTGGGCCGCGACCTGGGCGAGGTGCGGGTGCTGCGCGAGCGGCTGGAGCGCGTCATCGGCTGGAGCATGGGCTTGGCCCTGGTGCTGGGCCTGGTGGGCGGCCTGGCCATGAGCCGCGTCTGGCTGCGGCGCCTGGATGGCGTGACCCGCACGGCGGAAGCCATCCGCGAGGGCATGCTGGTCAGCCGCGTGCCCCTGACGGGCAGCGGTGACGAGTTCGACCAGCTGGCCCAGACGCTGAACGCCATGCTGGACCGCATCGAGGCGCTGGTGGCCGGCATCCGCCATGTCAGCCAAGGCATCGCCCACGACCTGCGCACGCCCCTCACCCGCCTGCGCACGCGCCTGGAACTGGCCCTGATGCACGACACGGTGGAGAACCCGCGCGAGGTGCTGGAGGCCGCGATCGAGGAGGTGGACCACCTGCTGGCCACCTTCCGCGCCCTGCTGGCCATCGCCGAGGTGGAGTCGGGCGGCAACCTGCCCATCGCCCCCGTACCGCTGGACGCCCTGGCGCTCAGCACCGGTGAGCTGTACGACGCGGTGGCGGAGGACCAGGGCATCACCTTCACCATGGCGGTGGAGGCGACCGGCCCGGCCGCCACGGTCCAGGGCAACCGCCAGCTGCTGGGCCAGGCCCTGGCCAATCTGCTGGACAACGCCCTGAAATATACGCCCGAGGGCGGCCATGTCAGCCTGACCGTCGCCGCCGACGGCCCATCCCGCGTGAAGGTGACCGTGGCCGACAACGGCCCCGGCATCCCGGCGGAGGACCGCGAGCGGGTGCGCGAGCGCTTCTTCCGCCTGGACCGCGACCAGGCCCGCCCGGGCAGCGGCCTGGGCCTGAGCCTGGTGGACGCGGTGGCCCAGCGCCACGGCGGCACCCTGGTGCTGGAGGACAATGGCCCGGGGCTGAAGGCCCAGTTGCTGCTGCCGGTGGGGTGAGGTGTCCCACCCGGAAAACCGGCGACCTCAGGTGAGCTGCAGGGTGGCCAGGGCGTTGGTCATCGTCAGGGTGACGGTCCCCCCGCTGAGGCTCACCCCCTGGTCCGGCCCTGGCCATGGCCCCTCCGCCGCCGTGACCGCCACCGCCTGCGACGGCGCCAGGCCGGCACCCAGCGTGACGGTCACATCCTGGGCCTGATTGGCCGGCGAATAGAGCCGCAGCACGACGCTGTCCGAATTGGCGGCGAAGCTGCCGGGTTTGGCGGCGGTCAGGATGGCGGTGCCGCTGGCGACGGCGGCGATGCTGTCCTGCTGGGGCAGGCCGTTGGTGACGCCCGCCTGGCTGGGCAGCAAGGCGCCCCGCAGCGGCGTGTTGTAGGACAGCGCCTCCTGCAGGGGCGCGCCGCCGTCCGGCGTGCCCAGCCCTCCCGGTACACGCAGGGCGTACGCCAGGGTGTGGGGTCCGGTATCCGTCCCGCTGGCACCGTGGCCGCCGCTGGTGGGCGTGTTGCGCATCAGGCAGCCGATCAGCGCGCCGTCCGCGTCATAGGCCCAGGCCGGAATGCCACCATGGTAGAGGGCCGCCAGGGTGGCGCCGCCCTGGTCCTGGGGCAGCACGAAGTTGTGGGTGGCCTGGAAGGTGGGCGGCCCCCAGAAGGGCTGGCCGGCACCGGTGCGCAGGGGCTGTTGCGTGGTCCAGTGATAGGGCGTGCCGTGCACCAGGCCGGTCACCGCCGACGACAACGGGAAGCGGGCCATGACGGAATAGCCGGACGGCACCTGGCCTGTGGTCACCATGCGCAGGAACGGCTCTCCCGCCACCAGCTCATAGTCGCGGGTGTAGCGAACCGTCGTCCCATTCACCGCGTACGCCACGACGGTGCGCAGCCTGACCCGCACGGGCCCCGTCTCCAGCACCACGGCACCCAAGCAGGCGCCGGTGGTGGTGGCGGTGACGCCCGTATCGGGGTGGAAGGAGTAGGACCCGTCGACATATTCGTTGCCGAACTGGTAGAGCCCGCCCTGGTCGACATAGAAGGTCATGTCGTTGCCGGTGCCCGTGAGGATGTCGGTGCTGGTCGACTGGTCGACCAGCGATTCCACACCCCAGTTGGCGGCGGGCGAGATGGTGGCGATCAGATAATCGTTCTGCAGCACGTAACCGCCGCCGCCGGTGGCCGGGGTGATGCTGACGGGGGGCGTGCCCTTCGTCCCAGCCCCGCCGGAGACGCCGGCGGACAGGCTGCCGCTGGCGTCATAGCCCAGGCTGTCGACCGTGGCGATGAACAGCATCTCCCCCTCCGAGGAGATCTGGGCCGCGCTCTGCTTGCCGTCAAAGGTGACCTGGTCCAGGCCGGGCACGGCCACGTCGGATATGGCGACCAGGCCCGTGCGGGCGAAACCCAGGGAATTGGCCACCAGCACGGGATATTTATCCTCGCTGGGCGCCATCATGGAGGCCAGGGCGTTCAGGGCCGAGGCACGCAGACCGGCGGCCGTGCCCGCCACGCCGCGCAGCAGGGGCAACTGCTCGGTGGCGTAAACGGCATCGTTGGCGGTACCGCAGACATAGTCATGATGCGTGCTGGGCAGGAAGGCCATCCAGGCCTCCGCCAGATCATCCCAGAAACCGGTGGGCAGGGCATTGTTGTAGGTGGTGTCGTTGGGCCGGGTCAGCAGCCCGAACACCTCGGCCGCCACCAGCGCGCGCAGCGCCCGGTTGTGCAGCGTCTTCAGCGCCATGCGGCTGGCGTAATAGCCGGTCCAGTACGGTGTGCCATTGTACGGCGCCAGCAGGGGCAGGGGATAGTCGGCCTGGTTCTGCCGCAGCTGGGTGATGAAGGTGTCGAAGGTCCCCAGCGTCACCTGCGTGTTGGTCGCCTGGGCGCCACCGCCGAACACCTTGTTGTCGTTCCACTGGGTGACGGCCGCCTGCAGCCCCGTCAGCGGCATGCTGAAATCGTTGTCGATGGGGATGTAGAGATAAGGGGTGGCCGCGGCACCGTACTGCACCGGGTCGCTGTCCTGGGTCGGCAGGTAGGCGTTGGTGAACAGCGAGATTTGGGTGGCCTCAGCGGGACTGCCCAATTGGTTGCCGAAGGCGTAACTGTCGGGCATCCAATGCGTGATGGCGGTCGACCCGTCCGAGGCCTGCCAGGTGAAGTCGAAATGGGTGGCCGGCCAGTCCTGGCCGGCGGGCGATTGGGTCGGGTCGGGCACCGGGCAGGTGCTGTTGCTTCCCGGCAGGCGGGAGAAGCCGATACCGGTGAAACCCAGCGCCTGGGTCAGCACGGGCAGTTCCGGATCCTGGCCGAAATTGTCCGGGATCCAGCAGTGCGGCTTTGGCGTGATGAAGGGCAGCGCCTGCGACAGCCACACGTGGCCCACGAGGTAGTTGCGCAGGAAGGCTTCGCCCGCGCAGACCAGGCAATCCGGCGAGGTGATGCCCCCGCCCAGCACCTGGAAGGTGTCGCCGCTCTCCAGCACCTGCTGCAGGGCGCTGACCTGGTCCGGCGAAACGTCGATGTAGCGCTTGAAATACCCCATCTCGCAGATGGTGTAATAATAGGTGACGTCATCGACCGTGGGGGCGGACACGTTGGCGATGGCCTGGTCCAGGATGGCTTTCACCCCCTGCCCATACTTGTAGTACCAGAAGTTCTGCTCGAAGGTGTAAAGCCAGTCCCAATCCAGGTGGGCGGACTGGTCGAGATACAGGGTGTAGGGCGAAATCGACATGGGGGCCTCCACCGCCAAAACGGCGCCCTCTCCGGGGCGCCTGATCCTGATCAGCAGATCACAACCCAGGGTCGATATTCTGTTAATTTATTGCAGCTCTACCTTCAGGATATCCCGCGCCGCCGCACCGAACCGCACCCTGCCCGGCCGACGTACCCAATAAACGCTACCCCGTTTCCCGGAACGAGATCATGAGCGACGCCGACCGCATCATCACCCTGCACCGGCGCCACGGCTTGGTGTGGGAGGCTGATCGCCGGGCCGCCAAGCTCCACCGCCCTGACATGGAAGGCCTTTGGCTGGACCGCTTCCTCGCTCTGGCGCCGCCAGGTCCTACGCTGGATCTGGGCGCTACGCCAGCACCTGGCCTGGAACAGCTTCTTCCACCTGGATTTCGACGACCAGCGCGCCATGTTCGCCACCTTCTAGCGCCACGCTCTGCCGGGCGCCGCCCTGATGTTCACCAGCGGCCCTCAACACGGCGTGGCCATGGGCCAACGCCAGCGAACCGCTATACCACGCCAGTCTGGATCCGGCAGAGTGCCGCACACTGCCGGACACCCACGGCTTCGATGTCGCTGAGTAGCGCGCGAAGGACCCGGACTGCGACCGGCATACCGTGTGGCTGGCACGCCAATCATCCCAATAATAATGATGGAAATGGCGCCAAGAGAAAAAGCAATCACCGAGGAAAAGACAATATGTACTGCACAATCCTCAACATCATTGAGAAATCTCTTTGCAATATGTATTTAATAACGTCGCAGGCCATCAAAGCGCCAATCACGGAAATCGTCGAATAGATCATAAAATATTTAAAAGCTCCATCAAAGCTCCTCCGCCCCAAGGGGCCAAAACCAAGATAGCATGATGATAAAATAAGAAAAGAATATCCAATGATGGGCGCAACAGAAATGATAAATTCTTGAATTCGCCCCGAATAAATATCAGCACGATTAATAATAGTCTCTCCATATTGTAAAGGAGCGATCATAACCGGCAGACTTTCACCAACGTAACCATATAGGCCGGCCGACCTATTCGCGTTATAATCCAAATACGGCACTGCGTGAACGACCATCCATCCAGCGACAACAGCGCCTATAATATAGAACATCCCCCAAATTCCATCAAACCCCTGGCGTCGAATCAGCGACGGAAAGCCCAATATCGCCATTAATATCGCAATAAATGCCAGGCCATACAAAATACTATTTGCCCACATAGGAAAAATTGGATAGGAAAAAAGTAAAATAATTGAGAAAACACTCCATAGGGTATTGTATTCTCTTTTTACTTTTTCTTCAAAATTATTTATATTTATGGAGTTTCTATCTCCATTAACATTAATATCACCTTCTTTTTTCTGGAAATATATTCTCAGAGATTTTATCGATATAAGAGCACCCGCAGATATGGTTAGAAGGGTTTTTATATTAAAGAGAGAGTCCAAAATCGACAAGATGACCACCTCATTTCGTTAAATACGCAATTAGCGCCCAAGTGTAATTCTACTTTTGCAAGAAAGTCAAACATATTATCAATTTAAAATTGTAAATACATAACCATCACCTTACCGTCTGCCTCCAAAAAGTGCCTCGCCGAAAAAATGGCTACCATGGACAGATCCGGAAACGTTTTTATTCTCAGGCATCACCCCTCCGCATGCCGCTTGGCGAACCTCACGCTCACCGGCACGGCGATCAGACCGCACAGGGCGGCCGCGGACAGCCACAGGCCGGGCATGGCGGCGTTGCCGCCGTGCTTAACCAGGTAGGTGCTGACGAACGGGGTGAAGCCGCCGGCGGCCGTGGCCAGGCTGTAGGCCAGGGAGAAGCCCGCCGTGCGCACGGTGGCGGGCACGATCTCGGTCAGGTAGACCACCATGGCGCCGTTGTAGCTGGCGTAGAGGAAGGACAGCCACAGCTCCACCCCCAGCAGGCGACCGAAGCTGGGCGCGTCGGCCAGCCAGCTCAGGGCCGGGTAGGCGGTAGCCAGCGCCAGCACGGTGCAGGCCACCAGGATGGGCCGGCGCCCCACCCGGTCGGACAGGGCCCCCGACAGGGGCAGCCAAGCCAAGTTGCTGGCGCCCACGGCCAGGGTCACCAGCAGGCTGTCCATATCGCTGAGATGCAGGGCGTCACGGCCGAAAGTGGGGGTGTAGGCGGTGATGAAGTAGAAGGACACGGTGGTCATCAGCACCAATCCCACGCCGGTCAGCACCACGCCCCAGTTGGCCGCCAGCGAGGCCAGGATTTCCCCCGCCGTCGGCCGGTGCTTGCGCGCCAGGAAGACCTCCGTCTCAGTCAGCGAACGGCGGATCTGGAACAGGAAGGGGACGATCAGGCAGCCCACCACCAGGGGGATGCGCCAGCCCCAGGCCTGCATGGTGTCGGATGGGAGGTAGAAGGTCAGGGCCACGCCGATCAGCGCCGCCACCATGACCGCCACCTGCTGGCTGGCCGACTGCCAACTGACGTAGAAGCCCTTGTGGCCCGGCGTCGCGATCTCCGACAGGTAGACGGAGACGCCGCCCAGCTCCACCCCCGCCGACAGGCCCTGCACCAGCCGGCCCAGCAGCACCAGCAGGGGCGACAACAGGCCGATGGTGGCGTAGCCCGGCATCAGCGCGATGGTGATGGTCCCCACGGACATCAGGCCCAGGGTCAGCAGCAGGCCGTCGCGCCGCCCCTTGCGATCAATATAGGCACCCAGGGCCAGGGCGCCGATGGGCCGCATGAGGAAGCCGGCGCCGAAGGTGGCGAAGGTCAGCAGCAGGCTGGCGGTGTCGCTGCCCTTGGGGAAATAGGCGCGGCTGATGGCGCCGGCGAAATAGCCGAACACCATGAAGTCGTACATTTCCAGGAAGTTGCCGCTGGCGACCCGCACCACCGTCATCACCTGGTGCCACCGCTCCCGGGACACCGCGACGGCCGGCACCACATCCTGAGTCATATTTCCACCCAACTGTTATTCCACATCCCTTCGCGACAACACCCTGCCACGGCAGGCACGACGTCGCCAGGGGCTGTCCGGATGGGATCAATCACCGGCGGCGGGATCGCGTTCCGGTTCGGGTGGCGGGCCGCTGGGGGCCTGTTTTGTGAATGGCGTGAAAATGGGAGCCCGGTTCGCCGCCCCCGGTTCATCCAGCAGCGTGAGATAGGCGCGGCCGCGGCTGTTGGCCAAGTAGATGTGATGGGCGCGAATGAAATCCAGGCCCAGCAGCATGCCGTGGAATTCCGCGCGCTGCACATCCTCACAGCCGCCGAAATCACCCACGCGCAGACCGAACCGGGCGCAGTTCCTCGTCGCCCACGGTGAAGCGGTCGAAGGTGCCGATCCAGGTGGGCACGGCCTTTTTGCCGATGCCGTGGCTGTCGGCCCCCGCCACAACGCCGGGGTCCGTCTCGCGCACCCCGGCCAGATGGGCGACACAGACCTGCACGCTGCTGCTGGGCGCGCCCGTGTCCAGCTTGGCCCAGAACTCATAGCCGTTCAGGGCGACCCGCAATTCGTTGCCGGTGCGCCGCCCCTGGGGCAGGCGCATCGGCACCTCGGCATAATGGTCCGACCAATAGGCCAGCGGCACATCTTCGCAATTCTCAGGGCGCAGCATGCGGACCATGCCATGGGCCACGTCCAGTTCCAGATCCGCCTGGCTGAAGAAGTCCTGGCCCAGCAGGAGGTCCGTGTTCGGGCCCAGATCCTTGTCCAGGATCTGCATATTCATGGCGTCGGCCCGCCAGTCGCCAATGGTCAGCGAGCGTACCGGCACAGACCCCATGGCCGCCGTCCCGCCGATGCCCTTGCCGCGGCCTATCGAGGCAAGCAGCTCGGGATCCAGGTCCAGGCGGCGGGCGGCCGCCAGGGGGATCAGGGTCTTGTAGGACCCGGTGTCGAGGATGATGCGGATAGGCTTGCCGTTGATTGTGCCATCGGCCACCACCCGCCCGCCTTCCAGGCGCACCGGCAGTTCCATTACCTTGGCAAGGCTGCAGCGGCCCGCATCCACGGCCAGGGCCGGCAACGGGGCGGCGAGAATGCCCGCCAGAAGGGCCGCCAACCGGATCCCAGTCTTCCTCAATTCCCGGCCGCCTGCTGCGGCGGCGCGAAGACAGGGCGGGATACGTTGGTGAAATAGATTCTGCCCTGGCTGTTGGCGATGTAGATGCGGTGCGCCTTGATGAAATCCATGCCCAGCATCATGCCGAACATCTCCGTGGCATCGGGGTCGAAACCGGCGGAAAAATCACCGAAAGCCAGGCGAACGCCACGGATCGTCTCCTCACCGATGGTGAACGTGTCGAAGATGCCGACCCTGGTGGACACCGATTTCCCACCCACGCCGTGAAAGGTGGGACCCCGCGTGATGCCGGCCCCATCCTCGTTGACATTGGCCCGACGGGCGGTGCGGGTGAACAGCTGGGTGGCCATGGCACCGGTATCCAGCAAGGCCCAGGTCTCGTAGCCATTGATGGCCACCCGCACCTGATTGTGACGACGTACTCCCCCGTTAAGGACGCGCAGGGGCGCCTGGGCATAGGTGTCGGCCCAATAGGCCAGCGGCACGCCAGCGCAATCCCGGGGCCGGAAGAAGCGCACGGCGCCGTTGGTCACGTCCAGCTCGATGTCGTATTGGGCGAAAATATCCTGCCCGAGGACCATTTCCACACCCGGCGCCGGATTGTCATGCTCGGCGACATGGATGATGGTATCGGCCGCCCACCAGTCGCCCGCCGCCAGTCTTGAAACCGTCAGCGTGCCCACCCGCGCCTCGCCGCCGATGCCGTGGATGCGGTCATGGCCGGTAAGCTCCAGCCCCAGCCGTTCCGCCCCGGACTTCGACAGGGTGGTAAGGTCGGCACCGGTATCCAGCAGCGCCCTTACCGGCTGGCCGTTAAGGGTGACATCCACCAGCGCCTGGTTGTCTTCCAAGCGCAGGGGCAGTTCCGCCACCTTCGCCAGTTTGCAGTCGGCCGGATCAGCCGATGCCGCTGGCGCGGCCAGCGCCAAAGCCGACATCAGCAGCATACCTACAAGGGTAGAGCGCATGCGGACGGATCCTATAAGGTTGTGAAGCCCTTATCGCAGAAGCGCCCGCGGGCCGGCAAGGCAGTCACCGCCGGCAAAGGGGACCGAATCGAAGGACTGGGAAGGCCTGCGCCATTCCGCCGCAGCCTTTAGCCCAGGCTGGCCCACAGGTGGGCGGTGGCCAGGCTGCGCCAGGGGGCGTGGGGGCGCATCAGGGTGGCCTGCTCCTCCGCCGTGGGGCGGCGGTCCATGCCGTGGAAGCGCTGCAGGGCCGCCGCCAGGCCGGCATCACCCACCGGCACCCGGTCGGGCAGGCCGCAGCCGCGCATCAGCACATAGTTGGCGGTCCAGGGCCCGATGCCGCGCAGGGCCAGCAGCGCCGCCTCGGCCGCCGCCTCGGCCGCCGGGTCGGTGTCCAGGCGTTCCAGCGCGGCAAGGTCCAGCCGGCCGTCCACCGCCGCCTGGGCGGCGTCGATCAGGTAACGCGCCTTGGAGCGGGAGAAGCGCCGGGCGGTCAGCGGCTCCGGATCCAGAGCCGCCACCGCCGCCGCGTCCGGATGCGCGATCATGCCCGAGGGGTGCCGGCGGCCGGCCAGCAGGATCAGCTGGCGGCGCAGGTCGGCGGCGAAGGTCAGGTTGATCTGCTGGCCGATGATGGCCCAAGCCAGCGCCTCGAACACCGTGGCCGCCAGGGGCGGGCGGTATCCCCGGCGGTTGCCCACCAGGCGCGCCGTCGCCGCGTCGTGGTCCGCCCGCGCCTCCAGCCCGGCGGCGGCATCGGCCAGCGCGGGCGTCAGGCCCAGCATGCGCAGGGCCACCCGCTGGGCGCGGGCCAGGATCAGGGGATCGTCGCTGTCCATGCCCATCACCAGGGTGCCGCCGGCGGCGGACGCGGTGAGGGTCAGCAGGTAGGCCCGGCCCTCGAACTCCAGCGCCTTGGTCAGCGCGGGGCCCGCCACCCGTTCCGCCGGGGCGTCGCGGTCGCGGTACCAGTCGCGGCCGTGATAGCGCCAGGCGGCATCGGGATCGAAGCCCGGCGGCAGGTCCAGGGTCAGCTGGCTCAAGACTCCACCAGCACGCCGTCCCGCAGTTCCACCACCCGGTCCATGCGCGCCGCCAGGTCCAGGTTGTGGGTGGCGACCAGGGCGCCGAAGCCATCTTTGCCCCCAATACCGCGACTGGTGCCGCTGCCCCGCACCAGACGGGTCAGCAGGGCGAACACGTCGTCGGAGGTATGGTGGTCCAGGTTGCCCGTGGGCTCATCCGCGATCAGCAGACTGGGCCGGTTGGCCAGCGCGCGGGCGATGGCCACGCGTTGCTGCTCGCCGCCCGACAAGCGGGCCGGACGGTGGCTGCCCCGGGCGGCCAGGCCCACCTGGGCCAGCAGCTCCTTGGCCCGTTCCCGCGCCACGGCCTTCGACACGCCGGCGATCATCTGCGGCAGGACGATGTTCTCCTCCGCGCTGAACTCCGGCAGCAGGTGATGGAACTGGTAGACGAAGCCGATGGTCTGCCGCCGCAGGGCGGTGCGGCCGGCGTCGTCCAGCGTGGCGGCGTCGCGGCCGTCGATGCGGATGACACCGCCGTCGGCATGCTCCAGCAATCCCGCGATGTGCAGCAGGGTGGACTTGCCGGCGCCGCTGGGCCCCACCAGGGCCACGATCTCCCCCCGGCGCACCGAACAGGCGGCACCGCGCAGCACCTCCAGCACCGCACCCGCCTGCTGGAAGCGGCGCACGACGCCGGACAGTTCCAGCACGGTATCGCCCGTGGCCGGGATGATGGGCTTTTCCATGACGGACACGTCACTCATAGCGCAGGGCCTCCACCGGATCGAGGCGGGCGGCCCGCCAGGAGGGGTAGACGGTGGCGGCGAAGGACAGGAACAGGGCCATGACGCCCACCTGCGTCACCTCCATCCAGTCCAGCTTGGCCGGGATCTGGGTGAAGAAGTAGATCTCGGCGTTGAACAGGTCGCGGCCGATGATGGCCTGCAGGAACTGGCGGATGGCCTCGATGTTCTTGGTGAACAGCACGCCCAGGATCATGCCGAAGACGGTGCCGACCACGCCGATGCTGGCGCCGGTCAGGAAGAAGATGCGCAGGACCATGCCCCGGCTGGCGCCCATGGTGCGCAGGATGGCGATGTCCCGCCCCTTGTCCTTGACCAGCATGATCATGCTGCTGATGACGTTGAACGCCGCCACCAGGATGATCAGCGACAGGATCAGGAACATGACGTTGCGTTCCACGTCGATGGCGCTGACAAAGGCGGCGCTGCGCTGGCGCCAGTCATAGACGCGATACTCCTGCCCCGCCGCGCGGGTGGCGGCGGCCAGGTAGGGGTCGATGTGGGTGGGGTCCTGCACGAACACCTCGATCGAGGTGTAGCCGTTGGCCACGCCGAAGAAGGTCTGTGCCGCCGCCAGCGGCATGAAGATCAGGCTGTTGTCCACGTCGTACATGCCGACGTCGAAGATGGCGGCGATGGGATAGGTGCGGGCGCGGGGGATGGAGCCGAAGGCCGTCTGGTTGAAGCGCGGGCTGACCAGACGCAGCTGGTCGCCGACGTGCAGGTTCAAACGCTTGGCCATGCGGCTGCCGATGGCGATACCGTCGCCCAGGTTGGCCTCGTCGCCCGTGGCACCGGTGGCGGCGCCGAAGGCCTCGCCCGCCCCCTCGACCAGATGGGTGGAGACGATGGGCCGGCGGCGGAAATCCTCCGGCGAGATGCCGTGGACATAGGCGGCGCTGGCCGTCCCATCCTGGGTGATCAGGGCCTGGCCCTCCACTGTCGGCATGACGGCGGTGACGCCGGGCACGGTCAACAGGCGCTGGGTGACCGCGTCGTTCTCGGGCATGGGGCCCAGCAGGGACTGCACCTCCAGATGGCTGTACAGGCCCAGCACGCGGCCCAGCAACTCGGTGCGGAAACCGTTCATCACCGACATGACGATGATGAGGGTGGCCACGCCCAGGCCGATGCCCAGCAGGGAAAAGCCGGCGATGACGGAGATGAACCCCTCCTGCCGGCGCGCCCGGAGGTAGCGCATCGCGACCATGCGTTCGAAGGCGGAAAAGATCATGAAGGCCTGGCCGTCGAGGTGGGAAGTGATGAGGCAATGCGCGCGATTCTGGGCGGAAAAAGGCGCCCGCCCTCTAGCACGCGCCGGAAGGGCGGGCGTCCCGTTTCTTGCCCTGGTCAGGCCTTGATCAGTTCGGCCAGAGCCGCCTCCACCGGTAGCTCGCGCTTCTCGCCGGTGGCGCGGCGCTTCAGCTCCACCACCCCGGCCTTCAGGCCGCGCGGGCCGACGGTCAGCTGCCAAGGCAGGCCGATCAGGTCCATGTCGGCGAACTTGGCGCCCGGGCGCTCGTTGCGGTCATCGTACAGCGTCTCGACACCGGCGGCGTTCAGCTTGGCGTACAGATCCTCGCACAGGCTGGCGCACGCCGCGTCGTCGGCCTTCAGGTTGATCAGGCCCACGTGGAAGGGGGCGACCGCGTCCGGCCAGATGATGCCGTTCTCGTCATGGCTGGACTCGATGATGGCGCCCATCAGGCGCGACACGCCGATGCCGTAGCTGCCCATCTCCACCGCCACCGGCTCCCCATCCGAGCCGGCCACGACGGCGCCCATGGGCTTGGAATACTTGGTGCCGAAATAGAAGATGTGGCCGACCTCGATGCCGCGGGCGGAGACCAGCTGGTCCTCCGGCACCTCGCAGGTGGCGGGGTCGTGCTTCTCGTCCGTGGCGGCATAGATGCTGGTGTACTTGGCGAAGAAGTCCTTCAGGTCGCTGCCGGCCTCCGGCGGGTTCTGCAGCACGTCCAGGTTCAGCCAATCCTTGTGGCAGAACACGCCGCTCTCGCCCGTCTCGGCCAGGATGATGAACTCATGGCTGAGGTCGCCGCCGATCGGGCCGGTGTCGGCGCGCATGGGGATGGCCTTCAACCCCATGCGGGCGAAGGTGCGCAGATAGGCCAGGAACATCTTGCGGTAGGACAGCTTGGCCCCTTCCGCGTCCAGGTCGAAGGAGTAGTTGTCCTTCATCAGGAACTCACGCCCGCGCATGACGCCGAAGCGGGGGCGGATCTCGTCCCGGAACTTCCACTGGATATGGTACAGGTTCTTCGGCAGATCCTTATAGCTGCGCACGAACGTCTTGAAGATGTCGGTGATCATCTCCTCGTTCGTGGGACCGTACAGCAGCTCGCGATCGTGGCGGTCGGTGATGCGCAGCATCTCCTTGCCGTAGTCGTCATAGCGGCCCGACTGGCGCCACAGCTCCGCCGATTGGATGGTGGGCATCAGCAGTTCCTGGGCGCCGGCGGCGTCCTGCTCCTCCCGCACGATCTGCGAAATCTTGCGCAGGACCTTCCAGCCCAGCGGCAACCAGGCGTAGATGCCGGCACTGGTCTGCCGGATCATGCCGGCGCGCAGCATCAGCCGGTGCGAGGCGATCTGCGCCTCCGCCGGGGTTTCCTTCAAGGTGGGCAGGAAAAACTGGGAGGAGCGCATCGCGGGAACCCGTCGCCTTCGTGAACTTGGATTACGGAAATGGAGCCGCGACTTTAGGCAATGACGTCCCCCCTGTCCATGGTGGCGGGACAGGCGCCTTTGGCCGCGCCGTCCCACCCTAAAGATGCCGCATGTCTACGCATGACGGGTATAACCATCCGGTTTATGCAAGATGGCCATGCGTTTCGGAGTCGAACCTCAAAGCCTGCACTTATTATGGCAGTAACAATGATCGAAATACTGGATCTTGTGCTGATTGGAACGAAACACTCCACTTTGTGGGAAATAATAGATTAACGACAATTTAAGAAAATTTCCAAGATGTAACTGCCATCGCAATATCAGATGGAAGCCATGCGTTGACCTTGAAATCCGCCTCGTGGTTTTTACGGGCCATTAACTAATCGCTGTTATCTCGCCGGGACAAGCCCGCCGCCAAAGGACCCGCAACCATGTTGGCCAACGCCAAAATCCTGACAAAGATTAATCTTGTCATCCTCGTCATGGCGCTTTCCGCTGTCGCCATCGGCATCGCCGGCTACATCGGCATGTCGACGCTGTCGGTCGCGGCGCACCGCCTGGACGTTATGGGGACCAACCTGCACCAGGCGGCGCAACTGAACGCCAACGTGATCTACATGAACCGCGGTGAATACCGCATGGCCGCCGATCCAAAGGACACCGAGGACGTCGCCAAGAACGTCGCCGGCCGGGTCGATGAGTTCGCCAAGAACATGACCCTGCTGGACCAGCAGGTGGAGGCCAAGTACCGCCCCATGCTGGCGGAGATCAAGACCGCCTTCGCCGCTTATAAGAAGGAATTCGACGGCACGATGGCGGCCAGCCGCAAGCATGCGGACCTGAAGAACGAGGCCGCCCGCCAGGAAATCCTGGACGAGGTCGCGCAGTCCCGCACCGCCTCCACCGCGCTCAGCAACAAGATCAAGGTGCTGCAGGAGGCTCTGGACGAGGATGGCACCACCGTGGCGCAGGACGCCCAGGCCGTCGCCCGCGATCTGACCATCATGATCGTCGCGGTCGCCGTCATCGGCATCGCCGTCGGCATCGTCGTCGGCATGCTGATCGCCCGCCGCGGCCTGGTCACGCCCATCACCCACATCGTGCGCAACCTGCAGGACTTGGCCCACGGCCGCCTGACCATCGAGATCTTCGGCACCGAGCGTGGCGACGAGGTGGGCGACATCGCCAAGACCGCCTTGGTCTTCCGTGACAACGCCCGCGAGACCGAGCGTTTGCGGGCCGAGCAGGAAAAGGAACAGGCCGCCCGCACCACCCGTGCCGCCGCCCTGGAAAGCCTGACCCGCACCTTCGACGTGCAGGCCGGCGACGTCATCGGCGCCGTGGCCTCGGCCGCCACGCAGATGCAGGCCACCGCCAGCTCGCTGTCCGCCTCGGCCGAGCAGACCACCCGCCAGTCCGCCACCGTGGCCGCCGCCGCCGTCGAGGCTTCGGCCAACGTCCAGACCGTGGCCGCCGCCGCCGAGGAACTCAGCTCCTCCATTCAGGAGATCAGCCGCCAGGTGGCGCAGTCCGCCACGGTCGCCGGCGACGCCGTGCGCCAGGCCACCCACACCGGCACCATCGTCGCCGGTCTGGAGCAGACCGCCCAGCGCATTGGCGACGTGGTCAAGCTGATCACCGACATCGCCAGCCAGACCAACCTGCTGGCCCTGAACGCCACCATCGAGGCGGCCCGCGCCGGTGAGGCCGGCAAGGGCTTCGCGGTCGTGGCCAGCGAAGTGAAGAGCCTGGCCAACCAGACATCCAAGGCGACCGAGGAGATCAGCACCCAGATCGCCCAGGTCCAGGACGCGACCCGCGAGGCGGTGACCGCCATCGGCGCCATCTCCGGCACCATCGAGAACATCAACAGCATCGCCACCACCATCGCCTCGGCGGTGGAGGAACAAGGGGCGGCGACGCAGGAAATCGCTCGCAACGTGCAGCAGGCCGCCGCCGGCGCCGACAGCGTCACCCAGAACATCCAGGGCGTGTCGCAAGCCGCGGATGAGACGGGCCACTCCGCCCATGACGTGCTGACCGCCGCGACCTCAATGGCGCGGGAGGCGGAAAAGATGCGCGGACTGGTGGAGAAATTCCTGGTGGACGCCAAGGTGGCGTAACGCGAACGGCCTGGGAAGTCGCGCCCCAGGCCGTTTCCTTGAGCGTTCGGGACGCGGCGGGTCAGCCCCGCCGCACCCGGGTGATGTAATCGCCCACCATGGTCTGCAGCACGTCCAGCGGCACGGCGCCCGAGTTCAGGCCCACCTGGTGGAAGTCCTTGATGTCGAACTTGTCGCCGAGCGCGGTCTTGGCCTGGTCGCGCAAACGGTTCCACAGCGTGTGGCCGATCTTGTAGCTGCAGGCCTGGCCGGGCCAGGCGCAGTAGCGGTCGGTTTCGCGCGTCATGGCGCTTTCCGTGTCGCCGGTCAGCTCCACCATGTACTTTACCGCCTGTTCCCGGCTCCACCGCTTGTAGTGCATGCCGGTGTCGATGACGCAGCGGCCGGCGCGGAACAGCAGGAACTTCAGGTAGCCGATGCGGCCCAGCGGGTCGGCGTCGTACATGCCCAGCTCATCGGCCAGCTGCTCGGCATAGAGGGCCCAGCCCTCGCCATAGCCGGAGAAGAACATGTTGGCGCGGTAGAGCGGGATGCCCTTGGTCTCCTGCGCGATGCAGCCCTGCAGGTGATGGCCGGGGATGCCCTCATGATAGACGGTGGTGGGCAGCGACCATTTGGGCCATTCGGCCGTGTCGTGCAGGTTGAAGTAGATGGTGCCCACCCGGTCGCCTTCCAGCGGCGGGGATTCGTAGTAAGCCAGCGGCGCGCCGGCCTCGATGGCAGCCGGCACACGCTGCACCCGCGCCTTGGCCTTGGGGATGTCGCGGAACATGCGCGGCAGGCGCGACGCCATGTCGTCCAGCTTCACCTGCAAATCGGCCACCAGCTGGGCCTTGCCCTCGTCGGTGTTGGGGTAAGTGCTCTCGGGCCGGGCGCGCAGGGCTTTGATGCGCTCCGCCACCGTGCCCTGGGTCAGGCCCTGTGCCGCCAGCAGGCCGTCCAGCCGGGCGCCGATCTCCTTGGCCTGGTCCAGGCCGATCTGGTGCACCTCGTCCGGGGACAGGGTGGTGGTGGTGCTGGACTTCAGGCCCTGGGCGTACCAGGCCTCGCCGTCCTTGATGTGCCAGACGCCGGCGTCGTGCGTCGCCGTCCTGCGGGCGGCGTCCACCGCCGCGATCTGCCGGTCCAGCGCAGGGCCCACCTTGTCGGTGTAGATCTTGGCCGCCTGGGCGCCGTAGGCGTCACCCAGCCCCTTGTCCTTGGCCCGTTTGGCGACGGAGGACACCAAGCCGGAAGCGCCGGCGTCGACCCGCAGGGCGCGCAACTGGGTCAGGGTGGTGTCCAGCATGAAGTCGGCGGCCAGAACGCCCTGGGCGGCGTCATGCTTGAACTGCGCCGTCTCGGTGTCCAGCGCGCCGGCGAAGGCCTCCAGCCGCGCCAGGTAGGCGTCGGCGTCGGCCTTGGCCTCGATGGGATGGTGCACGTCCAGGAAGTTGGGGATGGACTGGTAGGAGCCCTGGAGCTGGCACAGCTCATAGGGCGACCCGCCGGAGCCGAAGGGGAATTTGTGGTCGCTCTCCGCCGCCTCGGCCAGGACGTATTCCACGCTGTCGTAGTTCACGGCGTCGATGCCGGTCAGCGCCTTGCGGTCGATGGCCTTGAGGCGGCGCAGCTGGCTTTCCGTCGCGGCGGTGTCGGCCTTGCGCCCGGCGGGGCTGCGGTCGTCCAGCTTGGCGCGCAGGCCGGCCAGCTTGCCGGTGTCCATGCCGGCCATGGTGGCGCCCTCGGGGCTGCGCCGCAGATCTTCCTGGAAGAAGGTGTCCAGCAGGTGGTTCAGGTCGGCGGCGGGGCCCGTGGCGGGCCCCTTGGCGGGCTTGGACGCATCGGCGGCGAAGCCGGGGCGGACTGTGGCAAGGGCGACCGAGGCGGCGCTGGCAGCCAGGAAGGCGCGACGATTAAACATGAAGTCCCCATTATAATTTGACGGGCGAGACTACCGCCCCTGGAGACCGGGAAAAAGGCCGGGCCTGTAACGGAACGGTTACAGGCGGCGCCCGCGCCCAACACGGAAGGGGCCACGGGCGCCCCGCCGTCGTCAGGAGTAGGCCTTGCCCCACTCCGCCATCAGTTCCTGCTTGCGGGCCTTCAGCCGCTCGCCCATCTCGTTCAGGTCCTCATCGCCGCGCTTGGCCTGGGCGAACAGGCCACCGGGCTGTTCCTCTTCCTTGACATGGTGCTTGATGTACTCGCCCAGCACCTTGACCTTGGCGTCGTAGAAGTCGTCGCCGGGTTTCATGGTCTCGATCTCGGCGATCAGCTTCTTGGCGCCGTCATGCTCGACATAGGCCTCGTCCAGCATGTCGTCCTCCACCTCGCCCCGTTCCTCGGGATAGAAGATCTCCTCCTCGATGGCGGTGTGGACCTTGAGCGCCAGGGCGATCTTGTTGAACAACGCCAGCTTTTCGTCATCGCCGTCCAACTGCTCGTACTCGTCGAACCAGCCTTCCACCTCGCGGTGGTCCTTCTTCAGCAGGCTGACCGCCAGCGGATCACGCGTGGCGGTGCGCCGGGTGCGGCGCGGCTTGGTCCGGGTCTTGGCCTTCGTGTGGGTGCCGTGGGCGGCGGTCTTGTGGGCCGTGGCCATGGGTGCGCTCCTTCGTCGGATGGTTGGCTGCGGATGGTTGGCGCCGTTGTTCGGGCCCCTGAAACCGTCCGCGCGCGCCCAAGGTTCCGCTTCGGTGCCGCTTCAGCGGCCCGACACCCCCTGCTGGCGGCACAGCGCCGCCAGTTCATCCTCGGCCGGATCGGTCAGGGGCTGGCCGTTGAACAGCACCTGATCACCTTCCACGGTCAGCAGCCCCAGATAGGCGTCCGCCCGGGGACGGGCCGCGCCGGCGACGCGCGGCAGCGCGCGGGCCAGGCGGGCGGTCAGCGGGATTTCGATGCGTTGGGGCGACTGCAGATGGACGCCGCCGTCCAGGTCGGCCGGCGCCACCGGGTTGCCCTCCACATCCACGCCCGGCTGATAGGCGACATCGGGCGCCGGCTCATGCCGCACCGCCCATTGGCAGGCGGCGGGGTCGACGGCGATGGTCGGGCCTTTCGAAGCGCCCTTCTGCGGCACCCCCTGCCCCCACGCGATGCCGGCCGCCAGCACCAGCGGGCCGGCCATCCCAACAGCGATCCGCCGCATTGGCTTTATCCTTGCTTGGCAGGGGCTTCCGCGCCGACCATGGGATCGGCGCGACTTCCCAAGAATAACCCGGGGGCTTCCCTTGCTTGATCGCTTTTTCGGGCTGACGCCCCACGGCACCACCGTGCGCACCGAGATCCTGGCCGGCGTCACCACCTTCCTGACCATGGCCTACATCATCTTCGTGAATCCCCAGGTGTTGGGCAAGGCCGGCATGGACCCGGGGGCGGTGTTCGTCGCCACCTGCCTGGCCTCCGCCCTAGGCTGTTTCATCATGGGGTTGTATGCCAACTACCCCATCGCGCTGGCGCCGGGCATGGGCCTGAACGCCTACTTCGCCTATTCGGTGGTGGGTGGCATGGGTTATCCCTGGCCGGTGGCGCTGGGCGCGGTCTTCCTGTCGGGCGTGGGCTTCACCCTGTTGAGCCTGCTGCCGGTGCGCGAGGCCATCGTGAACGCCATCCCGACGGGGCTGAAGCACGCCATCTCGGCCGGCATCGGCCTGTTCCTGGGCCTGATCGCGCTGCAGAACGCCGGAATCGTGGCGGCCCATCCCGCCACCATGGTGACGCTGGGGGCGCTGGGCAAGCCGCAGGCCCTGCTGGCCTGCGCCGGCTTCCTGGCGCTGGTGGTGCTGGTGGCGCGCGGTGTCACGGGCGCCGTGGTCATCGCCATCATCGGCACGGCGCTGGCCGGCATGGCGCTGGGTGTCACGCCCATGATCGCCAGCCCGGTCTCCCTACCGCCCAACCCGGCGCCCACGCTATTGCGGATGGATGTGGCCGGCGCCTTCAACATGGGCCTGACCGCCATCATCTTCGCCTTCCTGTTCGTCGACCTGTTCGACACCGCCGGCACGCTGGTGGGCGTGTCCCACCGCGCGGGGCTGCTGGATGCCCACGGCCGCCTGCCCCGGCTGAAGCGGGCCCTGCTGGCCGACAGCCTGGCCACCACCGCCGGCGCGGCCCTGGGCACCTCCACCGTCACCGCCTATATCGAGAGTGCCGCCGGCACCTTCGCCGGCGGGCGCACCGGCCTGACCGCCGTGGTGGTGGGCTGCCTGTTCCTAGCGGCCCTGTTCCTGTCACCCCTGGCGGCCGCCATCCCCGGCTACGCCACCGCTCCGGCGCTGTTCTACGTCGCCTGCCTGATGGTGCGCGGCCTGGCGGAAATCGATTGGGACGACGTGACCAACTCGGTCCCGGCGGTGATCACGGCCCTGCCCATGCCCTTCACCTTCTCCATCGCCGACGGCATCGCCTTCGGCCTGATCGCCCATTGCGCCATCAAGCTGCTGACCGGCAAGGGCCGGGAGCTGGGTTTGGCCCTGCCCATTCTGGCAGCACTCTTCATGCTGCGCTTCGCCCTGGCTTAAATGCCAGGGCCTTGATCTACCACGGAATTTTCCCGGCTTTCGTTGAGTAAAATTTATGATTGGCCGCTGTTTTTGACCGAAAAGGCCGCCTTTCGGGCATCGTGCCTTGAAAATGATCAAAAAACAGATGACGGAATGATTTCGTCTCCCTATACTCCGCCCTCGTAAACACAAGGGCATAAAAAAGACCGCGCTCGCGATAGCGCGGCGCGGCCTTGAGTTTAGGGAGGAATTGCCACCAAGCGACTTAATGTCAGAGGGGGATGTACCCTCCAACGCTTGGATAATGCTACGCCGAGTTTTCGAAAGGCAAGCCCTAACGGAGGGCTGGCCTTTCTTTTTGTGCTTTTTCTGTGCTTTTGCATAATGATTGGTCAATTGCCCGGTTTATGGGCTGGCAATTGCTCAATATATAAGCCATCGCTACCCGGCGACGCTTCGGAAACGCCCCGCAGCGCAACAGAATCATCCCCGAATCATCCCCTTTTCGTGTTGCGCTGCCGAAGTCCGCGCCGCCGTCTATCCGTAATGGCGGAGATCACCCCTGCCGGACGACCGCGCCAGTCGGTCGCGGCTAGCACCGTCGGCCGACGAGAAATACCCAGGACAAGGGCAAAGCCCCCATGGTTGCGGTATCAGCCTGAATAATAGGCAATCGGCCACCCGTGGGGCGCCGGACCGCCCGACCCAGATCGCTCGACCCAGATCGCCCGACATGGACGGCCTCCGGGATTTCCGTTTAAAATCCCAACGCCCTTCAATCATTGTCACTTGTGATCATGACGGCCACCGTCACCGCCGCGCCCTTCCGGCCCCTGGACCTGGACGCCGTGCACGCCTTCGTGCTGGTGGCCACACTGCGCAGCTTCACCCGTGCGGCGGAGGCGTCGGGCACCACCCAGTCGGCCATCAGCCTGAAACTGAAACGGCTGGAGGACAGGCTGGGCCAGCGGCTGCTGGAACGCACGCCGCGCCAGGTGCGGCTGTCATCGCAGGGCGCCGCCTTCCTGGAGCCGGCCCGCCGGCTGCTGGCGGCGCATGACCAGGCGCTGGCCGGGCTGGAAGAGGCGCCGCACCGCCTAGTCATCGGCATCAGCGATCATGTCGCCGGCCGCGACCTGCCGGGTTTGCTGGCCCGCCTGCAGGGCCGCGACCCCACCCTGGTGATGGAGGTGCGCATCGCCGCCTCCCGCGACCTGGGCGGCCTGTTGGAACGGGGGGAGCTGGACGCCGCCATCCTGCGCCTGGAGCCACCGCTGGACGGCCGCCTGGCGGAACCGCCGCCCGAGACGGGGGAGCCGCTGTTCATCGACCCGCTGTGCTGGTTCGCCGCCCCGGGCTGGGAGCCGCCGCCGGGCGCCCCGCTGCCCATCGCCACCCTGTCCGCCCCCTGCGGCGTGCGCGGCCATGCCACACGCGCACTGGACGTCGCCGGCGTGCCCTGGATGGAAGTGTTCGTGGGCGGTGGCGTGGCCGCGGTGGGCGCCGCCGTCCTGGCGGGACTGGGCGTGGCCGCCCTGGCGCCCCGCGCGGCGCCTTTGGGTTCCGTGGAGGTGGGCGCGCGTTTCGGCCTGCCGCCTTTACCAAGCGCACCCGTGGTGTTGCGCTCCGCCGTCAGCGACCGGCGGTCGCGGGCGGCCTTGGCGACGTTGGTCGCGGCGTTCCGGGCGGCAGGTTAATAGACGAACCCCTCGGCCACCGCCTCGCGCCACGGCTGGCCCAGCCGGGCCAGGGCATGGTCCACGGGGCAGTCTCCGGCATGGGCCAGCGGCAGATAGCCGATGCTCATCAGGAACTCGCCCACGATCTCGCCGCCGGTGAAGCGGAAGGTGCGGCGGAACAGCTTCACCCATTCCGCCTTGGTCAGCGGGTGGTGGGCGGCGATCCAGGCGGCGAAGCCGCCGTGGCTGGCGCGCAGGCCCTGGATGACCCGGGCGTTGTGGATGGCGGCCTCGATCTTCAGACGGTTGCGCACGATGCCGGCATCCCGCATCAGGCGCTCGACATCCTCCGGACCCAGCGCCGCCACCGCGTCCACATTGAAGTTCTGGAAGGCGGCGTTGAAGGCTTCACGCTTGCGCAGGACCACCAGCCAGGACAGGCCTGCCTGGTTCACCTCCAGCATCAGGCGCTCGAACAGCACCGCCTCATCCGTCGTGGGGAAGCCGTGCTCCCGCTCGTGATAAGGCCCGTGGAAGGGATGGCCCGGGGCGATGGCGCAGTATCCCGACATTCGGCGTGGTCCTGGTTAAGGCATGGGGAGGGGTAGGAGAAAGGCGCGCGTGGATGCTAGAAGGGGACGCGGCAGGAGGAAACCCCAAATGACCCCGGCGAACATCGATGCCCATCACAGCGATTTCACGTTCGAGACCACGCCGCGCGTCCTGGCCCAAGTGGGCGGGGCCGCGCGGCTGGGCGAGTTGGCGCGTGACCTGGGGGTGGGCCGCGTCTTCGTGGTGACCGATCCCGGCCTGGTGAAGGCCGGGGTGGTGGAACCGGCCCTGGCCGGCCTGCGTGCCGCCGGCATCGAGACCGTGCTGTACACCGAGGTGCAGGCCGACCCGCCGGAGGCGGTGGTGCTGCATGCCGTGGCCGCCGCCCGCGCGGCCCAGGCGGATGCCGTCATCGGCCTGGGTGGGGGCAGTTCCCTGGATACGGCCAAGCTGGTGGCCCTGCTGGCCGGCCACCCGCAGAACCTGGCCGATATCTACGGCATCAACCTGGCACGCGGCCCCCGGCTGAAGCTGATCCAGGTGCCGACTACGGCGGGCACGGGCTCGGAAGTGACGGCCATCGCCATCGTCACCACGCCCGGCCATGAGAAGAAGGGCGTGGTCAGCCCTCTGCTCTACCCCGACGCCGCCGTGCTGGACGCGACGCTGACCCTGGGCCTGCCCCCGGCGGTGACGGCCATGACCGGCATCGACGCCATGGTGCACGCCATCGAGGCCTACACCAGCCGGCTGAAGAAGAACCCGCTGTCCGACAGCCTGGCCACCCGGGCGCTCACGCTGCTGTACGCCAACCTGCCCCGCGTGCTGGCCGACGGCCGCGACGTGGCGGCCCGGGCCGCCATGCTGCAGGGCTCCCTTCTGGCCGGCATGGCCTTCGCCAACGCGCCGGTGGCGGCGGTGCACGCCCTGGCCTATCCCCTGGGCGGTCATTTCCATGTGCCGCACGGCCACGGCAACGCCCTGGTGCTGGCCCCCGTCCTGGCCTTCAACCGCGGCCATGCCGAGCGGGCCTACGCCGAGCTGGGCCGCCTGATCGACCCGGCGTTGACCGGCGCCGACGACACCGCCGCCTCCCACGGTTTCGTGGACGCCATGACCCGCCTGGTGGCGACCATGCCCTTCGGCCAGCGCCTGGCCGACGTAGGCGTCACCGCCGGTCACATCCCCCTGCTGGCGGCGGACGCGATGAAGGTGCAGCGCCTGCTGGTCAACAACCCCCGTCCCGTCACCCTGGACGACGCCGTGGCCCTCTACAGCGCCGTCCTCTGATCCCTTGAGAGAGCGTCCCCTCCGCCCATGACACCGACCCTGTCGCCCGCCGCCCGTCGCCGCCTGCTGCGCAACGTCCTGGCCTTTTTCATCACCCTGGTCGCCGTCTGCGTGGCGGCGGGGCTTATCGGCGGCACCATGGCCGTCGTGCTGGTGCTGCGCCTGGTGTTCGGCATCGGCGCACTGTGTTCCGGGGTGTGGATGTTCTTCCTGCTGGCGCGCCAAATGATCCGCAACGGCCGCCCGCCCCACCCCTTTTTCTACGGTGGCTACGCCATCATCCTGGGCTGCCTGGGCGGTGTGGCGGTGCTAGGCGCCCTGATGCTGCTTCAGGTGGCGCAGCAGTTTTCCTGGGCCGCATCCTGATCCATCCACATGGCGGCAAAACGCCTCAGCCGGACAGGATAGTCCGGACGACCTAACCGGCGCCGGTCATATGAATATTTTCTAGTAGAGCAGACAAAATGTGGAACCCACGGCGACACCATTTTGCCATCAATCCTTGGCCTCATTGGCAGTGAGGACCGAGCGATTGGCGATTATCTGTGTTACGCGCGACGGGAACTTTCCGTCTTCTTCGTAACAACGGTGGCGCCAATGATATCGGCCCAATCAAACCAAGAGGTGACCCCATGAAGTCCGTCATGAAGTCCGCCCGTGCCACCGTCAGCGCCGCCGCCCTGGCCGTGGCCCTGACCGGCGGCCTGTTCATCGCCGGCGCCAGCACGGCCAACGCCCAGGTGGGCGTGGACCTGTGGGTGCGCGAGGCCCCGCCGCCGCCGCGCCACGAGGTGATTCCCCCGCCACCGGAACCCGGCCATGTCTGGGTGGGCGGCCACTGGGCCTGGCATGATCGCTGGGACTGGGAGGAAGGCCATTACGCCGCCCCGCCCCATCCCCACGCCCATTGGGTGCCCGGCCACTGGCGGACCCGCCCCGACGGCCGCCACATGTGGGTCGAGGGCCACTGGCGCTAACGACAGCCACGGCTGAATGAAAAAGGACGGCATCGGATCCATCGGTGCCGCCCTTTCATTATGCGTATCCAGGGGGTCCTCAACGCCGGCGGAAAGCCACCGCGCCCAGGACCCGATACCCCATGGAGGCGCTGAAGCGCTGGGCGGCACGCTTGGTCGCCTCCTCCGCCGTGTCCGCCCCCACCAGGTAGACGCGGCCCGACACCCAGTCGTCGACATAATCGGACGGCGCCATGCGGGCCGTGGCCGTCTCGCCGAAATCGGGGTTGGAGATGGTCAGTTCCCAGAAGTGATGGGCGTTCAGGGTCTGGCGGTCCAGCAGGACCAGGGGCTGCAGCCGCCGCTCGCGCAGGGCCTTGCGCTCCTTGTCCAGGCTGTCCAGCTCCTCGCGCAGTTCCTCCAGCGTCGCGTCCACCGTGTCCATGGTGTTGGTGATCTGCTCCAGCTCACCCGAGGTGCCGTCGATCTCCTGCCGGAACTGGGCCACCAGGGCCTCGCGCTTCTCCAGTTGGCGGTTCAGTTCCAGCCGGCGCACCGTCAGCTCGCGCCACTGGCGGAACAGCAGCGCCGCCAGCAGGCCGATCATCAACAGCATCAACCAGCCCAGTTCCATCACGCCCCCCGGCGGAACCCGGCGGGCCGCAGCGGGCCCTTCTCCGGGAAGTGCATTTCCAGCTGCCGCCGGGCGGCGGCTTCCGATTCGGCCCAGATGCTGCCGCGATGGTCCACGCCCCGCAGCGCAGGCGGCAGCTCACGCCCCGGTTCCACCGACGGCGAGGGCAGGAGGTTGCAGGCGTATTCCTCCTTATCCTTGGAGGGTTCGCCGATCTGATGCAGGACATAGAAGTCGCGGGCGCGCATCTCGTTGTTGTCGACACGCAACTGGGAAATGGCCATGCGCATCTTGGCCGCGTCCGCCCGCTTGGACCCCAGCGCCATGCGCTGCTGCTCCAGGAAGGACAGCACCTGCGTCTTCTCGTTGGAGACGGCGCGCATCTTGTCGGTGGAGGAGCCCAACGACTTGCGCAAGCGCAATTCCACGGTCTGCCGCCACAGCCACAGCAGAATGGCCGCCAGCAACAACAGGGCGGAAAAACCCATCAGGATTTGGATCAGCATTCCCCAGACGACCGTACCGGCCCGAACCAACCGCCGACCTGGCCGTGACGACCCCGCCTATCTCAGGAAGGCGCGTTCCCCGGGGGGTCGAACAGCTGATCGTAGTTAATGAGGCCAAAATGAAAAACAGCCCAAACGAGCCCGAGAATTACCGCTGAAATCAGGCTCGTCCATATGAATTTGCGCTTCAGATCCGGAAATACCGGCGCGCCGGGATCATTGCCCTTTTGCGGACTGTCATCGCGCCGCACCCCGATGGGCAACACCGCGAACAGCACCACCCACCACAGCGTGAAATAAATGGCGACCAGCGTGACCAGGCTCATGACGCTTCCCATCCCAAGACCCGGAATGGGCGCGGGAAGCGCGCCGCCGGGCCGTCTTGGCGGCGTCCCAGGGGCGCCGCTTCCCCTGTCCGGCTTACACCCGCACCAGGTGCACCTCGGTCACCGGCTTGCGGCCTTGCGCCGCATGGAAGGTGCGGCGCACCGCCAGCCGGGCGGCCTCGGTCACGGCCGCGTCATCACGCCGCTCCGCCTCGGCCAGCTTGTCGACCGCCTGGCCGATGCCCTTGATTAGCCCCTCGATGAACAGCGCATCCTCTTCCCCGTCCAGCAGGCCGAGGACCGACAGCTTCGGGTCGGCCAGCAGCTCGGTATCGTCCATCACCAGGGTGACGACGGCGGCTCCGTTGAAGACCATGCGGTTGCGCGTGCGCAGCAGGGTGCCGCCCAGCGGCACCAGCCGGCGACCATCCAGGCACAGCTTGCCCGAGGGCACGGTGCCGATGATTTCCGGCTCGCCCGGGCCGATGCGGATGACCACACCATTCTCCGGCACCAGGGCGCGCGGCACCTGGCATTCCAGGGCCAGGTCGGCGTGGGCCTTCAGATGGCGCTGCTCGCCGTGTACCGGCACGGCCAGGAAGGGGCGCACCCATTGGTACATCTGCGCCAGTTCGTCGCGGGCCGGATGGCCGGAGACGTGGACATCGGCATCACTGGCGGTCACCACCTCGATGCCACGGCGGATCAGGCCATTCTGCACCTTGGCGATGGCCTTCTCGTTGCCCGGTATCTCGCGGGAGGAGAAGACGACGACATCACCCGGTTCCAGGTCGATCTCCGGATGGTCGCCATCGGCGATACGGGCCAGGGCCGCGCGCGGCTCCCCCTGGCTGCCGGTGCAGATCAGCACCTGGGCCTCGCGGGGGAGATAGCCCACGTCATGCTCGGTGACGAAGGGCGGCAGATCCTTGAGATAGCCCGTGGCACGCGCCGCCTCGTTGATGCGGCGCAGGCTGCGGCCCACCAGGGCCACCTGGCGGTCGTGCGCGGCGGCGGCCTTGGCGATGGAATGCAGGCGAGCGACGTTGGTGGCGAAGCAGGCCACGGCCACGCGGCGGCCGGGATAACGGCCGATCAGCTCCTCCAACCCGACCGCGACGGTGCCCTCGGACCCCGAGGTGCCGGGCACCGTCGCGTTGGTGCTGTCACACACCAGGGCGGTGACCCCCTGGTGGCCCAGCGCGATCAGCGCCGCCTCGTCCACCGGCGCGCCCACCCGGGGGTCGGGGTCCAGTTTCCAGTCGCCGGTGTGCAACACGCTGCCGCCGGGGGTGCGGATGACCAGAGCGTTGGGCTCGGGAATGGAATGGGTGAGGCTGATCAGCTCGATGTCGAAGGGACCGACCTGGAAACGGCCGGACAACGGCACCTCGATGATCTGCACCAGGCCGCTGAACTCCGTCTCGCGCAGCTTGGCGCGCAGCACGGCGGCGGTAAAGGGCGTGGCGTAGACGGGGCAGCGCAGCTCCGTCCACAGATACTGCACGGCGCCCAGGTGGTCCTCGTGCGCGTGGGTCAGGACCAGGCCGGCCAGATCCTCCCGCCGCTCGGCGATGAACTCCGGGTCGGGCATGACCACGTCCACGCCGGGCGCGGCGTCATCGCCGAAGCTGACCCCCAAGTCGACCATCAGCCACTTGCCGGCATGGTGGTAGAGGTTGAGGTTCATACCAATTTCGCCGGACCCACCCAACGGCAGGAAATACAGGGCGTCGGGGGACAGCAAATCGTCGATCATGGAAACCTGAAAAACGGGAAACGGCGGGACGGGCGAACGGGGCGTCAGCCCCCTGATTTGGCGTTGCGGCGATGGATGAGCAAGAGCCCGCGTAAGGTCAGGTCGGCATCGATGTGGTCGACCATGCCCGTCTCCTCCGCGAACACCCGCACCATGCCGCCGGTGCCGATCACGGTGACGGGGGGCGTGCCGGTGGGCGACAGCTCCGCCTTGATACGGCGCAGCAGGCCCTCGATCATCGCGGTATAGCCCCAATACATACCGGACTGCATGGCGCCCACCGTGCCGCGGCCGATGACGCGCTCGGGCTTGGCGATGTCCACCTTGGGCAACTGGGCGGCCACACGGTGCAGGGCGTCCAGCGACAGGGTGGGGCCGGGGGCGATGATGCCGCCGGCGAAGGCGCCATCGGCGTCGACCACATCGAAGGTGGTACCGGTGCCGATATCCAGCACCACCAGCGGCGCCTTGTATCGTTCCGTGGCCGCAACGGCATTGACCAGGCGGTCGGCGCCCGCCTCGCGCGGATTGTCGATGCGGATCTCGATGCCCACATCCACCGCCGGGTCACCAATGCGCATCGGCACGCAACCGAAATGATCTTTGCATAGCCGGATTAAATCCGGTGTCGCCGCCGGCACGACGGAGGACAGGATGGCGGCGTCGACGTCCGGCGCGCTCAGGCCCTTCAGCGCCATGGCGGAGGTCAGCCACACCGCGTACTCGTCCGAGGTGCGGCGGCTGTCGGTGGAGATGCGCCAGCGGCCCCGGGGGGTGTCGCCGTCATAGATGGCGAAGACCACGTTGGTATTGCCGGCGTCGATGGCGAGCAGCATGGGTTGGCCTCCTGTCTCAGGCGGTCTGCTGGGCAGCATGGGGAAAAAGACGTCCCCGGCTGTGACCTTCACCAGCCCCTGCGGCGTTTCCACCAGCAGCGCGCCGTCGGCATCCAGATCGACCAGGCGGCCCTCGAAGCTGCGGTCATGCAGGCGGACGGTGACGGGGCCGCCGACGCCTTGGGCGGCGTTCAGCCAGGCGGCACGCACGGGCGCGAAGCCATAATCCTGCCAGCGGCGATACCAGCGGTCAAAGGCGCGGGCGTAGCCGGCCATGACCAGGTCGGGCTCAACATCCGCCCCCTGGGCCAGCAGCGAGGTGGTGGCGTAGTCGGCGGCATCCGGATGGTGTCGCACATTCATGCCCATGCCGACGGCCACCCAGGCGACACCGCCGTCCGTCTCGGCCTCGGATTCCAGCAGAATGCCGGCGATCTTGGCGCCATCGACCAGGACGTCGTTGGGCCATTTCAGCTTGGGCGCCGCGGCAATGAGGCCGTCCACCGCCTCCCCCGCCGCCAACGCGGTGACGAAGGACAGCTCGGCCGCCCGCTGGGGCGTGCCGCCGGGGCGCAGCAGCAGGGTGCAATAGAGATTGCCGGGCTCGGAGGTCCAGGACCGGCCACGCCGGCCCTTGCCCGCCTCTTGACGAACAGCCCGCACCAGCGCGCCTTCCGGCGCGCCAGCACGGGCCATGTCCTTGACGATGTCGTTGGTGCTGCCGCACCGCTCCAGCACCGTCGGCCGGATCCACTCCGGCAGACGGTGGGAAGAGGTGGGTGTGGTCAGCCCCTGCCCGCTCAATGGAACAGGCTGGCGGCGGCGGCGGCGGCGCTGTTCAGCACCGGGGTGCCAATCACCAGGGCCACCGGGAACACCACCAGGGCGGTGGCGGTGACGACCCAGGACAGGCCGGCCGTGGGACGGTCCAGCGGTTCCTTCACGTCGTCGAACCAGGAAACCTTACAGATCTTAAGGTAGTAGTAGAGGCTGATGCCGCTGGTCAGCGCCATGATGATGGACAGCGGATACAGGCCCGCCTTCCACGCGGCCATGAACACGAGCAGCTTGCCGAAGAAGCCGGCCGCCGGCGGCACGCCCGCCATGGAGAACATGAAGACGGCCAAGGCCAGGGCCAGCATGGGGTTGGTCTTGGAGAGGCCCGCCAGATCGGCGATCTCTTCCACGGCCTTACCCTTCTGGCGCATGCCGATGATGATGGCGAAGGTGCCGACGGTCATCACCAGGTAGATCGCCATGTAGATCAGCACGGCCTGCACGCCGTCGGCGGTACCGGCCGCCACGCCGACCAGGGCGTAGCCGATGTTGGCGATGGAGCTGTAGGCCATCAGGCGCTTGATGTTGCTCTGACGGATGGCGGCCAGCGAACCCACCACCATGGAGGCGACGGAGCAGAACTCGATCACCTGGCGCCACTGCGGCAGCAGGGAGCCGAACGGGCCTTCCAGGACGCGGATGAACAGGCAGATGGCGGCCACCTTGGGCGCCACGGCGAAAAAGGCCGTGACCGGGGTGGGGGCGCCCTCATACACGTCCGGCGTCCACATGTGGAAGGGCACGGCGGAGATCTTGAAGGCCAGGCCCGCGGCCACGAACACCAGGCCGACGATGACGCCCAAGGGCGCCGGGCCGGCTTGCAAGACCTGGGCGATGGTGATGAAGTTGGTGGTGCCGGCGAAGCCGTAGATCAGGCTGATGCCGTACAGCAGCATGCCGGAGGACAGGGCGCCCAGCACGAAGTACTTCAGGCCGGCCTCGGTGCTCTTGGCGAAATCGCGGCGGAAGGACGCGATGACATAGAGCGACAGGCTCTGCAGCTCCAGGCCGACATAGAGGGTCAGCAGGTCGTTGGCCGAGACCATCATCATCATGCCGACGGTCGCCAGCACCATGAGCACCGGGTACTCGAACCGGTCCATGTCCTCACGGGCGATGAAGTTCTGGGCGATGATGATGGACAGGCCGGTGCCCAGCAGGATCAACAGCTTGGAGAAGACAGCGAAACCATCGGTGATGAACAAGCCGGAGAAGGCCACGTCGTAGCCGTCCTGGCGGAACAGCAGCACGGCCGTCACCACCAGCGCCACCACGGCCAGGCCGCTGACCAGACGGGTGCCGCTCTTGCCGCTGAACACACCCAGCATCAGCAGCAGCATCGCCGCCACGGCCAGGAAGATCTCAGGCAGGGCCGGGATCAGATCGGTAAGGACAGGTTGCATGGATCGTTTCCCGCTGGATCAGTGGCCGGCGTCGGGGTTGGCGTCCGCCTTGGGCTCGCTCTGGGCGGGCGCCTCGGCGGGCGTTTCAGTGGGGGGCGTTTCGGTGGTGGACGGCTCGGTGCCCGGCGTCTCGGTGGTCGCCGGGTGGGCGGAGATGGTCCCGGCGTTGGCGGCCGGGACGAAGGCGGAGGCCGGGTTGGCGACCGGCGGGGTCAGACCCTCGGCGGCCAGGGCCTCGCGGTGGTGGGACAGGATGTGGTCCAGCGACGCGGCGTACACGCTGCTGAAGCTCTTCGGATAAACGCCCATCATGATGACGATGGCGACCAGCGGGGCGAAGTAGATGATCTCCTTCGCGTTCAGGTCGGGCATGGCGATCACGTCCGGCTTCTCCAGCTTGCCGTAGAACAGCTTGCGATAGAGCAGCAGCATGTAGGCGGCGCCGAACACCAGGCCGGTGGAGGCGAACAGGCCCACCCAGGTGTTGGCCTCGTACGCGCCCAGCATGGACAGGAACTCACCCACGAAACCCGAGGTGCCGGGCAGCCCGACCGAGGCCAGCATGAACAGCATGAACACCACGGCGTACTTGGGCATGTTGTGCGCCATGCCGCCGTAGCGCGCGATCTCACGGGTGTGCAGGCGGTTGTAGACCACGCCGATGCAGAGGAAGAGGGCCGCCGACACCACGGTGTGCGACAGCATCTGGAACATGGCGCCGTCCAGGCCCTGGGCGTTGGCGGAGAAGATGCCCATGCTGACGTAACCCATGTGGGCCACGGAGGAATAGGCGATCATCTTCTTCATGTCGGTCTGCGCCAGCGCCACCAGCGAGGTGTAGATGATGGCGACGACCGACATCACGAACACCAGGTTGGTGTAGGTGGCCGAGCCGATGGGCAGCATCTGCAGGTTGGCGCGGATCAGACCGTAACCGCCCATCTTCAGCATGACGCCGGCCAGCATGACGGAGCCGGCGGTCGGCGCCTCCACGTGGGCGAAGGGCAGCCAGGTGTGGAACGGCCACATCGGGGTCTTCACCGCGAAGGCGGCGAAGAAGGCCAGCCACAGGATCTTCTGCATCGACGGATCGAAGGTGTGGTCCAGCATCACCCGCATGTCCATCGTGCCGACCTGCAGGTACATGGCGACGATGGCCAGCAGCATCAGGACGGAGCCGATGAAGGTGTAGATGAAGAACTTGTAGGCGGCGTAGATGCGCCCCGGACCACCCCACACGCCGATCATCAGGAACATCGGCAGCAGGACACCTTCGAAGAAGATGTAGAACAGGATGAAGTCCAGCGCGGTGAACATGCCGACCAGCATGGTCTCCAGCAGCAGGAGCGACATCATGAACTCCTTCACCCGCTTCTCGATGCTGTCCCAGGAGGCCAGCACGCAGACGGGGGTGAGGAAGGTCGAGGCCAGCACGAACCAGACGGACACGCCGTCGATGCCGCGCAGGTACTGGATGCCCAATGCCGGGATCCAGCTGTGTTCCTCCACCAACTGGAAACCGGCGCTGGAGGGGTCGAACTTCACCAGGATGAACAGCGAAACGATGAAGGTGAGAAGCGAGGTCGCGAGGGCGATCGCCTTCGCGTTCCGCGCCACGGCCTGTTCTTCGCCGCGCACCAGCAGGATGAGTAGGGCGCCAATCGACGGAAGGAACGTCGTCAGCGACAGGATCGGCCAATCAGCCATCTTAGATGCCTCGTCCTGCTCAGGGCTTGAAGTAGAACCAGCCGACCAGCGCGACCACGCCGATCACCATGGCGAATGCGTAATGGTAGACGTACCCGGACTGCAGACGGCTGACGCCGGCGGCCACACCGCGGGTGGTCTTGGCGACGCCATCGGGGCCGAGGCCGTCGATGATGGCGCCGTCGCCAGCCTTCCACAGGCCGAAGCCGAGAACCTGGGCCGGCTTCACGAACACCACGTCGTAAATCTGGTCGAAGAAGTACTTGTTGAAGACCAGCACGTGCAGCGGCTTCACGATCTTGGTGAAGGTCGCCGGGATGCCGGGCGCGACCATATAGCAGACATAGGCCAGGGCGATGCCGGCCAGACCCACCAACAGCGGCAGAAGGCCAACCCACTCCGGCCCCTCGTGGGCGGCGTGGATGCTGTCATGGGCGTGCAGGACCTGGATGGCGCCGCGCCAGAACTCGGCGCGGGCGGCATGGCCGACGAACCACTCGTAGCCGCCGATACCGGCGACCAGGGCGCCGATGGCCAGCACGGTCAGCGGACCGGTCATGACCAGCGGGCTTTCATGCACGTGGTCCATGACCTCCTTCGAGGCGCGCGGCTTGCCATGGAAGGTCATGATCAGCAGGCGCCAGGAGTAGAAGGCGGTCATGAAGGCGGCGGCGATGCCCAGCCAGTAGGCGAAGTGGCCGACGGCGGTGCCGGAGCCGTAGGCGGCCTCCAGCACGATGTCCTTGGAGTAGAAGCCGGCGAAACCATACACGCCCGGAATACCGACACCGGCCAGGGCCAGGTTGCCGATCCACATCACCGCGTAAGTGAAGGGGATCAGCCTGGCGATGCCGCCCATCTTGCGCATGTCCTGCTCACCCGACATGGCGTGGATGACGGAACCGGCGCCCAGGAACAGCAGGGCCTTGAAGAAGGCGTGGGTCATCAGGTGGAAGATGGCGGCCTGGTAGGCCGACACGCCGATGGCGAAGAACATGTAGCCCAGCTGGCTCATCGTCGAATAGGCGATGACGCGCTTGATGTCGAACTGGGTCATGCCGATCGTCGCGGCGACGAAGGCGGTCAGGGCGCCCAGCACCGTCACCACGGCCAGGGCGGCGGGGGCGTATTCGAACACCGGGCTCATGCGGGCCAGCATGAACACGCCGGCGGTCACCATGGTGGCGGCGTGGATGAGGGCCGACACCGGGGTCGGGCCTTCCATCGCGTCCGGCAGCCAGGTGTGCAGGCCCAGCTGGGCCGACTTGCCCATGGCGCCGACGAACAGCAGCAGGCAGGCGCAGTCCAGCGCCGACACGTGCCAACCAAGGAAGTTGAAGGTGGCGTGGGCCTTGCCGGCGGCGGCCGGGAAGATCGTGCCGAACTCGACGCTGCCGAAGATGATGAAAATCGAGAAGATGCCCAGCGCGAAACCGAAGTCGCCCACGCGGTTCACCAAGAACGCCTTCATGGAGGCGTCGTTGGCGCTCTTCTTCTCGAACCAGAAGTTGATCAGCAGGTAGGAGGCGACACCGACGCCCTCCCAACCGAAGAACATCTGCACCAGGTTGTCCGACGTCACCAGCATGAGCATCATGAAGGTGAACAGGCTGAGGTAGGACATGAACCGGGGCTTGTCCGGGTCATGGCTCATGTAGCCGACGGAGTAGATGTGGACCATGGTCGACACGCCGTTGACCACGATCAGCATGACCGCCGTCAGGGTGTCGACGCGCAGGGCCCAATCGACGTGGAAGTCGCCGCTGGCAACCCAGTTGGCCAGCGGAACCACGGTGGCATGACCATTCACGGCCACGTCGATGAACAGGATGACGGACAGGACCAGCGCGACCACCATGGCGCCACAGGTGACGAGCTGGGAACCCAGGTCACCGATGCGGCGGCCGAAGAAGCCGGCGATGAACGCCGCGAGGAGCGGCAGGAAGATTGCAGCGATAACGGCCATGGCCCTCAACCCTTCATCAGGTTGATGTCCTCAACCGCGATCGAGCCACGGTTGCGGAAGTAGATGACGAGGATGGCGAGGCCGATGGCGGCCTCGGCAGCCGCCACGGTCAGGATGAACAGGGCGAAGACCTGTCCCACGAGATCGTGCAGGAAGACCGAGAAGGCGACGAGGTTGATGTTGACAGCGAGCAGGATCAGCTCGATCGACATCAGGATGATGATGACGTTGCGGCGGTTCAGGAAGATGCCGAACACGCCCAGGATGAACAGGATGGCCGCCACCGACAGGTAGTGGCCCAGACCGATATCCATCATGTTTTCCATGGCTTACACGCCCTCCCCGGTCTGGACCTTGACCACGGCCACCACGTCCTCGCGGCGGCGGGCCAGCTGGTCGGCGATGACCTGGCGGCGCACGCCCTTGCGCGAGCGCAGGGTCAGCACGATGGCGCCGATCATGGCGACCAGCAGCACCAGGCCCGAGGCCTCGAAGATGAAGGCGTATTGGGTGTAGAGCAGGTCGCCCAGCGCCTGGGCGTTGCCCACGCTTTCCGGCGTCGGCGCCGCGCGGACGCTGTCGGCCGAACCGGCGTAGACCCAGCCGGAGATCACCAGGCCCAGTTCCGCCAGCAGGGCCGCCCCCACGGCGAGACCCGCCGGCAGGTAGCGCAGGAAGCCCTTACGCAGTTCCTGGAAGTTGATGTCCAGCATCATGACGACGAAGAGGAACAGCACCGCCACGGCGCCCACGTAGACGATGACCAGGATCATCGCCACGAACTCCGCCCCGATCAGCACGAACAGGCCGGCCGCGTTGAAGAAGGCCAGGATCAGGAACAGGACGGAGTGCACCGGGTTGCGCGCCGTGATCACCAGCATGCCGGCCAGCACCAGCACGGCGGCGAACAGATAGAAGGCGAGAGCGGGCAGTATCATCGGCGGCTCTCCTTCCGGTGCGGGTTGCGGACGTTGGCGATCAAGATTTCTCTCCGGTAACCGGGCCCATCAGCTGGGTCCCCGACCCTACGTCGGGGGCGCTGGCGGTCCCGCGCGCGGGTGTCACGGGGTTAGGCGTCACAAGGCGTCAAAGGCGCTAAGGCTCAGCGGTAGGGCGCATCCGCGGCGATGTTGGCCGCCAGCAGGGGCTCCCACCGGTCGCCGTTCGCCAGCAGCTTTTCCTTGTTGTAGAAAAGCTCCTCACGCGTCTCGGTCGCGAACTCGATGTTCGGGCCCTCGACGATGGCGTCCACCGGGCAGGCCTCCTGGCAGAGACCGCAGTAGATGCACTTGGTCATGTCGATGTCGTAGCGGGTGGTCCGGCGCGAGCCGTCCTCACGGGGTTCCGCTTCGATGGTGATGGCCAGGGCCGGGCACACCGCTTCGCACAGCTTGCAGGCGATGCAGCGCTCTTCCCCGTTAGGATAGCGGCGCAGCGCGTGTTCGCCGCGGAAGCGGGGGCTGAGCGGGCTGCGCTCATACGGATAGTTGAGCGTCACCCGGGGCTTGAACATGTAGCTGAACGTCAGGGCGAAGCCCTTCACCAGCTCGGTCATGAACAGGCCGCGCGCCGTGCGGTCGAGCCAGGCCATGTCGTCACCTCATTCCTTGATGCGGGGGGCGGCTCCCCCGCGGTCACAAGTCAGTACTCGAAGTCCCGCCCGGGGCGGGGACGCATCCGGTCAGTGCGGCAGCTTGTCGAAGTAGACAAGGAAGCCGGCGGTCAGGACCACCCACACCAGGGAGAAGGGCAGGAAGACCTTCCAACCCAGGCGCATCAGCTGGTCATAACGGTAGCGGGGCAGCGTGCCGCGCACCCAGATGAACACGAACATCAGCAGGCAGATCTTGATGATCAGGTTCAGCGAACCGGGGATGAAGCCGAGGAAGGGGAACGGCTGCCAGCCACCCAGGAACAGGATGGAGGTCATGCCGCTCATCAGGATCATGCTGATGTATTCGCCCAGGAAGAACAGGGCGAAGGCCATGGCCGAGTATTCGGTGTGGAAACCGCCCACCAGCTCGGACTCGCCTTCCGGCAAGTCGAAGGGGGCGCGGTTGGTTTCCGCGAGCGCCGAGATGAAGAACACCACGAACATGGGGAACAGCGGAATGCAGAACCACAGGTGGGACTGCGCCCGGACGATGTCCGACAGGTTCAGCGAGCCGACGCACAGCAGCACGGTGATGATGACGAAGCCGATGGAGACTTCGTAGGACACCATCTGCGCCGCGGAGCGCAGGCCGCCCAGGAAGGCGTATTTCGAGTTGGACGCCCAGCCCGACATGATGATGCCGTAGACGCCCAGCGAGCTGATGGCGAAGAGGTAGAGCACGCCGACATTGATGTCGGACAGCACCAAGCCCTCACCGAAGGGAATGACCGCCCAGGCCACCAGCGCCAGGATGAAGGTCAGCATGGGGGCGACCAGGAAGACGGCGCGGTTGGCGCCGGCCGGGATGATCGTCTCCTTGGTCAGCAGCTTCAGGCCGTCGGCGAACGGCTGCAGCAGACCGAAGGGGCCGACAAGGATGGGACCCTGGCGCAACTGGATGGCGGCCAGCACCTTGCGTTCCATGTACGTCATCATGGCCATCGCGATCAGCAACGGCACCGTGATCACCAGGATCTTCAGGATGATCGCCACCAGGGTCGCCCAGGTGAGGGGCAAGCCCAGGTGCAGGGCGAGGAAATCAGCCATGGGTACCGGTCCTCTCGGCAACGGCGGGCGACACGAAGGCCTCCGTGCATTCGGCCATGGTGGCCGAGGCGCGGCTGATCGCGTCGGTCATGTAGAAGTTCTCCACCGGCAGGGTGAAGGGGGCGGCGGCCACGGCACCGGCTGTGCCGAAGGCACCCCAGGCGGCCGGCGTGACGCGGTCGATCTGGGCGAACACCGGGTTGGCGTCGGCCAGCCGCTTGCGCAGCTGCTGCAGGGTGTCATACGGCAGCGGCTTGCCCAGGGCGCCGGACAGCGCGCGGATGATCTTCCAATCCTCGCGCGCCTCGCCCACCGGGAAGGTGGCCTGGCGGGTGTGCTGGGCGCGGCCCTCGGTGTTGACGTAGGTCGCGTTCTTCTCGGTGTAGGCGGCACCCGGCAGGATGACGTCGGCGCGATGGGCGCCCCGGTCGCCGTGGTGGCCCTGGTAGATCACGAAGGCGCGGCCGAAGTTCTGAGCGTCGATCTCATCGGCACCCAGCAGGTAGACCACCTCGACCTCGCCCTTGCGGGCGCCGTCCAGGATGCCGGCCAGGTCACGACCGCCCTTGGCGGGCAAGAAGCCCAGGTCCAGGGCGCCGACGCGCGAGGCCGCGCGGTGCAGAACGTTGAAGCCGTTCCAGTCCTCACGCACCAAGCCGCAGGCCTCGGCCACCGCGCGGGCGGCGGCCCAGACGGCGGCGCCGTCCGGACGGGCCAGGGCGCCGGAGCCCAGGATCAGCAGGGGCTTCTTGGCGGCCTTCAGCGTCTCAGCGTAGGGGTGGCTGCCGTCGGCGATGGCGGTCAGCAGCGTGGCGTCGTTGCCCAGGTGCTCGATGGGGAAGGTCAGGTCGACGCGCGGGCCCAGCACGGTGACGGTCAGGCCGCCCTGCAGATAGCGCTTGCGGATGCGGGCGTTGACCAGGCTGCCTTCCCAGCGCGGGTTGGTGCCGATCAGGAGGATCTGGTCCGCTTGCTCGATGCCCGCGATGGTGCTGTTGAAGATGTAGCCAGCGCGGGACGCCGCGTCGATCGCGCTGCCGTCCTGGCGGCTTTCCAGGCTGGCGACACCCATGCCGCCCAGCAGGTCCTTCAGGGCCAGCAGGCTTTCGGCGTCGGCCAGGTCGCCGGCGATGGCGGCGATCTTCTCCGGCGCCGCACCCTTCAGCTTGGAGGCGGTCAGGGCCAAGGCCTCTTCCCACGAGGCGGCACGCAACTTGCCGTTCTCGCGGATGTAGGGGCGGTCCAGGCGCTGGCGCTTCAGGCCGTCATGGGCGTAGCGGGTCTTGTCGCTGATCCATTCCTCGTTCACCGCCTCGTTCAGGCGGGGGAGGATGCGCAGCACTTCGCCGCCGCGGGTGTCGATGCGGATGTTGGACCCGACGGCGTCCAGGACGTCCACCGATTCCGTCTTGCGCAGTTCCCAGGGGCGGGCGGTGAAGGCGTAGGGCTTGGAGGTCAGCGCGCCCACCGGGCACACGTCCACCAGGTTGCCCGACAGCTCGGACGAGACGGCGGCCTCGACGTAGGTGCCGATCTCCATATGCTCGCCACGGCCGGTGGCGCCCATCACGGACACGCCCGCGATCTCGTCGCTGAAGCGGATGCAGCGCGTGCAGTGGATGCAGCGCGTCATGATCGTCTTGATCAGCGGGCCCAGGTTCTTGTCCTTGACCGCGCGCTTTTCCTCGCCGTAGCGGCCGCGGTCGAAACCGTAGCCCACGGCCTGGTCCTGCAGGTCGCACTCGCCGCCCTGGTCGCAGATGGGGCAGTCCAGCGGGTGGTTGATGAGCAGGAACTCCATCACCCCCTTGCGCGCCTTGTGCACGGTGTCGGTGTCGGTCTTGATCACCATGCCTTCGCCGCAGGGCATGGCGCAGCTGGCGATGGGCTTGGGGGCCTTCTCCATCTCCACCAGGCACATGCGGCAGTTGGCCGGGACCGACAGCTTCTCGTGATAGCAGAAGCGCGGAACCTCGATGCCCAGCTGCTCGCAGGCCTGCAGCACGGAGGTGCCAGGCGCCACTTCAAGCTCGATACCGTCGATGGTCAGTTTCGGCATGTCTCAAATCCTTCCACCGATCACTCGGCAGCGATGCTCTGGCGATAATCGGCGATGCGGCGTTCCATCTCCGGACGGAAATGCCGGATCAGGCCCTGCACGGGCCAGGCGGCGGCATCGCCCAGGGCGCAGATGGTGCGGCCTTCGATCTGCTTGGTGACGTCCTGCAGCATGTCGATCTCTTCCAGGCGGGCCTGGCCACGGACCATGCGGTCCATGACGCGGGCCAGCCAGCCGGTGCCTTCGCGGCAGGGCGTGCACTGGCCGCAGCTCTCATGCATGTAGAACTTCGACAAGCGGGCGATGGCGCGGACGATGTCGGTGGACTTGTCCATGACGATCACGGCCGCCGTGCCCAGGCCGGACCCGACCTCGCGCAGGCTGTCGAAATCCATCAGCACGGTGTCGCAGACGCTCTTGGGCATCACCGGCACGGAGGAGCCGCCGGGGATGACGGCCAGCAGGTTGTCCCAGCCGCCGCGCACGCCGCCCGCATGGCGCTCGATGAGCTCCTTCAGCGGGATGCCCATCTCCTCTTCCACGTTGCACGGCTTGTTCACGTGGCCGGAGATGCAGAACAGCTTGGTGCCCACGTTCTTGGGGCGGCCGATGCCGGCGAACCAGGCGGGGCCGCGGCGCAGGATGGTGGGGACGCCCGCGATGCTTTCCACGTTGTTGACCGTGGTCGGGCGGGAATACAGGCCGGCGTTGGCGGGGAACGGCGGCTTGTTGCGCGGCTGGCCCTTCTTGCCCTCGATGGACTCGATGAGCGCCGTCTCCTCGCCGCAGATGTAGGCGCCCGCGCCCTTGTGCAGGTAGATGTCGTAGTCGTAGCCGCTGCCGCAGGCGTTCTTGCCGATCAGGCCGGCGGCGTACGCCTCGTCGATGGCGACCTGGACGTTGGACGCCTCGTTGTAGAACTCGCCGCGGATGTAGATGTAGCAGGCGGTGGCGCCGATGGCGAAACCGGCGATCAGGCAGCCTTCGATCAGCTTGTGCGGATCGTGGCGCAGGATCTCACGGTCCTTGCAGGTGCCGGGCTCGCCCTCGTCGGCGTTGATCACCAGGTAGACGGGGCCATCCACCTTCTTGGGCATGAAGGACCACTTCAGGCCGGTGGAGAAACCGGCGCCGCCGCGGCCGCGCATGCCCGATTCCTTCACCTGCTCGATGATGGTGTCGCGGCCACGGGCCAGGATGTCCTTGGTGCCATCCCAGTCGCCGCGCTTGCGGGCGGCTTCCAGGCGGAAGTCCTCATAGCCGTAGAGGTTGGTGTAGATGCGGTCTTCGTCGCGCAACATCGGCCTTACTCCTGCGACGCCGGCTTGACGCCGTTACGCTGCGCCATCTCGGTCAGGGTCGTCGGACCGCCGATGGGCGCGGAATTGATGCGGCCGTTCTGCGGGCCGGGCTTGGGCGTCTCGCCCCGGATCAGGGTGTCCAGCAGCGCCTCGGTGGAGGGGCCGTCCAGGTCCTCGTAATAGATGTCGTTGAGCGAGATGACCGGCGCGTTGACGCAGGCGCCGGCGCATTCCACCTCAACCACTGTGAACTGACCGTCGGCCGTGGTCTCGCCCGGGCCGATGCCCAGCTTGCGCTTGCACGCCGCCAGCACCTCGTCCGACCCGCGCAGCCAGCACGGGGTGGTCGTGCAGACCTGCACGAAGTGCTTACCCACCGGCTTCAGGTTGTACATGGTGTAGAAGCTGGCGACCTCGTACACGCGGATGGGGGCCATGCCCAGCATGCCGGCGACGTAGTCCATGGCGGCGCGGGGCAGCCAGTTGTCGTGCTGGCGCTGGGCCAGGTCCAACAGGGGCATCACGGCGCTCGCCTGGCGGCCTTCCGGATACTTGGCGATGATCCGCTGGGCCAGGGCCAGGTTGTCGGCGGTGAATTCGAAGGTCGCCGGACCGGCTGGGGTCTCGGAAGCGCTCATCGGTCGATCTCTCCGAACACGACATCGATGGAGCCGATGATCGCGACGGCGTCGGCGAGCATGTGGCCCCGGGACATGAAATCAACACCCTGCAGATGGGCGATGCCCGTCGGCCGGATCTTGCAGCGATAGGGACGGTTGGACCCGTCGGAGACCAGGTACACGCCAAACTCGCCCTTGGGCAATTCGGTGGCGGTGTAAGTCTCGCCGGCGGGGACGTGGTAGCCCTCGGTGTACAGCTTGAAGTGATGGATCAGCGATTCCATCGAGCGCTTCATGTCGCCACGCGGCGGCGGGGCGATCTTGCGGTCGTCCACCTTCACGGCGCCAGGAGTTTGGCGCAGCTTGGCCACGGCCTGCTGCACGATCCGGTTGGACTGCCGCATCTCCTCCACGCGCACCAGGTAGCGGGCGTAGCAGTCGCCGGTCTTGCCCACGGCGACGTCGAAGTCGTACTCGGCGTAGGTATCGTAGGGCTGGGCCTTGCGCAGGTCCCATGGGATGCCGGAGGCGCGCAGCACCGGGCCGGTGAAGCCCCAGGCCAGCGCCTCGTCACCCGAGACGATGCCGATGTCGACCAAGCGCTGCTTGAAGATGCGGTTGGCCGTCAGCAGGCCTTCCACGTCGTCGACGAACTTCTCGAACTTGGCCGCGTAGGCCTCGATGTCGTCCAGCATGCCAACCGGCAGGTCCTGGTGGACACCGCCCACGCGGAAGTAGTTGGCGTGCATCCGGGCGCCCGACACCCGCTCGTAGAACTCCATGAGCAGCTCGCGCTCCTCGAAGCCCCACAGGGCCGGGGTCAGCGCGCCCACGTCCATGGCGAACGTGGTGACGTTCAGCAGGTGGTTCAGGATGCGGGTCAGCTCGGCGAACAGCACGCGGATGTGCTGCGCGCGCTTGGGCGGGGTGATACCCAGCAGCTTCTCCGCGGCCAGGACGAAGCTGTGCTCTTCCGACATCGGCGAGACATAGTCCAGCCGGTCGAAATAGGGCATCGCCTGGATGTAGGTCTTGTACTCGATGAGCTTCTCGGTGCCGCGATGCAGCAGACCGATGTGCGGGTCCGCCCGCTCCACGATCTCGCCGTCCATCTCCAGAACCAGGCGCAACACGCCGTGGGCGGCGGGATGCTGCGGCCCGAAGTTCATCGTGTAGGGTTTGATTTGGCTTTCGACAGGATTGGCCATGGCCGATCTCACTTCTTCACGCCGCCGTCGCGCAGCGACGCGCCCAGCGGGATGACCGCCTTCTCGTCGCCCGGCAGTTGCACATCGGTCATCGCCTCCCAGGGCGACATGAAATCAAAGGCCCGGAAGTCCTGCGTCAGCTTCACCGGCTCATAGACGACGCGCTTCTGCTCGTCGTCGTAGCGGACCTCGACGTAGCCCGTCAGGGGGAAGTCCTTGCGCAGGGGATGACCCTCGAAACCGTAGTCGGTCAGGATGCGGCGCAGGTCGGGATGGCCCGCGAAGAACACGCCGAACATGTCCCAGGTCTCGCGCTCGTACCAGCCGGCGGCCGGGAACAGCGGGACGCAGGACGGGACGGGCGTATCCTCATCCGTGGTGACCTTCACCCGCGCGCGCAGGTTCTTGGACACCGACAGCAGCATGTAGTTGACCTCGAACCGCTCCGGCTTGGACGGCCAGTCCACCGCGGTCACGTCGACCAGCTGGGTGAAACGGCAGCCGGCGTCGTCGCGCAGCACGGTCAGGGTCTGCAGCAGGCCCTCGCGGGTGGCGCGGACCACCAGCTCGCCGTTCTGGATCTCGGTGCCGGTCACGGCGCCCGGCAGGGCCGCCGCGATCTTGGCGCCCAGCGCCTGTAGGGTTTCTTCGTTCATTCCCGATCCCTCGAGGGCCGCTTAGCGCCGAACCAGGCGGTTACCGCCCTTGATCTTCTTCTGCAGCTGCAGCACGCCGTAGACCAGCGCCTCAGCCGTGGGGGGCAGCCCGGAACGTAGATGTCCACGGGCACGATGCGGTCGCAGCCGCGCACCACGGAATAGCTGTAGTGGTAATAGCCGCCGCCGTTGGCGCAAGAGCCCATGGAGATGACCCAGCGCGGCTCCGCCATCTGGTCGTAGACCTTGCGCAGGGCCGGGGCCATCTTGTTGCACAGGGTGCCGGCCACGATCATCACGTCCGACTGACGCGGGCTGGGACGCGGGATCACGCCGAACCGGTCCAGGTCGAAGCGGCTCATGTAGGCGTGGATCATTTCCACAGCACAGCAGGCCAGGCCGAAGGTCATGGGCCACAGCGACCCGGTGCGCGCCCACTCCTGCAGGGCGTCCAGCTTGGCGACGACGAAGCCCTTATCCTGCAACTCCGTCGTCACGGCCTTGATGTAGGCGTCCTGGGCGGGGCCCGGCGGCAGGGGCGCGCCCGCACCGGCGGGAACACCGGCGGGGGAAACGGAAGAGTGGGTTGGCAAAGACGTCACGGGTCTGGCTCCGGTGTGAACGGGCAGCGATGCGAAGAAACGAGAGGGAAAAGGCTCAAGCGCTGTCCGGGATCACTCCCAGTCCAGCGCGCCCTTCTTCCATTCGTAGATGAAGCCGATGGTCAGGATGCCCAGGAAGGCCATCATCGACCAGAAGCCGAACAGGCCGATGCGACCCAGCGACACGGCCCAAGGGAACAGGAAAGCCACTTCCAGGTCGAAGATGATGAACAGGATGGCGACCAGATAGAAGCGCACGTCGAACTTGCTGCGGGCGTCGTTGAACGGTTCGAAGCCGCATTCGTACGCCGACAGCTTCTCGCTATCCGGCTTCTGCTTGGCGACCAGCATGGAGCCGAAGACCATGGCCGCCGCGATCACCCCGGCGATGGCCAGGAAGATGATGATCGGCAGATACTGGCTCAGCAGCTCGGTGGACATAACCTGACTGGACATGAGTGTGCCCCAAATTTCGTCCCGGTTGGCCCGACGGGGCTTGCGGAAGGTGCCAGCCGCAACCAAGTGCATGAAGCCCAGGCCCACACATCTGATTGTCGGTTTTTGGCCCCACCCGGCCTGCCCGCCGGTTCTGGACATAACCTCCGAACCCATGCGGGGGTCCGGACGCCTGCAACAAAAGCCCGGCTTGGGGCCGGGCGTGTTGGAATATAGGCGGGTGCCGTGCCCAAGGAAAGCAAATTACGCCATGCGCCCCGCAGGGGCCAAGGCGCTGAAAATATAGGGGAAATGGCTTAAATCAGAGTTGTTGAGAGCCACTCTCAACCGCCGCTCTACCGCAGGTGCGAGAACCCCGGAAAGCAAGCAGGCCGCGCTGTTGCCAGCGCGGCCTTGCTAAGGCATCGAACATCCTGTCAGAGTTCGATGAAGTGGCGCGAGTGACGGGACTTGAACCCGCGGCCTCCGGCGTGACAGGCCGGCGCTCTAACCAACTGAGCTACACCCGCGTCGTTCGCAACTTTGCTTTCTGGCCTTATTTCGCGCCGTTCGTTTCATCGTCCGGTGCGTTTCGCGCCGCCAGCGTCGCTGCGGTGCGCGGTTTGTAGTAAAAACGCCCACCCCTTGTCAAACAAGAAAAACGCGGTGGCGGCGATTTTTTTGATTTTTTTCTAAGCCATTGATATTACGCGACTTTCTGGGCGCGACGCAGGCTGTCCAATCGATCGAGCGCCTCCAGCAGGCGGATGGGCACGCCGCGATGGTCCACGGCGTCGGGCCCGCCGAAAGCCGTCATGCTCAATTCCAGGGCCTGGGCCAGCGGCTCCGCCACCGTCAAGTTGCCCTGCTCCACCGCCAGTTCCAGCGCGCTCAGAATCCGATCGCCCAGACGGCGCTCATCACTCTCCATGACCCTATGCTCCGGTTGGTTGCCAGGCCGGTCTCCCAAGGCCGCTCCCCCAGGTCGCTCCCCGGGCGCCCGCCCGGGGCTCGTGTCAGGGTACCACTTTCCCCGGAACGGCCCGATGGGAAAACGACCACTGCTGTTGGATAGGGGCAGCCATGTGCCCGACGGCCGGCGTAGGCGCCACCGCAAGTGGCAGGTGGTCGGCCCAGGCCGGGGCCTAGAGGACCCGGGAGCGGCCCAGCGAGGCTTCCATCATATCCAGACTGTGCATCATGCGGCGCCACGTCTCATCGCTGATGGCGTGGCTACGGTGCAGGCGCGCCAGTTCATCGCGCTTGGCCCGGACCGCCGTCAGGCGCAACTCCGCCTCGATGGCCAGGCGCCGGCGGCTCTGCGCCCGGGCATCCACCGGCATGTCCGGATCTTCCACCTGGCGGCGGTAGAACTCCATCAGGCGCAAGGCGGCCTCCGCATAGAGGTCGGCCTCGGGCGCGGTGGAAGGCACGGCTTGGTGGGCCTGTTCCAGGCGGCGCAGGGCGGCGTGGGCCAGGGCGGCCTCGGCCACCCTCTCCTCCTCCACCGACGCGTCCTCGCCCGGCATGCTGAAGCCCCGCAGCAGCCAGGGCAGCATCAGGCTGGCCATGGGCAGCGACACCAGGATGACGCCCGAGGCCAGGAAGATGGCGACGTCACGGCCGGGGAAGGGCACGCCCTCGCGCAGCCAGACCGGCAGGGACAGCACGCCCGCCAAGGTGACGGCGCCCCGCACGCCGGCGATGGTGGTGACGCAGACCAGGCGCAGGGTGGAGCCGGCGGGACCGTCGGGCCGCGCGCGTCCCCGCCGCCGGGCGATGGCCCGGCCGGTCAGCAGCGACAGCCAGACCCACACCAGCCGCAGGGCCAGCAGGGCGCCGACGACGGCGACGACATGCAGGCCCAGCCAGGCGAGGCTGACCGGCGTGTCCATGGGCCCGGCGTGGGGTGCCCCCGCCTGCATGGCGATCATGGGCGCCTGAACCAGGATGCCGGGCAGCTGCCAGCCCAGCAGCACGAAGATGACCCCGTTCAGGGTGAACTGGATCATGTCGCTCACAGCCATGCCCTGCAGGCGGGTGGTCACCTGCCCCGATTCCTCCAGGGGCAGCAGGCTCAGGGTCATGCCCGCCGCCACCGCCGCCAGGATGCCGGACATGTCCAGATGCTCCGCCGCCAGATAGGCGGCGAAGGGCACCAGCATCATGCTGAGGATGGTGGCGCCGGGAGAATCGCCCCGAAGGCGGATGATCCAGCTCTGGACCAGGTGCACGGCGGCCACCACGACCACACCCACCAGCAGGCCGCCGCCCGCCGCCCAGAGGAAGGCCACGGCGGCGCCGCCGATGGAAAAGGTGCCGGTGAGCGCCGCGGTCACCGCGAACTGCAGACACACCAGGCCGGAGGCGTCGTTCAGCAGCGCCTCCCCCTCCAATATGTGTTTCAGGCGGCGGGGCATGCCCCCGCCCCCCGTCATGCCCGACACGGCCACGGCGTCGGTGGGCGACAGCACGGCGGCCAAGGCGAAGGCGGTGGACAGGGGAACCGCCGGCAGCAGCCAGTGGATGACGTGCCCCGCCCCCACCACGGTGAACACCACCAGCCCCACCGCCAGGGTCAGGATGATGCCGCCCAGGCGGCGCAGTTCCGCGCCCGGGAATCGCCAGGCGTCCAGGAACAGCAATGGCGGGATGAACACCAGCAGGAAAAGATCGGGGTTGAGGACGATGGGCACGCCCGAGGCCCAGCCCAGGACCGCCCCCAGCGCCACCTGGATCAGGGGCAGGGGCATGCGCGTCACGAAACGGCTGATTCCGCCGGAAACCGCCACGGTCACCAGCAGGATCAGGACGGCGGTCATCGTTTCCATGCGGCGGGTCTAGTCCAGGCGGGGGCGGGCGTTTACAGGCGGGCGAATTAGCGTCCGGAACGGTCCCGGCCCGCCAGCAAGGCCGCCGCCATGATAACGACGCCCAGGACGATGACCAGGGCGTTCATCCACGGACCACCGCCGCGATCGTGGTTCATATCCCAGACGCGCCCGCCGATCATGGCCAAGCCCAGGATGATCAGCAAGATTCGATGCTGGCGGGTTAGCCCGCCGGCCCCGTCAGGCGGCAGGAGACCCATCACCGCCCCTGGCCGCCCGCGGCCGGCAGGACCAGGGCGGCCGTGCCGTCCTGGTTCAAGGCCCGGTGCGCCCGGGCCAGGGCCACGCCCAGCAGGGCGACGCAGATGAAGTTCACCACCGCCATGGCCAGCGTCCACACCAGGCTGACGACCACGTCGGGGGGCGAGGTGGCGCTGGCGGTCAGCCAGTCCCCCATCAGCAGACGGTTTATGAAGAAGCAGGGCACCTGCAGCGCCGCCTGGCTGACCAGCACCACGCCGGTCAGGCGCCAGGCCAGGACGGACGAGGCGTTCCAATAGCGGCCGAAAGCCGGCGCCTCCCCCGCCAGGATGGCCATCAGGCCGATGCCGAGGCGTACGGTGACGTGCAGTGCCAGGACACCCACGGCGATGGCCCCGGCCAGGACGGCCAGCCAAACGCCCGGGCCCGCCTGATCCTCCGACGAAGCATCCGTGACCAGGGCGCGGGCGAACATCAGCACCATCAGGGCGATGAGCAGCATGAAGAAGTAAAGGATCTGCCAGCCTGTGGCGGCCCATTCGTTGCGGCCGAACCCCGGCTGCAGGAAGGTCACCGGTTCCTGGCCCGTGCGGACCCAGCGCCCCCAGGCCGAAAGGGACCGCATGTGCGCCCAAGTCTGGAAGATGACCAGGACCAGGAAGATGAAACCGAACTCGCCCCATTGTTCCTGGTCAGGCTCATGGCCCAGGTATTGGATGCTGCGGAACTGGAAGAACAGGGCGGCGGCCAGGCTGAAGGCCGCCGGCATGCCCAGGAAACGGGCGATGCGCGCGGGTGCGGCGAACACCTCGCGATAAAGGTCGACCACTTCCCCCCAGACCGACTGGCCGTTCGACGCCATGCCCCCTCCAAAACCGGACGCCGTCACCGCCGTCCCCAAATGCGCGACGTCCTCCGATCCCCACCGCGTGAGGGTGAGGATGGAAAGGCCCCGTGCGCTGGCCAGTCACAGAAATGCCCCGTGCCGCTGGGTCGCCCCTATATAGGGGTCCCCGGGCGATGATTACAGGTTTGACCCCCCGGTCAAAGTGACAATCCGGGGCCAAACGACGTAGCGGCACCTGCCTTCGACCCGTTCGGCCCGAGGTTGTTGCCCCTGTCTTAGGAACAGGTCTGTTCTTCATGTGTCCGGGTCCGGATACGGGGCGGATGGTGGGCGGTGAGGGATTTGAACCCCCGGCCCGATGCGTGTAAAGCACCTGCTCTACCCCTGAGCTAACCGCCCATCGCGCCCGACCGGCCCCACCGTCAAGCGGGTCGCCGGGACATGAGGCTTTAGCCGCCCGCGATCCGTTTGGGAACCCCTTTTGCGACAGCGGGCCCGGAAAATAAATAATGCCCTGGCAACAAAAAAGACGGGAACACCCATCGGCGTCCCGTCTTTTATAAGCACTGGGCTCGGGACTGCGGCCGGCTGCAGCCGGTGTCCCCCGAACGCCACCGCCACCCCGTGGGGTGGCGTGCCTGAACATCCGGCATCGGGGGCAGGGCCGCGGGCTGCGGCGACCGGCCCCCCAAGACCGGCGTAAAAACGGCGTTGGGCCGTTCTTAGTTCAGCGCGTCCTTCAGGCCCTTGCCGGGCTTGAACTTCGGCTGCTTGCTGGCGGCGATGGAGATCGCCTCACCGGTGCGCGGGTTGCGGCCTTCCGAAGCGGCGCGCTCGGCCACGGCGAAAGTGCCGAAACCAACCAGGCGAACCTCGTCGCCCTTCTTGAGGGCTTCGGTGATGCCCTCGAACACCGCATCGACCGCCTTGTTCGCATCAGCCTTGGACAGCTCCGCACTCGCGGCGACGGCGGCAACGAGATCGTTCTTATTCACTTAAGGCCCCCCTTCTTGAAGCAGGATCTGATCTTGGATTTCGTCCCGGTCGCGGGGCACGCGCCGGGATTGGGATTCGGTTCGGACGTACGGCCCCGGGGTTATCCGCCCCGGGGCCGTCGCGTCAGGCCTTCAATTCACACGATTTCTGTTCGTACTTCAATGCCGAATCACGTCGTCCTTACCGTCTTCTGCGGCTTTCGCGGCAACGGGCTCAACGACTTCCGGCTCCGACCACTCGATCGGCACCAGCGGCTGCACCAGCGCGTTGGCCAGCACCTCATCCGCCGTCGACACCGGGATGATGGTCAGGCCACGCTTGACGTTGTCCGGAATGTCGGCGAGGTCCTTCTCATTATCCTTTGGAATCAACACGGTCTTGATGCCGCCGCGCAAAGCCGCCAGCAATTTCTCCTTCAGGCCGCCGATGGGCAGGACCCGGCCGCGCAGGGTGATTTCGCCGGTCATGGCGACGTCCTTGCGCACGGGAATGCCCGTCAGCACCGACACGATGGAGGTCGTCATCGCGACGCCGGCGGACGGACCGTCCTTAGGCGTAGCTCCTTCGGGCACGTGGACGTGGATGTCCTTGCGCTCGAAAAGCGTCGGTTTGATGCCGAACTGGGCGGAGCGGGACTTCACGAAGCTCTCGGCGGCCTGCACCAATTCCTTCATGACATCGCCCAGCTTGCCCGTGGTGGTGACACGGCCCTTGCCGCGCAGCATCACCGCCTCGATGGTCAGCAGCTCACCGCCCACCTCGGTCCAGGCCAAGCCGGTGGTGCAGCCCACCAGATCCTCCTTTTCCGCCTCGCCATAGTGGAACCGGCGCACGCCGGCATACTTGTCGAGGTTGCGACGGGTGATCGACACCTTGTCGACCCCCTTCATCAGGATCTCCTTGATGGCCTTGCGGGCCAGGTTGGCGATCTCACGCTCCAGGCTGCGCACGCCGGCTTCCCGGGTGTAGTAGCGGATGAGGTCGCGCAACGCGTCGTCGGAGATGGTGAATTCGCCCGCCTTCAGGCCGTGCGACTTCAGCTCCTTGTCGATCAGGTGGCCGCGGGTGATCTCGATCTTCTCGTCCTCGGTGTAGCCTGACAGCCGGATCACCTCCATGCGGTCCAGCAGGGGCTGGGGCATGCGCAGGGTGTTGGCCGTGCAGACGAACATCACGTCGGAGAGGTCGTAGTCCACCTCGAGGTAGTGATCGTTGAAGGTGCCGTTCTGCTCGGGATCCAGGACCTCCAGCAGGGCGGAGGACGGATCGCCCCGCCAATCGGCGCCCAGCTTGTCGATTTCGTCCAGCAGGAACAGCGGATTCGACGACTTCGCCTTCTTCATGCCCTGGATGACCTTGCCGGGCATGGAGCCGATGTAGGTGCGGCGGTGGCCGCGCACCTCGGCCTCATCCCGCACGCCGCCCAGCGACACGCGGACGAAGTTGCGGCCGGTGGCCTTGGCGATGGACTTGCCGAGAGAGGTCTTGCCCACGCCGGGCGGGCCGACGAGGCATAGGATGGGCCCCTTCACCTTGTCCATGCGCTGCTGCACGGCCAGGTACTCCAGGATACGCTCCTTGACCTTCTCCAGACCATAGTGATCGGCATCCAGGATGGCCTCGGCCCCCTTGATGTCCTTCTTCACCTTGGTGCGCTTCTTCCACGGAATGGACAGCATCCAGTCCAGGTAGTTGCGCACCACCGTCGCCTCGGCGGACATGGGGCTCATGGTCCGCAGCTTCTTGACCTCGGCCAGCGCCTTTTCCCGGGCTTCCTTGCTGAAGCGGGTCTTGGCGATGCGCTCCTCGAGTTCGGCGACCTCGTCCTTGCCATCCTCGGACTCGCCGAGTTCCTTCTGGATGGCCTTCATCTGCTCGTTCAGATAGTACTCGCGCTGGGTCTTCTCCATCTGCCGCTTGACGCGGTTGCGGATGCGCTTTTCCACCTGCAGCACGCCGATCTCGCCTTCCATGAAGGCGTAGACCTTTTCCAGCCGCTCACCGACCGTCGCCGCTTCCAGAAGCTGCTGCTTCTCCGGAATCTTCAGCGCCAGGTGGGAGGCGATGGTGTCGGCCAGCTTGCCCGGCTCCTCGATCTGGTTGACCGAGACCAGCACCTCCGGCGGGATCTTCTTGTTCAGCTTGATGTACTGTTCGAACTGGGCCACCGCGGCGCGGGCCAGGGCCTCCGCCTCCTGCGCTTCGCCCGTCTTTTCCTCGATGGGCTCGGCGTAGGCCTGGAAGAAGTCCTCATTGCGCTCGAAACTGACGATGCGCGCGCGCTGCCCGCCTTCGACCAGCACCTTCACCGTCCCGTCGGGCAGCTTCAGCAACTGCAGCACGGTGCCGATGGTGCCGACGGAATAGATGTCGTCGGGCGTGGGATCGTCCTGGGCGGCGTTCTTCTGGGTGACCAGCAGGATCTGCTTGTCATCCTTCATCACGTCTTCCAGCGCGCGCACCGACTTTTCGCGCCCCACGAACAGGGGCACGATCATGTGCGGGAACACCACGATGTCGCGCAGGGGGAGGACCGGGTAAAGGGTTCCTCGGGTGGCTTCCAACATAGATCTGACCTTCCACTCAGAATCTCAGCGGCCAGCCCGTAATGGGCCTGGCCCGCCATCCACCAGCCGCCCCGTCATGGGCACGGCGTCGGGAGGTCGCCCTGGTAACGTGGCACACCGATCCACCCCCTTCAAGGGCTTGAACCCGACGAAATCCGCGCTACGGAAGGGGTGGGCGACGGGAAAATCGCGCTTTTGCAAGCATGTGCGCCGGCATTTGGCCCCCGAGCACCTCCAAGTGCCTGGATTCCGGGACAATTATGCCGTGAAGGCAAAATAAAACCCGGGAACCCCCTTGATCAGGGACTTCCCGGGTCTCAGAACTATCCGAACTGGCTATCGCGGATGTACGGGGCCGTCAGGCGACGGGTGCTGCCTCCGCCTTGCGGTCGGCGTAGATGTACAGCGGCTGGGCGCGGCCCTCGACCACTTCGCCATTGATGACGATCTCATCCACGCCCTGCAGGCCCGGCAGATCGAACATCAACTCCAGCAGGATGGATTCCATGATGGAGCGCAGGCCACGGGCGCCGGTCTTGCGCTGGATGGCCTTGTTGGCGATGGACTTCAGGGCCTCCTCGGCGAAGGACAGCTTCACGTCCTCCATCTCGAACAGGCGCTGATACTGCTTCACCAGCGCGTTCTTGGGCTTGGTCAGGATCTCGATCAGCGCCTCCTCGTCCAGGTCGTTCAGCGTCGCCACCACCGGCAGACGGCCGACGAATTCCGGGATGAGGCCGAACTTCAGCAGATCCTCGGGCTCCACCTCGCGCAGCACGTCGCCGGTGCGGCGGTCGTCCGGACCCTTCACATCGGCGCCGAAGCCGATGGACGTGCCCTTGCCGCGGGCGGCGATGATCTTTTCCAGGCCGGCGAAGGCGCCGCCGCAGATGAACAGGATGTTGGTCGTGTCCACCTGCAGGAATTCCTGCTGCGGATGCTTGCGCCCGCCCTGCGGCGGCACGGAGGCGACGGTGCCTTCCATGATCTTCAGCAAGGCCTGCTGCACGCCCTCGCCCGACACGTCGCGGGTGATGGAGGGGTTGTCGGACTTGCGGCTGATCTTGTCGACCTCGTCGATATAGACGATGCCGCGCTGCGCCCGCTCGACATTGTAGTCGGCGGCCTGCAGCAGCTTCAGGATGATGTTCTCCACGTCCTCGCCCACGTAACCCGCTTCGGTCAGCGTGGTGGCATCGGCCATGGTGAAGGGGACGTCGATGATGCGGGCCAGCGTCTGGGCCAACAGGGTCTTGCCGCAGCCCGTGGGGCCGATCAGCAGGATGTTGGACTTCGCCAGTTCGACGTCGCTGTGCTTGGTGCCGTGTGCCAGCCGCTTGTAGTGGTTGTGCACGGCGACGGAGAGCACGCGCTTGGCGTGGCTCTGCCCGATGACGTAATCATCCAGCACCGCGCAGATGTCGCGCGGGGTGGGAACGCCGTCGCGGGACTTCACCAGCGTCGTCTTGTTCTCTTCGCGGATGATGTCCATGCACAATTCCACGCATTCATCGCAGATGAACACCGTGGGGCCGGCAATGAGCTTCCGCACCTCGTGCTGGCTCTTCCCGCAGAAGGAGCAGTAGAGGGTATTCTTCGAATCGCTGCCGGTCGACTTGGTCATAAAAGCTCCGTACATCACCGGGACAGTCACCCGGAGCCATCACGATGACGGAACCGGGGCCCGATCCTCCCGGGATCGGCCGGCGGACAAGGGGATGAAACACCGCTCACCCGCCACTGCCCACCCATTCAACACCACGGAACGCTGGGCTTTCAACCCCCCGTGTGTCTCTTCGTGTCCGAACACCCATACCGGGGTATCCCGGTGGGGGCGTTCCGGCGGAAGGTTAATCCCGCCGGAGCCCGGACGCTAAACCATTACGGCCGTCAAGCCGCCTGGGCGGTACCGCCGGCGCCGGGACGGCTGGCGATGACGTCGTCGATCAGACCGAACGCCTTGGCCTCGTCCGCGGTCATGAAGTTGTCACGCTCCATCGCCCGCTCGATCTTGTCGATCGGCTGGCCGGTGTGGCGCACGTAGATTTCATTGAGACGGTGCCGGATCTTCAGGATCTCGCGCGCCTGGATTTCGATGTCCGCCGCCTGGCCCTGGGCGCCGCCCGAGGGCTGGTGGATCATGATGCGGCTGTTGGGCAGCGAGAAGCGCCGGCCCTCGGCGCCGCCGGCCAGCAGCAGCGAGCCCATGGAGGCCGCCTGGCCGATACACAGGGTCGCCACCGGGCAGCGGATGTACTGCATGGTGTCGTAGATCGCCAAGCCCGAGGTGACGATGCCGCCCGGCGAATTGATGTAGAAGGAGATTTCCTTCGTGGGGTTTTCCGCTTCCAGGAACAGAAGCTGGGCGCAGATCAGGCTGGACACCGCGTCGTTCACACCACCGACGAGGAAGATGATCCGTTCCTTCAACAGGCGCGAATAGATGTCGTAAGCGCGCTCACCCCGATTGGTCTGCTCGACCACCATGGGGACCAGCGTGTTCATCTGCGGCTCAAAGTCGATCATGCCTGCTCCAGCGCTGCGTCCGACCCGGGGGCCATCCCCGGGCCCGTTGCCGGTCCGGGGGAGGGACGATCCCTCCCCCATTCCGTTTGAATACCGAGGCCCGTCAGAAACCGAAGACGGGAGACGCGACCTTAGGCCGCCTCTTCCTCATCGGGATCCTGCATCAGCTCTTCAGCCGACACGGACTTCTCCGTCACCTTAACCTGTCCCAGGATGAAGTCGACAACCTTGTCTTCAAAAACCGGGGCCCGCAGGCTTTCCACCGCCTGGGGGTTGTTCTTGAAGAAGTCGAAAACCTCACGCTCCTGGCCCGGGTAACGCCGCACCTCGGCCAGCACGGCCTGGTTCAGCTCTTCCCTCGCCACCGTTATATTGTTCTTCTGACCGATCTCGGAAAGGACCAGGCCCAAACGAACACGACGGACGGCGATGTCGCGGTACTCCTTCCGGAGTTCCTCCTCGTCCTTGCCGGCGTCCTCGCCCGCGTCGCCGGCCTTCAGCTCGTCCTGCAGGCGCTTCCAGATCTGGTCGAACTCGATGTCGACCATGCCCTGCGGCACCTCGAAGCTATGCAGCTCGGCCAGTTGGTCCAACAGGGCGCGCTTGGCGCGCAGGCGGCTCATGACGGTGTAGTCACCGCCCAGGCGCTCACGGATGACGGTCTTCAGCGCGGCCAGGTCATCGAAGCCCAAGCCCTTGGCGAACTCGTCGTCGATGGTCGCCTCGACCGCCTGCTTCACTTCCTTCACGTCCACCTCGAACACGGCGGCCTTACCGGCCAGCTCGGCGGCGTGGTAGCCCTCGGGGAAGGTGACATTGACGGTGCGGTGGTCACCGGCGCGCGTACCCTCCAGCTGTTCTTCGAAGGTGTCGATGAAGCTGCCGGAGCCCAGCTCCAGCTCATGGCCCTCGCCCTTCATGCCCGGGCGCTTCTCACCGTCGACGGAACCATCGAAGTCGATGACGACGATGTCGCCCTTGGCGGCCGGACGGTCTTCGGTCAGGGGCGCGGAGGTCTTGCGGCCGGCGGCAATGCGGCCCACGGCCTCGTCGACCTGCTCGTCGGTGATCTCGACCACCGGCTTCTCGATGGCCACACCGCCGAGATCGGCGGGCTCGAATTCCGGCAGCACCTCGTAGGCCAGCTTGAACTCCAGGTCGCTGGCGCCTTCGACCTCGAACTTCACGATCTCGACCTTGGGCTGCAGGGCGGGACGCAGGCTGTGCTGCTCGACCACCTTGGCGGCGCTGTCGGACATGGCCTTGTCCAGCACCTCACCCATCACCGACTGCCCATAGCGCTGCTTCAGCACAGACATCGGCACCTTGCCCGGGCGGAAGCCCGGCATGCGCACGGTCTTGCCAATTTCCTTCAACTGGGCGTCCACGCGGCCGGCCACGTCGGCGGCGGGGATGACGACCGTGTATTCGCGGCGCAGGCCTTCGGTGCTGGTCTCGGTGATGTTCATGGGACTATTCGAACCTGTCTCTTTGATCGGCCCCGGATGCCGGCGTTCCCGGCCCCTGGGTGCCCGGGGCCGGACGGACCACGGGCGGTTGGGTTGATATCTCGTGCTTGGTGCGGGCGAAGGGACTCGAACCCCCACGACTTTCGTCACCGGAACCTAAATCCGGCGCGTCTACCAGTTCCGCCACGCCCGCGGCCAAACCCGGCTCCAGGATCACTTGGGCGCCCGGTCCCAACGACCCGCCCCGCCGGCGCCGACGGCGCCAATAGGGAACAGGCATGGGAATAGCGCCCGGACCCTTCCAGGCGCCGTCCGATCTATAGCACCCGCGCACCCGCGTAAATAGGAATCTAGGCCAGGGGTGGGGCCTATCAAAGGGCTGAGCGCCGCGCACCCCGCCCCCCGAACCAGGCCGACGGCGGCGGCCCTTTCAGGCGTCCCGGACGAATCACCCCGCGAAGCCGGCTTCCGGGGGCAACGCAGTGCTTGTTATGCTGCTTCATCCGCCCCATCCGCAGCAGCCGAGGTTTCCCGCCGCATGACCGCCGCCGCCACGACCGCCGCGTCGCCGACGCCCCTCACCCCCGATCTGCCCCGCCCCGCCCTGACCGCCGACCGGCTGCCCGGCCGGACCGGTGGATCTGGAACGGCTGGACCTGGACCGGCACGCCTCCGGCCTGTGGCGGGCCATTGGCCAGCATGCGGCCCTGTGGGACCATATCCCCGGCGGTCCCTTCGCCGAGCCCGACATCTTCACGCAGTGGCTGCGGGACCGCATTCCCAGGCCTGGCCAGACCATCTACGTCGTGATGGACAAGACCGGCGCGAAACCGACGCCAGCGGGCGTGCTGATCCTGCTCAACGCCAACCCGGACATGGGCACGGTGGAGATGGGCCTGGTGTACGGCGCCGCCCTCAGCCGCAAGGTGACGGGGACGGAAGGCGTGTTCCTGCTGATCGACTACGCGCTGGGGCAGTCGGGCTACCGCCGGCTGGAATGGCGCTGCGGCCCGCCCAACGTCGCCTCCATCAAGGCCGCCCTGCGCTACGGCTTCACCCATGAGGGCCTGCTGCGCCAGACCCTGTGGCTGAAGGGCCGCAACTGGGACAGCAACGTCTTTTCCATTCTGGATGCGGAATGGCCCGCGCGCCGCCAGCGTCTGGCGGCCTGGTTGGTGCCCGGGAATTTCACGAGCGACGGGACCCAAATCAAGGCGCTCGGGGAGTTTTGAGGGAGCGGGAGCCACCGGCGGCAGGCTTCAGACCGGTGGCTCCTGTATCCCACCTACCCCAACAGCGCCTTGGCGCAGGCGTCCACGATGGCGTCGGCGTCCAAGCCTTGGGCCTGGTACAGGTCGGGGATGTCGGCGGACTGGCCGAACTTTTCCACACCCAGGGCCGCCACCGCCTGCCCCCGCACCGAACCCAGCCAGGACAGGGTAGCCGGGTGGCCGTCGATGACCGTCACCAGCTTCGCGCCGGCCGGCAGGGCCGACAGCAGGCGATGGACATGGGCGTCCTGGCCACGTCCCGAGCGTTGCGCCGCCGTCCAGCCGGCATGCAGCCGGTCGGGCGAGGTCACCGCCAGCAGGCCGGCGCCGGGACAGTCCTCCAGCACCTGGGCGTGGGCCTCCAGCGCCTCGGGCGCCAGGGCGCCGCAGTAGACGATGGCGAATTCCGCGTCCGGCGCCGGGGGGCGCAGCCAGTAGCCGCCGGCGATGACCGCATCCCGGTCCAAACCCTGGTCCCGTTTCGGCTGGTCCACCTGGCGGGTGGTCAGGCGCAGATAGAGCGAGCCGCCGTCCGGCCGCTGCATGTGATCGAAGCCCCAGGCCATGATGGCCGCCAGCTCGTCCACATAAGCGGGCTCATAGCTGGAGACGTTGGGCAGGCCCATGCCGATCAGCGGCGTGGCGATGGACTGGTGGGCTCCGCCCTCCGGCGCCAGGGTGACACCCGAGGGGGTGGCCACCACCATGAAGCGGGCGTCCTGGTAGGCCGCGTAGTTCATGGCGTCCAGGCCGCGCTTGATGAAGGGATCGTACAGGGTGCCGATGGGCAGCAGCCGGGCGCCGAACAGGTCGTGGCTGAGGCCCAGGGCCGCCAGCATGAGGAACAGGTTGTGCTCGGCGATGCCCAACTCGATGTGCTGGCCGGCGGGGGCGCCGTGCCAGCGCTGGGCGGACACCACCTTCTGTTCCCGGAAGATGTCCTGCGTCTCATGCCTCGCGAACAGGCCGCGCCGGTTCACCCAGGGCCCGAGGTTGGTGGAGACGGTCACGTCGGGGGAGGTGGTGATGATGCGGGCGGCCAGGTCATCGTCACCCTTGGCGATCTCACCCAAAATCTTGCCGAAGCCCTCCTGCGTTGACATGCGGGCGCCCAGGTCCACCGCCAGGGTGGGGGGCACCGGGATGGCGGCGCCCTTCAAGCGGCGGCTTCCCTTCTTTCCACCATCTGGGCCCGGACCGGTTCCTTGCGCGAACGGCACGCTGTCCAGGAAGGCGTCCAGCGCCGCCGGGTCGACGTCCAGCCCGGCGTGTCGATCCCATTCCTGGCCGTCCTTCAGCCCGCAGGCGGCCTTGAAGGCGGCCATCTGGTCCGGGTTCATCAGGCCGGAATGGTTGTCCTTGTGCCCCTGGAAGGGCAAGCCCCGGCCCTTGACCGTGTAGGCGATGAAACAGGCCGGGCGGTCGTCGGTGGTGCCGTGGAAGGTTTCCAGCAGGGTGGGCAGGTCATGGCCCGCCAGATTGGTCATGAGGATGCCCAGGGCCGCGTCGTCATGGGCGTCCAGGATGTGACGGATGCCGCGGGTGTCGCCCAAATCATGGGTCAGCGCCTCGCGCCAGGCGGCCCCGCCCTTGAAAGTCAGGGCGGAGTAGAGCTGGTTGGGGCAGGTGTCGATCCACTGGCGCAGGGCGTCGCCGCCCTCCTGCGCGAACGCGGCCTCCAGCTTCTTGCCGTACTTCAGGATCTGCACGTTCCAGTCCAGGGAGCGGAACATGCCCTCGATGGGCACCCACAGCCGATCCGACACCACGCTGTCCAGGCTCTGGCGGTTATAGTCGATGATCCACCAGGTGTTGCGCAGGTCGTGCTTCCAGCCCTCCAGCATGGCTTCGAAGACGTTGCCCTCGTCCATCTCGGCATCGCCCACCAGGGCGACCATGCGGCCCTCCGGCTGGTCCGACAGGCCCTTCAGGCGCACATAGTCCTGCACCAGGGAGGCGAAGGCGGTCACCGCCACGCCCAGGCCGACCGAGCCGGTGGAGAAATCCACGTCGTCGGTGTCCTTGGTGCGCGAGGGATAGCTCTGCGCCCCGCCCAGGGCGCGGAAACGCTCCAGCTTCTCCCGCGTCTGGCGGCCCAGCATGTACTGGATGGCGTGGAAGACGGGGCTGGCGTGCGGCTTCACCGCCACCCGGTCCTGCGGCCGCAGCACGTCGAAATACAGCGCCGTCATGATGCTGGCCAGCGAGGCGCTGGAGGCCTGGTGGCCCCCCACCTTCAGCCCGTCGCGCGAGGGTCGGATGTGGTTGGCGTTGTGGATGGTCCAGGCCGACAGCCAGAGCACCTTGCGCTCCAGCGCCTCCAGCAGGCGGATCTTGTCGGGGTGGGTGGCCCGTGCGGTGAGGGCGGCGGTGGGGGCGGCGTCGGGCATACCGTGGTTTCTTCCCTATGGCGGGCGCCCGCGGCCGCGGGGGACGCGGGCGCCCAATCGTTGCCCAGGGTTATAGCCCCGGCCGCGCCGGGCCTGAAGTCCGGTATTTAAAAATTTGCCCCTTGAAAGTTTTTACGCCGCGCCGGGCGACCTTGCGCCACCGGGCGGCGCTCAGGCGTCCAGTGCCCCCGCTTCCCCATTCCCGCCATCCTCCAGCCCGCGCAGCACCTCCTCGATGGCGGCGCGCAGCACCTCGGGTAGATAGGGCTTGTGAATCAGGGCGCAGCCGGTGGCCGACGCCTCCTGGATGCGGGCGGGATCGGTGTCGCCGGTGACGATGATGCCGGGCAGATGGCGCCGCACCTCGTTACCCAGGCGGGCCACCAACTGCACGCCGTTCAAGGGGCCGGGCAGGCGGAAGTCGCTGATCACCAGGCCGGGCAGGCGCACGGCGTCGCGGATGGTGGCCAGGGCGTCGTCCGACCCGGCGGCGGTGATGACGCGATAGCCCCAGCTTTCGATGATGGCGCCCAGGGCCATGCGTTGCAGGGCGTCATCCTCCACCGCCAGGATGGTACGGGGGTCGCTCTCGCGCTGGGCCGGGCGCTGGCCGTCGCGGGGAAAGGGCAGCGGGCCGTCCTTGGCGACGGGCGCCACCGCCACGGCCGGGGCCGCCGGCACGCAGGGAACCAGGATGGAGAAGACGGAACCGCGGCCGAGGGTCGAGCGCACGGTGACGCTGGTGCCCAGCAGGCGGGCCATGCGGCGGACGATACCCAGCCCCAGACCCAGACCTTTGGTCCGGTCCCGCTCGGGATTGTTCAGCTGGACGAAATCCTCGAACACCGTGTCCAGCTGGTCGGACGCGATGCCCATGCCGGTGTCCCATACCTGGACCAGCATGGACCGGCCCCGGCGGCGGGTGGAGACCAGGACGCGCCCGCCCCGGCCGGTGTAGCGGACGGCATTGCTCAGAAGGTTGCGCAGGATGCACTTCAACAGGACGGGGTCGGTGTCCGCCTCCTCCAGCGCCGCCTGCGGGCCGGTCTTGGCGCCAGGGCGCAGCCGGATGTCCACCCCGGCCTTCTCGGCATCGCCCCGGATGGCGCTGACCAAGCCGGCCATCGCCGCCTCAAGCCCGAAGCGCTGGGGGTTGACCGTGACCATGCCGGCGTCCAGCACCGACACGTCCAGCAGGGCGCGCAGCAGCTCCTCCCCCGCCGACAGCGCCTCGCCCATGCCGCCGATGAGCTTGCGGTCCAGGGCGTTGGCCAGGCCATTACCGGGCGCGGCGCTGGAAACAGCGCCACCGCCTGCGGCCGTGGTGGCCACGGTGGCGCGGCCGTTGGCCGCCCGCTCGCTCAGCATGTTGTGGTAGAGCCGCATGGTCTGCAGCGGCTGGCGCAGGTCGTGGCTGATGGCCGCCAGGAAGACGGACTTGGCGCGGTTGGCCTTCTCCGCCTCTTCCGCCCGCGCCTGGCTTTCAGCCAAGGCGGCGCGCAGGGACTCATAGAGCTGGACGTTGGTCAGGGCCACGGCGGTGGAATGGGCCACCGCCTGCAGCAGCGCCACCTCCTCCGCCTTGGGCTCCCGCGCCGTCGCCCAATAGGCGCCAATGGCGGCCACCGGCTCGTCTGTGCGCACCGGCACCATCACCAGGCTTTTCACGAAGGTGGGGCGGTAAGCGTCGTGGGGGATGCGGTCGTCCCGATAGATGTCAGGGATGACCGCCGGCCTGCGGTTCAGCATGACCCAGCCGGAGATACAGGTGGACAGGGGGAAGCGCCTGCCCTTCCACAGCGGGCCGATGGCATCCTCATCCGCGTAGTGGCACAGGTCGCCGTCGCGCAGGACGAAGGTGACGCCGTCGGCACCGCTGAGCGCGCGGGCCGCCATGCGCACCACCACCATGACGCTGGGCACGTCACGGCAGAAGGACAGGGCCTGGACCAAGTCCACCAGATCGCCGACGGGGCCGTTGAAGGTGACGGGAGGGAAGGTGACGGGAAGAGAGGGCGCGGCCGGGCCGGGCGCCCGCCGCGCCGGAACCGCCTCCAAGGGCATCGCGTCTTTCCATCCCATGCCGACCGTCCCTGACACGCCTTTGGGGGCATACCGGTATGGCGAAACGCCACCGGGCCGGGCCACCGGTGAGAGCGGCCAGAGTGGACGATATGGGGGATTTCGCCAACTATTCCAGGCCATTCCCCAGGGGCTACCACCTCAGGTTAAGGGGAAGGCCGGGGCGGCGGAACCGCCCCAGGCCCTTGGGAACCGCGCCCCCATGGCCAGGACTCAAAAGCTGACCTTGCCCCGGACGCCGAAGGTGCGCGGCGGACGGATGTTGGTGTAGGCGATGCCAGGCTTGAACATGTCCTGGTTGCCGCCGGTGAAGATCACCGCGTCCTCGACGTTGTTGACATAACCCGTGGCCGACCAGCCGCCCGAGGCCGCTGTGTAGGTCAGGCTGATGTTGGTGGTGGTGTAGCCGCCCTGGTACTCGGCCGCGATGAAGTCCATGCCCCAGTAGTAGCCGGAGGAGAATTGGCTATCGATGTTGGCGGCCAGCACCGCGCCGTCGGCCAAGTCGAAGTCATGCTCATAGCCCAGCGTTCCCGTCCACTTCGGGGCCCGGATCAGGCCCCGGCCGGAGCAGTCGACCATGCGGCCCGCCACGCCGGAGCGCACGGCGCTGGCCCCGATCTTACAGGTGGTGTTGAAGGGCAGGCTGCCGCCATTCAGCCAAGAGAAGAAACTGAAGCTGTCGTAGATGCTGTCCAGGTATTCCACATCCGCCGAGATCATGTCGCGCGGCGTCAGCTTGTATTTGGTGCTGACATCGAAGCCCTTGATGGTGGCGTCGCCGGCGTTGACGGTGATGCGGCCGGTGTTGCCCACGCCGTTGTCAACGACGGGCCCGAACAGGGTTTCCTGGTGGTTCTTGTACTTCCAATAGAAGGCCTCCAGGTTCAGCTGCAGCCGGTCATCGAAGAAGCGGTTCTTCGACCCCAGTTCGAAGGCCGTCAGCTTTTCCGGCGCGTAGCGATCGTAGGGCGCGTCGGACAGGATGTAGCCGCCCGACTTGAAGCCGGTGGAGGCCGTGAAATAGACCATGGACTTCGGGTTCAGGTCATACTGGAAACCGGCCTTCCAGTTGAACGCGTAGTAGGTCGTGGCGCCGATGTGCTCGGCCGGCGTCAGGCCCGCCAACGGATCGTTGCCGTTCAGCGTGAAGGAGGGGAGGCTCACGTTGCCGGGGAAGCCCGTGTAATCCACCGCGTGCTGGGACTTGTCCTCGATGGTGTAGCGCAGGCCGCCGATCAGGCGGAAGCTCTCCGTCACCGGCGCGGTGACGTCGCCGAAAGCGGCGTAGCTGCGGGTCTTCAGTTCGGGGAAATTGGCGTAAGTCAGGTTCACCAGCTGATTGACCCGGAAGTGGCTCTTGTCGTCCTCGTCAAAGAAGTAGAGGCCGGCCACCCATTTCAGCCAGCTGTCATCCTCCGATGACAGCCGCGCCTCGACGCTAGAGGTCAGGGTGTGGTCGGTCACGGCGTCGGAAAAGCCGGGGACCCAGGTGTAGTAGTCGTCCATAAGGTAACGGACGGCGGGAATGAAGGTCAGGTTGGCGAAGCCCAGGTCGCGCTCGAAATCCACCGAGGCGCCCATGTTGCGGATGTTCTGCCAGCCGGTGTCCTGCACCGGCAGCTGCGGCGCGCCGTTCTGCGCCAGCTTGAAGGCGTTGGCCTGGGCGGTCGACGCCCCCATCCACGGGTCGCTGGAATTCAGCACCTTGCCGTTCTGGTTCAGCAGGATGGTGCCCGCCCCCTTGCCCCCCAGGTGGGAGTAATCGACGCTGGCGAGGATGGAGGTGACGTCGTCCGGCTTGGCCAGGACCTGGACGCGGGCCGCCTGGGTCTTGTCGTCGTCGTAGCCATCGGACAGGTAACCGGAGTGCGAGGACACCATGACGGAGCCGCGCACGGCGACCTTGTCGTTCAGCGGCACGTTCAGGGCGGCGTTGGCCTTGACCAGGTCATAGCTGCCGAACTCGATTCCCGCCTCGCCGCCGACGCCGTCCGTATCGGGCTTCCTGGTGATGACGTTGATGGCGCCGCCGCTGGCGTTGCGACCGTAGAGCGTGCCCTGGGGGCCCTTCAGCACCTCCACCCGATCGATGTCGAAGAAGAAGCCGTTGAAGCCCGCGGGCTTGGCGATATAGACGCCGTCCACGTTCATGGCGATGGCGGATTCCGCGTACTGGTCGGTGGCGAAGTTGCCCACGCCGCGCAGGTAGACGTCGGCGACCGCGCCGCCGTAGGAGATTTGCAGGCCCGCCACCTGCTTCTGCAGGTCGGCGACGTTGTTCATGCCCTGGCGCTCCAGCGCCTCCCCCGTCACGGCCGTCACGGCCACCGGCGCCGACTGCAGGCTCTCGCGCCGGCGCAACGCGGTGACCACGATCTCGTCAAGCGCCGCGCTTTCCTTGTCCCCGCCGGGAGACGACTGGGGGGCCGCCTGCTGGGCCTGGGCCGGCCGGGCGCCGGGCGCCACGGCCGCCAACGCCGCCAAGGCCAAGGCGGCGGCGCCACCCGCCAAGTGCCGGCGCGTGGATGGACTGGTCACGGAATTCCGCTTCATGAACTGTCTCCCTCCCTGGGCGTGTTTTTGGTGCCGCGGACGGTCGCAGACCGGTTCCGGGCCTTTATTTGCTTGAGGCCGGCCAATGCGGCCGTTGCCTTGGTGTTGGGTGATTGATGCCGATGCGGAAGCAGGCCGCCACGCACGGCCAAGGAACCGGCGCCGGCACGGGCCGCCCATTTTCAGACGTCACCCTGATACCGCCATCGCGGATGCCCTGATTACTTTGCGTCTGCGGCTTTATTTGTGCTCGTACACTGGTCGGCCAGCCACTGTTTTGATAGTTTCACTATCCGGGAGGGCGATGCGACCGTCAATCTGGTATTGGCGATATTGACTATCGGCGCGCTGGATAGAAATGCCGCGTCAATCGCGCCCATGGAAGAACGCCCAGCACCCTGGGATTGGGCGCCGGGTCGGGAACCAGGGTTTCAAGGGAAGCGAACCGGGGGACGCCGGCGGGCAGTTCCGCCGGACCGCCACCGTCAGCTGGCGACCCGTTCGTTGAACAGGCGACTGAAGCTTTCGGCCGACAGGGTGCGCTGGTCCGGGGCGCAGCTGCCTTCGGGCAGGTTGTTGCGGACCATGAAGCGCACGTGGGGAATGTGGAAACTGTCCGTGGTGATGGTCAGCACCTCCGCCGTTTCCGTCACGCTGCCGGAAACGATGCGACGATACTGCGCCCCGACCTGCAACGGATCGTCCAGGCGCGACCGGCGGAAAAGAGAGAAGCCCACACTCGCCCCCCTAATTAAAGCAGGCGCCCATGCCGCCACCCAATGACCAGGGCGTTTATTGGCACGGGTGCCAGACGTTCGGGATAAAGGCCCCGTCGCCTTGCCCCACCCCGCGATATTTTCACCGCCCCGGCCTTATCCCATAGCCCCCCAATACTTGAGAAGACTGGCCCACCCCACACCGGCCCAGATACGAACACCGAAAGCCGAATGGGGCGGGGGACGGATATTGCGCCGGTCAGTCACGCCCTTGGTCAGGGGTAAATGCCGCGAAGCAGTTTGAATTTATAGCCAGAGTATCCCATTGTTTTAGTATGGGCAATGCTTTTGGCGTATCGCGAATAGGGCATCCTAAATATTCCCGGCGAGGCGGGGCCGCGCCGTTGATCTGGCGGAAGGGAAAGGCCCAGTCCCCAATTCGATGCCACCGCCCATATCTACAATTTTAGGGGCTTTTTATTTGGCATCCAGCCGCCACCCGCGCGCTCAAGCGCCCGACAACAGATCCGCCATCAGCGCCGGCACCTGCTCGGGCAAGTCCTCGGCCACCAGGCCGGGGCCGAAGCGCACGGCGGCCTGGGCGTGCAGCCAGGCGGCGGCCAGGGCGGCGTGCCAGGCGTCCATGCCGCCGGCCAGCAGCCCCAGGCACAGGCCCGCCAGCACGTCGCCGGAGCCGGCGGTCGCCAAGGTGGGCGGTCGCCCGCCTCGATCACGGCGCGGCCATCGGGATGGGCGATGACGGTGTCCGGCCCCTTCAACAGCACGACCGCGCCCAGGTGGCGGGCGGCGGCGCGGGCGCGGGTCAGCTTGTCCCCCGCCAGCACGGGATGGCCGGGCCCGAACAGGCGCGCGAACTCCCCCTCATGCGGGGTCAGCACGGCGCGACCGCCCAGATGGGCCTTCAGCGCGTCCGCCTGGCCGGCGAAGGCGGTGAAGAGGTCGGCGTCCAGGACCAGGCCGAAGTCGGCGCCCCGCTGGCCGGCGGCGGCGGCCAGGGCGCGCAGCAGGGCTTGGCCATCCTCATCCGTGCCGGCGCCGGGGCCCAGCACGGCGGCGCCGATGCGCGGGTCGGCCAGGATCGTCCGCCCGACCTCCAGGTCGGCCATGGGGCGCACGATCTGGCTGGGGCTGGCGAGGCGATAGACCAGTTCGGCCGCGGGCGGGCTGGCCACCGTCACCAGGCCGGCGCCGGCCCGCTGAGCCGCCCGGGCCGCCAGCCGGGCCGCTCCCGTCATGACCGCCCCAGCCAGCACCAGGGCGTGGCCCCGGCGGTACTTGTGATCATCGACACGCGGGCGCGGCAGGCTGCGGACGAACAGGGCCGGCCCATTCTCCCACACGTCGGGCGCCACCTCCGGCGTCGTCAACACGGCGTCGGGAATGCCGATATCGACCACGATGGTGGCGCCGCAGGCCACCCGGCCGGGCAGCAGCAAATGCCCGGGCTTCCTACGGAAAAAGGTGACGGTCGCGTCGGCCTGGACCATCGCGTCCCCCACTGGCCCGCCGGTATCGGCATCCAGGCCGCTGGGCACGTCCACCGCCAGCACCAGGGCCCCACCCCGGCGCGCCGTGGCGATGGCCGCCACCAGATCGGCCGCCGGGCCGGACAGGGGCCGCGACAGGCCGGCGCCGAACAGCGCGTCGATCACCACCGTGGCGTCCGCCAGCACGGCCGGCGTGGCCGCCAGCACGGCGTCGCGGCCCCACACCTCCACCCACCCGGCCGCCGCCAGGGCGGCATCGCCCGTCAGGCGGTCCAGATCACCCAGCAAGGCCAGGCGCACGGGCCAGCCGGCGGCGGCCAGGTGCCGCGCGGCCACGAAGCCGTCGCCGCCGTTGTTGCCCGGCCCGCACAGCACGGTCACCGGCCCCACGCCGTGGCGCGCCATGACCACGCCGGCCACGGCGCGGCCCGCATGCTCCATCAGGGTGATGCCCGGCACGCCGCCGGCGATGGCGGCGGCATCGGCGGCGCGCATGCGGGCGACCGTCAGCAGGGCGAGCGCGGAAGCATGGGGCAAGGTCATGAGACGAACACCCAAAGGCAGGGCGACCAGGGGTTGATCTGGACGGCGGCGGAACAACGCCGTGCTGGCGGCGCGGGGATCACCCAGGTACAATGGCGCCGTCCGTAACCACCCGTCGAGGGCTTATGTCCGCCATTTGGGGACCGGGTACGTTGATCCTGGCCAGTTGGGCCACCATAGCCGCTTGGGGCGGCCACCTTCTCACCAGACGACGAAAACGCCTAAGGGCCGTGTTCGCCCACGACCTCTCCCTGGCGACGGAGCGCTTCCGCCAGCGCCAGGATCTGGACGCCAGCGCCGCCGCCTTCTGGGAGCGGGAGTTCCGGCGCTATTTCGGCCTGATGGCCGCCCCACCCGGCTGGGCGGCGAATTAGGCCTTGGGCGCGCCCGACACCTTGGTGGACGACTATTGGCATGAGCTGGTGCTGTGCACCGCCCTGTACGCCGCCTACTGTCAGGCGGCCGCCGGCCGCTTCATCCATCACCATGTCGGCGCCGGCTCCGCGGAAGCCTACGCCCGGACCTGGGTCGCCTATAAGGAGTGCTACGGCCCACCCGATCAGCAGGCTTGGCCAAGCCCCAGCCCCATGGCCGTGGCGTGGGTGCAAAAGACGCGGAGCGATGGCCGGGGTGGAGCGGACTCCTCCGGCGGGGACGGCGGGACCAGCCCGAGCTACCATCAAAGCGACGGCGGGCACGGGCATGGCCATTGCGGCGGCGGGCACGGGGGATGTGGCGGCCATGGCGGATGCGGAGGCGCCAGCTGCGGCAGCCACTGACCCGTTGGCTCTTTACGTCGGGGCGCCAGCGTCGAACTGCCGCACCAGGGTCTTGGGCGCCGCCACGCGCCAGCGCCGGTGCAGCAATCCCACCACCTTGTCCAGGGAGGCCACATCGCGGATTCCGGACAGCCGCACCAACACGGTGGGCCAGCCGACATAATGGTCGGTCAGGTGATAGACGGCGGGTTCCGTGGCCATCAGCAAGGCGCGCTCGTCACTGTCGACGCCGGTGACGACCAGGGTACGCCATCCTCACGCAGGCGGGTCGGGAACTTGCCCCGCACCTTCAGCGCCGGCGTGCCGTAGGAGGTGCCGTTCTCGCCCCCCGGCCAGGCCAGGGCCCGGGCGCGGACGTCGTCGAAGGTGAAGGTCATGGTGACGCGCCCGCATTGCCTGTCGGGCGGGCAGTGTAGCGCGATGGTCGCGCCCACAAAGCAAAAAGGCGCCCGTCAGGGCGCCTTTGCTGTCCTTATATATACTATAAGGATGGGGCGATGGATGGGACTCGAACCCACGACCGCTCGGACCACAACCGAGAGCTCTACCAGCTGAGCTACCACCGCCGCCGTGAGGCGGGTTTCTGCACCACCTGCCCCGCCCCGTCAAGCATTCTGATAAAATAATCTTCACATGCCCGGGTCGCGTTGCGCGATAGGCTGCAATCGAGGCAGCGGTGTCCCCGCAAACCCGGCGTTCCGATGCCCCAAAGGACAAATTTCAGGCCAATGGCTAATTTTTGTGCTGTCGTTTGCACAAGAAGCGCGCATATGCTGGAACCGCCGGGGCTGGAGGGCCGGGCCCGCCCCGTCCGGCGGGTTGGCATGGGGCGTGCTATCCTGTTGCCCCGGTTCGGCCGGGCCACATGGGGGCGGCGCCGCCTGTTGCAGAACACGCCCCACCCGTGTTGTCTATGGGCCGGACACCGAATTGAAAATCGTGGGGGGTTTCCGGCATCAGTTTCCAGGCATGCGGCCCAGGCGGGCCCCGCAGTCCCGGCACCGGCGCCGACCATCCCCCGCCCTTGAAGCGAAGGCTTGGCCGTAAGCGATGAAAAAGATCGAAGCCATCATCAAACCGTTCAAGCTGGACGAGGTGAAGGAAGCGCTGCACGAGGTCGGCATCAAGGGCATCACCGTGACCGAGGCCAAGGGCTTCGGCCGGCAGAAGGGCCATACCGAGCTGTACCGGGGCGCCGAGTACGTGGTGGACTTCCTGCCCAAGGTGAAAATCGAGATCGTGATGGACGATCAGCTGGTCGATCGCGCCATTGAGGCCATCCAGCAGGCGGCCCACACCGGCCGCATCGGCGACGGCAAGATCTTCGTGACCCCGGTGGAGGATGTCATCCGCATCCGCACCGGCGAACGGGGGCCGGACGCCGTCTGACGCCGGACGCCGGATGCCGCCCTCACCCCAGGGCGGCGGTTCGGCGCCGCGGGCCGGGACGGCCGGGTACTCCGTCGCCCGGGATATCAATGGTCGCCAGCCATTGATCATAGGTTTGGGGCTGGCGGCCCGGGACGGGAGTAACCCAGGGCGCCGGAACATTATGGGATGGGGGGCGCAGCGATGTTCCCGCCCATGCACGCAAAGTCAGTAGTCACCCAACATCTCCCAGAACTTTAGGGAACCCATCAAGATGTCCGATATCGCGAAGTTCTTCGACCTGGTTAAGGAGCACGACGTCAAGTACGTCGATTTCCGTTTCACCGATCCGCGCGGCAAGCTGCAGCACACCGCCCAGCACATCAGCACCGTGAACGAAGAGATGTTCACCGACGGCGTGATGTTCGACGGGTCGTCGATCGCCGGTTGGAAGGCCATCAACGAGTCGGACATGATCCTGATGCCCGACCCCGCCACCGCCATCCTGGACCCGTTCGCCGCCCAGCCGCTGCTGACCGTGTTCTGCGACGTGCTGGAACCCTCCACCGGCCAGCCCTACAAGCGCGACCCGCGCTCCATCGCCAAGGCCGCTGAGAACTACATGGCCAGCGCCGGCATCGGCGACACCGCCTACTTCGGCCCCGAGGCCGAGTTCTTCGTGTTCGACGACGTGAAGTTCGATGTCTCGATGAACCGCGTCATGTACGAGTTCGACAGCGAGGAAGGCCCCTACACCTCCGCCAAGGCCTATCCGGAGGGCAACCTGGCCCACCGTCCGGCCGTCAAGGGCGGTTATTTCCCGGTGGCCCCGGTCGACGCCGGCCAGGACCTGCGCGCGGAAATGGTGACCGTGCTGGCCGACATGGGCGTCGAGGTCGAGAAGCATCACCACGAGGTCGCCGCCTCCCAGCACGAACTGGGCATCAAGTTCGGCACCCTGGTCCGCATGGCCGACACCATGCAGCTGTACAAGTACGTGGTGCACAACGTCGCCCACGCCTACGGCAAGACCGCCACGTTCATGCCGAAGCCGGTGTTCGGTGACAACGGTTCGGGCATGCACTGCCACCAGTCCATCTGGAAGGAAGGCAAGCCCCTGTTCGCGGGCTCCGGCTATGCCGACCTGTCCGAAACCGCCCTGTACTACATCGGCGGCATCATTAAGCACGCCCGCGCCCTGAACGCCTTCACCAACCCGCTGACCAACAGCTACAAGCGTCTGGTCCCGGGCTACGAGGCGCCGGTGCTGCTGGCCTACTCCTCGCGCAACCGGTCGGCTTCCTGCCGCATCCCGTTCGTGAACAGCCCGAAGGGCAAGCGCGTCGAGGTCCGCTTCCCGGATCCGGGTGCGAACCCCTACCTGGCTTTCGCCGCCATGCTGATGGCTGGTCTGGATGGCATCCAGAACAAGATCCACCCCGGCGACGCGATGGACAAGAACCTGTACGACCTGCCGCCGGAAGAGCTGAAGGAAGTGCCGACCGTCTGCCGTTCGCTGCGTGAGGCCCTGGAGTCCCTGGCCGCCGACAGCGCCTTCCTCAAGAAGGGCGATGTCTTCACCGAGGACTTCATCAACAGCTACATCGACCTGAAGATGGAAGAAGTGCTGGCATTCGAGACGTCGCCGCACCCCATCGAATACAAGATGTACTACTCGGTCTGATTGGTCGGTTTCCCCTCGGGGAACCTGCTATACGGGAAAGGGCCGCCCCACCGGGCGGCCCTTTGCTTTTGCGTGGACGTCGCACGGATGTCCGCTCGCGACCAGCCGCCGCCCCCTCTTTCGCACCCTTGCCCGCAGCCGCCCTGTACCGGAGGATAGAGCCTGGCCCCTGTCCACCACCGCCGACAAACGTTAAGCTCAGGGGATGGCGTGTCTTTTCCCGGCTCGGGGCCCATCTGAACGACGGACTTCTCCGGGGCCAGCGGGCCGGGAGCGATGGCGGGTTGCAAGCGGAAGCATGGCTCATGGCACAGTCCTCCAGCCCCCGGTCGCTTGAAATGGGAACGGCGGGCATGACCGGCACCGCCCCGCTCCTACCCCCCGCCGACTTGACCAACCGGATCGCGCGCACCGCCGGCGGCCTGACCGTGCGGTTGCGCCTGCTGCTGGCCTTCGGCCTGCTGACCCTGGGCGTGGCGCTGGTGGGCGGAATTGCCATGGAGCGCCTGGGCGCGCTGAACGACAAGGCCGCCGCCATCCGCGACAACTGGCTGCCCAGCACGGCCGTGAACGGCCAGATGATCTCGGCCATCAAAAGCCACCGCCTGGCGGAGGCGCGGCTGCTGTTCGCCCCCGACGCCGACCTGGACCGAAACCTGGAGGCGCTGGACCAACGCAACCAGGATGTGGAGATCGCGCGCCGCGATTATCAGCAATACATCGTGATGAGCACCGAGGACGAGCAATACCTGCACGCCTTCGACCAGGCCTGGGCCGCCGCGCAGCAATATCAGATGCGGCTGCGGGATCTGCTGCGGGAGAAGAACCGGGATGGGGCCATCGCCCTCTATAACGGACCGCTGCGCGACGCCGACGCCCAGGCGACCGACGCCATCCTGCGCGACCTTGCCTTCAACGTGAACCAGGGCCGGGCCACGGCCCGCGAGGGCAATGGCATCTACCAGGCCACGCGGGTGCTGCTGTGGTCAGCCATCGGGCTGGCCGTGGCGGCAGGCGCCGCGCTGGCGCTGCTGGCCATCCGCACCATCGCCGCCCCGATCCGGGCCATGACCCAGGCCACCGGCGCCTTCGCCCAGGGCCGCTACGACCACCCCCTGCCCTGCACCGACCGGCGGGATGAGATCGCCGGCCTGGCGGCGGCCCTGGCCGTGCTGCGTGACAAAAGCGCGGAGCGCGACCGGCTGATCGCCGCCCGAACCGATGAGGCGCAATCCCTGTCCGCGGCCAAGACGGAAGCAGAGACCAACCTCGCCACGCTGCGCCAGCTGCAGGACCAGCTGGTGGAGTCGGAGAAGCTGGCCGCCCTGGGGGCCCTGGTCGCGGGCGTGGCGCATGAGGTGAATTCCCCCCTGGGGGTGGCCGTCAGCGCCAGCAGCACCCTGGCGCTGGAGACTAAGCGCTTCCTGGCCGCCATCGAGGCGGGGCAGCTGCGGCAGAGCACGGTGGACCGGTTCGCCCGGGTGGCGCGCGATAGCACCGACCTGCTGGAGCGCAACCTGGACCGTGCCACCACCCTGGTGCAGCATTTCAAGCAGGTGGCGGTCGACCGCGCCAGTTCCCAGCGCCGCCAGTTCAACCTCGGCGAAATGGTGTCCGACACCTTGACCACACTGGGGCCCATGCTACGCCGCGCTTCCTTCAGGGTGGAGACTGCCATCCCTGACGGCATAGATCTGGACAGCTATCCCGGCCCCCTGGGCCAAGTGCTGACCAACCTGATCCAGAACGCCGAGTTGCACGCCTTCGACGCCGCCTTGCCGGCGCGGGAACGCCACGCCACCGGCCAGCTGCTACGCATCGAGGCCAGCCGCAACGCCCGCGACGTAACCCTGCGCGTGCAGGACAATGGTGCCGGGATGGGCGAAGATGTGCGGCGACGCTTGTTTGAGCCGTTTTTCACCACCAAGATGGGCCAGGGGGGATCAGGCCTGGGCATGCATATCGTCTACAACATCGTCACCGGCATCCTGGGCGGGGCCATCACCGTGCTCTCCACGCCTGGCGAGGGGACGACCGTGACGCTGACCGTGCCCCTGATAGCGCCGCACGCCGCTGAGGACCTGAATACCACGCCCGCCACCCGGACCGGCGCGTTGGGACGGCCCTTCCCCGACGCCCAATCCTCCACCACAGGAGGGCCGGTTGATGGCGAACCCGGCTGAAGCCCTGATCCATATCGAGGACGATCGCGGGACCGCCCGACAGAGCGGGCCCGGCTGGCGCATCCTGGTCGTCGACGATGACGAGCAGGTGCACCTGGCCACCCGCCTGGCGCTGGAGGGCATGGATTTCCGGGGGCGCCCGCTGACGTTGGACAGCTGCTACACCGCCTGGGAAGCGTTCGAATATCTGGCCGGCACGCCGGACATCGCCGTCGTACTGCTGGACGTGGTCATGGAGGATGAGCGCGCCGGCCTGGACCTGGTGCGCCGTATCCGGGAGGAGCTGCGCAACGACCAGGTGCGCATCGTGCTGCGCACCGGCCAGCCGGGCTATGCCCCGGAACTTGAGGTCATCCGCCAGTACGACATCAACGACTACAAGGCCAAGACCGAGCTGACGGTCACTCGCCTGGCCTCCAGCATCATCACCGCGCTGCGGTCATATGAGCAGATCGTGGCGCTGGACCGCCACCGCCGGGGCCTGGAGCAGGTGATCAAGGCGTCGGCCGACCTGTTCAGCGAGCGCAGCCTGAACGAGTTCAGCGCCGGCGTGCTGATCCAGCTGGCGGCCCAAATGGGCATAGAGCCGGAGGGGTTGCTATGCGCCCAGGGCACGGTGGACGGCCCCGTCATCGTCGCGGCCGCCGGCCGCTTCGCCGCCCATATCCGCAAGCCCTTGGCCAGCCTCGGCAATATGGAGATCGAGGCCGCCCTGCTGGAGGCGTTTTCGCGACGCGAGGGGTTCAAGAGCCGGGGCGGCGACATCCTGTACCTGCAGTCCGGCAGCGCCCATCCGGCGGCGATCTACATGTCCACCCCCACGCCGGTGGATGAGCAGAAGCGCGACCTGCTGCGCCTGTTCACCATCAACGTGGCCCTGGGCTTCGAGACCGCCACCCTGTTCGAGCATCTGCGGTCCGTCGCCTTCACCGACCCGCTGACCGCCCTGCCCAACCGCGCCGGCTTCATCGCCGCCCTTGACCGGGCGGCGGCAGGACAGAACCTGGTGGTGATCCTGCTGGATATCGACCAATTCCATTTCATCAACGCCCGCCTGGGCTTCCAGGTGGCGGACGCCCTGCTGCGCGCCGTGGGCCACCGCCTGGTGGCCAACTTCCCCGAAGCCGTGACGGTCAGCCGCTTCGGTGGCGACCGCTTCGCCCTGGCCCTGCCGGCGCCGGCGCAGGGGGATCTGTCGCTGGCCCTGCTGGAAAGCCGGCTGGAGGTGGCGTTCGAGACCGGCTTCGACATCGCCGGCCGCCACGCCAGCCTGTCGGCCACCAGCGGCTGCACGTTCACGGCCACCGTCGACAGCGGCGATGACGGCCGCACGACCGGCGACCTGCTGGTGCAACAGGCTTCCCTGGCCCTGAAGGACGCCAAGCTGCGGTCCCGCGGCCGGCTGATCCCCTTCAATCCGGAACTGGAGCGGCGCAACCTTGCCGGCCTGGCGCTGCTCGCCGAATTCCGTGCCGCCCTGCGCAACCGCGAACTGGTGCTGCACTACCAACCCAAGCTGGACCTCATGACCGGCCGGCCGGTGGGGGTGGAGGCGCTGGTGCGCTGGCAATCGCCCCGCCACGGCCTGCTGATGCCGGCCCAGTTCCTGGATTTGGCGGAGGCCAGCGGCCTGGTGCTGCCCATGGGCCTGCAGGTGCTGGAGATGGCCATCCGCCAGCGCCGCGCCTGGCGAGCCGAGGGGTTGGACATCCCGGTGGCGGTCAACGTCTGCGCCCTGCAGGTGCAGCAGGCGGATTTCCTACAGGGCATCGACGGCGTGCTGATGGCGCAGGAGGCCACGGCCGAGGGCATCGAGATGGAGATCACCGAATCGGTCTTCGTCGGCGATGACGAACGCACCTTCGACCACATCCAGGGCCTGCGTGACCGGGGCTTCGGCGTGGCGTTGGACGATTTCGGCACCGGCTATTCCTCCTTGAGCTACCTGAACCGCCTGCCGGCCACCACGGTGAAGGTGGATCGCCGTTTCGTCCAGGGCATGAACCAGGATGCCAAGTCCGACATGCTGGTGCGTGCCATCATCCAGGTGGCGGCCGTCATCGATGCCAAGGTGGTGGCCGAAGGCGTGGAGACGGAGGACCAGGCCGAGCGCCTGCGCGCCCTGGGCGTGCCCGTGGCCCAGGGCTTCCTCTACAGCCCCGGCCTGCCGGCCGAGGGGTTGGCCACCTGGTGGCTGAAACAGGACGCGCCGCCGGCGAAGGATTAAGGTTTCTTCTTCCTGGCCCGCGTCGGCCCCAGGGCCACCGCCAGCCGCCAGGCCGCCGTCAAGGCACCGGTCAGCGTGGCCTCATCGCTCACATCTAGATGGACATGGGTGGCGCCACCGCGTCCCCAGCCGCCGGGAACCGGTTGGAAGATGGCCGGGGCCGCGGCCACCCGCATCTCCTGCTCCTCCACCGCCAGCTTGACCATGCCGCGCCCGAGGCCGGGATCCCCCATGTTTTGATCAAGCGTGGCGAAGATGCGGTTGCCCACGCGAAAGTCGGCGTGGCCCATGTGCGCGCCTTCCTCCACCCCGGCCAGTGACAGAGCGATGCGTCGAAAATCATCCGGCGTCATGGCGGCAATTCCCCAAAGCGACGGGACAGGCGGTGAAGCCAGTGTATCATCAACGGCTTAAGGCGGTGATGGATGATGAAAGGGGGACACCCGTGGCCTACACTTTGCGCAAGGCGACGCTGGCGGACAAGCCGGCATTGCAGGCCCTGATCCAGGCCTCCGCCCGGGGTCTCAGCGGGGACCACTACACGCCCGAGGTGGTGGAGGGCGCGCTGGCCGGCGCTTTCGGCGTGGACAGCGACCTGATCCGTGACCAGACCTATTTCGTGGCGGAGGAGGCGAACGGCCTGTTCGTCGGCTGCGGCGGATGGAGCCGGCGCATGACCCTGTTCGGCGGCGACGCTCGCCCCGACCGCAGCCCGCAGATGCTGGACCCGGCCCGCGACCCCGCGCGCATCCGCGCCTTCTTCGTCCATCCCGAGCGCGCCCGCCAGGGCATTGGCCGTGCCCTGCTGCAGGCCTGCGAGACGGAGGCTCGGGCGGCGGGCTTTCAGGCGCTTGAATTGATGGGCACCCTGCCGGGCGTGCCGCTCTACCGCGCCCTGGGCTTCCAGCCCACGGGCGAGGTGTTCCACCCCCTGCCCAACGGCCAGACCATCGCCTTCGTGCCCATGCGCAAGGAACTGGCGGCTTAGCCCCGGCGGATCGCCGTCGCCAGAATGCGGACGGCCGGGTCCATGGCGGCCTCCACCGTGCCGGCGAAACCCAGGACGAAACCGCCGGCGGGCGCACCGCCGTGATAGTAGGCGGACAGGGGCGCCGCTTTCACCCCCCGCGCCAGGACAATTTGGGCGATGGCTCCGTCGTCCCCCGGAGCCCGCAGCCGTGCCACCAGGTGCAAGCCGGCATCCGGATTGCCGGCCGCGTCCAGTACATCGGCCGCATGATCGGCCAGGGCGGCCAGCAAGGCCTGGCGCCGGGCGCGATAGAGCGGGCGCATGCGCCGCACGTGGGCGGCCAGGCGGCCCTGGGTGATGAAGCGGGCCAGGGTCTGCTGCGTCAGTGCCGGCGCCCCCCGGTCCTGCATCCACTTGGCGTCGGTGAAGCGCCCGACCAGCGCCGGCGGCACGATCAGATAGCCCAGGCGCAGGCCCGGGGCCAAAACCTTGCTGAAGGTGCCCAGGTACAGGACCCGCCGCCCGCCATCCAAGGTGTGCAGTGGCGTCAGCGGCCGGCCGCCATAGCGGTACTCGCCATCGTAGTCATCCTCCACCACCCAGGCGCCAGCACCCTCCGCCCAATCCAGCAGCGCCAGGCGGCGTCCCAGACTGAGCGTGGCGCCCAGGGGATATTGGTGGGTCGGGGCGACCAGGGCCAGCCGGGCGTCGGGCCGGGTGGCGAGGCCGATGGCCACATCCATGCCGTCGCCATCCACTGGCACGGGCACGACCTGCAGCCCCGCCGCCGCCAGCGCCGACCGGCCAGCGACATAGCCCGGTTCCTCAAACCAGACGGCATCGCCGGGACACAGCAGGGTGCGGGCCACCAGATCGATGCCCTGCTGGGCGCCGCTGATGACGATGACTTGGTCGGGGGTGCAGGTGATGCCGCGCGCGACCGCCACATAGTTGGCGATGGCGGCCCGCAATTCCATCGCGCCACCAGGGTCGCCATAGGCCAACAGGCCCGCCGGCCCGCCCCGCTGCGCCGCCGCCCCCGCCTTGGCCCAATCCGCCCAGGGGAACCGGTCCAAGGCGGGGATGCCAGCCGTCAAAGGCAAAGGAACCTCGGGCTGCGGCATGGCGGGGGCGTCGATCGTGCCGCTGGCGACCGGTCGCGGCGTGGCGGCGGCGGCCACATCGTCCGCCACATACATGCCGGCGCCGGCACGGGCGGCCACATAGCCTTCCGCCACCAGCCTGTCATAGGCCTGGACGACCGTGATGCGGGCCAGGCCCTGATCGCGCGCCAGTTCACGGCTGGAGGGCAGCCGCGTGCCGGCGGGCAGGCGGCCCGACAAGGCGGCGGCGCGAAAATAGGCGACGATTTGGTCCTGCAGCGAGGTGGGCGCCTGCCGGTCCAGCATCAGGCTGTTCCACAAAGGGGCGATGGCGGGCGTGGGCAGGGGGATCTCCAATACCGGAGCGCGTCCATACTGGACTTATCAGAATGTGGAAACTGGCGCTATGGAGCGATCCAGTTTGGCGGGAGACTATTTTCCTCTTGTTCCACCGGAAAGCCCGCTCCCATGTACCGTCCGCCCCATTTCAAGGAAGACCGCCTGCCCGTGTTGCACCAGGCCATGGCGGCCATCGGCTTGGCCAACCTGGTGACGGTGGCGGCGGACGGGATGCCGCAAGCCAGCCCCCTGCCCCTGCTGCTGCGCGCGGACGAGGGGCCGTACGGCACGCTGTATGGCCATTTCGCCAAGGGCAACCCGCAATGGCGGGAGACGCCGGCGGGCAGCCCGGCGCTGGCCATCTTCATGGGGCCGGACGCCTACATCACCCCGTCCTGGTACGCCACCAAAGCGGAGACGGGGAAGGTGGTGCCCACTTGGAACTACGCCACCATCCACGCCAGGGGGCCCATCACCTTCTTCGAGGACGCTGACGCCTTGTTGGACCTGGTGGGCGGCCTGACCCACCGGCATGAGGAGAACCGTGCGGCGCCCTGGACCGTCAGCGACGCGCCCGCCGATTTCATCCAGGCGCAGCTGCGCGGCATCGTGGGCTTTCGCCTGGCCCTCACCAGCCTGGAAGGCAAATGGAAGATGAGCCAGAACCGCCCCGCCGCCGACCGTCACGGCACGGCCGAAGGACTGGCCCGGGATGGGGCCGCCGACGTCGCCGCCCGGGTGCGGGAGGGCGGCGCATCCATCTGACTGTTGCCGGACGTGCTCGACAGGTTTTTCGGCCGCGTGGCCGAAATAGAGCACTCAGCGACCGGAGAAGAAGACGAACGGGTGGAGCAGCCGCGTCAATTGGTCCCGCTCGAGAATGGGCCAGCCGCCCCCTCGAATCAGTGCGCTCCTTCGAACAGGGCGTCGATTTCCTGTTGGGTGCGCAACGCGTCCGCCGACAGGCCGGTGGTGCTGGGGATGACCACGTCCTTCACCGGCGCGGCCGGCCGCGCGGCCACTGGTTGCGCCGGTGAAGCGGCGCTGAACAGGGCATCGATGGCGGTCTGTGACGGCGCCTGCAGGGCAGGGCCGTGCAGCAGATGGGCATCGGGCCGGGCGTCGTCATGCTTGTAGGGCAGCAGCACCTCGCGCGGGGCGTCCGCCGGCGGCATGGCGGGCGTGGTGGAGGCTTGCGGCAGGGTGCGCCACAGGCCGGTGATCACCCCCACCCGCTCCTCGATATAACTCAGGGTGTTCACGACCTTGGCGGTGCGCTGGCCGCAAATGTCCTGGAATGAACAGGCCATCATCACGTCCATGCAGGCGTTCTCCAGCGCCGTCAGCAACTGGCCGTCGACCAGGCGGCCGGGGCGCAAGCGACGCAGGGCACCGGTCATGCGCTCCACGGTGGTGAGGATGCGGTTGGTCGCCTCTTCCGTCGCGGTGACGATGGCGTCCAGTTCCGAGGTGGCGGCGCTGATGCGGTCGGCCTTGGGATCGCTGGGCTTGATGGCCGCGATCTCACGCTTCACCAGGCGGATGGTATTGGCCATGGCCTCCACCTCCGCCTTCAGGAAGGCGATTTCCGGATTGCCCAACTGGCCGCTGTTCGAGGCCGGCGCCGCGTCGGTGCGGGAGGCCGCGACCAATCGTTGGACACTGGCAACGGTGCGGCGAAGCTCATCGGCCTCCACCGAGCGGGCGCGGCGCTGAACCTCATAGAAAAAGTCCCGGCCCTTGGCCGTGGCCAGCAGGGACTTTTCCATTTGCCGGTATTCGTCCAGCGTCAGGCCGGAACTCCGGGTCGTCTGCATGCCCATAACGCCCTCTCGGAAATATGTCCCGCGGCCGGCCTGCCCCGGCGTACGGTATTGGAGCCTATGTTCCTCATGATCATGACTTTTCCGTCAATATAGGCTTCTTCCGTAGACGTATGTATTTCAGATGAGTTTCATCTTACGCAATGTGGGTAGATACGGTCACATTTGTGATAAAAGCATCCACGTCTGCGGCGTTCGGGTACCCCGAAGCAATAAAGCGGACCGGTCTTTAGTGTATAGACGCTGCCGCCACTGGCTTGGCGGCAGGACCCTCACCCAGTGACCCTGACCGACCAGCGGTGGTAGGATCGGAACTCATTCCAGGATGGACAACCATGCGGCCCCTGCCCCACGCCTTTCCACGGCACGTGACACGACTGACCGGCCTGCTGCTTGCCGGTGTCCTGCTGGGCGCGGCCGGCGCGGCGCTGGCGGCGGAGTCGGAGGCCGAGGCCAAGTCCGTGGCCTTGGAGGCCAACTGCAAACCCAACAAGGTGGAGGCGGTGCAGCGTTTTGTCGGCAACAATCCCGACATCGTCTACAAGATCACCTGCCAGAACGGGAAGGACCTGGCGGTCTATGTCCGTTGCCAGGGACGAACCTGCGTCCTGGTGCGCTGACACCCGTGCGGTATGGCCGCCTTTTCCATCATCGCCTGCGGTGGCCACGCCGTAGCCAGGAACTTGGCGGTGGGCGCCGACGTGGACTAGGGGGGGCACCACTGCCGCGCGACCACCTCGCGCGCATGATCGCGGTCAACCTGATGGGGCGCCGGCAAGAAGCCGCCGGTCCCACCCCGATCGCGACCTGCCGCCCTTGACCGCCACCGTCAGCGGCCCCAGCCCCGCCAGGTGAAGATGGGCCGGCGCTTGGCCAGGAAGGCCTCGCGCCCCTCTTCGAAATCGATATTGCGCGTGGCCTCTTCCAGGAAAGTGGCGACGCCGGCATCGGTGATGGCCGTGGCGCCATCCTGGATAGCCTGGATCACGCGTTTGGCCGCCTGGATGGAGAACTGCGACAGACCGCACAGGGTGGCCGCGTACTCGCCCACCGCGTCCGCCAGCGCGGCATCTTCCACCACCCGGTCCACCAGACCGATGGCTAGCGCCTCCTCCGCCCGGATCAACCGGCCACTGAATAGCAAATCCCTGGCCCGGGCGGGCCCAACATGGTCGACCAGCCGTCGCGTATCTTCGAACGGATAGACGAATCCCAGCTTGGCCGGAGTGATGCCGAACCGGGCACCGGCCCCGGCGAAACGCAAATCGCAGTGCAGTGCCAGACCGCAGCCACCCCCCACGCACAAGCCCCGCACCATGGCGATGGTGGGCTTGGGACAGCGCTCCAGCGCCAGGTTGCCGGATCGCACCGCGGCGTTGAAGCGGGCGGTACCCTCCGGCGTCGCGAACAGCGCCGCGAACTCGGCGATGTCGGCCCCGGCGGAAAACGCGCTGCCACCGGCACCGGTCAGCACCACCACCCGGACCTCGGGATCCATTGCCACCGCGCGCATGAGGCCGGGCAAGGCCAGCCACATCTCCAGCGACAGCGCGTTGTGCTTGTCCTGCCGGTCCACAGTCAGGGTGGCCACACCCTCCTTCACCGCCAGGCTGAAGCCCGGAATCCGCTCTTCCATACCGTCCACCCGGTGCTGAACCCGACAGCGGGGCATAGTGGCCGGGACCGGCCGGTCAGGGCAACGCCTTAACCCCGCAATGGACGGAAATAGCGCAGAACGGATTGCAGTTCCGTGCGCAGGCCCAAATCCTCACGCAGCCGCGCCTGCAAGGCGTTGTCGCGTTTGGCCAGGTAGACCACGTGGTCCTTGGGCGGCAGGGAGCGGTATGAGGGCTTCGCCGCCAGCGTGCCGTCATCCTGTACTGTCGACAGGAAGAAGGATGAGCGCATGAACTTGGAGAACAGCTTGTTCGCCCCTTCCGCCGGCTCCCGCGAAATGATGGAGCAGATGTAAAACAATCTAAAGTAGTAATAATTATTATAAATACGTTGCACGATAAAGAACTGCTCACTGGGAGCGGAAACCTTGGAGATCAGCTGCTGGTCCTTGAAGCCCGCGTAAAAGTAGTTGGAAGCCTCACGGGCGAACAGCAGCGGCTTTTCCCGTTCCTGGCTGATGCGCTTGCGATAATCGATCAGCGCGCGGCCCACCAGGGTCTGGATCATGCGCCGTTCGACGTCCAGGTCCGGCGGCAGGCCCATCAGGAATTCCATGGCGGTCAACAACTGCACAGGATGAGTGATGGCGACGCGCTTGGCCCGGCCCTTGCCCAACAGGGACGCCTGCAGCCACTCGATCGTGTCATGCGCCTGCCAGCGCAAGCGGGTCATCATGGGGATGGTGGAGAGGCCGCTGGCCTGCAGGAACAGGCGGAACTGATCGCGCCAGGATTTCTGCGGCAAGGTGAAATATTCCACATCCGTCAGGCGCAAGGGCGATGCCACGCTTTCCCCCGCCACCGGTTCCGGCCGGTGGTTGAGGCTGCGTCCGAAGACGACGCCTTTGGTCTTCCGTTCCCGCTCCGCCAAGCTCATGACAGCAGTCCGTCTGCCTGCACCGCCCCGTTCCCGTCCGGCCTTCACCTCACCCGCCCGCGACGCTTTGCGCGGTAATCTCCCCACGCGGGAACGGTATCATATCTGGTCACATTGATTAACTAATAGCGTGCGCTACTTCCGCGAGCGGTCCCAAGAAAATGACCTTGACCCTACCCGTCCAATCCGCCGCACCCCTAGATGGCGCAGGGTTGGCGGATGGCCTGCCGTACCATAGCCAAGTTCATGGCGCAGGCGTAGGCGACTTTTCAGGTGGCGCCTCACTTGATTCTCCGACCGCCCGCCCCAGGCGCACAACCTAACCAGGCAAAGACCCAAGGGATGCATTGGCCCATGCCCCCGTCCTCCCCTTCCCGCAGCTCAACCGCTACGGCCATGTCCTCGCCGGACGGTGACGGCTACGCCTATGGCCTCTCTGGCGTCCGGACCGCGATTGGTCTAACTACGCGGGTGGGAAGCCTGGTGGGGCTGCCCTTCACCCGGGACGGCAAAGGCGACCCAGTGCAGCGGAGCGATGGCCAGAGTCTGGCCACCAGCAGTGATGAATACCTGGTCGGCCGGGTCGCCCAAGGCGATGCGCAGGCTTTCCGCGTGCTGACGGACCGGCACCTGGACCGGACGGTTACGCTGGCGCGCCGCGTCCTGGGCGGGGCGGTCGACGCCGAGGATGTGGCCCAGGAAGCCTTCATGCGCCTGTGGCAGCACGCCGAGCGTTTCCGTCCAGCCGAGGCCCGCTTCTCCACTTGGTTTTATCGAATCACCGTGAACCTGTGCCTGGACCGCAAGCGCCGGCCGGTGCACGACGCGCTGGAGAACGTACCCGAGCCGGTAGACCCATCGCTGGACGCTGTCTCCCTGGTGGAGCAGTCGGAACTGGGCCGGCTTGTTGCTCGGGCGGTCGACGATCTGCCCGAACGGCAGCGGGCGGCCATTTCCTTGTGCTATGATGCGGGTTTAAGCAATGCCGAAGCCGCCGCCGCCATGGAGGTGAGCGTCGGCGCGCTGGAAACCCTGTTGGTGCGGGCGCGGCGCGCCTTGCGGGCCACCTTGGCACCCCTGGCACCATCCGATGCCCAGGACGGTCGACGCTCACGGACGGGAGGGCCGCGATGATGGATGGAACGATGACGATCGCGGAGTTCGAGGATCTGGTCGATCTGCATGGCCCGGACCCTGAGTTGTGGCCGGCGGCGGATCGCCCCCGGGCGGCCGGCCTGCTGGCCCAATCGGACGCGGCGCGGATCGTGCTAACCCAGGCCCGCCTGGCCGAACAGGCGCTGACGGCCATGCCCTTGGACCGTGCCAGCGCTGAGCTGCGCCGGGCCATCCTGGCCATTCCCACTGCTTCCGCCGGCGGGCGGCCCGCGCCCCTCGGAACGGAACACCGCTTCCCCCCACAGGGCGGGGACTGCCCGGCCGGACCCCAGCCTTCGCCGGCGGCAGCCGCGCGGTTTGGGTTGGCGGCATTCCCGCTGCCCTGGCTTCCGGGCTGGCGGCGGCTGTGGTGGGTATCGTGCTAGGGGTGCATGGCGTCTCACCCCTCGCGCTGCCGTCCGGCGACTCGCGGGCCTCCGCCACGACGGAATATATTAAGGCCATGACTGAAATCGACACGGAGATTGGACAGTGACCGAGGGGCGTGCGCATTCCGACCCGGGCACTTCCCCTGGAAGCCCCACCTTGTCCAGACTGGTGATCGTCCTGCTGGCCATCTCCGTCTCGATCAATCTGTTGGTTGCGGGCATGGTCGTGGGCCAGCGCCTGGACGGCTCCCGCCCCTTCAGCCGGGTGAATGTCATGCGTGGCGACAACAACGCCAACAACAATACCCGCCCGGGCCCTTACGATCTCTTCGTGAAGAACGCGCCAGAGCAAGTGCTGCCCTTCCTGAAGGACGCCATCGCCGCCCATCAGGATCTGTCGCAGATCCAGTTGCAGCAACTACGCGATGCCCGGCGCGAAGCGGTGCAGCAGTTGAAGGCGCAACCGTTCGATGCCGTGGCCGCCAACGCCGCCTTCACCCGTGTGCGCGCCCTGATTGCTGAAATTCAGCAGAATGTGCATGAAACCGCGTTGGGCGCTTACGCCCGCGCCTACGGCCAGACACCGCCCTCCGACAGCCACGACAAGCCCCAGTGAGGGCGCCACGGCTTCGCCACAGCCCATATGACGCCGCTTGCCCTGGCCCACCGCCCATCGTCTATGATCCTCGGCGCATGTCCTGAGGACGACGGAAGGATGGCCACATGGCCGAGGACAAGATGAAACTAGCGGCGCCCGGCGGCGGCGCCACGGCCCCGATACCCGAGGGGGCTGCCCGGCCGTGGCCCCCGGCCGACGCTGTCGGTCAATGGACGGACGTCTATTTCAAGCGTACCCGTACCATTGTGGAGCGGCACGGCGACGTTCCCATCACCTACGCCATTTTTATGCGCCGCCCCGTGGTGTTCGCCCCCCGGCTGGCGCTGGACTGGCTGAAGTCGGTGGCGGCGGCCCGGGGCTTCACGCCGGAAATCGAAGTCCGCTATCATGAAGGCCAGTGGGTCGGGGCTGGCGAACCCATGATGTGGATCACGGGACCCTTCTCCCAACTCACGGAGTTGGAAACCCTGTTTCTGATGAAACTAGGCCCGGCTTGTGTGGCCGCTTATAACGCCTTCGTAATGAGTGCGGGCCTGCCTAAATCCGCCTTCCTGGCCATGGATGCCCGGCATTGCGCCGGTACCGAAATGGCCGACCTGATGGCCTACGCGGCGAGCGTCGGTTCCGAACGGGCCAAGCGCAAGGTCGGCGCCGTTGGCTTCATGGGCAACGCCACCGACGCCACCGCCCATTACTTCGGCCAGTCCCATGGCTTCGGCACCATGCCGCATGCCTTGATAGGCTATGCCGGGTCCACCGTGAAGGCGGCGGAGCTTTACCACGACACCTTCCCCGGCGAATCCATGACCGTGCTGGTGGATTATTTCGGCCGTGAGGTCAGCGACACGCTGGAGGTGTGCCGCCGCTTCTCCGAACTGGCGGCGGCCGGCAGATTATCAGTGCGTCTGGACACCCCGGGGGGCCGGTTCATCGAGGGCCTGGACCCGCCACAGAGCTATGCCGTGCTGGAGCGGCGCGCGCCCGACAGCATCCGGGGATATCGGGACGAAACCGAGTTGCGCTACCTGATTGGCGCCGGCGTCTCAGCCGCGGGCCTGCACTGGATGCGCGAGAACCTCGACCAAGCTGGTTTCGACAAGGTGCGGATCGTCGCATCCAGCGGTTTCAGCCCGGCCAAATGCCGGGTTATGGCCGATGCCCAGGCGCCCATCGACGTGGTGGGCACGGGCAGCTTCCTGCCGGAACATTGGGGCGAGACCTACGCAACCGCCGACATCGTCGCCTACGATGGCGTGGCCCGCGTTAAAATGGGACGCGAATTCCTGCTGAAACGCTGACCGAATAACAGAAAAAGCCCCGGGCGGCCTTCCCGATCGCTCGGGGAGGCCGCCCGGGGGCGCTTCTAAGATGTGAGGGAGGGGCGTTACTTGATGCCCTTCATCTCATCCCTTTTCATGGAAATCCGGATCTTGGGCGTCTGAGAGCCCCAGGAAATCTGGGGGGCTTTTCATAGAATTCCGGATTCCTTTTCATGGAATGCCGGATTCAGGCCGGTCTTTGTCATAGAACGCCGGATTCGTGTCGGCTGTGTCGTTGGCCCGGCCCCTTATTGGAGTGGCCGAGGGACTTGATTCGGAGAGATATGTCGCGCCCCTCGCGCCGATTTATCTATCCGATGATCCGGTCGATATCACTGCGCTCATAAAGATACATCTCGCCGCCATCGACGGAGGGACCGGAAACCGGTCGTGCTCCGCTATACAGAAGCGTCGAGTTGACTGATTTGACATCTAAACCGCGCTGGGCCGCAACGTCTCTGGCGAGCATGTACCTTCCAGAAAAGTCGCGGAAATCCTTGTTCAAGACCTTGGCACGGCGGGTGACGCGTCCGACCTTGTCCCTGGATTTCAGGATGTCGTTTTGCACCCAAAGTCGAACCGACTTGGTCTGAACGTTCAGCTTGGCCGCAATGTCGGAAACGGCCAGAACGTCCTGGCGAAGCTTCACCGCCAACTTCTTCACCGCGTCGATGGTGAAAACCAGATTGGTAAATCCCCGGGATCCCGCCAGCCTCCCGGCTGGAAGCAAGGTTCCCTCGATGACAGCGCGATATACCGTCGCGGCGTTCCGGTCGTCATAACTCATCGGCATGCGTCTGATGAGGTTGGCCGTCGTGATCATGTCTTTGCCCAGCGGCAACGGCAGCTCCGTCAGTTCCAGGCGGTTGACGGCGTCCAGGAGATCCTGGACTTCTGCCCTGAGAAGCGGGTGCTTAAAGAATGTGGTGGCGATGGGCTCGGATGCCACGGTGAGAAGACCGGCGTCCTCCATCTGCCCAAGGGTCCGATCATTGACCCCCAGCATGGCCCTGGCGGCCTTGCCATCAATGTACCGCTCGACCTCGGCTTGGAGGTCCAAAACCTTCTGGGGGTCGAGCCGAGAACCGAAGCCTTTGCCCGTTCCCTTGACCAAAAACATGTCGCGTTCCTCGGCCAGACGCATGAGTTGAGGCATTGAGGTCCCCAGGAGGCGAATAGCCTCCTGGGGAAGAAGAAGGACCGCGATGGATTGGCACGGCGCGCGCGGACGACGGCCCTGGCTTTGGTTACCAGCGTGACATCACCGGCGACATACTGGCTGAAGGTGCCGGTAATGGGCCCAAACGCCGGGTCCTTATCCTGCTTTAGGATCCATTTGGCGGTAACACCGATGTCGCGGTGCATCCGCTCGTGCTGGTCCTGACGATCAGCCGCTGACTGCCGCAGCCAATCGATATGGCGGTAGAAGGAATGAGGCCAGTCCGCGCAGGCCTGCCAGCCGATGTTCAGGTAGGCAAGGACTCGTTCGGGATGATGCCGACCGATTTTGACCGCCGCGACATTCAACAAGGTGTCGTGGACGCATTGGCCCAGCATGTAGATGGTCTTCAGCAGGCAGCCGACATCCATGCCTGCCAGCCCTTCCGGCGGGGGCTTACCTTCGAGGAGTGAAACAACCGCTTTCAGGCCTTCAATGTCGTCAGGGGCAGGCTCGGGGTCGATGACGCGGTAGTCGGCACCGCAATGCACGCAGTGGGTCAACTTGCTGGTCAGCCAGTTGAGTGGCCCCCTGCACTCGGCACACCGGTCGACCAGCATGACGTTGTGATGGGGGCAGGCCACCATGAACACGAAGTCCCAGACAGCGCGATGATAAGGGGCTTCAGCCAGGCACAACGGGCAGCATTTCCGCCAGATGAGGGAGACGAGTTCCTTCGACAGCGTGTGCCCGAGGAGGCGCACGTGTCGGGTATCGGCTGCGCGGTAGGACATGCGCTCCAACTCGTCAGGCGTCATCGACAGGAGGTGGCGAAGGGGCTCCATGTCGGTATTCGACAGCATGAAGGCGCGGGCCGCCATGAGGCGCGGAGCTACATATGTCAGCACGGCCCAGGGGGTGGGCCTGAAGTTCTCTTCAGCAGACCTGGCGACGAAACCAAGGAACCCTTCATCAACGTAGGGCACCAGCGGGAAAATCAATTTGAACATGGCTACAGCAGTTCCTTCAGCGCCTGATCGGTTTTACGCGGCCGGGGGAGGCTGAGTTTCTCCGTGGTGGGCGCGGGCAGCACCTTCAGGGAATGCTTATCGGACCGGAACGGATTGGGCTGTCGGCGCTCTGCCCTGACCTGTCCCCTTTCGAAGGCTTCAGCGAGGAGTTCCTGGCTTAGGCAGGGCAATGGAGAGCTGCGTTCAACCAGCGCCATTTCCGCCGCCATTTGGAGCCATTTGGTGGTTCTTCCAATTAAGCCGTCAGAAGCGATCCAAAGGCGAAATGCCATGTCATCGTCGAACAGGTTCGACGGCGCTGGGAGGCCCATGCGTTCTTCATACATGTAGAGGAAAGATTGGTAGATATCCCGGTCCGCCTGTTTGAACCAATCGAAGGGCTCCAGACGTTCAGACCATCCATTCCGACGCTCCGACTGGGAATTTGTATCGATGACCTCGGCTCCCTCGGGCTGACCCGCGAGAATCACCGGACAGACAGCGGCGTTCAGGATGGATTTGATGAGGTCGCCTGAAGCATACGCGTTGGCTCGCTTGTTACCCGCGCTGACGATGTGCTGGATCTCGTCGAGGATGAGGAGTTTAGGCGCCGCTCTGGCCAGCGTCCGGGTAACAATATGGGTGTACTCGGACACGCTGCGATTCGAGGGAACATCGCCCAGCGCTTTTAAGATCGCGATGGCCAAGGCCTTCAGCGTCGATTGAGGAGGAATCTCAACATATAGGACCGGGTGATAGAGATAGCGATCCCGCTGTTCAGCCGGGTACTCGTCGACAATCTCCTTGAGGAGGGTAGACTTGCCGGTACCCGTAGGCCCCAGCAACGTCATCGACCGGGCTTCCTTACCGCAACAACCAATGTCTATTGCGTTGCGAATCCACTGCTTGATTTGAGCCTGTTTAGGCAGGTCGATAGCGATTTTTACAATGTTTCTGAAGCGTTCAAGTCGCTCTTCACGATCCATGTTAGACATCCTTGTTTCCACCCCGACCGGTGACCCCCATACGGCGAGCCATCTCTGCAAACCTTGCTGCGCTGGAAGCTGACGAGTTGGTCCCCGAGGCCGATAAATCCGATGCGACAGGTTCGGTCGGGGACGGGAGTAGTTCCAAGACCTCCGGTGTTGGCGCGGAAGCAGTGAAGTCCTGGCCGATGTTGTCGTCCTCGTCCGGAATGGTGAATTCCCCAGCAAGAACCGAGTCCGGCAGCTGCTCCAATGCGTCCGAAATGGAAAGGTCGCTTAGCGCCGGATTGATGGGACTGGGGATCTGGTGCTTAGGGACGCCATAAGCAGCTTTCAGCCGTCGAACCTTTCGGTCTTTGGGGACATGCTTGTCTTGGATGTACCGCTGTAGGTCGGCGTGGGCTGCCGCGACGTTGTCCTCGCTATATTTTTCCGGTCGGGCCTTGATGAGTTTCAGGGCCAGGGTCTGCTGCACGAGCGTCACACCGCGCGCGTCGAACATCCGCCGCGAACCGGGTGATTGTTGGACGGTAACGAAGCGCTCTCGCCCGGGGTCGTAGACCTGGATGGCTCCCAGGTCTTTAGGGTCGATCTTGCACATCACCGTGCCGCCGGGGTTGTAGGCGGGGCTGGTGCGAATGGCCGCGATTTCAGGCCCGTTGTAGATCAGGTTATTGACCCTGACCCCGTAATCGAACAGCCGCCGATGCGTTGTCAGACAGAACGCCGCTTTCAACACCTCCGGTTCGGGCAGCGGAATAATGTGGTGCCGCGCCACGCTTTCCAGCCACCGGCGATGAGGCGCGTCGTTGATTCCGGTGTGGAACTGTTGGGAATAGACCTCGATAATCCAACGATGGACCAGGTAGTCCAGCTCCTCCAGGGTAACGACAGGCTGCATTTCGACGGTTTCTTCGTTCCGCCGCCGATAAAAGTCTTCGAAGGTTCGACCCGGGATGTAGCGGACCAGGCTGCGGGTGAAGGTGCCGAAGAATTGTTCGATTGCCGCCTTGTCGTTGGGCGTCTCGCGGGCCGCGAAGGTGATGTTGCAACCAAGCAGCTTGAGCATCGCCGAGAAGTCATTGGCGACGAACTGGCTCCCCAGGTCCGCGAAGTAATTTTCGGACAGCCCCCAGCACGGCCACGCCCCTTTGATGTCAGGGTACTTTTCCTTCACATACGTTTTTGGGTAGGTCGCGTGATGGATGCATTCGATGGCAGCGGCGACAGATTGCTCGAAGCCGATGTAGCGGCCAACCGGCATCCTGCTGAAGTGGTCGTAAGCGATAATGACGACGGGACGGTCGATGGGATTTCCATCCTTGTCGACCACGATTAAGTCGGTCTTGAGCAGATCCAGTTCAGTGCGCTCGTGGTGGCGCTCAGTCGAGACATGTCCGGTCTTCGGCCGATAAATCCGGTCTGCCACGGCGACACCTTTCCGGTTCGCGGTGGCCACGTATCGGTCGTAGGTTTTGATTTTCCGGTAGACGGTGGAGTAGCTCGGCACCCACGTGTCGCCGGTCAGCCGATTGCGGCGCGTGAACACGTCGCGGACCTGTCTGTAGACGTTGCTCACGTCGTACTGCATTGAATTCAGGAAGAGGCCCTCGACCGTTTCGTCAAACAGGTTCTGCGCATCGAGCTTCTGCTGTGAGCCGCGGCGCCCGCGCTGGGCAATGCGGTCCATCAAGGCCTGGAAATCGCGCCCGCTTTTCTCCCATTCGGTGATCCAACTCTGGAGCGTGCCCGGTTGAGGAGGGTGACGGTCGTTCAGCACGGCGGCCGTGGCTTCGATGACAGGGACGAGTTCCTGCCGCTTCCGGGTTTTCAGCCCACTCCTTTCCCAAGCCTGGACGTAGGTCACTCGGCGCAGAGTCCGGGCCTTCAGGTCTTCATCGACTTGGAGCTGGGCCAGCGATGTCAGGTCGCTCTTGCGGCCTTCCTTGAAGGCGCGTTCTTCAGCACCGCCGACGCGATACGCTTGTCCCCTCGCCATCAGGTCCAGCAGCTCGTCTTCGCGAACCACGAAAGGGGAGCTGTTGGCGACATCAAGGAACACCAGGTTGCGGCATGCGTCACGGCGCTCGAAAGCAACCATTCGCCCTTCGATGCGCAGGTACTGGTCGCGGAAGAGGGCAATGCTGGTCATAGCGTCTTCCTCCCCGTGACGAGGCAAACTGATGTATTGGCGGATAAGGGCTGACTCATGCTGAGCCGCAGCTTGCCTTTGAGAGCCAGTCCGTAGACGTGGGCCAGGCCTGTGACCTCGGTGCCGCCTATGGCCTGGATGACCTTGCCCACGGTGTCAGCACCGTTGGAGATCGCCTCGATGACGGAAAGCTCGCTGGCCCGGTTTAGGGGGGCGCTCTTCCATCGGTTCAGTTCGACTGCGTTTTTGAACCTGGGTTCGAGGTGGACGAACCGGTCATCGAGGCAGCGATAGTCAATCCCCCACCGGCCATATGCCGTGGTCAGGAGGTCGGCGTCGCAATATCGAGCCTTCGGCTTCTGCCTCGTGTCGATGATGTCGACAGCGTAGGTGGCGGCCTCCGCCTGCACGATGAATGCGACGACGTGGGAGGTCGGCTTGCCGTTGAGGATATAGTGAGCGACGTGTGGCCTTGACTGGAACCCGATGACGGAGGGGTCCGCCTGGAGCAGGTACATGAAGTCGCGGTCAATGTCGCGGTACCAGCGAGCTTGTCCTTCGACAACTTTCCTGGTCGCGAAAATGCCACTCTGCCGAGCCCGATAGCCTTTAGGCGGGGTACCATCAGCTTGTGAAAGTTGAATAGCTCCAGGCCCGAGACCTCGATCAGGTCCGGAAAATGAAATGCTCGAAGGCATAATACCCCCGCTTATTCGGTGGATTCCAATAACAGGACCAACTGACGTGACGACGTCGGTTTCAGGTCATATTATTTGGAGTATGTCTGCTGAAATCGCCGCAACAATTAGCCAATATTCCGTCGAATACGCGGTGTCATTCGTGCTGGCCATGATTTTGTACTCCGGCCCGGGGCAGCGACGCAACTTGCATACACGCAGATGTGCGTCAGCAACAATTGCGCACGACCTCAAGCTGATGTATTAATCTGATCAGAAATGGGCGATTAGCGATCTACGATCCGTGGTCCGGCTAGGTTGATTCAAACCAAGGCTGTGTATTTTCAGGGGCCTTGGTTGGGCCGCTTTGACCGTCAGATCCCGAAATAAGTGCCTATCAGCCGTATGCTGGCGGAGGCTATATCACCGCTTATGAAGTCCCCCTGGCGCATTGCGAGTCCAAATTGGGACCGCAGATATGGGCCGTGTACTTGGCGGAACGTTAAGTGGTCGATCATAGCGCGTCACCGGATGTGAGGAGCCTGCCGATCATTAGGCCTACTCTGGATATTCCCATCAAGAATCAAAATGAACTTTTCCGATATAGTCTCGGCGTAAAGTCTTTATCTTAAGAACAGCCAGGTCACTGGTTGTCGGGACATTCTATATCCTGTCGAATTCGGACGCGAGTTGAGCAGCTGGTGGGGTTTCGCTTTATCCCGCGTTTTCCCGAAATTACCCATTTGCGGGATAAACCCTTCAATTCCAGCGCTCAAGCGTCCGCAGGTGAGTTCCCGCCCCCCATCGCGCTTGCGACGGCAGTTCGGGTTACCGGCCACGAGGTCTCGGGAGGCATGCTCCCCGAAACCTGACCGATCAGCGAAACTGGGGAAAATTCAGGCGCCACTTCTGGGGAGTATTCGTCCGCCACCGATAGTTTTCGAATCGAGTCCCCTCGTCGGACAAAGAGGCGTAGGCTGACCGACATGGCCACCCTTAAGGGATGGCGGGCCCAACCAGATATGGAGGACGCGATGTCCGAGAAGGCGCCCGGCTTTTGGCACGACTTGCTGATCGAGGAAATCGTCGAGGGCTTGGAATGGGCCCGATCCCCGCTGCCGGTGCTGATCCCGCCAGTAGAGCAGTTGGCTGACGTCGCGGAGGGGATGGTTCCGATCAGCCTGAAGCGGCGCCCCAATGTTCATGTCGACTTGTCGGCGCTGGTGGGCCTGAAGACGGCGGCTAACCCGACTGCGCCTCGACATTAATCGGGCTATCGTAGGGGTTCAGCAGTTCAAGGCCCGTGCTGGCGGCGATGAGGGAAAAGTGGCGTATGTTGCGGGTCGCTATTATCGCGCCCGTGTCCAGGGCTGTTGCCGCGATCATGAGGTCCCGCTCGAAGCTTGGGGTCCCGTCATGGGGAACGGAGATGGAGAGTGCCCCATGGAGCCTGGCGATCTGGCCGTCGTAGGGAATGATCGGCAGCGCCAATGTCAGGGCGCGGAACCAGAGGTCGTTGTCGTTGGCCTCGGCTATTCGGCCCTGGATACGCAGGCGGGTTATCCCGCGTTCTATCTCCGAGATCACCACGGCAGGGACCAAGAGCTGGTCGGGGGACGTGTCAGTCCACCATCTCAGCAGTTCCGGATGCTTAGTGCCGCGCCGGAGATCCGACAGGACACAGGTGTCGACAACGTATGTCACCGGTCATTTCCCATCCTCCCCGGCCTGCCTGCCGACTATTCTGGGGATCCAGGTGAACGGGGTGTCACCGGCCCGGCCACCAAGGTAGGCGGCTGCCGATCCGGCGGCCAAGTGATCTTTCAGTAGAGATCGAATGGCCAGCCAGTCGGCTTGGGAGATCACGACGGCAATGTTGGCGCCGCTGCTGGCGAGGGCTTGGGGGCCGTCGTATTGGCATGCCGTGACGACCTCGGCAACACCATCGCCGAGAGGCCCCAGTTCCCAGGAGTCCTTGTTCGCCATACTGACTTAGCCTCGGCACTTCACCAGGGCGTACACAAGCGTATCGGGACATGCAGGGTCCGCCGGTAGCTACCGGACCCCATGCGCCCCAGAAATCGCGCCCTCAGGAATTCCTGAGAAAGCCTATGCCGCACATTTCAGCCGGGCAAGGTCTCTTCGGATAAACGGAGCTTTGTGATTTCGAATTCAAGAGGTCGAAAAATTTCGAATCACTTGTCCTTTTTGAGCCCGTCTTTTTAAGGAAAAATCATTTCCCAGCTCACGCCGGATTTGTAATGTTTTCCAAGAAACGAAGAGAATAGATCTCAGGCAGCTTTGGGATCGGGATAGGAATGTGTGGTCGCTATTCCATCACGACTCCTCCAGAAGCTCTTCGTCAGCTCTTCGCCACGCTGGGTCCGCTCCCGAATTTCGCACCCCGATACAATCTTCCTCCGACCGCCTCGGCGCCAGTCACCCGGCTGCATTCGGAAACCGGCGAGCGGCACCTTGGTCTGTCATCGGCGGCATTATTCCGTACCGATTTACAGCGAAGGTTTCTGTCAGTGCAGTGGAGAGCGGCTGGCTGGAGCGGATGCGTTTGGCAGCCTGGGCGTGGACCGGCGCCGGGCGCTATGGGAGGTCAAACGACTCGGGGACGCGCCGTTGCCGCTGTTCGAAGCCGCTGATGGCTGGGGCTTGCTGGGCGACAACCGGCCACCGGTCGAGTTCGGCGAGGAGCCCTTCCTGACGCTGCCTGCGATGCCGCTGGGCGAGGCCGTCCGCTAGGACTACCGAACCCTGTACCTGTCCTTGAAAGGCCATCCTTGCGCCCTGCTGCGCCCCCAGCTTGCGGCATTGGGGATGACGCCCGCCGTCATGTTGCCCAGTCTCAAGGACGGCGCCCGGGTGGCGGTCGCGAGCTTGGTCCTGATCCGTCAGCAGCCGGGCACGGCGTCAGGGGTGATCTTTGAGACCTTGGAGGACGAAACTGGCATCGTGAACGCCATCATTTGGCCGTCGTTGTTCGCGAAGCAGCGCCGGGAAGTGTTGACGGCCACCATGCTGGGTGTCCATGGGCGCCTTCAGCGTGAAGGCGACGTCATCCACGTCATCGCTGACCGGCTGGTGGATCTTGGTCACATCCTCAGGGGGCTGACCGAACTGGATGGACCGTTCGAAACGCCGCTGCCGCGGGCTGATGAGGTTCGGCGGCCAGAGCCAGGCTCGTTGCGGCTGGTGTATGGGGAGGGACGGAATTTCAAGTAAACCTACACCTGGTGGCGCCTTAAGTCCGGTTGGAACATTTTCCGTGTGTAGCAGCCACCCCAAGTCCGGCTCTGAGGCGTTGGCCTGCAATGGATGGCATACTTTATATACTCAAGAGTTTCGCATAAGGCGCCGCTGAACCGCTAATGCACCCCTCTTTTTCAGAGCGGATGCAACATAATCGGCGTCTACGTCTGACATAATAGGCGGCGGCCACTTAATACTGAGGTTGCTTGGCGGCCAGATTTTGCGGAGAAATCTCGATGCTGTAACATCGAAACGCCACCTTTCAACAAACTCAAGGTCGCGGCATCGCATAACATAAATAAAAAGGTTTTTTAAAATTTGGAACGAGGCCTGGCCATTGTATTCAGTCGGAGATGTACCAAGAAGATGGGCATTTTCCGGGCCAGGAAGGTAAAGAAATGCATTTGATCCAAGATACGCTTGCCAGGCACTCCGCTCATAATGGCCAATCCAAACGGCCCAGCCGTGGTGAGGTGGTAATCCCGTTTGCCGGAGCAAATCTCGTTCTGCTTGAGAGGTTGTAACATCGCCAATCGAAATGTGCTCCGCTACTGTCGCCTTTACCGCAGCCCATCCAGCGATAACACTCTGTGCGTCCGGCGCAATTCGTAGCGATTGACCCTGCATTAAGGGGATCATAATCGGCTTTGCGCGATCTTCGATGTTCTTCATCCAGCCATTGTTGCAGCTCTTCCGATCACCACCACACACGCAGTGAACTTGGAGGTCGTGAATGTCCCCACCGCGCTTTATCTTGCGGATGCCCTTAGTCTCTACGGAACCTCGTTCGATCCGTTCCACCGCTTTGAACCCATCCCACTTTCGCATTGAGCGGGTAATTTCCCGGTGGGACCATCTGGGCCAAAGATGCTCCCAGGTGAGCCGCGAGGCCGGATTACCGCAAAAAATGCAACGCTCTACGATCTCAGTCACCGCTTCCTCGTTTATCTCAAGCTGCGACAGTTATGCTTTTCTTCGAGTTGCCTTGGCGGGGGCCGGTTGGCCAAGCCAATCTGCTTGGCCAAGCCGGTGCGCTGATCGGCGTAGTTCGGCGGGACCATCGCGTATTCCACGGGCAGTCCCCCGGTGCAATATTCTCTATGCACCAGGGTCAAGGCCGTGCGCAGATACCGCTTCAGCATCAATAGCTCTATGATCAGATGGGCGATACTGGTTTAAATGGAACATCATAATCAAGAGCAAGTGGGTGTGTGAGAGGCTTATTTGTTATTTTCGACAATAGAGACGTCGATGAATGCGACATATCCACTCTCGTCTTTCCAAAGAATTCCGCATCAGAGAGGACTATGACATCCATTCCTGATATGTACATACGCCGATCAATAGGAAGCGGCGCCACTTCGCCTTTTCCTCTAGGGGGTTGCCCGCTTCGATTGCGGTGTGATGGCCACGTCTTGCCACGAAGTACTTTAACCGATCCCGGGCTACGTTTCCCAAACGCAAGGAAATGGACGATCAGATGATCATCACGTATCGCACCTTCATTGCCGACTGGTTCATCCAGCATCGGATACAATTTAATCCGCGTTCGACGATGCTTCCACTGGTGCTGGCTTTCGCCGTCAAGCACAAAAAATTTCCGAGCATCCTTCCTCGGATCAGAGGTTTCCCCCATGTCTTTCCGCCTTTAACTTGTGTCGCGAGTAAGGCGCCAGTCGCCGTTGTTCTTAGATCGTCGATTCCACCATCCGTACCATTTGCCATAGTGATAGACGGCGATATAGAGCGAAAATACTTATCAGAAGGACCGATGCGATCCGCCAAAAAACCCCAAAGTATCTCGGCTCTGCGGCCATGCGTGAACATGTGTTTCGCTGACCGCCTATATATTTCTGCGATTTTCGATTCACCTCTTGGCAACAAATCCGGAAAATCATAATAAACGTCAGACAATAATTCTTCATCGTATTCAGAAAAATAGGTCTCGAGGGCTGGAAAAGCGGGAGTTCCCAGATTTTCTGGGTCTTCTATGGTTTTTAACATATCCAATGTTAGAATTATTGTCGACCTTGCTGGATATTTGATGCGGTAATTGCTAAGTGGCGTATTTTCGACCTCAGCTATATGACCGGATTCAGCCAGTTGTTGATGATGCGGGTGAACAAAAATTAGACCTCCCAGTTTGTCATTTTTTGATATTTCTATAATCTTAAAAAAATTCCCATTTTTGTTGATAGCGTCAATTAAAGTATGCGTATCATCAAGTATATCTTCCGCGGACTTCTGAGAAGATATAACTGAACTAGTAACTTCACTGCTAGCAATGCTTCTTCTCCCAAGAGAAATCATTTCGCTTTTCGTTATAGGGCCCAGCGCACTCCTGTATAGGCTTGTTGAGTTAAGGCAGAGCTGCCACCAAATTTTTTCAATAGCCTGGTCATTTGATGACATCGGAACACCGGTTTATTTTGACAAGACGATGTACGGTAAACGAAAGTAGGTCGCGTTTACAGTAAGAGTGTCTCCAGCCTATCATTTCTGAGGTTCCTAATGGTGTGAGGTCATGATCTTGTCCACCCTCAAGAGACGATATAATTCACTTTCCAACCTAACAGGATGTTGAAAAACCTGATTCCGTCGCTGGGTGCCCTTTGAGTTTAGCCCCCATCTTGCCCCGATACATGGCAGATTGCATGCTTGCGTCTTTGGAAAACCTCGGTATCAGATGGCCATATGGCGCCGATGGAAGTCTTGTCCACGTTAAACGGCAGCGGCAGCGCGAACCCGGCAGCCTGTTCCACCTTGGCGACAGACACGGCATAGGGTGTCAGATCACCCTTGGGGGTCGGCTGGTTCTGCATGATGAACGCCGCGACTTGGCCGGACCCGTCCACGATCACCTTCCAGTACGCGGCCGGGATGCCGACCCCATCAACGCCGATGGTTTCCACCGGTTCCTTCCAGATTGGGCCGTCCATCACGATCAGCGGCCCCCGCTCAAGAGCCCAGGCACGCGTCGCTTCCTCCAGTGCTTCCCACTCCCACTGGTTCAGGTGGGACGCCTGCGGACTCATGTTTGATAGATAGAAGCTCTCCCCCTGAACCTGTGCGTCCCATTCAAAATCGGAGTTGGGTGCAAAGTGGCCGCGGTCATACACACCGGCGTGCCCCTTATAGTCCGCGAGTTCAGCACGATGATCAGGTGGCAGATCAGGATCGGGCGCGAATGAATCCTTGCGGGGCAGACACCCCAGCGCATGCTCAGCAGTCAGGCTCCAGGACACGAAGTCGGGGACCAGTTTCACGTCGTCGTGCAGAACGACGTAGGCCCGGCGACACAGCGGCGTTAGATGGGGCTCAGTCCCCGACCACTGCGGAGCACCCCAAGGGGCCTGCGCCTGGCAAGCCACCGGAATCTCTGCCGATTGCGCGCTGCCGACGCCCAAGCATGCCAGGACGACAAAAGCCCCCAAATGCACCCGCATTACATTCCCCAACAGTGGCGACGCTATCAGGCCGAAGCAGCCAATACGAATTGCGACCACTCCGTCGAAACCAGTGCCCGCCGTAGCAGCCCATCATTTAAGCTATTGGAAATGTGAAGTTATATCCAAAATCCCTTTTTGGATATAACCGCCTCGATGAAGCCGCCAGACAAATCTCCCGCGCCATCCTGGTCTTGCACAAGGTCGCCTAGATCGGGGCGGCGCATCCACCCGCAAAGCCAGCCCCCGTCCGTCAGACCAAGGTCGGACGCAACAACCCGTGCCCCTGCGGGTCAGGCAAGAAATACAAACGCTGCTGCGGTGCCAACTGAGGCGTCAACCGCCAACCCCGGTGGGACCGCGCACCGCTTACGCCTAACTGGATGCCTCAGTGGCCTTCAGCTTGACGGTTACCGGCGGCTTCAGCGGCCTTCTGGCACATGTAGTAACCGTCCTTGGTCGTGCCGTAGTAGCGGCTGCTGGGCAGGTGATAAATCTGGGAATTGGGGTTCACCCAGACCACCGGGCTTTTGCAGACCTTTGCGGCTGCGGCCGGGTCGGAATAGTGCTTCCCCTCGCCAGCCAGGGCGGCGGGAGAAGCCAAGAGGACGGCGGCAACGAGAGCGGTTGCTAAGCGGCGCATCGGTTTCACCTTTGCATATTGAACGTGCATGACCAGTACACTACGCGCGCCATGGCTGCAATGTCAGTGCCGTTTTACAGGGTCGTTAGCTGGCAGGTGCGGGCCGCCGCCAAACTCGGCTTTCAGCGCTGGCGGACCCGCTCAAAGCGGACATAGGCGCCACCGTATCCAATGCGGCGACGGACAGTTTTGGTGACGCCAACGGTACGCCCTGTAGGCACCTGCTGCGAGCGCCCTTCGTTGTACGCACGCTCAGCTTTTGATGGGGCTGTTTGCACATTGAGGCGATGGAGTGCCGCCCGGGCGAGATCCGGCAAACTCGCCGCCGGAATCACCCTACCAGAGAGACTCGACCGGCACGTCTTTGCGTAGATGCCGACGCCAATACGTATCAGCACTGCTCGCCCAGTCAGCTTCCGAAGGACACGGCTGATCTGAGATTGGCTTGCGTTAAGCCCATCGACAAAGTCGGCCCGCAGCAGAACGATTTCCGGGCTCGCCCGAACCAATTCAAAAGCTTGCGATTCAAGACCGCTCATCCGACGAGAATGCTCTCCGGGGAATGTTATCTATCGTTGCCGCCATAGCCGGGCCGGGCAAATTGATCTGCTGACTGTCTTCCTTCCAACAGCTAACCGCCTACGCACACCCGAATGCCTGCCAGCGGCGGCAGCGGTTGGGGAGCCGCGTTTTGTGCGAACTGGTGCTCCCACGATATTGCAGCCGAAGGCGCGCGGCGGAATTATCCGCGTCAGGCGGCATTCTTGCCTTTTTTGGGCTTCGCAACACGGGTGCGGCTGCCGAGCCCGATCTCCTTGGCCAAACCCGAACGTTGTTCGGCGTAGCTCGGCGCGACCATGGGGTAGTCCGACGGCAAGCCCCACTTAGCACGGTACTCATCTGGCGTCAGATTGTAGGCCGTGCGCAGGTGGCGCTTCAGCATCTTCAGCTTTTTTCCGTCTTCCAGACAGATGATGTAGTCCGGGGTAACTGATTTCCGAACAGGTACAGCAGGAACCAGCTTAGCTTCAGGAACAGGTTCCGCTGCTGGGCTATCAACGCGAACTAGCCCGCCGTAAACCGACTGAATTAACCCAGGCAACTCGGCAGGAGGTATCTGGTTTCTTGTCACATATGCGGATACGATATCCGTCGCCAGCTTCAGTAAGTCGTCCATGAGGAAATCCATTATTCACAGCTGGCGACATGATACAGTTCCTATAAGTATCGTCCAGGAGGAATATTGGGAAAGTTATTGCCAACTCAGGATTGGGTCGAAGAAATCAACGGGACCTGGGTTCGTATGGACGGAATGCAGGCCCAGTGCGTAGCCCCGGCCACCAGGTTTTCCTGGGCAGTGCAGCGGCCTGACGGCTCTTGGTTATCGACCTCGCCGGTGACCAGCGGTAGCAACCCTAAGACACGGTACTTCGTCAGCGCCAACGCTGCCATGGCGGCCGCAGACCGAACCCGCTAGCTCTCGAAGATGTCCGGCCTGCTAGGCGCCCGTCCACAGCGTCAGCGCCACGGAAGAAAGCCGTCATCCGACGATGCCGTTCGTGAACCTCTGCGTCAGGAAGGTCAGTCCGGGGATCGCCAAGCTCCGTCGGTTGAGTTCATCCCGTACTCCAGACCTCGACGGCCAAAATACCCGTCCTCTGTCTTGGCAGTCGAACGCGCGAGCGAGAAGCCTAGCGGCAAACTGTCAGTAAAGCGTCCTGAACGCGGTTTATGGAAAGTTTGCCGCAGGAAAAATGTAAGGCCCGAGACGGATTGATGGCTGAGACTGGCTATCGTCGATCCCGACACAGCGCATCGGATATCTGCTCGACAGCCTCGGCGCCGAGGCTCCAGCACGTAAGGTGGAAAATGGATTGGGGGCCGCCGCGGCCGCTACACGCGCCCTTCGGGCCCGATCCCAATGCCGCTGACGAAGTTGGCTTGGCCGTAGAGATGCCGAACAGCGGTCCGTTTCCAAAATAAGCTGCGACCGTGTCGTTTGACCCAACACGGGCTAATTTTCTACTTTGGAGTGCTCATTATGGAAATATTACACCCATTGCGTGCATTTCCAGCAAATGCTATAGGCAAACAATCCCATCAGCATGAGGCTTCTGCGATGCGCCACCACCTTTCCGCCGCCCTCATTGCGCTTTCGGTTCTGCCCACGATGACTCCAACTCAGGCCTTCGCCTGGGGTGGCGACGGGCATCGGACTGTGGCCGCCATCGCCTACCAGCTGCTAACACCGACTGCAAAGGCCCAGGTGAACGGTCTACTGGGCGACGACAGTGGCCAAGCCTTCATTAATGCCGCCACCTGGGCGGACGACATTCGCAAGCCCCAGCCGGACCAGCCGTATCCTGGCAGCGGCCCTTGGCACTACGTCTCGATCCCGTTTAATGACGCGGTGTACGTCAAAGGCCGGGATTGCAAGGCGGACAACTGCGTGGTCGAGAAGATAACCGCCTTCAATGCGCAGCTGTCCGATAGCCAGCTTCTTGAGGGCGTCCGGCGCGATGCGCTGAAGTTCGTCATCCACTTCGTCGGCGACATCCACCAGCCCCTCCACGCGTGTGAGAACGGAGATCGCGGCGCCAACGAGGTGCAGGTCACGCTGAATGGCCGAAATACCAACCTCCATAGCGTGTGGGACTCGGGCATCATCCGGGGGAGTTGGGGAAACATCGCCGCCCACCAGGCGCTGCTGACGCAACGGGCGGAAGCCGAACACGCCAAATGGGAAAATGGCACGCCCGCCGACTGGGCGACTGAGAGCCATACCATCGCCCGGCAGGTCGTCTACCCGAGCTTGGGCAACGTTCCGGCACCTGGTCCCGTTACCCCGCCGGTCGTGTTGCCCGCCGATTACGCCGCCAAAGAGACGCCGGTTGTCGATGAGCAGATCGTCAAGGCGGGCGTTCGGCTGGCTTCCCTTCTAAATGGCGATTTCAAATAGACATTTCCCAATGAGCCGGGAGAGCAGCATCACAGGAACAGCAAGTCGTCGCTGGTGATGGGGCTGACCAGGTCGTCGAACGCTGGGTCAGGGGTGGCGAATAGGCCGCCGCGCCAAGCATCGAGGTGCCGCCGAACAACGAGAATGCCGTCCTGGGTGGCATTGGTGACCAAGGCCAGGGGCGCCTGTCCGCCGAAAAGCGGACCGCTGTTGGGACTCTTGAGCCACCGGATGCCGTCATCGTCCCGCGCAAAAATCGTTCGCAGCGCCTGGTGGATTCCGAGCACCGCGGAGATCCTGAGTAACGTATCAATGGGCAGCGCCAGCTCGGCACCGGACAGGGCCCTGGTCGCCCATCTGCGATAGGCGGAGTGCCCAGGCTTACCAAGGACGTTAAGCTGCTCTCGGGCGGTAAGCCCCCAGCGGTCAGCGATTGCCAGGAATGCCCTCATGCCGGGACCGCTGACCCGGCGGACGTCGGCGATGGCGAGGTCCATGATGACGACCATCCCAGGACCGCCGGGCGAGCCTTCCTTTCTGGTGTCGTCGATCATCACAGACCTTCCGGTGGGCCATCCAGGACGGGGCACCCAGTGAATGGCGCCCCAACAAGATTGGGGCGCCATCACCGTCACAGATGCGGTGCGCCGTTCTGCGGCTGCGTCGGCGCAGCCTTAGTCTGGAGCGTCGCTGCATCCGTCAGTGTTACCGAAAGAACCGGGGTGCCCGATTCACCCGCGTCGTATTCCATGCTGGTCTGAACGGCGTCGAGCGCCGCATACAGCTGGAAATCCTGCGGCCGCTTACCGACGCTCTGACCCCAGCCAAAGAACCGCTGGCTGGCCGCGGCGCCGGGCGGACCATATTTCGCGATCAGGCCCTTCCGAACATCGTCGACAACGGTCTTGGTGTACGTCAGCACCTGCCGCACGGTGATGCTGGTAGCCTTGCCGTTGGCAACCTTGAAGGTGACGCACACCGTGCCCACCGCTGGCTTCGTCAATACGGTCATCGTGGAGCCACCCCCGCACGCCTGGTCGGATCCCATGACCAAGTTCTTGTCAGTGAAGGAAGCCTTTGCAGCGGCCGTCAGCTGGCCTTCTGTCATTCCAACTTTCAAGCCGCTGACGTCGAAATCGGCGGCGGCCTTGGCAGACGGGACCGGCGCCGCTGCCGACGGTGTAAATTCCGCCAACACCTTGCCATTGTCCGCAAGCTTCAGCGTAACCTTGCTGATCGCAACCAGCACCGTATAGCGGCTATCCAGCTTGCCGTTTGGATCGCCCACACCGGCGAAGTGACCTTCGACCTGGGCGATGACGCGCAGACGATCGACCTTACGCGCCTCCTCCATTGGCAGTGGGAGCGGAACCGGCGCGCCATTCGAGAAGCCGATTTTATAGGTACGGCCGAAAACGATTTGGCTCAGATAGTGGCCAGGGAGCAGGTCGTTGATGGTGTACTGGCCCGCGCTCCGGTCGTACTCGCCCAGTGTCACGTTCGTCAGGACCACCAGTGGCGTCGAGTTGTCAACCTTGGCTTGGGCGGCCCGGAGCCTGGCTTCTTCAGCTTTTTGGGCTTCTGGGCGGTCAAAATGGCTGGCGGTTGTTACTGGCTTTGCGCCAGCCGCCGCGCCCGCGACGTCGAGCGGGTCGCCGCTTTTCTTGTGATAGTAGAGGGCGGCCAGCTCGCCGGTCAGCTCCTCAGCCGCTTTGGCGCCGACCGCCGCGAATAATATCCCAGTCGCCACGACAGCGGCGACGGCAATCTTCGAAATCATGACTTCCCCCACGGTGGGCTATGCGCGCCCAACGTGCATCGCCGCGGCCCAGTGGGAAAGGTACGGAATCTTCTATATTGCGCTCGCGCTTAAAATGTGCCTATCGCCGTGAATCCTTGGCATAATTCATGTCAACACTAAATAAATCCTTGCAGCACCCGCCCAATGACCGTCAATTGGATCTAAATCTACAATCTTACAGCCAGGACAGACGGCTCATAGCGCAGAGCGCGGGCGCGCCATACAACAAATCCCAGGGCTCGGTCCATATGGGAAATTCACCATATTGCCGCCGCTGTTCAAAACCTTTAGCTCAAAGCCTTCTTTTGCTTGGTTGCCTGCTTCTGAGCAGTGAGGACCATGCTAACAACTACTTGGCGGAGTTGACTGTCCATGCCCATAAGGGCCACCACAGCACGATCAATATCCGGGTCCGTAACCCGCGTCGGCTCGCCACCCATGAGCAACTCGTTAGGGCTGATGTCGAGCGCGCCACAGATCCGAAGCAGCGTGACGAAGTCGGGTTCCCGGGAATCGGACACGTACCGGGCGTATCGGGGCTGGCTCAAGCCCAGGCGTTCGGCGACCTCGGCGTCGGTTAGACCCAGCGCTTTCGACCGCGCGCGCAATCTTTCCCCAAATCCCTTCATGCTGAGATTAGTGGCGCCCGGGCCGTCGGCGCGCTATTACCGAATTGGTGTTCCTGAAGATGCCAGATCGGTATTTTCCCCATCGTCTCCTTGCGCGTTTGAGCCCATGACCGCCCCTGCGCTGACACATCCGCTGACACCCCGGGAAGCTGAATGCCTGCGCTTGCTCGCCCGAGGCGAAAGTTCCAAGCAGATCGCCCATACGCTGGGGTTGAGTTCCAGGTCTGTAGATGCCTACCTGGGTAGGGCTCGCAAAAAGCTTGGCGCCCGCAATTCCACGCATGCCGCCGTCATCGCCTCGAAAGCGGGCCTGTTGATCGATCCCTGAAAGGCGGTAACGCCGCCAGGCCTATGATCCCCATTCCAAAATAGCGAAGTCGAGACGACGACCTCAGGCCGCCGTGCGCCGGAGATTGCCATGCCTATGCCGCCCTCTCCACGAGAGTTGAAATGCCTGCACCTCCTGGCTCATGGCAGTTCGCCAAAGGAGATCGCATACGACCTGGATCTGAAGGTCGTTTCCGTCAATCTGTACCTGTCCAGAGCCCGCGCGAAGCTTAATGCTAAGTCGCTGCCGCATGCCGTATTTCTCGCCTTTCGGCAGGGTCTTTTGCGGTGACCTGGACTTTGCCCGGCCGCTGCTGGGCGCATTCTCTTAAGCGCCCAAGCCAAAGAATTCGCGGTCCACCATCTGCTATCGGCACGCGCCGGTACGCCGAATGGCCCAGGCGACAGCCAACTCGTACTAAGACCCGCCTTAAACGGACATCATTCACTCTGGAAGGAAGACCATGGTTCCCCCCAACATTAAGCGCAGTGCAATCGAGATGGCCGGAAAATACAGTCGGATTGCCCGGGATCTTGAGTTGTTCTCGCAAGGAATTTCGCCGTCATCAGCGGAAATTTCTAAAGCACCTCTACTCAATTCCTACCGAATCACCAGGCGTGAATACGACATATTGGCCGGAAAATCCTATGGCCACCCCTTAATTGAGGACGGCCCTATATTTACCAGCCAGCTAATTATCTTTAACCGCGAGGATGGCTGGGCAAGGACTTTGTCGCGGTACTATCGCCTTGGGGAGCCTGCCGAGCCCAATCAGGCGACCAGCCGCCCTTAAACTGACGCCATCGGACGCAAGGTAAGCCAGCCCGGATTTTCGCGGCAGCTATGTACGCGCGCGGAAATCCGGCTCGGCCAGCCATCTACCTGGAAACCCAATCATGACCGACCGGAAGATCCGTCTGGCAGTGATGTCGGACCTCCACAATGAATTCGAGGCGGCGCAAGGCTCCAGAAGACCGACCGCGGCCTGGTTGGCACTGGATGAGGGCCGCAGGCGCATCCCGGGTCATCCAACGATAGGGCCGCTACTGGATGGCCTAATCGGCGACCAGATCGACCTCGTCATTCTCGCCGGGGACATCAATGTCGGGGTGCGGGGCATCGAATATGCCCGAGAGGTGGCACAGCTTATCGGTGCGAAGACCGTCTACGTGATGGGCAATCATGAAGCTTACAACGGCCGCGACCTGGACCTGCTGGCCGAGGAATTCCGGAACGCCGCGGATGCGACGACAGGGTCGGTGACATTTTTGGAGAACGAGGTCGCGGTGTTCGATTTCGACGGTCAACGCCTCCATGTCCTTGGCTGCACGCTGTGGACTGACTACGCGATGAACGGCTCCGATTCGGACGAGATCGCGCACTCGATGGAACGTGCCGGGGACAGCTTAAACGACCATGTGCAGATTTCGGTGAATGGGCAGCCGTTCACGCCGTACCTGGCCAGGCAGAGGCACTTGGCAAGCCGGGCCTGGTTGGCGGAGGAAGTGAAACGCATCCGGGCCGAAGACGGCGAAGACGCCAAAATCCTGATCGTCACGCATCACGCCCCAGTCAGGGGCGCAAGCGGACCGCAGTACGTGGGTGATCCGTTGTCACCGGCATTCGCCAGCGACCTGACGGAGGAGATCATTTCCTGGCGGCCGGTGGCCTGGATCTTCGGGCACACGCATTTCAACTTGGACACCCAGATCGGCGGCACTCGCGTCGTGGCGGCTCAGCGCGGCTACCTGGGCTACGAGCCTGGATCTGAGGAATTCCGGCCCAAAGTCATTGAGGTCTAGCGACTGAGGAGAAACTGATGCGACGCCCCATCGTGGCGGTGGGTGACCCCCACGGGGATTGGCAGCCGCTGCTCGAAGTGTGCCAGCGTGTGCGCCCCGCCGCCGTTCTGATAGTCGGGGACTGTGACCTGAGCCGCCCACTTCGGGAAACGCTGGCGCCTTTGTGGGAGGCTGGCATCCGGGTTCGTTATGTCATTGGGAATCATGACGTCGACAGCCCAGCCTGGTTTGCCAACCTGGTCGAGGACCATCCGACCGGGAACCTTCATGGCCGCGCCGAGGAGATTGAAGGCGTGTCGGTTGCCGGGTTGTCGGGAATCTACAGCCCGATGGTCTGGTTCCCGAAATCCACCGATGAGCACCTGGGTCCGTTCTTCTGGTCACGCGAGGAATGGCTGCGGAAGCATCCGCATCTACAGCGGCAGCGCGACGTTGGCGCTCGGGATGGCCGTGGGTTACCCATCAAATATCACGGCCTGATTTTTCCGGAAGATCACGACCTACTGGCGGAAATCGGGCAGGCGGAAGGGGCCGATATCTTGCTTACCCACGAGGCGCCGCCAACGCATCGGTATGGCTTTCAGGGGATCCAGCAGGCCGCGGAAGCCTGCCGTGCCAAGCTGGTCATCCATGGACATCATCACCAAAGCTATGAGGGCGTCCTACCCAACGGCTGCAAGGTCCGCGGCTTGGCAAGAGGTGAACCTTGGGTCGTGCAGCTCTGATGTGCGCAGTGCTTTGGTGACGGCTTACTGGCATTCAAGGTGAGTGCTGGTCGACATCGGATTGGCCTCACGACAGCCTGCTTCCTGGTGACGGGGCGGTCGCCAAGAGCTGGTCCACCGCCGCCAGGATACGCCGTGACAGGCTGTACTGGTCCATGTCCCCCTTGCTCAGCCATTCGTCGGCGCGCATGGCCGCGAATGCCGCGGCTTCAGACCCGTGGTGTTTCACCAGGGTGTTGGCTGCCAGCCAGACATCTCGTTCGCTGACGTGATCGACCAAATCACCCGCTCCTCTCAAGCAGCCGGAACCGGACTATGCCTTCACGTTTGGACGCCGTCTTCAAGGGCATCGTGCATTATCGTTTCGTCCAATCCGGGCCCGTCAACTGATGCCGACACAGCATGCTCCGACCGTCGGTGCGCGGGCGGTAACCCTGAATATCGGCAGATTACTAAGGGCAGCACGACTGCGACGGCGGCGTTCGAAAACTGCCGTCTCCGATCAGGCAGGGATTTGCCAAGACACGTTGACACGGATTGAACAAGGCGACGGCACAGTCTCCCTGGAGGACTATGTCAAGGCGGTCCACGCAGTGGGATTGGGCAGATCGCTGGCGTTCATTCTCGACGCGGAGGCGGACTTCACAGGGTCCGACGATGTTGCTTAACAACGCCCGGCACATCGGGCACAGCACCCGGCCATTTGACTTTCAGCGGACATCTAATGAGCACCGTCGTCCTGGCCCGAATGATTTCGGATTTCTGCCGAGCCCGCGTGACCCGCGTATTGCCGCCCCGCGAAGCTGAGCAACTTCGCATGCACCTGGTCGATTTAATCCGGACCAGAACCCCACCGCCGCGTTCGGGGGCCGCCTTCAACATAACCCAGCTGGCAGTCGCAGCGGATTTGCCTGCCGACATGTTGGAAGCCGCTGCCACCACGATTCGTCCGGCGCTGGATGCCATAGTCAGGGGCTTGCGTAAGCTACCTCCGCTGAAGGAACCCAAGCCGTCGGCGCCTTCAACTAACGCTTCCCGTAAAGGCTTGATATCCCCTGTCGCGGCTGCGTCGCCCAGGCAGCAGGTGGCGTCCGTGATCAGGCGCAAGGAACCAGCTGAGATCGCTCCAGCCAAACCGAAGAAAAAGACAGGCGTACCGCCGCGCCCTGTCGTCGAGTTTCCAGCTGCTCGTCAGGAAATGCCCACCAACGAGCCAGAGGGATTCAAGGAGGCCCTCCGGTATCACATGGAGCGGCATGGGGACACCGGCTGGTCGTTGTTTCGTGCCGTCATCCTGAGCGAACCATCGCTGAACTACTCCACCATCTACTACTGGCTGCGAGGCCGGACGGTGCCGCGGACTCTGAAAACGCGCCGCGTCCTGAAGCTGATTGAACGCCGGTATCGCCTGCCCGAAGGCCATTTGGCGGCCAAGCTGCCGAATTGTAATTCGGCGCCGAGAGGTCATGATGTCGCCGGTGTCGGTGCCGCTGAACTGCGGCGGCTTGCTTGGCATCTGCCCGATGATTTTGCCAGCCGTTCGCCGGTCGAGCGAGAACAGATCCTGGAATGGGTCCGTACCAATATCATTACTGGCGCAACGGATTATCGGCTGTTCCACGCGGCGGCAATGAAGCAGCGTTACGCCTTGCGCTTCCCGGACGTGCCCGTTGGCCACCAGATGCGCCTGGCGCCGGAAGATGATGATCACCACGAGCGTGCTGATCCAGATCTGGGGCTGGGGACGAAGCTGGCGCCCGCCCGCCTAGCCGGTGAGATGTCCAGCTTAATCCGCTTCAAGACAGCCACCCTGACCAGCATCGGCTTCAAGCGGAATGGAGTGTGGGGTGGCGAAACGGCGGCCCAGAAGCTTGAGCACCTCGGGCTTCTGTTCGGTGCCATGGCCGCATCCCCCAGCGGTGCTGTTCAGGGGCTGGGGGTGCCTCTCCGGCACCTCAGCTTGGCCCTGCTTGCCTTCCCCGCAACGTGGGACTGGTACATCCAATGGCGGGAACGTCGCCGGGGCTTCTACACAGCCTGGGAGGTCGATATGCTCGCCCTGGCCGCCTCCCTGGTGCGGGCCGAAACCGGTTGGTTGCGGCAGTCCCCCCAGCTGGTCGAAAGCCTGACGCCGATTCCAGGCTTGGTGTCGGCAGCCGATATCAACGCAGCCAAGGCCGACTGGGCGGACACCTGTGAAGTGCTTCATCGGCATGCCACGGCGCGGGCCCGTGAGCTCCAGCGGGTGGTCAAGGTCCACCGGGATCCATTCGAACCCATCTTGCCAATTCTGGAGTCGGACAGCCCCGTGGGCGAGTACCGGAAGATTGCCGACGAGATCTTGGCCCGCATGCCCGATGAGAACCGCTACCCCGTCACGGCGGCTGAAGCTGTCCGATCCCTGCTGTTGATCCGGCTCGGCTTGCACCTGGGTGTCCGGCAGAAGAACTTGCGTCAGCTCCTGGTAAAGGCCCGTGGCCAAGCTCCATCGACGGAACGGCAGTTGGCCGACCGGCAGTGTGGAGAGCTGAGGTGGAGCACGCGCGATCAGAGGTGGGAAGTGCTGATCCCGGCGGCGGCGTTCAAGAATGCCACCTCGACCTATTTCGGCGGCAAACCGTTCAGGCTGATCCTGCCGGACCTGGGCGGGCTGTACGGCTTCATCGATGCCTACTTGGAACGCCACCGGCAGGCACTGCTGCGGGGCGCCGCCGACCCGGGAACCTTTTTCGTGAAGACGGTGAAGACCACCTCCATGGACGCGGCCTATAACCAGACGACTTTCTATGAGGCCTGGCGGCTGACCATCCAGCGATACGGCATCTACAACCCCTACACCGAGCGCGGGGCCATCAAGGGACTGCTGCCCCATGGCCCCCACAGCGTCCGCGATGTGCTGGCGACGCACATCCTGAAGAAGACTGGCTCCTTCGAGCAGGCCAGCTACGCGATCCAGGACACGCCCGATACAGTCGCCAACCACTACGCCCGGTTCCTCCCCCAGGATAAGGCGGCATTGGCCGCGCAAGTGCTGAACCAGGTGTGGGAGGCGGCCTAATCCATTTTCTGCCAGCATAGTCGAGATTGCTTCACCGACGTGGGCTCGTGCTATGCTGGCACTCATGCGACGAACTATCCTACTCGTTGATGACACAAAACACCGCCGACGAGCCTCCGACCGAATGCGTTATGGTGGATCAGCCCGAATCAGGCAGACAGGCAAGAGCTTAAGGGAGGCTGCCTTGATGTAGACCTCTTATCCAGCTCAAGTCGGAAAGTCCGGAATCGTCGGCAAATATCTTTTTAGCAATTTTGCCTATTTTATCACTCACATAGGTTAATAAATGCCTCAAGAATTGCCAAAAGAAAGATCTTCGATCGATTTTATACCAAAGGAACTCGAATCCCCTGGCAGCCTGGGAGGTGGTTGGCTCGAATTTATCCGGCTTATACCCTCTCTTAGCGTCCCACCTATAATATCTGTACCTGTAACACCTTTGTTAATTGCGATATGGTGCGCAGCACGCCAGATTCCATATTGGGATGTTATTAACGATCTTGGGCAAAGCTCCATCGCATTCCTCTGCATAATATTGGGATCTACATTTGTTGCTTCTTTTTTTATACAGTCTCCAGGTATAATGAGGATCTGGGATGAATACGAGATCCACAACTTTGGAAAAATTAAGAAGACGCGTTTCACAATGGCCGCTGCCACTGCGCGATGGCGTCGCCTAAGTTATTATTCTATTGTTATATTTTTAATGATTATAATTCTGGCGTCCGGAGATTTTCTATATGAAAACGGAGCACTTGTTGGCGACAGTTCTCACAATTCTAGGCTAAACTGGCCGTTCATTATAATATTTTCATCTACATTCTTTTGGGCGGCATTGTATTTATCAGGAATATTTTTTAATTCAAGAAAATTCCGCCTATGGAAATATAAAAGGCATAGGATGCTTGGGGCAATTAAGTACCAAAAGTCACCGGCAAGATTAAAGTTCATGGTCTGGACAGGTATATATGTCAAGTTGTTTATATGGGTCACTATACCGTTGTGGATTCCCATCTATATCCTCTGCAAGATTGTAATCTTTACGGCAAAACGGGCTAAGAGACCAAGCAAAATCAAAGATATGACAAAGTCTGCTGCGTTAAGCTTGCGAGGTGCGCTACGTAGTTTTGCAATGAAAATTGGTAAATACCCGGGAAGGATTTCGCACAACATTAAAGATTTCGCGCTAAATTTAAAGAAGATGCCAGATACATGGCGCAAGATCGATAAGATTTTAAAGCGAAAAAGGAAGAACAGACTATTTCAAAAGCCCAAACTTATCCGCTCTAGGTCGCCCGAAAAACCTGTGCCACAATCTCGATTTGGGACGATAATATCCGGAACCATGATTGTCATCATGGATATACAATGCCTATCTTTATACTACTACGCCGCCCTGTGCGCCACCGAGAGAATGGCAAAGAATTCCAGAGGTGCAGTGGACGACATAAGGTCATATGCATTCCTCTTTCTCGCTCCGATGATACCTATTATTGTACTCAATATGTCAATGGAGTGGGCAAAGAGAAGATCGCCACAGGCAGCCTTCGTTGCAGTGGTGATGACCGCTATTTTCATATTCTCTGTTTTTCCAGGCACCCCATCCATACTTGACAACCTAGCAAGACCATTAGGTTATGGCGGCGGTCGTCCGATTTATTTATACGTAACTCCAGAAGCGGCTTGCGCGCACCCTTCTTTATTTAATGCAAAGGTAGAGTGCAACTTGAATGGCTTAGTAAAGACTGAACGTGTGAACCTTGCTTGGCTCGGGGCAACAAAGGTCATCGTATGGACTGGCCCGGCGGAAGCCCGTAACGAGGCCGTCGTTTTGGAGCGCAAGGACGTTCCTTCGTTAGAGCCCGTATTCATTCCAGAGCCGTGAAATCCGGGCGCCGGTTCATCTACTGGCGCCCTCCCTTTTTCGAACAGGGGCTCTCATGGTCGTGATGTGCGTCTATATTTCAGAAGGCCTGCTCCATTCGGTCACGGACTTACGGATCGCCACCGCCACCTCATACAGCGCCTGGTCCTGGTCGGCCCACCGGGTCACCGGCTTTCCGTCGCGAGGAAGAGCTAACAGTTGCCTGAGCGGCGTCGATGACCAATCACATGGCCGCAGGATCACCGGGATGACGCGGCACAGGCCCGCCCGGTGCCGGTCCACCGCCAGCTGCATCTCCACGTCATGGCAATAGGCCGACGCCAGGAAGTCCGGGCTCACCAACATCAAGGCAACGTCGGCGGCGGCCAACGCTTCCTGGATCCCCTCATCGATTTCATCGCCCGGCAGCATCCGCCGGTCGTGCCACACCGCCAACCCACGCCGCTTCAGGGGCGTCAGATGCACCTCCAGGCGATCCCGCAACGCTTCGTCGGCATGGCAGTACGACATGAAAACCCGAACCAAGGCGACCTCCAAGGCGCATAGAGGGGACACCAGCCGCGTTCCGTGGCGGCGGTGATTTCCGGCGCCGCTCATCAGCACGGCGCCCTGCAATAGTTGACTTAGCCGCCCGCGCCCCCTCCGAACGCGGGCGGCCGGAATTCCTCAGGGAGCAGGCGGCACTTCAGCGGGGCGAATTTCCAGGGAAGCGCAATGGGTGGCCATGCCGCCATCCGCTGGGTCGGTGAAGCGATCTGTGACCTGAAGCCGGATGCCGTACAGGTAGATTAGGTCCGCTACCAGCAGGGACACCTCATCCGGCTCAGACGCGGTGATCAGCAGGGACATCGACGACGTCATTCTCTTCCTCCGGTCCGTATGTCAGGAACGCCATGAGAGACAATGTTCTCTTTTTGTTCTTATGTCAACGGATCGCTGATACGCATACCTGACAAGGCTAGGGAATGGATGGACGCCACTTTGTTTGGCGCCTAAAACCCTGTCCCTGAGGTATTCCCTTCACATGACTTGGCCGCTTTCCGGTGCCTTGGCGAACATCAGCCGATCGAAGGCATACAGGATGCGCTTGGACGGTAGTGGTCCAGGTCGCCCGCCGCCAGCCATTCATCAGCTCATATGGCGGCAAAAACCGGCGCGTCGGTTCCTCCACCCAGAGAGTACGGCCGCCTTTCGGTTCCGCACGAATAGCAGATGTTCCCCAAGTTAAGCGACATCTAGCCATTACTTTGGGTTGCATTGATCTTATGCGTCCACCAATATGGCGCCAAATTTAGCAGCCTATGGAAAAGCAATGTCCATCTCGAAGGAACTCCTTGAATGGTCGCAGGAGCGCCCGATGTGGCAGCAGGACGCCTTACGGCGTTTCGCAATCCGTCAGGGATTTTCAGCCGAGGACGAGAGTGAGGTCATTTCAATCCTTAAGGCAGAGCATGGCGTGAGCCAGCCAAAAGCGGCGGATGCGCAACCACTGGAGACGAAGCATCTGCCAGAAGGTAGAGGCAGCGAAGGGCCGGTCCAGTTGGCCTCAGTAGGAAATGTCGTAAACGCCAATCGTTTAGCCAAAGGGCAGGTTCTACGCTTTGCCCTCAATGGGTTGACGACGGTCTATGGAGATAATGGCAGCGGCAAATCAGGCTATGTCCGCATCCTCAAACACGTTTGCCGAACCCGTGAAGCCGATTCCGTGTTGCCAGATGTTTTCAAGCCAGATGGCGCTGCCATCCCGACTGCGGAAATCCGCTATCGTTTGTCACCGACCGAAGCAGAAGTTACGGCAGAGACATGGACCAGTGGCCAAGAATTTGCGGCGACGCTGTCGCAATTATCCGTCTTCGATAGCCGCATCGCGTCCATCTCCTTGGATAAAGAAAACGAGCTGGCTTTCGTACCGTTCGGCCTGGATGTCTTGGATAAATTGGGTGAGCTGTGTGGGCGGATCAAGGAGACATTGACGCGTGAGCGCAACGTTATCACAACGCGCATTGAAGGCAATCGTCTTGGATTTGGGAATGACCCAAACATCACGGAAGCACTCGACAAGATAAAAGCTAAGACCACTGACAATTCTCTGACAGAGGCATTCAGCTGGTGCGACGCCGATGCTAGGCGACTGATAGAAGTCGATTTACTACTGAATGACCCAATTAATCAGGCCAAGCTGTTGCGGGCACGAAAGGCCCGGTGTGACGCAGCACTCAGCAAGGTGAAGGCCGCGACACTGGCCCTAGGCGAGGTAGCGGAAGTGCAGTTGAAGACCAAGGCCGCTGACCTTGCCGCTACCAAGGAGGCCGTCCGGCTGTCATCAACCGCCTCTTTCGCGAAAGAACCGCTTCGGGGAGTAGGTTCTGAGCCTTGGGCCGTGATGTATGAAGCCGCAAGGGCATTCTCGCTGGAACAGGCATATCCAGATCGGGAATTCCCGGCCACGCAACCGGGCGACCATTGCGTGTTGTGTCACCAACCGCTCGATGACGAGGCACGCGAGCGCCTCGATCGCTTCGAGGCATTCGTTAAAGCTGATGTGGAAGCGCGGGCAAAGGCCGCAAAGGCCGCTCTCACTCAGGCATTGACATCGGTTGATGTTGCGTTGGCAAGCCTTGTTCCGTTGGCCGAGGAAGTAGCCAGCGCCGATCCGGCTGATAATGCTTGGTGGACAGAACTGCTGAAGGTTACTCAGTGTCTAATAGCCCGGGCCAAGGCCTTGAAGGTTGCGGTGGAAGATGGCGACTGGTCAAATCTGCCTGCGACCACCGCCTTTAACCCCGATGTTGCAGCTGAGTGGCCTGCTAAATTGGAGGCGCAGGCGCTGGTTCATGACGGCGCTCTGGCTCCGGCCAAGAGGTCGGAACTGGCCAAAGAGCAGGCAAACCTGAAAGTACGTAGTACGTTCTCGGAAAAAAGGACGGCTCTAATCGCCCTGCGTGACTTGCTGATCGAGGAGAGCACCTACGATAAATGTCTGCGTGCGGTCGCCCCCAATGCCATCACATCAAAGCGGCGGGAAATGGACGAGGCTCACGTCCAGGGGGCGTTGCAGGCCAAGCTGACTGAGGAATTGCGGGCCCTACGTTTGTCATCCATCCCAATCAACCTTGGGTTCAAAGTCGCCAAAGCTAAATCCCGCCATCAGGTGCAACTGGACGGATTGGTAGCGGCGGCGAGGGTCAAAGAAGTGGTCAGCGAAGGCGAGTACCGTGCCCTGGCTCTGGCCTGTTTTCTTGCCCAAGTTCGGCAGCAATCGGATACAGCTGGCATCATCGTCGATGATCCTGTGTCATCCCTGGATCATGACCGCCGGGAATTGGTAGCTGAACGACTGGTGAGGGAAGCGAAAAACCGGCAGGTCATCGTATTTACCCATGATCTTGTTTTCTTTTTTATGCTGCGGGAGGCTGCCGCCCGCTTCCAGACGCCATTCGAAGGGCGCAGCCTCTATCGTGGTGCCGAGGGCTTTGGAACCGTGGATCTCTTGGAACCGTGGAAGGCAAAATCCTTGGGCCAACGCCTCGATACTCTTGAAAGGGTGGAAATTAAAAAACTAGAGGAGCTTCATGATCAAGGAGGAGCGGAATACGAGGCTTACGTCCGTTCTTTTTGTGATCGTCTGCGAGAGAGTTGGGAGCGGCTGGTCGAGGAAGGCGTTTTCAACGAGACGGTGGTTCGCTTCAATCCCGCGGTGAAGACCCTGCGCTTGGATGAAGTTGAGGTGAGTGACGAAGTCGCTGACCATGTCTATTGGGGGATGACCAAAATATCTAATTGGACAGCCCATGATCCAGCCAACGCCAAGGGCCTCGTCATGCCTACTCCAGATGAACTGAAAACACATATCGCGAACATCCGCGAATGCGAGACTAAGATTAAAGCAAGTCGAAAAGCGGCTTCTGCTCGGCGTAAACAAAGACGTGAGCCCCCCAAGGCTGAAGTTCTATAGGAGGCACTCATCGGCTGCTTGGGAGTTCCGGCGGTGGTTGCTCCTATTTCAAAAGTCCCTTTCGTCCCCCGAAACCCACCCGTCCTCTTCCGCCCTATGTCCGCCGCTCAAATTCGACCCACGGCGGCGTGGGCCTCATCCCGCCTTAATGTTCCTGGGATGGCCTGCAAGCGCTTCAGGGCTTCGGACAAGATCAAATCCAAGCCGTATCGGTTCAACCATGGCGGCTTCGGTCATGCGCTTTCAGCCCAGTTCGTCCCTTTGATGGACACGCGGCTCTTGCCGCCACCTGACCGCGTGACGTTCACCTGCACGGGGATCCGGTCCTTCATCATCTCGACGTGGCTGATGACGCCCACGGTGCGCCCCTGGCTCTGCAACGCCTCCAGCGCATCGATAGCCAAGTCCAAACTCTCGGCGTCCAGCGACCCGAAACCCTCGTCGATGAACAGCGTGGCCGCCAGCCCACCTTGTCCACCCATCCGGGACAGCGCCAAAGCCAAGGCCAGGGAAACCAGGAAGCGTTCGCCGCCGGACAAGCTGCGAACCGACCGAACCTCGTCCCCCATGTCCCGATCCACGACATGCATGGCCAGGTCTTGGCCCGCAGCACGGACCAGTCGGTACCGGGGCTTCAAGTCCGCAAGATGGTGGTTCGCCCGGTCGACCAGGAGGTCCAACGTGATCGACTGCGCATGCTGGACGAACCGGTCACCGTTCTTGGAACCCACAGCACTGTTAACCGCTTGCCAGACATCGAACGTAGCCCGCGCCTCGGCGATCTCGGCCTCAAGCCCAGCCAGGTTCTTCCTGGCCTGGGCATCCGTCTGCATCTGCCCGCGAATGGCCCCAACTCGCTCCAGCCGAGAAGACTGTTCGCTGTCGACGCTGGAAATTTGCTGCTGAAGATCCTCCAGCGGCACCTCCGGGACACCAGCGGCCTCCGCAGCAGCCAGGTCACCCTGACGCTCGCGCAGCGCCGCGTGTGCACTTGTCCGCCGGTTCGCCAGCGCCGTCAAACGGCTCCGCAGCGCATCCACCTCAGCTCGCGGCCGAGATAGGATCTCGGAAAGCTCGGCAGCGGCCAGCCCGACGCTCACCAGAGCCTCGTCCAGAATGCCGTCGGCCTCCGCCTGCTCAGCCTGAGACTCGGCCAAAGCCGTTGCCGCCCCCGACAGCACCTGCTTGGCCGTGGCGACCGCCAACTCCGCAGCCTGGACCTTCTGCTGCCCCTCATCCCTGGCGGCAATGGCCGCCGTCCGGGCGTCATTGATCCGAGTCCGGTGAACATCAGTGGCCTCGCCGCCGAGAAGCCCCGCCCGCTCACCCCGCAACTGCTTCAGCTCCTCCGCCCGCGCGTCGGCCGCAGCCTTCAACTTCTCGGTGCCGATGAGCAGCTCGTCAGCACGCGCCTGTATCCCGCTGATACGGGGAGCGAGCTCAGCCAAGGCAGCGTCCACCGCAAGAACCTCGGCCTCAGCATTTTCTCGTTCGGTCACCAGGTCGGCGAGAACCCGACGTACCTCGTCCGCGTCAATCTCCAGGTCGGCCTGGGTCAAATCCCCAGCCTCCAGCGCCGAGGCGAGGCCCGCATCGATGGCTTTGATACGCTCCTCGGCCGTGGCGGCAGCCTGCATATGAAGCGCATGGGCCTGCCCTTTGGCGTTCGCCTCATCGGAAAGGCGTTGCCGCGTTCCCTGCCGCTGTTCCAGCGCGTCGGTCAGCCGGTCTCGCTCGGTGGTCAGGCGAGTGATCGCCTGACGCAATTCTTCCGCCTGCCCAAGCTGGGCCTGTAGGGTTCGCCGCTCCTGGGCAAGCTGGCGGCCCACCTCAAGTATGGCGGTCACAGCACCGCTTGGTCCGGCGGGAAGGTCAGACCGCTCCGCCTTGGGAAGGGTCTCGACGTAAAGGCGTTCGGCCGCTTCAGCCCTCTCACCGGCCTCCTGAATGTTGGTCCGCAACTGCTTGGCCGCGGCTTCCGCCTGCGCGACGTTCCCCTGGGCCCTCGTAAGGAGATGCCGACCTTTCTCAGCACGTTCCCGAGCCGCATCCAGGTCAGCCTGAAGGCCACGAGCCAACTCGGCCAATACCGCGTCGGCATGAATGGGATGCTCCTTGGCGCCACAAACCGGACAAGGCTGTCCTGGCACCAATCCCTTCCTAAGATGCTGCGCGCTATCCGAGACAGCAGCCAATGCACGATCAGTCGGCGCCATCAGCGCTTTGACCTCAGCTTCGGCCTCTCCAATGCCCCGCTCTGCGTCCTGGACCTGCTTCGCTGCGGCATCTCTGTCCGCCTCGGCTGCCGCGAGGGATGTCTGAGCCGTTTGGGCCTGCGTTTGAGCCCTGTCGTAGTCTTCTGACGTGCGCTTCAGGTCGCCCAAAACAGTCAGTTGGTCGCCCAAGGCTTCCACCCGGCGCGCAGTGACCTCGGGCGCCAGCCGGACGAGCCGATCCTGATGGTCCAGGATGCCGCGATTCAACTCGGACCGCGCCGCCTGGTCAGCAACATCCTGCTTCTCCAACTCGCCAAGCGCCGCCCGCAGCTCCTGCACCTCGGCATCAACCACACCAGCCTGCTGGCGAGCTTTAAGGGCGCTCCGGCGGGCCGTGTGCCGGTCATCGAAGGCCTGGGTGATCTGGTTCCAATTCCGAACCAGCACAGCCGCCTGGGGCCGCGCCTCCAGGACAGCCTGGGCATCTTGTCGCCGGGCCTGGGCTTGGGCCCTTTCGGCATCCAGCTCGCGTAACTGCACCAGAGCCTGTGAATGCTCGCCCACCGCTACCGCCGCTGCCATGGCGGCCTGCGAGGCCTCTTGGTCAGCGCGAACGATACGGCTGTCGAGGTCCGCAGCCCTGGACCAGGTGGGACCGAATTCCTTGAAGACCCGCTCGGCCTCGTTCACGGCAGCCTGCGCTAGGTCCTGTTCTTGTCGGCGGGCAACAGCCTCCTGGGTCACATGTTCCAGGGTGACCTGCGCTCGCGAAACCTCTCCCTCTGCCTTGGTCACACTGGCTGATGCCGTCCTGGCGCGGGCCCACGGGAGACGAAGTGGTTCAACCTGGTCAATCCGTTCCAGGTCGGCACGATCTTCCGCCGCCTCCACAAGCGCGGCGTCCGCATCGGCCGCGACCCGAACAGCCTCCCCGTGGCGGCGCTGAGCCTCAGCCAGGGCACGATGACGAGCAACGTCTGCTTCAAGGATCTGACGCCCGCTTCGCGCCGCCTCGATGGCCGCCAGGAGGGTCTTCCCTTCGTCGTCGAGGGCAGCGCGTTCCTCCTCAGAGAGAAGCTGGTGCTCAGCTCGGCGGGCCACCAGCAGGTCGTGATCAGCCTTCGCCTTGCTGTATCGGTCGAAAACGCGAATCGAGATGTCGCGGTAAATCTCTGTGCCCGTCACCTTCTCAAGCAGGGCACCACGGTCTTTGGTGTCGGCACGGAGGAAGGCGTCGAAGTCACCCTGGGCCAACAGCACAGTGCGGCGGAACTCATCGTACGTGAGCCCCGTCAGCGCAAGGATCCTGGTTTCGACCGCCTTGATCTGGCTATCCAGCACCTGGCCATCGGACAGGCGCTGAACACTGCGCTCGATGCTCTGTAGACGCCCGGCTGCCCGCCCGCGCGCTCGTCGGGCTGTCCAGGTTGCGCGATAGGCTTCATCGTCGAGCCCGACAAAGTCCACCGTCGCATAGCCCTGTGACGCCCCTCGGCGCAGGACACCACGTGCGTCACGAGCCTTAATCAATTCGCCACTGGCGTCAGGCACATCTTCGTTACCGCCGGTCTGGCTGAAACGGGGGCACTCCCCATAGAGCGCGAGGCAAAGGGCGTCCAGGATAGACGACTTGCCCGCTCCCGTTTCACCCGTGATGGCGAACAGGCCCGCCGACTTCAGTGGCTCAGCGGTGAAATCGATCTCGAACTTGTCGGCCAAGCTGGCGATGTTCTGGCCCTCGATAGCGAGAATCCGCATCGCTTATTCCCCCACCTGGGCATCGCGAAAAGCCGCGAGGTGGCGGGCATCTGGCGGCAAGCCGTGCATGTCCTGGAACACACTCACGAACAGTTCCTCGGGGGAGGTCTCGGCCAAAGACACCGGCGGGGCAGCTTCCGATGGAGCGCGGACCGCCTGCTCAATCCTGACGCCCGCGCGCCGGACGGCATGGCGTTCAAGCACCGTCTCGATTTCAGCCAGCAGGTTGGGCACGGGGCGGTTCGCCAGGAACCTGAGCCAAACGAAGGGGTGACGATCCCGTGGAGCCGACGAATCAAGGTTGAGCGCCGTCAGGACCGCATCTAGTTCCCCCACACTCATCCCACCCCGCTCCGGCAATTGCAGACAGGGGATGGGACGCGGGAGCGGGCGGTGAGTGGCCGTCACCCCATCTTCCCCGATGTCGACCAAAGTGACGCCGTGGTCGTAGCCGATCTCCGCCGCCGACAGAGGGAAGGGCGAACCGGAATATCTCACCCGCCCACCACCAAGGTTCTGCGGCCGGTGGAGATGGCCAAGAGCCACATAGGCGAACGCCGGATCATAGATTTCAGGGGGCACCGCGTGCTCGCCACCGATCAGGATGCGCCGCTCCACGCCTTCGGATTCGGTTCCACCGGCACAATGGAGATGCCCGGTGGCAATGATCGGCAAGCCGCTCGCGCGGGCCTGCGCCTGGGCAGCCAACTGCTGATGGAACGCCCGGGTCGCCGCGACGACGGGAGAACCGGCGGTGACTTCAGCACCCAGCGTCAGGCCGGGCAGATCGGCGGCACGCAGGAAGGGGATGGCCAACACCATCGCCCGCACCTGCCCATCGGCATCAGCGACCGGGATGAGGTGGCGGTCCATGTCGACCTGGCCATCCTTCCAGCGCAAGGTGCCCAGAGCATGCACACCGATTACCTGGAGCACTGCATCGGGCGCTTCCAGGCGACCAGCCGGATCATGGTTCCCGGCGATCATCACTGTCGTCAGGTGCGGGCGCCGCTGCCTGAACTTGGCCAGAGCCGAATACAGCATGCGCTGCGCGTCGCCCGAGGGATTGATACTATCGAACACGTCCCCGGCGATGACCAGCGCATCGACCGCTTCTTCCTCGATGACTTCGGCCAAGTGGCCGAGGAACGCCTGGTGTTCCACCTCGCGGGTCCAACCGTTCAGCGTCTGCCCGATATGCCAGTCAGCGGTGTGTAGGATGCGCAAGGTGCAGTCCGCCCTCTTCCGTTCCAAGCCCCAATGTATTCCGTCTACGGTCACTTGGCGGAAGGCACCATATCGAGGTTAGCGGAAGGGCTGAAGTGTCGCTTCTCGACGCCCGCTGCTACCGAGAGCCTGTTCTATTGGCCGTTTCTGGTCGCGCGCATGCCCTTGCAGAGCCTCAGTCTCGCACACGAAGGCGCCCCGATTGGTCGCAAAGAAAACACCGGTGGCCCTGTTCACCCACGCCACCACGTCCCTGGGGCAGTGAGCCTGGGCTGACTGCTACATCTCGGCGGATGCCGCCGGTCCCGTGGCGCCACCGAACAGCAGCCGGTAATCAACAACAGGGACGCCACCACCCACTTAGCCTCAAACATTACAGTTTTCCATATTTCGGCCCTCATCCACCAGCCAAACATCCTAAAAGGGAATAAGCAAAACCATATTGCCCGCTATAGGCGCGCGCCCTACAATTCCGCAAGAATTCCTCGTCTCGCAAGGATTTCCGAATGCGCCGCCGCCCCGCTCGCGTCACCGGTCGCCTTGGCCGCCGAGGGCAAGCACTGCGCCGATCCCGCTGCCGCCGCGAAGGTCTGAAAATTTGGCACTACGGCCTATAGAGCGATAGCCATCAAAGCAACACCGATAGGAAAGTTCTACGCACGCCGGAAGCACATAATACATCCCGGAATATTTCCTAATATCTTCCCATTTAGATAGAATGAGGGCAACATCTTGACTCTAATTGCGACGTTTTCGATCGATGGATTTCAGGTATTTATTGGTGATTCAGTCTTATCAAGAGACACAATATCGGATGAATTGCTGTCAATTCCTTCGATGCACGATCCAAATAGCAAAATTGATAAAGATTTTGGCCTGTCGATATCTGGATTAGTCCAGAAAATCAATATAATAGGCAAGAATATATGTATATGCTGGGCCGGAAGACGGAAAACAGCGACATCCTTCATTAATTACGTGTCAGAAAATGCGGATAATATTGGATACTCCGTCGAGAAATTTGAAAATATTTTGAGAAATTATGAACCAAATGAGTTGCACGACTGTAAGTTCATAATAAGCTTCTTCAATGGTCAGGCATTGTTAACAAGAACCGTAAAATCACCTATATTTGAGTTCGACGAAGTCCGAAATATTCAGGTATACGGTAGTGGATCTGATGCCTTTCTTAGAGAAATTGAAAATTTTTCTAAATTCACAGCGAGTAGGAATTTTAATCCGCTAGAACGAACTATTTCGACAGCGCTTTCATTTTCCGCATCTGCCTTCGCACAGCAAATTATTTCTGGAACTGGAATCGAGGAGGGATGGGGAGGTGCATTTGAAATTTCTTATCTTCACAAAGGAGAGTTTAAGAAATTAGGTGATATACTATACATATTCGCGAGCATACGCCAAACCACTGAATATATAGATTTTAAAATATTGCCATTTTTCGTAAAGTCCTACTATGACGGCGAATATTTCATGAATTACGTGGTGAGTAATCTAGAAGACCCCCCAACAGAACGGCTATATGCAATATCCCCCATGCAAGCGAAAGAACAACCTAAAGATATTAAAATACCAAACTTAGAATATAAATGGCTTGTAATACATTCTTCCGTCTTGCTTTCGAATAGCGATGTAAAATCAAACATATCTACACATTATTTTGGAAAAAGCTATCGCCCAATAATTATAAAAGCGGTAGATAATAATTTTCAGATATCCACAGAAGGAAATTTCATTCAGAAATACCTGGTGGATATTTTCTCACTAAAAAAATAGACAGAACATATAAAATTTATATTTGAGAAATTGCGCGGACACCACCCAGGGCCGAACCCTTTTATCCGATATCCTTCACCACGATCTCAAGGATTCGCCCCTTCCCGCGATGCAAGCAGGGATGGAATAGCTTGATCGAGCATAACGATCTCGTCGCTAATGCTTCCCTTAGCCAGCCCGCACCCACCGATCTGGGCAGGGTTCTGACTGCTTGGGAAAAAACACAACATCAACCCAATGCTGCTCGCCGCAGCTTCGCGCCTGGGCAACCGATTGCCTTTCTCAATCTCCAAATGCACTCAGGCCGTTTTGCGCGAATTATAGCAACGGATTCTCTACTTGGCTTCCATAGGAGCACCTCATACGATCCTGTAAGGATTTCAACTCTTCCAAAAGGATTTCCGAAATGCGTCGCCTGATCTCAGGCCTTTTCGCCACCTCCCTGCTCGCGTCACCGGCCACGCTGGCCGCAGAGGGCAAGCACTATTCCGCCCCGGCCGCCGCAGCCAAGGTCTGCAAGTCGCCCGTGGTGTGGGTTAACCCCAACTCCGGCCTCTATCACATGCCCGGCAACCGCTACTACGGCACCACCAAGGACGGCTACTACAGCTGAAGGGCATTGATGGCTTCGCTCGTCTGAAGCCGTTGATCGACAACAATCCGCATTGAGGATAACAGCAGCCTGCCAGATGCAAGGCGGCGCTTATCTCAATTCCGCGACGAAATTCAGGACAACCATGTCAGCTCAGAATGTGCTCCGGATCGGAATCCTTGCCGCGGGCCTAGCGCTTACCCACGGCGCCATGGCCAAGACCTTCGAATTCCGAGGCCATACGTTGGGAGAGCCGATTGAGTTGTCATTTCCCGATTGGCGAAACAAAGACCCTTACGGGATCAGAGGCTGCCATGACGAAGTAGTATCCGGCTACTTGGCATGCCCTGAGAAACGGGAAGCCGGAGATCCAAGAAGTTCTCTCGGTCATATAAAATTGGCGACGTTGAAATAGATCGCATTAATTATGATTATTATGATGGAAAATTAGCTTCCATCGATGTCGGATTTAGCATCGTAAAATTTGAAACGATCAGAAACATGATGGAAGGAAAGTATGGCAAGCCAAATCGGGATGAATACGTAAATACGCATGGCGGATACGGTCTAATTTTTAACAATAGGCAATGTGATTGGAGTTTCCCTCAGGGAACCCTTAGATTGTCGCTCTATTATCTGGATATGCACATGTCACGGATTGAATTCATCAATCCGACAGTTGAGGCCAAAATCAAGAAGGACAAGGCCGCAATCGACAGGCAGAAGGGCGCGAAAGGATTCTGAGTGAGTTTATTAATGAAATCTCTGGCGATCTCGAACGTGTGCCAGGCGGCACGGCATAAGCGCCGGTGCTGATGACCAGTTTGTGCTGAGAGAGTATTGACCTGACAGTCCCGGCCACACCGGCCCCCGCGGTGGCCGGTGTGGCCATGCTATCTCTGGTGGGGTTTGATGGAGTTGCTAGCAACATCAACCCAGAGACCGGAGAGCGACATGACCCCAGCAAGGGCGCGGCGTGAAGGGCCGCATGCACCTCCAGGCCTTCCGCGACGGTATCCCCAAGCCACAGAAGGAGGCGCCCGAAGCAAACCTCAAACCCGCCGCCTGATAACCTCACCAGACGGGGCGACTGTCAGGGGATAACCGTCTCTGTACAATCTGAAGGCACCGAGGGACAGCGGCTCGCCAATCACGAAATGGCTGACGACAGAGCGACAAATTTGAATTTGAAGGGCGAGTTACCCTCAGCCAGCATTCCACTGGCGACACTCTCAAAATCTTCGTCCGTTCCGTCGGTCTGCTCCATGGCCCGCAGAGAATTGTCAGACAGCGACATGACGTACCCAACTTTGTCGGCCCCAGCAGCGATGGTGTCCAGCTTCTGCTGGGAGTCCGTGGCGAGGTGGACAATCAGCAGGGCGAGCATCTGCTGAATACGTTGGTCCGTGTGCCCATTGGCCAGGACTGCATCCGCGATCGAGAATTGAGCTGCATGGGAACCATTCTTGAAATTCCGATGCTTATACAGCTGGGTGACTAGTCCTTCAGCCTTTTTGCGAGCATCAGAAAGTCTTGCTCGCTCGATACCAAATTGAACGAGATACGGGGGCTCAACGGCCCTCTCGTCGAAGCCAGCGGCCATCTTGAGGAAAAATTGGATCACGTCAGACATATAGGGCCCTTAATCGTTGGATAATGGATTGCATTCACCCCGCATTTAAACTTCCTCGTCCTCACCTTCAACTGGCAAATCGATACGACAGAATTGGGCCTTCTGATACGCTATCATTTTTAAGTTTCGAAACAGGATGGATGACTTCCCGTCCTCCGAGGTCCAAGCATTCTGGTTAGCCTTCCAGGTCCCAAACACGATGTATCGGCCGCCGACCTCGAATTCGGACATAAATTTCTCCGGCACAAAGACCCGAGGTGCGATGATGGACGTCCCCTTCGTCCGGCCGGGCATGCCCTGGCCTTCCCCGGAACCGGCGGGCAGCTGTCCCTTGCGCAACCCGATGCCGAACTCGGGTCGGAAACCTGGAGATTCTTGATAACTTACTGGAAATAGATCAATATTTTCTCGCACGCGAATTTGTTGACGCAATCTGCAACCAGTCTGCCTTTCCTTGATCAATCTGGATTTCTATGAAAAGGGATGAGCCCTCTGGTCATACCGCAAAGGATAGGGTAAATTTCCCCCGATATCCAGGGTATAATTCCCCCGCGACGCCGCTTCCGCCTCAGGGTAAATTTCCCCACATGATGACCGCCGCCAAAGCTCCCCCGCACGCCCCCGCGCCCAGCCCGCTGGCTGAGCGGCTGGGCCGTCGGCTGTCGGCGCTGAACCTGGGATATGCGGAGTTTGAACGGGCGGCCGGCCTGAACGAAGGCACCATCAAGGGCATCATGTACGGCAAGTCCGCCTCCCCCCGGGCCGACACCATCTACAAAATCGCCCGCGGTCTGGGCTGCCGAATTGAGGACCTGATCGGTGAGAGCCGATTGGGCGGCGACTCGCATGAGGATGCCGGCCACCTCGCCGCCCCGCCCCCCGTCCCCTATGCCGGTCAGGAACCGCCGCCGCTGCCAGAACATGCGGTGCTGGACGCCGTGCTGGACAAGGTGCGCGCGGCCTACCGCCAGGGCGATCTGGACCTGGCCGCCCAGTTGGTCCGCCTTTTCCAGCTGGACCTGGAAAAGCTGAAGATCGAACGCGAGATCGCCCAGCGCTGAGGCCCCACCGGCACAGGCCTTTTCAACAGCCGTCAGCATGACGCCCATCCCAAGCAGGCCGCTAGGTCCCGGCTGAGCAGCATATCCGCCGGGCCGTCGTTCGCGCGCGCCGTCGCCGTCGGATCGGCCGGCAAGGCATCCACCAGATAGAGGCGAACGCGCAGGCCGTTCCACCCGTCGCCAGAAGCCATGGCGCCCTCCAACGCGATCCAGGCGTCGGCGGCTATGGCCGCGCCTCCGGCCACCTGGTGCAAGGACGGCACCATGTCCACCTGCCGGTGCCGGGTGAGCGACAACAGGGTCCACGGCCAGGCGTCGCTGACCAACGCCACCACCGGCACGCCGCCCACGGTGACCCGCAGGCGTCGCCCCGCTGGCGGCACCTCAGGCGTGCCGGGATAAACCTCCCCGGCCAGGGGCAAACGCCGCTGCGACACGCGACCCGACATTCCACTCCTCTACCCGCAATGGCCCCGGTCCCGTTCCGGATGCCGTTCCCTGACGGCGCTGGTTCCCATAAAGGCAATCCGGGCGCCAATCCGCGCAAATCAACGCGATATCGATAAGCCCAGCCTTGAATCTCCCGGTTAACGTGCGATGCGATGCGCAAAACGCCCTGCGGCGTTCTGGGCGCATGTTCCCTATACGTTCTCATTTTGGCGCGGAAGGGTCAAGCGATGGCCGATGAGCCGGTGCTGGGCCAGGCAGGAGATATTTCCTCTACGGGGTATTTTTACCCCCATTTCTCTTGACGGGGCATTTATCTCCTGGCAGGGTAATCCTCACCGGCCGGCGCCTCCCCCATCGGCGCCGCCCGGCGTCGGCGACCCGCCCCCTGCCCCTCCCTGGGCGGGTCGCCCCTTCCCCGGGGCGGACAGGCGCCGATCGGCCGCCACCGCCCCGGGGTTCCTTTTAAAAAGCCAATGACGGAGCCCGCCCCCATGTCGTCCTTGTCATCCGCGCCGCCTGTTCCCCTCATCGCCACCCCGTCCATGCCAGGGCTGGCATCGCAAGTCCCGGCGCTGGCCCGGTTGGTGGCACACGCGGCACTCAGCGTCCGCCTGGCGGGCCGGCGGCTGGACCGGGGGCAAGGCCAGGCGGCCCTGGACGAGCTGATGGAAACGGCGACCCCCGCCCTGGAGCGGACGCTGGAGGGCATCGGCCGGCTGGAAACGGCGCTGGAGACCCACGGCCAGGTGCGGGAAGCGGACTTGCGCCCGGCCGCCACCCTGCGCGTACGCATGGAGGCGGCGGCCAGCCTGCTGAAACAGGCCGACGTGCTGGCCCGGGCCGGTCTGACGGAAGAGGCGGGCGACAGCCGCGAGGCGGCGCTGTGGACCCTGGAACGGGGCTTGGCCCTGGTGCCGCCCTTCAGCCCAGCGCCGGCGGCGGACGTTCCCATCCGCGCGTTGCCGCCCAGCTACCCGGCCACGGCCGGGATCGGGACGGCCCGCCCCTGAAGCGGGCGGGTGGTGGACTCAGCGACGCACCACGGTGGTGCCGCCGCTGCCCCAGGCGCTGACGCCCAGAAGGAAGCCGAAGTCGTACCAGCGACCGGGGTTGGGATAGGCGTAGACCCGGGTATCGGAAATCAGGCTGTATAGGAAGCTGAAGGGCGCGATGAGCCCGTGCAGCAGGCCGTAGAGGAAGCCGGGCAGTTCCCGGCCGGCCATGGGCGGCGGCTGGGTGGCGCAGGCGCTGAGCAGTAGCCCCGCGCCCAGGATGCCGGCCCCCATCAGCAAGGGTTTCAGCCAGCGGCGACGGCGCTGAGGGGTCGCAGGGGATGATGCGGACTGGGTTGTGGACTGTTCCATCTCGGCCTCCCGGGCAAAGAACACTGTCCCAGCCACTGTCCGGGCGCCGAGGCCCGAGGCCAAGGCCCCCAAAAGGCCGCCCAGGGCCATAGACGTTGGTCAGAAGGGCCCCCGCCACCGCGATCCCGAAGTCGGGGCCAAACGGTGGACCTCCGGCGGGCCTTTCAACACATGCCCCCGCCACCAGGGCGTGGCCACGCGGGCGCGATAGCGCTCATAGGCCGCCGCATCGGCGAAGGCCTGGAAGGTGACGAACACAGCTTCCCCTTCCCGTACTGGCAAGCGGGGGAAGTTGTTGGGCTGGGGATTGGTGACAAAAGCCGCCAGGACGGGGCCACCCGCCGTCGCCAGTACCGACGCCCCGTCACGGGCGAAGGCGTCGGCCAGATCCTGGGCCGCCGCCACGTCCTGCGCCGGAAAGGGGTAATAAAGTGTCGCGACCAGAATGCCATGGCCGGCCGGCGGCGCACCGGGGGAAAGCGGCGCGGGCGGCAGGGGGGCCGGGCTGGGCGTCACCGGCGGCGGTACCGGCGTGGCGTCGGCGAACCCCGCCCCCGCCACCGCCGGCCGCAGCAGCAGGACATTGTCGGAATCCAGCATGGTGGCGTTTGCCGCCTCACGATGCGCCAGCCATACCGGCCCGCCGTAGAAGGCCGCCAAGCCGGTGGCGCGCGCCGGCATGTCGGCGAAGCCCCGCAACCAGACGAAGCGGTCGGGATCATCCAGGTCGCGGAACTGGCCCACCACGCGCGAGCCCGCCGCCTCCTGTCCCGCCAGGAAATAGCGGTCGAACAGCGCGACCAGCGTGTCCCGCTGACCGGGCTTCAGCGTGTACTGGCGCAGTTCCAGGATGGCGCAGCAAGGCGCCGCCGGGGGATCCGGCGTGACCCTCAGCGCCGGGGCCCCGGCCCGCGGTGCCGCCTTTAGGGGCAGGGCGTCAGCCGGCAGCAGGTCGGGCGGCCAGGCGAGGGCCCGGTCGGCCAAGCCCGCAGCGGTCAACAGGGTCATGGCCAGCAAAGCGGTGGTCGGCAGTCTCATGGCGGCATTCCTTGTTCTTGTCGTTTGAGCTGTTGGTCACGCTAGAATCTCATGTTTAGTTGAGGTCAAGCGGCTTCAGACGCGGGTGAAGGCCAGCGTCCAGTTGGTTTCCCAGCTGCGGCCCCCGTCGTCCGACCAGGCCTGTTCCCATTGGGCGGCGGTGGCGGTGATGCGTGACCACACCACCCGCACCTGAACCAGACGGCCCAACATCGGATCGAAATCCTGACCACGGAACTCCCCTCGCCGGCTGGCGAAGAGGCCGCCGGTGAAGCGCCCGGTCAGGGGCGCCTGTAGCGATCCGGTGCGTCCATCCACCCGGTGCAGGGCCCATCGCCGGGCGGCCGGGTCGTACAAGCGAAAGGTGACGGCGGCGGCCGGGCGATCGGTGGCGGCCGGCAATTCCAGCTCATCCAGGCAGGCCAGGCCACCCAGCATGACCTGGCCGTGGGCGGTGGCCTGCGCCTGGTCCCAGCGGTCGTCGTCCGTCCAGCGGTTCAAGCGCCGGCGGCTCAGCACCGACCAGCGGCCGGCCAGGAAGTCGAAGTCACCCGGCCCCGGTCCGCCGGTCAGCAGGTCGGGTTGGTCCGGATCCGGCGGGCGGCGATCGGCGGCAGGCAAATGTTCCGCCCGCGCCGGGCCGGCAAAGGCCAGGAGACCGGCGCCCAACAGGGCGGTCCGGCGGGTGGGGACGGGGAATTGGGTATCGGCGGCATACATGGAAACGGTCCTCCGCGATGGGAAAACCGGGCGTTTTGTCCGGTGAACGCACTTTACCGGACAAAACCTGACATCCTATGTCAGGTATAATCTGCTAGTTTGAAATCCATGCGCGCCAGCCGTCTTCTTTCCCTGCTCATGCTGCTTCAGACCCGGGGTCGCCAGACGGCCCAGGCCCTGGCCGATGAGCTTGAGGTCACGGTCCGCACCATCTACCGCGATATCGATGACCTCAGCGCCGCCGGCGTTCCCGTCTATGGCGACCGCGGCCGCGCCGGCGGCTTCCAGCTGCTGGACGGCTATCGCACCCGGCTGACCGGCATGACCGCGCAGGAAGCGGAAAGCCTGTTCCTGGCGGGCTTGCCCGGGCCGGCGGCGGAGCTGGGCCTGGGCGACACCTTGGCCGCCGCCCAGCTGAAGCTGCTGGCGGCCCTGCCCGAGCAGGGGCGCCAGACGGCCTCGCGCCTGAACGCCCGCATCCATCTGGACCCGGTGGGCTGGTTCCAGGAACCGGGCAAAGTCGATATCCTGCCCGACATAGCCCGAGCGGTATGGAACGAGCAGCTCATCCGCATGCGCTATGAGCGCTGGACGGGCGTCGTTGACCGCACGGTGGAACCACTCGGCCTGGTCCTGAAGGGGGGCATCTGGTACCTGGTGGCCCAATCACAGGCGGAGGCAGGGAAGCCGCCGGGCGGTCCCCGCACTTACCGCGTTTCCAACATCCTGGCCCACACGGTGCTGGACCGGCGCTTCACCCGGCCGGCGGATTTCAACCTGCCGGCCCATTGGCAGGAATCGCTGCAAAGCTTCGAGGCCGGCCTTTACACAGGCACGGCGCGGGTGAGGGCCACGGCGGCCGGCCTGAAATCCCTGCGCAATCTGGGCCCGGCCTTCAATGAGCGCATCACCGCCACCTTGCAGCCACCAGACGCTGATGGCTGGGCGGAAGCCGACATCCCCCTGGAGGCGGTGGAATGGACCGGCCGCCAATTGCTGGGCCTGGGCCTGACGGTGGAGGTCCTGGGCCCGCCCGAACTGCGTGCCCACATGGGCGAGATGGCGGCGGAGCTGCACCGCCGCTATGGGAGCGGCTGAAAAGAAAAAGGCACCGGCGTCTCCACCGGTGCCCCTTCCAGACTTATGCGCCCACGATCAATAGGTGACGGTCATCTTGGCGGAGATGAAGCGCGGCGGCGCCGGCTGATAGCTGGGCAGGTTGGCCGCGACGCCGTTGTAGGGCTGGGCGTTGTTGCCGAAATTGATGCCACCCAGGTAGCGCTTGTCGAACAGGTTGGTGACCGACAGCACCAGCTTGGTCGCGAACCGGCCGGTCAGCGCTTCCGGCAGGGTGTATCCGGCCGCGACGTCGAAGGTGTAGAAGGATGGCACCTCTTCATCGTTGGTCAAGCTGCTGAAGCGGTGGGCCGTGTACTTGCCCTGGATCTGGGCGAAGTAGCTGTCCCGCTCATACCGAAGCAGCCCGGAAACCAGCCATTCCGGTGTATCGGTCAGCTGCTTGCCTGCCGTGGGCAGGGGCACGGTGGTGCCGTTCGCCAGGCCGACGTACAGGTCGTTCTTCAGGTGGCTTTGGGTATAGGCGGTCGACATATAGGCGGAGAAGCCGTCGATGGGCTTGGTGCCGACCTCGGCCTCCAGGCCCTTGATGATGACACCGCCGATGTTCTTGGACACCGTGGTGTTGGCGGTGACGTCGAACAGCGACTGCTGGCGATTGGTGTAGTTGGTGTTGAAGACGGTGACGGAGCTGATGAACCACTCACCGGCGTAGCGGTAGCCCGCCTCAAGGTCCACCGTCGTTTCCGGCTGGATGGTGGAGAGGTTCACGCCGGGCGTGTACAGGGCCGAGTTATCCGTGGCGCGGAACGTCTGCGTGGCCGAGGCGAAGACCTGGTTGCTGTCGTCGATGTGATAGACGACGCCGGCGCTGGGCACGAACTTGCCCTGATCCAGTTCCGGATGGGTCGGCGCGATGGCGTTGGCGTTCGCGGTGCGCAGGCTGAGCGGCAGGTAATTGATGCCGCTGCGGTTGATCTGCGAATGCTGCAGACCGACGCTGAGCGCCAGCTTGTCATCGAACAGGTTCAGGGTGTCGACCACGAAGGGCCGCACCACTTCCGTCGTCGTCTTCTGGTCCTGGGTGCGGACCACGCTGCCGTCGGCGCGGAACACATGTTCATTGTAGAGGTCCGGCCACAGGCTGACGGGGTTGCCGTTGGCATCCACCGACAGCAGCGGCTTCCACTCCCGCAGCTTGCCGATTTCGTACTGGAAGCCCGCCACCAGTTCGTTGTGGCCGTAGGTCCACTTGCCACGGGTGACGAAGCCCGGGCGCATCTGCTGCTGGGCGAACAGGTTGTAGAACAACTTGTTGTCCAGCGTGTCGTGGTCACCGTTCAGGTCGATGCCCTTGAACGCCTGGCCCGGAACGCCGAACTGCGCCGCGTTGGTTTCGGAGAAATAGCCCGCGGTGCCACCGCCGCCGAAGCCGTACCAGAGGTAGGGCTGGACGTCGAGGCGCAGGCTGTCGGTCAGGGCGAAGTTGCCCTTCACCGACACCACCAGGTTTTCGAACGGGTTGGTGGCCAGCTTGTAGTAGTTGGAGCGCTGGGTCAGCAGGGGGCCGTTGTTGTCGTTCTGCGCCGTGCCGGTCGCCGCCGGGGCCGTGGGAGCGAAGGCGGTGGCGAAGTTGAAGTCATAGCCGTACTGGGCGATCTGCGCCTTGGTCAGCGCCTGGTACGAATAGGTCTCCGCCGTGTTGTAGAAGGCGCTGAGGGCGATGCGGCTGCTGTCACCGATGTCGTGCGCGATGGAGGCGTCGACATGCTGGCGCTTGGTCGTGCCCTCGCCACGCCACACGTCCACGGCGGCGTTGGAGTAGGAGATGAAGGCCTTGGTGCGGAAACCGATGTCGCCCGTATCCACGCGCACGAACTCACGGCGCAGGCTGTTGTCGCCCAGCGCCTGCTGCAGCGTCACATGGAAGTCGTCGGACGGCTTCTGGATGACCATGCCGATGTTGCCGCCCGTCTCACCCACGTTGGGCGTGTCGGCGTCGCCGGCCCCCTGCATGATGTAGACCTGGGACAGGTTCTCGGCGTCGATGTATTCCTGCGGATAGACGTTGAAAGTGCCACTGTCGTTGACCGGCACGCCGTCCAGGATCAGGCCGATCTGGTTGGACTGGAAGCCGCGGACGGAAATGGCGCCACGGCCGGTGCCGGTGGCGTCACGGCCGTTGGAGTTCACGCCCGGCGCCAGGTTGATCAGCTGAAAGGGGTTGGCCGCGGCAGGCTGGTCCTGGATGAACTTCTGCGTGACGGCGGAGGCGGACTTCGGCGCCTCCTGCATCGTGATCTGGCCGGTGGCGCTCACCGGGCGGCCGCCGGTGATGAGGATGGTTTCCACGTCGCCGGCCGAGGAGGCCTCCTGCGCCATGGCGCCCGCGCACACCACCACGTTGAGGGCAACACCCGCCAGCAGGGTGCGGCGCAGGCGCGAGCGTTCGCGGACGGCGACGCCGCCCCGCGTGAAAGTCGTCATGAGAATCCCCCGATCCTTATCTTACCGGCGTCCCGCTTCCCAAGAGGCCGCCAACCAATGTTGGTGCACCTGCACTAACATTGGAATGTTGCGGTTTCAAGGCGTTGGAAGAAAAGCTCGGTTGCGGCGCGTCCTTTGCGCCTCGCGGTCGCGAATTCGCCCAGAACTTGATCAAATGGTCAGGTTTTGTGACTGTTTTCTGACCGTCAGGTCAGACAAATTGTCGCACCACCGACGCCCGCCCGCCGCACGGAAAAGGCGAATCGGAACAAAATCGCGATGATTGCCGAAGTGGACGGGACAAGCGGATCGTCAGCCGGTCTTCTTCCCTTTGCCCTTGCCCTTGGACGGCAGGTCGGCCACCGCCAGCCGACCGTCGGTGATGGCTTGCTTCAGCAGGGCGTGGTCGGCCGCGCTGATTCCGGCGTAACCGGCGGCGAAGTCCGCCACCGCGTCGTCAAAGGTACTGGAATTGCCCAGATAACCCGCGATCAAGGCCGCGTCGCCGGAGCGGGCGTGGGCACGCGCCAGCGTGGCGCCGCACAGGGTGGCGTAAAAGTCCAGCCTATCGCCTTCCATCAGCGTGCCGGCCGATGCCAGGCGCCGGTCCTTCAGCTGGCGAATATAGAAATGGCGGCCCGCATCATCCGCCGCCCAGCCCAGGAAGCCGTCACTGACTGTTTGCAGGGTGCGCTGGCCCACCACCACCCGCTGGCCCTGGTTGGCGTAGGGCGAGGCGCCGGCGTACGGCGCCAGCACGGACGCCGTCGCTTCCTTCACCTGCAGGAACAAGGGATGGCCGTCGGGATCGACGAACAGGCCGATGGCGCAGAAGGTGCCGACGGAGCCCACCCCCACCACCTTGAAGGCCACATCGGCCAGTTGGTAGCGGTCGATAAGGAAACGCCGTTCCTCCGGCAGGGTGTCGCGGTAACGGGTGAACAGCGCGCGGGCGCGCAACGCCGCCTGGCCCTGGCGGTCCGTCTCCTCATCGAAATGGTAGATCAGAGGCGGGGCGTCACGGATGCGGGCCTCACGTCCGCCGCCCTGGGCCAGGCGGGGGAAGTCGTCGCCGGCGGACGGCGTGGCGGCCGCCTTGGCCAACAGGTCCATCTCCTTCTCGCGCGCGGCCTCATCCTTGATGCACTGGGCCATGGCGGCGATGTCCACCCGGCTGGACCAGGCGGTCAGGGGGTCCAGCGCCGCCAGTTCCGCCATGCGCAGGCGATAGGCGGTGACGGCGGCGCGCGCCATGTCCTTGGCCGCGCCCGGCGCATGCCCCGCGTCCCGGGCCGCCAGCACCAGGGAGGCCGCCAAGCGCTTCACGTCCCATTCGAAGGGCGCCGACAGCGTCTCGTCGAAGTCGTTGAGGTCGAAGACGGGGCGGCCCTCCGGGCTGGCGTAGACGCCGAAATTCATCAGGTGGCAATCGCCGGAGGCCTGGACGCGGATGCCGCTGACGGGCAGCTGGCCCAGATCGCGGGCCATGACAGCCGCCGACCCGCGCAGGAAGGTGAACGGGCTGGCCGCCATGCGGGCCCAACGCACGGGCAGCAGCGACTGGATGCGCGAGGCCGAGGTCGTCACCAACAGGGCAATGGGATCGGCCCGGCCCTTCAACGGCGGCAGGGCCGCGTTGCCGGAACGGGGAGCGGCGTCGCGCAGAGCCTTGCCGGCCTCCTTGCGCTTGTCGGCGGGCAGGGCGCGCAGGCCCGCAAGATTGGGCGCGGCGAGATCGGGCATGGCTGTCTCCGGGCTGGCGAGGGCTCGGGCGGGCGGCGCGGGCCGCCGTGGGCTATCCGATTGTCGGAAGCGATTATGGCACGGATGTGAATCCCCCGACGCTGATGGGCGGAAAACTCACAGGTGCATGGATTTTCACCAGTATACCGGTGCCGTTCCACGATTGTTCAGGGGAAACGACAATTCGCCGCACCCGCGCCCCAGCGGGCGATGCGGACTTAACTATCTGATTTTAATGGGTGTTCGGATGGTGCTGCCAGAGAGGATTGAACTCTCGACCTCTCCCTTACCAAGGGAGTGCTCTACCACTGAGCTACGGCAGCGCCCGTCCGGTGGGCGGGGTAATTGCCACAGGGGCGGTGGGGATGCAAGCCTTTTGAGCGAAGGAAATGAAAGAATTTTGATCGGCGCATTCCCTACGTGCCCGTCCCAGGGGTTGAAACCCTTGGCGCGCCGCCATTCTGCACCTATTTTCGGAGCGCCGCGACTGGGCAAAAGCCAGGGCGCCCGTCGCCGGCCACCCCTTAGGAGTAACACCGCCCCATGACCGACAAGCCGCCCGCGAAAACCGGCGCCGACAAAACCATGACCCGGGAAGAGCGCCTGGCCGCCGCCCTGCGCGAAAACCTGCGCCGCCGCAAGGCGCAGTCGCGCGAGCGGGAGGATGCCGCCGAAGCCCCGGCCGGCGAGCCAGCGGGCGGGACCGAGTGAGTTCAGCGGTTTAACCAGATGTGGTGGGTCTGGACCGCGGCAGCCGCCCATTCCTGGGGCTTATCCCCACCAGACATGGTGTCAGAGTCACCTTGAGCCGCGTGACGGGAGGGTCTAAGAAGGATGAACGCTGAAACGCATTCCTTCATCCGACCCTAGGAGCGACACCCATGGCCATCATGCCCGACACCTGGATCCGCGACATGGCGCAGAACCGGGGCATGATCGAACCGTTCGTGGAGGCGCAGAAGCGCGAGGGTGTCATCTCCTACGGCCTGTCCTCCTACGGCTATGACGCGCGGGTGGCGGACGAATTCAAGATTTTCACCAACGTCGACAGCGCCATCGTCGACCCCAAGCGCTTCGACGATGCCAGCTTCGTGGATCGCAAAACCGATGTCTGCGTCATCCCGCCCAACAGCTTCGCGCTGGCCCGCACGGTGGAATATTTCCGCGTGCCCCGCGACGTGCTGGTGATCTGCCTGGGAAAAAGCACCTACGCCCGCTGCGGCCTGATCGTGAACGTCACGCCGCTGGAGCCGGAATGGGAGGGTCATGTGACCCTGGAAATCAGCAACACCACGCCCCTGCCCGCCAAGGTCTATGCCAATGAGGGCCTGTGCCAGTTCCTGTTCCTGAAGGGCGACACCGTTTGCGAGACCTCCTACGCCGACCGGTCCGGCAAGTACATGGGCCAGCGCGGCGTGACCCTGCCCCGCCTGTGAGCCGCGGCCGGCGTTGATGTTCGGGCGGCGGGCCGCCGCCGCCCAAATTCCGCCATACCTCTTCGCCATTACCTTCCCGCCATTACAGCCGGCATTGCCCAAGACCGGCATGTCTGAACCGATCGGCCCTTCCCCATGGACAAGTTACGCATACGCGGCGGTTCGCCGCTGAACGGCAGCATCCGCATCAGCGGCGCCAAGAACGCGGCCCTGCCGCTGATGGCCGCCTGTCTCCTGACCGAGGGGACGCTGACGCTCGACAACCTGCCGCACCTGGCCGACATCACCACCATGGCCAATCTGCTGGCCCAGCACGGCGTGGACATGGTGTACGAAGGGGGCGCCACTTCCTGCGCCCAGCGGGCCGTCAACCTGTCCGCCGCCAACATCACCTCGACCGAGGCGCCCTACGATCTGGTCCGCAAGATGCGCGCCAGTGTGCTGGTGCTCGGGCCCCTCGTGGCGCGCTTCGGCCAGGCCAAGGTGTCTCTGCCCGGCGGCTGCGCCATCGGAACCCGCCCTGTCGATCTGCACATCAAGGGCCTGCAGGCGATGGGGGCCAAGATCGAGCTGGAGGCCGGTTACATCCACGCCTCGGCGCCCGAGGGGCTGCGCGGTGCGGAGTTCGTTTTCCCCCAGGTGTCGGTGGGCGCCACCGAGAATCTGCTGATGGCCGCCTGCCTGGCCAAGGGCGAAACCGTCTTGATCAACGCCGCGCGCGAGCCGGAGATCACCGACCTGGCGCACTGCCTGATCGCCATGGGCGCCGAGATCCACGGCATCGGCACCGACCGCCTGCACATCGTGGGCAAGGCGGCGCTGCACGGCGCCCGCCACCGCATCGTTTCAGACCGCATCGAGACCGGCACCTACGTCATGGCCGCCGCCATCACCGGTGGTGAGCTGGAGCTGGTGGGCGGCAACCTGGAGCATATCCAGGCCGTGGCCACGGCCCTGACCGGGGCGGAGGTGGTGTTCACCCCCACCGACACCGGCTTCAAGGTGCGCCGCGCCAATGGCGAGGTGCTGGGCGTGGATGTGATGACGGAGCCCTTCCCCGGCTTCCCCACCGACCTGCAGGCGCAGATGATGGCGCTGATGTGCACGGCCAAGGGCGCCTCGATGATCACCGAGACCATCTTCGAGAACCGCTTCATGCACGTGCCGGAACTGGCGCGCATGGGCGCCAACATCACGGTCCACGGCTCGTCCGCCCTGGTGCGCGGAGTGCCGCGTCTAACGGGCGCGCCCGTGATGGCGACGGACCTGCGCGCCTCGGTCTCGCTGGTGCTGGCCGGGCTGGCCGCGCAGGGCGAGACGACGGTCAACCGCATCTATCACTTGGATCGCGGCTATGAGCGCATCGAGGACAAGCTGAACGCCTGCGGCGCCCAGATGGAACGCGTGAAGGGCGATTGAACCTGACGAGGATCCCGGGGGCATGGCAGGCGGTCCCCGGGATGAACTATGCTCATCCGAAATGGATGAGCCTGCCCCCATGCCCTATCGCCTGCCGCCGCTGACCACCTTGCGCCCGTTCGAGGCGGCGGGCCGCCATCTCAGTTTCAAGCGGGCGGCGGAGGAGCTGAACCTGACGCCCAGCGCCGTCAGCCATGCCCTGCAGACGCTGGAGGATTGGCTCGGCACGCCGCTGTTCACGCGGGGCCACCGCAGCCTGTCCCTGACTGCGGCGGGGGAAGCCTATCTGCCCGAGGTGCGCGGCATGCTGGAGCGGCTGGCCACCGTCACCGCCGCCTTGCCAGGCCGCGCGCCCAGCGGCCGGCTGGCCGTCAGCGTGGCACCCACCTTCGGCCTGCGCTGGCTGGTCCCCCGCCTGCCCCGCTTCAGCGACCTGTATCCGGACATCACCCTGACCCTGGACACCAGCCACCGGCCGGCGGATCTGCCGCGTGATGGCGTGGATGTGGCCATTCGCATGCGCCAGGACGACTGGCGGCCCGCCGAGAGGGCCGACCTGCACGCCATCCGCCTGGTGAGGGAGGTCCTGGTGCCGGTCTGCGCCCCCGCCCTGGCGGCGCGTGTGACGAGCCCGGCCGATCTGGCGGACCTGCCGCTGCTGCATGTGGACAGCGTGACGGAGGAATGGGCGGCGTGGGAAGCGGCCACCGGCGTGGAGTTGGGCCTGCCGCGCCGGGGCGTCCGGTTCGACACCGTGCACATGGCGCTGGAAGCCGCGGTCAGCGGCCTGGGCATCGCCATGGGCCGCCTGCCCCTGGTGGCCGCCGACCTGAGCGCCGGCCGATTGGCGGCCGTGCTGGGCCCGCCCCGCCCCATCAGCACCGGCTATTGGCTGATCACCAGCCGCGCCGGCCGCAACCGCCCAGAGGTGGCGGCCTTCCGGACCTGGATCCAGGCGGAGCTGGGTTCTCAGTTGCCGGTGTAGGCGGCGGGGCGCCGGGCGATCCAGGCGTCCAGCCCTTCCTCCAGGTCGTGGCCCGGCACCAGGGTGGCGAAGGCCGCGCTTTCCACCGCCAGGCCTTCGGCGATGGGCAAATTCACCCCGCGCGTCACGGCGGCCAGGATGGCGGCCACCGCACCCGGCGCGTGGCGGATGATGCGATGGGCCAAGTCGCGCGCGGCCGGCATCAGCTGATCATGCGGCACCACGCGATTGACAAGGCCCAGTTCCAGCGCCCGCGCCGGCGTGAAGCTGTCACCGGTCAACAGCAAGTCCAACGCCCGCTTGCGCCCCGCCAGACGAGGCAGGCGCTGGGTTCCGCCGAAGGTGGGCGGCATGGCCAGCTTGATCTCCGGCTTGGCGAACAGCGCCCGGTCGCTGGCCACGGCCAGGGGGGCGGCCTCCGTGATCTCGCACCCGCCGCCATAGGCCAGGCCGTTGACGGCGACGATGATGGGCTTGCAGTACGCTTCGATACGGCTGGTCAGGGCCTGGCCCCGGCGCACGAAGTCGCGCACCGCCACCGTGGCACCCAGGCGCACGCTGCCGGCGAATTCCGGGATGTCGCCGCCGGCGCAGAAGGCGCGGTCGCCCGCCCCGGTCAGGATGACGACGCGGATGGCGTCGTCCCCCTCCATCTCCTCCAACGCCTTCAGCAGGGCGTCGACCAGGGCGTAGCTGAGGGCGTTGAGTTTTTCCGGGCGGTTCAGGGTCAGGGTGGCGATGCCGTCGTCATCGACGGCGCGCAGCAGGACAGGGGCGGTCATGGGGCACCTTTACGATGGAAGAGGCCCCACTGTTCCCTGCCGCGCCCCGCCGGACAAACGGGCCTTTCGCACTTCCGGGTGAACGGAATTCACCTGACACCCACCTTCCCCGCCGATACCCAGCCTGGCCGGTCATGTGCCGGCCGCGTACTCCACCCGGTTGCGCCCCAGGTGCTTGGCCCGGTACAGGGCCTGATCCGCCCGCTTGATGATCTCCTCCAGCGGCGGCGCGCCCGCCGATCCATGGCCGGACGTTGGCCCAATGGAGATGACGCCGAAGCTGCAGGTCACGGTCACGCTGACACCGAAGGCGTCGACATGCACGTCCGGCGCCGCTTCCGGCCGCCCCTCATGGGCATGGACCGCGCCTGTGGGCACATCGCCCAAGGCGATGGGGGTGAGGGAGATGGCGCCGTGCAGGCGGCTGAGCACATCGCCACAGTCATCCCGCCCCAGGCCGGGCAGCAGGATCAGGAACTCCTCCCCGCCATAGCGGCCAACGGCATCGTAGCTGCGCACGGCGGCGGACAGTCTGCGCGACACCTCCACCAGCACGGCGTCGCCCGCGGGATGGCCGTGGGTGTCATTGATGCGCTTGAAGTGGTCAACGTCGGCCAACACCACGGTCAGCGAGCCATCGTCGCGCCGCCGGGCCAGCTCCAGTTCCAGCAGATCCAGGATGGCGCGCCGGTTCCACAGATGGGTCAGGCTGTCGTACATGGCCAGCTGGCGCAGCTGCTCACGCGAGGCTTCCAGCTCGCGCGTCCGCGCCTCCACCAGGATTTCCAGGGTGCGGCGCCGGTCCATGTCGGCATGGGTGCGCCAGCGGTAGATGGCGACGCCCACCACCACGACGGACAGGGCGCAGCCGGCGAAGAACAGCTTGGTCTGCCACCAGGGCGGCCGAATGCTGAAGGGCACCAGGATGGAGGGGGCCATGGCCTGCAGCGCCGTGTTGCGGGCCACGATCTCCAGCTCATACGTGCCGGACGGCAGGGCGGAATAGCGGATTTCCTCCGCCGCGGTGATGTTCCAATCCCCTTCCAGGCCGTTCAGGCGATAGCGGTAGATCTGCCCGCCGCGGCTGCGGAAGCTGGGCGTGGTCAGATGGAAGGTCAGGGGGGCCGTGTCCCAGGGCAATTCGAAGTTGCCGTCCGTGGGCAACGCCACGCCGTTGCGTTCGATGCCCGTCACGCGGGTGACCAGGGCCGGCCGGTTGAACAGCAGGTCCGGTCGCGTGATATGGGTCAGGCCCTTGCTGGTGCCCACCCACAGGGTGCCATCGTCATCCTCGATCAGGGCGCTCTGGTTGCAGTCATTCCACACCAGGCCGGTATCATGGCTGTACTGGCGCAGGGCGCCTGCGTTCCACACCAGCACGCCGCTGTCGGTGGACAGCCACATCCAGCCGCGCCGGTCCTCCAGCAGGCCCAGCACCTGGCGGTCGCCCACCAAGTCCTCCGTCACGTCGCCCACCGGCTGCAGCACGCCGGTGCCGGCCCCCGGCGCAATGCCCAGCGGTTCCTGCACATGTGCCAGACGCACCGTCTCGCCCCCCAACCACAGGCTGCCGTCGCGGGCACAGGCGATGACGTTGAAGCGGGTGACCGGCGGCACGCCGGTGATGGTGGGCGCCGTCCACTTGCCCTCGCCAAAGCGCAACAAGCCGGCCTCCGTCGCGAACCACAGGGTGCCGGACGGCGCCTGGCAACCGCTGGAGACGGAACTGTCGGACGGGACGGGCAGGGCGGCGCCCAGGGGCGCCACTTGGGGATTGGCCGCCTCCGGCTTGTCGATGACGTATAGGCCCTTCTTGCGGGTCATGACCCAGAGTCGGCCCTGCGCATCGATGAAGACCTGGAAGATCAGGGGCAGATGCGCCACGACCACCGCCGGCGGCGGCTCGCCGCCGTCCTTCCCCGGATCCTGATAGAACAGCAGGCCCGAGAAGGTTCCGCCCCACAGGCGGCCGGACCTGTCCAACGCCAGGCTGCCGACCTGATGGTTCAGGATCGGCTGGCCACCCGGCGCCGGAATGATGCGCGGAGGGGCATCGCCCCGTTCCTCCAGCCGGGCCAAGCCCCCATCGGTGCCGATGACCAGGCGGCCGGCGCCATCACGGCGGAAGGACCAGACCAATTCGTGTACCAGCCCCTGGCGCGCCGTCCAGTTGGCCCAGCTGCGATAGCCCACCCAATGGGTCAGGCCCAAGCCGGCCGAACCCACCCACAGGTCGCCGTCATGGTCGACCAGCAGGGCGCTGACCTCGCGCGCCGGCAGGCCGTTGGCGTCGCCCAGCTGTTCCCATTGAGGCACGGTGTCGGGCGCCAGCCCCTTGCCTGGACGCGCCAGGCGCAGCAGGCCCTGGTCGCCGAAGGTGACGATGGTGCGGTCCATATCCTGCAGCAGGGGCAGGTACACCCGGACGTTGGTGCGGGTCGAGGGCTGCGGCAGTTGCGCCGTGAACCGCTCGGCCGCGGGCGGCAGCGCCAGCACCTGGTGTTCGCCGCGCGCCCACAGCGTGCCGTCGACGTCGCGCAGCACGTTGCCCCAGCGGTCGGGGGGTACTCCCTGGTCGGGGCCCCACAGCTTAAGCTGCCCCTGGCGCACCGCGCACAGCGCCTGGCCGCAGCCCAGCCAGATATCCCCGCCGCCCTGTTCGCCCACGCCGAACACCCGCACGCTCTGGATTCGGTTGAGCGCCGGCTGGGCGGCCTTCTGGTCCGGGGTGAAGTAAGGCCGGGCGACCCAGCTGACGGCGGCGGTCGACGCGCCGGGGGCGGCGGCCCTCTGCGCCTCGACCACCAGCAACTCCTCGCGGCCCACCACCAGCAGGTGGCCGGCGTCCAGCGACGCCAGCTTCTGGCCCTGCCACACCGGCACAGGCCGGCCTTCCTGGATCACGGATGCGAAGGTGCGGCCGTCCCAGCGGTAAAGGCCGCCGGTGGTACCCACCCACAGCACACCCGACGGGGTCACATGGACGGCGCTGACATAGGGTTCCTTTAGGCCTTCAGCCGGGCCGAAACGCTGGAACTTTCCGCCATCGAAACGATAAAGTCCGTTCTCCGTGCCCACCCACAGGAAGCCCATGGCGTCCTGCGCCAGGGCGGTGATGGACAGATTGGCGAGGCCGTCTTCCTGGGTGTAGGAGCGGAAGGCGTATTCCTGCGCCCCCGCTGGCGCCAGCAAGAGACCGAGCCAGACCAGGACCCATGGCAGGGCGTCCGCCAGCCGGCGCTGCCCTCGCCCCAACCTCATGGCGGTCGTTCCCGCGCTCACGACGGCGGCTGATTCCAAAACGTTGCCCGTACCAGTTCCCTGGATGCCGCCCGTTGTCTTCCCCGAACGGCATACGTCCCATGATGTGACGGGGTTGGGCGCAACAACGCAAGAGTCTTTAGGGGGCGGCGCCCGGCGGACAAGCCCCGGAACGATCGCCCGCGGCCGATCAGCCGGCGCCCTTGCTGCGCAGTTCGCCCGGCATGACCTCGAACAGCTCGACCTTGAAGATCAGGGTGGCGCCGGGAGGAATGACGCCGTCGCCCGAGCCCTTCTGGCCGTAGCCCATCTCCGCCGGGATGACCATTTCGATCTTGTCGCCGACATGCATGCGGGGGATCACCTCGACCCAGCCCTTCACCACCTTTTCCAGCGACATGACGGCCGTCTCATCCCGCTGGTAGGAGCTGTCGAAGACGGTGCCGTCGGTCAGCCTGCCCTCGTAATGAACACGGATCCGGTTGCTGGGGTTGGGTTGCTGGCCGACGGCCGGTTCCTTCTTCCGCAGGAAGCGATAGGCGACGCCGTTGGTCGACATCTCCACGCCCGGCTGCTTGGCGTAATCCAGGATGAACTGGTGCTGGGCGTCGACCTGGCCGCCGATGGCGGGGCGGGCGTTCAGCGGCACCTGCGCCTGGGCGGTGCCTGCCGCGAACGGAAGGGCCAGCGTCGCCGCCAGCAGGGTGGAGTACATAAAGCTGTGCCCGCGCATCAAGCCGCTCCTGCGAAGCCGGTCATCCCATCCCGCCGTCCCTGAAATCAGGGGGGCGCCGAACGGTGCCGGTTGTTTTGTCCTGGACGGTGGCTTCCCCCACCCCACGGGCCCCACCCGCGGGGATAAGGATTACGGCTTGGGCGTATCCCCGCGCAAGCCTTCCGGAACGGGCGCGTCGATCGGGCCGAAATTCATCATGGTGTAGCCCTTGGGCAGTTCGAAGAGGCCGCCCTCCTGCCGGCCGCGCTTCAGGTCGCCCAGGTCCAGGCGCATGGTCACGGGACCGTTGCCGTCGTTGGCCGTGCCCTCCACCCGCATATAGATGCCATCCGCCGTGGACCAGACCTGGCCTTCGAACCCGCCGCCCTGTTCATAAGTGCCGACGACACGGTAGCGGACCACGGCCTCACCCCCCAGCGTGTCCCGGCCCAGCGCCTCGGCGTCCAGCTGTGAAAGGCGGGTCAGGTCGGGGGCCGCCTCCGGATCCTGGGGCGACAGGGGGGCCGCCATGTGCGACTCCGGCTGCAGCACGAAGGCGCTGTCACGATCGGGGCGCACGATGAGGACGGTGCTCAGCCCGCCCTCCTTCATCTCGCGCCGCTCCCGCCCCTGGTCATGGAAAACGCGCAGGTCCTGGCGCACGCCGTTGACCGTCAGGGCCTCCACCGCCTGATAATCCCCACCCATCTTGGGCAGGCCGCCCGCCGGCAGGTCAGCGGCGGGCTTGGCCGGCGCCGGTTTGGGCGTGGGACCCGACTGGGCCAGGGCGGCGGGGGGCAGCAGCATCAGGATGGCGAAAAGGACGGCGCGTCGCATGGGGCGGGGAGCCCTTTCAACAGGAACAGGGTGGGCTGGGACCCTAGCGCCCAGGCGGAGTCCAGGCAACGGCCAGCCGTCCTTATACGCCGGCGGACAAGGAACACTGGCGCGCAGGTGTCCATGCGCCGCTACCGCCCCGTCACCGTGGCGGCAGCGCTGGACCGCCTGACCAACGACGCGGCGCTGAAACGGCGCTACGCCGAGGGGACCTCCCACCTCCCCGCCAACACCGAGACCGCCGAGGCGTGCGATTGCATCCTGGCCTTGGTGGAGCGTCCCTGAAACCGCCCAAGAGTTGCAGGACGCTCAAGCCCTTGGGGGCCGCTATTGGCGATTCCGGCAAAGAGACAAGCTATCCCGGGGCGATGCTTGACAACCGTTTGGGCGCCTTCCAAAGTGCCGCGCGGCGCCGTTCAGAAGGGACGCGCCGGGAAGTGTTTTCATGTCCCGGAACGGGCAGAACGCCCACCCGGCAGGATTTCCTGACCGGCCACCGGATCGGAGGGGGCACTCTCCCGCGCCCTGTTTCCATCCTCCGCTCAACTTTTGGCACTTGGGGGTTTGCGTGTCCTTGAATATCCAGGTCCTCGTCGTCGACGACTACGCGACGATGCGGCGCATCATCAGGAACCTGCTCACGCAGATCGGCTTCACCAAGATCGACGAGGCCGCCGACGGCGCCGAGGCGTTGGCCAAGCTGCGCGCGTCCACCTTTGGCCTGGTCATCTCGGACTGGAACATGGAACCGATGACCGGCCTTCAACTCCTTAAGGAAGTGCGCGCGGACGTTCGCCTGAAGGGTACGCCCTTCATCATGGTGACCGCGGAGTCCAAGACCGAGAACGTCGTTGCCGCCAAGGAAGCCGGCGTCAACAACTACATCGTGAAACCTTTTAACGCCGACACGCTGAAGAAAAAGATCGAGAGCGTCATCGGCGCGCTGGGGTGATGCCTGTGTCGGATTTCTTTTCCGACCTGTCTGACGAGGAATACGCCCGTATCGAGGACGCGCTGCAGTCCACGGCGCGCGGGCGTGCCTTTCTGCGCATGCGGGATCGCCGGGGCCGTGTCGTCGCCATAGACGACGTGCGCCGCCTGTTGAAGGAAGCCAAGACGGGGGGTGAGGTCGACAGCTCCGGCGCCCACATCCGCATCCTGCGGCGGGAGTTGCAGGAGATGGCGTCGCACATCGCCCAGACCCGGCGTGAGATCGCGGCCCTGAAGCCGGACGATCCCTCGGCCAACCGCATCATGCTGGCGACCGAGGAACTGGACGCCATCCTGCAGGCGACAGAGCACGCCACCACCGAGATCCTGAACGGCGCCGAGCGCATCCAGTCCGTGGCCGACCGCCTGCGCGGCGAGTCGCCGGCCGTGGCCAGCGAGCTGGATAACGAGGTCATGGAGATCATGACCGCGTGCAGCTTCCAGGACATCACCGGCCAGCGCATGACCAAGGTCGTGAACACCATGCGCTATATCGAGCGCCGGGTGCACACCATGATCGAGATCTGGGGCCTGGAGACCGAGGCGGCCGAGGCCATCATGGACGATCCGCAGGACGTCCGGCCCGACAGCCACCTGATGCACGGCCCCGCCCTGCGCGGTGGCATCGACCAGAACATGGTCGATGCCCTGATGGATGGCGGCGGCTTCGCCCCGGTGGCCGCGCCGCCGCCCCCACCACCCGCCCCCGCCCCCGTCGCGGCCCCGCCGCCGGTGGCGCCGCCGCCACCCCCGCCGCCCAAGCCTGCTAAGGCGCCAGAGCCGCCCAGCAGCGACGGCAAGTTGAGCCAAAGCGCCGTGGACGACATGTTCCCGTAAGACCAACGCCCCCGGATGCCCCGCATCCGGGGGTTCGCTTTTGGGGCCGGTCCCCAATCCGCCCGATCCGCATTACAAAACAGCCACATGAAAGATTGCTGACGGCGATAGAACGCTGGCGACAGCCCGGCCGTCCTTTGCCATCCTGCACGGGAACGGGTGACGCCCCCAACGGCGCGGCCGACGGAGGGCCGGGCCGGAACGGCGGGGCGAGATGGGGCGGATCAGGATGACGGCAACCGGTGCGAACGGCACCGCCGCCGGCGTGATCACACGACGCGGGATCCTGTGCGGCACCCTGGGCAGCGCCGCGCTGTGGGCCGCAGGCGGACACCGGGCCAGGGCGCAGACGCCCGCCATCCGTATCGGTGGCAACCCCGCCTGGTTCCCCTATAGCTGGGAGGAGGGCGACCGGCTGCGCGGCATGGGCGTCGACAAGGCGCGGGCCGCCCTGGGCCATCTGGGCCTGGCGGCCGCGCCCCTGGCGTTCGGCCGCTGGCAGCGGGCGTTGGCGGCGCTGGAGCATGGCCTGGTTGACCTGCTGGTGTCCGCCCTGTGGAACGCGGAGCGGACGGACCGCATGCTCTACACCGCCCCTTATGCCAACGATGACGTGCGCGCCTTCGTCCGCCGCGCGGATGTGGGGCGCTACCGCGCCGTCGCCGATCTGTTCGGCCGCGCGGGCGTCGCGCCGCTGGGCAGCGCCTATGGCGCCGACATGGACGCGCTGGAGGCCCGGGGGCTGAACCTGGAACGCAGCGGCACGACGGAGGGCATGTTGCAGCGCGTGCGCTATGGCCGGGCGGACTTCTGCGTCCTGGTGCACCGCAACGGGTTGCACCTGCTGGAGACGTTGCGCCTGGCGGGGGAACTGGCGCCCCTGCCCTTCGCGCTGGCGCCTGTGCAAATCCGCATGCTGATCCGCCGCGACGGTCCCCTGGCCGGCCGGCTGGAGGCCTTGAACACCCTGATCACCGACACATGACGCGCCGCCAGGGCAATGATACCGCCGTGTCGGGCGTACTTGTCTAGGTGCGCGACCTGTCTGTATTGTCCAGGGGATAGCCCCCGCCCGCCCAACGGATCCCTCCATGCCCGGCAAACGCTATCTCATCGAATTCGTCGTCGCCCTGTTGGCCTACGGCCTGCTGATGACCCTTGCCCTGATGGCCTTGAACAACGGCTGGGTCCAGGGCGGCACCCGCACCGTGGTGGCCATCGCCCCCATGGTGGCCTGCGTCGGCATCTGGTGGGCGGTGGTACGCCACCTGCGCCGCAGCGGACGGAAGAGGGACGGGTGCAACTGGTCGCCATCGGCTTCGCCTTCGCCGGCACCGCCCTGCTGACCTTCACCTATGGTTTTCTGGAGGTCGCGGGTTTCCCGCGCTTGTCCATGTTCATGGTGTGGCCGCTGATGGTGTTGCTGCTGGTCGTGGGCCAGTTCCTGGGCCGATGGTTGCAGGCGCCGGAGGGGGATGAGAATGACGAGGAATGAGGGCCCACCCCACCATGGGAAGGGCCGCCATAGCGAGGGGCTGCCGGCATGAACAACCGCCTGCGTGAGATGCGCGCCCGATATGGCTGGACCCAGGCCGACCTGGCCCGCCGGCTGGACGTGTCGCGCCAGACGGTCAACGCGCTGGAGACCGGACGGTACGACCCGTCGCTGCCCCTGGCCTTCAGGATCGGGCGGCTGTTCGGGTTGCCCATCGAGATGATCTTTCGCGACGACGTGGCGTCTTGAAACGCGGCATCCTGGCAGCGCCGCGACGTGCCCCACCTAACCGCGCGGACTCTCAGGCCAGCGCCTCGGCCAGCGCGCGCAGCACGTCGGGATTGCGGCACATGGTGACGTGGGCACCGTCCACGGCCACCACGCGGCCCTGTGGTTCCGGCACCCAGCAGCTCTGCCAAGCGACCACGCCGTCGTCGCGGCTGTAGATGGCGGTGGTGGGCATGGGCAGGGGCTGGGACAGGTGCCCAGGCTCCAAATCCTTGGCATAGTGGCGGGCGATCAGGCGGATCAGGGGTTCCAGGGGCGTGGCCGTGGGCAAGCGCACGGGGCTGCCGATGGTGACCACCCGGCGCACCTGGTCCGGCCGGTCCCGGGCCAAGTCACGGGCCAGCAGGCCGCCCAGGCTGATGCCCACCACGTCGACGGGCGCGCCGGTCGTGGCGCAAATCTCATCCAACCGTCGCCGCAAGCCGGCGCGGGCCGCCGGCGTGGGGCCCCAGTTGACGCCCAGGCCCCAGGTCCGGGGCGCATGGCCGCAGCGGGCCAGGAAGGCGCGCAAGGGGCGGGTGAAAGGGTCGGCGGTCAGGAAGGCGGGGATGACCAGGACGGTGCGGTCGCCCGCTGGCACGGGCGGTGGCGGTGCGGGGCGATAGCTGGGCAGGGACCACAGCTCCCCCCACAAGCCGCGGTAGGGCGGACGTGCCACCGTCCCCGTACGGTCGAAAACGCCTGTCAGATCCCGCATCGCCACCTCACCCTTGAAACGATTGGCGGTGAGGTGGGACGGGTCAAGCGCCGCAACGGCCCCTAACCCAAAGGACTTGGCGTTATGCCATCGCCGGCGGAGCCATCCCCACATGGGCGGCCAAGGTATCCGCCAGGGACGCGACCACGCCGGGCCAATCGCCGGGGCGCGCCTGGCGGAACAGGGTGGCGGTGGGGTACCAGGGACTGTCCGCCGGCCGGGTCAGCCATCGCCATTCGGAGCCTGTGTCCAGCATCAGCCAAAGGGGGCGGCCCAGGCCCCCGGCCAGATGGGCCACAGCGGTGTCCAGGGTGATGACCACGTCCACCTGGGCCAGGACGGCGGCGGTGTCGGCGAAGCTGCGCAGACCGTCGCCCATGTCCAGGAAATCCTCACGCACCGCCAGGGGCAGGTCCACCGTTTCCAGATCCCGGCGACCGTCATCCGTCTGCACCGACACCCAGCCCACCCGGCCGGCCAGGCGGGGGTCGGTCAGCAGCGGCAAAAGCGGCGCCAGGCGGGGCGCGCGATGGCGGTGATAGGGAAACAGGGTCGAGCCCGCCCAACTGAGCGCCACGCGCACCGGCGGCAGACTGTCCAGCACGCCAGCCCAGCGCGCCACGGCATCGGCCGGCGGCGCCAGGTAGGGCACCGTGTCCGCCGCCCAGCCCAAGCCCGTCCCCGCCAGGGACAGCAAGTCCATGCAATCCGCCTGCGTCCAATGGTGCCCCGGCCGGGGCGACGGCAAGGGATCGCGCAGGGTGCCCACATCCTCCACCAGGTCCGAGGCGGCCAGCAGGTCCAGCAGGATGTCCATGCCCCGGAACACCACCCGCATGCCAGCCCGGCGCAGCGGCCGCGCGTAGCGGATGAAATGCATCACGTCGCCATGGCCCCGGCTGGCCGTGATGACCAGGTGGGCGCCGGGCGAGACCACGCCATTCCACAGGGGCACGTCGGCCAGGCCTTGCGTCATGCCGGGCACATGCCGACGCCAGGCGAAATGGGGGGCGCCGCCCAACACGTCCCCTTGCTGCAGCAGGGCCATGCCCAGTCCCTGGTGCAGCACGGCGACGTTGGCGTCGCGGGTGGGTGGATGGTTGGCCAGGGCCGTGCGGAAACAGGATTCCGCCGCCACGGGGTCCCCCCGCCGCAACGCGAGGAAGCCCCGGTTGGCGTGCGCCTCGGGAGACTGGGGGTCCAGTTCCAGGGCCGTGGCCACATGGACCGCCGCCTCATCCACGCGGCTGGCGTCGATACAGGCCGCCGCCGCGGTCACACGCAGGTCGGCCCGTTCCGGCGCCGCTTCCACCGCCCGCAGGATGGGTGCCAGCGCGGCGTCCGGATCATGGGCCGCCACCAGGGCGATGGCCAGGTCGCGCCAAGCATCCACGCCGGGGGCCGCCTCCGCCCGCGCGCGCGCCACGGCCACCGCGTCGCGGGCCAGGCCGCAGGCGCATAGCGCGCGGGCCAGGTTACCCTGGACGCGGGGGGCATCGACCCCGGGGTCCGCGCCCCCGGCCCGTTCCCGCGCCAGATACTCCAGCGCCAGCCGATAGGCGGCGGCGGCGGCGAAACTGTCGCCTTGGGCGAAGCGTGCGTCACCCAACTGCGCCAGCAGGCTGGCGCACGCGCCGATGACCGTCAGGGCGTTGTTGATCACCTCGGCGGCATCGGCCGGCCGGCCCAGCTGATACAGCGCGGCGGCGTGGTTGCTGTGATGGGCCAGCACTTGGGGCGCATGCCGCACGGCTGCGGCGAAGTGGTCGATGGCGGCCTCATCCCGTGTCTGCAGAGCCAGCACGCCCAGCATGTTCCAGGCGTCGGCGTAGGTCCCGTCCTCCGCCAGCGCCTCCCGGCACAGGGCTTCCGCCCCGCCCAGGTCGTCCAGCCGCAACCGCTGCCGCGCCAGGGCCAGCAGGGCCACGGCATCCCCCTTGGGCATCGTCGCCGTGGTGACCACGGGCACGGCGGCCAGCCGCGCCGCCACGTCCGCCACCCAAGGGGTGCCTGGTGCCGCCAACGCCAGGGCCCGCCGCCAGCTGGCGGCCGCATCCTCCAGCCGTTCCAGGTCCGCCAGTACCAAGCCCAGGCTGGCGTGCAGGTCGGCCATGGTGTCGAAGCGTGTCAGGGCCTGCCGGATGTGGGCTTCCGCCTCCTTTAGGCGGCCGGTCTGGGCCAGCAGCATGCCCAGCAGGTGGGCGGCGTCGCCCCGGCCGGGGTCGCGCGCCAGCACCTGGCGGTAGAGCGTCTCGGCCGCTTCATGCTTGCCAGCCTTGTGCAGGCCGGTGGCGTAACGCACCAGGTCCTCGGTTTGGAAGGTGTCGGTCATGGGCGGTTGCTTTCCTTCAGGCTTTCCCGTCTTTCGAGACCTGCACGGGCGGTACTATCCGTTTTGTCGCATGATCCGCGCTAAAGGCTGTTTTGCAAGTATCCCCGCCTGCTCGTATCTTCCCCCTAGCCGGAGGCGGCGATGCGGCCGTCACCCGGTCCCAACAGGAGGAAGGCCCATGTCTCAATCCCGTGTTTCATCCGCCGTGCGGCAGGCCGCCGACGTTCCTGCCACGCCGCAAACGGCCGTGACCGTCGCGGCCGCCCTGGCCGGCGCCCTGGCGCTGGCGGCATTCGCCGGTTCGGCCCACGCCGCCGACGCCACCGAGAAGTGCTACGGCATCTCCAAGGCCGGGCAGAACAGCTGCGCCAACGCCACCGGCAGCCATTCCTGCGCGGGCCAGTCGACCAAGAATTACGATGGCCAGGACTGGAAGGCCGTGAAGGCCGGCACCTGCAGCGGCATGGGCGGCAAGACGGAGCCGTTCAACGGCACCGGCACACCCAAGGAAGGCAAGTAAGCGTTCCGGCGGCGGGGCGGGCCGGCCGCCCCGCCGTCATTTCAAGACAAGGGCGCCCCAGAGCCCCCCGTCAGGTGGGCGACACCCGTCTCCAGCGGGACCACCAAATCCATCCGCGCCAGAACGGCGGCGGTGGCGGCCAGGCCGCGCCCACCGCCGCCAAATCGCGCCGCCTGTCGTCGGTCTGGATGCGAACCCAACCCACCTCACCCGCCAGCGACGGTTCGGCCAATAGGGGCGGCCAATAGGGGCGGTAGGCATGCCCCACCGGCGGCCCTGCGTCGCCCCGATGGCGGGCAGGACCGGGTCGCTCCCGCCCGGATCATGGTCTAGGGTGGCCTTGGTCCGTATCGTCCCTCCCGTGCATCATTTCCCCAGAAGGGGCCGTTTCCCATGGCATTGGCAGCATACCGACGCACCCGCCGTTTGTGGCTTTCGCGCGAGGGCTGGCAGCGGCGGCTGGTGTTCTGGGGCGGCGGTGTTCTGGTGGGCCTGGCGGCCGTCATCTTCGCCACCCTGGCCGACAGGGCGCAGGAGCTTTTCAGCGGCGCCATCGCCGGCCGGCCCTGGTTGCCCTTGCTGCTGACCCCGGCCGGGTTGGCGATGTCGGCCTGGCTGACTCGGGCCTATTTCCCCAACGCCGGCGGCAGCGGCATCCCCCAAGCCATCGCCGCGCGGGAATTGCGCGACCAGCGGGAACGGACGGCGCTGGTCTCCATCCGCCTGGCGGTGGGCAAGATCGTGCTGACCCTGCTGGGCCTGGCGGTCGGCGCCTCCATCGGGCGCGAGGGGCCGACGGTGCAGGTGGGCGCTTCCCTCATGCACCGGGTGGGCGCCACCTTTGGCGGGCGTTTCCCCGGCCTGCTGCTGGCCGGCGGCGCGGCCGGCGTCGCCGCCGCCTTCAACACCCCCCTGGCCGGCATCGTCTTCGCCATCGAGGAGATGGGGCGCGGCTTCGACATGCGCACAGGCGCCCTGGTGCTGGCCGCCGTGACCGTGGCCGGCGCCGCCCCGCTGGCCATCCAGGGCGATTATCTCTATTTCGGCCAGAGCACGGCGCACATGGCCACCTGGCAGGACTGGGCGTTGGTGCCCCTGTGCGGCATCATCGGCGGCCTGGCCGGTGGGGCCTTCAGCCGCCTGGTGGTGCGCATGGCCAAGGGCGTGGGCCATTGGCCCGGCCATGCCGGCCGGGCGGGGCGATGGATCAAGGCCCATCCCATCCCCTTTGCCGCCCTGTGCGGCCTGGCTCTGGCCCTGCTGGGCCTGGCCACCGGCGGCGACACCTACGGCACCGGCTACGCCCAGGCCAAGGCCTTGCTGGAGGCGACGGCCCATCCGCAAGCCGCGGCCGCCGTCTCCCCCCTGTTCGGGCCGGCCAAGTGGCTGGCCACGGCCCTGTCGTCCATCAGCGGCATCCCCGGCGGCATCTTCTCCCCCTCACTGGCCGTAGGCGCCGGTTTAGGTGCAGAACTGGGGCACCTACTGCCCGGCGCCAACGCCGAGGTCGCGGTTCTGGTGGGCATGGTCGCCTACTTCGCCGGCGTGGTGCAGGCGCCCATCACCGCCTTCGTCATCGTGCTGGAGATGACGGGCAACCACGCCATGGCCGTGCCCATCATGGCCGGCAGCCTGATCGGCTGCGGCGCCGCCCGCGTCATGGGGGCGGAGGCCGTCTACCACGCCCTGTCCCACGGCTTCCTGGACCGGGCGCACAAGGCCATCGCCGCGCGGGGACCGTCCGCCGCCCGCTGACCCCCTTTTCCCGTCACGCCTGCCTATGTCAGCTTTGGATGACATGGTGTAACTTATCTTTGACACAGCGTAATGTCCGGTATATTTAACATCATGTGCGCTAATCTTTACCCTTGAAGGGAGATGCAGCATGACGTTCCGGGAGAAAAGCGCGCTGGCCACCACCCTCGCGCTGGCGCTGGTCTACGGGTTCTATGCCTGGCGGGTGTGGGGTGTGGGGGGCCCGCCGGCGGCGGCGATGCCGGGTATGGTGGGTGTGGCCCTGGCCCAGGCCATCGTCGTGGCCGTGGCCCACATCGCGCTGGCCATCCACCGCCGACCCGAACGGCCGGATGAGCGCGACCAGGCCGCCGCCCTGCGCGGCCAACGCAACGCCTATTACGTCCTGCTGACGGGGGCCATCGGCGTGCTGTGGCTGGCGCTGCGCGGCCAGCCCGGCCTGACCGTGGCCCACGCCATGCTGGCCTCGGTCGTGCTGGCGGAAATCGTCCGCTATGCCTCGCAGGCGGTGTTCTACCGGTGGGGATACTGAGCCCATGGGCCAGACCCCCATTCGCAACACCATCCGCGCCCTGCGCTTCCAGAACGGCGAGATGACCCAGCAGGCCCTGGCCGACCGCGTGGGCGTCACCCGCCAGACCATCATCGCCATCGAGCAGGGCCGCTATTCCCCCTCGCTGGAAGCGGCCTTCCGCATCGCCGCCGTCTTCGGCGTGCCACTGGAAGCGGTGTTCCAATATGGCGGGGCCGGCGAGGGCTGACCAACGGCCTATACCGGGTTCGGAGGTCACCGTCGTATATTGCATACGATAAGAACCCCGCCTGGAGCCTTCACGCTATGATCCGATCCCTCGCCCGCGCTGTCGGTGCGCCCTTGTTGTTGGGCGCCGCCCTGCTGGCCAGTGCCGCCGCCCTCGCTGCGGAGCCGGTGAAGCCCGTCACCACGGAAGGTGACGTGACGGTGAGGGAGTTCAAGTTCAAGACCGGCGAGACACTGCCCGAGGTGCGGCTGCACTACACCACCCTGGGCACGCCGCATCGCGACGCCAAGGGCCGGGTCGACAACGCCATCCTGATCATGCATGGCACGGGCGGCACGGGCGCCCAGTTCCTGCGCCCGCAGTTCAGCGACGTGCTGTTCCAGCCGGGCGGCGTGCTGGACCCGGCGCGCTACTACATCATCCTGCCCGACGATGTGGGCCACGGTAAGTCCAGCAAGCCCAGCGACGGCCTGCACGCCCATTTCCCGCAGTATGACTACGACGACATGGTGGCGCTGGAACATCAGCTGGTGACCAGGCTGGGCGTGAACCATCTGCGCCTGGTCATGGGCACGTCCATGGGCTGCATGCACGCCTTCGTCTGGGGCGAGACCTACCCCGACGCCATGGACGCGCTGATGCCCCTGGCCTGCCTGCCGCAGGCCATCGCAGGCCGCAACCGTCTGTGGCGCCAGATGTCCATCGCCGCCATCAAGGCCGACCCCGCCTGGCAGGGGGGCGAGTACAAGACCCAGCCCAAGGAAGGCCTGCGCACCGCCGCCGCCCTGCTGTCCATCGCCGGCAGCGCCCCCATCCAGATGCAGAAGACCTACCCCACCCGCGAGGCCGCCGACGCGGCGGTGGAGAAAATCCTGGACGTCAGCGGAATGGAGGCCAACGACCTGATCTACCAGCTGGACGCCTCGCGCACTTACGACCCGTCGCCCAAGCTGGAGACCATCAAGGCGCCGGTGCTGTGGATCAATTCCGGCGACGATTTCATCAACCCGCCGGAACTGGGCCTGGCCGAGCAACTGGTGACGCGCATCCCCCAGGGCCAGTTCGTCCTGATGCCGGCCAGCGACCAGACCCACGGCCACGGCAGCCATACCTGGGCCGTGCTGTGGCAGGACAAGCTGGCCGACCTGCTGGCCCGGACCGCGCCCAAGAACTGAAAGGGTGGGATTAAAGGGCGTCCAGCGGGATTTTCAGGTAGCGGACGCCGTTCCCTTCGGGCGGGGGCAGGTTCCCCGCCCGGACGTTGACCTGCACCGAGGGCAGCAGCAGGCGCGGCGTTGCCAACCCAGCGTCGCGCTGCCGCCGCAGGGTGACGAAGGTCGCCTCATCCACGCCGTCGCGCAGGTGGATGTTGTGGGCGCGCTGGTCCGCCACCGTGCTTTCCCAGGCGTAATGGTCGCGGCCAGGCGCCTTGTAATCGTGCGCGGTGAACAGCCTCGTCTCCGGCGGCAGATCCAGCAGGCGGCGGACGGAGCGATAGAGCGTGGCGGCATCGCCGCCCGGGAAATCCGTCCGCGCGCTGCCGTAATCCGGCTGGAACAGCGTGTCGCCCACGAAAGCGACGTCACCGATCAAGTAACTGACGTCGGCCGGGGTATGGCCGGGCGTATGCAGCGCGCGCAAGGTCAGCCCGCCCAGGGCCGCCACCTCCCCATCCTGGAACAGATGGTCGAACTGCCGCCCATCGGCCGCGAAATCGTCCCCCAGGTTGAACAGCCGGCCGAAGATCGCTTGCGTCCGCCGCACCTCCGCCCCGATGCCGGTCTGGCCGCCCAGCGCCCGCCGCAGATAGGGGGCGGCGGACAGGTGGTCGGCATGGATATGGCTCTCCAGGATCCATTGGACTGACAGGTCCCGGGCCCGCACGGCGGCGATGATCCGGTCGGCCGAAGCCGTGGCGGTGCGTCCTGATTTGGGGTCGAAGTCCAGCACGCTGTCGATGACGGCCGCCGCCCCGCTGGCGGGGTCGGCGACCAGATAGGTCACGGTGTTGGTGGCATCGTCGAAGAAGGCCTGCACGTCCGGGGCCATGGCGCTTTCCTTCCAAAAAGGGATGTCCGGCCTTGCCGGAACGCTTGCATGAAGCTGGTGTCTTCCAATATATTAGTTAAGTCTAATTTAGACATTAGGAATATATCATGTATCTTCCCGATCCCATGGCCTTGGAGGTCCGCGCGGCTGAGGCGGAAGCCTTTCTGCGGTCGCTGGCCAGCCGGCACCGGCTGATGATCCTATGCACCCTGATGCAGGGGGAAATGACGGTGGGCGCCTTGGTCCAGCAGTTGGGGCTGGCACAGTCCAACCTGTCGCAGCACTTGGCCAAATTGCGGGATGAAGGGCTGGTCGCCACCCGGCGGGAGGGGACGGTTATCCACTACCGCATCGGGTCGGACAAGGTACGCCCCATGTTACAGGCGTTGTACGACCTGTTCTGCGCGCCGGAGGGGCGACCGTGAGCGGACTCACCCCCATCCCCGCCCTGGCCGGCGGGGCCCTGATCGGCGGGGCGGCGGCGCTACTATGGCTGGGCCTGGGCCGTATCGCCGGCATCAGCGGCGTCGTGGGTGGCCTGATGACCGCCGCCCGGGGCGACCGGGCCTGGCGCCTGGCCTTCCTGGCCGGACTGATGGCGGCGCCGGCGCTGTACGGCTGGGCGGGTGGCCCGGTGCCGGCGGGCGCGCCGCCGGCCAGCCCAGCCCTGGTCATCGGCGGCGGACTGCTGGTGGGGCTGGGCACACGGCTGGGCGGCGGTTGCACCAGCGGCCACGGTGTTTGCGGCCTTGCCCGCCTGTCACGGCGCTCGGCGGCAGCCACCCTGGTCTTCATGGCCACGGCGGCGCTGACCGTCTTCCTCCACCATCATATCCTGGGAGGCTGAGCCCATGCGCCGCCTGATCTTGGCCTTGGCCGCCGGCCTGGTGTTCGGCCTGGGCCTGACCGTGTCATCCATGATCAACCCGGCCAAGGTGCTGGCCTTCCTGGATGTGGCCGGTGATTGGGACGCCAGCCTGGCCCTGGTCATGGCGGCGGCGGTGCCCATGGCCTGGAGCGGCTTCGCCCTGGCACGCCGGCGCGCCACCCCCCTGGCCGCATCCGTCTTCCAGCCGCCGACGGCCCGCGCCATCGATCGCCGGCTGGTGGTCGGGGCCATCCTGTTCGGCGCCGGCTGGGGGCTGGTGGGCTATTGCCCTGGACCGGCCCTGGCCGCCCTGGGCGTCGCGGTGGCGGACCCGGAGGGGACTGATCTGACGGGTGCCCCCCTGTTCGTTCTGGCCATGCTGGTCGGGATGGCCGTCGTCGCCCTCATCGATCGCCGCGTATCATTGCGCTTCCCCTCAACGGGCAGCAGCGGCGCCCGCAGGGGATAGGCATCCACATAAGGGAAACGGGCGCCCCGTCAGGGCGCCCGCAGGTTTACTAAACGGCCGGACGCACGGTCACCATGACCACGCCATGGGGCGCCACCTCGGCCGTGTAGCCTCCCTTGGAGGTACCCTGGTCCTTGGCCAGCCACAGGTCGCGCACCTTGGCCGGCAGCTTGGCCGGATAACCCAGGTCCGTCCAGTTGACAGTGATCTTGGCCGGTGCCGCGCCCCGGTTCAACAATATGACGGCGCGGTCGCCGTTGGCCAGCGGGCGGGCCCAGACCTCCAGTTCACCCTGCTTGGCCACGCGGCGGCCCTGGGCGCCCAGGGGATCCTGGTCCACGGCGATGACCTCGGCATTGGTCAGGATGGCCCTGGTGGCCGGGCTCATGCTGGTCAGATCGTTGCCGGCGATCAGCGGGGCGGCCAACAGGGCCCACAGGCTGAAGTGGGAGCGGTATTCCGTCTCTGTCATGCCGCCGTTGCCGACCTCCAGCATGTCGGGGTCATTCCAATGGCCCGGGCCGGCGTAGGGGTAGAGGTCGGCCTCCAGATCCAGGATGTCCATGATGCCCAGGGAATAGTCCTTCTTGCCCTGCCAGCCGTCATAGATATCGCCGGTGCTGCGCCACAGGTTGCCCACGGTCTGGGCCCACAGCCAGGGCTTGGCCGTGCCCCATTCGCACATGCTGAAGACGATGTCGCGACCGGACGCCCGGAGCGCATCGCTCATCAGCGTGTAGGCGGCCTTGGCGTCCAGCGTGCCGGTATAGCACCAGTCATATTTCAGGTAGTCCACCCCCCATGCGGCATATTGGGCGGCATCCTGGTATTCATGCCCCAGGCTACCGGGTCGCTTGCCGCAGGTCATCTTGCCGGCGTCGGAATAGATGCCGAACTTCAGGCCCTTGGAGTGGATGTAGTCGCCCAGGGCCTTGAGACCGGAGGGGAAGCGGACGGGGTCGGGCTGCATGTCGCCGTGGGCGTCACGGGCGCCATGCCAACAGTCGTCGATCACCACATATTTATAGCCGGCGCCGGCCATGCCGGAGGACACCAGGGCATCGGCCGCCTTGCGGATGACGTCCTCATTGATCTCGCAGGCGAACTTGTTCCACGTGTTCCAGCCCATGGGCGGGGTCAGGGCCAAGCCGTTGGCCGGGCGCGGCGGTTCCATATCCTTGGGGTCGTCCGCCCGGGCCGGGTGGGCCAAGATCAGCAGGGGCACGACAAGCAAGGCGGCCAGGGCCAGGAGCATTCTTCGCATGGGACGTTCCTCGAGTGGCTGACCCCATCGCCCGGGGGTCTTGTTGGGCGGTCAGTGCCGCCATGGCCGCATTTATAGGATAAATAAGCCAATTTGAAAATCATTTGGTTGCCTGAATATGACAAAGCCCCCGGGGAATGTTCCCGGGGGCTTCGCACAACGCACCTGTAAGGGAGATGGACGGGTACCTTGCAGGCGCGCGTCCCGAAGGAACCTTTACAGGCGGGGGTTATCCGGTTGGCTGGTGGAACCGGTGGTGCCACTGTCCGGACTGGACGGCGCGGGCGGCGGCGGGGCCGCCTCTTCCTGGTTCTGGCCCGGATCGGTCTTCTTCTGGGCGGTGTGCTTGGCCGACTTCCTGACCTTGGACGACTTCGCGGCCTTGCCCTTGTCGTCGTTGGGATCATGCGGCGGCAGCGGCTGCACCACCGGCGGCTTCTCCGTCACAGCCTGGCTGGACGAGGACGAGGGCATGGAACCGCTCTGGTCCGATGGTGCCGGGGGCATGGCCGACGGCGACGACACATCCGGCTGGTCCATACCGGGCTGCTGGCCAGGCTGCTGCCCCATGCCGGCGCGATCGCCGGGCAGGCCGTGGGAATTGGACGGGCTGGGGCTGGTGGCGTCCGGCGCCGGCGGCAGGGTCGACGGCGTGCCGCCGCGGCTGGTGTCTTCCGATTGCGGCGTGCCCGGCATGGGCGTGCCCTCCGGCGGCGCGGTCTGCGCCCAGGCGGCGGCGCTCAGGACGGGGGCGGACGCCAGGCCGGCGGCCAGGGTCAGCGCGGTCGCCGTGCGGGCCCAACCCGCGGTGGTCAACTTCGTGAACATGGGTCGTCCTCCATTCCTCATGAGAAAGGCGTGACATCAGGGGACCGCCCAAAGGTGGCGAAAAAACGTCGCGACACCGCAAACAATGTGGTCCGGGCGGGGGTATGTCCTTTGCCCCAAAGGCCCCCTGGGATCGGGCCGGCTCCGGTAGGCCGGGCGGCCAGACAAGGGGGGCGGAACGGATATGGAAACGCCCGGGGAACGGTAAAGTTCCGCCAGGGCGTTCCGTCCGTGCCCTTGGGCCCGGCCAGTCGGCGGGGGTTAATCCGCAAAAGTGGGCTCAGGCCCTGGCCGCCGTTACCCGCTCTCATCCATGGGGGTGATGGACCGGGACGTGATGCGCCACATGGTGCACATGATGATGGTGGTGATGATGGTGGCGATGGTGCGCCGCGCGATGATGGACGACTTCCGCCTGCGCGCCGCCGGCCGTCATGAGCGGCGCCAACGCCAGGCCGAAGGCCAAGGTCAGGGCAGCGACCCCGCGACGGCGCCAGGACTGGCCGACGGACGCCTGATCGACGGACGGGGAGGCGCTGGTGGTGGAGCGGGTCAGGACAGGCATGGTCTCGATCCTTCTGACATGAACACGTCCCGGCCTCGCCGGGCACCTTCATGAGGCCGCGCAAAGGTGGCGAAAAAACGCCGCCCCGCGGGATTCAATGGGACCTTCCCTGGGAGACCTTCCCCGGCGCCCTCACTCCCAGCCGACGCAATGCGGTTCCGGTCCCATGTCCTCCGGCGCCGTCGGCGGGGCGGCCGGGTGCGGATGCTTTTGCTTGAAGGTGAAGGCGTGGGGTGTGGCCCCGTGCCGTTCCAGGTGGGCCAGGCGCTCCAGCCCTTCCTGTGGGGTGGGACGATGACCGGCCGGAACCCACCACAGCACCTGGTACAGGTTCACCGGCCGTTCGAACCATTCCCGCCGCCGTGCCATGACGGTGCGGTGCGCGGACTTGTAGACATAGTCGAACAGCGCCTCGGCCGATGCCCAGACCGACATGTTCACCAGGAAGCGCGGGTTGTCGCTGACCAGGATGTCGGTGGCGTTGCCGCTGTCGGACTGCAGGCGCCAGACGAAGCCGGGGCTGCCCTCGGCCAGGGCGTTGATCTCATCCAGCTGGTTCATGAAATCGGCGATGCGCGGATCGTCCATGGCGTAGAGCGCCGTGCCGACGTTCATTTGCGCCAATTGCCAGCCGCCCGACGCGACCGCCGCATCGTCCGCTTCCCCATCGCCCCCCATGACCACCTCCCCGTGAGTTCGGTTCAGGCCCGTGAATTTGGTTCAAGAACGTCTGATTTATGCATCGGCCGTTGCGACTTCCAGCCCGCCCGAGACCGTTTGTTATAAACTGCCCTCACAATTTTCACTGACGACGGTCGGCGGCGGGCTGTACTGTCGGGCCCGACTGCGATCCCAAGGAGTGGCCATGTCCGGCGCTGAGCACCCTGCCCCCGCCATTCATCCCGAACTGAAGCGCCTGCGCGACAGCATCGACAACATCGACGCCGCCCTGATCTACATGCTGGCGGAACGGTTCAAATGCACGCAGCAGGTCGGGGCGCTGAAGGCCCGCATCGACCTGCCCAGCAGCGACCCGGGCCGGGAGGCGGCACAGATTGAACGCCTGCGCCGCCTGGCTGAAGGGGCGCACCTGGACCCGGACTTCGCGGCCAAGTTCCTGAACTTCATCATCAAGGAAGTCATCCGTCATCACGACAGCTTCCGCACGGCGGAACAGGCCTGAGCACCGCCGCCGTCAGTTGCGATGCGGTTGGCTGGTGTCGTTGGACCGGCCCGGCGGCTGCGGATGCGGCTCTGGATGCCCCTGAGGCTGCGGGTGTTGCGGCGCCTGGGGACGCGCCGCCTCGGGCCGCGCCTGTGGCGGCGGCATGTGCTGCATTTCCGGCCGAGGGGCCATTTCCATATGGGGCCTCGGCTCGGGCGGTGACTGAGGCCGCGTTTGAGGGTTCTCCGGCCGCGGTGGCGGACGGAATTCGTGTTGCGGCTGGGGCCGGTCCGGCTGGCGCGGCGCTTCCGCCGCCGACGGCCGGGCTTGAGGCTGCGGCGGCCCATGTTGCGGCTGCGGACCCGGCGGCTGCCGCCGTTCCTCGAAGTTCGGCAAATCCGGCCGGCGGCGTTCCCCGTGCGGGACCGGGAACCCGGGCTGAGACCGTTCGGGGCCGGCCTGTTGGCCGGGGCCTGGTTGGGCCTGCGGACGCGGCGCATCGCCCGGCCTGCCATCCGGCTGGCGGGGCTGCTGTGGTGGATGGCCCGGCTGTTGCCCCTGGGAAGACGCCTGGTCCGGTGCGGGACCCGGGCGTTCCTGGGCTGTCTGTCGAACCGGCGGCGGGCCGGGCGGCCGGTTATGGTCGCGCAGGGCCGGCAGCCCGCCGGGGCCCCGGTTGGCCCAGGCGGCGGCGCCCTCCTCCGGCCGGCTCAGTCCGGGCTGGCCCGGATGGAATCCGGGTTCGTCGGGCCGGCGGTCCGTCGGACGGAAGCCGCCAGGGTGGTCCGGCTGGGGCCCGTTGCCGCTGGGATGGGGATCATCCGGCCGCGTGGCGCCGGCCTGCGGGCCCCCGCCAGGGATGCCGTCGGGCCCGCGCAGATCCAGGTGCCGGAGGGTGGCGCCCTCCGGCCGAGGCTCGAACCGGGGGCCGGGACTGGGCGGGTGCCGGGCGGGACCGCCGCCCGCGTCGGGCAGACGCAGGCGCTGCGCCACCTGCGGCGTCACGCCGGCGGTGGCGGCGGTGGGCTGCAAGGGCGGCCGGCCCACCACGGCGCGGGCGTCGGCGAGCTGTCGCTCGTCCCAGGGTCGGGCGCCGCCGTTGTAGCGGCCGTAGCGGCCGGCAGCCATGGCGTCGGCCGGCATCATCGAGGCGCCACGGCGGTTGGCGTAATTGTTGATGGTGATGTTGGTCACGTTGTTCACGACCGTCAGGTTGCGGACCACGGGCCGGTTCACATACTCCACATAGCGGGGGCTGGCTCGGTACCAGGGATGGTACGGCTCCTGCCAGCCCAGGGGACACCAGCCGACGGGCGGGTGCCCCCTGTCGTCGAAATGGGGGCCGCCGATGCCGACGCCGATGGCCACGCCAGCCCCGAAAAAGGCGACCAGCGCTGGAGCGTAGACCGGCGGGGGCGGCGGCCCGCCGACAACGACGGCGCCTCCCGGCGCCCAGGCCCAGCGGCCACGGATATCCACCCAGCGCCCGTAGTGGAAGGGGGCGAATCCCCAGGGCGCATCATCGATCCAGGTCCATCCCCAGGGGGCGACATAGGCCCAATGACCGTCGCGATAGGGCGCCCAGTCCGGCTCGACCTGCGGATACCAGACTTGGCCATAATCGGGCGTCGCCTGCCAGCTGCCGTATTCGCCCAGGTCGTCGGCGCCCGGCATGGCCATGACGTCAGGCGGGGGCGTGGAAGAGCCGACGCGGTCGGTGCGCAGCATGGCCGTCAGGAAGGGGTCGTGTTCGGCGGGCCGCACATTGACGTTGGGTGGGTTGTCGCCCGTGATCTCCCCCGTCTGTCCGCCGTTGATCCGCAGGGACAGGCCCTGGCCGCTGAGTTGCGCCGCCCCTTCCAGCACGGTGACGCGGGTGGGGGTGTCAGTATCGCCGGCCGAAACCTCGTACCTGCCGGGCCCCTCCAACGTGACCAGGCCGCGCGGCGTGCGCAGGCTGTAGCGTTCGCCGGGCAACAGGCCCCGGATGCGCACATAGACTTGGCCCTGCGCCAGATCCGCAGTGAAATCGCGGTCGTCCAGGCTGTCGATATCCAGTTCGGTGGTGCCGTCCATGATCAGCCGGGTGGTGGAGACATCGACCGTGGCGCTGGCCCCCGGCTCGGTCCACAGCGCGTTGCCGCTGGTAAGGGGGTAGTTGGGGGTAGCGGGGTCCCACTGGGTGCCGTCGGCGGTGTGGAAGGAGACGGTACCCTGCACCCGCGCCAGCCGCCCCACCCGTGCCGGCGGATCACCCGCGTATTGGTCGCCGCCATCGTCGTAAGCCGGCGCACCCTCTTGGGCGCGCGCCAGATCGCCCATGAACGGGGATATGGTCATCAGCAGCGCCAGGGCGGTCATGGCGCCGTGGCGAAAACCGAGGCGCCGGGCCATGGGGCGTTCAGGTACCGCGTAACTGGGCATGATGGCAGGTCCCACCCTGGTTCTCGTCGATCCATGTCAGGCTGCGCGCGGATGGTGGCATAACTGCGACGAATGATGGCCCCTATTTGGACGGGGGGCGAATCCTGTTGCCCGGGGCCAAACGCCGCGCGCAGAGTGCGCCGGCCCCGGTCAGGGAAACCTGGGTCGCGAAAGGATTTTAAGATCATGCAGCAGTCGTTGGAAACCGTGCGCGGCGCCTTCGAGGCCGACAACGCCCCCTTGGTGCCCCGGGTCCAGGCCTTCCTGGCCGACGTGCTGCGCACACCCGCGTCCCACGCCCGCTTCATGAACGAGCTGTCGTTGATGGAGCATATGGGCAGCAACAAGATCATGGCCACCCAGCACAGCGCCGGCATGGACCTGCCCACCCTGAAGCATCTGGCGGAAGAGGCACGCCACGCCTTCTTCTTCAAGCGCCATGCCGAGGGGGTGGCCCGTCGCCCAATGGACTATGTCCAGGCCGACCTGCTGTCGCCCGCCGCCGGCCGCCTGTATTTCCAGAAGCTGGACATCGCGGTGGAACAGGCCCTGGCCGGCGAACCGCCGCGCTCCAAGGTGCTGTACCTGCACATGTCGCTGATCGTGGAGTTCCGCGCCGTGTGGTTCTATCACCTGTATGAGGCGGCGCTGCGCCAGGTGGGGTCCAAGATTTCGCTGAAAAGCCTGCTGGCCGAGGAACAGGGCCACCTGTCCGACATGGCGGAGCGGCTGGGCGCCTTGGGGGCCTGGGATCCCACCCGCCTGGTGGCCATGTGCCGGGCGGAGACCGCCCTGTTCGGCACCCTGCTGGGCCGGCTGGAGCGGGCGGTGGCCGCCCCGGCGGCCGTGGCAGCTTAAGCCACGCCATCCAGCAGCAGGGGCCAGGCGCGGGCGTTGCGCTCGGTGAACAGCCGCAGATGGCCGATGGCCTTGGACCCGGCCTCCGCCGGGGTGATGACCCGATGGCTGATGGTGGCCGCCGGGTAGAAGTCCGCCAGGCGGCGCACCCGCTCCGGCGGCATCATCTCATCATCCGCGATGCCCACCAGGGTGACGGCTCCCGTCATGCGGTCGGGCGTGGGGTGGGGCATGGAGCGCCCCCAATCCACGCGGTAGAAGGTGCGTGAGGTGCACCAGCGCCGCCACTGCCAGAACACGCCCTTGGGTAAATCCGCGCCCAGGCCCAGCAGCCGCCCCGGCAGATAGCCGCACAGCAGGGTGGCCAGCGGCCCCAGCAGGAACCAGAAGGCGATGACCGAGGGCATGTAGCCCAGCGGGTGCTTGGTCCAGTGCGCGGGGCCGGAGGCGACGGCGATCAGCCGCGCCACCCGCCCGGCATTGGCATGGAAAGGCAGGCACATGCCGCCCAGGGAATGGCCAATCACCCAGATCTCGGCCGCCGGATAGCGGTCGCACAGCCAATCCAGCGCCGCCGCCTGGTCGACCACGCCCCACACCGCCATGGTGGCGCCGGATCGGGTGACCGGCCCGGCGGCCGAGGCGCCGAAGTCGCGGTAGTCATAGGTCAGCACCGCCGCGTCCCGGGCCTGGGCCAGCCAGGCGGCGAAACGCGTGTAGTAGTCGCGCGGCACGCCGGTGGCGCCATGCAGCACCACAGCCAGCCGGGGCTCACGCCCGTCCGGCGGCAGGGCCAGGCGCCCGGCCAGTTGGGCGCCGTCCGGGGTGGTGATGCGTACCGACTGGTCGCCCGTATCGTCCGTCATCCTTCCTTCCCCGTCCGCCGCGACCCGTTCTATGGTAATCGCCATAGAACGGGATATCACTAGACCGACCGACATACAATTGGCATTAAGGGGCATGCCGCGCCTGTCCGATGCCAAGAAGCATTTCGTCGATACCGCCGTGACCCTGTTCCGGCGCAAGGGCTACAATGGCGTGGGCCTGAACGAGATCATCGCCGTCAGCGGCGCGCCCAAGGGTTCGTTCTACCACCACTTCCCCGGCGGCAAGGAAGAGCTGGCGGAGGAGGCGGCCCGCCTGGCCGGCCACCGCATCGCCCGTATGATCGACCAGGCCTTCACCGACGCGCCCACCTTCGCCGATGGCGTGCACGCCCTGGCCGACACCATTGCGGATTGGTTCGAGGCGTCGGACTGGCGTGATGGCTGCCCCGTCACCGCCCTGGTCATCGGCGCCATCCCCGAGTTCACCCGCCTGTCCGCCGTGGTGGCGGAGGTGCTGGAGGATTGGGCCGTGCGCACGGCAGGCCATGCCAAACGCCTGGGCGTCAGCGACCCGCGCGAGCGGGCGGCACGCTTTTTCATCGCGCTGGAGGGCGCCTGGCTGCTGGCCCGGGTGCAACGCACCCGTGCGCCGTTCAAGCTGGCGGCCGCCATGGTGCTGTGAGAGCGTTTCCCCTGCACGAGGCGAAGGGGGCGTCCACCATGCGTATGCTAGGCCTGATCGGCGGGATGAGCTGGGAAAGCACCACGCTCTATTACCGGCATCTCAACACCATCGCCCGTGACCGGCTGGGCGGGCTGCATTCCGCCCGCGTGCTGCTGTGGTCGGTGGATTTCGCCGAGGTGGCGGCCAAGCAGCATGCGGGCGACTGGGCCGGCGCCGGGGCACTGATGGCCGATGCCGCTCGCCGCCTGCAGGATGCGGGTGCCGAGGCGCTGATGATCGGCACCAACACCATGCACAAGTCGGCGGACGCCGTACGCGCCGCGACCAGCATCCCCCTGCTGCACATCGCCGACGCCACCGGCCGCGCCCTGAAGGCCGCCGGCAGCACCCGCCCGGCCCTATTGGCCACGCGTTATACCATGGAGCAGGACTTCTACCGCGGCCACCTGGCCCAGCACTATGGCGTGGATGCCCTGGTGCCGGATGCCGCCGGCCGGGACACCGTCCACCGCGTCATCTACGAGGAACTGTGCCGGGGCATCGTGCTGCCCAACTCCAAGGCCGCCATCCTGGCGGAGGTGGATCGCCTGCGTGCGGCTGGTGCCGATGGCGTCATCCTGGGCTGCACGGAAATCGGCATGATCATGGGTCAGGACGACAGTGATCTGCCAGTATTCGATACAACGCGACTGCATGCCGAAATGGCCATGGACTTCGCGTTAACAGATTAATATTTGAATGTTTTACGCCTATGGATTGCAATCCTCCATAGGAACGCTAGCATGGCGCCAGCGCGTCGGTTGGCGGGGTATGGGTGTTGTCCAAGTGGGTGAAGGGGGCCTTAGGCCTGGCCATCGTGGCCATCGTCGTTGCCGGATGGAATCTGGTCAGCGTCACCCTGCCCGTGGCCCGCGCGCTGGATCAGGATTTGCGCAACACCGCCGTTCATGTCGTCGCCTATCACCGGGCCCTGGTGCTGCCGGGCACCCTGGTGGTGGATGTTTGGGGCGTGGCGCCAACGGCCACGCCGCTGGATGTGCTGCGCGTCCTGCTGCAAGCCGCCGCCACCTTGGATGAGCGCAGCTATGACACCGTGGTCCTGGCCTATCGCGGCCGGCCCCGCTTCACCCTGCCCGGCTTTTACTTCCGGCAGCTGGGCCATGATTACGGCCAAGGCGAGAATGCCACCGCCCTGATTCGGACCCTGCCGCAGAACGTGCGCACCCTGGACGGCAATGCCGCGTTCGAGACGTGGACCGGCGGCATGCTGGGCGTGCTGGACCGGCAGATGGACGACGTGCTGACCTTCAGCCGACGCTGGTGGATGGACCCCCACACCTCTTGAGAAGCGCTACCGGTCGCGCGCCAGGTGCACGCCACCGACGCTTCCCCCAGCTGGGCCAGCACGTCCGGCGGGGGCGGCCCCGCCGGCGCCTCCAGCCCCGTCACGCCATAGCGGCCGATCAGCAAACCCGGCGCCAGACACCACCACACCTGATCACGCGCCGCGCCGGGATGGTCGGCCAGATAGCCGTCGGCCGACTGGTCGATGTCGTCCAGCAGGACGGGGGCGACGCCCCATTCCGCATAAAGTGCCGCGATGGCTTGGCGCAACCGGGCGGCGTTCTGGCGGCGGGCGGCCAGGATGGCCTCCACCGTCGCGCCACCCAGATCCGGTGGCGTGACCGTCACGCCGTCCTGAGCCAGGTTGGGGATCTGGCTGCGGATCGCTTCCATCTGCGCCGTCAGCCGGGCGCGGGCGTCGGCCGTGTCGCGTGGGTCCAGGCTGTTGGTGGAATGGAATTCCACCACCGCGCCCGGCGCCACCGTCTTGCGCCGCCCCGCCAGGAAGGGCAGCAGGGCGCAGGCGGAGGCGCAACGCCCCTCCACCACCACGTCCAGCTGCCGTTCATGGATCAGCCGCGCCATTTCCAGCGCCACCGCCACGTCGCCGCCCCCGGACTCCAGCACCAGGGTCCGCGTCTCCGGCGTCAAGTTGCGCGCCAGCAGATCAGCGTCGCCGAGCGGATGCTCGCCCGGCAGGAAGCGCCGGGGCAGGATTTCACCATGGAAGGCCAAGGTGGCGGCGTCCACCCGCCGCCACGCCCGGTCCTGATAGGCCTGGGCGCGTACCGCCATCGGGTGCAGCAAGGCCACGGTCAGCAGGCCGGCCCACAGGAGCCGGCACCTCACGGGGTGGCCGGGGGAGAATGCGGGCGGCGCGGAAGATGGTGCATGGACGGCCTGGAATGGTTGCGATCAGCGCATCACGGGGGTCGCCGCATGGAACTGACACGATAGCTTGCTACTGTACCCGCAGCGCCCAGGCCCCCGATAGAGCGGCCAAGGGTGTATTCCATTGCATCAAGGAGGATCGTCATGGCCCAGTTGAAGCGCACCGCGAACGCCGTCTGGCACGGGACCGGCAAGGATGGCGACGGCACCCTGACGACGCAGAGCGCCACGCTGTCCAGCGTGCCCTATTCCTACATCGCCCGCTTCGGCGACGGCAAAGGCACCAACCCCGAAGAGCTGATCGCCGCCGCCCACGCCGGCTGCTTCAGCATGGCGCTGGCCTTCATGCTGTCCGGCGCCGGCTTCACCCCGGAAGAGATCAAGTCCGACGCGGTGCTGACCATGGAAGGCGAAGGTGGCGGCTGGCGCATCTCCGCCGTGAAGCTGACGGTGCGCGCCAAGATCCCGGGGATCGAGCCCGGCAAGTTCCAGGACTTGGCCGCCGAGGCCAAGGCCAACTGCCCGGTGTCGCGCGTGCTGAATGCCGAGATCACGCTCGACGCCGCCCTGGCCTGATCGACACGGGCCCAGTGCCAAAAAGCAAACGGGCGGAGCCCCACGGTCCCGCCCGTTTTATTTCGACTGCGAAACAGTCCTTTATTCGGCCGCCTCGGTCCGGCGCGGCTGGCCGGATCGGCTGGCCTTCAGGCCTTCGGCCACCAGGAACGCCAATTCCAGCGCCTGGTTGGCGTTCAGGCGCGGGTCGCAGGCGGTATGGTAGCGCTGGGCCAACGCGTGCTCGGTGATGGCCTGGGCGCCGCCGGTGCACTCCGTCACGTCCTGGCCCGTCATCTCGAAATGCACGCCGCCAGCATGCACACCTTCAGCCCGGCAGGCTTCGAAGAAGCCGCGCACCTCGGCCAGGATGCGCTCGAAGGGCCGCGTCTTGTAGCCGGTGGCCGACTTGATGGTGTTGCCGTGCATGGGGTCGCAGCTCCACACCACGGTGCGGCCTTCGTCGCGCACCCGGCGCAGCAGCGGCGCCAGCTTGTCCGACACCTTGTCATGGCCCATGCGGGCAATCAGGGTCAGGCGGCCGGCCTCGTCCGTCGGGTTCAGGATGTCGATCAGCCGGATCAGCTCATCCGGGTCCGTGGTCGGGCCGCACTTCAGGCCGATGGGGTTCTTCACGCCGCGCAGGAATTCCATGTGCGCGCCATCGGGCTGGCGGGTGCGGTCGCCGATCCACAGCATGTGGGCGGAGACGTCGTACCAATCGCCCGTGGTGCTGTCGACGCGGGTCAGCGCCTGCTCGTAGGGCAGCAGCAGGGCCTCATGGCTGGTAAAGAACTCCGTCTCGCGGATTTGGGCGGTGGTCTCCGCCGTGATGCCGCAGGCGGCCATGAAGGCCAGCGCCTCATCCAGGCGGTTGGCCAGGTCGCGGTAGCGCTCCCCCTGGGGGCTGCGGTCGACGAAGCCCAGGTTCCACTGGTGCACCTTGTGCAGGTCGGCATAGCCGCCCTGGGCGAAGGCGCGCAGCAGGTTCAGCGTGCTGGCGGCCTGGTTATAGGCCTGCACCATGCGCTCCGGATCCGGCACGCGGGCGTCGGCCGTGAAGTCGAAGCCGTTGATGATGTCGCCCCGGTAGGAGGGTAGCGAGACGCCGCCGATATCCTCCAGGTCGGCGGAGCGCGGCTTGGCGAACTGGCCGGCCATGCGACCGACCTTGACCACCGGCGTGGCACCGCCGAAGGTCAGCACCACAGCCATCTGCAGCATCACGCGGAAGGTGTCGCGGATGTTGTTGGGATGGAACTCGGCGAAGCTTTCGGCACAGTCGCCGCCTTGCAGCAGGAAGCCCTGGCCCCTGGCCACGCGCGCCAGGTGATCCTTCAGGCGCCGCGCCTCACCAGCGAAGACCAGCGGCGGATAATTGGCGAGGCGGGCCTCCACAGCTTCCAGGCGCCGGGTGTCGGGATATGCCGGCATCTGCCGCACTTCCCGAGACCGCCAGCTATCGGGCGCCCAGCGCCCCGCCTTATCCAGTGCCATGACCCCACCTCGTGAAACCCGAAAACCGGCCGGGATTCCAGAACTTTAAGAGGTGCGACGCGGTAGTCCCATGGTCGCGGGCGGAAACGCCCCTTCAAGTCTGGCAGCAAGCCGGTCTCGTTATGTACTGCCCTGTTTTATACTTTTCCAGTCTTCTTGAGACCCCTTCGCGCATTACTGTTACCCGTCAAACGCGGTTGCCCCTCGGCATCCCCCTTGAACAAGCACCCACCCTATCCAGATGGCCGAGTCCGGGCCTAGGCAAAATGGCTTAGACTGCTCCCCCTCACGCGCCCAAAACGGGCCGGCCATGGGTCGTCAAAGGCGACCGGGAGATGTGGTATGACGGTCCAGAACACGCGCGCCCGCGCGTCCCTGATCCGCTTGGTTCGGCTGGGCCTGATGGTGGGCGCCTCCCTGCCCGGCATCGCTGCGGCGCAGACCTACGCACCCGGTTATTCCAGCGGCTGGTGGTCGCAACTGGGCCTGACCAACATCATCGAGGCGGCGGCAACCGGCGGCAGCGGAGTCACCATCGGCCTGGTCGACACCGGCGTGGTGGCGACCCAGGCGGACGTCGCCGGCCGCGTGTCCACCACCTCCGCCTGCGCCGCCCGGACCTTCACCTGCCCCAAGGGCTACACCGACGACAACGGCCATGGCACCGCCACAGCCGCCATCGCCGCTGGCGCCGTCACCAGTTCGGGCGGCGGCATGGCCGGGATCGCGCCCAAGGCCACCATCCTGGCGGAAAAGGCATTGAACGCTGGCGGCAGCGGCAGCGACGTGGACGTCGCCAACGGCATCACCAAGGCCGCCGACGCCGGCGCCCGGGTCATCAACCTGTCGCTGACCTACCTGCCCACCACCGCCATCGTCTCCGCTATCAACTACGCGGCGGGCAAGGGCGCCGTGCTGGTGTTCGCCGGCGGCAATTCCGCCACCGTCCTGAACGGCGGCGCCAACACCAACGGCCTGTCCGCCGCAGCGCTGACCCATCTGGCTTTCGCCGGGTCGGTCAACAGCGCCAATAAGCTGTCCAGCTTTTCCAACACGCCGGGCGCCGGTTCCGCCGTTGCCGGGACCACGCGGGTCAGCTACGCCTCCCTCTGGCTGATGGCGCCGGGCGAAAGCATCGTCGCCCCGGGCATCCAATACGGCAGCACCGCGCTCGCCTATTGGAGTGGCACGTCCATGGCCGCCCCCATGGTGTCCGGCGCCCTGGCCCTGCTGGAGGCCACCTGGCCCGTGCTGTACCGCAACGGCACCGCCACCGCCGTGCTGTTCGCCTCGGCCACCGACATGGGTGCCAAGGGCGTGGACAACACCTATGGCAACGGCCTGATGAACCTGACGGCGGCGTTCAAGCCGCTGGGCACCCTGTCGGTGGTGGGGACCAACGGCAAGTCCCTGCCCGTCACCAGCCTGACGGGTAGCCTGATCACCGGCGGCGCCCTGGGCGCGCTGGGCAGCATCAGCGCCCAGTTGGCCAGCTATACCGCCTTCGACGGTTATCAGCGCAACTTCACCGTCAACCTCAGCGGCCTGATCGCCAAGCAGCCGGTCTCCGCCTCCTCCATCACCGCGGCGCTGCCCGCCCCCACCGTCACCACCAGCAGCACCAAGTTCGCCGATGGCGGCCGCCTGACGCTGGCCTACACCGACGGCCCGGGCCTGGATGCCGCCGGCCGGCCCCAGCCCCTGGCGCCGCGCGACGGCTATGCCGGCCGTGACGGCTGGGCCCTGGCCTACAGCCAGGGCGGCCTGACGCTGGCTGCTGGTCAGGGCTTCCCGGCATCCGCCTCCTTCGCCCAGGCGCTATGGGGCGACGGCACGCCGGTGGCGGACGCCGCCGGTACCCTGGGCGTGTCCACCGCGCTGACCGGGCTGGCCCAGGGGGGCGGATTCGCGGCGCTGGGCACGGATTTGGGCGGCTGGGTGGGGCGCGCCCTGGGCGGCGCCCGCCTGGCGCTGAGCTGGTCCGGCGCCCCGGGGGCCGACGCCCTGTCCCGCCGCGACCTGGCCGGCAGCGACTGGAACCCCTGGCGGGGCCCCGTGCTGACCGGCGGCGGGCTGGATCGCCAGGCCGACGCCGTGGCCGCCGGTCTGAACTGGACCCTGCAGCCGGGCTGGACCACCAGCCTGTCGGCCAGCCTGCTGGATGAGCGCGACGGCCTGCTGGGCAGCCGCTATCGCGGCGGCGGGGTACTGAGCCTGGGTGACCATAACGACACCGTGTCCCTGGGGCTGGCCACCGCCGTCACCCTGTGGCGGGGCGGCAGCCTGATGCTGGACACCAGCCTGGCCCGCACCGGCGCGGCGGACAGTGCCCATGGCGTCGTCAGCGGCATCGGGCCCCTGCTGGCCCGATCCTATGGCCTGGCGCTGGCCCAGCGCGATGCGGTGACGGAAGGCGACAGCCTGACGGCCGTCTGGCGCCGTCCCCTGCGCGTGGTCGCCGGCACCGCCACCCTGCTGATGACCAGCGTGGACGACCAGGGTTATGCCACCACCACGCCCACGCGGGTGTCGCTGCGGCCGGACGGGGCGGAAACGGACATGGCGCTGAGCTGCGCCGCACCCGTCGCCACCGGCCGCTGGGGCCAGGCGCTGAGCGTGACCGGCAGCCTGGAACTGCGCCAGGACGCCGGCAACATCCGGGGCCTGACCGATCAGGTGGCGCGCGTGGGCCTCAACTTCCGCTTTTAAAAGCTGTTCGCCACATCGGTCATGTAAAATTCAGGTGCAAGGGTGACCGCGCGCACATCCGCCGCCTGGGGCGCCCGTATCTTGGCCGCCATCCCAACCCTATCGGAGTGCACCCGATGTCGCTTTCCATGTACCAGGCGTCCGTGCCGGTGTTCCTGCGCCTGCTGGGCAATCTGTCCGCCATCCTGGACAAGGCCGTCGCCCATGCCGAGGCCAAGAAGATCGACCCGGCGGTGCTCGTGAATGCCCGCCTGGCCCCCGACATGCACCCGCTGGCCCGCCAGATCCAGATCGCCAGCGATGCCGCCAAGGGCGCCGCCGCCCGCCTGGCCGGCGTCGAGATCCCCAGCTTCGCCGATACCGAGAGCACCTTCGCCGACCTGCAGGCCCGCATCGCCAAGACGGTCGATTTCCTGAAGAGCGTGACCCCGGCCCAGATCGACGGCAGTGAAGAGCGCACCATCACCCTGAAGATCCGGGGCGAGGATGTGCCTTTCCCCGGCCAGGCCTTCCTGCTGTTCTTCGCCATCCCCAACTTCTTTTTCCACGTCACCACCGCCTACGACATCCTGCGCCACAATGGCGTGGAGTTGGGCAAGATGGACTTCCTGGGCCGTCCGTAAGCGACATCCGGGTCTTACCAGTGCGGAAGGCGGCGTCCTCGGGGCGCCGCCTCTTTCATGCGCGCGCCACTGCCATATTCTGTCAGCAGTATATCGTAAAGTGACCCCCAAGACCAGCCACCGACACCCTTGGGAGACGTCGCGATGCTCACCTTCTTCCACTGCCCCAGCACCCGCTCGTCCAGCATCCATTACCTGCTGGAGGAACTGGGCGTGCCCTATGAGAGCGAACACATCGACATCCGGGCCGAAGGCGGCGCGCCGGAAAGCTATCGCGCCATCCAACCGCATAAGAAGGTGCCGGCCGTCCGGCATAACGGCGTGGTGGTGACGGAGCGCGCGGCCATCACCCTCTATCTGGCCGACGCCTTTCCGGAGGCGGGCCTGGCCCCCGCCCTGGACGACCCGCGCCGCGGCCCTTACCTGACCAGCGTGGTCTACATCGATTCCGTGGTCGACCCCTGCCTGGTGGCGCACATGAACCAGTGGCCCTACGACGGCAAGGGGGCGGCCTACGGCAAGTTCGAGGACATGGTGGCCAACCTGGAGCGCACCTTGAGCGCCCACGACTACGCCGTCGGTGACCGCTTCACCGCCGCCGACACCCAGTGGGGCGTCATGATGTACTGGGCCCTGGACGTCATGGGCCTGTTCAAGGACAAGCCCGTCTTCCGCGCCTACCTCAACCGCCTGGCCGGACGCCCGGCCTTCCAGCGCTTCGCCAAGGCCATGGCGGCGTGATCAGGGCGAGCCCCATGGATTGAAGACGACAGCGCCGCTGTGCCTCACGTCCTGCACGTTGCGCGTAACCAGTGTCAGACCATGTTCCAGCGCTGTCGCGGCGAATAACGTATCAATCACGGGTGATGGATGGCCGGTAAGGCGTTTAACCGTGCCGGCCACCATGCCCCATCGACGCACCACCGCCTCGGTGACAGGCAGCACCCGCCCCTCGAAACGGGCGGCGAGCCCCTCCTGGATTGCACTGATACGGGAACGGCGCCAATCATCTTCGGGCAGATTGTGTATGCCCCTCTCATATTCGCCCAACGTCAGAACACTGAGAAAAAGCCGATCCTCATCCACCCCAGACGCCCAGTCCTTCACGGATGGCGCGCCGTTGGGGCTGATCAGTGCCGCAACGACGTTTGTGTCCAGCAGCCAGCCCCTGACCGTCAAAGGTCAATATCCCGACCAAGGTCGCGATCGCGAACAGGTTCCAGATCATCTCCGCCATGCAGGCTTTCCAGGTACTGGACGAGAGGCTGCCGGCGGGGCTGCGGTGGTGTGAGCCGAGCAAGATCCTCCACCGCGATGACCACCACCGGGTCGCGGCCCCGGGTGGTGACCGTCTGCGGCCCCTCTGTGCGCGCACGCCGCACAACTTCACTGAAACGCGCCTTGGCGTCTTCCAGCTTCCAGGTCGTGCCGGAGACGTTGATAAACTTGGCTTTACGCGACATGGGACACCATCTGACTAGCTGACCAGATTGTACCGGAAAACCCAGAATCACTCCACCGCCCATCACGGCTTGCGGACCACCGCGCCACCCTTCATGACGAAGACGACATTGGCCACGGCGGCGATGTCCTGGGTGGGGTCGCCGGTCACGGCCACCAGGTCGGCCAGCAGGCCGGCGTGGATGCGGCCGAAATGGTCGGCTTGGCCCAGGATGCGGGCATTGGTGGCCGTGGCCGCCGTCAGCGCCTGGACCGGGGTCATGCCGTAGCGCACCATCCACATCAGCTCACGCGCGTTCTCGCCATGGGCGAAGACGCCCACGTCGCTGCCGCAGCCGATGGTGACCCCCGCCTTCAGCGCCCGGCGGAAGGCAGCCTCCGCCGCCTGCATGGCCGGCGTGGGCGGGGTCTGGCCGGGGACGTAGCCCTTGAAATAGCGGCTGGTGGCCTCCGGCGCCGTCAGGGTGGGCAGGTAGGCGACGCCGCGCTTGGCCATTTCCTTGAAGGTGGTGTCGGTGCCGCCATAGCCATGCTCGATGGTGTCCACGCCGGCCAGCACCGCCCGGCGCATGCCCTCATCCGACGCGGCGTGCGCCGCCACCGGGCGGCCGGTGTCGTGCGCGGCGGCGATCAGGGCCGCCATCTCCGCCTGGCTGAAAGTCGGACGGGTGCTGCCGTCCGGCCCGGTGCGGTAGTCGGCATAGAACTTGATCCAATCCGCGCCGCGCGCCGCCTGACCCCGGGCGGCCGCAGCCACCGCCGCCTCACCGCTCGCCTCTTCCGCCCCCTGGGGCAGGTCCATATCCTCGCGGAACTTGGCAACGGAGGGTCCGTAGGCGCCGCTGGCCACGATAGCACGGGTGGCGACGAACAGGCGCGGTCCAGGGATCAGCCCATCCTCGATGGCCTTCTTCAGCCCGATGTCGGCATAACCCGCCCCCTCCGTCCCCAGGTCACGCAGGGTGGTGAAACCCGCCAGCAGGGTGGCCGTGGCCTGACGCCCCGCCCGCAGGGTGCGGTAGGACAGGCTTTCGCGCAGCACCTGGTCGTCCCACGACGCCTCGTTATAGGGGTGCAGGAACAGGTGGGAGTGCAGGTCGATCAGGCCGGGCAGCAGCGTGGCGCCGGGCAGGTCCAGCACTGCGGTGCCGGCCGGCGCGCCCAGCGATGCCTCCGGCCCCACGGCCTGGATGTGGTCGCCCCTGATTAGGACAGCCCAGCCGGCGTGGGGGGCCGTCTCCTCCGCCGTCCACACCCGTGCCGGGCGGATCAGCAGCAGGGCATCCTCCGCCCGTGCCGCCAGCGGTAGCAGGGACAGGACCGTCGCCAGGCAGGCCGCGAGCAACCGGCGCATGGGATCAGGGCTCGTTCTTCGGGTGGGCCTTGGCGGCGCCCTCGTCCTTGAAGATGCCGAATTCCGGCGTCCCGCCCTGCTTCACCCGGATGCGGTACATGCCGGTGGTGTTGAAGCCCCAGGCCAGCGTGCCGTCGGGGGCGGCGGCGATGACGCCGCCATCGCCGCCCAGGGCCGTCAGGCGGTGCTGGATGACCTCATCCACCGCCGCCTGCAGCTTCATATGCTGGTACTGCACCAGCGCGCAAATCTCGCGGGCCACCGTCAGGCGGATGAAGTACTCACCTGACCCGGTGGCGGAGACGGCGCAGGATTGGTTGGAGGCATAGGTGCCGGCGCCGATGATGGGGCTGTCGCCGATGCGGCCCGGCCGCTTGGCCGTCATGCCACCGGTGGAGGTGGCGGCGGCCACGTTGCCCTTGGCGTCCACGGCCACGGCGCCCACGGTGCCGAAGCGATGGGCGTCCGCCGGCTCGAAGTTTCTGAGGTCCAGCAGGGTGTGCTTGTCCGGTTCCGGCGGGGCGCCCGCCGGGCGCGGCGGCACGGGCACGCCCTTGTCCGTCAGTTCCTTCACCAGCGCCTGCCAGCGCCGCTCGGTGAAGAACCAGGCGGGGTCGGCCTGTTCCAGGCCCGCCTCCTTGGAGAAGGCGTCAGCACCTTCGCCCGCCAGCATGACGTGCGGCGTCTTTTCCATGACGGCGCGGGCCAGGCTGACGGGGTGGCGGGTGTGGGTGACGGTGGCGACGGAGCCGGCCTTCAGGGTGGCGCCGTCCATGATGGCGGCATCCATCTCATTGCGGCCGGCAGCGGTGAAGACGGCACCCCGTCCGGCGTTGAACAAGGGGTCATCCTCCAGCACCTTGACCGCGGCCTCGACCGCGTCCACCGCCGCACCGCCGGACTTCAGCACGGCGGTGCCAGCCTCCAGCGCCGCGGTCATCCCGGCCTGGTACGCGGCCGCCGCTTCCGGCGTCAGCTTGGCGGGATCGACCGTGCCGGCGCCGCCGTGCAGCTCCAGCGCCCAGGGGTGCGCCTTTTCGGCCGCCATCGCGGCGCCGCCCAGCAGCGTCCATGCTAAAGCCACACCCACCAGCATCCGCGCACCGGTCGTCGCCATGCCCCTGTCCCTTCAACGCCGTTATCCTTGACCGTCCCTAAGACGGACGCCGATCATCACGCAGAACGGATAAGGGATAAAGGCCCATCAGCCCGGAACGTCAGCCTGCGGCCAGGCGCTCCCGCGCGCTCATGAACGGGCCGGTGGGCGTGCGGGCGGCGGCGAAGGCGCCGAAGCCGATGGGCCGGGGCATGTTGACATACACCGCCTCCATCCCGCCCTGGCGGCGGTAGGTCTCATGCCAGAAGCCGGCGCCGCTGTCCTTGGCCAGGAAATCGCGCCACCAGGTCCTGTGCGGCTCGCCGCGGGTGAAGCGTTCCAGGCTGTCCAGGTCGCGCCAGTACTGCCGCATGCCGATGTGCCGCAGGCCGTAGATCAGCTGTTCATGCGCCAGCAGGCCTTCAGGAAAGTCCCGGGACAGGCGGCTCAGGCCGCGCCCCACCCGGAACAGTCCCAGCAGCCCACGCAGGCTGTTCACATGAAAACCCAGGTAGATCACCACCAGATCGGGATAGGCGGACAGGTCGACCGAGGCGCGGCGCGCGGCGACCGGCCCCTCAGGACGCGCTTGCATAACATCCTTCCTTTCAAGTTTACTGCGTAAACATACCGTCATCCAAGCAGGGAATGTTTACAGTGTCAACAGAGAAGGCGGCCTATCACCACGGCAACCTGCGCGACGCCCTGGTGCGCACGGCCTTGGCCCTGCTGGAGGAAAGCGGGGTGGAGGCCCTGACCCTGCGGGCTGCGGCGCGGGGGGCGGGGGTATCGGCCATGGCGCCCTACCGCCACTTCGCCGACAAAGCCGACCTGCTGGCGGCGGTGGCGGAGCAAGGCTACACCGACCTGCGCGACCGCCTGGCCCAGGCCGACAGGGCGGCGGACCCGCGCCGGGCGCTGGTGGAACAAGGTGTGGCCTATGTGCTGTTCGCCCTGGAACGGCCGGCCCTGTTCCGCATCATGTTCGGGGCGCCGGTCAGCGGCCTGATGCCCAGCTCCCCGGCCGCCGACAGCGCCTACGACATCCTGGCCGCCCGGGTCGTCGGCCTGGTGCCGGAGGAGAAGCGCGAGGCCGCCGTGGTGGCCGCCTGGTCGCTGGTCCACGGCCTGGCCTGCCTGACGGTGGACGGCCGCCTGCATCGCGAGGCCGATACCGCGTCGCCCGAGGCCCTGGCGCGCCAGGTGGCGGGCCTGTTCGCGGCCGGGCTGCCGTCGTGATGGCGTCAAGCCTGGACGGCGGCGTGCCGCGCAGGCGATGATGCCGCCGTCCCAGACGTCCCCATCAAGGGCAGCGCCGCCTCCATGACCGCACCCACCGTTCCGCCCGCCCCCCCTGGGCCCGCCCCCGGATGGACCCTCTGGCTGGACCGCCGCGTGCTGACGGTGCTGTTCCTGGGCTTCGCCAGCGGCCTGCCCTATTTCCTGCTGTTCTCCACCCTGTCGGCCTGGCTGACGGAGGTGCACGTCAGCCGCACCGCCATCGGCCTGTTCGCCATGGTGCGCAGCCCTTTCACCTTCAAACCGCTGTGGGCGCCGTTGATCGACCGGCTGCCCTTGCCGGGGCTGACCCACTTATTGGGCCAGCGGCGCGGCTGGGCCCTGGTGACGCAGGCCGCCCTGATGCTGGCCCTGCTGGCCATGGCGTCCAGCGACCCCGCCGCCAATCTCTATTGGCTGGCGGTGGCCACGGTCGCCACGTCCTTCGCCTCGGCCAGCCAGGACATCGTGCTGGACGCCCTGCGCGTGGAACTGCTGCCCGACACGCTGCAGGCGCCCGGCGCGGGTGCCTACCTGGTGGGCTACCGCCTGGGCATGATCGTTGCCGGCGCCGGCGCCCTGTATCTGTCCACCCTGCTGCCCTGGTCCACCGTCTACATGGTCATGGCGGCCCTGGTGGCTGTGGGCATGGTGGCGGTGCTGCTGGCGCCGGAGCCCGCGCGTCCGCCGGTCCCGCCCCGCCAGCGCTTCGACGTCTGGGTGCGGGACGCGGTGGTGGCGCCCTTCACCCGCTTCGCCACCCGGCGCGGCTGGCTGGCCATCCTGGTGTTCGTGGCCATCTACAAGGTGGGCGACGTCTACGTGAACGTCATGGCCACCAATTTCTTCCTGAGCGAAGGCTACACCAAGGTGGAGATCGCGGCCGTCACCAAGATGCTGGGCATGGCCTGCGCCATCGCCGGCGCCATCGCCGGCGGCACGGTGGCCGGACGCACCGGGCCTGTGCGCGGCCTGTTCCTGTGCGGCACCTTCATGATCGTCACCAACCTGATGTACGCCGTGCTGGCGACGCGGCCGCACAGTGTCACCCTGCTGGGCCTGGTGGTGGGGCTGGAGTTCTTCGCCGGCGGCATGAGCGCCGCGGCCTTCACCGCCTTCCTCTCCCGTCTGTGCGACGCGGGCTTCACCGCCACCCAGTACGCCTTGCTGTCCAGCCTGGCCACCCTGCCCCTGGACATCCTGTCGGGCGGCACCGGCTGGCTGGCGGACCAGCTGAATTCCTGGCCGCTGTACTTCACCATCAGCGCCGGCCTGGGCATCCCGGGCCTGTTGCTGCTGGCCTGGCTGGCGCGGCGGGCGGACATCCATCATCGCCCGGCGGAGGAAGGGCTTGTCGCCGATCAGGACGGGCCGCGACCCGTGCCGGCGTGACTGGCGGGCGGTGCCGCCTCCACCGTCACAGCACCCAGGTCGATGCCCTCCCCACCCTTGCTCGATAGCCTCACGCTCCCGCCCACCAGGCTGACGCTGTTGCTGACCCCGGCGCCGCCCAGGGTGCGATCCACGCCCGCCAGCAGGCCGCGCAGATTGATGGGCCGGTCGACATAGATCACCGGGTCCAGCACCCGGGTGCGCAGCACCAGCCGGCCGCTGGTCAGTGAAGCCAGCGGGTCCACCTCCACCACCGCGCGGGCGGCGGTGATGGACGGCCGGTCCGGCGTCAGGGGATTGGCCAGGCTGAGGTCATGCAGCACCAGGCGGGCAAGGAAGCCGCGCTGCACCTCCGGCTCCGCCCGCACCACCACGCCGCTGGCGGGATCGTCGCTCAGGCGCGCCATGACCGTCTGGGCCCAGCCGGGCAAATCCACCGCGTAGGGGAAGACCACCACCAGGACAACCGCCATGAGGATGAGGAACCCCACCAGGCGGAACAGCAGGCGGAAGGGGGCCGTGATCAGGGACAGCATGCGGGTTCGGCGGCGTCCGGGCGGATAGGATGCGGCGGTGACTGTATCGGTGGTATCGTTGCCCCGCCACCGTTCCTTCACCGCCTGAAGGCTTCGTCGTGGCGGTCATTGGATGACCCGAATGGCGGTGCATCGGACCCATGCCGAAAAATGCGCCGTGGCTTTGGCGAGGGCCTTGACAGCGCCGGGTCAGGTGTCCTACATGACGGCCCTCACCAACGCCGGCCCGTCCGGCGGCGGTCTATGGCAGCGTAGCTCAGTGGTAGAGCAGGGGAATCATAATCCCTTGGTCGGGGGTTCAAATCCCTCCGCTGCTACCATCTTGGCAGTACCAACCGATGCTGCCCTTTGCAAAACCTCTCCAGGCTGCCGCCTGGGGAGGTTTAGCATTTCTGCGAGGCGGCCCCTCAGCACCAGGTCGTATTCGCCCCGGCCGTTGCGGGGGTGCACCTCCACCGAATGCACCAGGCGGTGCAGCATGGGCATGGCTTCGGCGCGGGCTTCATCGTCTGTCTTCAGCACCACCAGCAAGTCGTTCACCAACTGCCGGTAGGCATCGGCCGCAGCCGGATGCAGGGTGATGACGTTGCTTTCCGCCTCCATGGCCGCGATCTCACCCGACACCGCCGCCTTCTCCGCTTCGAGCTGGCGCAGGCGGTCGCCAATGGCGGCTGCGCCCATCAGGCCGTCCGCCAGGGCGTCCACCAGGCGCGTGATCTGGGCGTCCACCTTGGCCAGGCGCTTCGACAGGTCCGTCGCGCGGCGGCGCAGTTCGGATTGGGTGTGCCGGCTTTCCTCATGATAGGTGCGCACGGCGTGGGCGATGCGCTCGGGGTCCAGCAGGCCCTTGCGGATGCCGGACAGCACCCGGCTTTCCAGGTCGCGGATCTTGACGCTGCGGTCGTTGGAGCACACCGCCGGGCCCCGTTCCTTGCGCACCGAACAGGCGTAATAGTCCCGCGTCTTGACGACATAGTTCCCGCCGCAGCATCCGCAGCGCACCAGGCCCGAGAACAGGTGCCTGGTGGACTTGCGCCTGGTGGGCGGGTAGCTGCTGAGCGTCGCCTTTCGGGTCTGCACCGCGTTCCACAGCGCGTCATCAATGATGCGGAGCTGGGGCGCGCTGCCCTCCAGCCATTTGTCCGCGGCGACACGGCGCGCCTCGCGCTGTCCAGTGTCAGGGTTTTTCACGAAGGCCTGGCGGCCGTAGATCACACGGCCAACGTACAGGGGGTTGTGGAGGATGCCCGACGCCCGGCCCCGCGCGCCGCAAATGGTGGTGCCCACCCACAAGCCGCCCCGGGGGGATGGGATGCCCTTCGCGTTCAGCTCCGCCGCGATCATGCGCGGGGACCTGCCGGCGGCGTAGGTCTCATAGATGCGGCGGACGATGGCGGCGTGAGTGGGGTCAATCTCGCGCTCACCGCGTACCAGTTCCCCCCGGGCGTCCAGGTTGCGCACCAGGCGATAGCCGTACACCAGGCCGGCCGGCACCTTGCCTTCAAGGGCCCGGCTGCCCTGCCCCCGTCGCACGCGGTTGCCCAAATCCTTGATATAGAGCGCGTTCATGGTGCCCTTGAGGCCCACGTGCAGCTCCGTGATTTCGCCCTCATTCACCGAGATGATGCGGACGCCAGCGTGGCCAAGCCGCTTGAACATGCCGGCGGTGTCTTCCTGGTCGCGGCTGATCCGGTCCAGGTTCTCGGTGACCACGGCGTCAAACAGGCCCTGCTTGGCGTCCGCCATCATCTTCAGGGCGGCGGGGCGCGTCTTCAGGGATGTGCCGGAAATGGCATAGTCGGCATAGACCTCCACCACCTGCCCCAGCGTGGCGGCGCGGTCGCGGCATAGCCGGACCTGATCCTCAATCGACCGCTCATCTTGCATGTCGGAGGAATAGCGGGCGTAGATGGCGACGCGCATGGTCAGTCCTTGGGGGTCAATCCTTGGTCGGGGGCCTTCTGTTCGGCCTCGCGAGCATGGCGCCTGGCCAGGGCGCGCGCAAGCACCCCCGCCAGCGCGTCCAGCAGCTGGTCCCCCGTCATGGTGGCGGGGTCCTGTTCGGTGTATCGGGGGAGGGCTTTCACGGCTGCCCGTTCCTGATCTTCTCAGAAATCGCGTAGCTCTCGCGCACCATGTTGATGCAGTGCCCCAGGAAGATGTCCGGCTTGCCGGTCATGCACTGTGCTGCGTCCCCCAAGAGCGTGGCCATGGCCATCAGGACGGCGAAGGGCGGTGTGCCCAGGGCGTAGCGGGCTTCCATGGCCTGCCGCATCGCCTCAACCTCCCGCCCGTACAGGTCCGACAGTTCCTTGGGGTCCCCCCGGCCGGCGATCACCTGTTGCCGACGCAGCGCGAACAGCAGTTGTTCTTTGGTAAGGGTGGTCATGCTGATGCCCCCGCGCGAACGGCGTTCGCGGCCGCCAGCGTCACTAGCTTGGCGAAGTTGACTTCCGCCGCCGTCAGGATTGCCGGATCGCCGCCGCAGGTTTGCGCCAGCACGTCCCCCACGACGACGGACAGTAGGACTTTCACGCCGCGTTCGTCCAAGTGATGCTTGAGGGTCGCCTGCGCCAAGGCGGTGCTGACATCCGCGATGGCGGCTTCGACGTCGCGGATGTTGATGGAGTTGCCTTGGGTCATGGCGCCACGCTCCCTTCCTGGCGGGCGTGGCGGGGCAGACGCTGATGCATGCCCACAGCCATCAGGGCGCGGTACAGCAGGTCATAGACGCCCCGCTGTGTGCGGTGATGACCAACCACCTCCCCGGCCATCACCTGTTCGTCCTCATGCCCAGGCTGCATGGCGCCCCGTCGCCAGGCCGCGCGCAGGGCGCCGGCAAAGGGCGGGGTCTTGGTGAGGATGACGGCGTAGTTGCCTTGGATGAGGTCGCCGCCCACGTTGGCGATCTCCATCATGCCGATGGTGCGCTTCCCGGCTTCGTTCCCACCAGGAAGGAGGTCGATGGTCACGCGGATCATTGCGCCGCACTCCCTGCCTGGGGGCCCGGCGTAGCCGGGCGGTGTAGGATGGTGATGCCGCAGGAATGGCCCCTGAGGCGTGTGATCCAACCTCTCTGCTCAAGCTGGTCCAGGATACGGGCGACCTGGCTTTTCGCGGCCAGCCCCATCGTGCCGGCCATGGCTTGCAGCGTGGGGATGCGGCCGGTGCGATCCATATGGCGGGTCATCAGTTGCATCAGCATCAGCTGTCGCCCTGTCAGGGCTGTGGGCGGCGGCGGCCGGTCCAGGGACAGCATGACATAGCCATCCGCCAGCCATGGACCGCCGCGCAGGATGTGTGTGACCACGCGTGTCATCGTCCGGCCATCCGCCAGCCATGGACCGCCGCGCAGGATGTGTGTGACCACGCGTGTCATCGTCCGGCCGGTGGCGACGCCATCGCATATCTGATGTAGATGCAGCACGTCCCCCCGCTCGAAGCCCCGGTCATCCCGGCGCAACTCTGCCGTCTTTGCCCCGTGCGCCAGGTCGCTGTAGTGGGGTTCCTCGCACTTAAGAACGTGAGTGGCCATGGCCGTCACTCCCCGTCCAGGGCCGCCGCCAGGGCGCGGATGAAGGTGGCGCCCTTGTCGTCCAGATGCACCGCGACGTCTGACACCTCGACGCTGCCGCGCTGGACCTTGGCGCCCAAGGTGTTGATCAGGTGCCCTATGGCGGGGTCGCCCGCCTCTTCCTGGTTCACGACTTCGGCGGCAATCTCATCGACGCTCAGGTAAATATCGACCGTCTCCCTGAAGCTCAAAGTAAGTCTGGTGCTCATGGGGCCCTCTCAAATCAGCAGGGGTGGAACGTCCAGGGTCGCGCCGATGGCGACGGGGCGGACCCAGATGGGGGTGTGGCGGATGGGCTGTTGCCGGCCGCTGCGGACCAGCAGGATCAGTTGGCCGAAGACGTTGCCGATGGCCTCGGCCGCGTCCTCCGGCACGGCGTTGCCGATGGCCTCACGCCAGCGGCTGTCGCTGGTGCCGTCCAGCTCAAACGGTTCGCCTGGTTCGACCATGCTTTGCAGGGCCGCCAGCTCCAGCGTGGTGAAGGGGCGGTGCCATGTGCCGTCCAGGGCGCGGATGACGCAGACCAGGCGTTCCTTGGGGTCCGGCAGGCGGCCGATGGGGGCATTGCCCTGCGCGTCGCGGCCATCGGCCACGGACCACGCGCCGTTGTCGTGCTTGGCGTGGGCGTTCACGGCGCCCGCATAGCCGGTCATGGGCAGCACGCCGTACATGCCGGCGGTGATGTAGGCTTCCCGCCCATCGCGCAGGTAATGGGGGCGCGGGTCGGCCGCGGCGAACGCGCCGTGGCCGGTGGTGCTGGCCGCGATCACGGTACCGGCGGCGCCCTTGCCCCAGGCGACCACGGCGTACTTGCCGGCACCCTTGTGCGCGGTGTGCGCCTTGGGGTCGGCCACGCACAGGCCGCCGCTGGCGGGCTGGACCGAGCATGAGATGGTCGGGGCGGCCCCGCCGGTGCCCACCACTTTCAGCTTGTTGCGGTGGGCGGCGGGGTGCCAGTCACAGCGCGGGTCCCCCACGCTGAAATTGCCGTTGGTGGGCCACGTCTCCCCGGCGATGGTGCCGGTGCTGTCGCCCCAGGCGTTGACGCCGTAGGCGCAACTGCGCAGGGCGTGGCCGGGCATGGGTGCCGCGATGCTGAACGCCCCCTGGCCGGGCGACTTCTGCCCGGTGATGGTGCCGGACTGGCCATCCCACGGGCGCACGCCGAACTGCTGATAGCTGCCCTTGGCCAGGTAGTGCGGGTCCGCCACGCACAGGCCGCCGGCGGATGGCGTGGCCCCGCCGGAGATGGTGGGGCTTTCCCGGTTCGTGGGTACGACGCGGAAGACGTTCGAGAACTTGGCCAGCCCCGGCCGGATGTCCCCGATGGCGAAGTTGCCGTTGAACGGCCAGCTGCGGCCCTGGACGGTGCCGGACTGGCCGTCCCAGGGCCGCACCCCCAGCGCCCCGCCGTGCAGCGTAGGCGTGATGGGGTCCGCCACGCTGAACGCCCCCGTCAGGGCGGAGGCGCTGCCGATCACGGCGCCGCTGCTGTCCGTCAGGCGGTTCACCCCCAGGATGCCGTCGCGCCAATGCCCCTCCGGCACCAGGCGGTAGTCACGCAGGACCCCATCCTCCACCGCCAGCTTGTTCAGGCTGCGCCAATCGCTGCCCGCTTCCACGAACGCGAGGCGCACCCAGGTCATCCACGTCAGGGCCGGCACCCGGTGCCCCAGGCCCATGGACATGTCGCCCGGCGGCGGCAGTTTCTCCAGTACGTCGCCCACGGTGCGCAGGCCGCGCATCGGCGGTTCGTACAGGAAGGGCGGTATCTTGTCCCGCTGCCGCGCCACCAGCAGGAAGCGCTTGCGCGATTGGGCCAGGTTCCCCAGCTCCCCACAATCGTGCACCGTTTCGGCGCAGGCGTAGTTCCGGGCCTCCAACCGCTCGATGATGCGGTCGATCATGGCGCGGCCCCGCACCTGGATGCGCGGCACGTTCTCAAACAGGATGAACTCCGGCAGGTCGTCCGCCCAGGCCTCCAGGGTCAGTTCGATAGAGTGTTCCGCCAGCCGGTTCAGCGCCTGGTACTTGGGCGTCACGGCCATGGCCTCGGGCAACAGGCCCGAGGCGCCCTTGCAGGGGGTGGAGCTGAACACGATGTTCGGCGCCTTCCGCCCGGCGGCGATGCGCAGGTCAACCGCCGTCGCCTCCCGCCAGCCCTTCGGCGGTTCCTTGCCGTGGAACGCGGTGTAGTCATCCCGGCGGAACAGGTCCATCACCGTGCCGGGCGTGCCCAGGCGGCGGGAGAAATCGCGGATGCAGGCGGGGTCCACGTCCACGCCGCCGATGCAGGCCATGCGCCCGCGCACCATGCCGACGCGCGGGCGCGCCTTCGACATGCCCTTGGCACCGGAGCCGACGCCACAGGCGATGTGGAAGTGGCGGATTTCATCGTCAAAGGGATGAAGGAGGAAGCTCATTCCGACCGCACCCCTTCGTCCTGATCCGGGGCCAGGCCGCCGTCCAGGTCATAGACGGTAATCAGGGCGCGTATCTCCGCCGCACGCAACTGGTGCCCAACCGTGAGGCCGCCCGCCCATGTGTGGAAATTCTGAGCGGCCTCGCGGTGCAGTCGATATTCGCCCATAAGCAACCGCATGTGCTCACCAAGCGGCTTGCCTATCCGTTTCCGAAGGGCAAGCTCCGCGCGCATCTCTGACTTGATTACCTGCATGAATTCCCGGTGGTAGCGGGCGGCCTGAAGAAGGCCAAGCTGATGGCCGGTCGCATAGCTGGCCCGGTGCGCCCTCAAGATGCCGACGATGCGGGCGACCATGGCGGCCTCCGCATCGCCAGGGCCGTAGGGCTCGATTTCATCAAGCGGCCGCCCAACGAAACGTGTCCCCGTTTCGGTTTTGCCAATCGAAGGCGTTTTGATGAAAGTAATTGTCATGAGGTCACCATCAGTTCGGGCGGTCATTGGGCTTCAGGAAGGCCAGCGGGTCGGCTTGGCGGCGGACGGTGGCGAGGGCTGTCTTATTGGTCCCGATCATGACCTTGACCAAAAACGCCACCGTCTTTTGGATCGGGCGATCCGGGGCGAAGCGGACTGCCCATTCGATCAAGCACCCGACATGGAGGCAGGCGAAGGTGTGGGCCGTCTGCATCGCCTCATCCGGGGTCATCTGTTCCGGGTCGCCGTAAACGGAAAAGAAGGCGTCCCTCATGCGCTGCGCCGCCAGGTTGGCCTTGCCCTCGGCCGCGACGTCCTCGGGGGTTTTGCTCATGACTTCCCCCCGTTCAGCACGGCATCCGCCGCATCGGCTTCGGCACGGATGGCATCGATCATTTGGGCGGCGGGCAGGTGGCGCAGCACGGCGGGGATGGTGCGAACGCCGTTCGCGCCGAAATCCGCGATGGCGGTGCGGAGCTTGTTGGCGTCCCACGCCATCAAGTCCGCCGGCTTCACCGGCGCCGTCAGGGTGTGGTGGGGTCCGGCCTCCGCCATGCCGAGGGTCACGGCCAGCCGGCGCAGCTGCGCCAGGGACAGCAGGGACAGATAGGCCTGGTCCGGCACCCACATGTCGCCGGCATCGCGGAGTTCCATATCCTCCGCCACGGCCTGCCCCAGCGGGGTGTTGCCCAGGCCGGTGGTGGAGGCGCCATAGAGCCGGGCCAGCACCAGGGCGTTGAACAGGCGCGTCACCGCCCGGGGATCGCCCTTGACCAGCACGGCGTAGAGGGCCGCCGCCGTCTCCGGGCCGCTGACGGCGCGGCCGTCCTCCGCCTCCGCCTTGGCGGGCAGGACCAGGCGGCGGTCGACGCTCAGGGCGCGCAGGCCCGCGTCTATCTCCTGCACGATGGTGGGATGCACCGCGCGATGGTGGCCGGCGGACCCGGAGCGCATCAGCAAGGCGGGGTCCGATGCCAGCATGCCGATGACGGACAGCACCATGGGGATGTGGCTGTCGCCGCTGTTCGCGTCGGTGAGGTTGCCCCAGATCTGCGCCTGCAGCGCCTGGGTGCGGGTGCTGGCGGCGTGCATGATCTGGGTGCTGGTGATCAGGTCGACCGCATCCACCGGACGGGACGGCGGGGTGGGCGCCATCTGAACATCGCCACGGGCAAAACCGCCTAGTTGCGACGGCGCGGAGGCTGGGGCATTGCCGGCCTTCAACGCGGCCTTGTCGCGGGCCTTCTGTTCGCGTTCCTCCGTCTCCCGCTTCAACCGGGCGAGCTTCAGCTCCGTCAGGGAAACCACGTCGCGGATGGTGCTGACTTCCTGCGCCTCCCCCACCAGGATCAGGGCGCCCTTGAGGCAGCTGGCACTGTCGCTGTGCGCGTGGGCATCCGCCATGCCGTTGGCGGCTAGGTCGAATGTCGCCCAATTGCCGTGCCGCACCTCAACCCAGGCGTACGTCTTTTCCATCGCGGCCTTCTTCTCGGCGATGGCTGCGCGTTGCAGGCGCTTGAACTGGTCCAGGTCCGCGCACAGGTCGGAGGCGGTGCCATTCTCCCCCGGGATCAGCTCCCCGGTGTAAAGCGCCGGGTCGAAAATGGCGCTGCCGATCATGGGCAGGCCGTCCTTGATCCGCTTATGCAGCTGGGCCGCGTTCTCATAGCCGGGGTCCCCGGCCGTGATGGCGCGGGCGTGCGTGTCCTGCGATGCGCGCGGCAGGCGCGCCAGCTCCCGCGCCATCTCGGCATTGATGCGCCCGGTTTGGAACAGGTGGCGGGCCTCCCCCACCAGGTCGCGGGCCATCTGCATCCGCAGTTCCACCCACCGGGGCGTCTTGCCCCGGAACATCCGCCCCAGCTCTTCCTTGGTCCAGCCGGCCTCGATCATGGCCAGGAAGGCCTGCCCCTCTTCCAAGGGGTGCATGTCCTCGCGGACGACATTCTCCGCCGTGGCCAGGGCCAGGACTTCCTTGTCCGTGGCGGGGCGCACCTCAACCTTGATCGGGTGATCGTCCGGCCAGGTGCCGCGTTCCACGAGGATGTTGGCGGCGCGCAGGCGGCGGCCGCCGATGTAGACTTCGAAGAAGCCGACGCTGTCGGCATGCGGGCGCGCGGTGAGGTTTTGCAGTAGCCCCTGTTCACCCATGTCGTCCGCCAGCTCTTCCAGGCCGGCCTGGTCGAACGTCTTGCGCGGGTTCAGCGGGCTGGCCATCAGCTTGTCCAGGGGGATCAGCCGCACGCCGCTTTGCGGTTCATCGGCCCCCGTCTCCCCCGGGCGGTCCAAGTCCGCATCCCCGGTCAGGTGGCCAAGCGTGACACCCAGCACCGGGGCCAGCTTGCGCAGGGTGTCCAGCTCCAGGTCCTGCCGCTTGCCGTTCAGCAGGCGGCTGAGTTCGGAGTGCGAGCTGAGCCCGGCGGTGCGGGCCAGCCCGCGCACGGTGGTGCCGGGCAGAACCGCCATCGCGGCGGCGACGCGCTGCCCCAGGGGGGATAGTTCGGTGGTCATGCGGCTTCCCCCTCTTGGAAGCGGTACGCGCGCTGTTTCATGCCATCGCGATGACGGACGAAACTCATCATCCCGAACTGCCGCATGAGGGTTCGCATCAGGTTGATGTGGTGCTGATTTTTCGCGAAGCCGAAGTGCTCAAGCATCTCGTCGGCCGTCACGCCGCCACGATCTTTGTCCAGGCGGCAAGCCGCCGTGTGGATGGTTGCAAAGTCCCATACGGGGGGCTCGTTACCGGGATTGGACGCGTTGTCCTCACTGACGGCATGGGTGTGCCCGTTCCCGTCGGTGTTGCTGGACGGCTCGGAGGGATGCAGCCTGCACAGCAGATAATTGGTGTAATCCCTCTCCTTCCTGATGGCTTCGTTGCGGGACATGAGGTCCCGCGCAAGCTGGCGAGTGATATCGAGCGCCTGGCGCTCGAACACGGCGATCAGTTCGTCCAGCATCTCCGGGCTGCCAGCAATGCGCCCGTCCGGCAATCGTTCGAAGCCCATGCGGATGGCCAGGTCAATAATCATTCGTTCGGTGGTCATAGCCCACACCCCGCCGCGATCATGGCGCTGTGCGTGAAGCCCAGGCCGTTGGGGTAGTGCCGCGCCTTGGTGGCGATTTCGACGTGCATCACGATGGCGGCGCGCAGGCGCGGCGTGCTGCCGATGGCGGCGAGCGCGATCAAGCCGTCAAAGGCCCGGATGCCGACCATGAATGCATCAGCATGGCGGGCAGCATGGGCGTTGGCCCAATAGGCAAGAGTTTCGGTTTCAAGGCGGGACATGCGTGCCCTCCGGCGGGTCGGGAAAGACCCCGGGGCGCCCGGCCCCGGGGAGTTCACCCGGGGGAAAGCCCGGGGCCGGAGGTCAAGGGAGGTGATGCCGGCGTCACGTACATTACATAACGTAACATTTCGCGCAACGACTAAATGTTACGTTTCGTATCTTCTCGATACGTTTTGTGTCGCGGCAAAACAGCCCAGCGCGCCGCTAGCTTGCGTTCCGGCCCTTCCCTTCCTGGGGGTGCATGGCGTTCGGGCGGAAGCATTGCCCATCATGCGCGGCATGAAAACGTATCCGCCCAACCGCATCCGCGAACTGAGAATGGCCCGTAACCTGTCTCAGGAAGACCTGGCGGGCTTGCTGGAGACATCCTCAGGGCAGATCCACAAGCTGGAGCGCAGCAAAAGCACGCTGTCCCTGGAATGGATGTTGCGCATAGCCGAGGTGCTGCATTGTGACCCGCGCGACCTGATCCCGCCGGGCGAACGGACGGCCGAGGCGGCGCGCGATCTGTTGCTGGGGAAGGTCGGCCAGCTGCAGCGCCTGGTGAAGGATGGGCACTTCAAGGCCGCATCAGCCTATGCGGGCGACCTGGCGAAAGAATTGGCTGCCACCCATAAGCGTTTCGCCGATTAACCAACCCTGCCCCTCAGGCAGGGAAAATTAACGAATTGCGCTACCTTGGTAAGCACGTTACGCGTGCGTTAATGACATTCTTGCCATTTTTCCGCGCAAGCATCTTGAGCGTCGCCCGAAATTCCGCTTAGATCGAGGAATAGGACCGCCACTGGCAGGGAGGTCCCGCGCTTGCAGGCGCGTTACCAAGTCAGATGCAAAGCCTGACCGACCATAGCCGCATACTTCAGTCGCCCTGCCAGGGCGGCAAGGTGATCATATTGGCTGTTCGGGTGGCTGTTTAACATGAATAAAAGTATACGTGCCCTGTCCGTCTGGATTGGCGAACCACTGGTTAATTTTGTGCCTGTTCTCGTTGCGAATATTGAGACCAAGGCTTGGTTAACAAATGACTATAAGCACGTCTTATTTGGCGATATTGCCCGTCCAATCTTTATGGAAGATGGCAACACATGGCGTATCGGTGGTTTAAAAGCCTTGAGTGGACGCGCAACTCTTGGAGTGTGCGGGAGGGAGCGGGCGCTTGAAGGCTTCCTTGTGCCAAGCCTTGGCAACAAGGTGATATTGCCATGCTCAGCGGCCCAATTCCTCAACCTCCATCTGCGCGACCATGGATTTGGCTAGACGAATGCCGCGCTTCAAGTCATTGGCGATAATGGACGCCCTGATTTCCTCAGACAGGTCGAGCATCCTGCGCTGAAAGGAGGTGGGTGTGACCTTCTTGCCGGGGTCTATTGGTGGCTGGATCGCATCTTTTATTGCGGGCCCACGCCCGGTTCCGAACAGCAACCAGCTTTCGTCAACGTCCAGCAGCTGGGCATACAGCCCCACAATCCGCCCCAGCCCCCGGTCGCCCGCCTCATGAGCGCGATAGGTATTCAGCTTCACCCCGCTCACCTCGTGGGCGATGGCGAATTCCGACATGTTCCGATAGCCGGCGGCGGCCCGAGCGTAGCTCAGCCGTCCCGCGGGTGTCGAAAGGTCTGGTTCTTGGGCTTGATCGTTTGAGGCGCTCATGACGTTACGAATTGTAACGACGGCCCCCGCATTCGCAATCGACATGATGTGACGTTTCGTATTGCCTTAGACTGATACGTTATGTAACTTGCGTCGCCATGAGCTTCGCAGACATCATCAGCATGTGGCCATCGATGGCCGACCTGGCCCGGGACATCCGGGCAAGCCATGGCGCTGTTCGCGTCATGAAGGTTCGTGGCCGCATCCCTGATGAGTATTGGCAAGACCTGGTGGCCGGTGCCAGCAGGCGCGGGATTGACGGCGTCACGCTTGAACGGCTGGCCGGACTGGCGGCCGAAAAGCGCCGACCCTCACCCAGCGAGGCCGCCGAATGATCGGGGGGAGCGTCCATGGTCAAGGTGCCTGGGGCCGCCGGCATGCCCGGCGGAGTGGTGCGTCCGGACTGCCCCCGCGACCCGCTGTGCCTGTTGCTGGCGTCCATCCCCGTGCCGGCGGGATCAGCCCAGCCCGGCATAGGGGATGGCCTCCGCCCTGTCGGACAGCCGGACGGCGGCCCGCCGGAAGGCCAGGGCCTGGAACGGGTCATCCGTCGCTAGCGCGGCGTCGGCCAGCCTTTCGGCGGCCCTGGCCAGCGCGTCACCCTCGGCGCGCAAGCGCCGCATCCACCCCTCCTCACTCCACGCCATCGGTCCCTCCGTTGCTGACGGGGTGATCCTGCCACTTATGCGCGTGTTCGCCGCATCACTTCGCGGCATTGAAAAATGACACCGGCAATGGGGGCCGACATGACCAAGCGTCGACAGGCGCTGTCGCTGGAAGACACGGTGCACCTGGTTGTGGGCCAGTTGCGCATGGACACCGTGGCGGCCTTGGTGGATAGGGACCCGGCCGTGGTGCGGCGATGGGCCGACCCGGACAGCCCCGACCGGCAAATTCCGGTATCCGCCGCCATCGTTCTGGACCAGGCCATGGTTCGCGCCGGACAGCCGGCCCCGTTTCTCAGCCATCACCAGATGCGCGTAGATGCGGCCCGGGTTGAGGCCCACGCGGTGCAGTCGCCCGCCCTGCGCCTGATCGCCACGCTGGAACCCATCGGCGCCGTGGCCACCGAAATCCGCGCCGCGACGCACCCCGAGGGCGATGAGGGTGAGCATATCACCCCGGCGGAGGCGTCCAGCATCTTGGCGGCACTGGACCGGGCGCAGGACGAGATGGACAAGCTGCGCCGCGATGTCATCGCCCTGCTGCCGGCGGCCGCGCCATGACCGCCCCGGTCGCCCCCGCCAACGACGATGCGGGTCCGCGAACGGCGTTCGCAACCCTGCGCCATGTCGTGTCCCGCGCCCTGACCCCTGAAAGCTGGGGCGGCGCCATCTTCCTCGCCACAGCCGTCACGGCCCTCTACGTCGCGGCTTTGCTGGTGTTTTCCATCGCAATGGGGGTGATCCATGGCCATGGCCAATGAAGATCTGAGCCGCTTGCGCGCCGCTATGGACGCAATGGCGGATGCGGCGGAACGTTTCATCGCTGATCCCCACGGCGTACGGGCCGAAGCGGAACATGCCTTCGATGAAGGCAACCACATCGCCTATGGCAGCGGCCGCTCTCTCTCGTATTCCGACCTTATGATGCTGATCAGTGTCGGTGCCGCGCTTCATGTCTGGCGACAGGATGGGCGCCATGGGTGGGCGGATGTCTGCGCTGAAGTGAAGGGGGCCATCGGTGCGCGCCGTTTCGTGTTGTGCGCCACCCTGGACGTGGGGGTGCCGTCATGAGCGGCCAAGAGCGGGATTTGGACCCCATCATCAAAGTGCTGGTCAGTGCGGACAGGTTCGCCGCCGAACCCGGCCGCTTCGCGGCGGAACTGCGCGACCGGCTGAACGCGTTGCCCGCCGTGCTGGAGCCGGCGGACATGCCGCTGGCGGAAGCCGCCCGCGAGGCCTGGGGCGCCATGGTGGACACCGCCCGCGCCCCCGAGCGCGTCCAGCGCATGGACGAACTGCGCGACGCCATCGCCGCCTTCTGCGCCCGCTACCCCAAGCCGGCGGCCACCACGGCCACGCGCCGCGCGCCTGGTGCCCGACCGCCGCGCGGCGGATCGGGCCGACGTACTAGCTTCGTCGAGCGGACGCAGCGGGGCGATGACGAGAATGACGCCCTGCTGGATGGCCTGCTGTGACGGCGCCGCTGAAAGACAAGCCACCCGGCAACATGATGCTGGATGCGGCCTTGGAATACGCCCTGCGGGGATGGCGGGTTTTCCCGTGCAAGCGCGGGGAGAAGGTGCCCGCGACGCCCAATGGCTGCCTGGACGCGACGTGCGATCCTGACCAGATCAAGCTGTGGTGGGGGGCAAATCCCCTGCTGAACATCGGCATCGCCACGGGCAAGGAAAGCGGCCTGTGGGTGGTGGACCTGGACGTCAAGGCCGGGGAATACGACGGGCATGAGACGCTGCGCGCCCTGTGTGAGCAGCATGGCCCCCTGCCGCTGACGGCGACGCAGACCACGCCATCCGGCGGCCGCCATCTGCTGTGGGCGTGGCCCGACTTCAAGGTGAAGAACAGCGCCAAGAAGAAGCTGGGGGCCGGCATCGATACGCGGGGTGAAGGCGGCTACATCGTCGCCCCGCCGTCGCGCCATCCCAACGGCGGGCGCTATGCCTGGGATAAGGGCAGCATGCCGGATGACGTGTGGCCGCTGCCGCAGGCGCCCGATTGGCTGATGGAACCGCTGCGGGACAAGCCGCCCAAGGCCCCGGCCGCGCCTGCGCCCGCTCCCCTGCCCTCGGGGCTGAAGCCCTATGTTCGGGCCGCCCTGGACCAGGAAGAGGCCATTGTGCGCACGGCCCCCAACGGGGCGCGGAATGAGACGTTGCACACGGCGGCCTTCAAGCTGGGCACGCTGGTGGGACGGGGTGAGCTGTCCCGTGGCCTGGTGGAAAGCCGGCTCACCGCCGCCGCCTTGGCCTGTGGGCTCGATGTCAAGGAAATCGCCCGCACGCTCAAGAATGGGCTGGACGGTGGCGAGGCCAAGCCGCGCGACCCCATCCCGGACCAGGAACAGCGGGGCCGCGACCAGGGCGCGCACGGTAAGCCGCGCCGTGGCGACGCCCGCGCGATGGAGCTGGCGGCGCGCATCTGGCGGGATGGGCGTCCGCCCTCCGCCGGCCCGGACGCGGTCAAGGCCTACCTGGCCAAGTGGGGGCTGGACCCCGCGAACGCCCCGCCCACCCTGCGCGCGGGCCTGTGCGACTATTGGGCCCGCGCCACCGACAACGACCCGCCGGTGATGGTGGGCCGATACCCGGCCTTGATCGCGGCCGTGGGCACAGGCGACGTGCGCGCCGTGCACCTGACCTTCATCGCGGCCGATGGCCAGCGGCCGGCGGACATCCACCACCCCGCCACGGGCGAAATACTGTCGCCCCGGCGGCTGATCGGCGTGGCGCCGAAGCAAGCCCTGCGCCTGGCCAGGGCGGACAGGCCCACGCTGGTGGTGGGTGTGCCCCTGGAGGTGGGGCTCACCGCCCACGCCATGGCGCCCAACGTGCCGGTATGGACATGCGGATCCCTGCAAGCCGCCGCCGATCTGATCATCCCCGAGGGCGTCACCAACGTGGTGCTGGCCCTGTGGGACATGCCGGAGGCCGCCGCCGGCCGGGCCGACCTGGTGCATAGGGCGGCCTTCGGCCTGGCGGCGGGTATACGCCAGGTGCGCATCGCCGCCTTCCCGATGCCCATCGGGGGTGTGTCATGACGCCGCCCCTGACGCTGGATGATGCCCGCCTGATGGCCTTCGCCATGATGACGCGCGAACCGCGCATGCTGCGGCGCCTGCATTGCGAGGTGCATCGCGTGCTTGGCCTGCGGCGGCCCGCCGGCCGGCGGCTGGACCTTCTGCATGACCGGCTTGCCCAACTGATCCTCAGCAGCCCGGCATGGGCCGCGCGCGGCCGTCGTGCCCGCCGCCAGCTGATGCACAGCCTTGGCCCCATCAACCGGCCCGCCGCCGATGCGGCCGGGGCCGATGTCCCCGCCCTGCAGGTTGCCTGATGACTGAAACCAACCCCATCGCCGCCGCCATCGAGGGCGCCCCCGTATGGGAAGCGCCACCGGGGTGGGTGCCACCGGCCGATGCGCCGCCGCCCGATGAAGCGCAGACCGAGAAAGACCCGTGCCCGGTGGTGGCGCTGGGGCATCATGATGGCGTGTACGTCTTCCTGTCCCCCAGCGGTGAGCTGCGCAAGCTCACCGTGCGCGACATGTCCGCCAACGGCTTGCTGTCGCTGTTCTCAGGCGAACCGGGCTGGATGGTGCGCAACTATCGGCGCCTGGATAAGGAGGGCAACCCGACCGAGGATTTCGTGATCCGTGGCGTGGTCGGGCACCTGATCCGCGCGTCTGAGGCGGTGGGGCTGTATGACCCCACGGTACAGCTGCGCGGCCTGGGGGTATGGGCCAGCGCGCCGGGGCGGGATGGCCGTAGGGCGCCCGTGCTGCACTGTGGCGACGCGATCTATACGGCCGCCGTCGCCCCCCGGGACAGCGACTTGCCTTTGGTCGCAGCGGCGAAAGGGGCGGCCCCACCCGGGGTGCAGGGGAAGTGGCATTCCGCCGGCTTCCGGGACGGCAATTCCGTCTATCCGGCAAAGCCCAAGATGCGTCGCCCCGCCTTCGACAAGGTGGCAGGGATCGAGGACGGCACCATCCTGTCGGCCCATCTGGACCTGTGGAATTGGGCCAACCGTCGGGACCGCCTGCTGTACCTGGGGCTAATCGGCATGGCCTTGCTAGGCGGCTTTCCCGGGTGGCGCGTGCATGGGCTGATCATCGCCGCCCATGGGTCAGGCAAAAGCCGCCTGTTGGAGCTGACGGCGGCCATTCTTGGCCCCATGGGCAGTCTGTTCAATGACTTCACCGAAGCGGGCGTGCGCAACGTGCTAGGCGGTGAGGCGCGCGTAGCCCTGCTGGATGAGGCGGAGGGCGACGGCGGATCGGAAGGCCCCGTGGCCAAGGCCATCGGCCTCATCCGCCGCATGTCCGGCGGTGAAGGCGCGTCCATCGTGCGTGGCAGCCCAGGGCAAATCGCCAACGCCAGCACCGTCACAGGCTGCGCCATCCTGGCGGGCATCAATCCGCCGGCCCTGACCCCCCAGGACAGGTCGCGTATCCACGCGTTCGAAATCGTCAAGCGCGTGGGCGACCCGACCGGCGAGGCCAAGGTGATCGCCGCCATCGCGTGGGCGCACGCCAATTCAGCCCGCCTGCGCGCCCGCGCCATAACGCGGTGGGACATCTTCGCCAAGGCCGTCGCGCTGTACCGTCCAGCCCTGATCATGGCGGGCTGTGACGGGCGCCAAGCCGACCTATTGGCGGGGCTGCTGGCGGGGCGCGACCTGTTGCTGCACGACTATCCGCCCGACAGCGACACGCTGGAGCAAGCCGTGGCGGACCTGGCGGAGCACATCGCGTTCACTCAGGAAGAGGATGTCGAGGACAGCGACGCGCAGCAGTGCCTGTCTCATCTAATGACCTATGAGACCGCCGATTGGCGGCAGGGTGAGCGAACAACCATTGGCAACATGATATCCGAAGCGTTCAGCGAGACGGACCCTGAGGACAAGAACCGCGCCGCGCTGGCCAGGCACGGACTGCGGCTGGAGGTTGATGTTGAGGGCCGCTTGGGCAAGAGCAACAGGTTTTACCTGGTGGTCGCGCCCCGGCATTCGGGCCTGGAGCGCATATTCAGCGGCAGGGTGGGCCAGAAGTGGCAGGGGCGCGGGTGGGTGCGCTCCCTTTCCCGGCTGCTGCCCGACATATCCAGGTGGCCCTCGCCCCTGTGGTTCGCGGGCACGCGCGGGCGCGGGGTCGCCATTCCGGAGGGCTTCCTGCCGCCGCCATCCGTGGCCCCCGTGGCCCCGCCGGAGACAGATTTGGCCGGGGGAGCGATCCGCGAATGACGTTCGCACGGCCGGCTTGGCTGGAACACCCCAAGCGACCTGTTCCGCCATGTTCTGCCGGATGTTCCGGCGGATGTTCCGCGCAACGCGTTGATATTACACGATACATGGCGTTCCGGAACGAGATGTGCCGGGCGCCGCCCATATAGCGTGCCGCGCATGCGCGTGGATGCGCGTGCGCTTTGTCGGGTCAGCGGCTGTGTTCCGTTGTTCCGTTCTCAATACTCTTCAATCAAATCAATGCCTTATACGGAACAAATAGAGGAACAAGAGGCGGAACATGGTGGAACACTCCAAATCGCTGTCCTTGGCCGCTGTCGGCATGCATCCCCTTGGGCAGCCCATTGGCATCGAGGCGCTTCTGTGCTGGGCATACGCCGAAGAACGGGCGCACGCAGGCCGTGGCGGGTGGAGCGTGGACCACATGCTGGGTTACAAGACCACCAGCTATGAGGGCGCGGGCAGTGGCGGCGGCTGGCTGTGGGATGGTGAGGATGAGCCGGTAGACGCTGGGGCCGTGCATGCCGCCGTGGCGTCAGTGCTCACTCGTTCCGACCGCATCCTGGTCCAGGGGTACGCTGAGCTGGCGACCGTGCCGGACTGGCGGCCCAATCCCCTGTGCCGCCTGGTGCCCGCCACCCGCCGCACCGATGGGGGGCGCGACCGCCGGATCGTCATCCGGGACCGGCGGGGGCATGAGTACCTGAGCGCTCTGGACTACGCCACGTACCGCCCCTGGGACGTGTGGGTGTCCCGCACGGCGTACCTGTGCTGGTGGGATGCCGTGGGCCGTGTGGCCGATGCTCTGGTGGGCAAGCTCCAGACCCACACCCTGACGGGCGCCCGCTCGCCTCGCCAGCCCTGGCTGGCCAACCCCAAGGCGCACTGGCCCTGGGGTGACGACATGCCGGTGATCCAAGCGGCCGAAGCCCGGTGGATGCAGGCCTTCGAGGACGCCTTCCACGCCAAGGGCTACCGGGCCAAGGCCGGCGCCGATGCCCCAACCGTTGCGGCCCTGTTAAGTGGCGACGCTACATCTTGTTGACACGGCTTGACACTGCGCAGATTTCTTGACATGGTACTTACGCTACGCTGTAGCTGTGAACGCCCCGAGGCCCTTGGCCCGGGGCGTTTTCATTGGCGGTTGGGTCCAAAAGAAAGTGATGCACGGTTTACGAGTGCGCCCGGTGCCGAAAGGTTACCGGGCGCACTCGTTTCCGGCCTGTCGTGCGCAGCGGAGGCCTTCCAACGGGTCCCTCCTGGCCAAAACCCAATACGGTGCACAGAGCCCCGAGGGTTCGTAAGTCAGGCGCGTGAATTAATTGCCTAAAGTCGTCAACAGCTTAGCCTTGGAGATATCGACACGATGGAACGGACGGAGATGACGAAGGGCGAGTTCGCCGCCTTCGTCAACCGCACGCCTGCCGCCGTGTCGCAGTGGATCGCCCGTGGGAAGCTGACTGACGACGCCCTGATTGGCATCGGCCGTACCGCCCGGATCAACGTCCCCGTCGCCATGCGTCAGTTGGGGTCCAACCTGGACCTGGGGCAGCAGCTGCGGCAGGACGCCCCGATTGATGCGCCCCCCACCTCCCTTTTCGACATCCCGTCGAGCCCGCGCGAACCGGGGGTGTCCAAACCTCGGGGCGCGGGGAAGGATGATCCTGTCAAGGCGCGCTATGACGCCGCCTCGGCTGAGCACAAGGAACAGCAGGTCGCCCTTGGGCGCATCCAGTTGGCCAAGGAAGCCGGCCGGTGGGTTGACCGGGAAAAGACCGAGATGTCCTTCGGCCGTCAAATTGCGGGCCTCATGACCGAACTGGACAATCACCACCAGGCGATAGTGGACACCCTGGTTGAGGAACTGGGCATAGACCGCGCCAAGGTGCGCATCCTGGTGCAGAAGGCCTGGCGGAAAACCCGGAACACCCTCGCAGAAGCCCTGGAAAGGCAGGCAATGAAGATGCCTGAACTGGTGGAAGCGCCATGAGCATCATGCTCGCCAATCCGGAACGGCTTGTTCTGAGCGTGATGGCCGATGCCATTCGCCCTGCGCCGCCTGTCAACCTTGAACAGTGGGCGGTCGAGAACATCACCTTCGGCAAGGAAAGCCAGTTCCCCGGCCCGTACGATCCCGACCGCTTCCCGTTCTTCACCCGCTTGCTGGAAGTGCTGTCGTTCGAGCACCCGGCCCGCACGGTGGTCCTGAAGAAGAGCGCGCAGTTGGGCGGCACCATCATTGGCCAGGTCTTCGTCCTGGGGACCATGGCCCTGGACCCACGGTTCATGATGGTGACGCATCCGAATGACGGCAACGTCCGGAAATGGCGTCGCCTGAAGCTCAAGCCGATGCTGCGGCGTACCGACAAGCTTAAGAACCTGTTCCCCACGGACGCGAGCCGGGACGGTGGCGATAGCGCCGAAATCCTGGAGCGGCGCGATGGTGCGGGTGCCATCATCTTCTCTGGTGCCAACTCGTCCGCGCAGCTGTCCTCGCACTCGGTAAGCGCGCAGGTTCAGGATGATCTTTCCAAGTGGCAGCCCAACGACCAGGGGGACCCGGAAACCCAGGCGGACAGCCGATCCATCGCATTCGCGGATGCGAAGATCTTCAAGGTTTCCACGCCGACCCAAGCGCACAACTGCAAAATCAGCAAATCGTACAAGCACAGCACCAAGGAACAGTTTCACGTCCCCTGTCCCCAATGCCAATTCCGCCATCCGCTCGAATTCGAGAACATGCTCCCGTCCCTGGATAGGGACCACCCCGAGAATGCCCATTTCACCTGCCCCAGCTGCGGCTTTCCAATCTTGCAGCATCACAGGGCAGAGATGGTGCGGCAGGGCGTCTGGACGGCGGACAACCCGGGCAGTCCCAATGTCGGCCTCTATATCTGGTCCGCCTACAGCCCCCTGACCACATGGGCCCGCATCTCCGAGGCTTATTTCAACTCGCGCGGCAATCCAGATGCGGAACAGACGTTCCTGAACGACTGGATAGGCCAGGCATACGAAACCGCCGGTGACGCCCCGGAATGGGAAGTCCTGCGCGACCGTGCGGAGCGCCCGGAAAGCGGCCTGGTGCGCGGTCGTATCCCCGTTGGTGGCCTGATGCTGATCGCGGGGGCGGATTGCCAGGGTGACCGGGTGGAAGTGCATATCAAGGCGTTCGGCGGCAACCTGCAACGCTGGACGGTGGACTATCGCGTCATCCCGGGCCACATCAGCACGGCTGCCGCCCGCGAGGCGCTGGATGCCCTGTTGCAAGAGACGTGGCCGGACAGCTTCGGCAATCACCGCACGCTGGACATGCTGGCCATCGATGCGGGCGCCTATACGAACGACGTCAAGGATTGGGTCAAGAGCGCGCCGCGGGACCGCGTTATGGCGGTTAAGGGCGCCAAGTCGGACGATGCCCCCGACGTTGCCAAGGCCGCGCCTGAGGAAATCACCGTGGCCGGCCGCAAGGTCAAACGCGACCGGGGGCTGTGGCTGGTGGGTGGCGCCCGCATCAAGACCAGCCTTTACAAGCAGCTGCGCAAGGATGACCCCCAGGAACGGGGTTACTGCGGCTACCCGTCCGGCATGGGGGATGAGTTCTGGAAACAGCTTTGCAACGAACGGCGTGTGGAAGAGCGCGACAAGAAACGCGGCTTTTCCGTCTGGCGTTGGCACAAGGTTGAAAAGGCTGTCGGCAACGAAGTGCTGGACACCGAGGTCTATGCCGAGGCGGCGGCGGTACGCCTGAAGTGGAAGGCGCATACCGACGTGTACTGGCAAGTCCTTGCCGCCACCCTGGAAGTCGCACCGCCCACCGCTGGCCAGGGCGACCTGTTCGACCCCGAACGGCCCATGGTTACGGTTATGGCTGTCGCGGACGTTGCCGCGAACGCCGTTCGCACCCCGGCGTCCGCGCCAACTCCGGCGACGGCGACGGCCGCCGTCAAGACGAAGGTTTCCAGGCTGGCATGACCACCGACCCTGATACCCTGCGCCGGCAGTTGTGCGAGGCCGAAGCCGCTTTGCACAAGGCCACCATGGGCGCGTCCCTGGAAGAAGTGCGCGACGGCTCCGGCCGGGTTGCCCGCTACACCCCGGCCGACATTACCGCGCTGCGCATTCACATCGCTGAACTGAAGGCGAAACTCGGCATCGGCGGTCGCGCCGGTCCCATGCGGCCCATGTTCTCGCGATGAAGCCCATCATCATCAATCCGGACGGCACCCCGATGCAGCGGCTGCCGGCCCGTTCTGCTGCCCAGGCGGCGACGGCCTACCAGGCGGCCGACCGTTTCAGCCAGGAACTGGCGGGATGGGTGGCTTCCATGGGGTCGCCGGACGCCAATTACCTGCCGGAACGGGATGAAATCGTCTCCCGGGTGCGGGACATCGCCCGCAACAGCGGGTGGGCGTCCAGCGCCATCCGCCGGGAGATGGATAACGTCATCGGCGCGGGTTTCCGCCTGTCCTACAAGCCGCACTACCGCGCCCTGGGCGTGGATCCCAAATGGGCCTTCGATTTCGCCAATTATATCGAGGGGCGGTTTCATCTATACGCCAACGATCCCGGCTTCTACGCCGATGCATCCCGGCATACCGCCCTGGGGATGCTCTTTGGCCAGGCCTACCGCCAGTACTGCGTTGATGGGGATGCCTTCGCCGCTGTCAGGTGGCTGCCGGATCGGGGCGGCCTGTACGCGACCGCGTTGCAGGTGATCCACAGCGACCGGGTGTCCAGCCCGAACAACCTGATGGATCAGGACACCATTCGCGGCGGGGTGGAAATCGACCCGGATACCGGCGCCGCGCTGGCTTATCACATCCGCCGGCGTCACCCCTGGGATATCCCCGGTCCCGGCATGGCGGACGCCTACACCTGGGATCGCCACCCGAGGGAAACCCCCTGGGGCCGGCCTATGACCATCCATTTCTTCGACGTGGAAGAGCCGGGCCAGACGCGCGGCGTGTCGCGCCTGGCCCCGGTTCTGGAACGCCTGAAGATGGTGGACAAGTACGACAAGGTCGAGCTGCAGGCGGCCGTTCTGAACGCCATCATGGTGGCGGTGCTGGAAAGTCCCTTCGACCACGATCTGTTGCAGGAAGCGATGGACGATAGCTCAAAGCTCAGGGGCTATCAGGACGCGCGCAAGGAATTCCATGACCAGCGGCAAATCAAGCTGGGCGGCGTGCGCATCCCGACGCTGTTCCCGGGTGAGAAGCTGACGTTCTCCGCCGCCGCGCGCCCCAACCCCGCCTTCAACGCGTTTGAGACGGCGGCCCTGCGCAACATCGCGGCGGGCACGGGCCAGAGCTATGAACAGCTGGCGGGCGACTGGTCACAGGTGAACTACAGCAGTGCCCGTGCGGCCCTGCTGGAGGTGTGGAAGACGTTCAGCACCCGGCGTGCGGCGTTCGCCACCGGCTTCTGCACGCCCCTTTTCGGCGCATGGCTGGAAGAGGAATTCGCCAGGGGCGAATTCGACTTGCCCCGTGGCGCCCCCGGCTTCCACGAGGCGCGCGCCGCGTGGGTTTCCTGCCGCTGGATCGGCCCCGGCCGTGGGTGGGTCGATCCGGTGAAGGAACGGCAGGGCGCCATCCTGGGCATGGCTGCCGGCCTGTCCAGCCTGGAGCAAGAGGCGGCTGAACAGGGCCTGGATTGGCAGGAAGTCGCGCACCAGCGGGCGCGGGAACGCGCCTTCTATGAGGAATTGAACCTGCCCCAGCCCAGCTGGGCCGACGTGGCGACCATGACCAGCGGTGGGGCCGCCGCCCCCGCGAAGGTGGAGGAATGATGCAAACCTTGCCCGGTGCCGCGATCATCCAGGCGGCTATCGCCCCCGGCCATGAGGGGGAGCTTGTGTCCTTCCTGTCCGCCGCCATGCCGTCGAAGGTCCCCGAAGGCTGTGTCGCCCTGTGCGATGCCGCCCCTGGGGCTGGCCTCTATGACGTGATGGAGGGCGTGGCCGTCATCGGCGTGCTGGGGGTGCTGGTGCGCAGCCTGGGCTATATCGGGTCGTCATGGGCGACGGGCTATGATTGCCTGCGCGTCCAGATCCAGGCGGCCCTATCGGACCCAGCGGTCCAGGACGTGGCGCTATACGTCGATAGCCCAGGCGGCGAAGCCGCCGGATGTTTCGAGCTGGCGGCCTGGATGCGCGAGGCTCAGCAGGCCAGCACCAAGCGCGTGGTGGCCATCGTTGGCAATTACGCCTACTCCGCCGCCTACGCCTTGGCCAGCTCCACCAGTTCCTTGTCCGTCCCCCAGCTCGGGGGCGTCGGGTCCATCGGTGTGGTCATCGCCCATGTCAGCTATGCCGGCATGCTGGAAAAGATGGGCATCGCCGTGAATTTCGTGTTCTCAGGCAGCCATAAGGTGGACGGCAACCCCTACCAGGACTTGCCCCAGGCCGTCCGCGACCGTTGGACGGCCAATATCGATGCCACCCGCCGCCTGTTCTGCGACAGCGTCGCCGCCGGCCGTGCGGCGGCGGGGGCTACCCTGACATCGGATGACGCATGGGCGACCGAGGCCCTGTGTTTCAGCGGCCTCTTGGGCACGGCGGAGGCGGTGTCCAAGGGTTTGGCCGATGCCGTGATGTCGCCCGATGATGCCTTCAAGGCGCTGATCGCCTCCCGTTCCGGCCGCACCTAGCCCCCGGGGCGCGCGGCCCGCCCCTCAAACCGTGAGTGACCCCGATGAAGAACCCGTTCAAACACCTGGCGTCCAACAAGGGCGGCGGGCCGGAGAAGGCCGACCTGTCGACCGTCAGCGCCGCCCTGGCGGCGGGCGAAATCACGGCCGATGACGCCGTGACCATGAGCGCGGCGGTTGCGTCCGCCGGCATGTCCGCCACCGACCTGGCCAAGCGCCTGTCGGACGCCAAAGCCGCGAAGGCCAAGGCCGATAGCGAGGGGGGTGGCGAGGAAGACGATCCGAACCGCGAAGACGACGAGGAAGACGACCAGGAGGCCGTCGCCGCCGCCGTCAAGGCGGAGCGGGCGCGCTGCTGCGCCATCTTCGCCAGTGAGCATGCGGCGGATCGCATCGACATGGCCGCGAGCCTGGCCTTCACCACCGACCTGACGGCCGATCAGGCCGTCAACCTGCTGTCCGCCGCCGCCAAGGGGCGGCAGCAGGGCGGCGGAAGCGCCAAGGGCTTCGGTGAGCTGATGCGCCAATTCAGCCCCACCGTCGGCAGTGACGACGCCCCGGCCCCGGGAGCCCAGGGCGGTGACGAAGCCGCCAAGCTGGCCGCCGAGGTCCTGGCGGCGGCCGGCATCGCGCCGGTTCAGCCGCGCCGCCGCTGATCCCCGACCCATCCCGAGCCCAAGGAGACAAGGCCATGAGTTCCGCCCCGAGCTACAGCCGTACCAGTTGGAGCCCCGACCAGCTGTTGGCGGGTGATATCCAGCGCAAGACCAAAACCGTGACCCTGGTCGCCGGCACCGCCTATACGCGGGGCATGGTGCTTGGCGCCGTCATGTTCGGCACCGCCACCTCCGCCGCGAACGGCGGCATGGTGGGCAACGGTACCCTGACCCTGGACGCCACCACGCCCGTGCTGGCCAACGCGCAACAGGGCGCCTACGTCGCCCGCTGCATCGCCGCCGCCGCCAACGGTGGCACCTTCCGCGTCTTTGACCCCACCGGCGACGTGCTGGGGGATGTGGCGGTGGGTGCCACCTTCGCGGACCAGGTCAAGTTCGTGATCGCCGATGGCGCCACGGATTTCGCGGTGAATGACACTTTCACCATCACCGTTCCAACCGCGACTGAGAAGTACAAGCTGTCCGCCAAGGCGGCCACGGACGGGTCGCAGGTTCCCAACTGCGTCCTGGCGGAGGACGCGGACGCCACCGGCGGCGACACGCTGGCCCCCGTCTATCTGACGGGTGATTTCAACGCCGCCGCCGTGACCCTGGGCGCGGGCCATACCGTGGCCAGCGTGTCGGCGGGGCTGCGCACCCAGGGCATCTTCCTGACCGGCACCATCCCGGCCTGATCGCCGCAACCGGGCCATCCTCAACCGCGCCACCCGCCTGGGTAGGCAACAGCAAGGTAGACATCATGGACATTTACGCTACCCAGGTGCTGATCCGTGTGGTTCAGAGCCTGATCACCCCGTCCAACTTCCTGTTGGACATGTTCTTCCCCTCTGAGGCGACGTCGCCCACCGAGTTCATCAGCTTTGACGTCGTCAAGAGCAAGCGTCGCATCGCCCCGTTCTGCAGCCCCTTGGTCCAGGGCAAGGTGGTGGACAACAACGGTTTCTACACCGACACGTTCAAGCCGGCGTACATCAAGGACAAGCGTCGCTTCGACCCCAGTGCCAACCTGAAGCGGACGCGCGGGGAGCGCATCGGCGGCGACCTGAAGCCGGCGGATCGCTCCAAGGCCAACCTGGCCCTGGCGATGCAGGACCAGTTGGACATGCTGACGCGTGGCCTGGAAGTGATGGCGGCCGACGCCCTGCTGGACGGCAAGGTTCTGGTCCAGGGTGAGGGCTTTCCCACCACCCTGGTGGACTTCCAGCGCGACCCCTCCCTGTCAATCGCCTTGACCGGCGCCAACCGCTGGGGCCAGGCGGGGGTGTATCCCACCGAGGATCTGGAGGAATGGATACTGCTGCCCTTGAAGCTGTCCGGTGCCGTGGTCACGAAGCTGGTCTTCACCCCCGGCCCCTGGAAGTTGTTCAAGGCGGACCAGAACATCAAGGATGCCATCTTCTTCCCCCGCGCGGGCCAGACTTCCATCGAGGTCGGGCCTCAGCCGAAGACCGGCGGCCAGTACATGGGCAACTGGGGGAACATCGAGCTGTACCTGTACAACGATTGGTACATCGATCCCGTCGACGGCATCGAAAAGCCCATCCTGCCCGATGGCACCGTCATCTTCGGCAGTGACCAGCTGGAAGGTGTTCAGCAGTTCGGTGCCATCCAGGATGAGGAACTGGGCTACCCGGAGCTGAAATTCGCGCCCAAGAGCTGGCTGGAAAAGGACCCGGCGGTTCGCTGGCTGCTGACGCAGTCCGCGCCGCTGACGGTGCCCTACCGCGTCAACGCCGTGGGCTGCGCCACCGTTTTCTGACCGAACCGTCTTGTCTCAACCGGAAGGGCGCCCCGCTTGGTGGTGCCCTTCGGCTTTAAGGAGTGCCCTTCATGGCCAAAACCCCCGACGCCGCCCCCGACGTGGCGCCCCCCGAAACGGTCGCTGCGCCTGCCGTCGCCGCTGCCTCCGATGAAGTGACCGTCAAGGCCATCGCCACGCTGCGCCTGGGCACGCCGGCCAACCGAATTACGGTGCCGGCCGGCTCCAGTGCGTCCCTGCCGCGTGCCGAGGCGGCGGACCTGGTCAGGCGCGGCCTGGCGGCCTACCCCACCGCTTTCACGTCCGGCCCTGCCGACGTGGCGACACGGCGTGAGATGGTCAAGGCGGCGCTGACGCGCATGTCCGGCGACCCCGTCGCCGCGCTGTCGGCCTTCCTGGGCTGGCAGGTTGAGCTGTCTGACCTGCCGGAAGATGTGGCGGCCTTCCTTTCCGCCCGCGCGGGTGCCTCGGAATGATCGACTGGGACGCGGCGCTGTTGGCACCGGTGGCGGAAACCTTCGGCGTCGACAACGCCTTCGTCATCGGCGCGAACGGCGTTCGCGTCCCATGCCGCCCCATTCCGCATACCCCCGACCGGGAACTGACCATCGGCAGTGCCCGCGTCATCGCGGGGGGCAAGACCTATGAAATCCGCGTGGCGGAGGTGCCCGTTATCGCCGAAGGGGACCAGTTGGAGGTCTCCGGCGTCGCCTACCGCGTCACCAAGGCGTCGCGACCCGATGATGATCCGCTGATGTGGGTGGTGGCCGTGAAATGACCGACCCGACCGTCTTGGAGCGCATCACGCAGGCCTTGTGCGCCGGCCTCGCCACCGTTCCGGTGGGCGATGGCACGGCTGCCGTCTTCCGTGGGCGCCGCAACGGCATCGATGCGGCGCGGTTTCCCGCCTATCGCGTCAACCGGGGCGATTTCGAGAGTGAGCAGGCCTCATCCGCCCACGTCGTGAACCGCCAGGTCTTCCACGTCGAAGGGCTGGTCGTCGGTGATGACGACGAAACGGCGGATAGGGCCGCCATCGCCCTTGCCGAGGGTGTCCGCGGCCTGATCGAGACGGATTGGACCCTTGGTGGCCTGGCGGTGAACAGCACCGTCCGCGCCGGGGGTCCCGACGACGCGGGTACCGAGGATGTCCCCTATATCGTCGGCGTCCTGGTGGAAATCGACGTCGAATTCTGGACCAAGCCGGGCGACCCCACGGCCCTGGCCCCCTGACCCATGCCTGACCTGACCCGAGAGGAACAACCGATGGACACCACGCCAGCGGCGGCGCCCCCGCGCCTGGATGCCGCGACCTACTACCACAACCCGGACGGGAGCGTGACCGACGCCAATGGCGTCGTCGTCATCCCCGCTCCGCCGCCCGACGACGCGCCGCAGCTGCCGCTGTCAGCCCAACCCGCAACCCCGGCCGTGGATGTCCAGGCCGATCACCTGGAGGAATAGGCCATGCCGTTGCGTACTCGCAATTTCCTGCTCTGTGGCGTGGTGGAAACCACGTCCGGAATGTGGGCCAGCCCGACCGGGGCCAATGCCCTGCTGGGCGAAAGCCTGACCGGCCCCACCCCCAACGTTCAGCTGATCGAGACGAACGAAGGCACGGGCAGCCTGGACCCCCAGGCGCCCATCGTCCCGGGCATGTATGCGGAATGGTCCGTTGACGTTTACCTGAAGGGCAGCGGCGCCGCCGGCACCCCGCCGGACTGCGGCCCCTTCCTGAAGGCGGCCGGCTATACCGAGGTCATCACCGCCGCCCCCATCGCCGCCGCCGCCGCATCCGCCGGCACGGCCAAGACCCTGACCCTGGGTACCGGCTTCGCCGCCACGGCACAGCTGTATCGCGGCATGCCGCTGACGTTGGCCACCAACCCGGCCGCCGGCGCAACCACCTTCATCTGGGATTACACCGTCGGCAAGGTCGCCAGCCTGACGGACACGTTCAACCCCGTCCTGGACAACACCACCACGGCGGCCTTGCCGGCCAATGTCGCCTACTACCCAGGGTCGGGCGCCATCCCGACCATGTCGCACGGCATCTATCGCGACGGCATTTATTACCAGATGGTGGGGGTTGCCGCCGCCGTCAGCATGGAATGGAACGCGGGCAAGCCGGCCAAGCTCAAGTTCAAGTTCACCGGTTTCTGCATCGCCAAGACGGACGCGGCGGTGCCGGCCAACCCCACGCTGAACACCACCCGGCCGCCGGTGTGGCGTGCCGGCGCCCACACGTTGAACAGCGTGGCGGCGGCGGTGACCCAGCTGACGCTGGACCTGGGCAACAACGTCGTCGTTCCCCCCAACCCCAACGGGCTGGAGGGCTTCGACCCCGCCATCATCACCGGCCGAAAGCAGCGTGGCCAGATCGACCCCCAGGAAGTGCTGACGGCGACGCGGAACCTGTACCAGGCCTTCCGCAACCAGACGCTATGGCCGTTGCACGCCCGCATGGGCGCGACGCCGGGCAACCGTGTGGCCCTGACGGTCCCCCAGGCGCAGTTCCTGAACGAGACGCCCACGGACCAGTCCGGCGTGGTCGCCGTGACCGTACCGTTCGCCCCCAACGGCTTGGACAGCGCGTCCCACATCCTCTGCTTCTACTGAACCCCGAGACGCCCGCGCGGGCGGGGGTGGCGCTGTCGGGAGCGGCGCCACCCCACTTCCTCCCGACGCTCCCGAACTCCCGACCCAAAGAGGACCCCACATGCTCCCCGTGGCATCGCGTACCCCCTACACCTTCGATCCCATGGCCGAAAAGGTCATCAACCTGGACAAGGCCCTGACCCGGGCGCAGACGGAAGGCAAGATGCCGGAAACCCGGCTGGAAGAGATGCGCAAGGCGTTGGATGACGCCCGCGCCGCCATGGCCGACACGCCCCTGATGCTGGATGACGGCACGCCCAACCCCGCCCGGCCCACCTACCGCCTGCGCGTGCCCAACCTGCCCCAGCGGGCGGCGTGGGCGCGCGACCTGCGATCCGCCGGCCTGGTCTACCCGATGGATGCGGACCTGTTCGCGGCTGTCCTGGCGGACCTGCGGGCGCTGGAACCGGACAGCCTGGATGAGCTGGTGGAGCTGGTCGACCGCGTGAAGGCGGGTGGGAAATTCGACCTGCCCGACGATGATGAGGACGCGCCGGAGTGGCGCCGCGTCCTGTCCATCGTCAACCGCATGGGCGGGGAATACGCCGCCGCCATGGGCGCCCGATCCCACTACCTGACGGTGGCGCCCTATTACACCGTCCAGGCCATGCTGGTGGGCTGGTCCCGGCCGGAGCTGTTCGCCCGGCGCAATGACCAGTGCACCCCGGCGACGATGGAGGTGTTGACCGATGATGAGGTGGCCATCATCGGCTGGAAGGCCCTGTCGCTGATCAACCTGGGGCCGGACGCGGAAAAAAACTCCGCATCGCCGTCTACGTCCGCCTCCGACCCGGCGGCTTCGCAGACGGCCTCGAAGAAGTAGCGGGCGACGATGGCTGGGATGTCCTGGGGGATGTCTACGCGCGCAATCCCAAGCGGCTGCTTACCCCGGACGATTACGCCATGCTGAGCCTGTGGCAGGCGGCCCGCCCCCAGCCGGGGCGTATCACCGGCATGGCGGCCGGCCTCATCCCCGTCATTGGGCATCTGCCGGAGCGCGGGGGTGCGGCCGAACAGGCGGCCGTCATGCTGGACGCGTTCGACGTGATGGATGCGGCGGCGGCGGAAATACTGGGGGGTGGCGAGTGATCGCTTCACTTCTTGCGCGACGGGTACGGCGGGTTGGTGACGATCACCAGCCCGTCGTCTCGTGCTGTTATCCTCTGGAACTCCGGAGCGGCGTTTCCGGAGCCGGCGAACATGTCCAGGGTCAGGTTTTTCCGCAACCGCACCCCAGGTCCTTCGCCGTTTTCTTGAATGAAGAGGACGCCGGCAGCTTCCAGGGCCTTTTGTACCGCAGCAAGGTTTTTTCCGGACGCGGAGGGTATTCCCTCAGCCGTTTCCATCCTTCGTATCGTGGAAAGTCCCACGCCGCTGCGCGCCGCAAGGTCTTCGGCAGACCAGCGGATGAGGGCGCGAGCGGCGCGTATCTGGTCAGATGTGATCACTTTCCACCCATTATTGAACTGAAAGCGCTTGACGGCACTGGTCCGTTTCCGCTTATCTGTGAGCGGAAAAGTGCCACATCTGGCACTAAAACGCAATCGAGAGGCTGCAAAATGGCCGCATTCCCTGCAATTTCAATGAACCGGCGTTCTGCCATATCGGTGGCGGCCGTTGGACTTATTGCGGCTTCGTCCGTTGCCGTTCCGGTCGTAGCTGCGGAACCGGCCGATGCGCAAGTGTGGTCCCTGCTATCCCGCTGGCAGGCCCTGCAAGTCCGGACAGAGCGTGCGCCCGCCGAAACCGAGGAAGACAACCGTCAATTCACCGCCTGGATGGAAGAGGCGGATGAAATCTTGTTTGCCATCTTCCGTCTGCCGGCCACCACGGCGGCGGCGTGGGCCGTCAAAGCGTACCTCATGGTCCACACCCAACTGGGCCAATCCATGCACGATCCGCTGAAGCCATGCATGGCCGGGCTCTCCGATGACATCAATGACAAGCTGCTGGCGCTGGTTCAGGCGGACGTCGAACGCTTGTTCGGTGGCGTCCCGCGCGCGGCTTAACCATGGAAACGATAATGAGCACTGTAATCCCCTTCACCTTCGAGGGTGCCAACGTTCGTGTACTGGACCGAAATGGGGCACCGTGGTGGTATCTCAATGAGGTCTGCGGCGTGCTCGAAATCGGGAACCCTCGGGATGCGGCGGGTCGCTTGGATGCAGATGAAAAGGGTGTCGGTAATGCCGACACCCTTGGTGGTGTCCAGGCCGCGACTATCATTAATGAAAGCGGCCTCTACAGCCTCATCCTCACCAGCCGCAAGCCGGCGGCGAAGCGCTTCAAGAAATGGGTGACGGCCGAAGTCCTTCCCGCCCTGCGCCGCACCGGCCGGTATGAGATGGAGGCGCCCCGCGAGCCGCCGCGCGTCATCCTGACCGATGCCGACTACCGCAAGCTGCTGGCGGTACGCGAGGTGCGCTGCACCTTCGGCCCTCAGGCGGCGCAACAGTTTTGGCGGGACTTGGGTTTGCCGGAGGTGCGCCTACCCGTCTCCCTGCCACCCCAGCCCGGCCCCGCCGCCCTCGGACGCGCGCATCACTATAGACACCTGGCAGCCCAGGGGCTGTCGCCTGACGCCATTGCGTCGGCCACGGGCGTGACCGCACGGTCCGGTTCAGTACGACCTGCGCATGTTGGAACGTTTGATTGAGCCGGCGAAACGGGCGCTGGAAGACGGTAAGATCGCCCCCTTCCAGGCCCGCCACATGTGTGCCGGCACGGATGAACAGCAAGGCGCTATCCTTACTCTTCTGCTGTCGGGCTTTGCTCTGACGGGAGAAGAGATTGCGGCTCGGCTTCGTTCAGCATGAGCGAGTGCTCATTGGTCCGGCTGCCATGTGTCTATCCGGCATGCGGCGGGGTTCTTCTCGCCTTGCATGATCGCGATATGGCAGTTGAGGGCCTGCGTTTGGTAGGCTGCATCGGTAATCGGTCGGGTCGGCGCTGGACATCCCAAAGAAAGCGCTGCCGTAAGATTAATTTGCGCAACCGTTATATGGTTCTGGGCGAGCGTGTAGGCCGTCGTGGCGCGCGCGGTACTGTTATCTCCGGCAGCAGATGCTGCAACATAAGCGGCAAGTCTCATTTTTCCGTCAATAACGCTCATGAATTTCTGACAAACCTCGGTAGGTGGGGCAGCCACTGCTTGCGTAGAAAAAATGGTGAAAGCTGTGGCTGCAAAGAAAGCCTGTTTGATCATAATTCCCCTCCAATTGATGAAATTCGCAAGTTAACAATCTTCGCGCGTAGCACGTCAACCAAGGTCGCCCTCCGGCGGCCTTTTTTGTTGGAAGATCCATGGTCCGCATAATGGCCCGCGCCGACCATCCCTTCTCCGCGCCGATGGAGGACGCCAAGCGCCAGCTGCGGCGCGCCGTGCGTGCCGGCGTGGCGGCCGCGACGGACGGCATGAAACAGGAAGTGCGCCGTCAGGTCCGCGCGGCGGGGCTGTCCGACCGGGTCGCGAACGCCGTTCGCAGCAAGGTCTATCCCTCCGGCCCCAGCGCGCGCGCGGCGGGCTATGTCTATATCGCGGCGAAGAAGGGGACCCAGGACGGCGGCGTTCTGGGGCTGATCAAGGCCCTGAATGAGGGCCTGACCATCCGGTCGCCCAACGGCTTCTTCCTGGCCATCCCCACGGACGCGGTTCCCCGCAAGCGCATGCGGCCCAAGGATGTCGAGGCCTTCTACGGGCGGCGCTTGCGCTTCGTGCCCGGTGTCAGCGCCCTGGGAAGGTCCGGGCGCGTCGGCCTGCTGGTGATGGACAACCTGACGGCCGGGAAACGGCGCCTGAACAATGCCGGCGCACGGCGCCTGAAGAGCGGGCGGGGCCTTACCTCCGCCGTGATGTTCATCCTGGTCCCTGCCGTGCACATGCCGCGCAAGCTGGCCCTGGACAGCGCGCACCAGGCGTGGGGCGCCCAACTGCCTGCGTTGATCGCCAACGCGATGGGGGGCTGATCCGTGGCCGGTACCACCTACACCTTCCGCTATCAGGGTGAGGGGTTCGACCAGCTACGCCAGGAAATCGACAGCACGGCGGCAAGCGCCACCAAGATGGGGGGTGCCTTCGTCGATAGCGTCGGCAAGGCCGGAGCGGCGCTGGATACGCTGCCCGCCAAGGTACAGCGCGCCAAGGCCGACGCCCTGTCGGAAAGCCTGTCGCGCTTGGAGGGTGCGCTTGACCCCGCCGTGGCCAAGGCCCGTCAGATGTCCGACGCCCTGGATGTGATCCAGGCAGCCAACCAGCAAGGCTTGATCGGCCTCACCCGCCGTGCCGAGTTGGAAGACCAGGTAGCGGCCAAGTTCGGGGTTGGTGGCGCTGCAGCCCGTGAGGCCGCCGCCGCGCAGGCCGCCGCCGCCGCGGCGCAAGCGCAGGCCGCGCGCGATTTCGATGCCCTGCAACGCGCTATCGATCCGGCCTATGCCGCCCAAGCCCGTTTCACGGATGAGGTGGCCCGCGCCAAGGCTGTGCTGGACGCCGTGGGGGCTAGCGAAGCGACCGCGCCCGCGTGCTGGCGGCCGTGACGCAGGCCTATGACCCTGCGATCAAGGCGGCGAATGACCTGGCGGCGGCGCAGGCCAAGGAAGCCGCTGCATCCGCCGCCGCCGCTGCTGCTGCTGCCCAAGCGCAAGCGCAAGCGGCACGGAACTATGACCTGCTGCAGCGGTCCATTGACCCCGCCTATGCGGCGCAGGCCCGCTTTGATGATGAAATGGCCAAGGCCAAGGCTGTTTTGGACGCCGTGGGGGCTAGCGAAGCGGACCGCGCCCGCGTGCTGGCGGCCGTGACGCAGGCCTATGACCCTGCGATCAAGGCGGCGAATGACCTGGCGGCGGCGCAGGCCAAGGAAGCCGCCGCTTCTGCCGCTGCTGCTGCGGCTGCCGCGCAAGCGCAGGCGGCGGCGGCCCGGAATTATGACCTGTTGCAGCGGTCCATTGACCCCGCCTATGCGGCGCAGGCCCGCTTTGACGATGAAATGGCCAAGGCCAAGGCGGTTCTGGACGCCGTGGGGGCCAGTGAGGAAAACCGCAGTCGTATCCTGGTGGGCGTGGCCCAAGCGTATGATCCCGCCATCAAGGCCGCGCGCGACCTGGCCGCCGCCCAGGCAAAGGAAGCGGCGGATTTCAGCGCGCTTAAGGCCAGCATCGATCCCGTTTATGCGGCGGAACTGCGCCTTGCCGAGGCGCGCAAGACGCTTACCGCTGCCCACGCCAATGGCCTGATCACGGATGAGGAACAGGCGGCCATGTTGCGGCGCCTGGGGGATGGTGCCGCCTTCTCCAAAACGCAGGTTCAGATCCTGCAATCCGGCTTCATCAACTTCTTCCAGTCCGTGGGTGCCGGCCTGCCCCTTGGTCAGGTCGCGCTGACCCAGGCGCTGCAGACCGCGCCGGCCTTCGCCAATGTCGCGGCGACGGCCGCGCTGGTCGCCGGTCCCTTGCTGGCCATCGGTGCCGCCGCCGCCGTCGTCGGGTCGCGCATCGCCTCCATGAACAGCGAGACGCGCGCCTTCGCGGTTGAACTGAAGACCCTGAACCCGCTGGCGGGGGTGACGGCGGACCAGCTGCGCAACATCGGCTTTGCCGTTGCGGACCAGGATCATATCTCGCGCACCGACGCCAACTCCGCCCTGTCCGCCATCGTGGCGGTGCGGAACAACAACAGTTCCGCCGCGCTGATCCAGCAAGAGGCGGCCTTGGCCGGCGATGTCGCGGCGGCCAAGGGCGGGGACATCGCCGGCTGGGCGACGAAACTGGCGGAAGGCCTGGCCGGTGGCGCCGCCGGAGTGCGCGCCCTGGACCAGGAGCTGAAGTTCCTGACGCCGGATGAGTACGCGTCCGTGCTGGTGATGGACCAGCATAATCAGCGCCTGCAGGTTATCCAGACGGCGGTTGCCGCCCTGCAACGGCAGTACGGCGGGGCCGCCAAGAGCATCAAATCCGACCTGGGGGACGCTTTCCACGATGTGGCCCGCGCCTGGGATGAGATGGTCGACCACATCGCCAAGACGGATTGGGCGCAAAAGGCCGCGCGGTCCGTGGCGAACAGCTTCACCGACATTGCGAAGTGGGCGGCCAATGACCCGGGCGCCAAGGCGGCCAATGCCTCAAAGGCCTTGCTGGTGGACGCCGCGAATGGCGGCCCCAGCATCTTCGGCGTCTCCACCGATAAGCTGTTCAGCCAGATGGTCGACGGCGTCACGGGGGCGTTGGAGGCCTACGCGGGACGCCAAAACACCGGTGGCCCCACCATCACCTGGACGCCCCTGTCCCCTGCCGCCAACGGCAACACCGCCAGCTATCTGGGCAACAGCTACGGCGATCTGACGAAGGAGGATCGCGACTATCTCCAGGGCCTGACCGAGGACTACACCCGGAATGCCCAGGCCCTGGCGGCCAATGCCAACGAACGGCAGGCCGCGATAGCGCGCATCACCGCCGAAAAGGAAGCCCTGGACAAGGGGCGCACCGCCACGGCCGCCAAGGCGGCGGGCGATATCGCCGCCGCGGGGGTGGTGGCGCAACTGCGTACCGCCTATGACGACAATTACCAGGTTCAGAAGCTGACGCTGAGCGGCAACCTTGCTGTCGCCCAGGCTTATGACATCTCCACCGCCGCCGGCCTGAAAGAGGCGACGGTGTTGCAGGTCGCCAAAGAGGCCCTGACCAATAAGATCATCGCGGAAAATCAGGAGGCTGAGGTCCAGCGGCGCCTGAAGCTGGCGGCCGGGGAAAGTTATGTTGCCCTGGCGCAGCAGATGGCGCAGTTGCAGGTATCGACCGCGCAGCAGACCGCCTTGGCGGGGGCGTCCGCTCTCGGCGCCCGTGCCGTGACGGATTTGACCATCGCCATCCAGGCGGAAACTATGGTCGAAAAGGCGAGGAATGACGCCCTCGCCGCCGGCATGCCCCTGACGGCGCAGGACATTGATCTGCGCCGCAAGAAAATCGAGGCATCCCTACAGCAGCAGGAGTTGGATAGGGAGACGGCCGCCGCCAATGCGGCCCTGCGCTCCGCCAACGACAACAACGCGTATCTCCAGACTGAAATCGCCACTCTCGGCATGGACAGCGCTGCCCGCGCCGTTCTCCTGGCCCGTATGAAGGAGGAGCAACAGCTCCGCGAACAGCAGCCGGTCCTGTTCGACAAAGAAACCGGGGCCGCGAACGCGACGGCGCGGGCTTTGATCGACGCCGCCGGCCAGACGGCGGCCCTGACGGTGGAGCAAGAGCGCCTGACCGCCGCCTATCAGACGTTCAGCGACTTGGGCAACAGCACCTTCGACGCCATCGTCCAGAAGGTGGTGACCGCGTCGGATGCCACGGCCTCATGGAAAGACGTGTTCCATGGCCTTGTGGCGGAGATCGAGACGGCCGGCTTGAAGCTGGCGGCCTTGAACCCGCTCAAGAACTGGCTGTCGGGCGACAATAAGCTGCCCACGCTCAGCGATCTGACCAAGCTCACGGGGAATACCCAAGGCGGCGCCGGTTCCGGCACGTCCAGCGGGAGCGCCGCGAACGATAACCCGCTCGCCATCAACACCGGCACCGGCCTGTTGAAGTACCTGGACATCGGTGGTTCGTCCAGCAACGGAACGGGGGCCGCCGCCGGTTCCGCCGCGCAGTCTGGGGGCTGGCTGTCCGGCCTGGGGTCCATCAATTGGGCGGGAACGCTGGGCATCGCGGGTGCGTCCGCCGCCGTTGCCGGCTTGCTGGGCAACCTGTTCGGTCAATCGGACATTCAGCAGCGTAACAGCAGCATCTTCGGCGCCTTCCTGGGGGTATCCCCGGCTCCATCCTGGGCAGCATCTTCGGCCCCGGCAAAAGCGTAGGTCCCGTGGGCCAGATTGGCATCACACAGGCCAACCTGGGCGCGGGCCAGGTGGTGGGCGTGGGTCCCGTTGGCGTGGACAACGGCGCCGACAAGTCGCAGGCGACACAGTACGCCAAGACGGCCGTGACCGCGATCAACAGCGCGGCCCAGACGGCGGGCCTGTCGCAACTGGTGCTGACCCAGAACAGCGGGTTCCTGAACGGCAACTACATCGAAACCATCGGCGGTAAGATCAACGTCTTCGTCGACGGCGTTAAGAAGGTGTTCGACGATGGCGACGCCGCCATTGCCGACTTCGCCAAGCGCCTCTTGCAGGACGATCACACCGGCACCCTGTCCGATGACGTCAAGAAGGCCCTGGAGAACACCAAGGCGACCACCAGCGATGAGCTGAACAGCGATATCGCCTTCGCCAAGAGCTTCCGCGACACGCTGGCCTCATACTCCAAGGGCCTGGCGGCGGCGGATGACGTCCAGGTCCAGGCGCAGACCACCATCGTCAGCACCATCCAGTCGCTGGAGGATTTCCGGGAGACGACCAAGTCCCTGGGGCTGGATACCGACGCGGCGAACAAGGCAACCAGCGACCGGCTGAAATCCATTCTGGGCATCACTCCCGCTCCGGCTACGCTGGACGCGGCGCAGCAGGCCGTCGCCAAGATCGACGGCGCCGTCCAGGGCGCCCTGCCCTACCTGGCGGAATTCGGGATCAGCATCGATGACGTGACGGCGGCGGCGAAGAACGCCAAGGCGCAGTTGCTGTCCGGCACGCTGAATGACCTGGCGGGGATGTACCTGCAGGCAGGCGATGCGGCGGAACAGGCGGCCTATGCCGAAAAGCAACTGATCGCGCAACGGGCGCAGTACCTCACCGACGTCCAGGCGGAGGGCGGTGGTCAGGACGCCATTGACCAGGTCAACAAGACGTTCGCGCGCCTGTTCCAGAACGTGGTGACCAGTGCCGGCCTGTCGGCTGATCAAGTGGCCAAGCTGATCACCCTGGTGCCGGAGCTGACGGGCCAGGTTCAGGCCTACAGCGCGGCCGTGGCCGATGCCACGGACACCACGGCGGCGGCCGCCAAGGCGCAGGCCCTGGCGCAGGGCAAATCCACCTACCTCGATGCCCTGGGCATCACGCCCACGGGTGTCCAGGCCCTGACGGCGGCGCTGTCGGGTTCCAGCGGGCTGGACGCCATCATCACCGCCGTGGCGGGCGATATTGACGCCCTGAACGCCGCGGCGTCCACGGGCGCCGATGCCACCGGCACGTTCAGCGACGCGTTCAACGCGATGACCGACCTGTTGACCCGGGGCAAGATCAGCGCGTCGGACTACACATCCGCGCTCGGCGTCGTCACCAACGCCTACAAGTCCAGCGCCTCCGCCGCCAGCCAGGCCGCGTCGCAGCTGTATAGCGCGGGCGCCAACATCCAGGCCTATATCGACAAGACGAAGTCGGGCGGCGTCGCCAGCTACCTGTCGCCCACGGACCAGCTGAGCAATGCAAAGACGGCCTATCAGACGCAATTGGGCCTTGCCCAGGCCGGCAACAGCACAGCCCTGGGCAACATCACCCAATACGCGGATACCTACATCCAGGACATAATCAAGACGATGGGGTCGGGCACCGACACCACGGCCACCATCAATGCGGTTCTGGCCCAACTGTCCGCTCTGCCCGCGACCAAGAGCTATAACGACCAAAGCCTGGCCCTGCTGGGGCAGATCGCGGCCAACACCAACCAAGCCGCCGTCTACCTGGCGGCGGCGGACGCGAACAGCGACAGCCAGATCACCTGGGCTGAATTCCAGACCTGGGGCACGGCGAACACCAGCCAGCTTCTGGCCATCGGCCGGCTGCTGAACCTGCCGGGTGGCGGCGACCTGGCCAGCATCTACGCCGCCATCGACGTGAACGGCGACGGCACAATCAGCCAGGTGGAACAGACGCGCATCGCCCTGCTGGCGGGCCTGCAGGGCGTCGCCACGCCGACCGGTGCCCAGGTGGCGCAGCAGCTGGCGCCCTATTTCACGACCCTGACCAGCGCCACCAACGGCACCCTTACCGAGGCCACCTTCAAGACGGTGTTGTCGGGCAAGGCCAGCGACGCCACGCTGACAGCCTGGTTCAAGACGTTGGACACCAACGGCGACAACTTGGTGAGCGCGGTGGAGGCGGCCCGTGCCGCCATCGTGGCCAGCGTCAACGGCACCGCCCCGCCCTCCGCGCAGGCCATCGCGGGGCAGTTGTCCGGGTGGTTCAACACCCTGACGGCGAACACCAGCGGCCTGCTGACGCGGGACACGTTCAACGGCGTGCTGTCCGGCGTTGCCACCAACGATGTGCTGAACTCCATCTGGAGGAAGCTGGACAGCAACAACGACGGCCAAATCAGCAAGCTGGAACTGATCAACGCGTCCACCGGCACCGTGTCCGACAACGTCAGCGATCTGAGCGGCAGCAGTTCCAACGGCAACACGCTCGGCGACATGATCACCCAAGTCTATCGCGGCAACGTCGATAGACTGAACATCTACAACCTCACCCGGGCCGTCCTGGATGACCTGAACAGGTGGTCGCTCAAGATCACCTACAACACCGCCAGCACGGCGCAGACGATGGGCGGTACATACGCCTATGCCGGCGGCACCGACTACCACCCCGGCGGGTGGGCCATCGTGGGTGAGCGTGGGCCGGAAATTGCGTGGATGCCTACGGGAACCAAGGTCTGGCCCAACGGCGTGATGCCCACCGCCTCCAACCTCGGCGCCACCGGTGGCGGTACGGCCGGGATCGAGGCTCGCCTTGATCGGGTGGTCGCGGCCCTGGAACGGCTGGTTGATCAAACCGGACAGGGCAATGACGACAACAGCCGCGCCCTGTCCGCCGTGGCGGGGGAGGTTCGGGCCGTCGCGAACGCCGTTCGCAGCCCCGCCGGCGTGGGCGGCATGGTCACCATCGGGCGGAGATAAGCCATGCCCTACCTGTTGGAGGTCCAGCCCTATGACCCAGCCATCGGTGGCACCCGCACGCTGTATTTCAGCGATACGGGCTTTGTGACCGAACCGGGGGATGCGCCCGCGAACACGTACTATCGCCGTTTCCTGGACATTCCTCTGGCGGAAAGCCGCAGCCTGGGCACCGGCACGTCCATAGGCGGCTATTCCACCCCCGCCAGCGGCACCATCACCCTGGCCAATGACAATGGGCAGCTGGACGGCCTGGCGGCCTACAGCTGGGAAGGCCGCCCCTATCGCCTGCTGTGGACCACCAAGGCCAAGCCGACCCTGGCGGACTTCGCGCAGTTGCGCGCCGGGGTCATTGACCAGGTGGTGGTGGGCAATGACTGCCAGATCCAGACGCTGGACCGATCCGCCCTGTTCGACGTCTCCGCCCTGCCCCACACGTTCGCCGGCACGGGCGGGGCGGAGGGCACGGCGGAGATGAAGGGGCGGTACAAGCCCCGGTGCCTGGGCCAGCCGCCGCAGTTCACGCCCATCCTGGTGGATGCCGCCAACCTGGTCTACCTGATCGACGCGGACGGCTATTCCTCCGTCTTCGACCTGCGCGATGGCGGCAAGCCGCTGCCGTCCAGCAAGGGCGATTACGCGACTTATGCCGCCCTGATCGCGGCGGACCTGACTGGGTTCGACTATGCGACGTGTAAGGCGGCGGGGCTGGTCCGCCTGCGCGTGGCCACGTCCAGCGACTTCACCTTGTCCTGCCAGGGCGTCGCCCCCGGCGGCACCTGGATCAGCAGCTTTGCCGACCTGGTGAAGTTCCTCCTGACCACCTCCGCCGGCCTCACCACGGCGGACCTGGACCTGGCCAGCTTTGCCGCCTTCAACGCCTTGCAACCGGCCCCCCTGGAGTATTGGGCGGATGGCGGCAGCCAGGTCACGGTGCGCGCCATCATTGATGAGCTTGCGGACACGGTGGGGGCGTTCTGGGGCTTCGGCCTGAACAACCTGATGCAGTTGGGGCGGTATGACCCACCCAAGATGGTGGCGGATTACAGCTTCACCGAGCGGCAGATTGTCGAGCTGACGCCCCAGCCCGCGGCGCGGCGCCTGCGCAACATCCGGCTGAGCTATGAGCATCACTACACCCGCCTGACCACGGCCACCCTTATCGCGGCGGCGACCCCGGCGGCGGACCAGCCCCGGCTGTTGGCGGACATGCTGTGGACCGACCCCAAAACCAACGCGTCCGTCGCCGCCGCCTGCCTGCTGTATTACGACGCCGATGTGCAGACGCATTTCGTCAACAAGGCGGATGCGGAGGCGGAGCGCGACCGCAGGTCTATCGTCTACGGCAACGCCGCCATGCCCTTCATCGTCACCGTGCCCCTGACGCAGGGGCTGGACGTGGGCTGCACCGTCCGCCTCACCAGCCCGCGCTACATGCTGTCCGCCGGCCACAACCTCACCGTCATAACGGTGGACGGCGGCGGCAACGACGAAACCATGAAACTGACGGTAAGGGGCTGATCCCGTGGGCAACGCTGTCCTGCTGCTGAACGACCAATCCCGGGTCGGAACCCTGACCAGCGCCGGCACGGCGGCCTCCGTGGAGACGGGTGGCCTGTCGGTGCAAAATCTGCTGACGCAGGACCCGACGGAGGTCGCCCGCTTCACCGGCATGGGGGCGGCGGGCGCCTATGCCCGCCTGAAATGGGACCTGGGGGCGTTGAAGGCCGTCACATGCCTTGCCATCGTCAACCATAATGCCACGACTGCGGCCACCTACCAGGTGGGGATGAGCAACAACGTGGACCTGTCGTCCCCCGTCCTCACGCCCACCCCGGCCAAGTTCTGGCTACCCACCGTTCCCTGGGGGTCTTTGCCCTGGGGCGCCTTCCCCTGGGATGGGGTGGACAAGACCGCCTATCCCACCATGCCCATCACGTTCCTGCTGTTCGATACGCCGGTGTTTGGCCGCTATCTGTGGGTGGATATCGCGGACCCCACCAACCCCGCCGGCTACTGGCAGGCGGGACGCGTCATGTTTGGTGCCGCCAACCGCCCCGCCGTCAATTTCGCCTACGGCAACAGCATCCGGATTATCGACCCGTCGCAGGACCGCACCACCCGGGCCAGTGCCCGCCAGGTCGACGTCCGCCCCCGCTATCGCGAGCTGACGCTGCCGATGCAGTTCCAGACCCAGGGGGACGCGATGGGGGTCTATCACGACTTCATGATGCGGGGCATTGGACAAGAGGTGTTCGTGGTCATGGACCCGGATGCCCCGCCGTGGGTGCTTGCCCGTCAGATGTTCTATTGCGCGCTGTCCAGCATGCCTGGCGATGGCGTCGCCAATACCAGCTTCAAGCGCTGGACCTGGTCCCCAACATTCCGGGAGTTGATCTGATGTCCGTTTTCAACGGCCGCACCTATACCGCCGCCATGTTCAGCGGCGCGGATGGCTACCAATACGCCGCCCTGTGGGACCAGTTCTTTTCCGACGTGCTGATCGAGATCGGCAACAGCAGCCCCAGCCTGGTGATGCAGTCGGTCAACGCCCTGGTGGCCATCGTCCAGGGATATGCCGCACAGGCCCTGGCATCCGCGCAGGCGGCTGTGGCCGTCAGCGGCTTGTCCAACCTGGGGGCCTATGCCGGCAAGGTCGCGGACGGCGCCATCCTATGCATGTTCGTCTATGACCGGTCGCGTGACCGCGACGGCGGCGCCTGGGCGAAAACTTGCACCTGGCAAAGTTGGGTGAGCGAGGTCGCCAGCGGCACACGCGGGGCGCGGCGCGACTTCCCCAACCTGTCGCTGATCGTCGTCTACACCAGCGGGACCCTGGTCATCTATGACTGTGACCAGGCCGCGCCCGCCATGTGGATGGTGTTCACCTTGGGCCTGTCCCTGCGGGGATATGGCGCCGTCAATCGCGTCATCATGCGCGACGGGATTTTGTACCGGACCAGCAACACAGGCACGGACGGCGACCTGTATGTCTGGGATTTCGTGGCTGACGCCTGCTGGTACGCCCATGTGGGCGGCACCTTCCGGCCGGATCGCTATCGCGTGATCGACCGCAACACGGGTGCCGGGGGCAGCACCGTCATCGGCCCGGCCATCGGCTCATCCCAATGCACGGACCTGGCGATCACGGTGCAGCCCGGCGCGGCCTTGGATGCCACCGGGCGCGCCAAGCACAGCGTCATCGTGGCCCACACCAACGGGTTTTCCGCCATCCATCCCGCCGGCACGGTCAATATCGCGGCGACCGGCGGCTATGTCGGTATCGCGGTGCTGGAAGGTGAGCGGATAGCGGCGATCCTGGCGAGCAACAGCAACGTCATTGATATCGGTCCCGTCCCCTACGCTTCCGCCTCCCGCGCGGCATGGTTCCAGTACCTGTATGGGTCCGGGACATCCGGTTCCGCGGGCGCTATGTCCCGCCCCGACAGCAGCGGCATGACCGGTGTGATCCCCGGCGCGGTGCGCAACGCCGCTGGTGTCTGGCGCTTCATCGAGGACGCGGTGAACCCGGCCGCCGGCCTGCAAGCCATGATCACGGCCGGTGGGAACGCCTACGCCGGCGGTGGGGCGTTCAATACTGGCTGGATGCCGGGAGACTGCCGCCTCGCCCTGTCCACCACGGCCACGGGCAGCATCACCGCCAGTGGGGAGCTGGTGACCAATGGTACGTTCACGTCCACCGCCGGCTGGACGGCGTATCAGGGCGCCACGCTGGCGGCGTCCAGCAACACCCTGACCATCACCAACACGACGGCGACCAACGGCTTGGCCTATCAGACCATCGCCACGGTGGCGGGCCAAACCTACCTGGTGACGGTGGACGCGGTGGGTGGCACGTCGACGGTGGCCGTCGTCAGCGCCGGATCATCCATCAACAACAACGATCTGGGCCAGGTCCTGACGGGCACGACAACCGGGGCTATCCGGTTGCAGTTCACCGCCAAGGGGGCGACTACCTATATCAACCTGGTCGCGGATAACGGTTCCGGCCACACCATCGGGTACAAGAATTGCTCCGTGCAATTGGCCGAACCGGATCGGTCGACCAAGGCGGTGGCCCTGCAGGTCAAGGGCATCCTGACCCGCCAGCTGGTGGCCACCAGTCCGCAGAATGCGGAACTGGCGGCCTGGTCCGGGTTCAGTGTCAGCAACTACCTGACGCGTCCCTGGACATCGGCGGACGAATACGGCGCGGGCGCCACCAGCGGCGTGATCTGGGTATGCCCCAGCGTTATCGGCAACACACAGGTCTGGATCAGCCGGGACAGCACCGCCCAAAGCGCGCGCGTCGTCGTGGGCGCCAATACGGCGGGCCAACCGTATGTGGTGTTGTCAGACGGCACCCTCACCTTCAGCGCCAGTTCCTCCCGCGCCCTGCTGGCCAATGTCTGGGCCCAGCTCGCCTGGGTTCGGCGCGCCAACAACACCTTGGAGCTGTGGCAGGATGGTGTCCGCGTCGCGGTCGCCAACATCAGCGGCCTGGGCAGCATCAACAACGCCAGCGCGTCGCTGTACATCGGCGTCACGGCGCAGGGCACCAGCCCCGCCAGCGGCGCCCTGACGTTGCCCCGCATGTCCGCCACCGAGATTTCGCCCGAACAGATCGCCATCATGTACCGGGACGAACGGCAAATGATGCAAGGCGGCGCCAAGGTCACCCTGGGGGGCGCACTGTCATCCGTCCAGGCCATGGCCTGGGACCCCGACACCCGCCAGTACTATTTCAGCAAGGGTGATGGGACGGCGGTGTTCAGCGGCCTGGTCCGCGCCGCCTATCAGGCGGCCCTGGCGGGCAGCACGAGCGACAACCATCAACAGGTGGCGGCGGCGGCCGGCGCCTTCGCCGTCGGCACCAGTGCCCAGGTGGTGGCCAGCCTACCCGCGCTGGTCCTGCGGGACGCCATCCTGGACAACCGTGACAAGGTGCGCCCCGTCGACCCCAACCACATCGTGTTCCCGGAGGCGCCCACCAACGACAACACGCCCACCATCCTGGCCAGGATCCCGGTATCGGAATACGACCAGGGCCAGGTGACGTTCGACGTGGTGGCGGTGGAGGACAGCGCGGCACCCACGGAAACCGCCGGCTATCAAATCCGCGTGCGCTACAGCCGCCTGCCCAACGGCAGTGTGACCGTGGCGAATGTCCAGCACATCGCCACCGACGTGGAAAATACCACCACCATGGATGTGACGGGGGTGGCGGACGGCCTCAACAACATCTGCCTACAGGGCATCGGGGTGACGGGCAAGCGCATCCGCTGGGGCTGTGCCGCCACCACCACCCGCGCCGGCTACACCCGCTACGCTTAAGGAGGCTGCCCATGCTGCGCTCAACCGACATGCGCGACCTGTACCCCAACGGCCGGTACTTGCACCGGTGGGGGATCATCGACGGCTGGCCCCGCTGCGTCGCCGCCCCCCTGACCCTCGTGGAAGAGGAATGCGCCCCCATCGCCCGCCATTTGGCCGTGAACGCCGCGGCGCGGTCCCTGGTGGCGGCGGCGGACGCCTATGAGGCGGCTGTGGCGCTGATCGCCTCACCCTGCCCGCCGGACACCCTTGCGGCGGGGCCGGATGATGAGGCGGCCCCCAACCCCGCCCATGCCGCATGGGTGGACGCCTCCGCCCTGGTGGCCGGCGCCGATGCCGATCTGCTGAACCTGGTGTCCACGCGTGCCGGCACCTTGCCCGTGGATGAGTTCGACGCGCCCATCGGCGCCTTCGCGTTCGACCCGCCGGACCCGCCGGCATTCGCCCTCGGCACGGAAACGGCGGATTGGAATGGCACGTCCTGGACCGTGCGCCCTCTGACGGCGGATGAGGCGGTGACCTGGCGGGCTATCATGGCGGTGAAATACCCGCGCCGCATGTCCGCCAGCGACCTGGTGGTGCGGCTGCTGACCCCGGCGGAGTGGGCGGCCATCGTGGAGGATGCCCACCCCACGGCCGGCGGCCCGGCTCTGGGCAACCTGCTGATTGGGGCGGGTACCCAATACGTGGACCTGGACAGCGCCCGCACCGCCGGGCAGCTGCAGGATTGGGTGGACCGGGGGTTGATCACAGCCGACCGCATGGCCTGGATCCTGACCGGCATGCCGCCGGCCGCCTGACCAAAAAAGCGGGGTACGAACGCCGTTCGCGACAACCGCCCGCCCTCCGGCGGGCTTTTTCATGCCTGCCCCGTGGGGCGAAAGATGGGGGACTGAATGGAGATGGAGGGCGTAGGGGGTGCTGGCCCGGTGGTCAGCATGCTGGTGTCCACGCTGGCCGTGGCGGTGTCTGCCCTGGCCCACCGCAAGGCGGGCCGCCGCCGGCCGCCGGACGACGACGAGGCCGAGGGCACGCCGTCCGCCAAGGTGGCGGTGCTGGCCAGCGGCCTTGCCGTGCTGGTCGCGCGCATGGATCGCGCGGAACGAGACATCGCCAACGATAAGCAGGGTCGCCAGGCCGTCGCGGACGCCCTGGCGGAAATCAAGGTGATCGCCGCGCGGCTCACCGACCTGACCAAGGACATGGATGCCATCGCGGCGAAACAGGATCGCCAAAGCGCCAACTTGGACCGTGTCCACACCCGCATCGATGAACTGCACCATGCGGTCGTCGCCAACCCCATAGGGCGGCGTTCGGCATGACCGTCACCCACACCACCACCGACGCCGCCGGCATCCGCCGCGTGGTGGAGGGCACGCTGTGCAGCCTGGAATGGGTCCGCCTGATCGATGCCGACCGGGTGGAGCTGTGGGCCGGCGGCAAGCCCCTGCTGATCCTGACCGTCTCCGGCGCCTGCGAGGCCTACGCGGCCCTGGGGCGCGTCCTATCCCAACCCCACCACGAGAGGTGAAACCGTGAACGCCATCCCGCAGAAGGTCCCCCGGGGCATCCGCAACAACAACCCCTGCAACATCCGCAAGTCCCCCACCGTGTGGAACGGGCAGGCGGCGGATCAGAACGATGCGGCCTTCGTCGTCTTCAGGGCGCCGGAATTCGGGCTGCGCGCCGCGATGAAGATCATCCGGAACTACGGCGCCAAGTATGGCCTGGACACCGTGTCCAAGGTCATCAGCCGGTGGGCGCCCGACAACGAGAACGACACGGGGGCCTACATCGCCCACGTCGCCCGCTGCATGAAGGTGGGGGCGGACGACGGCCTGGACATGAGCGACGCGGACACGCTGCTGTCCATCGTCCGGGCCATGACATCGCAGGAAAACGGCCCTGCGCCCGCCGACCGGGGCGGAGACTGGTACCCGGACGTCACCTACCAGACGGCCCGCCGGCTCTACCTGGCGGCGTAGGCCAGCACACTACCTGACAGCAATCCGGGGCGCCTTGGGCGCCCTTTTTCATGCCGTGAGCATCCCTGGCGGCGGGTTGGCCGCCATAACCCTTGTGGAGTTTCCGCCATGACCACCGAAGTCACCATCCTGTCGAAAAAGCCCAACCACAATCCATTCCGCGTTCGCGTCATCCAGTTGCCTCAAGACGTGCTGAACGCCGCGATCGCCAAGGCGGCGGAGGAACACGCCGCCAGCTTGGCGATCACCTGTGGCCGCACGGTGGAGGAAATCGTCGCCTCCATCGTGCGGGAATTTGTCCTAGAACCGGGCCAGGTGGCGGAAAGCCATCGTGATTATGTCCATGACGGTTCCGTCATCGTGATCGACGAAATCCGGCCGTCCTAAGGACTGGATCGCGCAACGGGCCGCTCCACCGGGCGGCCCTTTTTCATGGGGTGGACACCATGGGCATCCTGCAAGACCTACTGTCGCCCGCCACGGGGGTAATCGCGCCCGTGGTGAACAAGCTTCTCGATTTCATTCCGGACCCCACGGCCAAAGCCCAGGCCGAAGCCGCCGCCTATAAGGAGGCGATGGACAGGGCGCAACAGCTGGACCTGGCACAGCTGGATGTGAACAAGGCGGAGGCGCAGTCCGGTTCCGTGTTCGTGGCGGGGTGGCGGCCTGGTGCCGGGTGGGTCTGCGTCGTGGCCCTGGCCCTGTGCTACTGGCCCAAGGCCATCGTCATGACATGGGTGTGGGTCTACCAGTCCTACACCCTGCTGGCGGCGAACCACATGGCGGCCCCGCCGCCCTTCCCGGACCTGGGCATCACTGACCTTCTGGGGTTGCTGGCCAGCATGCTGGGCATGAGCGGCCTGCGCACCTTCGAAAAGCTCAAGGGCGTCGCGAACACCAAATGACCGACGCCATCACCGGGCCCCGCGCCCTTATCACCGCCGCCATCGGCATCCTGCCCTGGATGGCCAGCGGCCTCATCGCCCTCCACAACCATCTCTCGAAAGGAAAGACCATGATCGATCCCACCCCGCCGGCCGTGCCGGCATCCCCCGCGCCCGTCGCTGGTCCCGCCCCCTTGCCGCCGGCCGGCGGCGTGGACGCCCCCGTCACCCCCACCTTGGGCGACCTGGCGGCGCAGCTGCGCGCCGCGACGGAGGAATTCCGCGACGCCCGTAGCGCCGCGGCGCAGGCTCGCCTGGCCCTGACGGCGGCTGAGGAAGGCAAGGCCGACGCCCTGGCCACCCTGACGGCGGCGCAGGACGCCTTTGGCAAGGCCTCCGCCGCCCTGATGGGCGACGCGTCCGGCGCCCTGGCCCTGGATGCCACCCCGGTGGAGGGCTGAGCCATGGAAAGGTTTACGGGCAAGTACGCGCCGGAACACTTGGAATACAAAGACCCCTGGTGGGTCGTGGGCGGCACGCTCGGGGCGGCCGTCGTCGTGCTGATCCTGGGGGCGCTGATCATCGGGTAGCCCCCATCCCCTTCGTCTTCCCCGATCCAAAGGCGGCGGTTCCCACCCGGGGCCGCCGCCTTTCTTTTTTGGGATGCCTTGACATCCGATACGGGGCGAGTCGTAATGTGAACGGAACGAGAACATTGAACGATGACGCCGCCATGTCCACCAAGGTTTTTGATAGCCTGACTGACCTGCCCGGGGGATGCACCATCGTCCTGCGCTGCCTGGACTGTAACCGGGAAAAACAGGTCACGGTCACGTTCCTGACCGCCGCCGGCATACCGTCGAACACCAACCCCTTCGACGTCCAGGCTGGGGCGATGCGGGCGAAAAAGCCCCTGGTCTGCCACCGTTGCAAGGGCCGCGACATCCTCAGCCGCCCCACCATGCAATGGCTGGGGCCGCGATAGCCGGCGGCGTGCCCTCCCGGTGGTATCGCGACGGCATGGGCTCAGTATTGCCGAGAAAATAGGCGCCATCCCCGCCAATGTTAACGGGTTTCGAGCGCCGGTTGCGTGCGGTGCCAGTAATACATAAGACTGACGTCCGAAAAGTTGTCCTGAAAGTCGCAATCTGACCGCAGCACTTTCTCCCGGTAACATCTCCACTGTGAAGCGATAAGCTCACGATTATTCAATTTATGCGCTTGACGGCCAGTGGCGACTTAAGCAACCTTGGCCTTGCCGCTTCCGGCACATCTCGTCACTGCCACCGTGGGCCCCATGGCCCGCGCCCGCCGAAGGTTTGCCCGATGCTGACCAACGCCGCCTCCCTCCCCGAGATCCATGCCCAGCTGCGCCTGTCCGAACGGCTGGCCTATGGGCTGCCGGATGGGGTGTGCGTGGGGCGGCGCGTCCAGCCGCCCCTGATCGTCCGCATGGCGCGCATCCGCCTGCGACAGCTGCACTGGCGCATGGTGGCGACGCCCTCCCCGGACGTGGCCGCCCTGTTGCTCAAGGTGCGCGTGTTCCTGAACGATTGGCAGCAGGGTGAGGGGCCGTGGACCGACGCCCTGGCGGACAGCATACAGGCGGACCTGGACCGCATGGCCGAGGGGCTTGCCATTGCCGACGGCGCGCGTACCGTACCATCGCCCTGATGGCCTCACCCTGATGGAGGTGCCCGTGTGCGGACGGTACAGCGTCACCCTGCCCCCCGAGGCCATGCGCGGCCTGTTCCGCACCACCAACCCCTTGCCCAACATCCAGCCCCGCTGGAACCTGGCGCCCACGCAACAGGGGCCGGTGGTGCGCCGGAACGCGGAGACGGGGGAGCGGTCGCTGGACCTGTTGCGCTGGGGCCTGCTGCCCAGCTGGTGCAAGGATGCCCGCGACGCGTACAAGATGATCAACGCCAAGGCGGAGACGGTGCGGGACAAACCCTCCTTCCGCCAGGCCTTCGCCAAGCGGCGCTGCCTGGTGCCGGCGACGGCGTACTATGAGTGGATGGCCACGGGGCCGAAGGATAAACAGCCCTATGCGATAGGCCTGGCCAGCGGCGAACCGATGGTGTTCGCGGGCCTGTGGGAAAACTGGCGCGACCCCGCGGCCGAGGGGGATGTGTGGATCCGGACCTACACCATCATCACCACCGACGCCGCCGCCAGCGTGGCCCACATCCACAACCGCATGCCGGCCGTCCTGCCTCCCGAGGCCTGGGCCACCTGGCTGGGGGAGGATGACGCGACGACAGATGCCGTGCACGCCCTGCTACAGCCCTCCCCGCCCGACGCGTTGACGTTCTGGCCCGTGGCCAAGGCGGTGGGCAACGTCCGAAACGAGGGCGCCGAACTGCTGCACCCCATCACGCCACCGGCCGCGTAGTCCGGGACACCGGCCGGCGTGCCGCCGCGACGAACGCCGTTCGGGGCTTCACCCTATGATCAGTTCTGGTTAGCGTCATCGCGCGCCTTGACAAGGGCCGCCGCCAGGCCGCGCACCTGTTGTATGGCGTCATCCTCATTTGGCACGATGACGCGAATTTCCCTCAGGCCGGCGGCAGCGCGACGCTGTTCCTTGGCGCGGGTGCGCTCCGCCGCAGACATCGGCGCTTCGCCTTTGGGTGTGCGTGCCATCGTCTCTTGATCCTCTGCGGCCCTTGTGGCCTACTATAGATGCGGACCTTAACTGTGTCCCTATCGGCTGGGTGGCGCCATCGGAAACGATGGCGCCGCTCGGCGCTAAGTCTTCTGTCAAATCGAGATGCTCGCGAGACAGGAAACTAGTTGCGGCTGGCACGTCCACCCGTTAACACGTAGATCCCAATCCTTCGGGGATGGGCGATGCAACGAATGCGGGGCGTCCTTCGGGGGCGCCCCCTTCGTTTTTAGGCCCGAGAAACGCGGGCGATCCCATCCTTGCGGGTGCCCAGCTTCCACCCGGACGGCAGATCGTGACCCTCAATAAGCGCATCCACGATAGCCGGCAACGCGGCGTGGCCGAACGCCAATTCCACATCGACGTCATGCCCCGCCCCGGTCAGGAATTTTCCGTTGGGTTCCTGGCGGATGCGGATACCCTCCATCAGCTTCCCGTCGCGGGCGATCTGTCCGTCAGAATAAACCGTCAGCATGATGCTCTCCTTAAGCGGCGCGATCGCGCAGGTAGCTGGAAATGAAGGTGCTGGCCATCGAGACGGACAGGGTGGAGTTACCAGCATTCAGACCGAACAGCGACCGCTCATCCTCGCCGCGCTCCGACATCAGGCCGGCCAGGAACCAAACTTGCTTCTGGGTAGCGGCGCGATGGCCAGCGCGAGAGGCAATCCGGTCGAGTTGGCGGGCCAAAGACTTGCGGTCCACCAGGATAGTGGTTTCACCGTTCCATGCCATCCGCAGGGCGGCGGCGATATACGTATGGGCGCAACCGCCGTGCTTGGCTGCGCCCTGACGGGCGATGTTCCAGGCTACCGTCATGATCCGCTTCGTCCGTTCCATCATCGCCTCCATCGGTCTTGATAGGGGGACAGTATCGTGACGGCGTCACGATATCAAGGGAGAAAGTGACGGCGTCACAAAAAGTCTTCGTCTGTCGAGATGCGGGCATAGCCAACAAGGCGAGGCTGAATATCAGGCAACGGTCACCTTCTGAAGCGGCAGGTCTCCTTGTGGTCGGACATTGTAGTCATTCCCGGATAGGTGGCAAGCCCGGTCACGGAAGCACCTTTTCCCCTTGCTCATCCGGCTTGGTCGCGTCGCGCTCGCGCCTGCGAAGCTCACGCTCCACTGCCTCGCGGATGAACTCCGCTCGCCGGTTTTTCCCTGCCACAGCGTCAATCCTCTCTGCCACCCCCTCGGGTAGCCGGACCAACGTTGGCGTTACGTGCATTTTCGGTCGCCCCATGCGGGAACTTGTTACCGATATCGGATTGTCCGTCAACTGCGCCTCCAAAGCGATATCGCTTATTGACACCATAACCGATATCGCTTATCAATGAAAGCACAAGCCAACTACCAAATTGCTGGAGAGTGTCGTGGCTGACATAATTGACTTTGCATCGAAGAGTCGGCGGAACGCTGAAAGGCTGAATGAGACCGCGCAGCAAGAAAACTCTCGGCGCATCCTAAATCGCGCCAAAGAGCTTTTCATATCTGGTAGGGCAGACGAGGCATTTTCGCTGTGCCTGGCGGACAGCCTATTCAACAGGACCGCAACATTTTCCAGCTTCTGCGCCCATATGGCGCGGATAACTGCTTAGTCCGCCGCCTAACCCAGGACCACAAGAGGAGCGTCAGGGGACTTCTGGTCAGCAAATCACCTTGACGACGGTACTGCCAAGATTGTAGCACTCCGCTGCTACCAGTCCGGCGGTGTCTAACCCGCACCGGCCGCTTACACGAACCCCTGGGGCGACCTGCACGGACCCCGGGGGTTTGTTGTTTCCAAGCCTTTCACTGGCCCACCGTATTGCCGACCGACCCCGGTTCCGGCGCCTCGCCACCCAAGACACGCACGAACAGCAGCTCGTCGCCCTCGCTGCTGGCCAGCGTCAGGGTATCCAGATCGCGGCCGGGATCACGGTCGCGGGTGAGGGTGGTGGCGTTGGCCAGGACGTTCAGGTAGTCCTGCTCCAGCTTGGCGCGTTCCGGCGACAGGCAGGCCATGCGGGTGGTGGCGGCCGGCAGCACCTGCAGGTACCCCCCGCCCAGGGTATAGCCGCCGCGATAGCGGTTGCAGCCGGCGCTGCCCGACAGGATGTTGGCCGCCCCATCGCGGCTGAAGCGTATGCTGATCGGCCCACCGTTGCCGCCGGGCATGAGGGGATAGGCGCCGCCGTTGCGCTGCTGCCAGTGCTGCAGTTCCCATCCCGTGCCGGCCAGATCCTCCGCCGAGACGTTGGACACGGGCGTGGGCATGGAGCACCCGACCAGGGCCAGAGCCGCCAGGCACGTGATCGCGACGGTACGCAGCATCCTCGATTCTCCCCAGGCTGTCGGCAAGCCCTTGTTCCGCATGCCGAATGTGGTGCGGCCAGACTACGCGCGGGCAAAACCGCTGGCGATACCCCCTTATGCGTGCACCGTCCGGCTAGGGGCCTTGCCCTCCGGCCTAAGCGACCCGTTGCCGGATCCGCCTCCGGTAATGGTCGCGTGCGCCAGGCGGCTGATACCGCCCAGGGCCAAGCCGTCGGCGCGGCCGGAGAAATAGCAGGGGTTCAACTCCGCCGACCCCACATCCTCCACCGCGCAGAAGCCTAGACCGCGCAGGTCGGCCAACAGGGCGTCGGGGGTGAAGAAGCTGCGCCACGGTTCCCCCTCCGCCGCCGCGCGGTCGGCCATGGCCTGGAAGGCCACCCGCTGGCTCTCGGTCAGGCGGTCCGGCGGCAGGCCGTAATCAAAGACGATGCCGCTTCCGGGGGCCAAGGCCGCCACCCGGCGCAGGGTGTCGAGGATGGCGTCCCGCGTCAGATAGACGGTGACGCCCAGCCAGGCGACGAAGGCCGGCCGGTTCCCATCGAAACCGGCACGGGCCAAGCCGTCGGCCAAGGTGTCGCGCTCGAAATCCACAGGCGCGAAGGTGACGCTGGCCGGCGGCGCGATGCCGGCGGCGGCCAGCATCCCCCGCTTCCAGGTTTGCGTCGCCGGATGGTCGACCTCGATCACGCGCAGGCCGGAATGGGGATTGCGATAGGCGAAGGTGTCGAGGCCGGCGCCCAGCACCACGTACTGGTCCACGCCCCGGGCCACGGCCGCCGCCAGCGCATCCTCGGCGAAGCGGCTGCGCGCCACCAGGGCCGCGCGCAGGAAGCGCGCCGGCGGCGCGTGCAACCGCGCCTCATCCGCCCGGATGCGCGCCTCCGCCTCCGGCCCCAGGATGGGCAGGGCCACCGGGTCGGCGAAGATGACGGGCACGTCCATCAACTGATGTGCCGCCCGCAAGGCGGCGACGGCCAGGGCGGTGCGACTGGGGCGGCCTTGCTGCATGGGAACTCCGCTCCTGAAGGTGAGGAGCCCCACTTTATCACGAAGGGTAAAGCTTACGCCGCGCCCATGATCCAACCGCCACCCAGGACCCGGTCGTCCCGGTAGAAGACGGCGGCCTGGCCGGGGGCGACACCGAACTGGGGTTGGTCCAGCTCCACGGTCGCCCCGCCCTGGGCGTCCAGGAACAGGCGGGCCGCCAGGGCCGGCTGGGCGGAGCGCAACTTGACCGTCACGGGTACGCCGTCGGCCGGGGCGGCGGCGCCCAGCCAATTGACCTCACGCACCGTCACCCGGGTGCGGGCCAACGCCGCGCGCGGCCCCACCACCACCTGGGCGCTGGCGGCGTCCACGCGCACGACGTACAGCGGATCGGTGTCGCCGCCGGGTTCCACCGCCAGGGTGGCGTTGCCGCCCAGGCCCAAGCCCTTGCGTTGGCCCACGGTGTAGTTGATGACGCCCTCATGCCGGCCCAGCACGCGCCCGTCGACGTGGACGATGTCGCCCGGCGTGACGGCGCCGGGTCGCAGGCGGTTCACCACCGCGGCGTAGGAGCCGTTGGGGACGAAGCAGATGTCCTGGCTGTCGGGCTTGTCGGCCACCGGCAGGTTGTAGCGGTCGGCCAGCGCCCGGGTCTCCGTCTTGGGCATGCCGCCCAGGGGAAAGCGCAGGAAGTCCAGCTGCGCCTGGGTGGTGGCGAACAGGAAGTAGCTCTGGTCCTTGGAGGGATCGGCGGCGCGGTGCAGTTCCGCACCGTCGGCCCCCTGGACCCGGCGCACGTAATGGCCGGTGGCCAGCGCCTCCGCGCCCAAATCCCGGGCCTGGTCCAGCAGGTCGCGGAACTTGACCCGCTGGTTGCAGCGCACGCAAGGGATAGGCGTCTCGCCGCGCAGATAGCTGTCGGCGAAATCCTGCATCACCGCGTCGGAGAAGCGGGATTCGTAGTCCAGGACGTAATGGGGGATGCCGATGGTCTCGGCCACGCGCGACGCGTCGTAGATGTCCTGGCCGGCGCAGCAGGCGCCCTTGCGCCCTACGGCCATGCCGTGGTCGTACAGCTGCAGGGTGACGCCCACCACGTCGTAGCCCTCCTCCTTCAGGAGGGCCGCGGTGACCGAGCTGTCCACCCCGCCGGACATGGCGACCACCACGCGGGTGTCGGCCGGCGCCTTATCGAAGCCTAGGGAATTCATGGGCCCGCATATGGGCCAAGACGCGCCAAAGCGCAAGCGCGGCCTGGCGGTCATTCCCGCAAGGCCGGCCTGTGCGTTTGGAAAATCAGAAGGACAAGGGGCGCGGGGTCGGCTTACTTGGCGCCCGGCAACTGGACGACCAGGCCGTCCAACTCTTCGGAGATGCGGATCTGGCAACCCAGGCGCGAGGTCTTGGTCAGACCGAAGGCCAGGTCCAGCATGTCCTCCTCGTCTTCCTTGGCGTCGGGCAGCAGGTCGTACCATTCCGGCGCCACGACGACGTGGCAGGTGGAGCAGGCCAGCGAGCCCTCGCAGGCGCCTTCCAGATCGATGTTATGCCGCCGCGCGACCTCCAGGATCGACAGGCCCAGCGGCGCGTCCACCTCGCGGCGGGTTCCATCGGTCTCAACGAACGTCATCTTGGGCATGGGATCTGGATCACTCTGATAGGGGTTGGCCAATAAATGGGTCATCACCGGCGGGCGCCCCAGACGCCGCCCGGATCAGCCTGCTTTGGTAGAGGGCGGCGGCCCACTTGTAAAGATGGCGTCACGCATGCCGGCCGCCAACGGGACGCCCGCGGCTGGGCGCTTCATGGAACCGACACGGGCGGCGCTGTAGGAAAGGGGGCCACCGCCACGCAAGCGACGACGCCCCGGCAACCGAGCTGCCTATCCCCGCCCCGCCGACAGCGAGGCGCCAGAGAATGCCGACGGCTGTTCCTGACCCCATCCCAATCCCCGCTTCCGCCAATATCCATAATGGCTTAGCTTGACCGCCAAACGGTTCGGGCGCCTGACCGCCCACAATGGGACTTGGCTGGATGGGGAATGGCATGACGATGGGCAAGGGCGCGGGGCGCGCGGTGGCCGCCTTGGGTTTGGCGTTGACGCTGGCGGGACCGATGACGGCGCCGGCGGCCCTGGCGCAAGGGGCGGCCCAACAGGGCCAGGACAAGCCCTACAGCGTGCCCGAGCATTACACCAAATACGAGTACCGCATCGCCATGCGCGACGGGGTGGAGCTGTTCACCGTCGTCTACGTGCCCAAGGACCAGTCCAAGACCTATCCCTTCCTGATGGTGCGCACGCCCTACGGCTCCGGCGCCCGGGTGGGCAAGGAGCTGTGGTACGGCAGCGAGGCCTATCCCAAGCAACTGGGCCCGTCACCGGACTTCGACCGGTCCGGCTACATCTTCGTCTTCCAGGACGTGCGCGGCCGCTATATGTCCGGCGCCAGCTGGATGGAAATGCGCCCCCACATCGACGTCAAGAAGTCCAAGACGGACACCGACGACAGCAGCGACATGCACGACAGCGTCGACTGGCTGCTGAAGAACGTGCCGGGCAACAACGGCAAGGTGGGCATCTGGGGCATCAGCTACCCGGGCTTCTTCACCTCGGCCAGCATCATCGACAGCCATCCGGCCATCAAGGCGGCCTCCCCCAGGCGCCGGTGACGGACCTGTACATGGGCGACGACGCCTATCACGGCGGCGCCTACATGCTGGCGGCCAACTTCAGCTTCTATGCCGCCTTCAAGCCGCAGAAGAATCCCACGACCGACCCGCGTGGCTGGTCGGATTACGATTTCGGCACCACCGACGGCTATGACTTCTACCTGAAGAAGGGCAACCTGGCGCAGATCAGCGACCTGTTCAGCAAGGAGGACGGGATCAACTGGCGCGAAATGGTGGACCACCCCACCTACGACGATTACTGGAAGCCGCGCGCCATCGCCCCGCACTTGAAGAACATCAAGGCCGCCGTGCTGACCGTGGGCGGCTGGTTCGACGCGGAGGATCTGCACGGCCCCTTCACCACCTACAACGCCATCGAGGCGCAGAACCCAGGCACGCCCAACAACTTGGTGATCGGGCCCTGGGTGCACGGCGGCTGGGCCCGGTCCTACGGCCGCAGGCTGGGGGCGGTCGACTTCGCGTCCGACACCAGCGACTACTACCGCCGGAACATCCTCTTCCCCTTCTTCGAACAACACCTGAAGGGCGCGCCCGACCCCAAGCTGGCCAAGGCCACGGTGTTCGAGACGGGCACCAACGTCTGGCGCCAGTATGCCTCCTGGCCGCCCAAGCAGGCGCAGACCCGCACCCTGTACCTGCAGCCGGGCGGGGGCCTGGCCTGGACAGTACCGGCGGCGGCCAAGAACGGGACCAAATTTGACGAGTACGTCAGCGACCCGGCCCACCCGGTGCCCTATGTCGGCTACGTCACCACCGACGTGCCCAAGGAGTACATGGTGGCCGACCAGCGCTTCGCCACGACGCGGCCCGACGTGCTGGTCTACCAGACCGCCCCGCTGGAGAACGACGTCACCATCGTCGGGCCGGTGTCGCCCAAGCTGTTCGTCTCCACCTCCGGCACCGACAGCGACTGGGTGGTGAAGCTGATCGACGTCTATCCGCAGGATTTGCCGCCCGGCCAAACCGGTGGTGCCGAAGGATCCACCGACCCCAAGGCCGACGTGCCGCCGCCGTCGGTGGATTTGGGCGGCTACCAGCAGCTGGTGCGCGGCGATCCGCTGCGGGGCAAGTTCCGCAACAGCTTCGAGAAGCCGGAACCCATGGTGCCGGACCAGGTGACGCCCATCCGCTATGCCCTGGCCGACATCAACCACACCTTCCGCCGGGGCCACCGCATCATGGTGCAGATCCAGAGCAGCTGGTTCCCCCTGGCCGACCGCAACCCGCAAACCTTCGTCGACATCCCCAACGCCAAGCCGGAGGATTTCAAGGCCGCGCGCGAGCGGGTCTATCGCTCCCCGATTATCCCTCGGCCCTGGAGGTGCGCGTGATGCCGGGAGTAGGGGCGCCCTGAGGCCGAACGCGGGGCTCAGCGCGGGGCGGGAGCGCGCCGCAGGTCGTCGATCAGCGGCACGATGGCCAACAGCAGGAGCAGCAGGGCCAATGGCACCGTCACGGAAAAGCCGATGGCCTTGAAGCCCAAGGCGCCGAGGACCCCACCGATGAAAAACGACCCGACCAAGCTGACCAGCAGGCGCAGCTTGGGCAGGTCTGCCTGGACGCGGGCGGCGTCCTGGCCGACCGCCCTGACGGCATCCGGCGAACGCCGGTTCCAATAGAGCATCTTACCCAGCTCGATGCCGATATCCGTCACCATCCCCGTGAGGTGGGTGGTACGGATGCGGGCGCGGGATATCTTGGTGATGATGGCGTTCTGCAACCCCATGATGAAACACAGCAGGGGCACCGCGACGTCCAGGAAATAGGGAACGGCGGGGCGAAGGACACCCAGCGCGCCGAAAAGCAGCAACAGGGAGGCCTCCAGCGACAGGGGCAGAGCGTACTGGCTGGTGTTGCCCCGCCGCCGGCCCCAGTTGATCAGGATGGCGGAACAGGCGGCGCCAGCCAGGAAGGCGCCCAGGGCGCCGAGCCCCATCATGACCATGTCCGTGGCGCCCAGCACCAGATTGTCGGCCAGGCCCGACACCACACCCGACATGTGCGAGGTATACTGACCCACCGCCAGGAAACCGCCGGCATTGGTCATGCCGGCGACGAAGCACAAGGCCACGGCCAACTGCACATCCTCGCGGTCCCCGCGCTCCGGCGCGATCAGGCGGCGCAGGCGGTCGAACGGCCCGGTGGGGCCCGCTCGCCGGGGGATGTCGTCAAAAGAGGAAGCGCCAGTGTAAATCTTATCCATGCCCCGCATCCGGTGGCTGCCGGGCGGCCCAGGCGCCGCCCACGTCCAAGCATAGCGCCCGAGGGCGGGGGATGATCAAGGACGTGGATCGAACGGCGCGGGGATCAGTCCGCGTCGGGCGGCGTCACGGCGCCCAGCGCCTCGCCCAACTGCTGGCACAGGGCCAGGCGGTCGGCCAATGCCGGCACGGCGGCCAGATTGTCGTTGTGGAAGGCGGCCGACAGGTCGACCAGGGTGCCGGCGATGGCGCCGATGACGCCCAATGTCGCCTGTTCCAACTGGTCCTCATCCACAGGATTGGCCGCATGCAGCGCCGCCACCTGGGCCGCCAGGTCGGCCATGTCGGCATCCTCCGGCCCCTTACCCGGCACGCCCGGCAGGTCGCCGTCGGGGCGCACCAGGTCCAGGAGATAACGGGCGCGGGCCGCGGGATCGCGCAGCGTGGCGTAGGCCTGTTCCACAGCTTGGCGGTGCCGGTCGGCCAAGGCGCGCTCCTGGGCCCCCCGGGACTTCAGCCGTTCCGGGTCCAGGATGCGGGTGAAGCCGGCGCGCTGGCGGTCCAGCACCGCGCGCTCCACATCAAAACGCCGTTCCAGGTTCAGCCGCGCGAAGGCGTCCAGATCGGCCGGCGGTTGGATGGACCCGCAGTTGTGGCAAAACAGCGCCCGGCCGGAAACCGGCTTGCCACAAGCCCAGCAATCGCCCATGCCGCCCGGCACCACACCGGAGACACCCTGTCCCGCACCATTCTCCGGGATCTTGTTCCCGCCCGTACCCTCGGCCATGCGCCCGCCTACCCCTGCATCACCCCGCTCCCGGGGATTCATTACCCGACCGGCCCCCGACGCCAGCCGGGGGCGCCACCCTACTGCTGCTGTGCCGTCCGCGAAACGACAGACTGCTTATCCTGTGGCGATAGAGACGTCTGCTGCGCCACCGGCGACGGCGCGCGGCGGGCGTGCAGCGCGATCCAGGCGTCGGCGAAGCGCTGGACCTCGTCCGCCGTGGTGGACCAGCCGAGGCTGACACGGATGGCGGAGCCGGCCAGATCCGGTCCCAGGCCCATGGCTGCCAGGACATGGGACGCCGCGACCTTGCCGCTGGAACAGGCGGAGCCGCTGCTGACGGCGTAGCCCGCCAGATCCAGGGCCATCACCTGCGTCTCCCCCCGCCAGCCGGGTGTCACCAGGCAGCTGGTGTTGGCCACGCGCGGCGCGCCCGCGCCAGCCACCACCAGGGCCGGCGCCGCGGCCCGCAGGCGATCTTCCAGCCCATCGCGCAGGGCCGCCAGCCGGTTGAAGGCGTCGACGTCACAGGCCGCCGCGGCCGCGCCGAAGCCGACGATGCCGGCCACGTTCTCCGTCCCCGCCCGGCGCCGCCGTTCCTGCCCGCCGCCGCGCAGGATGGGAGCCAGGGGGGCGCCGTCGCGCACCGCCAGGGCGCCCACACCCTGGGGCCCACCGATCTTGTGCGCGGAGATGGTCAGGTAGTCGGGGGCGATGGCGGCCCAGTCCAAGGCCAGCCGCCCCACCGCCTGGCTGGCGTCGCAATGGAACAGGGCGCCGTGCCGCCGCGCCAGGGCCGCCACCTCGGCCACCGGCTGGATGACGCCCGTCTCGTTGTTCACCGCCATGAGGGAGAGCAGGGCCGGGCGGCCGGCCAGCAGGCCGTCCAGCGCGCCCAGGTCGACGACGCCGTCGGCACCGACCGGGCAGCGCAAGGCGCCGGGGGTGGCCTCCAGCACGCTGGCATGCTCGATGGCGCTGGTAATGACGGGGCGGTCGCCGACGGCGGCGAGCGCCAGGGCGTTGGCCTCGGTCCCGCTGCCGGTGAAGACCAGGGTGGCGGGCGGCAGGTTCAGCAACGCCGCCACTTGGCGGCGTGCCACCTCCACCCGCCGCCGCGCCTCCCGCCCCTGGGCGTGGACGGAGGATGGGTTGCCCGGCAGGGACAGCGCCGCCACCATGGCCGCGACAGCCTCGGGCCGGGGCGGGCAGGTGCCGTTATGGTCGAGATAGGTCGACGGCATCAGGGATAACCGGTTGGAAGAACACGGTCCGGCCGTTCAGCAGGGCGGACGGCCAGGCTTGCCGCCCTCCTCGTCCCCAGCCCCGCCCGGAATCATTTCCGGGGGAACCAACGGGACGATGGGGGCCGCCTGCTCCAGCTCTTCAATGCGGCGGCTGAGGGTGCCGACCTGGTCGGTCAGCACCTGTAGGGCGCGCGCCACGGGGTCGGGCAAGTTGTTGCAGGGCGTGCCGTAGGCCAGGAACTGGTCCTTTTCCGTCTTGGCCCTGGCCGTGACGGCGCGGGCGGGGATGCCCACCATGGTCGCGCCAGCGGCCACGTCGGCCACCACCACGGCGTTGGCGCCGATGCGGGCACCCGGCCCGATGGTGATGGCGCCCAGGATCTTGGCGCCGGCGCCGATGATGACGTTGTCGCCCACGGTGGGGTGGCGCTTGCCCTTGCTGAGCGACGTGCCCCCCAGGGTGACCGCGTGATAGAGGTGGACGTTGCGGCCGATCTCCGCCGTCTCGCCGATCACCACGCCCATGCCATGGTCGATGAAGAATCCCTCGCCGATGGTGGCGCCGGGGTGGATTTCGATGCCGGTGCCCATGCGGGCCAGGTGCGAAATGAATTGGCCCAGCGTCGGCCAGCCGCTACGCCAGCAATGGTTGGCCACCCGGTACAAAAGCACAGCATGTAGGCCTGGATAGCACAGCAGAACCTCCAAGGTGGAGCGCGCCGCCGGGTCTCGGGCTTTAATACCCTCGATCTCTTCTTGAAGACGCTTGAACACCGATGCGCTCGCTGTGGTATAAATCGCGCCCGGAATGGTCGTCTGCCGTCAATGCAGCCTGACCGTCCCGAGAAACCGGGGGGTCAGATTGTACGATGCGTCCGCACACGGCTCCAGGAGGCCCAGCCTTGCGATATAAGATCGCCTGCATGCTGGGTCAAGCGAAGCCAGCGCCACGGGCCATGATGCGGCTGTTTCCCCCCCATGCGGGTTCCAACGGTACGGGGACCAAGTCCCATACAGCAGCGGAAACGGAGCACGATGCCTGAAGTCATCATCAATGGACCGGCCGGCCGGATCGAGGGACGCTACCTTCACGGCAAGTCGACCAACGCCCCCATCGCCCTGCTGCTGCATCCGCACCCGCAGTACGGCGGGACCATGAACAACAAGGTGGTCTACACCCTGTTCCACGCCTTCGCGCAGCGCGGCTTCTCCTGCCTGCGCTTCAACTTCCGCGGGGTCGGCCGCAGCCAGGGCACCTATGACCGGGGTGAGGGCGAGCTGTCGGACGCCGCGTCGGCGCTGGACTGGCTGCAGACCTACAACCCCAACGCCACGGCCTGCTGGATCGGCGGCTTCTCCTTCGGCGCCTGGATCGGCATGCAACTGCTGATGCGCCGGCCGGAGATCGACGGCTTCGTGTCGGTGGCCCCGCCCGCCAACATGTTCGATTTCAGCTTCCTGGCGCCCTGCCCCTCCTCCGGTCTGATCGTCCACGGCGACAAGGATGAACTGGTGCCGGACGCGGCGGTGACCAAGCTGGTCAACAAGCTGTCCAACCAGCGCGACATCAAGATCGACTTCAAGAAGGTCGAGGGCGCCAACCACTTCTTCAACGATCGGTCCGACGCGCTGAACGAGGTCGTCGGCACCTATCTGGACAGCAACCTGGGCAAGACGCTTGCCGCCGAATAGTAACGGCCCAGCCTTTTCCCGAGTACCTAAGTGGCCCGGACGACGCGCCCTGGCGGCCGTTTTCCGGGTGGTGGTCCTGATATCATGCGGCGCCATGCTGGGCTACGCACCGGCGGCGCGGGCGGTTATCGATGACGCCCCCCCGCCCAATCCCACGCTGGTGATGGTCTTCGCGGAGCAGCCGCCCGTCCTGAACTGGAACCGCGAGACGCAGCGGCCCTACGGGCCGCTGGTCAACACCATGAACCGGGTTGCCGCCCGCGCCGGCCTGACCCTGGTGTGGCAGGAACCCTGGACGCGGCGCCGATTGTTGACCGACATGGATGCCAGCCGCCAGCCCCTGTGCACCCCGAATTGGGCGCTGACACCCGACCGGGCCCACCGTTTCAAATTCACCGACCCCTTGGGCCCGGCGCCGGACTGGGTGCTGCTGGTCCGGGCCAGCGACCCGCGCATCGGGCAGGCCCCCACGCTGGCGGAACTGCTGGCCCGCCCCGATCTGGTCTTCGGCTTTTCCGACGGGTCCTGGGTGGACGAACGATACGTGCAGCCCCCGCTCCATACCGAACCGAAGGCGGCCCCTCCGCCCGACGCTCCGAACCGCGAGCGGGTGCGCAGCGGCCAGAGCACCCTGGTGGCCATGGTGGCCAAGGGCCGGATCGATTTCACCCTCGTCAACCGCCTGACGCTGGACCGCATGCTGGCGGAGCGGCACATCGCCCCGGCGGACCTGCGCGTTATTCCGGCACCCGACGCCGGACCCAGCCAGCCAGGCCGCGTCATGTGCACCCTGTCCACCGCCAGCGCCCTGATCGACCGCCTGAACCAGGCCATCGCCGAAGAAGCCCGCGTGCCCGTGGCCGACGACTGAGACCCGCCTTACAGCAGCATGCCGCCGGAGACTTCGATGCGCTGGCCGTTGACCCAGCGATTGGCTTCGGTCAGCAGGCTGGCGACCATGGGGCCGATGTCTTCGGGCAGGCCGGGGCGACCCAGAGCGGTCACCTGCGACACCTGCCGGTTGACCTCGGGATTGTCGCGGACGATGCCACCGCTGAAATCGGTCATGACGGCGCCAGGGGCCACCGTATTGGCCGCGATGCGCCGCTCGCCCAGTTCCTTGGCCAGGTAGCGCGTCAGCACCTCAACGGCCCCCTTCATGGCGGCATAGGCGGCACTGCCCGGGAAGGCGACGCGGGTCAGGCCGGTGGAGACGTTCACGATGCGGCCGCCATCGTTCATCAGGGGCAGCAGCGCCTGGGTCAGGAAGAACACACCCTTGAAGTGGACATGATAGAGGGCGTCCAGCTCGGCCTCCGTCGTCGTGGCGATGGCGTTGTGGTGCGAGGTGCCGGCGTTGTTCACCAGGAAGTCGAAGCGCTCCACGCCCCAATCCGCCAGCACGGCGCGCACCTGGTCCACGAAGCCGCCGAAAGTGGCGGCGGCACCGGTGTCCAGCCGCAGGGCCATCGCCCTGGCGCCCAGTTCCGTCGCGGCGGCCACCACCTTGCCCGCCTCCCCCTGATTGACGTGGTAGGTAAAGATCACGTCCATGCCGTCGCGGGCCAGGGCCAGGACGGTGCTCCGGCCCAGGCCGCGGCTGCCGCCGGTGACAACGGCCAGCCTACCCTTTGACATCACCGCGTTTTCCGAGGTCATCGCTCATCTCCTTGAGAACCCGTTGTTGGCCCTGAGGATAGGCGGCGGTCGCTTCGCTTGAATGCCGGAACCCATCTGGTTCTTGCCTAATCCTGCCCCACTCCCCACTTGCCTTGGCGACGGTTCTTGCGGGGGAGTGTGGGCCATGCTGGATGCCCTGGTGCAGGCGGTGACCCGCTACACGGATGCGCAAAAGGGGGACAGCCCCTACCTCACCGCCATCGACGGCTTCATCATGCTGCGCACCAACCAGCGGAAGCCGCCATCCCACCTCGTCCACAAGCCGGCCCTGTGCCTGGTGGTTCAGGGCGCCAAGTGGACGGCCTTCGGCGATCGGCGCTATCACTACCGCGCCGGCCAGGCCCTGATGGTCAACGTGGAGATCCCCGCCTCCGGCCAAGTCAGCGAGGCCAGCCCCGACAAGCCCTACCTGGGCATCGTCATCCAGCTGGACCTGGGCATCCTGCGCGAGGTGTGGGAGGGACTGGACACCCCCCTGCCCGCCAGCGACGCCACCGGGCCCGGCGTCTTCGTCACCGACTTCGACGGCCCCCTGGCGGACTGCGCCCTGCGCGCCGTGCGCCTGCTGGACCGGCCCCAGGCCATCTCCCTGCTGTACCCCGCCATCATGCGTGAGATCTGCTATTGGCTGCTGAGCGGCCCCCATGGTGCCGAGGTGGCGCGCATGACCCTGGCGCAGAACCATACCCAGCGGGTCATCAACGCCATCCACGCGTTGCGCGAACGCTTCGCCCAAGCCATCCGCGTGGAGGAGCTGGCGGGCATCGCCCAGTTGAGCCCCTCCGCCTTCCACCGGCATTTCAAGGCCCTGACCTCCATGACGCCGCTGCAGTACCAGAAGCGGCTGCGCCTGCTGGAAGCGCGGCGCCTGATGGTCTCGGGTGCCGCCACTGTCGAGGATGCGGCCTTCCAGGTCGGGTATGAAAGCCCGTCGCAGTTCAGCCGCGAATACGCCCGCATGTTCGGCGCCCCGCCCCGGCGCGATACGGAGGCGCTGCGCCGGCTGGAAGGCACCCGGGCGGCTTGATCAGACGCGCGGCGGCGGGTGGAATTGTCCGCCCGTCTGCGGCGCCGGCACACCCGTGGTACCGGGCAGGGACAGGGGTAGCCCCAGGCGGGAGCGAACGGCCAGATAGCCGAAGGCCTGCGCCTCCAGCGCGTCGCCCGACCAGCCCAGGTCATCCACACTGTCCACACTGACACCCAACCGGTCGGACAGGGCCCGCATCAGCGTCGCGTTGTGCCGCCCGCCGCCACAGGCCAGCCAGGTGCGGGGCGCCGCTGGCAGGTGCGCCAGGCCGGCAGCCACGGCGGCGGCGGTGAAATGGGTCAGGGTGGCGGCGCCATCGGCCGGCGACAGGTGGGCCACGGGCGCGGGGTTGAAGGCGTCGCGGTCCAGCGACTTGGGCGCCGCGGCCGCGAAATAGGGATGGGCCATAAGGGCATCGAGCACGGCCATATCGACCGTGCCCCGGGCCGCCAACGCGCCGCCGTCATCATAGGCCAAGCCCGCCTTGGCCCGCACCCAGTCGTCGATCAAGGCATTGCCCGGGCCGGTGTCGAAGCCCAGCACGGCGTCGGCATCCCGCCCCAGCCAAGTGACATTGGCGACGCCGCCGATGTTCAGCAGGGCCACCGGCCGAGGCAGGCGGGCCGCCAGCGCGCGGTGGAACAGCGGCACCAGGGGGGCGCCCTGGCCGCCGGCCGCCACGTCGGCGCTGCGGAAATCATTGACCACCGGAATGCCGGTGAGGTCCGCCAACAGGGCGCCATCGCCGATCTGCCGCGTGACGCCCTGGTGCGGCGCGTGGTGGATGGTGTGGCCGTGGAAGCCGATGAGGTCCACATCCCTCGGCGCCACGCCCGCCTGGTCCAGCAGGGCGGCGACGGCGCGGGCGTGCAGGCGGGTCAGTTCCCCTTCCACCGCCCGCACCTCGGCACCACCGACCCGGCCCAGGACGGCGCGCAGGCGGTCGCGGAAGCCGTCATCATAGGGCAGGGTCAGGTGGACGCCGGTCCACACCCGCTCGCGGCCATCCGTACACACCAGGGCGGCGTCGATGCCGTCCAGCGAGGTGCCGCTCATCAGGCCGAGCGCCAGCACCATTTCCGTCATGCTCATCCTTGCCCAAAGCCGGCTGGTCTTACGAGCCGGCGTTTTATAGGAATGGGGGATGTGATAACAGACGTCTTCCTTTTCGACAGACGTTTCCCAGCTGGCAGAGTTCACCCATGAGCAGCGCGTCCCCCTACGCCCCCAAGTCCGAGTTCCTGCGCGTCATGACGGAGCGCGGGTTCTTCCACCAGTGCACCGATCTGGAGGCGCTGGACACCGCCTTCCTGGCCGGGCCGGTGACGGGCTATATCGGCTTCGACGCCACGGCGGACAGCCTGCACGTGGGCAGCCTGGTGCAGATCATGATCCTGCGCTGGCTGCAGCGGACGGGGAACCGGCCCATCGCGCTGATGGGCGGCGGCACCACCAAGATCGGCGATCCGTCGGGCAAGGACGAATCCCGTCAGCTGCTGACCAACGACGCCATCGCCCAGAACATCCTGGGCATCCGCAAGCCCATGGACCGGCTGCTGGATTTCAACGACGGCCCCAACGGCGCCATCCTGGCCAACAACGCCGATTGGCTGGATGAGCTGGCCTACATCCCCTTCCTGCGCGACGTGGGCCGCCATTTCACCATCAACCGCATGCTGACCTTCGATTCCGTGAAGACGCGGCTGGACCGGGAACAGCCGCTGACCTTCCTGGAATTCAACTACATGATCCTGCAGGCCTATGACTTCGTGGAGCTGAACCGCCGCTATGGCTGCCAGCTGCAGTGCGGCGGGTCGGACCAGTGGGGCAACATCGTCAACGGCGTGGAGCTGGGCCGGCGCGTGTCGCAGGCGGCCCTGTTCGGCCTGACCGCCCCGCTGCTGACCACCGCGTCCGGCGCCAAGATGGGCAAGACCGCCAACGGCGCCGTCTGGCTGAATCCCGAGCGCCTGAGCGACTGGGACTTCTGGCAGTACTGGCGCAACACCGAAGACGCGGACGTTGGTCGTTTCCTGCGGCTGTTCACCGAGCTGCCGCTGGATGAGATCGCGCGGCTGGAAGCCCTGCAGGGGGCCGAGATCAACGAGGCCAAGAAGATCCTGGCCAACGCCGTCACCGCCCTGATGCGGGGTGAGGAGGCCGGTGCCGCCGCCGCGGAGACCGCCCGCCAGACGTTCGAGCAGGGTGCGACGTCCGAGGGCCTGCCCAGCATCGACGTCGGCCTGGCGGAACTGGAGGAGGGCATCCCCGCCTATGCCCTGTTGCTGCGTTCCGGCCTGGCGGGCAGCAACGGCGAGGCCCGGCGCCTGATCAAGGGCGGCGGCGCCAAGGTCAACGACATCCGCATCGCCGACGAGCAGGCCAAGATCACCGCCGCCGACATCACCGACGGCGACATCATCAAGCTGTCGTCCGGCAAGAAGAACCATGCCCTGGTGAAGGTCGTCCGCTGATGCCCTTTCAAGTGAACGGGGGCCGGGGCATGATCCTGCGCCTGGTGCTGGTGGGCATGGCGGCGCTGGTCGCCCTGTTCGGCACGCTGGGCGTGGTCGTGGGCCTGCGGGTGTCGGCGGTGCTGCTGGGTGTCGGTTTCCTGGCCGCCCTGCTGCGGGTGTGGACCAAGGTGAAGCCGGAGCGGCGCTTGCGCGCCACCCTGCGGTTGGTGCTGTTCTCCGCCCTGATCCTGGTGCTGATCGAGCGGCTGGCCGTGCTGGGCGGCTATGGCGTGCAGTTGCATGAGGGCCTGCGCCTGGCCTTCGGCCTGGCACTTTGACCCCCGCCTGTCCATAGGACTCAAGGCCCGCCGCCCGCGGCCGCGCGCCCCGTCCGAAGGGCATAGGCGGCGCACCTTGCGGGTCGCCGCGAACATGCCAGACTGTATCCCTGGGATGGCGGCCGGGGGCGGCGCCGTCCCGAAGCATACAGGGGCGCCATGTCGGGGGACGGCAGCGATCAAGGGGCGGCGAGCGTACACGCGGTCAACGCGCCCGTCACCGGGGCGCCAGCGCGGGCAGGACTGCCGGCCGGCCCCACCACCCGTCTTATTTATCGGGCCCGGGCCAGCCTGGGCCGACGCGCCGCCATCGCTTGGACCCTCACGCTGTTGTGGCTGGGCACGGCGGGACACCGCGCCGGCGCCGTCCTGGTCGGGCGCGGCCGCGTCCTGGGTCATCGCCTGTCCCTGTTCCTGACCCTGACGGGACCGCTGGCCCTGGCCACCAGCCTGCGCCATTGGCGCGACCGCGCCCTGGACCATGCCGCCCGCCGCATGAACGCCCCGCAAGGCGGCGGCGCGCGCGCGCGCCTGCGCCGCGCCTGGATCGCCCTGGCCGTGCGGGTGGGGTATGCCCTGGATCATCAGGCCAGCCGCCTGACCTGGCGCCTGGCCCGCACCCTGCGTCTGCTGGAGCGCGAGGCTGCCGGCCCGCCCCGGGCAGCCCCGCCACCCCGGAAGGGCCAAGGCGCCCCGTCCCGCCTGGCCACCCGCCTCGGCACCCTGAGCTGGGGCGGCCTGGAAGGAGTGGCCAAGGGCCTGGACGGGGCGGGTCGACTGGCTTGGCGGGTCGGCACGGCAAGCAGGGCGGGGACCGGCCGCCTCCTGCGCGCGGCCCTGCGTCAGGGCCGCACCCTGGGCGCCGCCAGCTTGGCGTTGCTGCGCCGGTTCCACGCCCACCGCGTCCGGCCAGCCATCGCGTCGGCCCGGCAATGGCTGGCGCGCCACCCGCCCCGCTTGGCGCGGATGGCGCGCGCCGCCCTGGGGACCCGCTTCCGAACCACCCTGGCCCGTGCCCGCACCTATCCGTGGCGCCGCCTGGGCGCCCGCCTGCTGGTGCCGGCGCAGTGCGCCGCCGGCATCCTGTTCGGCCTCAGCCTGCTGCGCCGGGGCGACACGGTGCACATGCTGGCCGGCGGCCTGCTGGCCACCGCCTTCGTGTTGATGGCCATCATTTACACCTGGATGCAGGCCCACCAGCCCAAGGCGGAGACGCCCGGCCCGGCAACGGCCGAAGAAACGGACATGCCGGAACCGGTGCCGGTGGTGGAGATGCCCGTCGAAAAAACGATCGACCCGCCGCCCTTGGCGGCGCTGGAGACGGTGGTGCCGTCCGAGATATCGTCATCTGAGGCGCCGCCGCCCAAGCCCCGGCGCAAGCGGACGCGGCGTAAGGCCACAGCGTCGCCGACGCCCGCCCCGCCATTGGTCGGCGACCTGGCAACGGGCGCCTGAGCCAAGGCGGTGCACAAGCGGCGGCTGAAATTGGCTCCTTGCCATCATCCCATAATGGCATTGATTTGCGTCGCCCCTGCAATACCATGGACGCTAACACCCTGATTTGCGGGGATGAACGCGGGGGACACTGAAACCATGCTGCAGATCGACGGTCTGACGCACACCTATGCCAACGGCGTGCGGGCACTGCGCGGCCTGACCCTGGACATCCCCCGGGGGATGTTCGGCCTGCTGGGCCCCAATGGCGCCGGCAAATCCACGCTGATGCGCATCGTCGCCACCCTGCAGCAGCCGACCGGAGGCCGCGTCACCTTCGACGGTGTCGACGTGCTGGCGGAGCCGCAGCGCCTGCGCCAGGTTCTGGGCTACCTGCCCCAGGAATTCGGCGTCTATCCCCGCGTTTCGGCGGAGGACATGCTGGACCACCTGGCCGTGCTGAAGGGCCTGGCGGACAAGGCGGAACGGCGGGAGCAGGTCGCCGCCCTGCTGCAGCAGACCAATCTGTACGACGTGCGCAAGAAGGCCCTGTCCGGCTTTTCCGGCGGCATGCGCCAGCGCTTCGGCATCGCCCAGGCCCTGCTGGGCGACCCGCGCCTGATCATCGTTGACGAGCCCACCGCCGGCCTGGATCCGGAGGAGCGCAACCGTTTCCATGGCCTGCTGTCGGAAATCGGGGAGAATGTGGTGGTCATCCTGTCCACCCACATCGTCGACGACGTGGCCGACCTGTGCCCGCGCATGGCCATCATCGAGGGCGGGCAGATCGTGGCCCAGGGCGACCCCGCCGCCCTGATCGAGGGCATGCGCGGCCGCGTCTGGCGCAAGGTGGTGGCCAAGGCGGAGGTTGAGGCCTACCGCCAATCCTACCAGGTCATCGCCACGCGACTGGTGGGCGGGCGCAGCGTGCTGCATGTCCTGGCCGACAGCGACCCCGGTGCCGGGTTCGAGGCGGTGGCGGGTGATTTGGAGGACGTCTATTTCGCGGCCCTGTACCAGCGGCGCCACCCGGCCGTGCTGGCCGCCTGACGCCGCCGACCCCTGATCGCCCTTCCCCTTTTCCGCAACGGACAGGTCACCCCATGGCCGCGCTGTGCCTTCTTGCCCGCATCGCCTGGTTCGAGCTGCGCTATCAGCTGCGCCAGCCGGCGTTGATCATCAACTTCCTCATCTTCTTCCTCATCACCTTCCTGGCCACGACGGTGGAGCAGATACAGGTGGGCGGCCGCAGCAACGGCGTCCACATGGACAGCCCCTTCGTCGTGCTGCAGATCGCCGGCATCCTCAGCCTGTTCGCCATGACCATGGTGCTGCGCGGCCTGACCGACCCGGTGCTACGCGACGCCGACACGGGCATGGCCGGCATGGTGGGCGCGACCCCGGTTCCGCGCCCCCTGCTGCTGGGCGGGCGCCTGATGGGCGCCATCATCGCCTGCGCCATCGCCATCTCCTCCTGCCAATGGGGCGTCATCGTCGGACGCCTGGCCTGGTGGGTGGATCCGGAACATTTCGGCGCTTTCCGCCCGCTGGATTACCTGTACGCGCTGGGCGTGTTCAGCGTGCCCAACATGCTGGTCACGGGCGCGCTGTTCTTCGCCGTGGCAGCCTTCACCCGGCGCCAGATGGCGACGTATGTGGTCATGATCGCCCTGATCGGCATCTACGCCGTCAGCAGCAACGCCATGTCCGACCCCAGCTACCGCACGCTGGTCGGTTATCTCGATCCCTTCGGCCTGGCGCCCTACGCCAACGTCACCCGCTATTGGACGGTGGTGGAGCGCAACACCCAGTTGCCGCCCCTGGCCGGGATCCTGCTGGCCAACCGGGCGATATGGGTCGGGGTCGGCCTGGCGCTGTTTGGCATCGGGCTGGCGGGGGACGCCTGGGCGGCGCGGCGGGGGCCTCGGCCGGCCGCACCGCCCAAGCCGGCCACGGACGCGGCCCCTCCGCCGGCCGTGCTCCGGCCCGTCCCGCCCCGCCTGGGTTTGGGCGCGGCGTGGCTGATGCTCCGCCGCCGCCTGGCGTTCGAGGTGGGCGCCACGCTGCGCAGCCCCAGCTTCTGGATCCTGCTGGCGCTCAGCACCATCAACATGACGGCGTCGCTGCTGCTGCAGAACAAATGGTACGGCACGGAGACCTACCCCGTGACCCGCCTCATGGTGTTGCTGATCCTGGGCACCTTCACCATCGCGCCGCTGGCCATCGCCAGCTATTACACGGGTGAACTGGTGTGGCGGGAACGCCAGGCGGGGATGGCCGACATCGTGGGCGCCACACCGGCCCCCGGCTGGGTCTTCACCTTGTCCAAATTCCTGACGGTGGCCTTGGTCATGGCCGGCCTATGGCTGGTCGCCATCCTGCCGTCGGTCGGGGTGCAGATCGCCCGGGGACCCGTGGCCATCGAGCCCGGCCTGTACCTGACGCCCCTGCTGGGCATGGCCTTCCCCGACATGCTGATCGTGGCGGCGCTGACCCTGTTCGCGCAGGTGCTGTCGCCCAACAAGTTCGTCGGCTATGCCGTCATGGTGGTCTACACCGTCCTGCTGGCGACGGCGCAACGCCTGGGGCTGGAGGACAACTTGCTGCTGTACGGCGGCGCGCCGGACCTGCACCTGTCCGATATGAACGGCTATGGCCATTTCCTGGCGGGCCATACCTGGTTCAACGTCTATTGGGGGGCGGCGGCCGTGCTGTTGCTGCTGCTGACCCACGTGATGTGGCCGCGCAGCCGCACCCTGACCTGGCGCGACCGGCGCCGGGCGCTGGTGGCGGGGTGGACGCTGCCCACCGGCGCCCTGGCCGGCCTGCTGCTGGCGGCCTTCATCGCCAGCGGCGTGTGGATCCACCACAACACCCACGTCCTGAACACCTTCCACAGCCGAGACGGGGACGAGACCCGCGACGTGGCCTTCGAGCATGCCTACCGCCAGTACGAGACCCTGCCCCAGCCGCGCATCACGAGCGTGTCGGTCGATGTGGACCTTTATCCCGCGGTTCAGGGCTTTGACGCTCGGGGACGCTATGTCCTGGAGAACCATACGCAAGCCCCCCTGTCCCAGGTGCACATGGTCCTGCCCACCGGCATCGACTTGGAGAAAGCGTCGCTGGAGGGGGCGCGGCTGACGACCGAGGACCACGCGCTGAACTACTACATCTTCACCCTGGACCAGCCGCTGGCCCCCGGGGAACGCCGGTCCCTGGACTTCACCATCGGCCAGCGCCACCCGGGTTTCACCAACAACGCCCGCGCCCCCATGGTGGTGGATAACGGCAGCTTCATCGGCTATGGCCGCGCGCTGCCCGTCATCGGCTTCACCAAGGCCCGGCTGCTGCAGGACCGGTTCCGCCGCCGCAAGCATGGGCTGGAGTCCATCGACCGCATGGCCAAGCTGGAGGACCAGAGCCAGTGGACGGTGTCGGACCTGGGGCCCGACGCCGACTTCGTGGATTTCGAGACCACCATCTCCACCGTGCCGGACCAGATCGCCATAGCGCCGGGCTACCTGGAAAAGGAATGGACGGCCAAGGATGCGATGGGCTGCGACCGCCGCTATTTCCACTATCGCACCGACACCCCCATCGCCCATTTCGAATCCTGGCTGTCCGCCCGCTACACCGTGGCGCGGGACACCTGGGGCGAGGGCGAGCACGCCGTGGACCTGGCTGTGTATTACCATCAGCCCCACGCCTGGAACGTGGACCGCATGATGCTGGGCATGAAGCGGGCGTTGACCTACGCCAGCCAGAACTTCGGCCCCTATCAGCACCGGCAGCTGCGGGTGCTGGAGTTCCCGGACTACAGCCGCTTCGCCCAAAGCTTTCCCAACACGGTTCCCTATTCCGAGGGCATCGGCTTCGTCAGCGACCTGCGCGACACGACCAAGATCGATCCGGTGTTCTATGTCACGGCGCACGAGGTCGCCCATCAATGGTGGGGCCACCAGCTGATCGCCGCCAACGTCCAGGGCGGCACCCTGCTGGTGGAGAGCCTGGCGCAGTACACCGCCCTGATGGTGATGGAGCATGAATACGGCCCCAACCAGATCCGCAAGTTCCTGAAGTTCGAACTGGACCGCTACCTGGGCGCGCGTGGGCACGAGGATCTGGAGGAGTTGCCGCTGGTGCGGGTGGAGGGGCAGCCCTACATCCACTACCAGAAGGGCTCGCTGGCCATGTACGCGCTCAAGGATTATCTGGGCGAGGAGACGGTGAACCGGGCGCTGGCCCGCCTGCTGAAGGAAAGCCGGGCCCGCACCGACCGCTACGCCCTGTCCACCGACCTGGTGGCGGCCTTGAAGGCGGAGGCGCCGGACCAGGCCGACCTGATCAGCGACATGCTGGAAAAGATCATCCTGTACGACCTGAAGGTCACGGCCTCACATGCCGAGGCCCTGCCCGACGGCCGGTACAAGGTCAGCGTGACCGTCAGCGCCGCCAAATTCGAGGCGGACGGCCAAGGCAAGGAGGCGCCCATCCCCTTCGTCGCCATGCCCATCGACATCGGTCTGTTCAGCGCCGAGCCGGGGAAAGGGGCCTTCGGTGACCACGACGTCATCCACCTGGCCAAGCACCCGCTTCATTTCGGCGACCAGACCATCGAGCTGGTGGTGGATAGGAAGCCGGCGTTCGTCGGCATCGATCCCTACAACAAGCTGATCGACCGCAATTCCGACGACAACGTGGCGCGGCTTGGTCCGTGAACCTGGACCAGTGACGGCGTGAACAACGGCAGTGACGCGGGGGGCGGTGACGCGGGGTCCTGGTGCCCCCCGTCACTGCCGTTTCCATTCCTGCGCGTAAAATGCCGGCGCCAGGCGGATTCCGCCCGTTGCAGGATGGGATGGGACGGCCCGGCCTGCTAGGGTGCCCCGCGAAGCCGGGGCATAAGCGCCCCCAAAACCATATCCGGAGGCCACCCCCCACCCATGGTGCATGAGACCCCCCTGATCGCCATCATCGTCGGCGGCCTCGGCTGCGCCTTCGTCCTGGGCGCCATCGCCACCCGCCTGCGCATCTCGCCCCTGGTGGGGTATTTGCTGGCGGGGGTCATCCTGGGCCCGTTCACGCCGGGCTTCGTCGCCGACCAGCACCTGGCGTCGCAGCTGGCGGAGATCGGCGTCATCCTGCTGATGTTCGGGGTGGGCCTGCACTTCTCCCTGTCCGACCTCATGTCGGTCAAGCTGATCGCCATTCCGGGCGCGCTGGCACAGATCGGCGTCGCCACCCTGATGGGCATGGGCCTGGCCCGCCTGATGGGCTGGGGCCTGGGGGCGGGGTTGGTCTTCGGCCTGGCCCTGTCGGTCGCCAGCACGGTGGTGCTGTTGCGCACGCTGCAGGAACGCCGGCTGATGGAAACGCAGGGCGGCAAGATCGCCATCGGCTGGCTGGTGGTGGAGGACATGGCCATGGTGCTGGCGCTGGTGCTGCTGCCGGCGCTGGGCGACCTGCTGGGCGGCATGGGCTCGCCCCCGCTGTCGCAATTGGCCCTGACCCTGGCGTTGACCCTGGGCAAGGTGGCCCTGTTCGTCGCCCTGATGCTGGTGGGCGGGCGCCGCCTGATCCCCTGGATCCTACACCGCATCGCCCAGACGGGCTCACGCGAGCTGTTCCGCCTGGCGGTGCTGGCGGTGGCGCTGGGCGTGGCCTTCGGGGCGGCCGAGCTGTTCGGCGTGTCCTTCGCGCTGGGCGCCTTCTTCGCCGGCATGACCCTGGCCGAATCCCCCCTGGCGCATGAGGCGGCGGAGGAATTGCTGCCCCTGCGCGACGCCTTCGCCGTGCTGTTCTTCGTGTCGGTGGGCATGCTGTTCGACTGGCACATCCTGATCGACCACCCGCTGCCCTTGCTGGGCACCCTGGCCATCATCCTGGTGGGCAAGGTGGTGGCGGCCTATGTGCTGGTGCGCGCCTTCCGCCACAGCGCCCCCACGGCACTGACCATCGCCGGCGGCCTGGCGCAGATCGGCGAGTTCTCCTTCATCCTGGCGGCCTTCGGCGTGGATCTGGGACTGCTGCCGCCCACGGGGCAGAGCCTGATCCTGGCGGGGGCCATCCTGTCCATCCTGTTGAACCCCCTGGTGTTCATCGGCCTGCAGCGTCTGGCCGCCCAGCGCCAACGCAAAGCGGCGGCGGCCACCGGCGAGGCGGAGACGGCGGAGGTTCCGGCCAAGGTCAAGACCTTCACGGCCCCCGAACCGACTGCCCTGGCCGACCACGCCATCATCATCGGCTACGGCCGGGTCGGCCGCCTGGTGGGCGAGGCCCTGCGCCAGGACGGCACGCCCGTGCTGGTGGTGGAGGAGGACGCTGGCATCCTGGAACAGCTGCGTGGCGCCGGGCAGGAGGTGATCGCCGGCAACGCGGCCCAGCCGGACGTGCTGGCCGCCGCCAATCTGGAGGGCGCGCGGTGGCTGTTCGTGGCCGTGCCCAACAGCTTCGAGGCGGGGCAGGTGGTGGCCCAGGCGCGCAAGCGCAACCCGCAGCTGGACATCATCGCCCGCGCCCACACGGACGCCGCCGTGGACCATCTGCGCCAGCACGGCGCCAGCCTGGTCATCATGGGGGAACGGGAAATCGCCCAGGCCATGCTGTCCCACACCCACGGCCTGCGCATCCCCGACCCCGCCCCCAGCCGAACGGATCCGCCCGACGGCTTGGTGGCGGAGGCGGTATAATCAAGTTTTGCGGTCGAGGGCCGTTTCCAACAGGGGTGATGGGCTGTCGGCAAAGGGGTTGACCAGGGTGACCCCACCCAAAGTCCGACCGTCCTGGCCATCTTCGGTGATCAACAATCGACATCCCGCCCGTTTGGCGGTCGCCCACATCATGGCATCCCAGAATGACCAGTTATGGGCGGCTACCGCATCCATGGCTTCCACCAGGCAAATCTCGTCCGCCGCCACGACGGGCATGGCGTCGCGCCATACCTGAACCATGGCCGCCGCCCGCGCAGCCGGCACCTTGTGACGCCCTGTCAACGCGCGAAACAATTCCGCCAGAGCCTGAACCGTCAGGACGCAGTCACGCCCACGAGCCCGCGCCAAGACGTCCACCGCCTTGCGATGTCTTTCCCCGGCCTGGTTGTCAGCGGCGTAGACCAGAACGTTTGTGTCGATTGCGAACCGCATGGATACGCTCAGCGGTCCTCATACAACTCATCCCGGCTGAAGGTTCCGCCCCCTAGAGGCAGTCCTTCCTCAAGCATCGCCAACAGCCTATCCCAAGCCCCCTCGTCCGCCGGAGTTGTATAGGGCACGAGCTTGGCAACCGGCGTCCCCCTGCGGGTAATGATCACCGTTTCCCCGTCAGCGGCTTCGCCAAGAATGTCCGAGAATTGTTGATTGGCATCACGGGCCGAAACAATGCGGGTCATGATAGTCGCCAAGAGACGGGGGTGAGAGCCACCCTGCCAGCATGGCCCCCGTGATCCCGTGAATCAAGGGCGATGTAGGTACATACCTACATCGCCCTCTTCGCTTTCACCGACCCGTCTCCGGCAGCACCGGCTTGCGGGTCCGGGTAGGCCGGGCGGGTGAAGGTCTGGGGCGGGGTCTTGGCCAGCTGGTCCAGCGCCACGGCCACCGCCTTTTCCAGCTGCGGGTCGTGGCCCTGGCGCACCAGGGCGGGGTCCTGCTCCACCTCCACATCCGGCGGGATGCCGATGTTTTCCACCTCCCACTCGCCATGGGTGCCGTAGAGCGCCCAGCGCGGCGCGGTGATGGAGCCGCCGTCCATCAGCGGGGGATAGCCGCCGATGCCCACCAAGCCGCCCCAGGTGCGCACCCCCACCAGGGTGCCCAGCTTGGCCTTGCGGAACAGCCAGGGCAGCGCGTCGCCGCCGGAGCCCGACATCTGGTTGATGATCATGACCTTGGGGCCGTAGATGGCCTGCGCCGGTTCCACCATCTCCTCCCCCTCGCGGGTGGCGTCGATCATCTGCGGCGTTTTCTTCATCTGTTCGATGATGAAGTCCGCGATCTGGCCGCCGTGGTTGAAGCGCTCATCCACGATGGCGCCCTGCTTGCCCACTTGCGAGTAGTAGTAGCGGTTGAAGTTGGCGAAGCCGCCCGCCGCCGTGTCAGGCAGATAGACGTAGGCCAGGCGCCCGCCCGACAGCTGATCCACCTTGCGCCGGTTTTCCTCCATCCAGGTGTGCAGGCGCAGCTTGGTTTCCGAGGGCAAGGGCACCACCGTCACCTGGCGCGAGCCGCCGCCGTCGGCCTTGGGGCCCACGGTCAGTACCGTCTGCTTGCCGGCCGTGCCCAGGAAGTAGCGGTAGACCTCCTGGTCCGTCTTCACCTCGTTGCCGTTGACCGCCAGCAACAGATCGCCCACGGCGATGTTGACGCCCGGCTGGGTCAGCGGGGCCCGGGCCCCGGGCGTCCAGTTCTCGCCCTCCAGGATGCGGGCGAACTGGTAACGGCCGGCCACGACACGATAGTCGGCGCCCAGCAGACCGACGCTGACCTTGTCCTGCTTGGGGAAGGCGCCGCCGCCCACAAAGGTGTGGCCCACGCCGATATGCCCGGTCATCTCCGCGAACAGGGTGTTAAGGTCCACGCGGCCGGCCAGCGCCTCCAGGAAAGGAGCGTAGACCTGTTCGGCCTTGGCCAAATCCAGGCCCTGGGCCTTGGGGTCGTAGAGGAAGTCGCGCTCGATGCGCCAGGCCTCATGGTACATCTGCCGCCATTCGGCGCGCGGGTCGACCCAAACCTGCATCTCGTCCAGCTTCAGGGCGCCGGCCCCGGCGTCGGGCGCCTTGTCGGCGCCGTTCACGAACCAGCGGCCATGCTGGGCGTACAGCACCTTGCGCCCGTCGGCGGAGACGAAGAAACTGCCGGCGTCCACACCGTCCACGAACTTGTCGGTCTTGCGCGTCTTCAGGTCGAAACGCGCGACCTCCAGACTGGGCGGGCCGTTCTCGTCACCATCCAGGTAATCCTCGTCCGTCAGGGCCACCGGCTGGGCGGCGGCGAAGACGATGCCTTCCGTCCCGACCTCGATGCCCGCCAGGTTCACGCGCGGGATGGGCAGGACCAGGGTGCGCTGGTCCAGGCCGGCAAAGTCGATACGGACCTCCGCGGCCTTCTTGCCGTCGCCCTTCTTGTCATCCCCTTTCTTGTCGCCGTCATCCTGGCCGGCCTTCTTGCCATCGGCCGCCGCTTCCTCGTCACTCTCCGGCGCCAGGGGCGAAGGCAGGTCGCGGCGCAGCACCATGACGTAGACGCGGCCGTCGGTGGCGCGGCCCATGCTGGACATGTCCAGCCAGCCCTGGTCCAGGCCGTTGTTGGTGAAGGCCACGAAGTACAGGTACTTGCCGCCGCGATCGAAGCGGGGAGAGGTGGCGTTGCTGCGCCCGTCCGTCACCATCTGCGCCTTCTTGTCGGCCAGGCTGTAGACGAAGATGCCGTGCAGGTGGTTGGGCAACTGCTTGGCGTAGGCGATCCAGCGGCTGTCCGGCGACCAGGCCGGGTTCAACTGGCTGGCCGGGCTGTCATAACGGTCTGTGTCCACCTTAACCGGCGTGGGGTGGTCCAAATCGACGACCCACAGATTCAGCCGCTTGTCGGTATAGGCGATCTTCTTGCTGTCGGGGGACCAGAGGGGGCCGTAGAAATAGCTGGGCGGCTGGCCCAGGCCGATGACCTTCACCGGCCCCAGCCCATCGGCGGAGCGCAGGTGCAGGGCGTACTCCCCACCCTGGTCGGAGAACCAGGCCACCGTCTTGCCGTCCGGCGACCAGGCGGGGTCGCGGTCGGCCACGCCGGGGCTTTGCGTCAGGTTGCGCACATCGCCCTTTTCCGCCGGCACGGACAGGATCTCGCCGTGTGTCTCGAACAGTACCCGCTTGCCGGTGGGCGAGAGGGCGGCGTGCAGGATTTGGCCGGGATCCAGTGTTTCCAGGTGCGCCCGGGTCTGCGGCAGTTCGCCGGATATCGTCACCGGCACGGCATGCGCCTGGCGGGTCGTGGTGTCGTACAGGTTCAGAGTGCCGAACTGGTCATAGACGATGCCGCCGGGGCCGGCCGCCGCCGATTCGATGTCGAAGCCCTTCTCATTACGGACGACGGACGTGACCTTGGCCGTCTTGACGTCATAGGCGTAGAGGGCCACCGGCCCCTCGCGGTCCGACAGGAAATAGACGGTGTCGCCCACCCATAGTGGGTTGCGGTCATTGGAGTTGTCGCGCGGGATCTTGACCACGCCGCTGTCGCTCAGCGCCGCGATCCACACCCGCGAGGTCTGGCCACCCCGGTAATGCTTCCACGCCGGCTGCCACTGTGAGAACGGCACATAGGCCAGGCGCCCGCCATCCGGGGAATAGCTGGCCTGGAATCCAGAAGGCAGCGGCAGCTGGGTGGCGGCGCCACCCGTGACGGGGATGGTGTAGAGCTGCTCCAGGTCGCGCGGCGTGGTGCGCGGCGTGCGGAACAGCACGTTCTTGCCGTCCGGCGTCCAGCCCACCGCCACGTCGCGGCCAGGATGCCAGGTCAGGCGCTGCGGCTGGCCGCCGGTGGCGGGCACGACATAGACATCGGTGTTGCCGTCATAGGTGCCGGTGTAGGCGACCAGGCTGCCGTCGGGGGAAAAGACGGGGCCGCTGTTCTGCCCCTGGCCCGCCACCAGCAGGGTGGCCTGGCCGCCGGCGCGCGGCACCGTCCAGATCTGCCCGCCGTAGTCGAAGGCGATCAGGCTGGCCGACAGGCTGGGGTGCTGCAGCATCAGGGGTGGCGGGGCGGAGGCGGGCTTTGCCCCCGGGGACGGTACTTCGGGCGGCTTCGTCTGGGCCTGGGCATAAGAACCGGACAAGGAAACGGGAACCAACAGGCACGCGAGCGCCACGCCAAGCCAACGCATCAGACACCGCCGGGTTGTGAAAGGGCTGAAGGTAATTGTTCCATACCGTGTCAGCCGGCGCCACGGCGCTGAAACGGCACGCAACGATTTCTGATGGCGGTACCTGGAAACGATTTCATTTGTCAAAATACGCGCCGCAAATGGTGCCGGCATAAGGCAAGATCAGGGGACGCGCCGCCGCCGGGGGGATGCGGCGTGGCCTGCGGGGGGACCGATCCCATGGGGTGGACGAGGGTGGCCACGGCACTGTTGTGCACGGCCTTGGTGACGACGAACGCGCGGGGTGCCGGTAAGACCGCCCCGCCGGCGGATGACGCGCACCCGGCGCCGGCGCGCGGGCAGAACGATGAGGTCTTCACCATCATCTATCCGCGCGCGACGGAAAGCGCCACCGACCCCCGGGACGAATACCCGCTGGGCCTCCTGCGCCTGGCCCTGGACAAGGTGGGTGTGCGCTACACCATCCGCCCCAGCGCCACGGTCATGGAACAGGCCCGCGCCGCCGTGGCCCTGCAGCAGGGCACGGAGGTGACGCTGCTGTGGAACGGCATGTCCGCCAAGCTGGAGCGGGAGTTGCGGCCCATCCGCATCCCCCTGTTCCGGGGGGTGCTGGGCTATCGCCTGTTCATCATCAACAAGGCGGCGCAGGCCAAGTTCTCCGCCGTCCGTACCCTGGACGACCTGAGGCGCCTGACCGCCGGCCAAGCCCTGGGCTGGCCCGACGTGGACATCCTGCAGGCCGCCGGATTGCCGGTGGAGGCCTTCCGCTATGACCTGCTGTTCCGCCTGGTGGGCCTGAACCGCATCGATTATTTCCCCCGCGGCGCCAACGAGATCTTCGCCGAGGTCGCCCAGCGTTCGCTCGACGTGCCCGACCTGGCGGTGGAAAGCGATCTTGTCCTGGTCTACCCCTTCGACAGCTTTTTCTACACCACCAAGGCCAACGAGGCCCTGGCCGCCGCCATCGAGAAGGGCCTGCTGAAGGCCTATGAGGACGGCACCTTCCTGAAGTACTTCAACGACAGCCCCTACATCCGGCAGATGCTGACCGAAGCCCACCTGGACAGCCGCCGCCGCATCGAGCTCCCCAATCCGCTGCTGTCCCCCGAGACGGCGGCCCTGCCGGATCGATTCTGGTATGGCAGGGATGGGCGCTGACCGGGCTAAGCATCACCGGCCGTTGCCCAGCTTGGCCAGAACCTTTGTGATCGCGGCGCGCACACCCGGCTTGTCGATGATCTCCCCGCAATAGAGAACGGGTAGCGCTTTGCCTTGCTGTGGGTTGCCTTCATCCCGCGCCACCGGCATGTCGCCCTTGGCCAGGGCCGCCGTAACGGCCGCCCTCACCGGCGCCAACATCACAGGATCACGGCCTCTGCCTTGCACGATAGTCTCGCCCCAGCCATAGCCCTGCTCCTTCAGGTAAGGCTGATCCTGAGCCACCAAACAGGTGGCGACGGCGTAGCCCTCCACGTCCCGCTGCGCCTCACTACGCCCCGCGGCGAAGGCAACGGACGTGTAACCGAGGAGACCAGCCGCCAGTAACAGGCCATAGTGTTTGGTCATCATGTCACGGCAACTCCCAGAATTCGCCCTTTGATGTCTTAACCTTGGTATTTACCGGGTCGACGTAAGCCGCGTAATTGTCGTGGCTCGGTTCACGGTAGTTGGAGCCGTTCCATAGCGCGATATGCCCCGTAGCATTCGACCAATTCACGCTGAAGGCGATGATGCCCTGCTTGTTAAGGAAAGCGTCGTCGAATGGACTTGTGTTGTCCAAAGATGGCTTACCCAGCGTATGCCGCAGATACGTGCGCAGGTCCGACACCGCGTAGATGATGCGGGAACCATCGGCCGTGCCAATGGTGCGGGCACCGGCTGCACTCGCAGTGGAACTAAGGATCGGGACACCACTTTGATTCAGCGCCACGCTCATCCGGCTGGCGCAGGTATTTCCATTGGGACCGAAGCCAGGCTCATTGATGTTATTGGCGGCGGCGCCACCCAGCCAAGTGTAAAGGTCCTTCAACGTCGGATATGTCGCATGGTCGGGAAACGCCGCCCACATGCGATTGAAGTTCGATTTCATCCGTTTCCTCCCAACCCTAAACAGGCTGTTTGGACACTCGGGCATTTATCCTGAGCGACCCGGGACGATGAACTAGAGCGAGAAACATCCCCTTCAAGCACAGCCGGATGGGCTACAACACCGGCACAGGCCCCAACGGGAAGCGCTGTTTGATGCGGGCCAGCAGGCTGTCGCGCACCTGGCGGTATGCGGCCAAGCGGGTCTCGCGGTTGCCTTCGATGAAGCTGGGGTCGAAGGTGTGCCAGAACTCCACGTCGCACGCCGTGGTGCGGGTCATTTCCACCGCGCGGTGCTGCGCCTCCGGCGACAGCGACACCACCAGGTCGAAGCTGGTGTCCTCCAGCTGGTCGAAGGTCTTGGCGCGGTGGCGGCTGATGTCGATGCCCATCTCCTCCATCACCGCGGCGGCGAAGGGGTCGGGGTCGCCCTCGCGCACGCCGGCGCTGTCCACATACAGGCGGTGGCCGTGCAGGTGGCGCAAAAGCGCCGCCGCCATGGGGGAGCGGATGGAATTGTGGGTGCAGGCGAACAGCACGCTGGTGATCTGGGCCGGATGCACGGCGGGGGCGAAGGCGGCGAAAGGATCCGGGCGTTCCGCCATCTTTCCCCTCAGCCCCGGATATGCAGGACGCAGATGAGGGTGAACAGGCGGCGGGCGGTGCCATGATCCATGGTCACCTTGGCGGCCAGCCGCTCGCGCAGCAGGTCGGAGCCCTCGTTGTGCAGGCCCCGCCGTCCCATGTCGATGGCCTCGATCTGCGAAGGGCTGGCGGTCTTGATGGCCTTGTAATAGCCCTCGCAGATCAGGAAATAGTCGCGGATGACCGTCCGCAGGGGCGTCAGCGGCAGGGTGATGCGGTCGACTTCCGCATCCCCTTCGTCCCGCAGGTCGAAGACCAGGCGGTTGTCCTCGATGGAGATGAAAAGGCGGTAGGGGCCGGAGGCCGGATGGTCCACCAGCTGGAACTGCTGGTTCTCCTCCACCAGGTCGAACAGCGCCACCGCCCGCTCATGCTCCACCTCCGGCCGGCGGCGGATGGCCGTCTGCTCGACCAGTTCGACATGGACGATGCGCTGGCGGCCAGCGTCCGGCTTCGGGGCATCCGACATCCGGGCGTTTCCTCAGCGGCCCAGCCGGACGCGAACCGACAGCGCGTGCGCGCCCAGCCCCTCCGCATCGGCCAGGATGGCGGCCTGCGGACCCAGGCGGCCCAGGCTGTCGGCGTCGCAGCCCACCAGCGTGGTGCGCTTCATGAAGTCCAGCACGTTGAGGCCGGAGGAGAAGCGGGCGCTACGCGCGGTGGGCAGCACGTGGTTGGGCCCGGCGATGTAGTCGCCGATGGCCTCGGGGGTGTAGCGGCCCAGGAAGATGGCGCCGGCGTGGTTGACCTTGGCCGCCAGCGCGTCCGGGTCGGCCACCGCCAGCTCCAGATGCTCCGGCGCCAGCCGGTCGACCAGGGCCACCGCCTCGTCCAGGTCACGCACCAGGATGGTGGCGCCGTTGTTGCGCCAGCTGGCGCCGGCGATGACGGCGCGCGGCAAGGCCTTCAGGTGGGTGTCCACGGCGGCCCGCACCGCCTGGATGAAGGCTGCGTCATCGCTGATCAGGATGGACTGGGCGCTGCTGTCATGCTCCGCCTGCGACAGCAGATCCGCGGCGATCCAGCTGGGATCGTTGGCGCCGTCGGCCACCACCAGGATTTCCGAGGGGCCGGCGATCATGTCGATGCCCACGGTGCCGAACACTTGGCGCTTGGCGGCGGCGACATAGGCGTTGCCGGGGCCCACGATCTTGTCCACCGGGCGGATGGTGGTCGTGCCATAGGCCAGGGCGGCCACCGCCTGGGCCCCGCCCACGCGGTAGATCTCATCCACGCCGGCGATGCGGGCAGCGGCCAGCACCAGGGGGGACAGCGCCCCTTCCGGCGTCGGCACCACCATGGCCAGGCGCCTCACGCCCGCCACCTTGGCCGGGATGGCGTTCATGAGGACGGAGCTGGGGTAGGAGGCAAGGCCGCCGGGCACGTACAGGCCCACGGCGGACAGCGGCGTCCAGCGGGCGCCCAGGCGCACGCCCGCCTCGTCCACGTAATCGTAGGTGTCGGGGGTCTGGCGGCGGTGGAAGGCCTCGATACGACCGGCGGCGACCTTCAGCGCCTCGATCACCTCGGGGTCGCAGGCGGCCACGGCGGCCTCGATCTCGCACTCGGCGATGCGCAGCCGGTCGGGCGTCAGGTCCAGCTGGTCCCAGCGGCTGGTGTATTTGATCAGCGCCTCATCCCCGTGCAGGCGCACGTCGCGCAGCACCTCGGCCACGGCGTCGGCCACGTCGCTCTGGGATTCCCGCTTGGCATGCAGCAGCCGGTCGAAGTCCGCCTCGAAGCCGGCATCGGTGGTGCGCAGTTCACGCGGCATGGGCGACAACCTCCGTGAAACGGTTGATCCAGTCCTGGATCTCCGGATGGCGGGTCTTGAAAGCGGCGCGATTGACGATAAGGCGCGAGGTCACGTCGGCAATATGCTCGATCTCCACCAGGCCGTTGGCCTTCAGGGTGGCGCCGCTGGACACCAGGTCGACGATGCGCTGGCATAGGCCCAGGCTGGGCGCCAGCTCCATGGCGCCGTTCAGCTTGATGCATTCCGCCTGCACGCCGCGGCGGGCGAAGTGGCGGCGGGTGACCTCCGGATACTTGGTGGCCACGCGCACATGGCTCCAGCGCGAGGGGTCGTCGCCCTGCGCCTCGGCCACCGGCTCGGCCACGGCCAGGCGGCAATGGCCGATGCCCAGGTCCAGGGGCGCGTAGATTTCGGGATAGTCGAATTCCATCAGCACGTCGTTGCCGCACACGCCCATCTGGGCGGCGCCGAAGGCGACGAAGGTGGCGACGTCGAAGCTGCGCACGCGGATGATCTCCACATGCGGCAGGTTGGTGGCGAAGCGCAGCGCCCGGCTTCTGGGATCGTCGAACGCGGCCTCGGGCCGCAGGCCCACGGCCTCCAGCAGCGGCCGCACCTCATCCAGGATGCGACCCTTGGGCAGGGCCAGGGTCAGCCGCTCCGGCGCGCCGGACGCGGCGGCGCTATGCGCGTGCCCGGATGTCGAAACCGGGGCGGTGGCGACCGGGGACAACGGGGCGGATGGTGGCGGCGCGGCGGCAGGCATGGAAACGCGGGCTCCGAAGGACGAACCCCATTCCGGGTCCGGAGGGCCGCAGAATAGCAGATCGTCCGCCCCCGCCAACGCCTTGGGTTGGAGGGCAGCCCTGTCTGTTTGCACAGAGGGGGCCGCCCGTGCACCCGACCTTGCTGGCCCGGCCTTACTGGTTCTGGGGCGCCTGGCCCTTGGCCGGCAGGGTGGCCAGGGCCGCCTTGCAGTCAGGCGACAGCTTGTCCTCGTGCGCCTTCAGGCAGGCGAGGATGCGGCCGCCGCCGGGCTGTTCGTCCTTGCACAGGGCCTGGCGGTCGGGCTGGCAGGCTTTCATGGCGGCGCGCGCGGCGGGATGGGCCGGCTGGCCATCCTGGGACTGGGCGAGGGCCGCCATGGGCGCCAGGACCAACGACAGGGCGAGGGAAGTGCCGACAAGCGTCTTGGACATCATTTCAGGTATCCGTGTTGGAGGGGGACAGGGACGGCCATTTCCGCCGCCTGGCCCTGGTACGCCACGCCCCCCGCCAACTATTCGATCCCGTTTTTCAAAAATCCTGCGAACCCGCCCGAACACGGACCGGCACGGCCTGCGTATCAGCGCCAAATCCACCGTTTCCCGCGAGGTTCGGCCATGGCCATCCTGGGTGGCGCCAGCGTCCTCCCCCTGAAGTTCTACCCCGTCGTCGCAGCCGCCGTGGCGGCGGAGGTGGCGTGGTACGCCGCGCGGCGGCGGCCCTATCCCTGGTCGGAAACGGCAACCTCGGTGGCGGTCCTGCTGATGCGCATACCCATGAAGCTGGCGCTGGCCGGCATCGTGGCGCCGGTGGCCTGGTACGCCTGGACCCACCGCATCGCCACCGTGCCGCTGGACCGCTGGTGGGGTCTGACCCTGCTGTTTGCGGGAGAAGAGTTCTGCTACTACTGGGGCCATCGCCTGGGTCATGAGGTGCGCTGGGTCTGGGCATCGCACAGCGTCCACCATTCCCCCACCGCCTTGCACCTGGCCAGCGCCTTTCGGCTGGGGGTGACGGAAGTGCTGTCCTGCGGCTGGCTGGTCTACGTTCCCTTGTATTTCCTGGGCTTCAGCCCGGTGGCGGTGACGGCGATGCTGGCGCTGAACCTGTTCTATCAGTTCTGGCTGCATACCGAGGCGGTGGGCACCCTGGGCCCGCTGGAATGGGTGCTGAACACCCCCGCCCACCACCGGGTGCACCATGCCAGCAACCCGGAATACCTGGATCGCAACTACGGCGGCGTGGTCATCGTCTGGGACCGGCTGTTCGGCACCTTCGGCCAGGCGTCGCCCGACGCGCCACTGACCTACGGCCTGGCCCATGTCGCGCCCAGCGCCAATCCGCTGGTGGTGTGCCTTCGCGAGTGGACGGCCATGGCCCGTGACGTGGCCCGGGCGCAGGGGATGCGCGCCCGTCTGCGCCAGCTGTTCGGCCGCCCCGGCGACAGCCTGAGCGCGCGGGGCGCGTCCTTGCGACAGGACGTCCCGTGACGGGCCAGCAGCCCTGGGGCCGCCTGTCCGCCGCCCATGGGGACGATGGGGCGGACGACGACGCCCTGATGGCCCGCGTCGCCCAGGGGGACGAGCGGGCGCTGCGCCAAGTGGGCCAGCGCCACTACGCGGCCACCTGGCGGCTGGCCAAGCGCCTGCTGACCTCGGAGGCGGAGGCCGACGACGTGGCGCAGGAGGTGCTGGTGCGGGTGTGGAACCATGCGGCACGCTGGACGCCCGGCCGCGCCCAGCTGTCCACCTGGCTTTACACCGTCACCTACCGGCTGTGCCTCGACCGCCTGCGCGGTCGCCGGCACGCCCCGCTGGAGGCGGCGATGGACGTGGCCGACCCCAGTGAGGGGGCCGCGGAGACTATGGAACGCCGGTCGGAACAACGGCGCGTGCGCGATGCCCTGGCCAGCCTGCCGGAAAAGCAGCGCGCGGCCCTGGTGCTGTTCTATTACCAGGAAATGCCGGGGCCCCAGGCGTCGGCCGTGCTGGGCTTGAACCTGCGCGCCTACTGGTCGCTGCTGTACCGTGCCCGGGGCGCGCTGGAGCGGGCGCTGACCAGGGGCGGCAAGGAGCCTTTTGGAAGGAAGGGTGAGCCATGACCATTGAGGAATTCGCCCAGTTGCTGGCGGCCCACGGGCCGGACATCGACCACTGGCCGCCGGGGACCCGGCGCGCCGCCCGGCGCCTGCGTGCCCAGGACGCGGACGCGCGCGACCTGTGGGAAGCCGCCTTGCGCCGCTGGGCCCCGCTTGCCGGCGACGGCCTGGAAGAAGATGCGCCGGGCGCCGTCCGCGTCCAGACCGGCATCGACGCCAGCCTGCGCCGCATCCGCCAGCGGCAGGTTCCGGCCCCGTCGACCCCATGGCTGTCCTGGCGGCCGGCCGGCGCCGTCTTCGCCACCATGGCGGTGGCCGGCTGGCTGGCCGGCACCTGGCTGACACCGCCGGCCGAGGCGGCGGCGCCAGCCACGGCCTCGCTGTCCACCCTGTTCACCCTGGCGGGTGTGGGCGGTGACTGGCTGGTGCAGTAGCGCCCCCGTTCCCGTCCGCCCAATTCTTCACCGAAGGTTTGCCCCCATGCGCTCACCGGTTCTGCGCTTCCTCTTCCTCCTGTCCCTGGCCCTGAACCTGTTCCTGCTGGCCTTCCTGGGCGCCCAGCAATGGCGCCAGCGGACGGCCCTGGGCGCCCTGCCCCCGGTGCTGGCCCGCTCCGCCGCCGGCAACGCGCTGGCCACCCTGGTGGGGCAGTTGGCGGAACAGCTGCCGGCGGGGGATCGCAGCCTGCTGCGCGGCGCCATCGTCAGTCATATGGCGCAGCTGGAGGCGGCGCAGGGCCGCTTCACCGCCGCCATGGATCAGGTGCGGACGGAAATCGACCGCACGCCGCTGGACCCCGACGCCCTGCGCGCCGCCATGGCCAACGCCCGCGAACAGCGCCAACCCATCGGCCCGGTGTTGGAGGACATCATGATGGAGGTGCTGCCCAAGATGTCGCCCGAGGGCCGGCATGTCCTGGCCCGATACCGCGGACGCTGACGCGCCTCTCACGGCAGGACCGCCCGATGCAGCTCCACCGCCGCGAAGGCCAGGAAGGCCAGGCCGGCGGTAATGTCCAGCGCCCGTGCCACGCGCGGCGCCATCATGCCGCGCAAGGCCGCCACACCCGCCACCAGCACCACCCACCACAACAGGGAACCCGCCGCCACGCCCGCCACCGTGGTGGCAATGCGCAGGCGTGCCACCTCCGCGCCGGAAAGGGCCGAGAGAGGAACGAAGGCCGTCAGCATGGCGGCGAAGACGATGATGGTGGGCGGATTGGTCAGGGTCAGCAGGAAGGAGGAGGCCCAGGCGCGCGGCAGGGACAGCGTCGAAAGGGCAGCGGGCCGGCTATCGCCCTGTAGCGTTTCAGGGCCGGCGGGCTTGGGCCGCAGGGCGGCATAGGCCAGCCAGGCCAGGAACAGCCCCGCCAGCAGGTGCAGCGGCCGGCCATGGTGGGTGACGAAGGCTGAGACCTCCGTCAAGCCCAAGGCGGCGACACCGGCGTAGACGCCGTCGCCGGTGGCGATGCCGGCCCCGGTGGCCAGGCCCAGGCGCCAGCCGCCGGCCAGCGTCCGCCGCATGCACAGGAAGGCCATGGGGCCCACCGGCGCCGCCACGCCCAGGCCCAGCAGCATGGCCTTCAGGAAGACGCCGGCAAAAGCGGCGGGCAAGAACAGGTTGGGCGCGATGGTGATCAGCGTGTCCAAGTCCATGAGAACCATCCCAATTTTAAAAGGTCGTTCCCGCGCCGTGCCGGCATTGCCAGGGTGGTGACGCCACCGCCCCGCAAGGGATGGGACGGCGGCATCGGCGGGATTGGGGCACAACAAAAAGCCCCGCGGGCAGCTGCTCGCGGGGCCTGTTATCGGGTGTGTCGGGGACGGCGGTTAGCCGTTGTCCCCCAAACCCCGTGTCATAAACAGACAAAGCCCCGCCCCAAGCGGCACAGCGGTTTGCTGGCTGAATTGGGTGACGAGGCGCATCGGAATATGACCCTTTGTTGTGATGGGCTGGAGGCTAAGCCGCCGGGCCGCCCGGTCACAACCTGAAAGTGCGCGATGGTTAAAGAAAAATGTGACCGGGTGGCTTTTTAGGCACACCCGGTCACCAGGTTCCCTGGTGCCAAGGCCGGTTCCCGGTGGGGGATCACGGGGAAGGGCCGGTTTGGGGGACGGGCTCCAGGGTGGGATGTCAGATCAGGGGACGGCAGATCAGGGGATGGCGGTCTCCGGCCGGCCGGCGCCCTCGCCCCGGGCCAGCGCCCGGCGCACGCCCGCCGCGTAGTCGGCATGGACCTGGGCGAAATGGCCCAGCTGGCGCTCCACGATGGCCGATGGCACACCCTGCATGGCGGCGGCGATGTTGGCGAACAGCCGGTCCTTCTGCCCCTGGTCCATCAGGTTGAACAGGGCGCGCGGCTGGCTGTAGTCGTCATTGCCCGCGCGGTGGTCATGGCGGCCGACCTCGCCCGACAGGCGCAGCGGCGGTTCGGCCACGCTGGGGTCCTGCGCCGGGCCGCCCAGGCTGTTGGGCTCGTAATAGGCGTCGGGGTTGCCGGTGTCGTTGCGGAAGAAGCGCATGGCCCCGTCCTTATGGTAGTGGTGCACCGGGCACTTGGGCTGGTTCACCGGCAGCGCCTCGTAATGCGTGCCCAGGCGGTAGCGGTGGGCGTCGGCGTAGGAGAAGATGCGGGCCTGCAGCATCTTGTCCGGGCTGTGGCCGATGCCGGGGACGACGTTGGATGGGCTGAACGCCGCCTGCTCGATCTCCGCGAAGTAGTTGTCGGGGTTGCGGTTCAGCTCCACCACGCCCACGTCGATCAGCGGATAGTCGGCGTGCGGCCACACCTTGGTCAGGTCGAAGGGGTTGTAGGGCGTCTTGTCGGCGTCGGCCTCGGGCATCACCTGGACCTGCAGGGTCCAGCGCGGGAAGTCACCCGTCTCGATGCTGCCGAACAGGTCTTCCTGGTAGCTTTCGCGCGACCGCCCCACCACCTGGGCGGCCTCATCGTTGGTCAGGTGCTTGTGGCCCTGCTGGGTCTTGAAGTGGAACTTCACCCAGAAGCGTTCGCCCTGGTCGTTCCAAAAGCTGTAGGTGTGGCTGCCGTAGCCGTTCATGAAGCGCGGGCTGGGCGGCAAGCCGCGATCCGACATCAGGATGGTGACCTGGTGCAGGCTTTCCGGCGACAGCGACCAGAAGTCCCACATGGCGGCGGGGCTGCGCAGGTTGGTGCGGGGGTGGCGCTTCTGCGTGTGGATGAAGTCCGGGAACTTCAGCGGGTCGCGGATGAAGAAAACCGGCGTGTTGTTGCCCACCACGTCCCAGTTGCCTTCCTCAGTGTAGAACTTGACGGCGAAGCCGCGCACATCGCGCTCGGCATCCGCCGCGCCCAATTCGCCGGCGACGGTGGAAAAGCGGATGAGCAGGTCGGTCTTCTTGCCCACGGCGCCGAACAGCTTGGCCCGGGTGTAGCGGGTAATGTCGTGCGTCACCGTCAGGGTGCCGAACGCGCCCCAGCCTTTGGCGTGCACCACACGCTCCGGAATGCGCTCGCGGTTCTGGTGCGCCAGCTTTTCCATCAGCTGATAGTCCTGCATCAGGACAGGACCGCGTGGGCCGGCGGTCAGGCTGTTCTGGTTGTCGGCGATGGGGGCGCCCCCGGTGGTGGTCATGCGGGGTGGCTGGCTGGTCATGACTATCGTCCCTCGTCGTCTTCTGATGGGCTTGGGCGTCCGTGCGCCCGACGAGGAAAAGCTACGCCGCCCGACGTTCATGCGTAAAATCGATTGTTTGTATCAAGACAATAGACAACGTATATCGTCAGTACGCTTTCGAAAGGGCGCCCTCGTGAACCTGCGTGACCTGCGATACCTGCTGGCCGTGGCCCAGCACCGCCACTTCGGCCGGGCCGCCGCCGCCTGCAACGTCAGCCAGCCCACCCTCAGCAGCCAGGTGGCCAAGCTGGAGGCGCGGCTGGGCGCGCCTTTGTTCGAGCGCACCAACAAATGGGTGGCCCCCACGCCGCTGGGGGAGGAGGTGCTGATCCACGCCGCCCGGGCGGTGGCGGAGGCGGATGCCATCGTGGCCCTGGCGGGTGCCCGCGACCCGCTGGCGGGTCCCCTGACCCTGGGCGTCATCCCCACCCTGGGACCCTACCTCATGCCCCGGGTGTTCGCGCCCCTGCGCCGGCGCTGCCCCGCCCTGACCCTGGAATTGTGGGAAGACACCACCGACGCGGTGGTGGAGCGCCTGCGCCGCCGCCAATTGGATGCCGCCCTGATCGCCACGCCGGTGCCGGGTGACGACTTGGTGGAACGGCCCCTGTTCCAGGAGGGCTTCCTGGCGGCCCTGCCCCCGGACCATGCGCTGGCCGACGGCGGCGGCCCGGTGGATGAAGCGGCGCTTGGCCCCGACCTGCTGGTGCTGGCCGACGGCCATTGCCTGCGCGACCAGGCCCTGGCCGCCTGCGCCCGGCCCGATCCTGGCGGCTGGTCCCTGCGCGCCACCAGCCTGGAGACGCTGTTGAACATGGTGGCGGCCGGCTACGGCACGACCCTGGTGCCGGCCCTGGCGGCGGACGTCCATGCCGGCCGTCAGGACGTGGCCTTCCGTCCCCTGGCCGGCCCGGGGGCCGGCCGCCTGATCCGCCTGGTCAGCCGTCCCACCTTCACCCGCCAGCCGGCCCTGGACGCGCTGGCCGACCTGGTGCGGGCGGTCGCGACCTGAGGTTCCTTACCGCCGGGGCGCCTTGGCGCGGCGAGGGGCGGGCGCGCGTTTGGGCACGGTCACCGGCGTGGTGGCCACGGGGCCGGGCTTGGGTTCCGCCGCCGCATCCACCGGCGGGCTGGTGGGCTTTTCAGTGATGACGGAGGTCTCGGCCGGTGGCGCTTCCTTGGGCGTGGGCGCCGCCTTGGCCCGGCGCACCTTGGCGGCGGGGGGCTTGGATACGGCGGGCGGCGGGGCCGCGGGCTCCCCAGCGACGGCCGGGGCCTCGTTCAATGCGGGGCCGGGCAATGCCGGGTCGGGGGCCGGCGCGGTGGCGGCGGCTGACGCCGTGCCCGGGGCCGTGGGCGCCTTGGCGGCCAGGTCCTTGAACAAGGCCACCACGCTGTCCAGCCGTTCCCGGCCCTTGGTGTCCAGCGGGCCGGCGGCGCCGGCCACCATCACCAGGCCTTCCGAAAGGCGGGTGATTTCCTCCGCCGTGGCGCCGGCCAGCAACTCGGGCAGGGTTTCCAGGGCCGCCGCCGGATCCAGCAGCAACATCAGGAACTGGTCGCGCACCAGCTGCTTGAACTCCGCCAGTTCCAGGCCCCGGCCGTGGATGTCGCGCAAACCGCGCAGGGCGTTGAAGCCACGGGCGTCGGCCATGCGCTCCGCCAGCGCCACATGCAGCAGGGCGCGCATGCCGGCCTCGCGCAGGCCGCCCTCATGCAGGCGCCGGCGCAGCTCCGCCCCCTGTTCCGCCAGGAAGCGGCGGTGTTCCGGAGTTTCGCCGGGATGGCTCCGGGGCGGGGCGTCGTCGGCGTTCAGGCCGAACAGCGCCTGGGTCAGCGGGTGCCCGTAGACGCCCATGAACAGCGCCTCCGCCGTCGTGTCGCGGCGGTCGCGGTAGACGTCCAGCGCCGTTTCCATCTGGCGGGCCAGCCGCTGTTCCAGGTTGCGCCAGATGTTCTCCGACCCCACCGGGCGGCGATCGCGCCGGGCGGCGGCGGCCAGCTCCGGCACGCCGTTCAGCCAGGGGTTGGTGTCGGAGAATAGTTCGTAGCTGAGGCGCAGGGGGTGGAGGCCGCGCAGGATTTCCGCCGTCGTCTCCCCCACCAGCTGGCGCACCCAGGGCTGCATGAGGTCGCGGTAGAGGCCCAGCGTCACGCGGGAGAGACGGGACACGGTGGCGAAGCGGCGTTCGTCATCCGGCAGGGGTTCGACATGGGCCGCCACGTCATTGATGCTGCGGGCGGCGAAGCGCAGGACGTTGGGGTCGCCCTCCTGCCCAGACTGGCCGGAGGGTGCCGCCTCGGCCGGCAGGATCTGCGCCTCGTACAGGCCGGGGGGCAGCACGTCGATGAAGTCGATGTTGGACGCGAACTCGCGATGCTCCTTCCGCGCCACGGCGGCGGAGACGAAGATGCCCAGGTGACCCACGCTTTCATGCACGGCGTAGACGATGGTCTGGCCGTGGCAGCGGATGTCGTCCACGCTTTCATACAGGTCGCAAATCCAGCCCAGCGCCTGCGGCGGCGGGGAGATGTTGTCACCCTTGGAGCAGAAGACGATGATGGGGGAGCGGATGGCCCGCAGGTCCACGCGCACGCCATCCTTGGTGACGATGTCGGCGGTGGCCAGGCGGTTGCCCACGAACAGCTTGTCGACGATGTACTGGATTTCCTCGCCGTTCAGCAGGACGTGGCCGTTCCACCACTTCTCGAAGCCCAGGTAGCGCGGCGCCTCGGTGTCGACCTTGTCCCACAGGGCGTACTGCTTGCCCACCAGGGTGTTGGCGGGGTTCAGGTTCTCGAAATTCTGCACCAGCCAGGCGCCGTCGAACAGGCCGGCGCCCAGGTCGCTGGCGAAGGCCGTCAGCCAGCTGCCGCCCAGCAGGCCGCCGCTGTAGCGCATGGGGTCCTGCCCGCGATGGCCGGCCCAGAAGGACAGGGGCGTGCCGGCGATGATGATGGGGCCGAACAGGTCGGGGCGGATGGCCGCCGTCATCATCAGCTGCCAGCCGGCCTGGCAGTTGCCGATGACCACCGGCTTGCCTTCCGCCTCCGGATGCAACTCGATGACCTTTTCCAAGCAGGCGGCCTCGGCCGCGATCACGTCCTCCACCGTCTGGCCCGGCACCGGACGCGGCAGGAAGCCGATGAAATAGCAGGGATGACCGGCGGCCAGAGCCACGCCGATCTCGCTGTCCGACTTGAAGCCACCGATACCAGGGCCGTGGCCGGCGCGGGGATCGACGATGACAAAGGGGCGCTTCTTCAGGTCCAGCTCGACACCCGCCGGCGGAATGATGCGCTGCAACGAATAATTCACCGGCCGGGGCAAGGTGGCGCCGTCCAGCACCGTCTCGCTTTCGAAGCTGAGCACCGTGGGCGCCGTCTGGGCCATGTGCTCATGGTACTGGGCGCCGCGCTGGCGCAGCACATCCATCACCAGGGCGGTGCGCTGGAAGGCGTCGACCGTGTAGGCCAGCCCGTCCTGCCACAGGCGGAAAGGCCAGTGATTGCTGGGATCCAGGAAACCCTCGGGCATCTCGAACGGACCCTTCGGGCTGATCGCGTCGGTAAAGGCCATCAGCTTTCCCTCTTCAGTCTTTCCCAGGCGCCGGTTGCCCGGGCGCCGGGATAACCCCGCGAGGTCGCAGTATAGCCAACCGTTCTCGCAGGCGCGAAGAAGGTTTTGCGTCGCACAAAGGAAATAGGCCGCGGGGAGGGTTCAACCGGCGGCCTATCCCAGGGCGGGCCGCTCGCCAAGCCCCCACCCAGCTTGACGCGGTACCCCGCCCGCCAGGCGAAAATCGAAAACGGGTCAGAAGCTGAGGCAGCGCGTTCCCTCGTCAGCGGCGGCGCGGTCCAGAACAATGGCCAGTTCGGCCGCCGCCGTGCGGGCCTGCCGCCAGGAGGCGCAGGGAATGCGGTAGCGCCAGGGCACCGGCTCGCCGGCCCACAGGACCACCTGGGCCAGCGCCTCCGGCTGGGCGATGTCGGCGGGGCGGATGGGCTGCACCGCCACCTCCGCCAGGGGGAAATCGCCCGCGCGCCGGGGATCGCTGATCCACACCCGGCCGGCGGCGAGGTTGACGGAAACGGAACCGCCGGCCGGCAAATGGGCTGGCGTGGCGAAAGCCCAGTCGGCCGCGCGAGGAGAGGTCGGCGGAGGCTGGTCCGTGGAGTGGGTGATGAGGTCGATCAGGGTGTTGAAGCCCAACATGGCGGCGTGTCCGGCAGGGTCGTCCAGGCCCCCATTGAGCCGCCATCAGGGCATTAAAATTCCATAGCAGAAGGGCTGGCCGTTCATTAAAGCCCTGAAAGAAACGGCCCGGACCCCAGGGACCCGGGCCATCGCGGCAAGCGCGCCAGCAGCAACCGCCACCCGCGCCGTTGCCGCGAGCCTGACAGGAGGTCAGAAACAAGCGCCTATCACTCAACCAGGCCCATGGACACGATGAAGAGCAGGTAGAAGGTCAGCGCCAGCAGCGCCACCCACAGCAGCACCATGGTGCGCCACAGGGCGCCGAAGGTCCCCAGCCGGTAGGCGCCCTTCAGGTGGGCGTACATGTGGATGGGCGGGGCGAAGCACATCAGGCTGCCGATGGCCGCCGCCCCCAGCCCGGCGCGCGAGCCCAGGGCGGCCATGGCCGTCAGCACCGCCATGAAGGACAGGGAGTGCAGGGCGAAGACCACATGGTCGTAAAGGTAGATGCCGCGCCTGAACAGGAACATCAGCCAGATGAAGGGCACGGACAGCGGCACCAGCAGGAAGGACAGCTTGGACGCCAATTCCTTCATCTTGTAGAGCGTCAGCTCCGGGTTGCGCAGGGCGTGACGGATATGCTCCTCCAGCTTGGGCATGCCGAGATCGACGTCGAACATCCCCTTGGAATTGGCCAGGCGCTTGGCCGCGCGGGCCCAGGACGGCTCATCCCCCGTCGCCGGCTCCTCGTCCGTGGCGCCGAACAGCTTGGCCATCTGCTGCTGGCGATGCTCTTCCTTGGTGGGCTTTTGCGGCTCGGCCGCCTCAGGGACGACTGCGGGCGGCGACCCACCTTCCGCCGGCTGGGCCGCCTTCCCCGCCGGGGCGGCGGCGGCGCGCGCGTCCGGCGTGATCTTGGCCGTCGCCTTAAGGCCGGCGGCCGCCGCGGCGTCGAAGGCCTTCAGCATGGCTTCCGCCACCTTCAGTTCCTGCTGGCGCTTGTCACGGCGGGCGGCGGCCTTGTCGACGTTGCCGCCGTCCTGTTTGGCGTCGGCCAGGTCGTTCTCCGCGTCCTGCAACTCCGCCTTGGCGTCGTTGACGGCCGATTCCAGTTCCACCCTACCGTCGGACAGGGACTTGTGATCCAGGTTCTTCAGCGCGTTGCCGCCGATCTCCTTGCCCGGCGTATCGATGAAGGACAAGGAGAAGAACATGAGGAAGACGCTGAACAGGAACAGCGCCAGGGGTGAGACGTAGCGCACCCGGTGCCCATGGACATAGCGCCGCGTCAGGTCGCCGGGCCGGAAGGCCAGCATGGGGAAGGTGCGCCACACCTTGCTGTCGAAATGCAGGATGCCGTGGAAGAACTCTTCCATGATGTGCAGCATGGAACGATGGACGTGCCCCGGCTGGCCGCAGGCGTGGCAATAGGCGCCGGCCAAATGCGCGCCGCAGTTGGCGCACCGGTGATGCCCGTCCTCATGGCTGACCGCCGTATGGTGCCGTTCCCCTTCGATCGCCCGGGCGACCAGGCTGGCCTCAGCCAGGCCGCCGGCCGCGTCCATCTCCCCGCTCATCCCCCGCCCCCCAAAGGCAATTTCCCCGCAGCGGCGCGGGGCCCGGGCCGAGGATGGCGGCGGCCCGCCTTAATTGCAAGGTTGGCGGGCCGGCCTACAGGTTTAGGGGATGAAGTAGAAGGGGTTGGCCAGCTTGAAGGTGCGTTCGGCATGGCCGCCGGCCAGGTCGCTGTCCTGGTCGCCCATGTTGGCGATGATGGTGTAGCCCTGGGCCTCGATCCGGGCCCGTTCCGCCGCCTTGTAGTGCGCCGCCCCGCCCTGGGCGCCGGGCGTCCGCAGCACCAGGCCGGCCCAGCCCTCATACCCCGCCGCCGCCAGGTTGCGGGCGGTGGCCTCGCGCTCCGCCTCCGGCCGGCCGGTGATGAAGAAGACCGCGACGCCGGACGCCCGCGCCTGGCGATAGACTTCCAGCGTCGGCGCGATGACGGTCGCCCGGCCCATCATCTCCCACGCCGGCGCGGCGCAAGGGCCCCGGTCCAGGTCGCACCCGCCGGCCTTGATGTAGCCGAAATCGTTGATCTTCAGCTGCGGCCAATTGCTGAGCGACGTCTCATCGATGTCTAGCACCAGGGCGGGTTTCGCGCCAGCCGGCAGGGTGGCGGCGCGCGTCTTGATCCACGCCCCGGCCTCCGCAGCCACGCGGGCCAGGTCGCGGTCATAGGCGCCGCCGTCGTGATAGGCCAGCAACTGCGTCTTGACCACGCCCAGGTTGGGCAGATCCATCACCGCCGCCGGAGGCGCCTGGTGGGCGCAGCCGACCAGCACCGTCAGGGACAGGGCGATTCTGAGCGCGCGGACGGACATGGGGGCTTCCTTCAGGGTGTCAGCGTCAGGGGGCCGGACAGGCGCAGCGGGTGTAGGCGTCGGCCAAGGTGTTATCCAGAGCGCAGAGATACAGCGGCTGGTTGTCTGGAATCATGGCGGAGACCTGGGGCCTGGCGACGCTGTAGATGCTGCGGTACAACGCCCGGGCCGGCCCGCTGTCGCGGATGTGGGCGATGACGGCGCGCAGGGCGTCGGGCGTCAGGGGGCGAACGCCCCAAGCCTCGGCCGTGTCATACTCCGGCACCCAATGGGCGCCGGTCACGCTGGGCTGGTCGCTCAGATTGGTCAGGTAATACGTGGTGAGGTGGGCGACCGCGCCGTCGGCCGCCGCCTGGCCCAGCTTGAACGATGGGCTTTGCTGGTAGACGGGGCTGACGGCCGGGGTCACCAGCACGGGCACGCCGGCGCCCGGCGGGCCCACCAGCCGCAAGTCGTCCATGTGGATGTGGCCGGCGAACAGCACCTTGATGATGTCGTGGTATTGCGCCAGCTCCGCCTCGAACCGCGCCTCCAGGCCCGGGGCGAACAGCTCCACCGGGGCGGTGCAGGCGGGCGCCGGCTGGCCGGCGGCGGCGGCCGCCTTGGCCGCCTTGGACCAATTGCTGGCGGTGGCGAAGCCGTCGATGCCCGGCACCACGTGGGTGATCAGCCAGACGCTGTCGCCGGCCGCCCTGGCGTCGGCCAGGGCCTGATGCAGCCAGGCCAGCGTGGTGTCCTGCGGCGTGTCGTCCGGCCGGCCGCAGCCGTTCTTGTACTTGCGGGTCAGCATCACCGTGTCGAAGGACAGGATGCGCACGCCCTTCAAGGTCGGATGGGGAATGACGTAGTTTCCGGCCTGGCGCCAATCGCGCCCGACACCGTCCTGGTCCGCCCGCCCGCCCAGGCCGCGACCGAAACCCTGGATGAGCAGCGGCAGGGTGTCGCCCAGGAAGGGGCCGTTCGGTTGCACCGCATAGTCGCCGCAGTAGCTGTCGTTGTTGCCCAGGGCCGTCAGCACCGGCACGCCGGGGAAGGTGCCGCGCAGGGTTTCCATCAGGGTCGTGACCGTCTTCAGGGCGAAGGCGCGATAGGCCGCCTCATCCCCCTTGTGCGCCGGCAGCGCCGCCTCGAACGTGTCGCGGAAATCATGGGCCAGCATGTCGCCCGTGTGCAGGACATAGGCCGGGTGCGGCTGGGCCTGGCGCATCGCGGCGAAGGCGGAGCGCAGCAAGAACCAGTTGCTGTCCCGGCCGAAGGGCGACAGGTGGCGGCCGGGGGTGCCGTCCAGGATGGCTGGCCAGTCCTTGGCCGGGGCGGCGTCCAGCCGGGCGGCCAGGCTGGCGTCGTCCAGCGGGTTGAAGTGCAGGTCGCTGACCACCAGGAAGGGGGCGGCCTCGGTGGTGAGCGTGGCCACCGCGACCGGTTCGGCCGCCTGGGCCGCTGAAACGCCTGCCCCCAGCAGCGACAGGCTCATCGCCACCGCCATGGCCCAGACCGGCCAGATCCTTCGCTTCACCACCAGCTGCCCCCCTGGTTGCACCCTCACCAAACCCGCGCCCCGTTGATGGCGGGCCGACCCGGCCCTGTCAATGCTCCTGACCACCTCGCCGGGAAAACATGACCAGATGGACAGGATTTGTCACAACCGCTGGCTATTTGTTGCCCGGAAGCCTTTGGCATTCCTGGTTGTATTCAACGGAAAGGCCCGATACCGTTTCGCATTAACGCCGCGTTTCAGCGCGGGCGGCCTTCCGGGGGGATGGAACATGGGACGGACGGGATGGAGTCTGGCGGTCGCGGCTGTGACGCTGATGGCCTTGGTGGGGTGTGACAACGATACGTCCACCGGCGCGCCGGCACCGCCACCTCCGCCTGTGATTGCCGCGCGAGCGCCCGTGGCGGACAAGGCCGGCACCGAAGGGATTGTCGTGACGGGTGCCCAGCGAGGGGAGCCGGAGCAAGGCAAATATCTCGCCGTCACGCAGTCCTACAGCCTCAGCCTGCCGGCCAGTGCCGTTGAGTTGGTGCAGAATCGTCATCTGGAAACCTGCGCCAAGCTGGGCTGCCTCGTTTTGGACAGCAGCCTGGACCATGGCTATGCCAATAGGATCACAGCCCGGACCTCCATCCGCATTCCACCACAAGGGGTGGCGGCGCTGGTGGCCGACCTGACGGCGCCGCCCGCCCGTGTGACCTCGCACAGCATCACCACCGAAGACATGACGACGACGGTGCTGGATACGGACAAGCGTCTCGAAAGTAAAACCGCCCTGCGTGACCGCCTGACGGCCCTGATGCACGGCCCCACCCACATGACGGTCTCCGATTTGGTGGCGGCGGAGCGTGAACTGGCCAATACCCAGGGGGAGATTGAGAGCCTGACGGCCCAACGTGACTATCTGCGCCGGCAGACGGAGATGGTGAGGATTGACGTTGACTATAACGGCGAGGTGGCGGTGGCCGGGGACACCGACCTCACCCCCATCAGCAGCGCGTTCAAGGGCTTTGGCCGGACCATGGTCCGCGCCACCGCATCTCTGATCGCCACCATCGCAGGGCTGCTGCCCTGGCTGCCGCTGATCCTACTGGCCGGTTGGGTCTTGCGTCATCCGCTGAAGCGCCTGTTGCGGCGCTAAAACTCAGCTCACACGGCACATGCCTCCGCCCCCCGCCGCTGATGGCGGGCCGGTGGCGCAGGTCGAGGGCTATCTGGGCGTGGGCATCATCTTATGGACGCCGGCCGCCCCCTGGCTGCTGCGCCTGGTGTGGCGCCGCTGGCGCCGCAAGGCGGCCTAAGCCAGCTTGGCCACCAGCGACAGGGGCAACAGCTTCATGACTGGCGCCATGTAGGCCCAGGGCCAGGCGGGAACATAGGCCTTGGCCGGTTCCCGCTCGATGGCCCGCACCAGCAGGCGGCTGCCCACGTCGCCGGGAATGGCGAAGGGCAGGCGCTTGGCGCCCTCGTTCAGTTCGGTGCGGATGTAGCCGGGCAGGATGCTGCTGACCCGGATGGGGCTGCGCAGCAGGTCGGCCTGGATGCCCTCCGTCAGGGCGGCCAGGCCGGCCTTGGTGGCGGCGTAGGTGGTCATGTGTTTGGGCAGGCCGCGCAAGGCGCTCATGGAGGAGATAACCACCAGATGGCCCTTGTTCCGGGGCCGGAACAGTTCCAACGCAGCCTCGCACTGCGCCAGGGCCGCCACGAAGTTGGTCTGGGCCGTGGCCAGGTTGTCGGCGAAGTGCCCGGTGCCGATGCGCCGGCCGGAACCGATGCCAGCATTCACGATGACACGGTCCAGCCCACCCATTTCGGTATCGAAAGCACGAAAGGTCTCGAACACCGCCGCATGGTCGGTGACGTCCAGCGGGCGGATGGATATCCGGATGCCAGGGTGGGCCCGCAGAAGCTCGTCCCGCAGCGCCTCCAGCCTGTCGGTGCGGCGGGCGCACAGGGCGAGGTCGCGGCCCAGGGCGGCGAATTGCCGGGCCATGCCCAGGCCCAAGCCGGAGCTGGCGCCGGTGATGAGGATGGTCTTGGCCGGCATCTCGGTTCCTCAGCGATATGTCAGCAGGCCGTCCGGCCCGTCCAGGCCCGCCTGCTCGTTCAGGCTGGACAGCGACCAGCCCGTCCCCACCCGGCCCGCGGCCTTGGATGAGGCCAGCAGCTTGGTGACGCCGCCGTTGACCAGGGCCCAGTGCACCTGCCGGGCGCCGGCGTCATCCAAACCCAGCACCGCCTGCACTGCCGCCATGATGGGCCCGCCGGAGGTGAAGACCAGGACGGTGTTGCCCGCCTGGGCGCCCGCTTGCGCCGCCCGGGCCAAGCCGGCCAGCACACGGTTGCGGAACACCGGCCAGCATTCAGTGTAGTCGCCATCGTGCTGGCCGCCCATCCAGCGGGCCACCGCCTCGGCGAACAGGGCCTGGTAGGCACGCCGGGGATCGGGCGCGGTGGCCAGTTCCGCCTTGAGCGCGGCGGCATCGGCCAAATCGGGGCGATGGCAGGCGACCACGTCGGCCGGGTCGTACTCGTTCAGGTCCGGGTCGATGGCCAGGACCACGCCGCCCCGGCCCATGGCCTCAAGGCAGGCGGCGGCGGTGTCGCGGTGACGGTTCAGGCTGCCGCTGACGGCGACGATGTCCGCCGCCCCCAACCGGGCGCCCAACTGTTGGCCCACCACCCGGCCCTGGGCGATGCCCAGCGCCGACAGGCGGTCGTAATCGTCCGCCCCGAAGGAGGCCTGGCCATGGCGGATGAGGTGCAGCGCCACCATGGGATCAGCGCCCTGCCCGACGCAGGATGCGGCGGCACCGCCAATCCAGGTAGGTCACCAGCAGCCAGAAGCGTTTGAAGGCCGGGTTGCGGGTCTGGCGGTGGTGATAGCGGTAATAGATCTGCTGGGCGATGACGGCTAGGCGGAACAGGCCGAACACCTCATAGAAGGTCCAGTCCACCGCTTTCGCATCCAGCCGGTCGCCCATGGCCGCCAGGTAGTGCGCCACCACCTGGTCCCGCGTCAGCATGCCGGGCAGATGGGTGGGCTGGCGGCGGATGGAGCGCATGAAGAAATCGTCATCCGCCTGCACCCAGTAGGCCAGCGCTCCGCCCAGATCCATCAGCGGGTCGCCGATGGTGGCCATTTCCCAATCCAGCACGCCGATGACATGGGTGGGGTCGGCCGCATCCAGCACCAGATTGTCGAAACGCCAGTCGTTATGGATGACGCACGCGGCGCTGTCCGCCGGCGTGTTGGCGGCCAGCCAGGCCCGCACCTTGGCGAAAGAGGGCACGTTCCAGGTGCGCGCCTTCTGGTAGCGGCCGGACCATCCCTCCACCTGGCGGCGGCAATAGCCGTCGCCCTTGCCCAGGGCCGACAGGCCGGCCGCCTCCGGGTCCACCCGGTGCAGGGCCACCAGCTTGTCCACCATGGCCAGGCACAGGCGGCGCACCGCGTCCGGCCCCATGTCCAGGCCGCGCGGCAGGTTGGCCCGGGGGATGATGCCGGCGATGCGTTCCATGACATAGAAATCGGCGCCGATGACCCGTTCGTCCTGGCACAGCCCCACCATGGTGGGCACCCAGGGGAAGACGGGCTTCAGCGCCTGCTGCACCCGGAATTCGCGCGCCATGTCGTGGGCGGACTTGGCCTTGGTGCCGGCCGGCGGCCGGCGCAGGATGAAGTCCCCCTCAGCCCCGTCCTGGCCATAGGCCAGGCGGTAGGTCCAGTTGCTGGCCCCGCCGGAATATTGCGTCACGGCCGGCAGGCCCCGCAGGTCCGGCCGCCGTTCCTTCAGCCAGCGGTCGACCACCGCGACGTCCAGATCCTCGCCCGGCCGAACCGGGCCCGCCCGGTCGGTCACAGGACGGGACGGGGCCTTCCCCGCCGCCACGGACGCCGCCGTCATCCGCGCGACCCGGTTGGGGCCGCCGGCTGCTGGGGCGGGGCGGCGGCGGTACGCGACGGGGTCGCCATGCTGCGCGCCCGCTTGTCGATCATGGCCACGTACCAGGCGCGCGGCATCAGCCGCTTCATCAGCCAGAAGCGGCGGCCCTCCTTGTGCGGCAACAGGTGGCAGCGGCCCGCGGCCACGCCCTGGTAGACATATTCCGCCACATCCTCCGCCGTGATCCCGGGGCGGTTCAGCAGCTTGTCCACCCGGGCGCGCAGGCGCGGGTCGGTGGTGCGCAGGCTGCTGGCCAGATTGGTCTTGAAGAAGGAGGGGCAGATGACACTGACGCCAATGCCGCTGGGCGCCAGTTCGTGCTGCAGCGTTTCGGAAAGGGAGACCACCGCCGCCTTGGTCGCGTTGTAGGCGCTCATGGTCGGCATATCGAGCAAGCCGGCCATGGAGGCGGTGTTCACGAAATAGCCGTGGCCCTGCGCCTTGAACATCGGCGTGAAGGCCTTGCAGCCCCGCACCACGCCCATCAGGTTGATGTCGATGATCCAGCGCCAGTCGTCCAGCGGCGTGTCATCGATATTGCCGGCCTGGGCCACGCCCGCGTTGTTGACGACGATATCGACCCCGCCCCAACGTTGGGTCAGGGCCTGGGCGGCCGCGTCCAGCGCCGCGTCATCGCGCACGTCGCAGGGGATGGAAAAGGCGTCGGGGGCGATGGCGGATAGTTCGGCCACCGCTGTCGCCATGGCGTCCGGGTTGATGTCGCCCACCGCCACGCGCCAGCCGGCGCGGGCATAGCGCTTGCCCAGCGCCAGGCCCAGGCCGCTGGCCCCGCCGGTGATGAAGATGCGTCCGCCCTGGGGGCCCGTCTTCGGTGTTATCGCCACCATGCCCTCAACCCTCCCCTTTTGTCTTTTTGTAGCCGCGCTTGGCCAACTCGATGCGGGCGATCATGGCCTTGTGCACCTCGTCCGGTCCATCGGCCAAGCGCAGGGACCGCGCCTGGGCGTAGAAGCCGGCCAGCGGCGTATCGCCCGACACGCCCGCCCCACCATGCATCTGGATGGCGTCGTCCACCACCCGTTCCAGCACGCTGGGCGCCACCACCTTGATGGCGGAAATCTCGGTGAGGGCCGCCTGGGTCCCCACCTTGTCCATCTTCCAGGCGGCATAGAGGGTCAGCAGGCGGGCCTGGTCGATGGCCACGCGCGCCTCCGCCACCCGTTCGCGGTTGCCGCCCAGGTCGATCAGCGGCCGGCCGAAGGCGGTGCGGGCCGTGCCCCGGCGGATCATCAGGTCCAGGGCCGCCTCGGCCGCCCCCAGGCAACGCATGCAGTGGTGGATGCGGCCGGGGCCCAGACGGCCCTGCGCGATCTCGAACCCCATGCCGGGACCGGCGATCAGGTTGCTTGCCGGCACCCGCACCCGATCGAACGTCACCTCGCCATGGCCGTGGGGGGCATCCAGGCTACCGAAGACGGGCAACATGCGCTCGATGCGCACGCCGGGCGTGTCCAGCGGCACCAGCACCATGGAATGCTGATGGTGGCGGTCGCGGCTCTCATCCGGCGTGCGGGCCATGACGATGGCGATGCGGGCGCGGGGGTCACCGATGCCGCTGGACCACCATTTGCGGCCGGTCACCACCACCTCGTCGCCCTCGACCACCGCCGTGGCCGCCATGTTGGTGGCGTCGGAGGAGGCCACCTCCGGCTCCGTCATGCAAAACACGCTGCGGATCTCGCCGGCCAGCAGGGGCTTCAGCCACTGGTCCTGCTGGGCCGGACTGCCGTAGCGCCACAGCACTTCCATATTGCCGGTGTCGGGGGCGTTGCAGTTGAACACCTCCGGCGCCATCAGGCTGTGGCCCGTGGCCTCGGCGATGGGGGCGTATTCCAGGGTGCTGAGGCCGGCGCCCAATTCCGCGTCGGGCAGGAACAGGTTCCATAGGCCCTCGGCCTTGGCCCGCGCCTTCAGCTCTTCCATCTTGGGCGGCACGCGCCAGGCGGTCCAGTCGGGGCCGTCATGGGCGGCCACGTCGCGCCAATACTGGGCCTCCACCGGGGCGATGTGGTCGGCGATGAAGCGGCGGACCCGGGTCAGATAGTCCTGGCCACGGGCGCTGGGCTGGAAGTCCATCGGCGTTCTCTCCCTTTTCTTTTCCCTCACGCGCCGGGCGCCCGCATCCGCGGGCTTGGCTATCCCCGCTCCGCCCCCCCTTACACTAACTGGGCGGTGCTCACTCCGGCAGACGCCGTCGCGTCCTAGGTTAAAAGGAGTGTAGCGCCGTATTGACATGAACGGATGGGAAGTTTATGCGCGATAAATCATGAATGATGTTCATGATATGCGCCTGCTGGCCAGGCTGGACCTGAATCTGCTGCGGGTGTTCGATGCCGTCCACCGGGCGCGCAGCCTGACGCGCGCTGCGGATGAGCTGGCGTTGTCGCAATCGGCCGTCAGCCACGCCCTGGCCCGCCTGCGCGACCAGCTGGGCCCGCATTTGGGCGCGGGTGATGAGCCGCTGTTCCCCCGCGACGGCCGGGGGGTCGCCCCCTCGGCCCTGGCCCGCCGCCTGGCCCCCAGGGTGCGTGAGGCGCTGGCGGCCCTGGGGCGGGCCCTGGCCGACGCCCAGGACTTCCAGCCGGACCGCGATTTGCGCCAAGCCATCATCGCCATGCCGGAGGCGGTGGAGCCCGCCCTGCTGCCGGCCATGATGGCCCGCCTGCGCCAACACCTGGCGGACGGGTCCAATCCCCGTCTGGACAGCGTGCGCCTGGATCGGGCCACCATGAAAGCCGATCTGGCGCGGGGGCGCATGGATCTGGCGGTGGACGTGACACTGGCGCCCGACCCTGATTTGCGCCACCTGCCGCTGCTGAGCGACGATTATTGCCTGGTGGCGGCGGCCGGCCACCCACCCGTGGATTTGGAGGGGTATCTGGCGGCGGCGCACATCGCCGTCTCCTCCCGCCGCAGCGGGCCGGCGGTGGAGGACTACGCCCTGTTGCGCCTGGGCATACAGCGAAAAATCTCCCTGCGCTGCCAACGGTATGAGACCGCCTGCCGCGTGGTAGCGGAAGCAGGCCTGAAAGGCGGGGGCTTGCTGCTGACCATGGGTCGCCACCATAGCCAGCCGCTGGTGGACGGCAGCCGGGGGGCCCTGGTCACCCTGCCCCTTCCACTGGACATGCCGCCATTGGCGTTTAATCTCTACTGGCATCGCGCCAGCGACGACGACCCCGCCAACCGCTGGCTGCGCGACGTTCTGCGCCCGGCCTGACGGGCGCCCCAATTCTTTGGCCAAGGACCACCGCCATGCCGCGATTCCTGCCCCAAGCCGCCCACCACGTCTCGAAACTGGCCCTGCCCCTGGCCATTGCCGCCCTGCTGGCGCTCGGCGGAAACGCCAGACCGGCCTGGGCCGACAACGCGTCCGACCTGGCCATGGCGCGTCTGGCCATGGCCAGGCACGATTACGCCGGGGCCCTGCCCACGTTGACCCAGCTGGCGAACCAGGGCGACGCCGGCGCCATGGTGGAGCTGACCAAGATTTACGGCCAGGGCCTGGGCGTGGCGGTGGATCAGGACAAGGCGCTGGCCTATCTGCGCCAGGCGGTGGAAAAGGGCAACGCCCAGGCCCAGGTGGGCCTGGCGGTGCTGTACGACCAGGGCAGCAACGGCCTGCCCAAGGACCCGGCGGAGGCCGCGCGCCTGTACAAGCTGGCGGCGGACCAGGGCAACGCCCGGGGCCAGGTCAGCCTGGGCTGGCATTACGAGAACGGCAGCGGCGTGCCCAAGAACGTGGCGGAGGCGGTGCGCCTCTATACCCTGGGCGCCCGCCAGGGCGACGCCGCCGGCCAGACCAACCTGGGCTGGATGTATCAGAACGGCGCCGGCGTGCCCCGCAACCCCACCGAAGCCGCGCGCCTGTACAAGCAGGCGGCCAGCCAGGGCTTCGTCCGCGCCCAGGGCCAGATGGGGGCGATCTACCTGGCGGGCGTGGGCGTCACCAAGGACCCGGTGGAGGCGGCCCGCTGGAACATGATGGCGGCGGAACGCGGCTGGGTCCCCGCCCAATTCGCCCTGGGCTTCCAGTACCGCCAAGGCGAAGGTGTCGCCCGCGACGACGCCCAGGCCCTGCACTGGCTGCGCAAGGCGGCGGACGGCGGCGAACAGGGCGCCATCGCCCTGCTGGCACAGATGTATGAAAGCGGCGATGGCGCGCCCAAGGACGTGGCGGAGGCCCAGCGCCTATGGGCCAAGCTGCCCGCCGACCAGCGCCCGGGGTCCAAGGCGCAATGACATCCGATGGGGAACCGCCCGTCAGCCCGGCGATTGCCGTGAATTGGCCAGCAGGTCGACGCGCGACATGCGCACGATGTGTTCCGGCGTTTCCGTCCAGCCGCCGATGAGGTCGCCGGCCACGAAGTCGGCGCCCACACGGTCCACCAGGCCCTCGGTCTCCACCGAGTCCACACCTTCGACATACAGTTTCAGGCGGTGGCGCCGGGCCTCGACCGCCACCAGGCCCAGGTCGGTCGCCAACCGCTCCGGGCTGGGCCGCTCCGCCCCAAGGCGATCGATGGCCATCTTGTCCCCGGCACCGGGCAGGACGACGCCCACGCCCTTCACCCCGGCCGCCGCCAGCGTGGTCATGTCCTGCCGGCCCAACGCCACCCCCACCATCAGGTTGCGCCCGAAGGGGCGCAGCGCCGTGACGAAGTCCGCTAGCCGACCGGCGGGTGTGCCTTCGGGCAGGCCCACCAGATGGTAGGTCAGGAAGGGAATGAGGTGGGCCGGGATGCGGCTGGCCAGCGCCACGTAAGACCGGCGACGTTGCACGCTGGCCAGGGTCTCATAATGCACGGGCAGGGACAGGAAGAAGCGGAAGCGGTTCTCGTACAGTTCCAGGTAGGTGCCGATGGCCTGGCGCATCGCCTCCTCATCCATGTCCAGGATGGCGTTCATGGTTTCCACCGACAGGGTGCCGGGGCTGCCAAACTGCGGGATGGAATCATAGCCGAAGACCGCCTGGCCACCCCGCCGCATGCGTCGGCCCCGGGTGATGTACAGGCACAGCGCCTGGTGGTTGGCGTCCCAGACCGGGCGGTAGACGATTTCCAGCGGCCCGAGCTGGCCATGCGCCGCCCAGGCGGCCGTCACCTCGCTCTGGCGGAAGGGCGGTGTTTCCCCCCACCAGCCCCCGCCTTGCCGCCGCCCTGGCTGGGCAGCGGCGCCCAGCGGGGATCGCCGGAAGCGCCAGCGGCTTCCTGGATGAGGGTGCCGCCGCCCCCGCCCCGGCCCGGCACGCCGTGCAGATCGGTCCAGCCGGGGGCGGCGGCCTTCCCCGACGCCGCCGCTTCCCGCCCCATGGCCAAGGCGTCGGCGCGGGCCGCGCCGGCCAGCAGGTCGGCCAGGCGATGCTGCTTCAGCACCAGGTCGCCCGTGACCTGGCGTACGGCGGTGCGCACCACGATGGTGCCGGTGTCGGCATCGCCCAGCAGCAGACGCTGCAGGTCGTGCAACACGCGGGCGCACAGCAGGCTGGCCGCGCGCTCATCCATCTGCGCGAACACCACCAGATAAGTGTCGGGGCCGTAGGGGAAGACCACGTCGCCGGGGCTCAGCGACTGGTTCAGCAGCCGCTCGGTCAGCTGGTGCACACGGTCACGTACCGAGGCCCAACGGGACCCCAGCCTTTCCTTCAGGCTTTCCAGGCCCAGAAGCTGGACGGTGCCGGCGCTGATGCGTGCCTGATGCTCAAGGATGGCGCCCAGCCTGTCCTGGATATCGTCCGCCCCCGCGTCGGACGTGATGGACTCGATGGCGGCTGGGCGGGGGGAAGGGGCGGGTGTCGCCGGCGGTTGGCCGTCCCCCAGCCACCAAGTCGTAATTTTGTTGATCAGACTGGACATGCCGCCGCTTAAAACCCCGCTCGCTCAGTACAGCGTCTATGGTGCCCCCCCGACGGGCTGACGAGAACTCAGACGGTCGGGGTAGCCCGCCGGGACAGGCAGCCTCAGGCGCCCCCGGTTTCCGCCACCGTCGCCGTCGGCGGGGAATCCGAATCCCGTCGCGCCACCCTTGTTTCGGATCCAAAATAGATGACCAGCAGCAGGGAGGCCGCCATCAGGCCGCAGATGGCCAGCGCCAGGGTTCCCAGGCCTGGGACCAGCGCCGCGATGGCCAGGCATTGGGTCACCAGACCACCGGCCTTGCTGCACCCGGCCACCCAGCCGGTGGCGCGTCCCCGCAGCGCCACGGCGTAGTTCTCGGCCGTGTAGGGCAACAGCACGGCCAGGATGCCGTTGCCGCCGACGATCAGCAGCGCCACCGGCGCCACCACGTCCAGCAGACCGGCCCCCTCGTCCAGCCGCATGACGCCGCCCAGGCCGGCGATGGCGACGATGATCATCAGCGCCAGCGTCCACTTCGTGCTCCAACGGAAATAGAGCAGCGCCGCCAGCGCGATGGTGGGGCAGGCGATGAGGGCGGACGCCGCCAGCAGGCGGCTGGACACGACGACGTCCATGCCCCGGGCGGTCAGCTCGGCCGGCAGCCACAGCAGCAGGCCGAAATTGGTGAAGCTCCACGCCAGGGCGGTGACCGTCAGGGCCAGGGTGCGGCCGCTGAGGAAATGTGTCTCCCCCTCCTTGAACGCGGGTGTCCCTTCCGCCGCCGCGGCCAGGGTGGCGCCAAAGCGGGCGAGCGTGCGCTCCGCCTCCCGCAGGCGCCCGCGCAACAGCAGGAAATGGGGGGATTCCGGAATCTGGCCGTTGAGGAACACCAGGATCAGGCCGGTGGGCAGATTCAGCAGCCACATGATGCGCCAGCCAAACAGGGGCTGCAGCAGGGCCGACAGGCCGCTGGCCGCCAGATAGCCGCCGATGCCGCCCAGGCCCCCGACCAGCACCAGGTTCCACCCCCGGTGACGCAGCGGCATGGTCTCCGCCAGCAGGGCATAGGCCACGGGCAGCATGCCGCCCGCCGCCGCCCCCATGAGGAAGCACATGGCCACGTTCCACCAGAAGTCGGGCATGGCCCCGCAGATGGAGGTGCCGACGAACATGACGGAGGACAGCAGGATGGAGGCGCGGCGGCCGTAAACGTCGGCCAAGGCCCCCCAGATCAGGGAACCCACGACCGTTCCGGCCAGCGCCGCCATGGGCAGCCAGGCCACCGTCGTCTTGTCCACGCCGTATTCGTCGCGCATGCCGGGCAGGACGAAGCCCAGGCTGGCCGGCTTCATCACGTCGATGACCAGGGCCACGACGATCACCGCCATCAGCCGCCAGTGCGCCGCGCGCAGGGGGCCGTCATCGTGCACCACGGCGAGGTCGGCGGCCGGCGCCGCCGTCTTGCGCGGCAGCAGGCCATAGGCGGCGATGAGAACGCCCACGATGATCAGGCCCATGCCGACGGTCATGCCCATGTCCATGGGCATGTCGGCCAGGCGATAGCCGGCATCCTTGGCCATGAGGAACATGGGCAGGTGCAGCACCACGCCCGCGGTCACCACGGCGCAACCGATCCAGAAAGCCAGCACCGCCCGCCGGTCGGCCAGCACCCGGCCCCCATCCTCAGGGCCAGTCTCAAAGAACGACGCCACCCAAGCCACCTCGCTGGACGAAGGAAAGCGGCGCGCCCAATCCGGACGCGCCACCCAACCTATAGCTGTGAGCGTTACCAACCGCCAGCGGGAACGCTCAACGGCCGGCGGCCTTCCACACGCCTTCCATCTCCTCCAGGCTGCGTCCCTTGGTTTCGGGGACGAAGCGCCAGACGAACAGGCCGGCCAGGATGCTGAAGGCGCCGTAGAGGTAATAGGCGAAGCCATGGTTGAACATGGCGTTCAGCGCGGCGTTGCCGTCCAGCACCTTGAACGACCAGGAGACCACCCAGTTGGCGATCCACTGGGCCGCCACCGCGATGCTGAGCGCCTTGCCCTTGATGGGGTTGGGGAAGATTTCGGCCAGCAGCACCCAGACGACGGGACCCCAGGAAAAGGCGAAGCCGGCGACGTAGACCACCACCGCCACCAGGGCGCCGATGCCCATCTGGTGCCGGTTCAGGAGGAAGCCCAGCGCCAGCATGGCCGTGGCCATGACGGCGGCACCGGCGATCAGCAGCGGCTTGCGCCCCAGCCGGTCCACCGTGAACATGGCCACCAGGGTGAACAGCACGTTGGCCGCCCCCACCACCACGGTCTGCAGCAGCGCGCTGTCGGTGCCCGCCCCCATGTTCTCGAACATCAGCGGGGCGTAATAGAGCACGGCGTTGATGCCCACCAGCTGCTGGAACAGGGAGAGCATGATGCCCACCACCAGCACCAGGGCGCCGTAGGCCAGCAGGCGGTCGGTATGCTGCATCAGGCTGCCCTCGATCTCACGCCGCGTCAGGGCGGCCTCGGCCGGGCCCATCAGGCGGGTCAGCGTGGCCTCGGCCTCCGCCCCCCGGCCCACCATGATCAGCCAGCGCGGCGTATCGGGCACGAAGGCCAGCAGCACCAGGAACAGCGCGGCCGGCAGCGCCTCCGACCCCAGCATCCAGCGCCAGCCGACGCTGTTCAACCAGGCGCCGTCGCCCTGGGCGGCGATGGCCCAGTTCACGAAATAGACGCCGGCGATGCCCAGCACGATGGCCATCTGGTTGAAGGAGATGAGACGGCCGCGGGCGTGCGGCGGCGCGATCTCCGCGATGTAGAGCGGCGACAGCATGCTGGCGATGCCCACGCCGACGCCACAGATGACGCGGTAGATGATGAAGGGCGTCAGCGCCGCCGGCCCCATCCGGCCGATGGTGCCCAGGCCCAGTTCCGGCAGGGCGGAGCCGATGGCGGAAACCAGGAACAGCACGGCCGCCAGGAACAGCCCGCGCTTGCGCCCGAAGCGGTCGGCCACCCAGCCGGCGATCATGCCGCCGACGACGCAGCCGATGAGCGCGCTGGAAATGGTGAAGCCCGACAGGCTGTCGCGCGCGGTATCGGCCAGGCCCAGCGGGTCGATGAAGTTGGCGTCGATGGACTTCACCGCACCCGAGATGACGGCGGTGTCGTAGCCGAACAGCAGGCCGCCCAGGGTGGCGACCAGGGTCAGCATCACCACCAGGCCCGAGCCGGCATGCGCGTCATGACGCGTGCCGCCGGGGGCCTTAACTTTCGGATCATTGGCCACGATCGTCCTCCCGCACGGGATCGATGTCCCATGCGCCTTGATTGATGGTCTGGATCAGCGCCGGGCGCGGCCGAGGGATGGCAGGCTGGGCGGCGGGGCGGTCGATTCCCGCACCACCACCTCGAACTCCAGCAACCGGCGCGGCATGGGATGGGTCCAAGGCTGGCGCCGCACCGCCCGGTCGATCAGCAGGTCGGCCGCCGCCGCCGCCATGCGGCTGATGGGCTGGCGGATGGTGGTCAGCTGCGGCCAGATGATGCGGGCGACCGGCGTATCGTCGAAGCCCGCCACCGACAGGTCGGCCGGAACCGACAGGCCCAGGCGCTGCGCCACCGCCACCGACGCGGCCGCCATGTCATCGTTGCTGGCGAAGATGGCGGTGGGGCGATCGGCCAGGGTCAGCAGTTGTTCCGCGCAGGCCATGCCGGTGCGGTAGGAGAAATGGCCGGGGCGCACCAGTTCCGGGTCCAGCGGGATGCGGTGTTCCGCCAACTCGTCCCGGAAGCCGCGGTAGCGCTGCTCCGTGGCGCCATGGTCCGGATGGCCCAGCAGAAAGCCGATGCGGCGGTGGCCCAGGCTGATCAGGTAGGCCGTCATCTGGCGGGAGGCGGCGTAGTCGTCCATGTAGACGAAGGGCGCCGTCTCACGATCCGTGTCGGGCGCGATGCGCACCAGGGGAATGCGCGAGGCGCGCAGGGCCTCCACCACGCCGGCGTGGTCGACCAGCGGCGGGGTCAAGATGACGCCCTCCAGCCGCAGCTGGGAAATGAGGTTCAGGACCTGGTCGCCAACGTTGGGGTCGGTGCTGTCCCAGGGCTCCACCAGCAGGTGGAAGCCGCCCTCGCGGCAGCGGGCCACGGCGCCGGCCTGCACGTCGCTCATATAGTGGGCGCTGGGGTTGTCGTAGAACAGTCCGATGAGGAAGGAGCGGTCGCCGGCCAGGCCCCGGGCGTTCAGGTTGGGGCGGTAATCCAGGCGGGCGATGGCATCCATGACCCGGGCGTGCGTCTCGTGGGAGACGCCGGCCTCGCGGTTGATGACGCGCGACACGGTCTTGATGGACACCTTGGCCAGGCCCGCAACCTCCCGAATGGTGATCGACCGCTTCTCTGGCTGGGCCAATGGGGTCTCCCAAATCAGGGGCAAATCAGGGGTGCGACGCCTTTTGTCATTGCGTCAGACGGGCGATGACAAGAGGGGGTAAAGGGATGGGCGGTGCGGGGGCACCGCCCATCAAGGTGCAGGATTCGGGGAGAGTGCATCCTGCCAAGAAGGGCAAACGCCGGGGCGCGGGGCGGAAGAGGCCCCCCCCCGCGCCCGGGGGTCGAACAACGCGAACGAACCGGATCAGAAGCTGGCGTGCGCCCGCACACCCCAGGTCTGGGGCGGCTGGTACACGGCCGTCCACACCGGGGTCGCCGGGCCGCCGAAAGCGCCGGCGTTGGACTTGATGTTGGCGTTTTCCACGTTCTGGACGAAGCCTTCCAAGGACCACTTGCCGCTGGGCGCGTCGTAACGGACGGCCAGGTCGGTGCGGGTATAGGCCTTCTGCTCGTCGTACGTGCCGGCGTTGAAGAAGGACAGGTAGCTGCGCGTCTCGAAATGGGTGGAGACGCGCGGGGTCAGGGTGCCGCCGTTGGGCAGATCGAACACATGCTCATACCCGACGGTGCCCGACAGGGCCGGGGCGTGGGGCAGCTCGTTGCCCTTCAGCTCGACCAGGTGAGAAACGTCGCCGCCGCTGTACAGGCGGGCGTCGATGCTCTGCAGTTCTTCCATCTCGGTGTGCTGGGCGGACAGCGACAGGTTGATCGTGTCACGCGGCGTGACCTTGGCGGCCAGTTCGGCTTCCAGACCGTAGGCCTTCGCGCCCTGGGCGTTCTGGGTCACGATCTGCGAACCGATGACGTGGCCGGCAGCGTCACGGGTGGTGACCGCCTGGTTCACCTGGTAGCCGGTGAAGTCTTCATAGTAAGCCGCCACGTTGAAGGTGGCGCGGCCGCCGAACAGCGTCGTCTTGGCGCCGACTTCATAGTTGGTCAGCGTCTCGGGGCCGGCCAGCTTGCCGCCGTCCTCGATGTTGCCGGACTTGAAGCCCGTGCCGACGCTGGCATAGGTCATCAGCACGTCCTTGATGATGTCGGCGTCGGCGCGGACCAGCCAGGTCGCCTTGCTCCACTGGCCGTAGACGTCGTTGGGCGACGCCGTGTAGCCGGGGATGGAGTAGGGGTCGCGGCCGAAGATGCCCTGGGTGCAGCCGTTGCAGGTGACGTTGCGGCCGCCGATGTCTTCCTTGTCGTCGCGGGTGTAGCGCACGCCGCCCGTCAGACGGATGTCGTCGGTGACGTGCCAGGTGGCCTGGCCGAAGCCGGCGGCCGATTCGATTTCACGATCGGACTGGATGAAGCTGCCGGCCCAGCTGAAGGTGCCCAGGCGGTAGCCGTTGGCCTGATCGATGTCGAAGCGGATCTTGTTGGTTTCGTGCGAGTAGTACGCACCCAGGATCCAGTCGATGGTGTGCACGCCCGACGACTTCAGCTGCAGTTCATGGCTGAAGAAGTCGTAGCTGGACCAGACGGTGCTGTTCTGCTCGAACGCGCCGGACGGCGTGGTGGCGCTGGTCGGCGGCAGCACGCCGCTGTCCGCGTCCACTTGGTTGTTGCCGCCCAGCCAGGACGCGCCGGCGATGTAGGACAGCTGCAGGTAGTCGTTGATGTCGTAGTCCATCTTGCTGTGGACGGACTTCGCGGTGCGGTCCTGGAACGGCGCGGTGTCGGCCTGCACCGACCACAGGTTGGTGCCCGGACGCGGGGTCTGCATCAGCGGTTCGACCGGGGTGCCGGTGTCCTCATACCACTCGAAGTTCAGGTCCCAGCTGAAACGGTCCGTCGGGCGCCAGGCGCCGCTGACGCGGAAGGACTTCTGGTCGCCGGCGTAGTACTTCGGACCGCTGGTCACGTAGGCGGCCGGGTTCACGCCCGGGACGTTCGGCGCCGGCTGGTAGTCGACATAGCCGTCGTGCTTGTCCGTCACGAAGGCGACGCGGAAGGCCAGCTTGTCGGAGACGGGCAGGTTGAACATGCCGCGGGTGCCGAAGCGGCCGTAGGAACCGGCGACGACCTCGGCGTTGCCGTATTCCTTATCGAAGGTCGGCTTGGCGGAGATCAGGCTGACGGCGCCGACGGTGGCGTTGCGGCCGAACAGGGTGCCCTGTGGGCCGCGCAGCACTTCCACGCGTTCCATGTCGTACATCAGCACAGAGGCGCCCTGGGCGCGCGGCGAGTAGATGCCGTCGACGTACATGGCGACCTCGGGGTCGGCCACCTCGGTGTAGGCGCTGTCGTTGCCGATGCCGCGCAGGGTCAGGGTGATGGCGTTCTGGTCGCCCTGCTGGCCGAACTGCAGGCTGGGCACGAACTTGGACAGATCGGTGATGTCTTTGACCTGCTGCTTGTCCAGGCTTTCCTGGCTGAACGCCGACACGGCGATCGGGGTTTCCTGCAGCTTGGTCTCACGCTTGGTCGCGGTAACGACGATTTCGGCAATGGTATCGGAGGGACCGGCCGGCGCCGTCGCGGTCTGCGCGTACGCGCCACCGGAAAGGGCAATCACAGCCGCTGCTTGCAGATAGAGTCCGAGTCTCGCCTTCATCTCGCTTCCTCCCTTTTATTCTAGCCTGGTTGCTCAAGGCGGATATTCGGCGGCTGCCGCCCACACGGGATGGGTGCGGCGCCGCTGTGGGTCGCATGTTTAGCGGGGCTGACAATGCTGTCAACAAAATTATGACAACGTTGTCGCACAGCGCTGTCATATGGCGGGAACCGTGGTATTCTGGCCTCATGTGCAGGACAGTCCCCGCGGCGGCGCAACAAATCGGCCGTCAACCACCGGGTGACGGCCCGACGCGGGAAGCGACGGTCCCGCCTTAAGAGTTTGAGAAACATAAGAACCGCCGCCGTTCCGGCAAGGGGAACGGACGGCCATGAGGGAGGAAGTGATGACCGCAGCGGAGGGCGCCCGGCGCCGTATCTTGATCGTGGGCGGGGGCACCGCCGGCTGGCTGACCGCCGCCTATCTGGCCAAGACATTGGGCGCCAATTTGTCCGGCGGGACGGAAATCACCCTGATCGAATCGAGCGACATCGGCATCATCGGCGTGGGCGAGGGCACCTTCCCCACCATCCGCTCCACCCTGGCCGCCATCGGCATCGATGAGGCGCGCTTCCTGCGGGAAAGCACCGCCACGTTCAAGCAAGGCGTCCATTTCGTGGATTGGGCGGAAACGCCGGCCCCCGACGCCAGCCCCATCCAGGCCCTGGGCGCCGTGCCCGGCCACACCCATTATTTCCATCCCTTCAACTTCCCGCATGTTGGTAACGGGCCGGAGCTGCTGCCTTACTGGCTGTTGGGCGAGGCCGGGGATCTGCCCTTCGCGCAGGCCGTGACCCTCCAGAAGGCGGTGGCGGACGCGTCACGGGGACCCAAGCGGGCCATCGACCCGCCCTATGCGGCGCCCCTGAACTACGCCTATCACTTCGACGCCAACCGCCTGGCCGCGCTGCTGCGCACCGTGGCCATCGAGCTGGGCGTGCGCCACCGGGTGGGCACCGTCACCAACGTGGTGCTGGACGGCAGTGGTGCCGTGGCGCGGGTGGACACGCGCGAGCACGGCAGCCTGAGCGCCGACCTCTACGTCGACTGCAGCGGCTTCAGGGCGGAGATCATCGGCCGGGCCCTGAAGGTGCCCTTCAAGTCCTATCAGGACGTGCTGTTCAACGACCGGGCGGTGGCGCTGCAGGTGCCCTATGACCGGCCGGACGCGCCCATCCCCTCCTACACCGTGGCCACGGCGCATGAGGCGGGTTGGACCTGGGACATCGGCCTGAACGATCGCCGGGGCACCGGCTACGTCTATTCCAGCCGCCACACCGACGACACCCGGGCGGAGGAAGTGTTGCGCCGCTACCTGGGCCCGGTGGCAGAGGGGCGGGAGGTGCGCCTGCTGAAGTTCGACTCGGGTTGCCGTGCTGCCCAGTGGGTGGGCAATTGCGTGGCCGTGGGCCTGTCCGGCGGCTTTTTCGAGCCCCTGGAATTGACCGGCATCATGCTGATCGAGGTGGCGGCCCACATGATCGCCCAATACTTCCCCTGGGGGGAAACGGGCCTGGACAGCGCCCAGACGGCCGCGTCCATGGCCGCCACCGCCCGCACCTACAACGCGCTGATGGGCAAGCGGTATGAGCGCATCGTCGATTTCCTGAAGCTGCACTACTGCATCACCCGCCGTACCGACAGCGCCTATTGGCGGGACAACGCCGACCCGGCCACCATACCGGAGAGCCTGCGCGACCGCCTGGCCGTATGGGCGCATCGGCCGCCCGGACGCTTCGACTTCGTGGCCGACCACGAGACCTTCCTGCCGGCCAGCTACCAATACGTCCTGTACGGCATGGGCTTCAAAACCGACCTGGAGCCGGCGCGCGCCCTTCACCGCCGCATGGATGAGGCGCGGCACGAGTTCCGGGGCCTGCGCACCGTGGCCCCCCAGGCCGTGTCCAGCCTGCCCACCCACCGCGAGCTGGTGGAGGAGGTCTACCGCAACGGCTTCCGCCCGCCCCAGGCCGCGCCGGCCGTGGGCGGGCGCCGCTAGGGGTCCATGCTTCGGGGGATCAGGCCTTGCCCGGCGGGCGGGCGGTGGACTGGCGCAGCAGGATGGTGTGGGCCAGCACCTGGTGCGGCACGGGCTTGGGCCAGTCGACCTTGCCCCGCTGCGACAGCAGGCCGATCAGGATGTCGGCCGCCGTTTCCGCCATTTCCCGCACCGGCTGGCGCACCGTGGTCAGCGGCGGCCACATCATCTCGGCCAGCGGCGTGTCGTCGAAGCCCACCACCGACAGATTGGCCGGCAGGCTGAAGCCGCGGTTGTGCGCCTCCGCCACCACGGCGGCGGCCATTTCATCGTTGCTGGCGAAGATGGCGGTGGGACGGTGCGGCTGGTCCAGCAGGCGGCGGGCGCAGGCCACGGCCGAGGCATAGGTGAATTCCCCCTGCTCCACCAGCACCGGATCCACCGCCACGCCGGCGTCGGTCAGCGCCTCGCAATAGCCGGTGTAGCGCAGGATGGTGGCGGTGTGGTTGGCCTTGCCCTTGATGAAGCCGATGCGCCGGTGCCCCAGGGCCAGCAGGTGCTGGGTCAGGGTGTAGGCCGCCTGCCGTTCATCGATGCGGACGGAAGGCGAGGTTTCCAATTCCTGCTGCGGCGTGACGCGGACATAGGGCACGCCCGCCTCTTCCAGGATGCGCAGCACGATGGGGTTGTCGGTTACGGGTGCCGTCAGCACCACGCCGTCCAGCCGCATCTGATTGACGATGGCGCTGGCCCGCTGCTCCACGTTGGGGCTGCGATAGTCGATTTCCTCGATCATCAGGTGATAGCCGTGGGCGCGACAGCGGTTCAGCAGGCCCACCTGGATTTCCAGGGTATAGGGGCCGCCGGCGTCGCCGTAGAGATGGCCGATGAGGTTCGAGCGTTCGCTGGCCAGGCTGCGGGCCATCATGTTGGGCTGGTAGCCCAGTTCGGCCACCGCCTTCTCGATGCGCTCCTGCATGTCGGGGCTGACATAGCGTTCCTTGTTGATGACCCGCGACACCGTCTTGATGGACGCCCCCGCCAGGCGCGCCACATCGATGATCGTCGGCTTGCGGTCAGGCCCCGCCATATGTCCACTCCCCATCCCTATGTCAGCGCCGCTTTCCCCCTCATGGGCGCCGGCGCGGGCCTACAATCACCCGAGGCGCCCGGCTGCGGCAATCCTGCATCGATGGCGCAAAAAAGCGCGCCCGTCCATCATTTGACCGCCCCTGGCCGAAAGGTACGCTGGCGCGACCGCCACAGGATGTTGTTTTCTGGAAGCGGCCCGGGGGCGGAAACGGGATGATGGCACCGCTGTCATTCCCGCCGACGCACTCCTGGCCCCAAGACAAAAATTCCCCGGGGGGAAGATGGCTTATGGACAGGCGCCTGTCGCCTTGAAGACCAAGCTGGGCTACGCCATCGGTGACTTGGGCCTGAACCTGCACTGGCAGGCGATGACCCTGTTCCTGGCCTATTTCCAGACGGATGTGCAGGGCGTGCCCCCGGTGTGGGTGGGCGTGGGTTTCCTGGTGGCCGCCATCGCCGACGGCCTGGCCAATCCCCTGATGGGCGTGTGGGCCGACCGCACCAGCACGCGCCTGGGTCGCTACCGCCCCTTCATCCTGTGGGGCGGCGTGCCGCTGGGCGCCGTCATGGCCGCCTGCTTCACCGCACCCGGCTTCGGTCAGGGCGGCCTGATCGCCTACGCCATCCTCAGCCACATGGCGTGGCGGGGCGTCTACACCATCGTCTCCATCCCCTATGCCTCGCTGTCCGCCCGCATCACCCAGGACGCGGAGGAACGGTCCAGCCTGACCGGCTATCGCATGACCTGCGCCTTCATCGGCGGCATCACCGTGTCCTTCCTGCTGCCGGCCCTGGCCGCCCGCGTCGACCGCATGGCGACGGGCGGACATGGCGGCGCCTATGGCGGTTTGGGCTACAGCGTCAGCGGCCTGGTGGTGGGCGCCCTGTCCGTCGCCCTGTTCTGGCTATGCGCCGCCGTGGTGAAGGAAGATCCGTGGCCGGCCCTGACGCCGGCCTCACGCTCCACCCTTGACAGCGATGTCATCGGATTCCTGCGCACGCTGGGCCGCTCCGGCCCGCTGATGCGCCTGCTGGTGTCCATCGGCCTCATCCAGGTGGCGGGCGCCCTGCAGTTCCGCAACCTGGTCTATTTCTTCAAATACGACGTGGGCGACATGGACCTGGCCGCCTACGCCATGCCCGCCTTCTCCGCCGCCAGCGCCATCAGCGTGCCCTTCTGGGTGTGGCTATCGCGCCGCCGCAGCAAAAAGGTGTCGTGGCAGCTGGGCACGGGCCTGGCGGCCCTGGCGTCGCTGGCCTTCCTGATGGTGCCCAGCACCCAGCCGGCCCTGGCGGTGGCGGCCATCGCCGCCCTGTTCGTGGGCTGCACCGTCCACGCCGTGGGCTTCTGGGCCATGCTGCCCGACCTGGTCGACTACAACGAATGGCGCTTCGGCCGCCGGGACGAGGCCAAGATATTCGGCGTGGCCTCGCTGGCGCAGAAGGTGGCGCTGGGCCTGGCCGGCGCGCTGCTGGGCTGGCTGTTGTCCGCCATCGGCTTCGTGCCCAACGCCACCCAGTCGGCGGAAACGCTGAGCGGCCTGCGCCAACTGATGTCGCTGTTGCCCTGCGGGCTGTTCGTCACCACCCTGGCGCTGATGGCGGGCTACCCCCTGGACGGAGCCCTGCACCGGCGGATCGTGGAGGACCTGGACCGGCGGGCCGAGGGTGTCGTGGAGCCGGTGCCGGCCAACAGCCCGGGCAAGGAGCCGGCGGCGAACGGGCACGCGGGACCCGGCCATCAGGCGCGCGGCGCCCGGGTTTGAGGTACCATCTCCCTGTTGATGGAACCAGTCCCTGGACCCCGCATGATCGCATTTCCGGGCACGGGCGCACACGCCGCCCTCACCGCCGCCAAACCAGCCTGGACCCGGCACGGCCCCGACCTTCTGGCGATCGGCCTGGTATTCCTGGCCTACACCGTGACCCTGTGGCAGGCGCACGGTGCGGGCCTGGGCGCGTCCGTCATCGGCGCCGCCGCCAATACGATACCCGTGGTCATCTTTGGAGCCTTGGCCCGGGACGTCATCGTCAAGCGGCTGCTGGGCCGGCCGCCGCTTTTCCAGGCCGTGGGCCACATCGCCTTGTGCGCCGCCTTTTCCCTGCTGTCCCTGTGGCTGCTGGTCGTGCTGCTGGGCATGGCTGACGGCCTGTCACCGACCGATTTCTCCGTCCGTTCCTTTTCCGGCGCCGGCATGGTCTGGCAGGGTCTGGAGGACGTGACCACCTACGCCGTCCTCGCGGCGCTGACCTATGCCCGCTTCACCCGACCGGCGCCCATGGTCCCGCCTGTGATCCCGCCCGTGGCCCCAGTGGAACAACCGGCAGCCCATGCCCCACCACCCACCAGCCCCGCACCCGCGCCGGAACCCGCGCGCATCTTCGTTCGAGATGGGGAGGACATACGTCCCCTCGACCTCGGCGGCGTGGCGTGCATCGGCGGGGCGGACGACTATGTGGAGGTGACCACCGCCACGGCCAAGCACCTGGTGCGCATGACGCTGGCGGAGTTCGAGCGCAACCTGGACCCGGCACGTTTCGCCCGGGTCCATCGCTCCTGGATCGTCAATCTGGACTGCGTGGAAAGGATGGAGCCCGCCGGCGGCGGCCGCATGCTGCTGCATCTGAGCACAGGCCACATCGTGCCCGCCAGCCGCGCCGGCACCAAGCTGCTGCGGGATCGTATCATCTGACGATCATTTGGCCGACAGCCCGGTGCCGTTCACCGCACGCCGGCAGCCTTTCACCGAATTTCCAGCGCCCCCGTTCGGCCCGCGTCTATCGCTCGGACGAATGGAGACGCCGAATGCCCCTCTTCCCACGCCGCCTGGCGATGGCCCTCAGCCTCGCCTTCATTCTGCCCGTGACCCCAGCCACCGCTGGTCAGGCCACCGCCTTGGCCGACGCGGAAACGCTGATCGCCGGCCACGCCGCAACCTCCGCCGCCGACCTGACCACGCTCTACCGCCTGCAACTCGCCGCCAACCGCTACACGGACGGGGAGGCGACACTGGACAGGTTGCAGGCGCTGTACGACCGGACGGAACCCGGCCGCGCCAATGGCCTGCTTCCCTGGCGCGTCTATGCCCGCGCCCGCCTGTACGCCCAGGCGTACGACGATCCGCAGGCCGCCTTTCCCGCCGCCTTCACCCAGGCCTTCACCGAGCTGTACGCCAGCCTGCCTGACCGCCGCATGGCCGACGTCCTGCCGTGGTGGACCGTAAACTTCGGCCGGCTGCGCGCCGAGGCCGACCGCACGGCCGCCGCCTGCGGCGGCACCCCCCTGGCGACCTGCCCCACCGGGGACCAGGCGGTCGCCGCTCGGGAGGCGTTGACCGCCTGGGAAGCGATGGCGGCGCTGGCCCCGCGCCTGGTGCGCGCCGATGCGGAGCGGCGGTTCATCATCGACGACCAACTGCTGGTGCCCACGCCTGACAGCGCCCAGATCGCGCTGATCGTTGTGCGCCCCCGCACCGTGACCGGCGACAAGCTGGTGGCGCTGCTCAACTTCACCATCTACGCCCGGGATGACTGGAGCCTCGCCGACGCGGTGAAAATGGCGGCGTACGGCTATGCCGGTGCCGTCGCATACACCCGGGGCAAGGGACGCGGCCCTGGATCCGCCGTGCCTTACATCCATGACGGCGCGGACGCCGCCACTGTGATCGGCTGGCTGGCACGGCAGGACTGGAGCGACGGCCGCGTCGGCATGTTCAGCGGCAGCTACAACGCCTCCACCCAATGGGCGGCGGCGAAACACCACCCGCCGGCGCTGAAGGCCATCGCCACCAACGCCAGCAACGCGCCCGGCATCGACACGCCCATGCGGGGCAACGTGTTCCAGAGCTTCGTCTACCCATGGCCGCTCTACACCACCGACCTCAAGGGCCTGGACGACCGGACCTATGACGATCCCGCCCGGTGGCAGGGGCTGGAGCGCCGGTGGTACGCCAGCGGCCGGCCTTATCGCGACCTGGACAAGATCGATGGCACGTCCAACCCGGTGTTCGACGCCTGGCTGGACCACCCCGCCTATGACGCCTACTGGCAACGCCTGCTGCCCTATGGGCCGGAGTTCGCCGACGTGGACATCCCCGTGTTCGTGGAGACCGGCTATTACGACGGTGGCATGGTCGGGGCGCTGTATTACCTTGAACAGCACTACCGCCATCGCCCCACGGCCGACCATCGGCTGCTGGTCGGCCCTTATCACCACACCGCCATGCAGGCCGGCGTCCTGCCGGTCATCGACGGCTACACCATCGATCCCGCCGCCCGCGTCGACCTGCAGGCCATACGCCTGCGATGGTTCGATCACGTCTTTCACGGCACCCCCCTGCCGGAGGTGCTGAGCGACCGCATCAATTTCCAGGTGATGGGTGCGAACCGGTGGCGGCACGTCGCCAGCCTGTCGCGGATGGCCACACGGTCCCTGCGGCTTTATCTGACCAGCCGCCGGGAGGGCGGCCATTTCCGCTTCAGCCGAAGCCCGCCGGCGGAGGGACAGGCGGGGCCGGAACTGACGGTCGATTTCGCCGATCGCGGCGACGTGGCGTACCAGCCCCCGGCGGATGGCCCGGACACGCGCAACGCCCTGGTTTTCACCACGGCGCCGCTGTCCGCCGCCACCGAGGTGGATGGCCTGTTCCAGGGCCGCCTTGTCCTGCGCGCCAACAAGCGCGACCTCGACCTTGCCGTGGATTTCTATGAGCAGCGCGCGGACGGGCGCACCCTGCCGCTGGCCTCATATCTGGGCCGGGCGAGCTATATGGCGAACCGCACGAGGCGCCACTTGCTGACACCGGGGGGCCGGACGGTGCTGGAATTTCAAAGCCAGACGGTGACGGCCCGCCTGCTGGCGCCGGGCAGCCGCATCATCGCCGTGGTGGGCGTGCCCAAGCGCCCGGACATGCAGATCAATTACGGCACCGGCAAGGACGTCAGCGACGAGTTCATCGCCGACGCCCGCATCCCGTTGCGCGTCCGCTTCCTGCCCGGCAGCTACCTGCGGCTGGGAACACGTCCGCCTGGCGATTAAGCCTTCAAGCCTTGGGCGGCCGGGGGTCGAACACCAGGCAGGTGGTGGTGCCGTGGGCCAGCAGCCGGCCCTCGGCGTCGATCAGGCGGCCTTCGGAGGTGGCGGTGCGGCCGCCGCTGTGGATGACGCGGCCCTCGGCCCGCACAGGGCCCGTCGCCTCCGTCACCGCGCGGATGTAGTTGATCTTCAGTTCCAGCGTGGTGTAGCCGCGCCCGCCGGTCAGCGTGGTCTGCACGGCACAGGCCATGCAGCTGTCCAGCAGGGTGGCGATCCAGCCGCCGTGGACCGAGCCGATGGGATTGTAGTAGGCGTGGGCCGGCGTGCCGGTGAAGACGGCGTAGCCCTGTTCGGCATGGCTGAGCGTGAAGCCCAAGGTGTGGGAGATGGGCGGCGGCGGCAGGTCGCCCGCCATCATGGCGCGCAAGAAATCCAGCCCGTCCATGCGGGCCAGCGCCGCCATGCGCTCCGCCTCACCCACCTGCTTCTCTTCCGGGGCCGTCATCGCCGTCCTCTTCACATCGGATACCGCACCGCGCCGATCCTGCCCCTGAAGCTATCATTATGCAAGTTTCATAAGTGCTGTGGCATTGACATGGCGCAAGGATGGGGCGCCCCATTCAGGAACAAGGTGCTTGGCAAGGAACCACAACGGTTCACCCGCACACATTACTGGGAGGCCTGACACGCCATGGCCGGCAAGTCCAAGAAGCACGCGAACCAGAACACGCAGCACACGAACGGCGCCGCCCCCGGCGGCGAGGCGGGGGAGCCCGCGCCGGAAGAGCTGGCGGACATCAGCCCGGCCCCGCCGCTGGACGGCGAAATCCTGCGCAACGCCAAGGAACACAAGCGCATCGAGGACCGCTGGAACATCCTGGGCCCGGGCAAGCCGGGCCGGCCGCCCAAGCACTACAAGTACGTGGAAGAGCTGGCGCGCCTGCAGTTCGAGCTGCTGAAGCTGCAGGAATGGGTGCGCATCCAGGGCCTGAAGGTGGTGGTGCTGTTCGAGGGGCGCGACGCCGCCGGCAAGGGCGGGGTGATCAAGCGCATCACCGAAAGCCTGAACCCCCGCATCTGCCGCGTGGTGGCCCTGGGCACGCCCACGGAGCGGGAGAAGGGCCAGTGGTACTTCCAGCGCTATGTCCAGCATCTGCCCGGCCAAGGCGAGATGATCCTGTTCGACCGCAGCTGGTACAACCGTGCCGGTGTCGAGAAGGTCATGGGCTTCTGCACCGAGGATGAGTACCAGGAGTTCCTGCGCGCCTGCCCCCTGTTCGAGGAGATGCTGGTGAAGTCCGGCGTCATCCTGATCAAGTACTGGTTCTCGGTCAGCGATGAGGAGCAGGAGAAGCGCTTCGTGGAGCGCATGCACAACCCCATGAAGCGTTGGAAGCTGTCACCCATGGATTTGGAGTCGCGCGGCCGCTGGGTGGAATATTCCAAGGCCAAGGACGTGATGCTGGCCCACACCGACCATGCCCACGCGCCCTGGTACATCGTCGACGCCGACAACAAAAAGAAGGCGCGCCTGAACTGCATCGCCCACCTGCTGCACCAGATTCCCTACAAGGATCTGAGCCCGGTGGAACTGCCCCTGCCCCCGCGCCAGCCGGACAACGGCTACAAGCGGCCCAAGAAGTCGACGCAACACTGGGTGAATGAGGGGTATTGATAGAGGATGGGCGAGGACGTCGGCCCCCTCGCCCGACTCCGTCCTCAGTCCTGAAACCCCGGCATCTGGCGGCCCAGCCGGCGCAGCAGGGCCGGCCAGACCAGCAGGTTGGCGGCCTGGGACACGCCCATGCGGCTGATGTGGATATTACGCTCGATGGCTTCATGGGCGGCGGGGTAGAGCGGCCGGCCCATGGTGAGCGTGCGCACCTGCATGGTGCAGGACCGTTCCAGGAAATACATGCGGGTGAACGCCTCCGCCACCGTGCGGCCCACCGTCAGGGTGCCGTGGTTGCGCAACAGCATGGTGTTCTTGGTGCCCAGGTCACGCTGCAGGCGCGGGCGCTCGTCATGCTCGAACGCCACGCCTTCGTAATCGTGATAGGCCAGGTCGTCGATCACCAGCTGCGCCGTCTGGTTCAGGGGTAGCAGCCCTTCCTCCAGGGTGGAGACCGCCGTGCCATCGGCGGTGTGCAGGTGAAGCACGCAACCCGCGTCCTCGCGCACCTGGTGCACGGCGGAATGAATGGTGAAGCCCGCCGGATTGACAGGGAAGCCGGTGTCCAGCACCACCTTGCCGTCCATGTCGACCTTCACCAGGCTGCTGGCCGTGATCTCTTCGAACAGCATGCCGTAGGGATTGATGAGGAAATGGTGCTCCGGCCCCGGCACCCGGGCCGAAATGTGGGTGAACACCAGATCGTCCCAACCGAACAGGGCCACCAGCCGGTAGGCCGCGGCCAGATCGACGCGCGACCGCCATTCCTCGGCCGAGACGCGGTCACGCAAAGGCGGCTGGTCGGCGGGGGCCAGCGTGGGCGCGGTATCGAACATGGGGTCCTCCCGGTGTTTTTGTGATAGCGACAGCCTACGCCCGGACGGCTTCCCAGAATGTCGCGAATTTGACAATCTGAGCCGAACCGTTTGGGGGATGCGAAGGTGGACAAGCACGCGGCGGCCCAGGTGCTGGAGACGCGGGGGTGGCTGGCGGAGCAGCCGGCGGATCTGCGCGCCGAGATCCTGGCGCGGGGACGCCTGCGCATTTACCCCGACGGCCAGGCGGTCTATCGCGGTGGCGACGCGCCGGATGGGCTGTACGCCCTGGTCACGGGCCGCATGCGCCTGGCCACGGTGCAGGAGGACGGGCGGGAGGTGGTGATCCTGCATGCCGGGCCGGGGCATTGGTTCGGCGAGGTCTCCATGGTCGACGGCCTGCCCCGGGGGCAGACGGCGGTGGCGCGGGGGAAAGCGTGGTGCTGCACCTGACGGCCCAGGCCTTCGCGCAGATCGTCGGGGCCGATCCCCGCCGTTGGGCCAATTTCGCCGGCATCCTCAGCCGCCACCTGCGTCAGGCCACGCATTACCTGGGGGAGGTGCTGGCCCTGCCCACGCCCCAGCGCACCGCCCGCCTGCTGGCCCTGCTGTGCCGGCTGGAGGAGGCGGGAAGCGGGCCGATGCTTCTGCCGTTGTCGCAGGAGGATCTGGCCGGCATGCTGGGCCTGAGCCGCCAGACCGCCAACCGGGCGCTAGGGCGGCTGGAGCGGGCGGGCCTGGTGCGCCGGGGCTATGGCGGCATCGAGGTGCGGGACGCAGGCCGGCTGGAGCGCTTTGTCGGTTAAAGGCGGGATGGGACATGGAAGTCGCGTGGCTGGAGGATTTCCTGGCGGTGGTGGCGCATGGCGGCTTTTCCCGCGCGGCGGAGAACCGCAACATCACCCAGCCGGCGCTGAGCCGGCGCATCCGCGCGCTGGAGGATTGGGTGGGCACGCCCCTGTTCCACCGCACCACCCACTCGGTGGAGCTGACCGCCGCGGGCGAGTCCTTCCAGGTGACGGCGGAGGAGACGCTGCGCCGCCTGGCCAGCGGCCGGGATGAGGCGCGGGAGGTGGCGCAGGGCCATACCGAGCTGCTGCGCTTCGCCGCCACCAACGCCCTGTCGCTGACCTTCTTCCCCGCCTGGCTGCGCCGGGTGGAGGCGACGCTGCCCTTCAACATCAACGTCCAGATGGTGGCCAACCATATGGAGATCTGCGAACGCATGATGATCCAGGGCCAGTCGCAGTTCCTGCTGTGCCACCATTATCCGGCGGCCAGCACCCTGCTGGCGCCCGGCCAGTTCCGCTCCGTCCACATCGGTGACGACGTGCTGGTGCCGGTCAGCGCGCCGGACGCGGCGGGGCGGCCGCTGCACACCCTGCCGGGCCATACCGACGCGCCCGTGGCCTATGTCGCCTATCGCCCGGAATCCGGCATGGGCCGCATCGTGGCGGCGGCGCTGGAGACGGCCCTGCCCGCTACGCACCTGAAGCCCACCTTCACCTCGCATCTGGCCAAGCTGCTGGTCACCATGGCGCTGGACGGACGCGGCCTGGGCTGGTCGCCGTTGAGCTTGGTGGCGGAACATCTGGAGCGGGGGGAACTGGTGCGCGCGGGCGACGACAGCTGGGACATCCCCATGGAAATCCACCTCTACCGGTCGCGCGCGCGGCAATCCGCCGTGGCGGAAAAGTTCTGGACGCATGTGGCCGGGTGTGCCGCCGCATAAGTTTATAACCACACGGCATTGGGCGAAGGCCGGGGCGGCTTCCATAGTGGTTTCCATAGGGAGAAGCCGCATATGCCGCGCACGCTGTACGACAAGATCATCGACGCCCATACCGTCTGCCCGCTGGACGATGATGGCCAGCTGCTGCTGTACGTCGATCGCACCATCCTGAACGAGTACACCAGCCCCCAGGCCTTCAGCGGCCTGCGTGAGGCGGGGCGGCCGGTGTGGAACCCGTCCGCCGCGTTGATGGTGGTGGACCACGTGAACCCCACCGCCAGCCACCGCACCCTGGAGGTGGCGGACAGGCAAGCCGCCGCGCAGATCGCCTATTTCCGCGAGAACGCCCGGGATTTCGGCATCGAGCTGTTCGACATCCTGGACCCGCGCCAGGGCATCGAGCATGTGGTGGCGCCGGAGCAGGGGCTGGTCATGCCGGGCATGGTGGTGGCGGCCGGCGACAGTCACACCACGGCCTATGGCGCCCTGGGCGCCCTGGGCTTCGGCATCGGCACCTCGGACATCGAGCATTACCTGGCGACCCAGACCCTGGTGTACCGCCGGCTGAAGACCCTGCGCGTCCTGGTGGACGGGGTGCTGGCCCCCGGCGTGACGCCCAAGGACCTGGTGATGGAGGTCATCCGCCGCATCGGCGCCGATGGCGCCACCGGCTATGCCGTGGAGTTCGCCGGCCCCACCATCGACGCCATGGGCGTGGAGGGCCGCATGACCGTCTGCACCATGATTGTGGAGGCGGGCGCCCGCGGCGCCGTCATCGCGGCGGATGAAAAGGTGCTGGCCTATATCCACGGCCGGCCCCGCGCGCCGACGGGCCCGATGTGGGACCGGGCGGCGCAGGCCTGGCTGTCCCTGAGAACCGACGAGGGCGCCATCTTCGACCGCGAGGTCCACCTGATGGCGGAGGACGTGGCCCCCATGGTGACCTGGGGCACCAGCCCCGACCAGGCGGCCGTCATCACCGCCCAGGTTCCGGCGCCGGAGGCGGAGATGGAGCCCGGCCGCCGCGCAGCCCTTTCCCGCGCGCTGGACTATATGGGCCTGGCGCCCGGTGCGGCGCTGGACGGCATCGCCATCAGCCATGCCTTCATCGGGTCCTGCACCAACGCCCGTATCGAGGATCTGCGCGACGCCGCCCGCATCCTGCGCGGCCGGCGGGTGGCGGCGGGCGTGCGCGCCATCATCGTGCCGGGGTCTACCCAGGTGCGGGCGCAGGCGGAGCGTGAGGGGTTGGACCGGGTGTTCATCGAGGCCGGCTTCGAATGGCGGCAGTCCGGCTGTTCCATGTGCCTGGCCATGAACGACGACGTGCTGCGGCCGGGCGACCGCTGCGCCTCCAGCACCAACCGCAATTTCGAGGGCCGCCAGGGTAAAGGCGCCCGCACCCATCTGATGAGCCCCGCCATGGTGGCCGCCGCCGCCATCGCCGGCCACTTGGCCGACGTGCGGGCGTTCCCCACCCTGGAGGAGGTCGCCTGATGCAGCCCTTCACCCGCGTCACCGGCCCCGCCGCCCCCCTGCCCCAGCCCAACGTCGACACCGATGTCATCATGCCCAAGCAGTTCCTGAAGGGCGTGGACCGCAAGGGCCTGGACCGGGGCGTGTTTTACGACCTGCGTTTCGGCGCCGACGGCCAGCCGCGCCCCGACTTCATCCTGAACCGTCCCGGCTGGCAGGGCGCCCGCTTCCTGGTGGTGGGGCCGAATTTCGGCTGCGGCTCCTCGCGCGAGCATGCCGTGTGGGGCCTGGCGCAGCTGGGCATCCGCGCCCTGATCGGCACCAGCTTCGCCGGCATCTTCAACGACAACTGCCAGCGCAACGGCATCCTGACCGTGACCCTGCCCGTCGACATCGTCGATGATCTGATGGCCCGGATCAGCCGGCCTGACGCCAACGGGCTGACCATCGATCTGCCGGGGCAGGTGATAACGGTGGACGCCGACGGCCGCACCATCCCCTTCGCCATCGATGCCCTGCGCCGCGACGCCCTGGTCCAGGGGTTGGACGGCGTCAGCGCCACCCTGGCCCGCCACGCCGCCGCCATTCGCGCCTTCGAAGTCGGACACCGCCAGGCCAGCCCCTGGTTCTACTGACCCGTTGACCGCTGACCCTTAGCCCGTTTCGCCGCCCGCGCCCCTTGCTTGCACCCCTCTGCCGGGCCGCGGCGACGGTCCCGCTTTGCCAAGACAAAACAACATTGGGAGGAAACGCCCGTGACCGAGATTCCAGCCGTGTCGCCTGAGACACCCCGTGGAACACGATTGGCCCTGGGGCGCCTGGCCACCATCCGCACCATCCGCATCGGGCCCCTGCCCCTGGCCGTCTACCTGGCGCTGTGCGCCGTCACCATCCTGGCCGCCGTGTCCGGGCGCCTGCCCAACGACGTCATCGGCGGCTTGTCCGTCCTGATGTTGACCGGCTTCCTGCTGGGGGAACTGGGCGGGCGGCTGCCGGTGCTGCGCCATATCGGCGGCACCGCCATCCTGTGCCTGTTCGTGCCGGCGGCCCTGGTGGGCAACGGCGTCGCCGACCCGGCCATGGTCAAGGCGGTGACCACCACCTTCAAGACCGCCAACTTCCAATATTTCTACATCGCCTGCCTGGTGGCGGGCAGCATCCTGGGCATGCCGCACCGCGTGCTGGTCCAGGGTTTCCTGCGCATGTTCGCGCCCCTGCTGGGCGGCACGCTGGCGGCCCTTGCGATCGGCATCTGTGTGGGGCTGCTGTTCGGCTATGGCCCCGCCCACACCTTCTTCTTCATCCTGGTGCCCATCCTGGGCGGTGGCCTGGGCGAGGGCGTGCTGCCGCTCTCGGCGGGCTATGCCGAGATCCTGGGCCGGCCCCAGGCGGACCTGATGGGCATGATGGTGCCGGCGGCCCTGCTGGGCAATGTCGCGGCCATCATCGGCTGCGGCTTGCTGAACCGCTTCGGCCAACGCAACCCCCACTACAACGGCAAGGGCATGCTGGTGCGCTCCGGCGCCGACCAGGACCTGCTGGCGGAGCGCGCGCCCGACCGGCCCATCGAGCTGCGCCTGATGGGTGCCGGCCTGCTGCTGGCGTGCGGGTTGTTCATCCTGGGCACCCAGCTGGCGCCCGTGACCGGCATCCCCGCCCCCATCCTGATGATCGTCGGCTCCGCCCTTTTGAAGCTGGCCCGCGTCCTGCCGGCGGAAATGGAGCTGGGCGCCTATCAGATCAACCGTTTCATGTCGACCAACCTGACCTTCGCCATCCTGGTGGCCATGGGCGCCCTGCTGGTGTCGTGGCCGCAGCTGGTGGGGTCATTCACCATGGGGTACGTCGCCATCTGCACCGCCACCGTGGCCGCCATGATAGCCGCCGGCTTCTTCATCGGCCACCGGATGCGCATGTACGCGGTGGAGGCCGCCATCGTCACCGCCTGCCACAGCGGCCTGGGCGGCACGGGCGACGTCGCCATCCTGTCGGCGTCCGACCGCATGGGCCTGATGCCCTTCGCCCAGATCTCCACCCGCATCGGCGGCGCCGCCATGGTGGTTATCGCCACCGTGCTGCTGCGGGCCCTGGGCGGGGTGTCCTGAGGCGTGCCGGACGACCGCGTAAACGTCATCCCAAGCGTGTAGGATGCGGGCAGCCGGACGGGGGCGGCGAACGCCACGGTACCGGCCATGACAAACAGGGAGAGACCAGCCATGACCGAGCCCACCCCCCGCCATCCCCTGCCCCATCTGACGGTCGACAACGCCGCCGCCGCCATCGACTTCTATACCCGGGCCTTCGGCGCCACCGAGGCCAGCCGCCACCTGACGCCGGACGGACGGGTGCTGCACGCCAGCCTGGTCTTTCCCGACGGTGGCGTGCTGATGCTGAACGACGACTTTCCGGAGTTCGCCGGCGGCCGCAGCCGCGCGCCCAAGGCCGTGGGCATCTGCTCCATCACCCTGCACATCACCGTGGCCGACGTGGACGCCGCCTGGGAGAGGGCCGTGGCCGCCGGCGCCACCATCGCCATGCCCCTGGCCGACCAGTTCTGGGGCGACCGCTACGGCAAGCTGACCGACCCCTTCGGCCAGGATTGGTCGATGTCCAGCCCCCGCCGCAAACCCTCGGCGGAGGAAATGGCCGAGGTCACGGCCCAGATGTTCCCGGCCAAGGACTGAACGCCCGCAAGCCTCTGCAAATAATCCCCCGTGCCGGCCCGCCCGCGCCGTATTATCCTGATGCGGGAACAAGGCGCGACCGCAGGCGCCGGCACGGGGGAACGCATGGTCTGGGGAATGGGGAACGTGGGTCCGGCTGTCGGACCGACGGGGACGTGGCGTCGGCTTGTCATGGTGATCAAGGCCGGCGGCCTGTTGTGCCTGGGCCTCGCGGCCACGCCCGCCGCGGCCGAGAAGTCGAAATGCCGACCGCAGCCGCTGAGCGCCCTGCCCATCACCATGGACCGCAACATGCCCCTGATCGACGTGGGCATCAACGGCCAGCAGGTGCACATGCTGTTGGACACCGGGTCCGACACCAACTTCATCACCAGGCCGGCCGCCGAGCGGCTGAAACTGCGCCATGGGTGGGAACCGGGCCTCCACGCGGAGGGCGTGGGCGGCCATGTCGCCATGTATTCCAGCCAGATCGACGACATGACGCTGGGCAACTGGCTGGTCCACCGCGTCGAGATGCCCGTCTTGAGCAACCATGACATCGGCGACGGGCCGGATGTCGTCGGCGTGCTGGGCGAACGCTTCCTGTCGAACTTCGACCTGGACATCGACATCGCCCACAACCGCCTGACCCTCTTCCATCCCGAAGACTGCGAGCACACGGCGCTGGCCTCTTACTGGGGCGTTCCGTACGACTACACCAAGATCGAGCGCATGCGGGAGGATGGGTCCCCGATCTGGTTGACCGTCATGGTGAACGGCCAGCCGGTGCGCGCCGTCCTGGACACCGGCGCCGAGACCTCGGTCCTGACCCTGCAGGCGGCGGAGCGGGTGGGCATGACGCCGCAGACCCCGGGCGTGACGCACGCCGGCAAGTCCAGCGGCATCGGCAATGACGAGGTCGACGACTATGTCGGCCTGTTCGACAGCTTCAAGCTGGGGGACGAGGAAATCCGCCGCGTCCGCCTGCGCTTCGGCAACATGTTCGGCCATGGCGGATGGGACACGCCCGAGATGCTGCTGGGCCTGGACTTCCTGCGCGCCCACCGGGTGTTCATCTCCCACAGCCAGCACCGGCTCTATTTCGCCTATGTCGGCAGCGGCCCCATCTTCCAGGTCGTGGGCCCCCGCCTGCCCCGCGCCGACCAGGAGGCCGAGGCGGCGTCGGCGGAGACGCAAGGGCGCTGACGACGCGCGCCGGAATGGCTGGGCGTGCCCGCCGACCGTCCGGGCGCCAAGCCGACCGGCACCACCCATGCCGTCGTCTGCGCATCGGTGGCCTCTGTGGGATACGCGGCGCCGAAAATCGGCACAGCCTGCCGGACAAGCTGCTGGGCCTGGACTTCCTGTGGGCCCCCGCGTGATGCGGCCCCCCTGGGCATCCGTCGCCGAATCCGATATCCACAAGAATTCACCCGTACTATCCTCGCGTAAGAGGTGTGGGCGTGGGCACGTTCGGCGTTTGGGGGAAACATGACCTTGGGCATGTGGGCGCGGGGAACGGCTGGCGTACCGGTGCCGATGGGATGGTGGCGCATCGCCGCCGGGGTGGTGGCGGTGGTCTTGGGAATAGGCTTTGCCGGCCCTCACGCGGGTGCGGCCGAGACCGAGTGCAAGCTGGTCAGAACTGGTACGTTGAACCTGGTACTGGACGGCAACATGCCCCTGCTGGACACGGCGGTGAACGGTCAGAAAGCTTACCTGATGATGGATACGGGCGCCGCCGTGAGCACCATCACCAAGCCGGCGGCCGACCGTCTGAAGCTGCGCCACCATTGGATACCGGACGTCTACATGGAAGGGGTGGGCGGCCGCGTCACCGTGGATGAGGCCCGCCTGGATGAACTGAAGCTGGGGGATGGGGCGGCGCACAACCTGGATTTCCCCGTGTTCGGCAATCACGACCTGACGGACAATCCGGACATCATCGGCGTGCTGGGGGAGAATGTCCTGTCCAAGTTCGATCTGGACATCGACGTCGCCCATAATCGCCTGGGGCTGTTCCACCCCGTGGATTGCGGCAACACCGCCCTGGCCTATTGGGGCGACCCTTATGAAGAGGCGGAGATCGGACGGTCCAGCCAATTAAACCCCAAGATATGGCTGACCGTGAAACTGAATGGCGAGGAAGTCCGGGCCATCCTGGACACAGGCGCCTACACCTCCATCCTCACCACACGGGCGGCGAAGTGGGCGGGTCTGACGCCAGAAAGCCCCGGCGTGGTTCACGTGGGCGCCACCACCGGCATCGGCGACAACAAGGTCGAGGATTACATCGGCACCTTCGATACCTTCGAGTTGGGCGGGGAACAGATCAAGCATGTGCGCCTGCGGTTCGGCGAATTGTTCGACAGCCGGGGATTCTGAGGTGCCGGACATGCTGCTGGGGCTGGATTTTTTGCGCGCCCATCGCATGTTCGTGGCCCACAGCCAGCACCGCATCTATTTCACCTATGTCGGTGGTCCGGTGTTCCAGGTGACGGGTCCCCACCTGCGCCGGGTCGCACCCCAGCCGGACGTGGCGCCAGAGGGCAAAGCTGGCGAAACAACTACGACGGAAAATCCCAATAAAAAGGCCGTCGAGGAGAGTCCCCTCGAAACCCCTTCTCACCGTTAGGAAATTTGGGATAGGAACTCGAGGTCATCCACTGGTTGCGCTTATGTCGTATTTGTGGATTCATTGGATTCTGAAGTCGCCGATTGCCACTTCTAGGTATTGCGCTCTTAAATTTCTCGAGGGGGAAATTATGGAACTTGTCGATAAAATTAAAAGTCTGGCCGGACGTATTGAACGACAGAAAGGCGGCGTCCTTACCGAGGAAGCCTGTAAAAATGCCTTCGTAATGCCATTCCTAAGCGCCCTTGGGTATGACGTCTTCAATCCTGAGATCGTTATTCCAGAATTTACCGCAGATGTTGGCACGAAGAAAGGTGAGAAGGTCGATTACGCAATTAACATAAATGGCAAGTTGTCTATTCTCGTCGAATGCAAGGGGTGCGGAACCAATCTAGCTCAAGCTCACATGTCTCAGCTTTTTAGATATTTCTCTGTTACAGACGCTAGGTTTGCCATATTGACCAATGGTATTGAATATTGGTTCTATTCTGATCTTGATGCACCAAACAAAATGGATCAACGACCGTTCTTCAAATTCAATATCGTTGAACATCGACCAAATGAAATATGCGAGCTCGAGAAATTTTCTTCAGATGCATTTGACGTGGGAACAATTTTATCAACCGCAAGCAACTTGAAATATAGCTCCGCATTAAAAGCGGAATTTATGAAGGAAATACAGAACCCATCAGAAGAATTTATACGAATGCTAGTCGCGCGCGTATTCGATGGCCGGTTTACTGCCAAAATTAAAGATGATTTCACACCCCTCGTAGCCACGGCTATACATGATAGTATATTAGATCTATTAAGCGTTAAGTTGACCAATGCCCTCGAGGCGACAACGGGAACGCCCAATGTACTTAGTCGTGCGGCCCCTACTCCTAGCGCTCCGCCCTCTTCGGTTTCTGCTCTTGAGATCGAAACGGACATAGAAACAACAGAAGAAGAGCTGGAGGGGTTCTATATTGTGAAGGCCATCGTCCGCAGTGTAGTGAAACCCGATCGTATCTTTCTGCGTGACGCGAAGAGTTACTGCGCCATACTGCTGGATGACAACAATCGAAAGCCTCTCATTCGTCTCCATTTTAACTCTAAATCTATAAAATACATAAGCCTGTTCAAGGAAAAAACGGAAGATAAGATTAAGATAGATACCATTGACGACATCTATCTATATTCGGAACAACTTAGAGAGACTGCTCAGAGCTATAACTTGGAAAACGCCAAGATTCCCGCTTAGCATTCCGCTAACTTTCTCTCAATACAACACTCCCGGTATGCGCGTGGCTGTTCTACCTGCCCATCCATATCCATCGATTCGTTCAAGCGAATGTTGGCGGACTTCGGGCCGCCCTTAATCGGAGCCATCAGTGTGGTAGGACCCCCGCATACCCGAGCGTAGCATATGCCAGACGGTGCAGGCTCCATGTTCGTTTAGATCATAGTCCTACCACCACCCAAGATGTCGGTGATGTCGGCCTGGGATCGCCGCCTCCTTCACAGCGGAGACCGACTTAGCGAAAACAAGAAAGTACCTAGGTTCTGTTGACAAAGCGCGGTAGCCAGATTTTGGCGGCGGCGATGTTGAGGAAGGCGAGGAAGGATTTCGCTGTTTTGTCGTATCGGGTGGCGATGCGTCGAAATTGCTTCAGCCGATTGAACATGCGCTCGATGCGGTTGCGGCAGCGGGTTCGTTCAATCCCGTTTGTCAACAGGCCCTAGTACCCCCTCTCGCAGGTTCCCTAGCTTTTTTCTTGGTTGCGGGCGCAGGTGGTGCTGACCTCGCCCTGGCTCATCGTTGCCTGCCCCCCGGGATATTAACCCGTCTCATTTGATCGACTACCCTGGGTACCAACTCGCGCCCAATCCGTCTTCCATTTAACCGCGCCAAGGCCCGTATGGCAGCGATCAGCCCGTTCGTCCTGATGGAGCTGCCAAACCATTCCGCACGCCCCTCCATCAAAAGAGGTAAATTTTTCAATGTAAATCAATCGGCACAACCCGCTATGGCTCCAGCCCACCACCCAAATTGTCAGAACCTGTCACAAAGGGATCGATGGTCAACAAATCGTCACGCCTAGCCCCTTGCCCTGTCGGATGGGGGATGATAAAAGTCTCCACACAATAATCACAGCATCGTTTACTTGAGATGAATGGCCAATTAACTCGGCAAATCACTCAGATTTAATGTAAACGGCGCTTTAATGGCGATAATATTTCAGGCATTGCCGCCGCCCTCACAGGCCCCGTCTCATTCAAGACGGTGACACCCGTTGTGGCGGCATTGTCCTTATCCTGCCGATGGGCTTACCTTCATGGACCCGACCTTCAACCAAAGGACAGAGGGGCTCATGAGTGTCGAGACGACCGCCCCCACGTTTCCCTTACAATTCAGCGGCATTCCCACCGGGTGGACCTATGGCGGCTTCTGGCGCCGGGCCCTCGCAGCCGTCATTGATGGCCTGATCCTGTTCGTGGCCTCGCTGGCCTTGGCCGTGGCGTTCGACTATCCGCTGGCGCCCACGACGGCGGCCGGGTCTGGAACGTCGCCGGGCACCCTTTTGGCCTTGCCCACGGCGGCGGTGGTCAACATCGCGTTATACCTGAGCTACCACACGCTGTTTGTCGCCAGCAGCATGCGGGCGACGCCGGGCAAGCGCTTTATGAGCCTGGTGGTGGGCCGGCCCGATGGCGGGCGGGTGGGGCTGGGCCTCGCCTTCGCCCGCACCGGCGTGCAGGAGCTGCTGACCCTGCCGCTGATCCTGTTACAGTCCCAGGCCAAGTCGGCGCCCGTGCTGTACATGGTGGTGGTGGTGATCGTCTGCGTAGCGATTCTGGTCAACTACCTGATGGTGGCCTTCACCGACCAGAAAACCGCCGGCCATGATCGCATCTGCGGCACCCGGGTGTTCAAGACCCCGGACGAGGGAGTATGACGCCCCACCTTCACGCTGGTTTTCCCCGCCCCCGCCGCTAAGGTTAATGCCTGCGGGGGAAGACCCGCGTGGAGGAAACGTGAATGGCAATCAACAAGATGGCCGGTAAGACGGCAGGTGGCGCCGGGGCGGGCGACGAAGGGGTGCTGGCGCGTGGCGCCATCGCCTTCACCCGCTGGGCGGAAAAGTGGTTTCCCGACGCCTTCGTGTTCGTGGTCCTGGGCGTCATCATCGTCGCGGCCGGCAACCTGGCCACGGGCGCGCCGGTGGGTGCCGTCGCCACGGGCGTGGGCGACGGGTTCTGGTCCCTGATCCCCTTCACCATCCAGATGTCCATGGTGGTGATCACCGGCTATGTCGTGGCCAGCTCACCACCGGTGCTGCGCCTGATCGAATGGCTGGCGCGGGTGCCGGCCACCGGCCGGGGGGCGGTCGCCTTCACCGCCTTCGTCAGCATGGCGGCCTCTTACCTCAACTACGCCCTCAGCCTGGTGCTGGGCGCCCTGCTGGTGCGGGCGCTGGCCCGGCGCCAGGACATCCGCGTGGATTACCGCGCGGCGGGGGCGGCCGCCTATCTGGGCCTGGGCGCCACCTGGGCCCTGGGCCTCAGCTCCTCGGCCGCCATGCTGCAGGCCAACCCGGCCAGCCTGCCCAAGGCGGTGGCCGACATCACCGGCGTCATCCCCCTGAGCCAGACCATCTTCCTGTGGCAGTCCATGGTGATGGGGCTGGTGATCCTGGTGGCCTCCGTCGCCATCGCCTATTACTCCGCGCCCGGCGACGCGCGGGCCCGCACCGCCGCCGACCTGGGCGTGGACGTGACCGAAGCCGGCGGCCAGAAAGAGGAAGGCCCAGGCCGCCCCGGCGACTGGCTGGAGCTGACGCCCATCCTGCCGCTGGTCGTCGTGGCGCTGGGCGCCGGCTTCCTGGTGCATGAGTTCCAGAACAAGCCCGCCCTCGGCGTCATCTCCAACCTCAACACCTACAACTTCTTCTTCATCATGCTGGGCCTGCTGCTGCACGGGCGGCTGCGCAGCTTCCTGAACGCGGTGTCGAAGGCCGTGCCCAGCACCGCCGGCGTGCTGATCCAATTCCCCTTCTATGGCGCCATCGCCCAGTTGCTGACCCAGGTGCCGGGGTCGGACGGACAGTCCATCTCCCACCACCTGGCGCACCTGTTCGTCAGCCTGGCCGGCGGCGGCACCTTCCCCGTGGTCATAGGCGTTTATTCCGCCATCCTGGGTTTCCTGGTGCCGTCGGGCGGCGGCAAGTGGATCATCGAGGCGCCCTACGTGATGCAGGCCGCCATCGACGTGAACGCCCACAAGGGCTGGGCGGTGCAGGTCTACAACGCGGCCGAGGCCCTGCCCAACCTGATCAATCCCTTCTGGATGCTGCCGCTGCTGGGCGTGCTGGGCCTGAAGGCCAAGGATATCGTGGGCTTCAGCTTTACCCAGCTGCTGTTCCACCTACCTTTGGTGCTGTTCCTGTTGTGGCTGCTGGCACCGGCGGCCTGACAAGGCCGGCGGTCCGGTTGCAAGAATGCCGCAGGGTCGCCACTAAATTGAACGAGGGCGCCGGCATGGGCTATCCTGCCGGCGCCTCACCTTGCAGGGATATGCCCATGAAGACCGCCGCCGTTCTGCTTCTCGGTTCAGTCCTTGTGGCGGGCTGCGCCACCCAGCCGCTGACCACCGAAGACGCCATCCACTACGCCGCCACCGTGGCGCCGGACGTCTATTCCGACACCTACATCCTGGATGTGGTGGCGACCGGCCGGCAGGACGGCCGCATCTTCCTGAACTCGCAGGAGGATTATCGCGACCCGCACAATCTGTGCATCGAGATACTGCCCGGCGCCCTGCCCGCCTTCCGCCAAGCCTACGGCCAGGACGCCGACGCCTATTTCAAGGGCCACCGCATCACCGTGCTGGGCGAGGCCCGGCGCGTGACCATCTGGTACGTGACACAGACCGGGGAACGCACCGGCAAGTCCTATTACCAGACCCATATCGTGGTATCCGACCCGGACCAGATCAAGATCGAGTCCTGACCGCTTCATCCCCCTCCATTCCGTCTGACGCCTTGCCAGGTCCGCGCCCTTTCGGGGAAGGTGGGCGCGGAACTTGGATGACGGAAGGATGCCTTCATGGCGAATGCGGAAACGGCGGCGGTGCCCGCCCCCCCAATCATCCCCATCCTGGGCGACGGCGCCGTCATCCTGCGGCCGCTACGCCCGGACGACGTCGCCGCCCGGCTGGCTCTGGGCCGCGATCGGGATATCCATCATCTGATGGGCTGGGACGGCAGCGGCGCGCCTGCGGGCTACACCCAAGCGGACGCCGACTTGTGGATGGCCGACCAGCTGAAGTTCCCGTACAGCTGGGCCATCGCCCTGCCGGAGCCAGGGGTGGAGGGGCTTGACGGCCCCCTACCCGACCGCATGATCGGCAGCGTGCGCCTGGGCGGCGTGAACGACGCGCTGGCACCGGGCCTGCGCACCGCCAGCTTAGGCATAGGCCTGCTGGATCCAGCCGTGCTGGACCGGGGGCTGGGCATGCGGACCATGCGCCTGCTGTTCCCCTACGCCTTCGGCGCCCTGGGCCTGCACCGCATCGGGCTGAGGGTGCTGGCCATCAACACCCGTGCCATCCACTGCTATGAAAAGCTGGGATTCCGAATTGAGGGACGGGAACGGCAGACCTATTCCCTGTTGGGCCAATGGCACGACAGCCTGGTCATGGGCCTGCTGGCCGAGGAATACCGCCCCTAGGTGAAACCTAAATCAAGGGCATGAGCGGAACAGCCCACGACCTTGAGGGGCTCTAACAGGATGCGGAAAAACCCTTCCGTCTGAGTTCCTGTCGTGATTCGCTTCCTCATGACGATGAGGAGGATGGGATGCGTGGCGGAGACATTCGGACGGAAGGCTTGTTTTCGTACGTGAGTTGCGAAGCGCGTGTTCCGCCAAGCCATCCGCTTCGGGTGATCCGGGCGATCTGTGACGAGGCGCTGGAGGTTTTGTCGCCGGACTTTGAGGCGATGTACGCGAAGGTGGGTCGTCCTTCGATCCCGCCGGAGAAGCTGCTGCGGGCGCTGCTGCTCCAGGCCTTCTATTCGATCCGGTCGGAGCGACAACTGATGGAGCAGATGGACTACAATCTGCTGTTCCGGTGGTTTGTCGGGTTGGCGATGGACGCCCCGGTTTGGGACGTGACGGTGTTCACCAAGAACCGTGAGCGGCTTCTTGGGGGTGACGTCGCGGCGAAGTTCCTGGGGGCGGTGGTGGCCCAGGCGCGAGGCCGGAACTTGCTGTCGGACGACCACTTCTCGGTGGATGGCACGCTGATCGAGGCTTGGGCGTCGATCAAGAGCTTCCGGCCCAAGGACGGCGGTGGCGAGCCGCCGGGTCCCGGTAGCAACGGGGAGCGCGACTTCCACGGGGAGAAGCGGTCCAACGAGACCCACGCCTCCACCACCGACCCCCAAGCCAAGCTGTACCGCAAGAGCGACGGTCAGCCATCACGCCTGGCCTACATGGGCCATGTGCTGATGGAGAACCGCAACGGCCTGGTGGTTGGCGCGACGCTGACCCAAGCGACCGGCACTGCCGAACGCGAGGCGGCGTTGGCCCTGGTCGACGGGCTGAAGCCGACGCGGCGGATCACCTTGGGCGCCGACAAGGCCTTTGATGCGCGTGAGTTCGTCCGGGAACTGCGCGCCCGCAAGGTGACGCCGCATATCGCCCGGAATGACCATCTGACCAAGACCGGGGCGCGGCGCACTTCCGCCATTGATGGACGCACCACCCGCCACCCCGGCTATGGCGTCTCCTTGCGTATCCGCAAGCGCATTGAGGAGGTCTTCGGCTGGATCAAGACCACCGGCGCCCTGCGCAAGACCCGCCACAAGGGAACCGATCGCGTCGGCTGGGCCTTCATGCTGACCGCCGCCGCCTACAACCTCGTCAGGCTGCCAAAGCTGATGATGGCCGCCTGACCATATCCGGACTCCGCCTTCAAACGGCGGTATCCGGGGAAGATGGCCACAAAAGCGGCCCGTAGCCTCTTGATCAAGCCTTCAATCGGCTTGGCTCATGGGGAAAGGGGCCTTAACGCTCCATTCTTCCGCACCCTGCTAAACGCCCAAGGCCGCCTGGATCGCTTTCTCCAGCTTCTCGGGCTTGGCCACCGGCGGATAACGCTTCACCCGGCCGTCCTTACCCACCAGGAACTTGGTGAAGTTCCATTTGATGGATTTGCTGCCCAGGAAGCCCCGGGCGCGGCCCTTCAGATGCTCATACAGAGGCTCGGCCTTGTCGCCGTTGACCTCGACCTTGGCCAGCACCGGGAAGGTCACGTCATAGGTCAGGGAACAGAAGTTCTGGATTTCCTGGGCGTCGCCCGGTTCCTGCTGCCCGAACTGGTTGCAGGGGAAACCCAGGATGACCAGGCCCTGGTCCTTGTACTTGCGGTACAGGGCTTCCAGCCCCTTGTACTGCGGGGTGAAGCCACACTTGCTGGCGACATTGACCACCAGCACGACCTTGCCCTTGAAGGCCGCCATGTCCACCGGGGCGCCGGTCGCGTCCCGCACCGTATAATCGTAAACCGTGGCCATGGCCTTCCCCCCGTGTCGTCTGGCGGGAAGGCCCCAAGGTCCAGCGCCCTGGGATTCCCGATTGTTCCCCAAGGCTACAGGATGGATTATATTGTGCGCAAGGTAATTTGATTACACCAGCATATTGACGGCGCTGATCTGCCCGCCCTGGCCGCTGGCGTCGCTGGCATCGCTGTCGTTACCCGCCCCCGAGCCATCCTTGGCCGACGACCCACTGCTTGCCGACTGGGTGGCCGGCGTGGTCGTCGTCGTCGTGGAACCGTCGGAATAGGTGACGGTGGTGGTGGTCGAGCCGTCCGGCGCCGTGGTGGTGACGGTGCTGGTCACCGTCTTGGTGGCGGAGCTGCCGCTGGCCGCCCCGGCGCTGTCGGAGGACGCGGCGGATGACGACGACGCCGAGGAGGACGCGCTGCTCGACGTGGCCCCGCCGCCCTGCAGCAGGGAGCTGAGCGAGACGGTCATGTTGGTGCCGGACGAAATGCTGGTCATGGCGATGATCCCCCGAGACATGAAACAGGCGCAGGGCGGAGTCCCTGCGGGAGTGGCGGGGCCAGGGTGATGCCGCCCCCGGCCCGCCGCCAGCGACAAGAGGGCATGCGGCCCGCTTGCAAATCGCGCGACAGCCTTAGGCCTGTCCGCCGTTGCGGAAGGCAACAGTTCGCACCACTGCGATGAAATGATCGGCACGGGCGGCGGATACGCATGGCGACCGCTCCTCGCGCACGCTATATTCATCAAAATATAGCGTCGACTTGGAACGCGAGGGGGCAAGAAAATGCATGAGACGTTGAATTGGCGGATGCTGGGCCGGATGGCGGCGAGCATGGCAGTCATGGTGATGATGGGCCTGGGCACCGCCCCCGCCCGGGCGCAGGGAGGCGGCCCCCTGGTGTTCGCCGCCGCCAGCCTGAAGAACGCGCTGGACAACGCCAACGCCGCCTACGTCGCCGGCGGCGGGGCCAAGGCCACCATCACCTATGCCGCCAGTTCCGCGCTGGCCAAGCAGATCGAGGCCGGCGCCCCCGCCGACGTCTTCATCTCGGCCGACGAGGATTGGATGGACTATCTGGCTGGCAAGGGCCTGATCCAGCCCACCACCCGCCGTGATTTGCTGGGCAACGATTTGGTGTTGGTGGCCACCGCCGACAGCAAAACCACCCTCGAGATCAAACAGGGTTTCGCCCTGGATCAGGCGCTGGACGCGGCGCAAAAGGGTGGTCGCCTGGCCGTCGGCGACCCAACCGCCGTGCCCGCCGGCAAGTACGCCAAGGCCGCCCTGCAAAAGCTGGGCGCCTGGGATAAGGTGCAGGACCGCCTGGCCCCGGCGGAGAATGTGCGCGCTGCCCTGGCCCTGGTGGCCCGGGGCGAGGCGCCATTCGGCATCGTCTACAAGACCGACGCGGTGGCGGAGCCGGGCGTGCGCATCGTCGCCACCTTCCCGGTCGACAGCCACGCCCCCATCCTCTATCCCATCGCCCTGGCCAAGGACAGCACCAGCGCCCAGGCGCGGGTGTTCCTGGAATTCGTGGCCAGCCCCCAGGCGCGCCCCCTGTTCGAGGCCCAGGGTTTCACCGTACTGTCGGCGAAGTGACCCCGCCTGACCAATCGGCATCCATGAACAATCTTAGCGGCCTTCTAGGCTTTGGCCCGGACGAGGTGGCCGCCATCCAGCTCAGCCTGAAGGTTGCCATTTGGGCCACCCTGGCGGCATTGCCTCCCGGCATCGCTGTGGCCCTGGCGCTGGCCCGCGGCCGGTTCTGGGGGCGCGATCTGCTGAACGGCATCGTCCACCTGCCCCTGATCCTGCCGCCGGTGGTGACGGGCTATGCCCTGCTGCTGCTGATGGGACGGCAGGGCTGGCTGGGGAAGCCGCTGTCCAGCATCGGCATCGTCTTCGCGTTCAACTGGACGGGGGCGGCCCTGGCCGCCGGGGTCATGGGCTTCCCCCTGATGGTGCGGGCCATCCGCCTGTCCATCGAGGCGGTGGACACCAGGCTGGAGCAGGCGGCCGGCACCCTGGGCGCCCCGCCCCTGTGGGTGTTCGCCACGGTGACCCTGCCCCTGATGCTGCCCGGCGTGCTGGCGGGGGCGGTGCTGGCCTTCGCCAAGGCCCTGGGCGAATTCGGCGCCACCATCACCTTCGTCTCCAACATCCCCGGCCGCACCCAGACCCTATCGGGCGCCATCTACGCCTATACCCAGTCGCCCGGCGGCGACGCCGGCGCGCTGCGCCTGGTGGCGGTGTCAGTAGCGCTGTCACTGATGGCGTTGCTGCTATCGGAGGCGCTGGCGCGCAGCGTCAGCCGGCGTATCGGTGGGGTGTCGTGATGGCCGCGCCCGCCTCCCTCGACCTGGACGTCACCCTGCGCCAGGGTGCGTTCGACCTGCAGGCGCAGGTGACGGCCGGCCGGGGCCTGACCGTGCTGTTCGGCCAGTCAGGCTCGGGCAAAAGCACCCTGATCGACCTGGTGGCGGGGCTGAAGCGGCCCGACCGGGGGCGCATCGCCGTGGATGGCGTGCCGCTGGTGGATACCGGGGCCGGCCTGTGGCTGCCGCCCCACCGCCGCCGCGTCGGCTATGTCTTCCAGGAGGCGCGGCTGCTGCCCCACCTGACGGTGCGGCAGAATCTGCTGTACGGTCGCTGGTTCGCCCGCCGCCACCTGACGCGCGACGCCCCGACGCTGGAGTTGGTGACCGAGTTGTTGGGCATCGCGCATCTGCTCGCCCGCCGGCCCGCCGGCCTGTCAGGGGGCGAAAAGGCGCGCGTGGCCTTGGGCCGCGCCCTGCTGGCCGCCCCGCGCATCCTGCTGATGGATGAGCCGCTGGCGGCCTTGGACGAGGCGCGCAAAGGCGAGATCCTGCCCTATTTGGAACGGCTGCGCGACCACGGCGGACTGCCCATCCTCTACGTCACCCACGCCGTCGCGGAGGTGGCACGCCTGGCCACGACGGTGGTGATGGTGGACCAGGGCCGGGTGCGCGCCGTGGGTGCGCCCGCCACCCTGTGGTCCCGCCCCGATCTGATGGACCTGACCGGCGGGGCGGAGGCCGGGTCGCTGTTGGACGCCGTGGTGGCGAACCGCACGGGCGACGGCCTGTTCCAACTGGACACCGCCGCCGGCCGCATCCTGGTGCCCCATCTGCCCGCTTATCTGACACCGGGCGCCCGCACCCGCCTGCGCATTCCTGCCCGAGACGTGCTGCTGTCCGACAGGGCACCGCAGGGCCTGTCGGCCCTGAACATCCTTCCCGGCATCGTCGCCGACGTACGGGAGGACGCGGACGGCAGCCGCGTGGTGCGCCTGGACTGCGTGGGCGCCCCGGTGCTGGCCCGCGTCACCCGCACCAGCGCGGACGCGCTGGGCATCGCGGCGGGCCAGCCCCTGTGGGCCATCGTCAAGGCGGTGGCGCTCGGTAGTTGAGTGTCCCTTCAGGCGCCGGGCGCGCGCAAGCGGCTGACCAGACTGGCACGGATGTCGGCCGTCGCCTCCGCCGCCGCCTTTTCCATGCCGCGGTAGGCGGCCACCAGCTCATGCCCGAACTCCGTCAGGGCGGCCCCCCCACCCCCGCCGCCACCAACCTGGGTGGTGACCGACGGCTGGGCGAAGGTCTGGTTCAGGGCGTCCACCAGCTGCCAGGCGCGGCGATAGGACATGCCCATCGCCCGCCCGGCGGCGGAGATGGAATGGTGCTCGGCGATGGCTTCCAGCAGACGTATCTTACCGGGGCCGACGGCGCCCTGGTCACCAAAATCGATGCGGAGGGTGAGGCGGTTCATGGGTGCGCATTGAATTGCGGGTGGCGTTCGCCCGCAAGGGGCATGCGCGCCCCCCGGGCGCAAAACCTGGGGACATAAGACCCGGGTGAAATCCCGTTGATAGTTGAATTAAACTATATTAGTTTGATTAAACTATGAAGGCGGAACTCCTTATCCTGGGCGTGCTGCAGAGCGGCGACTTGCACCCCTATGAAATCAAGCGGCGGCTGACGGCTGCCCATGTCGACCACTACATCGATGTGGACGTGGGCACGCTGTACTACGCCGTGCGCAGCCTGGCCCGGGACGGCCTGATCGAGGCCAAGGGGGTGGAGGCGGTGGCCCGTGGCGGCGAACGCACCACCTACGGCCTGACGCCCGCCGGCCGTGCCCGGTTCCACTCCCTGATGGCGGAACGGCTGGCCGACGTCTCCCCCGCTATCACCCGCTCTATCCGGCGCTGATGTTCCTGCACCATGCGGATCACGGCGCGGTGGCGGACGCGCTACGCCAGCGCCTGGCCGTGCAACGGGACTATTATCGTCCCCTGAAGGCCCTGGCGGACTATTTGGCCCCCATCCATTCCACAGGCATGCGGGCCATCCTGGAAAACGGCCTGGCCCACCTGGAAACGGAGAACGCCTGGCTGGCCAAGCTGGTGGAAACCGTCGAGGCGGGCGACATCCGCCCGCCCGATTATGAACGGGCGCGTCTGATGGGCCTGTTCCCCGGCGGTCAACCACCCCTGCCACCGGAATACACCCAGGCGCCACCGCCGGTGCCACCACCACCGGCGGCCAAGATCAAACGCGCGCGAGCGCCCAAGCCAACCGTCAACAGCCCCACCAAACCCCCGTTGTCCTGAGGCAGCCCCATGTCCACCGAGACAAAGCCGAAGCGCCCGCCCAACCCTCTGATGCGCAATCGCAACTTCCTGTGGCTGGTGGGCGGTGGCGTCATTTCCATGCTGGGTGACCAGTTCAGCCTGCTGGCCATGCCGTGGCTGGTGCTGGCCGTCACCAACGACACCCTGGCCATGGGCCTGGTGCTGGGCCTGATCAGCCTGCCGCGCGCCGTCTTCCTGCTGGTGGGCGGGGCGCTGGTGGACCGCTATCCCGCGCGCAGCGTGTTGCTGCTGACCAAATACGTGAACGCGGTGCTGTTGGGCGGGCTGGGGGCCGGGGTCCTGACCGGCACCCTGACCATTCCCGTGCTGTGCGTCGTCGCCTTCGGCATCGGCCTGGCCAGCGCCTTCAGCATCCCGGCCGGCACCACCATCCTGCCCCGCGTGGTGCCAGGCGACCAGTTGCAGGCCGCCAACGGCACGATGATGGGCCTGCGCCAGGCCACCCTGCTGCTGGGCCCGCTGATGGCCGGCGGCCTGATCGCCATGGTCGGCGGCAGCGGCAAGGCCGCAGCGGGCGCCCAGGCCCCCAGCGACCTGGCTGGGCTGGGCGCCGCCTTCCTGGTGGATTGCGCCAGCTTCGTCATCTCGGCCCTCACCCTGTACCAGGTGCGCATGCTGACCCTGCCGGGCGACGGCCTGGCGCGGAAGGGGGAGAGCCTGGGCGCCGTCTTCCGCTCCATCGGCGACGGCATCGGCCACTTCTGGCGGGATCCGGAGTTGCGGGCCCTGTGCCTCTATTTCTCCGCCACCACCTTCTTTATCGGCGGCCCCCTGCAGGCGGTGCTGCCCGTCTTCGCCCGCGACCGGCTGGCCGACGGCGCCGACGGCTTCGGCCTGTTGATGGGCCTGCATGGCGTGGGCACGCTGGTGGGCATGACGGTGTCGGGCGCCCGGCCTAATTTCCGCCTGCGCACCCTGGGCGCCACCATCCTGCTGATCGACAGCCTGGTGGCCCTGGTGTTCATGCCCATGGGCCTGGCCCGGCACACCTGGCAGGCCGCGCTGCTGATGGCCATCGCCGGCTGCCTGGCGGGTTTCATCCAGATCGGCGTCTTCACCTGGATCCAGCGCCGCATCCCCCCCGCCATGCTGGGCCGTGGCATGAGCCTGTTCATGTTCATCGTCATGAGCCTCGCGCCCCTTTCGGCGGCGCTATGCGGCTGGCTGATGCGCTATGTCCCGCCGCAGATCATGTTCCTGGGCAGCGGCCTGGCGTTGTGGGGCATCGTCGCCCTGGGCCTGACGTCGAAATCCCTGCGCGCCATCGCCATGCCGGTCCGCACCCCTCCGGTGGCGGCACCGGCGGAGACGCCCATCGAGAATCCTGCGGCGGTTTAGGTCCCCGTGGGGGGCTAGCCCGAACGACCCTCTCCGTTTGGCGACCTCCCCCCGGCCTGGGGCGGATGTTAGGGTATTCGCCGTCCCCACTGACCTCTTCTTCCCCGAAGGAACGGCCAGATGACGCCACCGGATAGCCCCGATACCGATCCACAGATCTCCGACCCGGCGTGCCGCCTGTACAGCCAGGATCCCGATGGCGCCGCCGCACGCATGCGCCACCTCTTCCATGCCGGCTCGGCCGACCAAGCGGCCGATTGCCGGGCACTGGCGGAACTGTTGCTGAACGCCGCCACCGACATGACGGCGGGCGATGCGCTGGCGGTGGAGGCCATCCTGGACCGCCAGCCGCCGGAGATGCGGGGCTGGCTGTTGCAGCGCGCGGCGGCCCTGGCGGCCGCCAGCGGCGTGGTGCGGCACAAGATCGCCACCGCCGCGAACCTGCAATGACGCCGGCGGGAACCTTGCCTCCGACGTCGTTAAGAACTTGGTAGGTAATCCGGGCGGAGACTGCCTCATTCCGCCCGGCGTCCGTCCCAACCCTTCCCGGCGCGGAGCGTCCTCCGCAGCGCCGCCGCCAGGAAGCGATGTCCGGTACCCCCGCCGCAGCCCCTCTTTCCCGTGTGCCCCGCCTGGTGCGGCTGGCGCTGTGCCTGGGCGCCTTGTTATGGATGACACCATCGGCGGGGGCGGGGGAGGCGGCGGTTTCCTTGACGCTGATCACCGAGGAGAACCCGCCGCTGAACTATACCGACCCGGCCACTGGCCGGCTGACAGGCATCATGGGCGATCTGTTGCCGTCCCTGATGGCGTCGGCCGGGATCGCCTACCAGGTGCAGGTCATGCCGTGGCGGCGGGGCTATCACATGGTGCAGGAGCTGCCGGGCACCTGCCTGTTCGCGGCGAACGAGACGCCGGAGCGGCAGACCCAGTTCCAATGGGTGGCGCCCATCGCGCAGGGCGGGGCCGCCCTGTTCGCCCGGACCGACTGGCTGCACTACGACCGCGCCCATCCCGATGGCACCCATGCCCTGGCCAGCCTGGATGAGGTGAAGACCCTGGCGGCCGAGGCCCAGGCGCGGGGGGCACCCCTGTCCATCCTGGTGCCGGCGGGCACCATGCTGGCCACCACGCTGCGGGACCAAGGGCTGGAGATCACCGAGGTGGCGCTGGCCAACCAGATGCCGATGCTGGCCGCCGGCCGTGCCGACCTGGCCGCCGCCGGGGCCATCAGCGGCCGCTGGCTGGCGCGCCAGGCGGGGGTGGCGGTGGAACCGGTGCTGACCTTCAGCGTGGCCCCGGTGGGCATCGCCTGCAACCTGGGCACCGACGCCAACCTGGTGGCCCGCCTGCGCACCGCGCTGGACACCCTGCGCCGCGACGGCACCCTGGACCGCATCATCCGGAACTATCAGTAAAGCCTGGCGGTTTCCTTCGTTGCCCTGCCCGCCGCCTCCATGCGATTCAAGCGCGGGATCACGGGTAATCAAGGGAAACGAACATGGCCAAGATCGTGGTGACCGGGGCCACCGGGTTCGTGGGCCGGGCCCTGCTGCCCCGGCTGCTGGCCGGGGGACATGAAGTCATCGCGGTGGTGCGCAACGCCGGCGCCGGCCTGCCCACCGGGGTGACCCCGGCACCGGTGGGCGACCTGGCCGGCCCGGTGAACTGGGCTCCGGTGCTGGAGGGGGCGCAGGCCCTGGTCCACCTGGCGGGCCTGGCGCATCAGCGCAACGTCACGCCAACCGCGCTGCAGGCTCTGAACGTCACCGCCACCGTGCGTCTGGCCCAGGCGGCGCAAGTGGCGGGGCTGCGTCGCCTGGTCTATGTCAGCAGTGTCAAGGCCCAGGGCGACCACAGCCCCGGCCGTCCTCTGACGGAACTGGATCCCGCCCTGCCGGAGGACGCCTATGGCGAATCCAAGCGCGCAGCGGAAGAGGCGCTGACCACCCTGTGCCCGCCGGGCGGCCCGCTGTCGCTGGCCATCCTGCGGCCGCCCCTGGTGCATGGGCCGGGGGTGAAGGCCAACATGGCGGCCCTGCTGCGCCTGGCCACCCGCTGGCCGGTGCTGCCCTTGGGCGGCATCTCCAACCGGCGCAGCCTGGTCAGCCTGGACACCCTGGCCGACGCCATCACCCGGGCGGTTGAACGGGACGACATCACCGGCACCTTCCTGGTGGCCGACCAGCCAGCCCTATCCACCAGCAGCCTGGTGGCCACCCTGGCCGCCGCCGCCGGCAAGCGGCCCTGGCTGCTTCCCCTGCCGGCGGCGTTCTGGAGTTTGGCCGGCCACTTGCCCGGCCTGTCCGGTATCGCCGACCGCCTGACGGGATCGCTGGAAATCGACGACACGGCTTTCCGCGACGCCTTCGACTGGCACCCGCCCCTGAACCAGGACGAGGCTTTGGCCCGTACCGTGCGGGCCTATCTGCACGGCACCCGATCCACCCTCTAATAGGCGGCGGCATTTAGGAGAGCGCCAGCGGACCAAAATGCGGGGAAGCCCCAGGACGCGCATACAGGCCACGGATGTGGCCGCCCGGCGCGTGAGGGAACGCTATCGGAACAACCCGGCCACCCAGTCGACGAATACCCGCACGCGCGGCGACAGCTGTCGGTTGTGGGGATAAAGGACCGAGACGGGTATGGGCGGCGGCGGGTAGAGGGGCAGCACCTCCACCAACCGGCCCGCCGCCAGATCCGGGCCCAGGTGATAGCGCGGGGTCTGGATCAGGCCCAGACCCAGGCGGGCCACCTCCGTGAAGCTTTCGGCACTGGCCACGCTGACCCGCCCCGGCAGGGTCAGGCTGCGCATCTCGTCCCCAACCATGAATTCGAAAGGGAAAGGCCGGCCGGTGGTGGACGACACGAAATTCACCGCCTGGTGCCCGTCGGCCAGGTCATCGGGCGTGGCGGGCACGCCGTGGCGCTCCAGGTAGGCGGGGCTGGCCACCGTGGCCTGCGGCATCAGGCCCACGCGGCGGGCGATCAAGGCGCTGTCGCGCGGTTCGCCCGCGCGCAACACGCAGTCCACGCCCTCACGCACCAGGTCCACCAGCCGGTCGCCCTCGCTGATGTTCAGGTCCAGGCCGGGATGGCGGCCCAGGAAGTCCGGCAGGGTGGGAAACAGGAAGTGCCGCGCCAGCTTGCCATGCACGTCCACCCGTAGCAGGCCTTTGGGGTCGGTGGCGCGGAAGGCGCCCTCCGCCTCCTCCACATCCGCCAGCAGGCGCAGGCAGCGCTGGTAGAAGGCCTCGCCGTCCAGGGTGGGGCTGACGTGCCGGGTGGTGCGGTTCAGCAGCCGGGTGCCCAGCCGGCCCTCCAGCTGCTGCAGGGTATGGGTCACGGTGGCGCGCGGCATGCCCAAATCCTCCGCCGCCGCGGTGAAGCTGCGCCGTTCCACGATGCGGGTGAAGACGCGCATGGCGTCGAAACGGTCCATAGGTCGCCTGCTGATTATTGATCATTTTTGGATAATGATGGCAAATTTACGCCATTTATCCAGAAACACCTAGAGCGCACCTTTCCTTCATCGACTGCGGCGGGCCGCGACGACGCCAGCCCGGCGGAAGGAAAGGATCACATCATGACCATGAACACGAACGGCAAGAAGGTCGCTCTCGTCACCGGTGCCGCCCGCGGCATCGGTGCCGCCATCGCCGAGCGGCTGGGCCGCGATGGCCACACCGTCATCGTCAACTACGCCGGCAGCGTCGCCGCCGCCGAAGCCGTCGCCACCAGGATCGAAACCGCCGGCGGCCGCGCCCTGACCGTCCAGGCTGATGTGGCCGACACCCAGGCCGTGAAGACCATGTTCGACCGGGTGGAGGCCGCGTTCGGCGGCGTCGACATCCTGGTCAACAACGCCGGCATCATGACGCTGGGCGCCATCGCCGACATGGGCGACGACGCCTTCAGCAAACTGGTGGACATCAACCTGAAGGGCACCTTCAACACCCTGCGCGAGGCGGCGCAGCGCCTGCGTGAGGGCGGCCGCGTCATCAACTTCTCCTCCAGCGTCGTGGGGCTGTACCCGCCCACGTACGGCGCGTACGCCGCCACCAAGGCGGCGGTGGAGGCGCTGACCGCCATCATGGCGCGGGAGATGCGCGGCCGGTCCATCACCGTGAATGCCATCGCCCCCGGCCCCACCGCCACCGAGCTGTTCCTGAACGGCAAGCCGCAAGAGGTGGTGGACCGCCTGGCCAAGCAGGCCCCGCTGGAGCGCCTGGGCCAGCCCGAGGACATCGCCGCCGCCGTTTCCTTCCTGGCCGGCCCCGACGGCGCCTGGATCAACGGCCAGGTCCTGCGCGCCAACGGCGGCATCATCTGAAGTCCGAAACCCTGGAATTGAGGAGCACCCGATCATGAGGCAGATCATCGTCATCACCGGCGCCTCCAGCGGTTTCGGCGCCCTGGCCACCCGCGCCCTGGCCCATGCCGGCCACACCGTCTACGCCACCATGCGCGACACCCAAGGCCGCAACGCCCCCCAGGTGGAGAAGGCCAAGGCCTATGCCGCCGAGCATAGCGTGGACCTGCGCACGGCCGAGATGGACGTGCAGTCAGACGCCTCGGTCGAAGCCGCCGTGGCCCACATCATCAATGAGGCCGGCCGCCTGGACGTCATCGTGCACAATGCCGGCCACATGTCCTTCGGCCCGGCCGAGGCCTTCACGCCGGAGCAATATGCCCAGCTGTTCGACATCAACGTGTTGAGCACCCAGCGGCTGAACCGGGCGGCCCTGCCCCACCTGCGACGCCAGGGCAAGGGGCTGGTGGTGTGGGTGTCGAGCAGCAGCACGCGGGGCGGCACCCCGCCCTACCTGGCGCCCTATTTCGCCGCCAAGGCCGCCATGGACAGCCTGGCCGTCAGCTACGCCTCGGAACTGACCCGCTGGGGCATCGAGACCGCCATCATCGTCCCCGGCGCCTTCACCAAAGGCACCAACCACTTCGCCCATTCGGGATCGCCGGCCGACACGGTCCGCGCCGCCGAATACAACGAGGGGCCCTATGCCGGAGTGCCCACCCGGGCGCTGGAGGGCCTGGCGGCGCTGGAGCCACCGGACGCCGACGCCGCCAGCGTGGCCGAGGCCATCGCGCGGGTGGTTGGCCTACCCCATGGCAAGCGCCCCTTCCGCACCCACATCGACCCGTCGCAGGACGGCGCGGAAGTGGTGAACGGCGTCGCCGACCGGGTGCGAGCCGAGATGTTCCGCCGCATCGGGCTGGAGGATCTGCTGTCGCCCAAGGCGTCCTGAAGCGTCAAGCCGCATAGTCCGCCCGGCGTTTCTAAACCAAGCCGCGTAGGCCGGAAGGGGGTGTACCAGTACTAGGCCACCCCCATTTTGTCATTTGAAAGCAAAGCAAGGGAATTCACCGTCCTTTCCGCCTACGTCGGACTGCTTCATGACAGGTGGCGGTTCCCATGTTAGCGTTCCACCTGTGATTGGTTATTGCAGCGTCATGTCCTGATCCGTGAAGAAGACTTGGGGGCGCGTTGAAACCCATGCTGACCGGAGAAAATCATGGAAGGTAATCGCCACCGTTTCCCGTGGCGCGGCCTGCTGGCCGCAGCCGCCCTGACCACCGTCGCCGCCTGCGGGTCGCCCCGATCCGAGCGCGTGGATCTCAGCCACAGCTACCGCATGGTGGACGAGCGCGGCCGCACCGCCGGCCAAGTGGTGTTCTATCCCGCCGGCGGCGGCGCCGTTTACGATGCCGACAACAACCTGATCGGCAGCGTCGCCCCGCCCAACTCCGCCACCATGGCGCCGCCCCCGGCGCCGGTGCCGCGCAACTATCCTTAAGGTTTCCAACCCCAGTCCCGTGGTTCCCCCTCCCGCCCGAGGCTTCTTGGGTGGGGGCCGGCCGCCCCCGGTCCCCACCCGTTTTCTTATGCGCGTCATGCCGAAAATTTCCGCCCCGCCGCAGTGGGCTGCGCCTGGGCTTTGTGGTTTTGGCTGGAAAAGCGCCCCTCTCCCCCGCATTGACGGCCCCTGGACCCCATGGCATTGAGGCGGGGCCGGCCCCGCGCGGCCGTCTAAAAGAATCCCAGGGGAGACGCCATTCCATGAGCCTGCCGCCCGTCCTTGCCCAGAACCTGGCGCTGCCGGTCATCGCCTCGCCCATGTTCATCGTGTCCAACCCCGACCTGGTCATCGCCCAGTGCCTGGGCGGCATCGTCGGATCCTTCCCGGCGCTGAACGCCCGGCCGAAGGAGGCCTTGGACGAATGGCTGACGCGCATCGACGCCGCCCTGGCCGACGCCCGCGCCACCAATCCGGACGCCAAGATCGCGCCCTACGCCGTGAACCAGATCATCCACCAGTCCAACGACCGGCTGGAGCACGACATGGAGGTGTGTGTCCGCCACAAGGTGCCGATCATCATCACCTCGCTGCGCGCGCCCGGCGACATCGTCCCGCACGTTCACGGCTATGGCGGCCTGGTGTTCCACGACGTCATCAGCCTGCGCCACGCGGAAAAGGCGCTGGAGGCCGGGGTGGACGGGCTGATCCTGGTGGCGGCCGGGGCCGGCGGCCATGCCGGAGCGCTGAGCCCCTTCGCCCTGGTGGGGGAGGTGCGGCGCTTCTATGACGGCCCCATCATCCTGTCGGGCGCCATCGCCACCGGCGGCGCCATCCTGGCGGCGCAGGCCATGGGCGCGGACCTCGCCTACATGGGCACACGCTTCATCGCCACGACGGAAGCCAACGCCGCCGCCGGCTACAAACAGGCCATCGTGGACGCCAGCGCGTCCGACATCGTCTACACGCCCTTCTTCACCGGCGTCGCCGGTAACTACCTGAAGTCCAGCATCGTGGCCGCCGGCATGGATCCGGACAACCTGCCCCAGGTGGACCGCAGCAAGATGAATTTCGGCGCGGCGGCCTCGGGCGCCAAGGCGTGGAAGGACATCTGGGGCGCCGGCCAGGGCGTGGGCGCCATTGGCGACGTCCTGCCCACGGCCGAGTTGATCGCCAAGCTTAAAGACGAATACGCGGCCGCCAGGAAGCGCCTGCTGGGCCTGTAAGCGCACGGATCAATGAAAAGGGGCGCGACGGTCCGGCCGTCGCGCCCCTCGTCGTTTCGGACCGACCTCAGTGGTCGGAGCCGTGCAGGATCTGGCCGCGGATACCCGTGTCGTAGGCCAGGCCCGCCTCGGTCACGATGGCGGCGTTGGGGAACTGCGACTTGATCAGGCCCTTGCGCTCCAGCGCCACCCAGGCCGCCTGGTTGGACAGACCCGTGGCGTCCGCGGACATCACGGTGTAGGGACCCAGGTGGAAGTGGTTGCCGTGGGCGTGCGGGAAGCGGTCGACCATCACGCCCCCCTCGACCACCGGCTGGCCCACGCCCTCGAGCCCGGCCAGGACCTGCAGCAGGGTCAGCGTCTTCAGCTGCAGGGCGTTCAGGTTCAGCGGGTTCTTTTTCACGGGCGGCATGGACGGATCCTCGAAGGAAGAGCGGTTAGGCGATGGATATGGGGTTGCCATTTACCCCCGCCAGCCCGCCGGGGGCAAGTCGCCAGCAATGCTGGCCTGCCCGCGTCAGGCCTTGTTGGCCCGCGTCCACCACCCGGCCGGCAGGTTCAGTTCCAGCAGGCCCACCGCCAACATGATGCCGCACAGCCACCACGTCTGCCATGCGCCGTAGGAGAAGCAGCCCACCGCGATGGTGGCGGCGATGGCGGCCAGCGCCGAGGCCTGGGCATAGGCCGGCAGGCGCCGTGTGCCCCAGACCAGGCCCACGCCCAGCCAGGCGTAGAGCAGGCTGCCCACCACCCCCAATTCCAGCAGCACCTGCAGGAAGATGTTGTGTGGATGCAGGGGGATGATGGGGGATTCGGGATGGAACTTGGAGACCTCGCCCTCGTCCGGGATGTTGCGGGAGCTGTCCAGGCCCCAACCGACCAGGGGTTTTTCCAGGATGCGGCGGGCGGCCACGTCCCAGATCTCCACCCGGTGGCGGAAGCTCCACGGCATGCGCGCCTCTTCCGTCAGACCGGCGCGGTGCAGGCTCAACGAGATGGGGATGGACAGGATGGGACCGGCCACCAGGACCGCGATCACGACCACCCGCGCCGCGCGCGCCGACAGCCGCGCCAAGCCGTAGAACACCAGGCCCACACCCAGGCCCACCTTGGCCGAGGCGCTGGTGCCACCCAGCGCCGTCAGGAAGAAGGCCGCCGGCATCACCCAGGCCCAGGGCATGGCCCGCCCCGCCGGGGGCGGCCGTATCGCCGTCAGCGCCGGTAGGCGGGCGAAGGCCCCCCGGCCCGTGACCCAGGCCAGGCGGGCCAAGCCCAGGCCCAGGGGCCAGGCGAGCGTGGCGAACAGCACCGCCGGCCGGTTCAGCGCCCGGTCGTGGTCGACCTTGGTGCCCTCCAGCGCCTTTTCCAGGCGATAGATGGGCTGGTCGCCCACCACCTCGATGGCGAAGATGGCGAGGCCCACCACCATGCCGATGACGGCCCAGCGGATCAGCAGCCAGCGCCGCCGGTCATCCACCTCGCGCAGGGTGCCGATCCAGAACAGGAAGGGCACGACCGTGTACAGGAAAGTCAGCAGTTGCCCCACGCCGTCCTTGCGCACAGGCGTCCACAGCACGGATACCGCCCCCAGCAGCAGGCACAGCGCCAGGGGCAGCAGCGGCGTGGCGCGCCAAGTCGCGCGGGCCGTCAGCAGGGCGGGCAACCGACGGGCGCGGACGGCATACAGGATGCCACCCAGGAACGACAGGCTGATCAGGGTGGGCGCCGTGCCCAAGGGCACCAGGGCGCAGATGAAACCCAACACGGTCAGCAGGAACAGTGTCAGGCCCGTCCACGCCAGGCTGAAGGGCAGTGCCCGCTGAACGGGGGAAACGGGCTCGGCCGTTGGTGCCGCGGCGGACAGGGGGGACATAACCGGTGCACTGGTCCGCAGTTCGCGCGTGGTCTGGGTCAACGACATCTTGCTCCAGCGTAACTCTCCGGCGGCCCAAGGCCCCAACCTGGCCACCAAGGCCCCATTCTTTTACTCGGGAACGGCGCCGGTCCCAGCGTTTTTTCGTCAGGTCACAGGATAGGCATGGGGCACCTGGTCACATCCCCGCCAGCAAGTCGGCCGCGGCGTCAGCCACCTGATCCAGGGAAAGCGCCGCCATGCGGGCCTCAGGCGATGCGCCCGGTTCCACCGCGGGCGCCACCACCGCCCGGGCCCGGGGCCCCCAGGGAGCATAAAGGTGGGAGGGCGTGGGCCCGAACAGGCCCAGCGTGGGCACGCCGGCCGCGGCGGCCACGTGCATCAGCCCGCTGTCGTTGCCCACGAACAGCCGCACCCGCTCCAGGCAAGCGCCGGCCAGCAGCGGATCGGTCCGCCCCACCAGGTCGATGATCCGGCCGGCCCCCAATGCGGCGCCCAGGGCGCCCAGCACCGTGGCGCAACGCGGCCGTTCCGTCTCGGCCGCCAGGACCATCACCCGGGCGGGCCCCAGAACGGCTTGGGGGCCGGCCGCCAGCGGGCCGGCCAGCAGCCGCAGGGCCAACGCGGCGAAGCGATCCCCCGGCCATTCCTTTCCCGTCCAGTTGGCGGCGGGGCCCAGCGCCAGGATGGGGGCGCCCTCGTCAGGCCCGACCAGGGCGCGCGCCTCGGCCCGGACGGCGTCGTTCAGGAACAGGCGCGGGGCGGGCGGCGGCTCCAGCCCCAGCACCCGGCCCAGGGAAACGACCTTGGGCTGGCGGTCGTCACCACCGCGGAAGGTGGCGCGGCGGCGAGCCAGGACCAGCCGGGACACAGCGCTGTCGCGCAAATCCACCACCAGATCCCAGCGCCGGCCCACAACCTGCCGCCACAGGTCCAGCCAATGGCCGGCCAGGCGACGCTTGGGCATGGCGATGATCTCATCCAGACGGGGCACGGCGTGGAATAGCGGGGCGGCGATGGGGCCGCAGGCGATGGTGAAACGCGCGTCCGGCATCTGGTCCACCAGGTGCCCCAGCAGGCCGGTGGTCAGCACCGCGTCGCCCAGACGGGTGGAGGTGATGAACAAAACCCGCAACAGACTGGCCCCCAACCCACGGCATGACCCCGGCGACCGGCCCCTTATACAAGCGCCATCAGACGCTTGCCAATGCGGCGATGGCGGTCGACCTTTGCACAGGGTTGGCAAAGGGCGGCCCTGCGGGCGGGAACCCTTGCGGCGGCGGGCGCCACCCCTTACCTGTTGAAGCCACCCCTCGGGAAAACTGTTCAGGTCCGGAATCATGACTGAAGGTGTCGCATTTTCCTGGCCCCCGGCCCCCCAGGCGGCGGCCGGCCGGCTGGCCGACCGGGGCGTGCTGGCGCTGACCGGGCCTGACGCCCGCGTCTTCTTGCAGGGGCTGATCACCAACGACGTGCGCCGTGTCAGCCCGTCCCAAGCCATCTATGCCTTGCTCCTGACCGCCCAGGGCAAGTTCCTGCATGAGCTGTTCCTGACCGCCCAGGTGGACGCCGGCGGCGACGAAACCCTGCTGATAGAGACGGAGGCCGCGCGGGCGCCCGATTTGCTGCGCCGTCTGTCGATGTACAAGCTGCGATCCAAGGTGGCCTTGACCGACGGCAGCGCCCGGTGGGCGGTGGGTGTGGCCCTGGATGGGGCGGTGGGAGATGCCGCGCCGGGCGCCGCATGGACGATAGCCACGCCGGAAGGCCCGGCCATCGCCTATGTCGACCCGCGCCATGCCGGCCTGGGCCTGCGCCTGCTGCTGCCCCGCCCGCTGGCCGAGAGCCTGCCCGACGCGGCCGACGCCTACGCCAGGCGCCGGCTGGAGCTGGGCGTGCCGGATGGTAGCCGCGACCTGGTGCCGGAAAAATCCATCCCCTTGGAAAACGGCATGGACAGCCTGTCGGCCGTGGCCTTCGACAAGGGTTGCTACATGGGTCAGGAACTGACCGCCCGCACCCACTATCGCGCCCTGATCCGCAAGCGCCTGATGCGCGTCACGGCGATCGACGGCCAAGCCCTGCCCCCCGCCGGCACCCCGGTGGTGTGGGGGGACCGCGACGTGGGAGAGATGCGCAGCAGCCTCGGCGCGCAAGGCCTTGCGGTGTTGCGGATCGAGGATGTGGAGAAGCCCGACGTGGCCCTGAGCAGCGGGGGCGTGCCGCTGGCCGTCAATGGCCCGGTGCCGGCGCCCCGGCCTTGAGCGCGGCGGCGGCGGCGGCTTCGGCGGCGGCGATCAACTCGGCATACAGCCGTTCCAGCGCCTCCAGGCTGGTGGCCTGGCTATAGGCGGGCAAATCCGGACGGTGGCGCAGGCGGGTGCCCGCCTTGCGGGCCGTGGCGACCGCGTCCAACGCCACGCCCAGCGCTTCCGCCAGGTCGTCGGCATCGCCGGGCGCCGCCAGCGGGGCGAGCGCCAAGCCACTGCCCGTCCGCACACCGGGAGCGGCGGCGTAGGCGTCACGGCCCTTTTCCGAGGGGGGCTGCAGAATGGTTCGGGCCCCTTCCGAGGCGGAGGCCACCACCGGCACCCCGGCGTCCAGCGCCTCCAGGAACACCAGGCCGAAGGGCTCGAATCGGGCGGAGGAGCAGAACAGGTCGGCGGCGTGGTAGAAGTCCTTCACGTCGCCGCGAAAACCCAGGAAACGGACGGCCGGGCAGTCGGCAGCCTGCAGGCGCAGCGCCCCCATCTCCGGCCCGTCGCCGACGATGGCCAGCTTCAGGTTCGGGCGGTCCAGCCCCCGCACCGCGCCGACCAGCAGATCAAAGCCCTTCTCCCGGATCAGCGGCCCCACGCCCAGCACCAGCACGTCGCCCGGCAGCGCCGCGCCCGCCTCCTCGCGTAGTGCCGCGATGCGGCCGGCGTGGGGGGTGGCATGGACCTGTTGCCATAGGTTCACACGGGCGATGCGCCCTTCGAACCCACCCAGCTTGGCCTCCTGCGCCTGCCAATCGGTGGTGGCGACCACGGCGTCGTGGTTCTGGTACCAGCGGCGGCGGTAGTCCGGATGCATGGTGGCCAGCAAGGACGGGCGGCCGGGAAGCAGCGGCCGCAGGCGACCCACGGTCTGGCCGGCGCGACCACCATGGCAATGGATGACGTCGGGCCGGAAGCGGCGGATATGGCTCCAGATGCCGGGCGCCATGAGGCCCGGGCCCACCGTCACCACCCGCAGGCCCGGCAATTCACCCGAGGATGGCAGCTGGTCGCGGATGGAACGGCCGCCCGTGTCGGCGCAGTCGGCCCGTACGATCAGCAGAACGTCATGATGGCGCGCCTGGGCGGTGGCCAGTTCCGCGACGTGGCGTTCAGCCCCCCGGAACCCCTTGGACAAGATGATCTGGACGATACGCATACAGGCCCTCGATACGAAACCCGCGCAGCCACACCGGCGCAGACAACCGGGCCTCCTCACCCAGGATCCAGGCGCACCAACCTCGCCCGACCTGATCCCTTCCTACGCCCTGGCCGCCGTTGGGGCAAGCCCTTGCCCTGTGCCGAATGGCCGCCGCCACCTCCCCCGCTGTTACGGGTCGGCGTGGACCGACCGGTCGTCCGCCGCCACGGCGCCGCGACGGGCACCCGTCGCCCGCCGGCGAACAGGTGCGATCACAGGTACAAAGTGATTGACGAAGGCCGGGCGCCCTCCCACACCATGGCGCCGTGGAACTTGGGGCCGCCAGCGGCGACACGGCTGGCGGTGCCACGCGGGGATCGGGGCGACAGGCGGGTGGGGGTATGAGGCCAGGGGTCAGTTCATCGCAAGGCGCCCTTCGCGGAGGTGCCGCCGGCGGTCTGCGCCGCGCCAGCGGCTGGGTCGCCGGCCTGGTTGTCGCCGCGTCGGTCGTCCTGGTGGCCGCCGCCACCTATAACATGGCCCTGTTCAGCCGAGTTGACCGATCGCTGGATGAGACACCGGCCGTTGCCGCCGCCAAATCCCGCGCCCTGGATGAGGCGCGGTCGGCCCTGGGCAATGGCGGACTGCTGAACGCCCTGGCCGTCTACGCCGAAACCGGCAGTACCCAGGCCCGCGCCGACATCGCGCAGGCCCTTGAAACGGCCGACCGCAACGTCCGCGCCTTCGAAGGCAACCGCCTGACCACCGCCGAATCAGATCTGGCGCGCGACCTGCACCGCCTGATCGACCGTTACCGCGCGGCGGTGAACGCCGCCGGCGACAAGCCGCAGGCCCTGTCCGGCGCCACCGGCCTGTCGCTGATGACCCTGCACGCCGCCGTGGCCGACCGCATCGCCCAGCTGCGCCGGCAGGAGGTGCAGACCACGGCCGACGTGCTGGCGGGTCCCGCCCGCGCCGGCTTCTGGCTGGGCATCGCCGCGGTGGGCGCCATGCTCGCCACGGCGGCGGCGGCCCTGTGGCTGATCCGCCTGCGCCTGCTGGCGCCCCTGGCCCAGCTGCGTGACAGCGTGGGCGGAGTTGCCCGGGGGGATTGGCGCGTGCCCGTGGCCGGCACCGACCGCCCCGACGAACTGGGCGACATGGCCCGCGCCGTCGAGGGCTTCCGCCGCCAGGTGGCCGACCTGCCCGATGTCTCCATCCTCACCGAGAACGGGCGCGTGCGCCTGAAGTTTGATGGCGAAGCCGGCGACCTGTTCGACCAGCTGACCACCCGCCTGCGCAGCGCCGGCGACGCCCTGGCCGGCAACGGCGATGCCGTATCCACCTTGGTGGCCGACACGCGGCGCGACCTGACCGGCCTGCTGAGCGGCACCCAGCGCGACCTGACCGAGCTTTTGAGCGGGACGCGGCAGGAACTGGCCGACAGCGTACGGCGCATGGGCGAGCTGTGCGGCGCCGTCGCCAAGGCCGCCGGCGACAGTAACCGCGAGATCAAGGAGGCGACGGAGCTGTTGAGCCGCGCCGCCCTGCAGGTCCACGCCTTCGACGATCGGGGCGGCGGCGGTGGGCTGGACAATTTGGTGGAAGCGCTGCGCCGCAACGCCGACCTGGTGGCCAACACCGTGCTGACGGCCGGCGAGGACGTGGGCCGCGTGGTGCGCGGCCTGTCGGAAACGGAAGGCGAGCTGCGGCGCGCCACGGGCGCGGCGCAAGAGGCCAACGACCGCATGAACAGCGCCATGGGCGACCTGCAGAATAAGCTGCTGGCCTCGGTCAAGCTGCTGCGCGCCTCGGGTGAGATGCTGGCCAGCAGTTCGGCGGAGGCCACGGCCGGCCTGACCCGCGCGACCGAGGCGGTGGGCAACAGCGACCGCAACCTGCAGGCGGCCCTGGCCCATGCCGGCGACCGGCTGGAGCGGGTGACGGGCCGGGTGGAAGGCTCGGCCGAGCTGCTGCGCGGCACGGCGGACGAGGTCACGCGCAACCTATCGGGCGCGCTGGACGGCCTGAACCGCGCCAACCGCCTGATCGAGACGGCGGCCGAGGCCAACAGCACCCGCCTGGAACCGGTGGCGGAAAGCCTGGCGGCGGTGCAGCGCGACCTGGCTGGCGCCGCCGCCGGCGTGGCCCTGCGGGCGGGCGAGATGACCCGCACCCTGGACAGCCTGGGCAAGATATCGGAGACCATGCGCGCCGAGCTGGAGCGCCGCAGCGCCGATCCCGACCAGAAGGCCGCCGCCGACGAGGCCATCGCCCGGCTGGAGGCCACAGCCCACGCGCTGGGCGACCGGGCCGGCAGCATCGGCGACACCGCCACGCGGCTGTCGGACATGCTGGCCGCCGGCCTGGGCGACGCGGGAGCCCGGGTGGAGGGGGCGGTGCGCGACCTGCAGCGCGAAGCCGCCAGCCTGGCGACCGACGCCAGCGGCGCCACGAACGCCCTGAACCGCGCCCTGGCCCGTCAGGATGAGGCGACGGAATCGCTGCGCGCCCTGACTGGCGGGCTGACGGAAGCGCTGGCCCCCCGCGTCGACCCCAACCTGGCCACGGTGCAGTCGCTGGCCGACGGCCTGCGCATCCGCATGGAGGCGGCCGACCGTACCATCCGCGGCCTGCTCGACCTGACGGGCGACCTGAAGGCGCTGGTCGACAGCAGCCGGGCCCATGAACAGGCCAGCACCGCCGCCACCAAGGATCTGGGCGATCGCCTGGCCGCGATCGCCGACCAGTTGCGCGCCGCCACCGGCGGCTGAGACCGACCCGGACCGCCCTGATCGGGAAGGATGATCCTTGTGGAGATCGCTTACGGTGGCTTCCGCCAGAACGCGCCCATGCTGGGCGCACCAAAAAAACCGCCCCGGCCGGCGCCGGAGCGGGTTTTTCCTTGAAATCAAGTCGGCTGTGGATCAGCGCGCGGCCTTGGCCTGCGACAGGAAGCTGCTGCCGTCGTCCTGCCAGCCGCCGCCCAGCGCCTTGAACAGGCTGACGCTGGCCTGCACCCGCGACAGCTTCACCTGGGCCAGGGTGTCCTGGGTGGACAGCAGGGTGCGCTGGGTGTCCAGCAGGGTCTGCAGGTCGGTCAGGCCGCCGCGGTAGCGATCCTCGGCCAGTTCAAAGGCCCGCTGGCTCTGGGCCACGGCGTCCTTCTGCAGGCCGTACTGGTCCTGGTAGCGGTCGATAGAGTACACGGCGCTTTCCACGTCGGAGAGCGCGGACAGCGCGGCCTTGCGGTAATCCTCCGCAAGCTCCCGGTGCCGGCCCTCGGCCTGGTGCACCTGGCCCTCCAGACGGCCGCCGGAGAATAGGCTCTGCGCGATGTCGCCACCCAGGCTGAACAGCAGGGTGGGGGCGTTCACCAGGTGGGCCAAGGTCGCCGCCTCGACGCCCGTGCTGGCGTTCAGGGTGACGGACGGCAGCATCTGAGTACGCGCCACCTTGATGTCGGCGCCGGCGGCGGCCAGCTGGGCCTCGGCGAAGCGGATGTCGGGGCGGCGGGTCAGCAGCTCAGCCGGCACGCCGGTGCCCAGCGCCGGCGGCTGCACGTCGGCCAAGCCCTTGGCCTGTACGGTGAAGCCCTCGGGTGCGCGGCCCAGCAGGATGGCCAGGGCATTCAGCTGGGTACGTTCCTGCTGCTCCAGGGCCGGGACGGCGGCGCGCTGGGTGGCGACGATGGAGCGCTGCTGCACCAGGTCCAGCTGACTGTCGGCGCCGGCCTGCACGCGGGCATCGATCAGGGACAGCACATGCTCGGCGTTTTCCAGGTTGCCGCGCGCAACCGCCAGGCGGTCGCGGATGGCCAGGATCTGGAAGTAGGTCGCGGCCACGTTGCTGCTGAGCGACAGGGCCACCGTCTCGCTGTCGAAGCGGCTGGCGTCCAGGCTGAACTGGGCGCTGTCGCGGGTGGCGCGGTTCTTGCCCCAGAAGTCGATCTCATAGCTGGCGGACAGCGAGGCTTGGTGCACGTTGCCGGCATAGTCGCTCAGCGGCACGGCGCCATTCAAGCCGGCGGCGGCCGAGCCCTTGATGTTGCGGCTGCCGGAGCGGGTGCTGCTCAGCCCCAGCTGCACGCTGGGCCACAAGGAGGCACCGGAGATTTCCGCCTGGGCCTCGGCCTGGGCGATGCGGGCGGCGGCGGCGCCCAGGTCGGGGTTGTCGGCGCGGGCCTGGGCCAACAGCTGGGTCAGTTCCGGCGAGTTGAAGCCCGACCACCAGTCGGTCGTCGGCCAGGCGGCGGCATCGGTGGTGACGGCAACCGTCTGGGTGGTGCCGTCCTTCGCACCGCCCTGGGTGGAGGTGGCATCCCAATGGGACGGCATCACCAGGGACTTGGCCGGGTCGGCCGGGGTTTCCCCGTCCAGCGCGCAGGCCGCCAGCATCAGCGGCATGAAGGCGACGGCCAGGCGGCGGGTGGCGAGGCGGCGGAACCAGGAGGTGGAAGCAAGGGTACGCGACGTGGACATCGTGGAAACCTTCGATCCGGCAAAACGGTTTCGTGCCCCTCGCGCGCGGGATCGGCGCAGGGGCTGGGCAGACAGGACGCGTGTCAGAGGGAAGCGGCGTGCGCCAGGCCGATCGGGTTGGCCCCCCGCCCCTGCCCCGCGCACCCGATCCGGTGCAATCGTGCCGTTGTTTAAGGCAAACCCCGGTCGCGTCTCAGTGACGCGGCGCACATGGATTAACGCGGGCGCACAATAGTGGCGCATGCCACTGTTGCAATCAGCGGATCAGCAGGCGGTTGAAGACGAAACCCAGCACCCCCAAGCCACCAATGATGGCGGCCATGGGCCAGGGCGTGCCGTCAGCCAGCCAGCCCACCAGGGTGCCGACCACGGCGCCGGTGACGAACTGGGTTGAGCCCATGAGGGCCGAGGCCGTGCCCGCCATGTGGGGGTACGAGGCCAAGGCGCCCGCCGTGGCGTTAGCGCCGATCAGGCCAGTGAAGGCCATGAACAGGAACAGCCCGGCGACGATGCCCCACAGGCCGCCCGCGCCGGTGTGGCCGGCGATGGCAAGACCGATGCCGAACAGGGCGATGCAGGCGGCCCCCCAGGCCAACAGGCGGTCCGTGCCCAGGCGCAGCACCAGGCGGCTGTTGATCATGTTGACGATGATCATGCCGACGATGTTGAGGCCGAACAGCAGGCCGTACAGCCGGGCGGGCACGCGGAAGTATTCGATGTACACGAAGGGCGTGCCGGCGATGTAGGCGAACATGCCGCCATAGATCATCGCGGACGTCAGGGCGTAGCCCAGGAAACGGCCGCTGATCATCAGCTGGCCATAGCTGCGCAGCTGGGCCAGCCCGTTGGACCGCGCGCGCAAGGCCGGGTTCAGGGTTTCATGCTGGCTGATCAGGCCCACCATGGCCACCAGGCCGAAGCCCGCCTGCACCCAGAAGATGGCGCGCCAGTCCAGATAGGCCAGCACTTGGCCGCCCAGCAGCGGGGCGGCCATGGGGGCGATGCCCATGACCAGCATCATCATGGAGAAGACGCTGGCGGCGCGGTCGCGGTCGAACACGTCGCGCACCATGGCGCGGGCCAGAACCGGCGCGGCGCCGGCGCCCGCCGCCTGGATGGCGCGGCATAGGCTGAGGGTGGTGATGTTCTGCGCGGCGGCGCAGCCGGCGCTGCCCGCCAGGTACAGCAGGATCCCCACCAGGATGGGCCCGCGGCGGCCGAAGCGGTCGCCCAGAGGCCCCCAGAACAGCTGACAGAGGCCGAAGGCCAGGAAGAAGGCGGTCAGCGACGATTCCACGCCCGCCTGGGTGACTCCCAGGTCCCGGGCGATCTGCGGCATGGCCGGCAGGTACATGTCGACCGACATGGAGCCGAAGGACATCAGCATGGCCAGCATGGCGACAAAACCCACGCCACGCTGGGTCAGCAGCCCGGCGCCCCGGCGCCTGCCCGCATCCACAGCCCCCGCGACCGCGGAGACCCCCATCGACGCGCCGCCGGCGATCGCCGATCCCGAGGCCACCTGTTCCACCGCCACCTTAAACTCCTTGAGCGGTGCGCCCGCCCCCAACCACGCCATTGAGCATGTGCAACAATGATGGCCACAGCCGGGCCGCTAACCAATCCGGCCTTTGTGCGGATCAGCCCCGCGCCGGACGATGGGCGGCGGCGTCACCGCCATTTCCCAAAATAGCCATTTCCCAAAATAAAGGCCGGAGCCCCCGGTCCCCCGGCGCCTCCGGCCTTTCGCGATCGTCTCCGGCGCCCGACGTCGGCGCCCGGATGGCTTAATAATGGTCGTAGTAATCGTGATGCCAATAGTGGTGGTGATAAGGACGTTCCTCAATCACGCAGCCGGACAGTCCGGCCAGCACCATCCCGGCCAGGACCAGCCGGGTCAGAATGGAACGGGATCGATCAGACATGATGTATCTCCGGACTATCGGGCCGACCCTTGTCGGTTATCGGCATGAAGTGACTCTGGCAGCCAAATGCGACGACAAGACGGCGGCGGCGGGGCATGTTCGGGTTCGCGCCGTGGCGCGCTGACGCAGGCGAACCGTCGGTGACGCACGGCAAAACGCCCGGCCCATCGCTGGACCGGACGCCTTCGCAACTCCGCGACCGCTTTAATCCCGTGGGGCCTACGGGGCGCGCCCTCAGTGATGGACGAACCCGCCGCCGTGACCGCCCCAATGGCCGCCACCCCAGTGTCCCCCACCCCAATGGCCACCGGCCCAGCCGCCGTAGTGACCATGCCAATAACCGCGACCCCAGCCGTAATAGGGATAATAGCCACCGACGCCGACATAGTAGGGATAGGCGCCGTAATAGCCGTACCCATAGCCGTCGTAATAAGGGTAGGTGGAATAAGCGTACGAATAGGCGGGCGCGGCGTAGTAGCCGTCCGCCACGCAGCCGGACAGGGCCAGAAGCGCCGCGCCAGCCACCAGGCCCTTCAAGGTCAAGGATCTCCAGCCGCGCTTGGGCGCGGGGGCCGTCATCAGTGCGGTGGTGTCAGGCAAGGACATGGTTCGTGCACTCCCTGAAAAGGATCGCGCGGCGGGCGGGAATGGGGTCGGCCTTGGGATCGGCGGTGGTCGGCCCCGGCATGCGACCCGGGCACACATCCTGCTATCCCATGGAAATGAGCGCGGGAGGGGCGGCCCGCAAGGGCATGTCCGCGCAGATTTGGCGTGCCACACTCGCGCGCAGGGTTCCGGCTGGTGGCGCGGGAAGGCGGTGGTGCGGCCTGCGCACTGGTGTCCCGCGGCGGTTTGCGGTATCTGGCAGCGCAGATACCCCTTCTTTCAGCCTTGAGACGTCACGACGATGAGCCAGTGCCATTGCGGCAGCGCCCGCGCCTATGAAGATTGCTGCGGCCCCTATCACGCGGGCACCGCCCTGCCGCCCACGGCCGAGGCGCTGATGCGCTCGCGCTATTCCGCCTTCATCGTGCAGAACATCGACTACCTGCAGAGCACCCTGCTGCCGGAGACGGCGGAGGACTTCAACCGCGAAGAGACCGAGCAGTGGGCCCGCGACAGCACGTGGCAGGGCCTGGAGGTGCGCTGGACCGAGGCCGGCGGCCCCGAGGACGACACCGGCAAGGTGGAGTTCGTCGCCCGCTTCAACTTCGAGGGCAAGGACTACCTGCACCACGAGACCAGCCGTTTCGAGAAGCGCGACGGCCGCTGGTACTATGTCGACGGCGCCATGGGCCCGCGCCCGCGCACGGCGGAGAAGGTCGGCCGCAACGACCCCTGCCCCTGCGGCAGCGGCAAGAAATACAAGAAGTGCCACGGGGCGTAAGCCCACCCGCAGTCCGGTCTCCCCGTCCCGCCTAGCACACGGTTCCCCCGCCCAAGGGGGTGGGGGCCCCACGCTTGCCGCGCATCCACTGTCCGTGCGAGGCTCGCCTGAGGTGAAGCCAGGCGGGGAGATGTACCCATGCTTATCCCTGTGCTTATCGTGCGGGACATGGCGGAAGCGCTGACGTTCCTCACCCAGGTGCTCGACTTCGACCTGGTCCGGAGCTTTCCGGCAGAAGCGCCATTCTACGCCCTTCTGAACAGGGGCACGGACGAATTGCACCTCAACCTCACCCCGGACGGGCGATACGGGCGCGCGTCGACCATCGTCCTCTGCGATGATGTCGACGGGCTGTTCGCATCCTTCACGGCGCGTGGCCTGGTGGTACCGACAAGAGCGAATTCGCCTGTGCATGAGGGACCACTGGACCAGACCTGGGGCACGCGCGAGGTCTATATCGACGATCCCAGCGGCAACACCTTCATCTTCCAGCAGCGCTAGCGCCGCTTCATCACCCGCCGGTTCACGTCCGGGTCGAAATGGCTGTCGCGGGGCAGCCAGGGCTGGCGCGGGGTGTGGGGGGAGGAGTGGACGCTGTACTGGGCCGTCAGGATCAGGCGGCGGCCGGCGCGGGGCAGTTGTCCCTTGTGAAAGCCGAAGGTGTCGGCCAGGAAGCGGGTGCCGGCCGCCCCGGTCACCGTGGCCACCTTGTCGGCGCCGAAGACACCGCGCACCACCTCGTCCGACAAGGCCTTGCCCACCGTCAGGCGGGGGTCGCGGTGGCTGCCGCGCACGAAGACATGGGGGCCGTCCTCCTCCCCCACGTCGGTCAGGTAGAAGAACAGCTTGAAGCCCTTCAGCGAATCCCAGTCGCGGTGATAGCGCTGGGTGCCCTTGGCCGCCGGGCGGCCGCCGTAGGACCACCAGCAGCCGATGTTGTCCAGCACCGGCTTGCAGCCCAGGTACAGTTCCGCCACGTCCAGGATGGTGGGGTCGTTCAGCAGCGCCAGCACATGGGGGGCGGCCAGGATGTCCTGCACGGCGTAATAACCCATGTTGGTCTCATCGCTGGCCGGCTGGTCCCAGGGGAATGTGCCGAGATGGGCGCGGAAGGGATCGCCGCACCGCACGCCTTGGAAATAGGCACGGATCTCGGCCGCCACCTCGCCATCCAGGGCCGGCAGGGGCACCAGGCCCTGCCAGGCCAGGTCGCGCGCCCAGGACCGGGCCTGGTTGGTCGGGCGGGGCCAAGGCGACTTGGGCTGGAAGAAGGCCACGACGGCGGCGGCGACATCACGCGCCCGAGGCGTCCAGATCATGGGCAGCAGGTCATAAATGGCCAGCCGCCGGTCGATTTGCGCCCGTTCCAGGAAAACGCGCCAGGAGGGGATGCGGGTGCGCCAGCGCTCCACCAGGCTGATGTCGCCCTCCCGAGGTCCCGTCACCGCTTGTTCCTCCATCGCCGTCTGGTTCCGCCCGCGCTCAGGGCAGCAGGACAGGGTGGCCGTCGGCCTTGTAGACCACGCCCCCCTTCATGACAAACCGCACCTGTTCCATCAACTCCAGATGGGCCAGCGGGTCCCCGGCCACGGCGATCAGGTCGGCGTAGCGGCCGGGCTGCACGGTGCCGACGCGGTCGGTCGCGCCGATCAGGTCGGCGGCGTTGCGGGTGGCGAAGGCCAGCGCGTCGGCCGGGGTCACGCCCGCCTCCGCCAGTAGAGCGAATTCCCGGGCGTGGTCGCCTTCGCCGATGTCGGTGCCGTAGGCGATCTTGACCCCCGCCTTGTAGGCCAGCGGCAGGTTGCGCTTCGGGATCGAGTCGTTGGCCAGTTCCTTTTCCGCCGTGCCGGGGGCAGCAGTTCGGGATGTTCCTGCGCCGCCTTCATGAACACGTCGTAGACGGTCAGTGTCGGCACCAGATAGGTGCCGTGGGCCTTCATGGCCTTCACCGCGTCGGCATCCGCGAAGGAACCGTGCTCGATGGAATCGACGCCGGCGTTCACGGTGTTGATGATGGCCTGGGCCGGGTAGGTGTGGGCCGCCACCTTCATACCCAAGGCGTGGGCGGTGTCGATGGCGGCCTTGATCTCCTCATTCGTCATCAGCTGGGCGCGCGGGTCGTCGCCCGTGCTGGCGATGCCGCCGGAGGGCATGATCTTGATGACGTCGGCGCCGCGCTTATGGTGTTCGCGCACCCGCAGGCGGGCCATGTCGGCGGTGTCGACGATGCCGTTCTGCCAGTCGGGATGGTGCAGGCGGCCGTCGAAGCCGTTGGACGGGTCGCCGTGGCCGCCGGTGGGGCCCAGCGGTTCCAGCGACACCCACAGCCGGGGGCCGGGCACCTTGCCCTCGTTGATGGCGTTGCGCAGCGACACCGTCTCATCCCCGCCGCCCACGTCGCGGGCGCTGGTGAAGCCCTGCAGCAGCATGGCGCGGGCGAAGACGGCCCCGTCCAGCACCGCGTCCACGGCGGTGTGGGTCATCATGTCCTCCACCGCGTTGGTCTGGCTGGGCAACTTGGCGGAGACGTGGATGTGGCAGTCGATCAGGCCCGGCAGCACCGTCTGGTCCTTCAGGTCGATGACCGTGGCGCCGGGGTGGGCGACGTAGCCGGATTCCACCACCGCCACCTTGCCGTCACGCACCACGATGGTGACCTGGCGGCGGGGGGTGAAGGTGACGCCGTCGATCAACGCGCCAGCGTAGACCACGGTGTCATGCGGCGCGTCGGCCGCCCGCGCGGCCGCCACCGCCGCCGTGGACACCAGCAGCGCCGCCACGGCGCACCTTCCCAGGAAGCCCCTCATCCCACACGCCCTCTCTGCCATCTCATGTCGTTGTGGGGCCGCCTGTTTCGGCGGCGGCCCGTTGACGGCAACGGTATCCGCCCCGGCCCCGATCCGGCAACGGCCATTGCCAAAGGGGCGGCGTTCATGTGTCTTACCGGTGCCACCAAAGCAAGAACCCGAGGTCCGTCCGACGCCCATGTCCGCCGCACAGCCCCCCTTCATCCATATCCGCGACGCCACCGCCGCCGACCTGCCGCGAATCGTGACCATCCTGAACGAGGCCATCGCCCACACCACGGCGATATGGAGCCTGGAACCCACTTCGGTGGCGGAGCGCGCGGCCTGGCTGGCCGACCGCCAGGCCAAGGGCCAGCCGGTGCTGGTGGCGACACCCGGCCCCGACGCCCCGCCGGGCGAGGTGCTGGGCTTCGCGACCTATGGGGAGTTCCGCGCCCGCAGCGGCTACCGGCACACGGTGGAGAATTCGCTGTATGTGGATGAGGCGGCGCGGGGCCGGGGCATCGGCACGGCGCTGCTGTCCGCCCTGCTGGCGCGGGCGACGGCCGCCGGCCTGCATGTCATGATCGCCGGCATCGAGGCCAGCAACCTGACCAGCATCCGCCTGCACCAGCGCTATGGCTTCACCGAGACCGGACGCCTGCCCCAGGTGGGACGCAAGTTCGACCGTTGGCTGGATTTGGTCTTCCTGCAGAAAATCCTGAACTGACCCCCGTATCCCGACCAGAGGCGAACAGGCCCCATGGAAATCCACGCCCCGGAAAGCCCCATCCAATCCTTGAAGGACTTCGCCATCCATATCGGCGTGGTGACCGTTGGTATCCTGATCGCCCTGGGCCTGGAACAGGCGGTGGAGGCCTATCACCGCCATGAACTGGCGCGCCAGGCGGTGGAGAGCTTCCATGCCGAGCTGGCGGAGAACCGCAAGGCGGTGCAGGAGGTCATGGCCGAAATCGCCGGGCACAACGCCCGCGCCGAGGAGGATATCGCCCTGCTGACCGCCTGGCAGCAGGGCAAGGGCGCCGCAGGCGCGGAACTGAAATACCCGGGCATCCGTCTGGACCTGATGTCCAGCGCCAGTTGGGACGCCGCCATCGCCACCCAGGCCCTGGGCGAACTGCCCTACGACGAGGTGCGCCGCTACGCCGAGGCCTATGCCGGCTTCCGCCTGTTCACGGAGCAGGAGAAGGCGCAGCTGGCGGAATGGCAGGACCTGCGCCTCTTCGGCGCCGATCCCGCCCAGATGAGCCCCGCCCAACGCCAGACCCTGATCGAACGGCTGCGCCATTATCAGAATTACGTCGTCGTCCTGACCTTGGCCGGCAAGGGCGCCCTGGCGGCGGCCGACCGCGCGTTGGAGGTCTCAAAGGGGCACTGAGCGGCGGGCGTCGCGTCCAGCCGCCCTCCTGGGGCTTAAGGCTGCCGCTTCAGCGCCAGCTTGAACATGGTGGACCAACCGTCCTTGGTCTGGACCTCGCTCCACGCCTCATACGCGTCCGGTTGGCCGCCGGGGCCGGTTCCCTGGGGTGTCCAGCGCACGCGATAGGTCATGGCCTGCCCCTCCGCCACGTACTGGGTGGCGGGGAAGACCAGGGCGCCGCCCTCGGTCGTCACCGTGCCGTGGCTGATGCCCCCCTGGTTCTCGATGTACAGGTATTCCACCCGCTTGGCCGCCGGGTCCCAGTAGTAGGTGGTCTCACCCACGTAGTCCGGCTGGCCCGGCGTCCGCACGGTGTGGGTGTCGCGCAGGGCCTTGCCCTCATACAGCCAAGTGAAGCAATGGGTGTCTGTGCGCTGCTGGCCGCCTGGGAATTCGCCCTTCCAGCAGTGGCCGGCCAGGAAGGTCATGGGCTTCAGGCCCGGCGCCGGGTCGGCGAACGCGGCCATCGACACGCCCGCGATGGCGCCCAAGGCCATACCCACCGCCATCCTGCGCATGATGAATTCCCCCACGACGATCCGGCGCCACCCTGCCGCCTACGGCGTTAGGCGGCAAGGACGCAAGGGGATGGGATGGATGCCCGCCGTTAACATGACCATCAGCCGGTAGGCGGGCCGATATAGCTGGACAAGCCCCGGATGTTCTCATCCACCACCAGGCGGTGGTTGAGGGGCGGGAAGGCCCGCTGCGTGCAGTCCAGGCGCGGGCACAGGCGGCAGTTGGTGCCGACCGGCGTCGCCTGCGCGCCGGCCAGGTCGATGCCGTCGGCATAGATCAGCTGGTGCGCCTGCGTCGCTTCGCAGCCCAGGCTGAGGGCGAACTGGCGCGGCACGCTTTTCCACCCGCCGGCCTTGCTGAGGGTGCGGGCGATGGCGAAATAGCTGGTGCCGTCCGGCATGCGCATCAGCTGGGTCAGGATTTGGCCCGGGTTGCGGAAGGCCTGGTGCACGGTCCAGCGCGGGCAGCCGCCGCCGAAGCGCGCCATGTGGAAGCCGGGCACGGCGCTGAACCGCTTGGAGATGTTGCCCGCCGGGTCCACCCGCACCAGGAAGAAGGGGACGCCCTTAGCCCCCGGCCGCTGCAGCGTCGTCAGCCGGTGGCAGACCTGCTCGAAGCTGGCGACGAAGCGATGCATCAGCACCTCGATGTCGTAGCGGGCGGACTTGGCCGCCTCCAGGAAGCGGCCGTAGGGCATCATGACGGCGGCGGCGAAGTAGCCGGCCAGAACGATGCGCGCCAGCTGACGAGAATCCTCGCTGGCCATGGTGGCCTTTTCCACCGTGGCCGACAGCAGGTCGCGGTGACGCATCAGGGCCACCTGCACCGCCAGCTGGAAGGTGCGCCCCGCCGGCGGCAGCATTTCCGAGATCAGCACCCGCCGGGAATGGCGGTCGTAGCGGCGCACCGTCTCGCCCATCACCTCCACCGGCATCAGCTTGACCGTCAGGCCGTGGGCCTTCTGCACGAAACGGGCGAGGGAACCATAGAGGTCGGCCGAATCCAGGTCCCCGTCGAACCACAGCGTTTCCGCCGCCAGCTCCAGCTCCGGGAAATGGTTGTTCTGGTCCTGGAAGAACTCCCCCACCTCGTCCTGGGCGAACTGCTGGCCGGCCGCCTGGGGGTGCTGGCGGTCGCGGTCATCCACCTTTTCCGCCAGCGCCTGGATATCCTCCCGCGCCTCGAGATAGGCGCGGTAAAGGGTAACCACCGCCTGGCCCAGGCCGGGGGCGACCGCCGCCAGTTCCTTCATGTCCTGGTTCTTGATGTCATTATGGTCGAACAGTGGGTCGGCGAACACCTCGCGCAGGCCGGCCACCAGCCGCACCTCGTCATCTTCGGCGAAGGTGGCGAGGTCCACGTCGAAGGTCTGGCCGATCTTCAGCAGCAGCGCCACGGTCAGCGGCCGCTGATTGCCCTCGATCAAATTGAGGTAGGAGGGGGAGATGGCCAGCATCTCCGCCATCTGGGCCTGGGTCAGGTGCAGGTCGCGCCGCAGGCGGCGCACCTTGTGACCCAGCATCGCCTTCTTTTCCGCCGCCATCGCGCGCCACCCCTCCCACCCCTTCCGCACCGCCCAGAAAGGGTAAGTGAATTTACAAACTTTACAAGTTTTCACTTACTGACATTACAAGAGATTACATCGTTACCACTTTTCAATCAAAGACTTATTGATCCGGTTTACCAAATCGCCAAGTCTAATGCAGTGCAGTGAACGCGACGAACGCCGTACGGAACAAGGCGAACGCAGCGGTCACGACAACATCACCGGGACGGCCGGAACCTGAATGGTTCCACCCCTGCTTCCAGGGCCGCCCCCAAGTCTTGACGAAAGGAATTAGGCGATCATGGCCCCGCTGGATCACGGCACCCCTCCCACCGACCTGAAGGCGCTGCATGCCCGCCGCTTCGACGGTGTGAAGCGCGACTACACCGCGGATGACGTGAAGCGTCTGTCCGGCACGGTGAAGATCGAATACACCCTGGCCGAGCTGGGCGCCCGCCGCCTGTGGGAACTGCTGCACACCCGCCCCTACGTCCACAGCCTGGGCGCCTTCACCGGCAATCAGGCGGTGCAGATGGCCAAGGCCGGCCTGGAAGCCATCTACCTGTCCGGCTGGCAGGTCGCGGCCGACGCCAACCTGGCGGGCCAGATGTACCCGGACCAGAGCCTGTACCCGGCCAATTCGGTCCCCAGCGTCGTGAAGCGTATCAACAACGCCCTGCTGCGCGCCGACCAGATTTCCCATTCCGAGGGCAAGGACGACATCAACTGGATGGTGCCCATCGTGGCCGACGCCGAGGCCGGCTTCGGCGGCCCGCTGAACGCCCATGAGCTGATGAAGTCCATGATCGAGGCCGGCGCCGCCGCCGTCCATTTCGAGGACCAGCTGGCATCGGAGAAGAAGTGCGGCCATCTGGGCGGCAAGGTGCTGATCCCCATCCAGCAGTTCATCCGCATCCTGAACGCCGCCCGCCTGGGCGCCGACGTCAGCGGCACTTCCACCCTGGTGGTGGCCCGCACCGACGCCGAAAGCGCGCAGCTGATCACGTCGGACGTGGATGAGCGCGACCATCCCTTCATCGACCGCAACGACCGCACGCCGGAAGGTTTCTTCCGCATCCGCAAGGGCATGGGCGTGGATTACTGCATCGCCCGCGGCCTGGCCTACGCCCCCTACGCCGACCTGCTGTGGTGGGAAACGTCCAAACCCAACCTCGACGACGCCCGCCGCTTCGCCGAGGCCGTGCACAAGCAGTTCCCCGGCAAGCTGCTGGCCTACAACTGCTCGCCCAGCTTCAACTGGCGCGCCAACCTGGACGAGGCGACCATCGCCCGCTTCCAGCAGGAACTGGGGGCCATGGGCTACAAGTTCCAGTTCATCACCCTGGCGGGCTTCCACTCGCTGAACTACGCCACCTTCGAGCTGGCGCGCGGCTACAAGGAGCGCGGCATGGCCGCCTTCTCCGAGCTGCAGCAGAAGGAGTTCGCCGCCGTCGAGCACGGCTTCACCGCGGTGAAGCACCAGCGCGAGGTGGGGACCGGCTACTTCGACGCCGTGTCCATGGCCATCACCGGCGGCACCAGCAGCACCACCGCCATGAAGGACTTGACCGAGACCGACCAGTTCCACTGATCGATCGAAGTCCCCGGAATGGGGTGTATCCCAGGGAAGGCCGACGCACCGTTCGCCTGGGATCACCCTTCGGGCGGCGGCGGGAGTAAACGACGCTGGAGCGTCCCGCCGCCACCCGGTTTCCCCTCCTGATTTCCAACGCGTCCGCGACGAGATCGGCGGGGGATGGCCCAGTCCATCCCCCGCCCTGGCAAGGGTGCGGCGACGGGGTTGAACGACGCTGGAGCGTCCCGCCACCGCACCCTTGCTTCCCATCACCGCCTCCGAGGGCCTGAGCCTATCCGCGACGGGCCCCCTGATCTGAAGGGAGAGGTATCATGCCTGACGCACTGCTCGCCCCCTCGGCCCCCCGCCTGTCCCCGGATGCCCCGGTAGGCCGTATCGAGATCCGCGCCGCGTCCAAGCCCGGCTATGATGTCCTCCTGACCCCCGCCGCCCTGGCCTTCGTGGCCGACCTGGAACGCCGCTTCGGCTGGCGCCGTCGCTATCTGCTGGAAAAGCGGGTGGAGCGCCAGGCCCGTCTGGACGCCGGCGAGAAGCCGGCCTTCAACCCCGCCTGCGGCTATGCCCGGCATGAGGAGTGGACGGTCGAGCCGCAGCCGGCCGACCTGCGCGACCGCCGGGTGGAGATCACCGGCCCCGTCGAGCGCAAGATGATCATCAACGCGCTGAATTCCGGCGCGCAGGTGTTCATGGCCGATTTCGAGGACAGCAACGCCCCGACCTGGGCCAATGTCATGGACGGCCAGGTCAACCTGCGCGACGCCATCCGCCGCACCATCACCCATACCGACGCGGTGTCTGGCAAGCGCTACGCCCTGAACGACAAGGTCGCCGTGCTGATGGTCCGCCCGCGCGGCTGGCACCTGGAGGAAAAGCATGTGCTGATCGACGGCCGGCCCGTGTCCGCCGCCCTGTTCGACTTCGGCCTTTATTTCTTCCACAACGCCCGCGAGCTGCTGGCCCGGGGCAGCGGCCCCTACTTCTACCTGCCCAAGATCGAGGGCCGGGCCGAGGCGCGGCTGTGGAACGATGTCTTCCTGCATGCCCAGGAATGCCTGGATCTGACCCCTGGCACCATCAAGGCCACCGTGCTGATCGAAAGCATCCTGGCGGCTTTCGAGATGGACGAGATCCTGTATGAGCTGCGCTGCCATTCCGCCGGCCTGAACTGCGGCCGCTGGGATTACATCTTCAGCTTCATCAAGAAGTTCCGGAACGACCCCGACGCCCTGCTGCCCGACCGCGCGGCCGTCACCATGGACAAGGCCTTTCTTAACGCCTATTCCCGCCTGGCGGTGAAGACCTGCCACCGGCGCGGCGCCCCGGCCATCGGCGGCATGGCGGCCTACATCCCGGTGAAGGACGATCCCGTCGCGAACGACCGCGCCTTCGCCCAAGTGCGGGCGGACAAGGAACGGGAGGCCCGCAACGGCCATGACGGCACCTGGGTGGCCCATCCGGCGCTGGTGCCGGTGGCGCGTGAAATCTTCGACGACCTGATGCGCACGCCCAACCAGATCCACGCCACCTGCCACGACGTGCGGGTGACGGCGGAGGACCTGCTGGCGATCCCCCAGGGCCCCCGCACCGAGGCGGGCCTGCGCCAGAACGTGGCGGTGGGCATCGGCTATATCGAGGCTTGGTTGCGCGGCCAGGGCTGCGTGCCGCTGTTCAACCTGATGGAGGACGCCGCGACGGCGGAGATCAGCCGCGCCCAGGTCTGGCAATGGCTGCGCCACGGCGCCAAGCTGGACGACGGCCGCACTGTCGACCACACGCTGGTGGAGCGGGTCATCGAGGAGGAACTGGCCGCCTGGATCGGCCGGGTGGGCGAGGTGGCCCTGGCCCACAGCCGCCATGAGGAGGCGGCCCGCCTGTTCTCAGACTTGGTGTTCCAGCACCGCTTCGCCGAATTCCTGACCCTGCCAGCCTATGACCGGCTGATGGAGGCGGGCGCCTGAGTTCCCGGGGAGAGGGAGGAAACGCCCAGCCGATAAGGGCGGTGACCGCGTGGCAAAGGCCGGCGTCCATATGGGCGCCGGCCTTTCCTTATTCGATCACCACCGTTTTCAGGAGGCCGATTTCACCGGCTGGGGCGGGTTCTGCAGGATCAACTGGCCATAGGCGGTGGTGTGCTGGAACAGCACCTGTTCGGTCCACGACACCTGCGTCTTGTCCGTGGGCGGCGGCGCCACCACCGCGGCCTGGGCCGGGGTCAGGTACTCGATCACCGTGCCGCCGCCGGTCTCGGACACCTTGTAGCTGGAGACGAATTCATCGATGGCGGCGGACTGGCCTTCGGCGTTCAGCGCCTGGTTGTTGATGGGGGTGTAGGGGCCGGCCACGGCCTCACCCTTCTTGGCATGGGCGCGGGCGTGCGAAATGAGGTGGGTGATGAGGTCGGTGGTCAGCGCGCCGTAATAGGTGCCGTAATAACCGGGAATGGCGTCCAGCATGGCGGAACCCCAGGCGTGGGGCACCACATCCACGTTGTTGTACATGTCGTGGTTCCAGATCTGCCAGGGCTGGCTGCCCGTCTGGTCGCCACCCGCCCAGCCGGTGCCGTTGACCAGCGCGGCGAAGGGTGCGTTGCCCGGGGTGGCGCCGGCGGTGGCGTAGATCATGGCGTCGCCGGCCGTCCAGGCGCTCTTGCCCTGCAGCAGCAGACCGGCGGTCGGATCGAAGCAGGCCATGGCCAGCGTGGGCGATAGGGCGCCCGCCAGCGAATGGCCGGTAAAGGTCAGGGTGGTGCCGGCGGGTGGGGTCAGTCCCTGGAGGAAGGTGATCAACGTCTGTTGGGTGATCTGGGTATCGACGATGCCCAGCAGATTGGTGATGCCGGTGTATGTCGCCATCGAGATGCAGGGAACCTGGGCGCTGGGCTGGGTGTCGTTGGTTCCGCCGTTCCACATCTGCAACGCCCCTTCCCACGCCACCACGGTGGCCACGGCGAAATCCTCCTTCAGCCAGTCGTAGAATGATTTGAAATTGGTGGCGGCGATGGCCACGACATAGCGGGCCAGCGTCGGGCTGTAGACCACGAACAGCGCGTTGGCGGCGTTGAAGCGGGCGGTGGGCGGCGACGCCTCCCAATGGACGCTTAATGAGACCGGATCGATGCAGAGGACCTGGGGACCCCACACCACGGTCCAGTCGTCAGCGCCCAGCTGCGATCCGGCGGCCTTGATCGCCTTGTCAACGCCGGCCGTCAGGATGGCCGTCAGTTGCGCCGCCGCCGCCGTGGCGCCCGCCTGCAGGGCGGCGCTTTTCGGCAAGGACTTGTTCAAATCCACCGTCACGTCCTGGCCGCCGGCGTCGTTGGCGATGTTGTTGAAGAAGAAGGTGGTCTGCCACGCATCATAGGTCGTCGCCATCCGGTCCACTCCCATCGGTTGCGGGATGCCGCCTCGATGCGCATCCCGGTGAAAGTGGTGTTACAATTAATACGTATGTATTTTTTGATCAACACGCGCATGAGATGCATATCGCCTGGCCACCCCGCCTGCGACAAAGACGACCGTACCGGCCCCGTCCATACCCCGTGCCAGGGACGGCTGATATCATGACCGCGCTTTGGACAACGGGTGTGGTCGGTGGACGTGCGTGGGCATAGGCGAGTGCGGCAAATGACGGTGGGGTGGGGAAGGACGGCTGTGCTGGCGGCCGGCCTGTCGGGCGCCGCCTTGCTGGCGGCCGCCGGGGCCCGGGCCCAGTCGCCGGCCCAATCGCCGGAGGTGGCGCAGGCCATCCCGCTGGATGCCCTCCAAACTCAGGCGTACCAGAAAGCCGACCCCCATCACGGCCTGGCCCGCCGCCGCGCGGCCGTGGCGGCGGCCGCCAGCAATGACGCCGCCTGCCGGGAGATGGGCGATTTCTATTGGGAGATCGGTGACGGCGGCGGGACCCTGGCCAGCGGCAGCCGGGGCAGCCACTACAGCGCCAACAAGCCGTTGCAGGTGGCCAGCGCCAGCAAGCTGGTCTTCGCCGCCTATGTGGTGGAGCGGGTGGGTGGCCAGCTGACGCCGGACCAGCTGGACGCTCTGGAGATGCGGTTCGGTTACGACAACTTCAATCCATTGGCCTGCTTCGCCGCCCACACCGTGGCCGCCTGCCTGGACCGGCGCGGCAACGGCTTGCTGAATGCCGAGCACCAGGGCCGGTTCAGCTATAACGGCGGCCACGACCAGCATCTGGCCACCACCCTGGGCCTGGGCGATTTGGATCGCTACGGCTTGGCGGCGGAGGTGCGGCGGGTGTTGGGCCCGGACCTGCATCTGGACTATGCCGCCCCCCGCGTGTCCGGCGGCCTGAAGGCCAGCCCCGCCGCCTATGCCGCCTTCCTGCGCAAGGTGGTGGCGGGCCGCCTGCGCATCCACGACCTGCTGGGCAGCCACCCGGTCTGCACCCAGGGGCCGGGCTGCCCGGCCGTGCAGGCGCCGGACCTGCCCCAGCCCTGGCACTACAGCCTGAACCATTGGGTGGAGGACGGCCCCGACGGCGACGGCGCCTTCAGCAGCCCGGGCATGATGGGCTTCTACCCCTGGATCAGCGCCGACCGCCGCACCTATGGCCTGATCGCGCGCGAGGTCATGGCCCCCAAAGCCTATCTGGCCAGCATGGCCTGCGGCCAGGCCCTGCGCCGGGCTTGGAGTGGTTAGGCACCCTCAGGGCCGGCATCCGCTGACTCGGCTTCGGCGCTGTCCGCTCCCCGAAAGGCTCCTGCGGCCCCCGATGCTTACTTCGCGCCGGGGGCCTTGGCCGCCGGCTTGCCCCAGTCGGTGGCGTCGAAATAGACGCGCACCCGGCGCTGTTGGGCGTTTTCCAGGGTGAACTGGTCCAGGGTACGGCCATTTTCCGTCAATTGGCGCTGCTCCACCTGTTTCCAGCCTGGATAGAGGATGCCCAGGGTGCTGTATTCGCGCTTGGCGCCCGCGGCGCTGTCGGCGATGCCGGTCAGCACGATGGGATCGCTGGCCAGATCGCCTTGCCCCTTGCTGGTCGGCAGGTTCAGCTTGGCCTCGATGCTGTTCAGGAATTCCTGGTGGCTGGACATGCAGGGGGCGCAGCCGGCGCGGCGGGCGATGTTGTACCAGTACTGTGCCTCGCCGGCGCCGCCGCCGGGGATGCTGCCGTTATTGTACAACTGGCCGTAGATCAGGGCGGCCATGCCCAGGCCGGCCTGGGCGGCGGGCTTCACCACCTGCGCCGCCTTTTGCGGATCCCGGGCCGTGCCCCGGCCATAGTAATAATAGACCGCCAGCGCCTCGCGCGCCTTCAGGCTGCCGCGCGCCATGGCCTGGTCGAACAGGGCCAGGGCGGAGGCCATGTCCTGCGATGACGGGCCCTTGCCGTCCTTGCCTTCCATCTGGGCATCGGCCTGGGCCACCAGCCGTTGCGCGTCCGGCGGATCGACGGGGGCGGTGATGTGCCCGTCCAGCGGCAGGTTGGACACGGCCGTCCGGCCGGCCTGGCCCTGGGCGCCGGGCATGATGGTGTCGGGCGTCTGCACGGGTGCGGCCTGCGCAGGGGGCGCCTGCAGGACGGGAACATTGATCGTGGCGGCCGGCGAGACGGTGAGGGCTTGCGTCACCGATTGGGTGGAACCCGCAGGCTGGACGGGCGCCTGCGCGGGTTGGGCCTCAGGGTCCTGGGCCAGCCGGGACAGCAGGCCCTCGCCGGGCTTGGCGGGGGCGGTGTCGTCGTCGCCCTCGAAAAAGGCGCAGCCGGACAGCAGGGCCGCGGCCAGGCCGGCAGCGATGACGGAAGCGGAAAGACGACGCGAACGCATGACACCCCGAAATGGATGGTACCCAGGACGAACGAAGGCCGCCCATACCCACGCACTGTAGGCCAAGGGCACGGATCTGCAAACGACCTGGGCTTATACGGGCGCCGGGTCCATCAGTCAGCGCATCAGCGCCAATATGCCACCGGCGCCGATCAGCAGGCCGCCGGTCAGGCGGTTCAGCTGGCGCGCGGCCTTGGGCGTCTGCAAGCGGCTGGCCAGCGTCTGCCCGCCGATGGCGTAGGTCAGGATCCAGCCGAATTCGATCACCACCATCAGCACGGTCAGCAGCACCAGCTGCGCCGTCAGCGGCAGGGCGGCATCGATGAACTGGGGGAAGAAGGCGGCCATGAAGATCAACGCCTTGGGATTGGACCCGCAAACCAGCAGGCCGCGCAGCAGCAGGCGGTGGGCGCGGGCGTCGGCGGGACGCACGGCCTCCCCCTGCTGTTCCGCGTCCGCCTCGGCCCGCAGCGTCTCCTTCGGATCCGCGCGCCAGGCCTGGACGCCCAGATACAGCAGGTAGGCCACGCCCAGCACCTTCACCACCATGAAGGCGGTGGAGGAGGCCTGCAGCAGCGCCGCCATGCCCACCGCCGACAGGGCCGCCATGGCGCCCAGCGCCAGGCACATGCCGGCGCCCGCCCAGGCCGCCGCGCGCACACCGTGGCGCAGGCCGATGCCCATGGCGAACAGCATGTTGGGACCCGGCGTGGCCGACAGGAAGAAGCAGGTGACGGTGAAGGCCGAAAGGGTCTGCCAGCTCAACATGCCCGCGCGTCCTTGAGGGGGGATACGTCCCCGAGTTTAACGCGGAAGGCCCCGGCTGATGAGAGGGATCGCACGCAGGGAGCCCATGCCGGCAGGCCATGGCCTCGACCGGAATGGCAAGCGCAACTCATTATTATTACTTGGAAATTCCACGCCGTCACCCCACACGGCGGGTTGACGGGCGCCATGACTTGGCTAGTCTTCGGGCATCCCTTCCCGCTTTTCCGCAAGGCCATCCCCATGAAGGACTTCTCCGCCCTCACCGAACAGGAGCTGCTGGCGCTGGCCGTGTCGCTGGAGGAGGAGGACGCGCGCATCTACGATGAATTCGCCACCGGCCTGCGCGAGAATTTCCCGGAAAGCGCCAAGGTCTTCAACGCCCTGGCGGCGGAGGAGAATGGCCACCGCCATCGCCTGATCGAGCTGTACCGCCAGCGCTTCGGCGAGCATATCCCCCTGATCCGCCGCCAGGACGTGCGCGGATTCGTGCAGCGCAAGCCGGTGTGGCTGGCCCGCCCGCTGTCGCTGGAAACGGTGCGCCAGCAGGCCGAACTGATGGAGGCGGAGACCAAGCGCTTCTACACCCGCGCCGCCCGCCGCTCCACCGACGCCGCCATCCGCCAGTTGCTGGGCGACCTGGCGGATGAGGAACGCCGCCATGAGGCGCGGGCGGAGCAGCTGGAATCCCGCCTGGTGACGCCCGAGGTGCGGGAGGAGGAGCACGCGTCGGAGCGGCGCCTGTTCGTGCTGCAGGTGGTGCAGCCGGGCCTGGCGGGCCTGATGGACGGGTCCGTCTCCACCCTGGCGCCGCTGTTCGCCGCCGCCTTCGCCACCCACGACACCTGGCAGACCTTCCTGGTGGGCATCGCCTCGGCCGTGGGGGCCGGCATCAGCATGGGCTTCGCCGAAGCGCTGTCGGATGACGGCAGCTTGACCGGACGAGGCAGCCCCTGGCTGCGCGGCCTGGTCTGCGGCGTCATGACCGCCGTGGGCGGCCTGGGTCACACCCTGCCCTACCTGATCCCCCATTTCTGGACGGCCACGGCCGCGGCGGCGGCCGTCGTGGCGGTGGAACTGGGCGTCATCTCCTGGATCCGCAACCGCTATATGGACACGACCTTCCTGGCCGCCGCCTTCCAAGTCATCATCGGCGGCCTGCTGGTGTTCGCGACCGGGATTTTAATCGGAAGCGCCTAGTTTTCACTTGTTCCCAAGCAACCGGACGCCAGGCGCCTCAATTCCGTAGGCCGCGACCGCGGCCGCCGGAGTGAGCACCGCAGGACGCAACGAGAAAGCCAAGGGGTGGATCTCCCCGCCGGCGCTTGACGAACAAATCAAGCCGCCGCGATAGGGACCGGGTAGTCGCGGGCCAGCGCGGCCCAGGAGGCGGGGGCGACGCCGACGATGGCGGCGACCAGTTGGCGGGCCTCTTCGGCGTCGTCCTCGATACAGGCCTGTTCCAGCGACTGCGCCAGGTACTGCAGGCGACGCAGGCCCAGATTGCCCACGGTGGAGATCAGGCTGTGCGCCTCGCGCCGCGCCTCGGACAGGTTGCCAGCGGCGACCAGCCCGGCGGTGCGGGCGATGCGGGCCTGGCCGAAGCTGACGAATTCCCGCACCATGTCCACCGTGCCCTCACGCCCGGCCAGATCCACCAGCTTGGCCAGCGGCTCGCCATCGAACAGGGGCTGGTCGGCCATGGGAAAGCCGTCGCTGGGCCCAGCCATGGGCGGCGGCGGCTCCGCGCCGCCCTGGTCGGCCGGCGCCGCGACCCCACCCGTCCAACGGGCCACCAGATCCAGGAAACGGCCCTGGTCGAAGGGCTTGGACACATAATCGTCCATGCCGGCGGCCAAGTACTCCTCCCGCATGCCCACCATGGCGTTGGCGGTCATGGCGATGACCGGCACGCGGCGGCCCGGCGGCTCGCCGGCGCGGATACGGCGCGTGGCCTCCAGCCCGTCCAGGCCAGCCATCTGGATGTCCATCAGCACCAGATCCACCGGCGGCTGGCCCAGGGCGATGGCGGCACCGGCGGCGCCCTCGCTGGCCAGTTCCACGGCATAGCCTTCGGTGCGCAGCATCATCTCAGTCAGGCGGGCGTTGATGCTGTTGTCCTCCACCACCAGCACGCGGCGGCCCGCGCCACGCTTGGGCGCCGTCGGCCGGGGCGCCGCCGCCTCGGCCGGGGCGGGCACTTGGGCCGGCAACCGCGGCAAGGTCAGGTCGATGGTGAAGGTGCTGCCTCGGCCGGGCGTGCTGTCCAGGGTGATGGTGCCGCCCATCAGCGTCACCAGTTCACGGCAAATGGACAGGCCAAGGCCGCTGCCGCCATAGCGCTGGGTGATGCCGTCGTCACCCTGGACGAAGCGGTTGAACAGCCGCGCCTGCTGGTCCGCCGTCACGCCGATGCCGGTGTCGCGCACGGTCAGCACGACACGTGCGTCGCGCGGGCCCGCGGTGTCCGGCGCCGGCGCGATCTCGAACACCTCGGCCGTCAGCTGAATCTGGCCCTTGTCGGTGAACTTCACCGCATTGCCCAGCAGGTTCAGCAGCAGCTGGCGCAGGCGGCGGGCGTCGCCGTGGAAAGTGGCCGCGGCCTCGGGCGCGATGCGCGTGTTGAGCGACAGTCCTTTGGCCCGGGCCTGCCCCTCCATCAGGCGCGCGGCTTCCGTCACCACCGCGGCCAGCTGGAAGTCCGTCGCCATCAGGACCACCCGCCCCGCCTCGAGCTTCGACAGGTCCAGCAGGTCGTCCACCAACAGCAGCAGGGCCTGGGCGCTGTCGCGGATGATGGCGGCCAAATCGCGCTGCAAGGGCGCCAACGGCTCCGCCGCCAGCAGCTGTATCGCCCCGATGATACCGTTCAGCGGCGTACGAATCTCGTGGCTGGTGGCGGTCAGGAAGGCGGATTTGGCGGCGTTGGCCTCCTCCGCCACGCGGCGCGCCTGCTCCAACTCGGCGGCGGCCACCGCCAGGGTGTCGCGGGCGGCGCGCAGTTCCTCCTCCTGTCGCACCCGTTCGGTGACGTCGCGGGCGGCGGAGATCAGCAGGGGCGTGCCGTCATCACCCCGGGTGAGGGAGATGATGGTCTCCAGCCAGATCCAGCGGCCATCCTTGTGGCGCAGGCGGAAACGGGCGGAAACGCCGCCGGCCAGATCCCCCGAGGTGTCCATGCCGTCACCGACCGTTGCCGAACCCGCCCGCGAGGCCGCCGCCGACAGCGCATCCAGGGTGGCGTCGATGGCATGGTCGTCCGGATGGCGCAGGTCCGACAGCGGCAGTCGCGTGAACTCCGCCACGTCGTAACCCAGGATGCGTTCCACCGAGGGAGAGACATAGAGGCGGGTGCCATCGGGCCGGGTCAGCAGGATGATGTCGCTGGCGCGGGCGGCCAGCAGGCGGAAACGGGCCTCGCTTTCCTCCAGCGCGTTGCGCGCCTCCACCAGGGCGGTGATATCGCGGCCGGCGCCGCGCCAGCCCCGGATGGCGCCGTCGGCGTCATAAAGCGGCCGCCCGGACAGCACGATGTGATAGCGCCGGCCGCTGGGGTGGCTGACGACATAGCGCAGATCGCGGAATTCCTGCTTGTCGGCGCCACCAGCCAGGGCGGCGGCCGTCTCGGGCGTGGGGGTCAGCCCCCCCATCTGCTTCTGCCCCACCATGCGCAAGGGATCGAGACCGATGGATCGCACCCCGGGGGAGACATAGGTCAGCCGCCGGTCCGGATCCGCCTCCCAATACCAGTCGGTGGACACGTCGATCAGGTCGCGGAAGCGCACCTCGCGCTCCGCCAGGTCGGCCGCCCCCTGTTCCAGGTTGTAGGCCATGGTGTTGATGGCCCGGGCCAGCACGGCGAATTCCGCGTCGGCCGCGCGCTCCGGCGCGCGAACGCCCCGCTCGCCACGACCGATGCGATCCACCACCCGGGTCAGGGTGCTGAGGCGGCTCATGACCGAGGTCTCCACCGCGAAGATGCCCAGCAGCAGGGCGGTGGCGGCCACCGCCGCCAGACCCACCATGCTGCGCCAGAAATCTTCGTCCGCCTCACCCACCGCCTCGGCCCGCGGTAGGCTGACCACCACGCGGGCGTTGATGCCCTGCAGGGTGCCGAAGCCGATGATGCGCGGCACGCCGTCCAGCCCCGCCGACAGCAGCGTGCCGGTGGGCTGAGTGAACAGCTGCGACACCAGGGCGCTGTCCAGCCGCTGGCCCGTCAGGGTGGCGCCCGGCTGCCCGGCCCCCACGGGGGCGGCCGGGCCGTCCACCTGGGGAACCTCCTGGGGGGCCGCCGGAAGGGACGCCTGCGCTGGGCCGGGGTAGCGCACCAGCACCTCGCCCTGGGCGTCGACGATGGCGAACAGGCCATTGGGCATGTCGGCCGCCATGGCCGCGAGGCGCCCTGCCCAGTTCAGCCGCATGCTGGCCCGGGCCACGGCCTTGACCTGCCCGTCCGGGCCCAGGATGGGGCGGGCCATGGCCAGGATGGGCGCCTGCGTGGTCCGGCCTATCATATAGTCGCTGAGCGTGGTCCGCCCGGTGCGCACCGCCTCCTTGAAATAGGGGCGGTCACCGGCATAGGCGGCGGCCGGTGGATTGCTGGTGGAGGCGCAGATCGTGGTGCCGTCGGGCCGCGAAAGGAAGACGTTGGCGATCCAAGGTTCCGCCGCCTTCAGGCGGATCAGGTCGCCGGCGCAGTCGCCGGCCGACAGATCCACCTCCTGCAGGGCCACGGTTTCCACCAGGTGTCCCAACTGCTCCACCAGCACCCGGTGTTCCTCTTCCGCCACCTGGGCCAAGATGCGGACATGCGCGCGGGCGGCCGTGACCGCCGCCTGACGCCGGGATTGGCCTTCCACCACCATCAGCGCCGCCAGGGCGCCGATGACAGCCACCAGCAGCAACAGCAGCCTGCTGCGCAGTCCCGGTAGCCGCATCACCCCTCACCGTCCGCGCGCCGCATGCCCTTGCCCCCGATTACAGCCGACAAGCCCCCGGAAGGGCGCGCCCGACAGCTATATTAGGGCCGTCCGTCGACCCCGCCAAGAGTGGGCGCCCGCGCGACGGTTGGCGATTGGGTGGTAGGGACGCCCCCCTTCACCACTTGGTGGCGACGTCCCCTTTACCGCGCGCCCCGCCGCTCATTCCACGTTACCGCGATGGCCATGTCGGGCCTGTCGGCCAGAAGGTCGGCGGCGCCGTCGCGCCACACTTCTGATTCGCTCGAATTCCTGATCAACAGGTCAAGATTTCATCATTCTGCAACACTTGGCCCAACACAGATGTCCGACGCATCTGCATAAATATTTATCATGCTGAAAAACAAAGATTTTTAAGCCTATTCCGCGCAAAAAAGCTGCGCTGCACTTTGTCGCGCCCCCTGCGTGATATGTGCTTTGACGGCCACAGTTGGCGGCAAATCGGTGCATTTTGGTGGGGGTTCGGCAAGAAGGCCGCGCCTCTGTAATGGTGTTGTAATACGAAGAAGGGAATAAAGCGCCCGACACGGCCTCACCTGGCTGAACGAACGGGTGCGGACGGGTGTGTGGCTGACCGAACGACGAACGATCCAAATTCTGGGGGCAATCGATGAAGAAGCTTAATCGCGCGCAGGCGCCGGGGCGCCGCTACGCCACTTTCCTGAAGCTTGGCACGGGCATGATCGCCCTCGCGACCGCCACCGCCTGGGTCGCTCCGGCGCTGGCGCAGTCCACGGCGTCGCAGATGGATGAGATCATCATCACCGGCGCGCGCCAGCAGCCGCAGATTGGCGGCCTGATCCAGGCCGAGACGGCGCCCAAGGCTCGTTCCACCGTCGACCAGAAATACCTGTCCACCGAAACCGCCGGCCAGTCCGTCCTGCAAGCCATCAACATGCTGCCCGGCGTGAACTTCACCAACAGTGACGCCTATGGTTCATCCGGCGGCAGCATTCGCATCCGCGGTTTCGACGGCAACCGTGTGTCGTTCACCTTCGACGGCATTCCGCTGAACGACACCGGCAACTACGCCATCTATTCCAACCAGGTGATTGACGCCGAGCTGGTCAACCAAGCCACCGTCAACATCGGCACCACGGACGTCGACAGCCCCACCGCTTCGGCCACCGGCGGCACCATCAATGTCCAGACGCGCAAGCCGCGCGATGAACTGGGCATGGAGACGAAACTGTCCTTCGGCAGCAACAACTTCAAGCGTGTCTTCGCCGTGCTGGATACCGGCGATTTCGGTCCCGGCAACCGCACCTCGGCCTTCGTCGCCGCCTCGTACCAGGACTACGACAAGTTCAAGGGCCCGGGCGACCTGCAGAAGAAGCAGGTGAACGGTCGCATTTACGAAGATCTGGGCGGCGGCGACTTCATCAGCGTGGCCGCACACTACAACGAAAACCGCAACTTCAGCTACAACACCGGCACCCGCAACAACTACGCCAGCAACTACTTCTACGACGAAGGTACCGCCTGGATCCCGCAGCCAGCGACCCCGGGCAAGGCCGATGCGGTGCCGTCGGGTGACAGCAACTACTACAAGCTGTACCAGAACCCGTCCAACACCGGGAACGTGCGCGGGCAGTCGCGCTTCCATCTCGATGACGACGTCATGCTGACCGTCGATCCCTACTTCCAGTATACGCTGGCCAACGGCGGCGGCCAGGTCAGTGTGAAGGAGAACGACCCCCGCCTGATCGGCGCCACCAAGGGCGGCAAGGGCGTGGATCTGAACGGCGACGGCGACTTCCTGGACACCGTCATGCTGTATTCGCCCAACAACACCAACACCTTCCGCACCGGCGTCACCTCGTCCGTCATCTGGGACATCAACGAGGACAACCGCCTGCGTGTCGGCTACACCATCGACTACGGCCGTCATCGCCAGACCAACGAGCCCACGCTGCTGGGGTCCGATGGCACTCCGCTGGACGTGTTCGGCGGCAAGTATGCCACCGCGTTCCCGGGCGGCATCTTCGCCAACGACGGCGCCCAGCTGGAACGCCGCAACCGCTATTCCATCGCCGAGCTGAACCAGGCCTCGATGGAATATGTCTACAAGGCATTCGATCAGCGGTTGACGGTCGTTCCGGCCCTGCGCCTGCCCTTCTTCCATCGTGAGCTGAACCAGTACTGCTACACCTATTCCACAGCGCCGAGCGGCGTCTCGCTGTCGTCCAACCAGTATTGCACCAGCGGCACGCTGCCCACGACCGGCACCGTCTATAAGACGCCGTTCACGGGCACGAAGGACTTCAGCGACGCCCTGCCCAGCCTGGGCATGACGTACCAGCTGACCCAGGAACATCAGGTCTACTTCCAGTTCTCGGAAGGCTTCTCCGCGCCGCGTACGGACAACCTGTACAACGTGATCCGCGATCCCAAGGCGGTCGAGCCGGAAAAGACCTACAACCTGGAACTGGGCTACCGCTACCAGACGCAGGACCTGATCTCCTCGCTGTCGGCCTGGTACACGAAGTATGACAACCGCATCGTGTCGTCGCAGGACCCCAGCGACCCCAGCGGCAGCACCTTCATCGACCGCAGCCTGGGCCAGGTCGAGCTGTACGGCGTGTCGGCCGAAGCCGGCTTCAACATCCTGGAGAACCTGACGTTCTACGGTTCCGCCAGCTACACCCATTCCGAAGTGCTGAACGACGTCGTCAATGGCGGCATCACTTTCCACACCGCCGGCAAGATGCTGGTGGACACGCCGGAATGGATGGTCGCCAGCCGCGTCGAATATAAGCCCATCCAGAGCCTGACCATCGGCCTGGAAGGCAAGTACACCGGCGAGCGCGCGGCCTCCGACACCAACGACGAGAAGACGACGCCGTTCTTCCTCGCCAACGCCAACGTCCGCCTGGACCTGCCGGACTTCTTCGGCATGCATGAGTCTTATCTGCAGTTTAACGTCGAAAACCTCTTCGATCGACGCTACCTGAACACCATGCCGACGACGAACAACACCTCGTACGGCACTGGCGGCAGCTTGGCTAAGTATCTGACCGGCGCCCCGCGTACCTTCATGGGCACCATCGCCACGAAGTTCTGACCGGAAAATGGGGAGGCCGGCGTCCCGGCGACGTCGGTTCCGCATAGCGAAAGGGGCGGCCTTCGGGTCGTCCCTTTTTCTTTGCGCGCACCGTTCCCGCGTGGGCGGCGCACGTCGGTGGATTGCGGCCCCACCCTCATACACCCGGCATCCGAGCGGGCCGGCGCCCGCTCTTTGGGCAATGATCACTGGTGCCCACTGATTCGGCAGCCGCGCCGGCCCGTGGCCCATCGCGCCCGCGCAACGATGCGATTTTCTGCTGTTACCGTTTGATTTTTAATTTGCAACAGATGTGTGTCTGACAGCTCATTCTGTCGTGTGGTTATTTTTGTCCAATTTCAACATTTTTGGCGCAAGTTTATCGCTTAAGTGTAACCAAAAAGCTACAGACATGCACGGAATCAGCCGCCCTACCCCTTGGGTCGTTGACGCATTGCTAACGTGATCGGAAAACTTCCAGCCAAGCCAAACAGAACGCTGGGCAGAAGCGGACTGGGGAGCTGCCGCCGGAGGCTGGGAAACACGCCCCGGGCGGCGCCGAACGGGGAACAACCAATCCGAAATGGAGATGGACTACATGAAGGGATTTGAGAGCAGGATCCGTCAGTCGCTGCTGACGGGCGCCGCCCTTGGCGTGTGCGCCCTCACGATGTCGACGACGGCCTACGCCGCGGCGGCGGCCGACGATCTGCAGGAAATCGTCATCACGGGTTCGCGTATTAAGACGGACTCGTCCGCCGGCATCAGCCCGGTGACCAGCGTCGGCAGCGAGGAAATCAAGCTGCAGGGCGCCACCCGCATCGAAGACGTGATCAACAACCTGCCCCAGGCCTTCGCCGGCCAGGGCAGCATGATTTCCAACGGTTCCAGCGGTACCGCCACCGTCAACCTGCGCGACCTGGGCGCTTCGCGCACCCTGGTGCTGGTCAACGGTCACCGCATGCCCGCCGGTTCGCCGCTGAACCCGGCCGCCGACTTGAACGAAATCCCCGAAGCCCTGGTGAAGCGCGTTGACGTGCTGACCGGCGGCGCCTCGGCCGTGTACGGCGCCGACGCCGTGGCCGGCGTCGTCAACTTCGTGATGGACGACAATTTCGAAGGCGCCAAGGCTGACATCAGCTACAGCTTCTACCAGCACAACAACAACGCCACGAAGTTCCAGAACGCCGTCAAGGCGCGCAACTTCGGCCTGCCGGAAGACGACGTCACCGACGGCTTCACCCGCACCTACTCCGGCGTGTTGGGTGTGAACACCCCTGATGGCAAGGGCAACATCACCGTCTACGCCGACTATCGCAAGACGATGGCCGTGACCCAGGACAAGCGCGACTACAGCGCCTGCGCCATCAGCGTCTCGGCCAAGGGCGCCTATTCGTGCGGCGGCTCGGGCACCACGGCCCCGGCCCAGATCATCGACAACATCGGTGGCGGCGACTACGTCGTCAGCGGCACCAGCCTGCGCGACTACACCTCGGCCGACGCGTTCAACTACGCGCCGTACAACTACTACCAGCGTCCGGACCAGCGTTACTCCGCGGGCTTCTTCGGTCACTACGAATTCAACCCGCATGTCCAGGTCTACACCGAGTTCATGTTCCACGACGACCACACGGTCGCCCAGATCGCGCCGTCGGGTGTGTTCGGTCAGGAATTCCTCATCGGTTGTAACAGCCCGCTGCTGTCCGCCAGCGAAGTCACCACGCTCTGCACCAACAACGGCCTGACCGCCACTGACAAGGCCGATGTGAGCGTCCTGCGCCGTAACGTCGAAGGCGGCGGCCGTATCGACGACCTGCGCCACACCTCCTACCGCGAACTGGTCGGCCTGAAGGGCGACCTGTGGGACGGCTGGAGCTATGACGCCTACGCCCAGCGCAGCACCGTCATCCTGTCGGAAACCTACAAGAACGACTTCTCGCTGGCCCGCACGGCCGAGGCGTTCAACGCCACGACCGATGCCAACGGCAAGCTGGTCTGCGCCAACTCCGCCGCCGTGGCCGCCGGCTGCGTGCCCTATAACGTGTTCAGCAGCAGCACGGCCATCGATCCGGCCGCGCTGAGCTACCTGCAGACCCCGGGCTTCAAGGAAGGCTCGACCGTCCAGGACGTGGTGGATGTCTCCATCAGCGGCGATCTGGGCCGTTATGGCATCCAAAGCCCGCTGGCCAGCCATGGCGTCGGCATCGCGTTCGGTACCGAGTACCGTCGTGAAGAGCTGACCCTGAAGGTCGACCAGGAGTTCGACAGCGGCGACCTGGCGGGCCAGGGCGGATCCGACCCACGGTGTGGCCGGTGCCTACGACGTCCGTGAAGCCTTCATGGAAGTCAAGATTCCGCTGGTCCAGGACAAGCCCTTCGTCAAGGACCTGAACCTGGAAGGCGGTTACCGCTATTCCGACTACAGCACCTCGGGCAAGACCGACACCTACAAGGTGGGTGGTGAGTGGGCCCCGACCTCGGACGTCCGCTTCCGCGCCGGCTTCAACCACGCCGTCCGCGCGCCGAACGTGGTCGAACTGTTCACGCCGTCGGGCGTGGCCCTGGGCCTGTCCAACGACCCCTGCGCCGGTGCGGCCCCGACCGCCACGGCCGCCCAGTGCGCCAACACCGGTGTGACCGCCGCCCAGTACGGCAAGATCGTCGCCAACAGCGCCGGTCAGTACAACGACCTGGAAGGTGGCAACCCGAACCTGCAGCCGGAATCGGCCGACACCCTGACCGTGGGCGCCGTGCTGACCCCGACCTTCCTGCCGGATCTGACCTTCTCGGCCGACTACTTCAACATCAAGATCGACGGCCTGATCAGCGGCATCGGCGCCGACCTGATCATGACCAACTGCTTGACCGGTGTTAACACCAGCTTCTACTGCCCGCTGATCAAGCGTTCGGCGACCGGTTCGCTGTGGCTGGGCACCACGGGCTACGTCACCAACACCAACCAGAACACCGGTAGCGAAGAGACGTCGGGTATCGACTTCAACACCAACTACCGTCTGGACCTGGCCGACATCGGCATTGAGAAGCTGGGCGCCCTGAACTTCAACTTCACGGGCACCTATCTGATCGATTTCGTCACCCAGGCCCTGCCGGGCTCGGACGGCTATGATTGCGCCGGCCTGTACGGCGCGACCTGCTCCACGCCGCTGCCGGTGTGGCGTCACAAGGTCCGCATGACCTGGGAAACCCCGTGGGACGCGACCATGTCGGTCAACTGGCGCCACATCAGCGGCGCCGATTGGGAACGGACCAGCAGCAACGCCACGCTGAACGGTTCCGTCATCCCCGGGCTGGCTCACATCGACAGCTACGACTACTTCGACTTCGCGGCATCCTACCAGGTCAGCGATTGGCTGACCCTGAGCGGCGGCGTGAACAACGTCTTCGACAAGGATCCGCCGCTGGTCACGACCCAGGTGAACGGCAACTCCTCGTTCATCAACGGCAACACCTACTCCCAGGTGTACGACAGCCTGGGCCGTTACTTCTTCTTCCAGGCTTCCGCCAAGTTCTAATCGAACCTAGGCATAGCGTTGGTACAGAGACGGCGGGTCCCTCGGGACTCGCCGTTTTCTTTTGCCATTACAAGGCGTTGGCGACAGGCGTTTGACATCGCCCGACAGCCGCCGCTATTCCGCCCTGTATAAAGCCGTGGCACACTGTGCCCACGGATCACGCCTTAGGAATTCCGGACCATGCCGTTCAAGAAGACGCCGTCGACGACGGCCGCCGCCGCCCTGTTGCTGGCCCTGGCCGTGGCACCCGCCGCCTCGCAGCCGGCCCGCGCCGCCGACAGCCTGGCCTCCTGCCGGGTCATTGGTGACGCCACCCAGCGCCTGGCCTGCTATGACGCCCTGGCCGCCGCCGCGGCTAACGCGCCGGCCGTCCCCACCACCACAGCCACCCCGGCCACTCCAACCGCCCCCGCCGTGCCCGAGGATCCCGTGGCCCGCTTCGGCAAGGAAAAGCTGCCCCGGACGGAAGAGCAGCAGGCCAAGGACGACGCCGAGCAGGATGAGGAGATGCACTCCACCGTCGCCTCGGCGGTGGCCCTGCCCTATCGACTGTTCGCCGTGACGCTGGCCAATGGCCAGACCTGGGTCAGCAAGGAAGCGTTGACCTTCGATCCCAAGCCGGGCGACGAGGTGCGCGTCATGCACGGCCTGTTCGGCAGCTACTCCATGGTGATCGGCCGCAGCCGGCCCGCGAAGGCCACGCGCGTCAACTGACGACCCCCGCGCGGCGCACCGCCACAACCGCTTCATTTCCGAAGGGCGGCCCCCGCGGCCGCCCTTTCGCTTGCCAACTCGGGGCTACCGACCTGTCGCGTCGCCCCGACAAATCCCGCCGAAATCAAGCGCCTACACCATCCGGCATACCTCAGGCGCACGAGGCGGGCGCGGTGATATGCGCGCATCGGCATGATCCCGCCTTCCCGGCGATAAAACCTGACCATCCGGTCAGAAACCTGTTGCCGCAACCCCCGGCTGCGCCGATGCTGGTGGCGTCCCTGGCGCGCAGGTGCGGCAAACCGCCCGCGCACCCCCGGGACGGGAAGGTCGGGACTCGTCAGCGGTCCCCCGGCCCCACCACGGTATATGGGCCTCAAAAAAAACGGGCGGAATCCATCGAGCCTGCTTTCGTCAGATCAATCACGAAAGACGGGGACAACAATGCTGAACAGGGCAGTTCATACAACGGGCAATCATCGCAAGAAGACGCGGCTCATCCTGACGGCGCTGCTGGCGGGTGGCGCCATCGCCGTGCTGGCGGGCGGCGCGGCCCAGGCGCAAAGCGCAACGGCCACGGATGACAGCGTCTTTCAGGAAATCGTGGTCACGGCGCGCAAGCGGGCCGAAAGCCTGACGGAGACACCCACCGCCATCTCCGCCTTCACGGCGGAGGATCTGCAGCAACGCAACATGGAAAACCTGGCGGACGTGGGCAAGTACGTCCCCAATCTGGAGATCAACCGCTTCGGCGTCGGCAATCCGGCGCACGCCGCCATCTTCATCCGCGGCATCGGCCTGCAGGACCACATCATCACCACCGACCCCGGCGTGGGCGTCTACGTCGATGGCGTCTATCTGGGGCGGCAGATGGGGTCGAACCTGACCCTGGCCAACATCCAGCGGGTGGAGGTGCTGCGCGGGCCGCAGGGCACGCTGTATGGCAAGAACACCATCGGCGGCGCCGTCAACGTCATCACCGCCCAGCCGGGCGACGAGCAGGTGACCAAGGCGGAGCTGAAGGTGGGCAGCCGCGCCCGGGTGGAGGCCAATGTCTACACCAACACCAAGGTCACCGACAAACTGGCCGTCTCCTTCACCGCCGCTATCAACCGCCGCGACGGCATCGGCCAGGCCCTGAAGGTGAACGCGCCGGAGGATGTGGGCGAGATCAACGAGGTGTCGGGCCGCGCCGCCGCCAAGCTGCAGGCCTCGGAAAAGTTCTCCCTGCTGCTGACCCTGGACGCCATGAACGGCATTTACGGCAAGACGCCCACCACCATGGAGGTGAACAACCCCAATGGCTTCTTCACCGGCACCCTGGGCCTGAGCGAAAGCCTGCTGCCGGCCAACCCGGACGATAGCAACTCCAACCACGCCGAACTGTTCAAGCAGACCATCCAGAACCGTGGCGCCTCGCTGACCGCCAACTGGGAACTGAATGAGAACCTGACGGCCAAGGTGCTGGGCGGCTTCCGCTATACCCGCTACACCGGCGGCCTGGACGACGACCAGACCTACCTGGACCTGGAATCCTATCCCGAGCGCGGCTTCGCGCGGCAGTATTCGGTGGAACCGCAGCTGAACGGCGAATACGGCAAGCTGGACTTCGTCATCGGCGCCTATGCCAGCGACGAGCAGGGCAACACCAATTCCGGTCCCACCGTCTACATCAGCCCCAGCGGCTATTTCGACCTTAAACAGACGACCAGCAGCTACGCCGTCTACGCCCACGCCGGCTACAAGATCCTGGACGACCTGAAACTGTCGGCCGGCGCCCGCTATTCCGACGACCACAAGAACGCCAGCGCCCAGTTCGACAGCTGGACCGACCCGTCGCGCGTCTATCGCAGCCAGTCGTGGAGCGCCACCACCTGGGACGTGTCGGCCACCTACGACATCGCCAAGTCCGTGGCCGCCTACGCCACCATCTCACGCGGTTACCAAAGCGGCGGCTTCCCGCCCCGGCCTTTCAACGGGCCCAGCTACTTCACCGCTTTCAACCCCACCTTCGCCACCAATTACGAGACCGGCATCAAGGGCGTCTTCTTCGACCTGCTGCAGATGAACGTGTCGGGCTTTTACACCGAGTACACCGACCTGCCGCTGGAGGTGTCGCAGCCATCGGCCACCGGCTTCAACACCCGCATCGAGAGCGCCGGCCAGTCGGAGGCCAAGGGCTTCGAGGTCGAGGGCACGCTGAAGCTGAGCAAGGCCTTCGACATCCAGACCTCCGTCGGCTTCATCGATGCCCAGATCACGGCGGTGCCGAGCGACGCCACCGCCATCAAGGTGGGCTTCACCCCCGCGCTGACCCCGCAATGGACCCTGTCGGTGGCGCCGCAGTACCACCTGTTTCTGGACAGCGGCACCATCGACGCCCGCATCGACTATTCCTATCGCGGCAAAGAATACGGGCAGTCGGCCAATGACAGCTACAACCTGATCAAGTCGCGCAGCCTGTTCGGCTTCAACATCGCCTACACGCCGGCCCATGGGAATTGGACGGCCTCGGTCTACGGCGAGAACATCTTCAACAAGCGCTATGACGTGGGGCGGTTGGATGACGCCTTCGCCGGCTTCACCGAGATCATCCGCAACAACGACCGCAGCGAGTTCGGCGTCAAGGGCACCTATACCTTCTGACGGGTTCCCCGGGGGCGGTTGACTGACTTCCCCGACACTGCGACCCCGCCCGGACGGCACGCCGGGCGGGGCCTTTTCTTGGCAAAGCCGCGGGCGCCCGGCGTCTGGGGGCCCGCCTCAATGAACTCCGGTGGTGTCGGCCACGCGGGTGGGCTTCGGCGCCAGCCAGACGACCAGGGCCGACAAGACGAAGGCGACGGCCACCCCCAGGAAGATCTGGTTGGTGGCCAGCATCACCCCCTGGCCCTGGACGATGCGGTCCAGCTGCTGGATGGACAGGTCGGGACCCAGCAGGCCGGGGCGCAGCAGATCCACCAGTTCCGCCCGGTTGCGGGTGGCGCCATCCTCCCACAGCGTGTTGACGAGGGAGGTGGCGAAGGCGCCCGACAGGGTGCGCAGGAAGTTCATGAGGCCCGCCGCCGACGCCGTTTCCTCCACGGTCACGCTCGCCAGCGCCAGGCCGGTGAGGGGCACGAAGAAGAAGGGCATGCCCAGGCCCTGCAACAGCAATGGAAAGGCGATCTGGCCATACGTCATGTCGGTGGAAGAGCCGCTGCGGTACAAAGTGACGCCCGCCAGCCACATCAGCCCGAAAAACACCAGCGGCCGGGGATCGACCTTGGCCGACATCCTGGCGACCATGGGCGCCGCCATGACCGCCAGGATGCCGGTGGCCGCCGTGGCGTAGCCGGCCCAGGTGGCGGTGTAACCCATGTTGCTCTGCAGCCAGAGCGGTGTCAGCACGGTGGCCCCGAAAAAGCCGCCGAAGCCCAGGCTGATGGTCAGCACCGCCATGGCGAAGCCTCGGTGGCGGAAAACCTTCAGGTCCACCACCGGATGCACCTCCGTCAGTTCCCAGATGAGGAAGGCGACCAGGCCGATGGCCGCGACGATGGCCAGGGCCACGATCTCGGTGGAGGAGAACCAGTCCATGTCCTTGCCCTCGTCCAGCATGATCTGCAGGGCGCCGACCCAGATGATCAGCAGGATCAGGCCCACCAGGTCGAAGCGGGGGCGGACGGTCGGCGTCTCGAACACCTTCAGCAGCCCCCAGCAGGCGGCGGCGCACAGGATGGCGATGGGCACGTTGATATAGAAGATGAAGGGCCAGCCCCAGCTGTCGCACAGGGTGCCGCCCAGGATGGGCCCCAGGATGGGCGCCACCAGGGTGGTCATGGCCCAGATGCCCATGGCCGCCGGCGCCTTTTCCTTGGGGAACACGCGCAGCAGCAGGGTCTGCGACAGGGGCATCAGCGGCCCGCCGGCCAGGCCCTGGAGGACCCGGAACAGCACCAGCATGCCCAGCGACTGTGCGAAGCCGCAGAGGGCGGAACAGACGCCGAAGCCCAGCATGGCGATGACGAAGGTGCGCACCGTGCCGAAGCGGCCGGCCAGCCAGCCGGTCAGCGGCACGGTCACCGCCTCCGCCACCGAATAGGAGGTGATGACGAAGGTGCCCTGGCTGGAAGAGACGGCCAGACCCCCGGCGATGTTGGGCACCGAGACGTTGGCGATGGTGGTGTCCAGCACCACCAGGAAGTTGGCGGCGGCCAGCAGCAACGCCGCCACCGCCAACTGCCCGCCGGCCAGGGTCTTGGGCGCCCCGGCGCCAGAGACGGCGCTGCTCATGGGTGATCCCCTCGGTGCGTGGCGGTGGCGTCAGCAGACGCCGTGTCGATCGTGACGTTCATGGACAGGCCGACGCGCAGGGGATGGACCGCCAGCTCGTTGGGGTCCAGCACCACGCGCACGGGCACGCGCTGCACCACCTTGATCCAGTTGCCGGTGGCGTTCTGCGCCGGGATGACGGCGAAGGCGGAGCCGGTGCCGCCGGCCAGGCCCGCCACCTGGCCGTGGAAGATGACGCCCCCGCCATAAAGGTCGGCCGTCAATTCCACCGGCTGGCCGGGACGCACATGGGCCAGTTGCACCTCCTTGAAGTTGGCGTCGACATAGGCCTGGCCCACCGGCACCACGCTCATCAGCACGGTGTCCGCCTTGACCCGCTGGCCCACCTGCACCTGGCGGCGAGCGACGACACCGTCGAAGGGGGCCCGCACCACCGTGCGGCCCAGGTCCACCTGCGCCTGGTCCACCCGCGCACGGGCGGCCATGACCTCGGGATTGCTGGCCACGTCGCTGTCGGCGATCAGCACCGTGTTGACCTTTTGCGAGCCCTGGGCGGCGGCGCGGTTGGCCGCGGCCTGGGCCCGGGTCGCCTTGGCCACGGCCAGGTTGGCGGTGGCGGTCGCGAAGGCGTTCTGGGCGCTGGTCAGTTCCTCGCCCGACACGGCGCCGGAGGCGGCCAGCGCCTTGCGCCGGTCCAGGTCCACCCGGGCACGGTCGTAGTCGGCCTGGGCGGAGGTCAGCTGCGCCTCGGCCCGGGCGCTGTCCGCCTCGCGTGCCGCCACCTGGGCCGCCAAGGCCCCGTCATTGGCGAAATAGCCTCGCACCCGGCGTTCCGCCTGGCCGAGTTGCGCCTGGGCCTGGGCCAGGGCGATGCGCGCATCGGTATCGTCGATGACCACCAGCACGTCGCCCTTCTTCACACCTTGCGTGTCCACCACCGGCACGGTTCGCACGGTGCCGTCGACGGAGGAGGTAACCTGCGCGGCGTCGGCGTTGACATAGGCGTTGTCGGTGGCGACGTAGCGGCCGCCCGTCACCAGGCGATAGCCGCCATAGCCCAAGCCCGCCAGCAGAACCACGGCACCCAGGCCGGCGAACAGGCGGCGACGGGGCGACGGCTTTTTAGCGGTCGGCGCCAGGACATGGACGGAGGAGGGTTCAGCCGCCTCGGCGACGGGGATGCGGGATGGGTTGGACATGGGAATGATCCTCGGGGCGCGGCGGTTCAGCGGGCGGCGACGGTTTGGGGGGCGGCGGGCGCGGCCTGATAGCCGCCGCCCAGCGCGCGGATGAGGGCGATATCCAGGGTGAAGGCGCGGGCCTGCAGATCGGCCAGGGCGCGACGGTCGGCGATGAGGGTGTCCTCCGCCGTCAGCACGTCCAGATATGTGGACAGCTTGCCTTCATACCGGGCCGTGGCGATGCGGTGGGCGTCCGTGGCGGCGGCCAGGGCGTCGCGGGCATGGGTCAGCCGCGTCTCCAGCGCGCGGGCGCTGGCGGCGGCATCGGCCACGTCCTGCAAGGCCTTGGCCACCGTGCCGTTGTAGCTGGCGACAGCGGCGTCGTAGTCGGCGCGCGCGCCCCGGTACTGGGCGGCCAGCGCCCCGCCCTCGAACAGGGGCAGGCTTACCGCCGGGCCCACACTGGCGATGGTGGCGCCGGACTTGGTCAACGCGTTCAGCCCCAGGGTCTGCACCCCGAAATAGGCCGCCAGGTCCACGTTGGGATAGAAGGCGGCCTTGGCCACGGCGATGCGCTTGGCGGCCGCCTCCACCGTCAGGCGGGCAGCCACCACGTCGGGACGGCGGCCCAGCAGATTGGCCGCCAGGTTGGCCGGCAGGCCGAACGTCCGCAGCCGCGCGCCCGCCGGCGGCTGGATGGCCAGTCCCCGGTCGGGGCCGGCGCCCGTCAGGGCGGCCAGGCGGTTGCGCGTCAGGGCGATGGCCTCATCCTGGGCGGCCAGGTCGCCCCGCGCGGCGGCTTCTCGCGCTTCCGCCTGGCGGACGGCGCCCAGGGTTTCCAGCCCATTCTCCCGCCGCTGGCGCACCAGGGTGGTGCTGCGCACCCGCACGTCCACCGCCTCGGCCGCGGCGTCGCGGTCGGCCGCCTGCTGCGCCAGGTCGGCGTAGGCGGCGGCGATGCCGGCCGACAGGGTCAGACGGGCCTGCGCCACCTCCGCCCGTGCCGCTTCGGCGTCCGAGGTGGCGGCGGCCAGGCTGGCCCGGTTCTTGCCCCAGAAATCGAAGTCGTAACTGAAGTCGACGGTGGCGCGCGGCACCTCGTGATAGCCCTTGGGCACAAAGGCCGGTGGAAAAAGGTAACGGTAGCTCTGCTTATCCTCCGTCACCTGGGCGTTGCCGGTCACACGCGGCAACAAGGCGGCATCCGCCTGGCTGGCCAGGGCCTCCGCCTTGCGCAGCCGTGCCGCCGCCGCCGCCAGGTCCGGCGCGCCAGCCAGCCCTTCCTCGATCAGCGCGTCCAGCTGGGGGTCGCCATAGACCGCCCACCAGCGGTCCTGCGGCCAGTCGGCGATACCCGTTCCCGTCGGCGCGAAGCTCGCCTGGGTGGCGAACGTCGCGGCGTCGCGCGGCGCCGGCGCCGGCCCCACATCCGGCACCCAGGCGCAGGCGCCCAGACCCAGCAGCGCGGTGGACAGGAATAAGGAAGCGCCCAGCCGCCGTGGACGGCCGGGATGAGGTGCTGGGACGGACATGGGGGACCTTATCGGTATAAATGAACCGTACGGTTCGGTTTATAGGGCTATGCCCAAGTCTCGTCAAGCCATAAACAAACTGTACGGTTCAGTTATGCAATGATACGTCTTGCCGCCGCCGGGGCGTGCAGGCATGGTCGCCGCCATCGACCACAGCCCCATCAGATCCGGTCGGTCGGCCCCTTAGGAAACGCGCGCCATCATGAAGGTGAAGACCGAAGCCCGCCGCCAAGCCATCCTGGACGCCGCCAGCGCCCTATTCCAAGAGGTGGGATTCGCGGCCGCCTCCATGTCCGAACTGGCGGCCCGGGTGGGGGGCTCGAAAGCCACGCTGTACAGCTATTTCCGGTCCAAGGAGGAACTGTTCGTGGCCGTCATGGCCCATGCCGCCGGCGAGATGAAGCAGGGATCGTTCGAGGCGCTGGACCCCGACGCGGATGTGCGGGAAACGCTGACCCGCCTGGGCCGCATCTATCTGCGCTTCGTCCTGTCGCCCTGGACCACATCCATCCGCCGCATGGCGGTGGCGGAGGCGCTGCGGTCAGACGTGGGGCGGCTTTTATATGAGAATGGACCCAAGGTGGGCTGGTCGAAGTTCGCCGCCTACCTGACCGTGCTGATGGACCGAGGGCGCCTGCGCCGAACGGACGCCGACCGCGCCGCCGCCCACTTCCGCGGCCTGGTGGAGGCCGAGCATGTCGACCTGGTGCTGCTGGATGCCAAGGAGAAGCCCAGCCCAGCCGCCATCGACGCGACCGCCGACGCGGCGGTGGATGTGTTCCTGCGCGCCTATGCCCCGGGCTGACGGGGAACGGCCTCAGAGGCTGGAGAACCCCCCGGTCGTCGCCTTGGGCGTCAAAGGGGCGGCGCCGAAGCCGCCGGCGCCCCCCGGCTGCTGCGCCTGGAAATCGTCCATGGCCGCCATGACGTGGGCGATGAAATCGCGCTCGGCGGTGGATAGGCGCGGACTCCAGATGTCGAAGATCATCACCACCCGCACCTGGTCGCTGTCGTTCCAGGCCTCATGCTCGATGGTGTCGTCGAAAGCCCAGCCCACGCCGACCTTCCATTCCCGCGTCTGGTTGCCCACGCGGAAGCCGCAACCGGGCGGCACCACCAGAGGCAGGTGCACCACCAGGCGGGTGTTGGTGACACCGGTATGGGGAGGGATGTGGGTGCGCGGCTTGAGAATGGAGAACATGGCCGCCGGCGAGCGGCGGATCATGCGCGGCTGCGGCATCTGTTCCAGCACGGTCATGGTCTTGGGACAGCGGTCGGCGTTGCCGGCAACGGGCAGGCCATGCTGCAGCAGGTGGAAGGCGCTCCACCGCGGGGAGCGATTCAGTTCCGCCCATTGGTCCAGCGGCAGGCCGTCGCGATAGTCGATGTAGGGCATAAAGGCGTCGGCCAGCGCCTCGTCGGCCAGAACAGCCGCCAATTCCGCCTGGATGTCGGCTGTGGCAGCCTCCAGCGTGGGTAGCCAGGGGCATTCCTCGCGGTCGTAGAACTCGATCGCCGGCATGTCGGGGTAATGGTAGTGCGTCGGCTCCTGGGTGTAGACCTTGCGCCGGCCCAGCACCTGGTCGGTGAAGAAGGCCATGCGCCGGGCGTCGGCGCTGCTGCCCCGCGCGGCACCCCGGTCCAGCACCGGACGCAGAAAATCGGCCATGTCCTGGACATGGGCGGCGTGGGCCTTGCGTGCCTGCTCCAACGCCCGCTGAGTTGGCGGATCCAGGTTTTCCTGAGCCTCGCCCAGGGCCACGGCCACGCCGTAGGCCTCGCCCGCCTCGCGCTTGCGGCCCAGGGCCTGCAACAACGACGCCCGCATCAGCAGCGCCATGAACAGCCGGGGCTCCACCGTCAGCACGTGATCCACCGCCGCCAGGGCGTCGGCATGGCGGCCCAGGGCGCGGCGGGCCGCCGCCAGGTTCAGCCACAGCGGCAGTTCCCCGGGCGACTGGCGCAACGCCTCTTCCAGGATGGCGTGCGCTTCCGCGAAATTGCCTGATTTCATGGCCGCCATGGCGGCCGTATTGGACCGCTGGGCTGGGACATCAGGCTCCATCGTTGCTCCCCGTTGTAAGCGCCTTGCCGCCACCCATGGCAGCACAACTTTGACCGCAATGCTAGGGACGTGAGCGCTAACCTTTTGGAAACACGCTTAATTGCACCGCCGTTGTGCAATCTTTCCAAACGGGCCATGCGATGCTGCATCTAATACTGATCGCACAATCCAAATAAAAATAGCGCCAGTTACCAAGCAGTTACCAAAATTATAGTGCTTTACTAAGATTAAGTGTCGCTTAAACGTGACATACGCCCGCCATATTCGGCGTTATTATCGCCTTTAGTTGACGCTCGTTTTTCACTCCTCAAAAACTCTGCTCCAAGCGATCCGGCAGTCACGGGCTCTTTTCAGCACGGGAATTGCCGGCGTGACCGTCAAGACGCCGTTTCAGGCGGTTGGGTGGAGAAGAGGCAAGTGAAGAAAATGACAAACCGGGGACGATTGCTCACGTCAACCACGCTGATGGGGACCATGCTGGTCGGTTCCATGGCGCTGGTGGTGATGGCGATGGCGGCGGGCACCGCCGCCGCCGCGGATGACGAATTGCAGGAGATCGTGGTCACCGGCTCGCGCATCAAGCAGGCCGCGAACCTGACCAGCGACAGTCCGCTGCAGACGGTGACCGACAAGGAAATGAAGCTGCAAGGCACGACCAACGTCGAAACCTTGCTGAACCGCCTGCCAGGCGTCACGGCCGACCAGACGCAGGGCGTGTCCAACGGCGCCACCGGCACGGCCACCATCAACCTGCGCAACCTGGGCGCCTCCCGCACCCTGGTGCTGATCGACGGCCGCCGCATGGTGGGCGGCGATCCCAGCTACCCCTATGCCGACGTGAACTTCATCCCAGCCGCCCTTGTGGACAGCATCGATGTGGTGACGGGTGGCGCCTCGGCGGTCTACGGCTCCGACGCCGTGGCCGGTGTCGTGAACTTCAAGATGAAGCGCGATTTCGAAGGCGTGAAGGTCGACTACCAGCTGTCGGCCGCCCAGCACGACAACAACAACAAGGAAGCGCAGACGGCGCTGAAGAACTTCGGCGTGTCCGTCCCGGGCAGCCAGTTCGACGGCTTCGTGCGCGACAGCTCCTTCATCATCGGCGCCAACGCCCCCGACAATCGCGGCAACGTCACGGCCTATGCCACGTACCGCTGGACCGAACCGGTGAAGCAGTCCAGCCGCGACTGGTCCGCCTGCTCCATTTCCGTCTCGGGCGACGACAACGACACCCATGTCTGCCAGGGGTCCAGCAACAACACCTATGGCCGCTTCCGCACCAACGGTTCGGGCAACGGTTATTCGCTGAATCCAGACGGCTCGGCCTCGTTCGTGAAGTACAACAGCAGCCTGGCCTACAACTACGGTCCCTATAACTACCTGCAGCGCCAGGACGAGCGTTACACCGGCGGCGCCTTCGCGCACTATGAGATCAGCCCGGCGTTCGACGTCTACACCGACTTCATGTTCATGACCGACCACACCCGGGCCCAGATCGCCCCGTCGGCCATCTTCAACTCCGCCCTCTACAACATCAACTGCGACAACCCGCTGATGTCGGCGTCGGAAGCCACGGCGCTGTGCGGCGGCAACGCCGGCACCAGCGCCAATTGGTCGGGCACCATCGGCCTGCGCTTCAGCGGGTCGGGCATGGAGCGGTACGACGACATCCGCCACACCGACTATCGCTATGTCATCGGTACCAAGGGCGACCTGGGCGGCGGTTGGAGCTATGACGTCTCGGCCCAGCACTCCGAGGTGATCTACACCGAGCACTATGAGAACGACGTCTCCATCTCCAAGGTCCAGAAGGCCCTGCAGGTGGTGAACGTGAACGGTGTGGCCACCTGCCAGTCCGTCGTTGACGGCACCGACCCCAACTGCGTGCCGCTGAACATCTTCTCGCTGAACGGCATCAGCAGCGACGCCTGGAACTACATCAAGACCACTTCCTTCAAGGAGGGCAACGTCACCCAGGACGTGGTCAGCGGTTCCGTCACCGGCGACTTCGGCCAATTCGGCGTGCAGAGCCCGTTCGCCAAGAACCCCGTCGCCATCGCCTTCGGCACCGAATACCGCAAGGAAGGCCTGAACCTGAAGGTGGACGAGGAGAATTCCTCGGGCGACCTGGCCGGTTCCGGCGGCGCCACCCAGAACTCCAGCGGGTCCTATGACGTCAAGGAACTGTACGGCGAACTGCGCGTCCCGCTGATCGAGGGTCGGGAATGGGCCAAGTCCCTGGTCCTGGACGCCGGCTACCGCTGGTCGGACTACAGCTCGTCCGGCGTCGTGGACAGCTGGAAGACCAGCCTGACCTACGCCCCCATCTCCGATGTCAGCTTCCGCGGCGGCTTCAACCGCGCCGTCCGCGCGCCCAGCATCCTGGAACTCTATTCCACCCAGACCACCGAACTGACCTCCGCCTCCGATCCCTGCGCGGGGTCCAGCCCGTCGGCCTCGCTGGCCCAATGCGCCCGCACCGGCGTCACCGCCGCCCAGTACGGCACCATCGCGGAATGCACCTCTTCGCAGTGCAATGTGCTGACCGGCGGCAACAGCGCGCTGAAGCCCGAAACGGCCGACACCTGGACCATCGGCACCGTCATCACGCCCACCTTCATGCGCAACTTCTCGGCCACCATCGATTATTTCGACATTCGCGTGACCGACCTGATCAGCACCTTGTCGGCGTCGTCCATCCTGAACCAGTGCCTGAACACTGGCGACAGCTATTACTGCAGCCTGGTGCACCGCGCCAGCAACGGCAGCCTGGCGCTGACCGGCGGCTACATCATCGATACCGAGATGAACACCGGCTACCTGAACGAGCAGGGTGTGGACATCGGCCTGAACTACCTGCTGGACCTGGAAGACCTGAATGTGCGGAACCGCGGTTCCGTGCTGTTCAACTTCAACGGCACCTGGTTGGCCAACTACCTGGTGCAGCAGCAGCCGGGTGAAAGCGCCTACAACTGCAAGGGTCTGTACGGCGTGACCTGCGGCCAGCCCACCCCCATGTGGCGCCACACCATGCGCGTCACCTGGCAGACGCCGTGGAATTTCGACCTGTCGGGCAACTGGCGGTACATCGGCGGCGTGAAGCTGGACCAGAACACCAGCAACTCCCTGCTGTCCGGCGACTACGACAAGGCTGACGGCCGCATCAACAGCTACAGCTACTTCGACATCGCCATGTCGGCCACCCTATACGACCACTACACTGGTCCGCTTTGGCGTGAACAACCTGTTCGACAAGGACCCGCCCATCCTGGACAGCAACACCTACGGCATCGCGGGCACGTCCGTCTACGGCAATGGTAACACCTTCGCCGGCATCTACGACACCCTGGGCCGGACCTTCTTCCTGGGCGTGACCGCCGACTTCTGAGCGGCATCAATCCTGGAGCACGTGGGGAACGGCGGGTCTTTGGGCCCGCCGTTTTCCTTCACCACCAATATGTTGTGCGAAATAAAATCGCATCGATGATTTTCGATATACCGCTGCGCCCCGGTTGGGGTTAGGCTCCATCCCGCGTCAGCCAAGGCCGGGGCACACCGGCCCTCCGATACGGGAGAGATCGCCCCATGAGCACCCCCACCAACCACCAGATCCGTCTGGCGGCCCGGCCCGTCGGCCTGCCCAAGGACAGCGACTGGCAGCGCACGGAAGAGCCGGCGCGGCCGCCCGCCGAGGGCGAGGTGCTGGTGCAGACCCTGTACCTGTCGCTGGATCCGGCCATGCGCGGCTGGATGAACGAGGGCAAATCATACATCCCGCCCGTGGGTCTGGGTGAGGTCATGCGCGCCGGCGGCATCGGCCGCGTGGTCGCCAGCGCCGCCCCCGCCTTCGCCGCCGGCGATTACGTCAGCGGCGCGCTGGGCGTGCAGGAATACGCCACCCTGTCGGCCAAGGCCCTGACCAAGGTCGACCCCGCCCTGTCGCCCCTGCCCGTGCATCTGAGCGCGCTGGGCATGCCGGGCATGACCGCCTATTTCGGCCTGCTGGACGTGGGCCAGCCCAAGCCGGGCGACACGGTGGTGGTGTCGGCGGGCACGGGTGCGGTGGGCGCCGTCGTGGGCCAGATCGCCAAAATCAAGGGATGCCGCACCATCGCCATCGCCGGCGGGCCCGAGAAGTGCCGCTACGCGGTGGAGACGCTGGGCTATGACGCGGCCATCGACTACAAGGCGGGCGACATCCGCAAGGACCTGCGCACCCACTGCCCCAACGGCGTGGACGTCTATTTCGACAATGTCGGTGGCGACATCCTGGAGGCGGTGCTGGCGCACCTGGCGCGTAAGGCCCGCATCGTCGTGTGCGGCGCCATCTCGCAATACAACACCACGACGGCGGTGAAGGGACCGGCCAACTACCTGTCGCTTCTGGTCAACCGCGCCCGGATGGAGGGCATGGTGGTGTTCGATTACGCCGACCGCTACCCGCAGGCCGTGGCGGAGATCGCCGGCTGGATCAAGGAAGGCCGGCTGGTCAGCCGCGAGGACATCGTGGAAGGCAGCGTCGCGGCCTTCCCGGAGACCCTGCTGAAGCTGTTCACGGGCGAGAATTTCGGCAAGCTGGCCCTGAAGGTCGCTGACTGACGGCTTCCGTCGGCTGAGACGCCGTCTCACGCCGATGTGGCCCGCAACCGCGGGCGCCGTGCGTGCAGGACGCGCCCCGGCGGCCCAACCGCCGCCGGGAATCGCCACGTCACATCAGACTGAGGCGGACGCCCAGGTGGCACCGGCGGCGGATCGGCCGGCGGCTGGCGCGTCCTCCCCATCGTCCAAGATGGGAACGGCCTGCAGGACGATGCTGTTCAGCGTCCGGCACAAGGTGCGGCCCCGTTCCGTCAGGTGCAGGGTACGGACCCGGTTGTCATGGTGCAGCGTGCGCGCCTCCACCAAGTCAGAGGCGCGATTGCCGAAACCGGTGGAGAGGCGGGCCACGATGCGGGACACGGTATGCGGTTGCGCCCGCAGCAGCAGGCCCAATTCCCGCAGGCTGATGCCCTCGTTCTCGCAGATGTAGAGGAAGCCGCAAGCCTCCTGCAGCGAGAACTGCTCATCCACCGCCCGCATGGCTTCCAGGGCCGCCAAGGGCGCGCTGCGCTGCCGATGGCGGTGGTCGTTCGGATTAGCTGTCATAATGGTGCATGTTCCCCGTGTTGGAGGCCAGGCGCAGGGACGGCCGCACCTGGGAAGCCGCGCGCTGCTTCACCTGCGAGAATGTGAGGTTGGCCTGAGGGTAGGTGGACATGATGGGCTCGAACAGGCGGCGGATTGCCGCCTGATGGTCACCCGCCGCCACGAAGTCGTCGGCCTCTACCTCGATCACGATGACGCTTTTGATCTTCATTTCTGCAAATCCACTTCTTTGGCCTGCCCTGCGCGCCCTGGTCGTGCCCCTTCCAGGAACGCGGGACGAAGCCGCCCGAAACCGCCAGACCCGCGCCCGCCTGGCTGATCCCCGCTTCCACCAGCCGGACGCGGGATCCGCCTGGTGGTTGCGAAATCAACTTAGGCCATTGCAGAAATGGCACTCACTATCGCTCGGGCCCAACACACCGATGCAACGCTGCAACCAATCCTGGTTCCCGGCCCAAAACTGTCCGGACACCGGCGCCACCCCTTGGCACTTCAGCCATCTCTCCCTCAGGGCGACGGGAATTAGGTGCGCTTTTGTCGTTATACGGACGAACGGCCAAAAGCTGTCGCTTGCAGGAACGATTAAGGCGCGATTGCGCATTCCGCCGCGGAGGGCCCGTGCGGGGACGACGAAACCACCCCCACACGCCCCAGGAAATCCTGGCGCCGCCCGCCCCGATATGGAGGTGAAGCCTTGCAACCACCTGACAAGAAAAAGGCTTCCGCCCTATACCGGTTCAGCGCCCCTGGCGGGGCCCTGTGATCGGTCCCACGGTAACGGCCACACCCGCCTCCGCGCCATCCGCCAATCCGCCTATGCGGGCGGCGGATCCCACCGTGTCTCCGGCGTGGTATATCATCCAGGATAAATTTCCCGGCGCTCGCCATACCGGCCGCTGGACCGGACATGAAAAGGGCGGACGCCCGCGACGGCCCCGCCCCCGTTTCCCGTAAATGATCTGGATAAGGTCAATGCATCGGCAGCGGGATCACCTGGGCGGGCGTCGTTTCTTCCCAATCCAGGGCTTGGTCTGCGCCCTGCATCGCCTCCTCATCCCGGTCGCGTTCCCGGATGGCGACGAAGTCCTGGATCTGGTCCATGAACAGGCGCACCAAGTTGGGGTCGAAGTGGCCGCCGGCCTCGGCCACGATGTGGGCCAGGGCCCGCGAAAGGGGCCACGGCTCCTTGTAAGGCCGGGCGGACATCAACGCGTCGAACACGTCCACCAGGGCCACGATGCGGCCGGACAGGGGAATGGCGGGGCCTTTCAGCGCCCGGGGATAGCCTTGGCCATTCCACCGTTCGTGATGGCACAGCGCCACCTCCGCCGCCAGGTCCAGCAGCGGCAAACCGCTGCCCATGAGGATGCCGGCGCCGATCGTGGTGTGGGTCTTCATCACGTCCCACTCGGACGGGGCCAGAGGACCCGGCTTCAGCAGGATGGCGTCGGGAATGCCGATCTTGCCCACATCGTGCAAGGGGGCGGCCAGCGCCAGTTGGCTGGCGAATTCCGTGTCGCACCCCGCCAACAAGGCCAGGTGCCGGGCCATCTGTCCCACCCGGTCGGTATGTGAGGCGGTCTCGTTGTCCCGCAGCGCACCTGCGGAGCGCAGGTGGTGGATCATTTGCGACTGCGCCTCGCCCAGCCGGGCCCGCGCGTCGACCAGCATAACTTCCGACCGGCGGCGCTGAGCCACCTCCATCGCCAGGATGCGGCTCATTTCCTTCAGCCGGTCAGGCGGCGCCACGGGGGCGCGACGGGCGCGGGCCGCCGCCCGGCGGCGCAGCACCTCGCGCACGGCCATGGCCGCGGCCAGGGTGACGGTCAGCAGGGCGGGCCAGTATCCGGCCAGGCGGGCGGCATCAACCACCAGCGCGGTACCGGCACACATCATTACGACATCCATAACCCCACTCCCTCTACCCGTGCAGGCAGTCTGGGCGGGAAGTGCTTAAGGATTTGCTACCGCACCGAAGTCATAGGCCGGTTGGCCAATGGCATAGGGGGTACCCCCTTGGACTCCCGCCCGGGATTCCGGTTAATATGACAGGGATGCCGCGAGGACTTCATTCCCGCATGCGTACAATAGAGGCCGGCGGGCCCCTCGGTTTTACACCGGCCGCCGTCCACTTCATTCCGCCCGCTTTTTCCATGGGAACCGGCAAGAACACCATGCAGCCCTACATTCCCTATCTTTTCATGGCCCTGGCCCTGCTTTTGATCGCCCGGCGCACCCGGGTGTGGCGCCGGGTGCGGCCAGCCTTCCTGGCCCTGGTGCCGACGATGATCGTCGCGATGGCGGCCTTTTACGGCTGGGGCGCGCAACGGCTGGGCCCCCACGTCACTCCGCAGGGCTGGATGGCCATCGCCGGCGGCCTGGCTGTTGGTATCGCCTGCGGCGTCGCCATCGGGCGGCTGGTGCACCTGGCCCACGACCCCGCCACGGGCCACGTCACCATGCGCATGTCCATCGTGGGCGCCCTGTTGCTGCTGGCCCTGCTCATCATCCGCCAGGCGGTGCGCCAGGTCGGCATGGACCCGGGCGTCAGCGGTCCCGCCGCGTCGTTCAGCGTGCTGTCCGACGTGCTGCTGGCCGTGGCGGTCGGCATGGTGCTGGCCCGCCAGTACGTGCTGTGGCGACGTTGGCGCGCCCTGGTCGCCGGCGTCCCCACCGAGGCGCCGGCCACCGCCTAAACCTGGACCTGGCGCCACCCGGCGGGGTATGACGGGGGACGCCCCTCCCGCTTCTTCACCGCCCGAGGCCCACCATGCCGGACCAGACCGTTCCCCCCGCGTCGGATGCCGTCGGAAAGCCCGCGCCGGGCGCGCCGCCCCTGAAGGTGGCCATCCTGCCGGTGACGCCGTTCCAGCAGAACTGCTCCATCCTGTGGTGCACGGCCACCAAGCGGGCCGCGGTGGTGGACCCTGGCGACGGCGTCATCCAGATCCAGGAATTCCTGGCCCGTCAGGGCCTAACGCTGGAACGCATCCTGGTGACCCACGGCCATGTCGACCATGCCGCCGCGGTGGCCGACCTGATGGCCGCGACCGGCGTGCCGGTGGACGGGCCGCAGCTGGAGGACAAGTTCTGGATCGACCGCCTGCCGGAGGACGGGGCCAAGTACGGCATGCTGTACGCCAAGCCCTTCACCCCCACCCGCTGGCTGGACGACGGCGACACCGTCACGGTGGGTGAGCTGACGCTGGACGTGTTGCACTGCCCCGGCCACACGCCCGGCCATGTGGTCTTCATCCACCAGGCCTCGCGCCTGGCCGTCGTGGGCGATGTCATCTTTCAGGGTTCCATCGGCCGTACCGATTTCCCCCGCGGCGATCATGCCACCCTGATCCGCTCCATCCGCGAGAAACTGTTTCCCCTGGGCGACGACATCACCTTCCTGCCCGGCCATGGCGAGCCGTCGACCTTCGGTCAGGAGCGACGCGGCAATCCCTTCGTCTCCGACCGCGCCGTGGCGCGCGGCTGAGCCGCCAGCCCAGCCTGCCGCCCGGAGAGCACCGTCATGGCCAGCATCGCCGATGCCCTGAATGAGGCCCTGCGCCACCATCGCGAAGGCGCCCTGGACTTTGCCGAGGTCATCTACCGCCGCATCCTGGAGGTGGCCCCGGCGGAGGGCGACACGCTGAACCTGCTGGCCGTGCTGTGCCTGCAGACGGGCCGGGCGGACGAGGCCTTGGACTTGGCAGGACGGGCCACGCAGGCCAATCCAGGCGCCGCCGCCTTCCATGTCACCCGCGCCGACGCGGCCGCCGCCCTGGGCCGACCTGCGCTGGAGGCGGAGGGTCTGGGACAAGCCCTGGCCCTGGACCCGCATGCCCCCCAGGCCGCGGGCTGGCAGCGGCGACGGGGCCGCGCCCTGGCGGCCGCCGGCGACGTGCCGGCCGCTGTGCGGGCCCTGAAGGCCGCCGTCGCCCTGGCGCCGGATGATATTGACACCCTGGACGACCTGGCGGTGGCCCTGACGCGCGCCGGCCTGACGGATGAGGCCGCAGCCGCCTTCGCCGAGGTTCTGCGGCGACGACCCGGCCATGCCGGCGCCACGCGCAACCTGGCGAGTCTCTGGCTGAACCAGGCCGCCAGCCATCTGGCCGACGCCGCCAAATTCCCGGGCATCCATCACGCGACGATTGCCGCCACCCTGGCCCGCCGCGCGGTGGACCTGGACCCCGGCCGGCGCGAGGCCTGGGCCCGGCTGGGCCTGGCGCTGATGGCCTTGAACCAGCCGGCGCCGGCGGCGGACGCCCTGCGCCGGGCCCTGCCCCTGCCCGGCGCGCCAGCCGAAACGGTCGAAATCCTGATCAACCTTGGCTTCGTGGAAACCCGGCTGGGCCACTTCGACGCCGCCGCCGCGGCGCTGGACCAGGCCGAAGCCCTGGAACCCGGCCGGGTGGAGGTGCTGAACCACCGGGGCGTGCTGTTGCACGCCCAGGGCCGGCTGTCCGAGGCGGCGGAGATCCTGACCCGCGCCGCCGACGCCACGCCGGACGACCACCGGCCGCTGACCAACCTGGCCACCGTGCTGAAGGACCTGGGTGACGACCGCGGGGCGGAGACACGTTACCTGCAGGCGCTGGCCTTGGCGCCCGAGGAACCGGCGGTGCACTGGCAGCGGTCGCTGGCCCGCCTGCTGGCGGGCGACCTGGCCACGGGTTGGCAGGAATATGAGTGGCGCCACCAGACGGGCCAAATGCCGCCGCTTGACCCCACCCTGGCCGTACTGCCGGAATGGGGGGGACCGGGCCGGATGGCGCCCGCCGGCACGCGCCTGCTGCTGCATGCCGAACAGGGGCATGGCGACACGTTGCAATTCGCCCGTTACGCCGCCCTGCTGGCGGGGGCGGCGGACCGGTTTGGCCTGGCCCAAATCGGCTTCTTGGCGCAGCCGGCGCTGGCGCGGCTGATGGCGCTGAGCCTGCCTGGCGTGACGGTGCTGCCGCCCGGCGCCGCGGTCAACGCCGCCGATTGGGACGCCCGCGTCCCGCTCATGAGCCTGCCGCACCGCCTGGGCACCACGCTGGAGACCATTCCGGCCCCGTGCCCCTATCTGACGCCGCCGCCAGTGGATGGCTGGCGCGCGCGGCTGGCGCGGGCCGTGCCGGCCGGCATGCGGGCCGTTGGCCTGGTGTGGGGTGGCGATCCCCGACCGGACGATCCCGTGTCGGCCCTGATCGACCGGCGGCGCAGCGTGCCGCTGGCGGTGTTGGCTCCCCTGGCCGCCGCCACCGATGTTCGCTTCATCAGCCTGCAAAAGGGCGCCCCCGCGGCACAGGCGGCCACGGCACCCTTCCCGTTGGTGGATTGGACGGGGGAATTGCACGACTTCGCCGATACCGCCGCGCTGGTGGCTTGCCTGGATCTGGTCATCACCGTGGACACCGCGGTCGCCCATCTGGCGGGAGCGCTGGGCCGGCCGGTGTGGCTGCTGTCCCGCGCCGACGGTTGCTGGCGCTGGCTGCGCGACCGTGCCGACAGCCCGTGGTACCCCACTCTGCGCCTGTATCGCCAAGAGAGCTGGGACGATTGGACAGCCACGGCACGTCAGGTGGCGAGTGACTTGGTTGCGAATCCAAGCCACTGAAAAAATTATGTTTTCTGCGACCACCCTTTACAAAGCCGCTTGGCGTCGCAATCTTTGATCGCATGCGGGGCGAGGCCACGCTCTATCCTAACGGTAGAGTTGCGAAAAAAATTTGTGCGGCCGCGTCAATTTTGTTAAAGTTATTGTTGAAAAGTTTACCGTGGCGTGAATCCGCCACCCCCGACCATCTCTCCGTCGGCCTTCCCCCAGGATTCGTCCCCGGGAAGGTCTCCGGAACCAAAGGTGGAATAAGGGGAACCGAACCGATGTCTTCCTGGCCTGCGCATGTCCCTTGCCTGGGGGCATGTCGAATATTTCCCATTGTCTCCTAACCAAGGACCGAAGTCCATGGCCCTGGATGGCGTGTTAAGCACCGGTTCCACCTATGCCCAAACTCCCGGCGGGAGCTTGGCGACCCTAGGCCATGCCGCCAACGACACCACGACCGAGGCGGCCGGGACCAGCACGTCGGCCGAAGAAGCGACGTCCCGCCTCTCGGCGCCCGCTTACATCAGCCCCGCCGTCACCTATGACAGCCAGGCGGCCATCGCCATCACCCAGTTCCGCGACAGCACCACCGGTGCCGTCGACTACCAGATTCCCTCCCGTCAGGTGGTGGAGCAATACCGCCTGCGCGCCACCGGCGCCCCGCACTACAAAGGGGGCAACCCGCTGTTGCCGGCCGAGGTGACCGCCCCGTCCAACGACCAGCCGGCGGCCAAATCCGACGCCACCGCCACGGCGGCCGGCGCCACGGGCGCATCCTCCAGCGGTGCTGGCGGCGGCGGGTCGGGCAGCGCCGTGATCAGCCCCACGGTGGCGGCCGTCACCCTGGGCGCCGCCGCCGTCAACGTGGTCGCCTGACTCCTTTCCCCGTCCTTTCAGATCATCAACAGTCCGCCCCCTTTCGCCGCCGCCCGGTGGCGGAAGCCTGCCGTTTTTTCCGATCCGACCCCGCGATTTGTTTTGAACCGGCACACCGCTCACGGCCATGCTGCGGGCACATCGCAGGGGCATCAGCCGGGGCGGCACGATCACCATGACCACCGTTGAAGACAGGCTGAAGCTGGCGCTGGACCACCATGAGGCCGGCCGCCTGGCGGAGGCGGAACTACTGTACGGTCGGGTGGTGGCCGTGGCGCCCGATCACGCGCGGGCATTGTATCTCTGGGGCTTGGCGGCCCATCAGCGCGGCGACGACCCGGCGGCCCTGACGCGGCTGGAACGCGCCCATTACCTGGCGCCGGAGGTGGCGACCGTCAGCCTGCTGCTGGCGGCGGTGCGTCAAGCCCTGGGGCAGGCGGAAGCGGCGGAGGCGCTGTATCGCCGGGTGCTGGCGGCCGAACCCGGGCATGGGCAGGCGGCTGGTGCCCTGGCCTCCCTGCTGGAGGGTCGGGCCGCCGCCCTGCGGGAGGATCGCCCGGATGCCGCGCTGGCCCTGTACCAACAGGCCGTGGCCGTGCGGAGGGCGGGCGACCTGCCACCAAGGGCCGAAACGTGGAACGGCCTGGGCGTCTGCCTGCTGGCGGCCGGGCGGACGGCGGAGGCGATACCGGCGCTGCAGGCGGCGGTGGCGGCCGACCCCCGCTTTGGCGAGGCCCTGTCCAACCTGGGCGGCGCGCTGAAGGCGGCCAAGCGGCTGGACGAGGCGGCCGCCAGCTACCGACGGGCGCTGGCCCTCTTCCCCCTGATACCCGAGTTGCACACCAACCTGGGCACCGTCCTGGCCGAGCTGAACCGGCCGGCCGAGGCCCTGGCCGCCTATGAGGAGGCTGTGCGCCTAAACCCCGCCTTCGTCGGCGGCTGGCTGAATGTCGGCATGGGCCGGCGGGCCATGGACGACGTGCAAGGTGCGATCGACGCCTATCATCGGGCGTTGGCCTTGGATCCCGCCTTCCACCGCGCCTGGACGGCCCTGGGCGCCGCCCTGCACGATCTGGGCCGGCTCGAGGATGCGGCCGCGGCGGCGGAGAAGGCTCTGGCCCTCAAGCCGGACGCGGTGGAGGCCAACTGGAACCTGGCGCTGGTGTCGCTGCTGCTGGGCCGCTACGCCACGGGCTGGCCGCTGTATGAGTGGCGGCGGTACAGCCGCGCCAATCCCTTGCGCACCTTCGACCGCCCGGGCTGGGACGGCGCGCCCTTCCCCGGCCGCACGCTGCTGATCCATATCGAGCAGGGTCTGGGTGACATGCTGATGGCCGCGCGTTACCTGCCGTTGGTGGCCGCCCGGGGCGGCCGCGTGCTGGTGGAGACGCCGCCGGAACTGGCTGCTCTGTTCCAGGGGTTGGTGCAACCCGGCCGGCTGGAGTTGGCGCTGACGGATCGGCCGCTGCCGCTCTTCGACCTGCAGTGCCCGGTCATGAGTTTGCCCGGCCTTTTCCAGGCCGGATTGGCCCCCATCCCGAACGAGGTGCCTTATCTTTCCCTGGACGGGCTTCCGGGTGAGGACCGTCGCCGGGCGCGGTGGCGTGACCGGCTGCGGGAAGCCGTGGGCGACACCGCCGCCCTGAAGGTGGCCCTGGTATGGGCCGGCAACCCCAACTTCACCGGCGACCGCTGGCGTTCCCCGCGCCTGCCGGCCTTCGCGCCCGTGCTGCGGGTACCGGGCGCGCATTTCTTCAGCATCCAGATGGGTGACGGGCGGCGGGACCTGGCGGACGCGGATCTGCCCACCGCCTTCACCGACCTGGCGCCGGAAATCAAGGACTTCGCCGACACCGCCGCCATCCTGGCGGAGGTGGATCTGCTGATCAGCTCCTGCACCGCCCCGGTGCACTTGGCGGGCGCCTTGGGGCGGCCGGTGTGGGTCGTCCTGCCTCAGATACCCGACTGGCGCTGGGGGCTGGGCCGGACGGACAGCGACTGGTACCCCACCGCCCGCCTTTATCGGCAGGGGGCCCGCGGCGACTGGGCGCCCATCATGGCCCAGATGGCCGCCGACCTGGCGCGGCGCTGATACCGCTATCGGGTTGCCTTGATCCATGTTAAGGATCCGTCAACGATCCGGGATGTATTGAAGCATCGCGGTGAAGGCCGGCTCGATGGGTAAGTCCTCGGACATAGACAAAACGTCTAAAATTTTATCAATCGTGACTTGACTCCGCCGCTAAAACCAGTCATCTCTTAACGTGTCCGAAAAACTCGGGCGACACACACCCTCTCCAAAGGAGACTTTTTATGTCTGACGCCGTTCAGCTTTCGTCCAGCATGCGGACCAACCTGCTGCTGCTGCAGCAGACCAACACCGCGACCAGCAAGCTGGAAAACCAGCTGGCGACCGGTAACAAGGTCAACTCCGCCCTTGACGGTCCGACCGCTTTCTTCGCCGCGCAGAGCCTGAATCAGCGCGCGAGCGACCTGTCCACCCTGAAGGATGGCATGACGCAGGCCGTCAGCACCATCAAGGCGGGCAGCCAGGGCATCACCTCCATTCAATCGCTCGTGACCCAGGCCCAGGGCCTGCTGACGACCGCCTATGCCAACCTGGGCACGGACGCCGGCTCCATCGCGACCCGCAAGTCGCTGGCCGACCAGTTCAACGGCATCAAGGACCAGATCGACAAGCTGGCGGGTGACAGCGGCTATTCGGGCAAGAACCTGGTCGCCGGCAACGGCCAGTCGTTCGCCGCCACCTCGACCACGATCGAGACCGCGAATTCGATCACCTCGATCTCGAACGCCCGCGTCACCAACATCACCGGCGCCGATACCTACTCGGTGAAGGTCTCCGGTACCGGTGCCATCTCCGGCGCCGCCGGCGACATCGCCAACGCCGAAACCGCCCGTGGCGTGTTTGGCCTGAAGGTTTCCGGTAAGCTGAGCAGCACCACCGGCAACTTCTCGGACATCTCCATCCAAACTCGCGGCGCGGTTGGCCAGACCCGCAGCGTGGTGGTGACGGAAGGCGACGAGTCGCGGACGATCAACTTCTTCGACAACAGCCAGGCCGCCTCGAACACCCTGACCACCGCGGGCGTCTCCGGCACCCCCCAGAAGTCGACCATCACCATCACCGGCAACGTCGACCAGGGCGACACCTTCACCGCCACGGTCAACGGCACCTCCTTCACCTACACCGCGTCGGCCGGTGACGTGGCGGCGGCGGACGCGGCCACCCGCGATGCCAACATCGCCGCCGGCTTGGCCGGCAGGATCACCGCCGCCACCGCCGCCGGCGGCTCGCTGTCCAGCTTCACGGTTACGCCCCCCGGCACCGGCGTTAACAGCTTCACCCTGGCGGCTCCCGGCTCGACGGGCACGGCCAACACCTTCACCCTGGGCACCTCGGCGTCCAACGCCCTGACGAAAGACATTTCCCTGTCCTTCTCGTCGGGCACGGTGGTGTCCTTCACCATCGACCGCGCGTCGCTGGAAGCTTTGGGCACGGCCGGTAACGGCACCTCCACCATCGAAAAGAACGTGGACATTTCCGTGACCGCCACGGACCTGAATGGCGTCTCCGTCACCCGTTCCGGCACCAACGAGCGCGGATCTTCCAAGCTGTCCGATGGTGAGAACGCCTTCTCGTTCGACACTGGCACGGTTCGTCTGAACGTCGCCGCCAGCACGGTTCGGCAGGCTGCCAGCGCAAGCCGGGCCGCCAACATCACCACGTCGCAGACCACTGCGGCGGGGACGTCGAACGACCTGAGCGTTCAGTTCAACGAGAACAACAGCAGCGGCATCACCGTGGCGGCGACCAACGTCACCACCTCGGGCCAGGGCCTGGCCGTCGACTACGCCCAGAACAACTTCCTGGACCGGGCGGACATCGACAAGGCGCAGGCCCAGTTGACCAACGCGACCAACGTTCTGCGCTCCGCCTCTCAGACGCTCGCCACCAACCTGAACATCATCCAGACCCGTTCGGACTTCACGAACGCGTTCAACAATGTGTTGCAGGATGGCGCCGACAACCTGACGCAGGTCGACCAGAACGAAGCCGGCGCCCAGTTGCTGGCCCTGCAGACCAAGCAGTCCCTGGGTGTCACCACCCTGTCCTTGGCCAACCAGGCTCAGCAGTCCATCCTCAAGCTGTTCTAATAGATCAGCCCAAACGTGGAAGTACGAAGGGTGGCGGACGGCAACGTCCGCCACCTTTTTTTTGCCATGCGATCCCGGCCGGCGGCGGTTTTTTGGTGACCGGACGGGGCCTGCTGCCGTAATTCCTAGGGGTGCGCGCATACGCCGCCCGTCCGGGCGGTTTCATTCGTTTAAGGTTTGCCCGATCCGGCCTGTTTGGCTGGGTCCCCGCCGCGGGCTCTGGCCCCCGGGACCGCGTTCTGAAGGAAGGATTCCCCCCTTGCCGCTGAAACTGGTGCTACGCCCGGGAGAGAAACTGATCGTCAACGGCGCCGTCATCGGCATCGGCGATCATCCCGTTTCGCTGTTCTTCTACAACAAGGTGAATTTCCTGCGTGGCCGGGAAATCCTGAAGGAAGAGAACTGCGACACCATCGAGAAGCGGCTCTATTTCATCATCCAACTGATCTACATCTTCCCCGAGGACGCCAGCACCAACATGGTGCACTTCGCCGCCATCCTGGAAGAGGCGCGGGTCCAGCATCCCGACAAGGCCGACCTGTTCGACGAGGTCCAGACACTGGTGCGGGAGGGCAACAATTACCGTGCCTTGAAGTTGTGCCGTAAACTATTCGACATCAAGGAAACGGCCGAGACCGCGCCGGCGCCCAAGCCGCCGGTGGAGGTGGTGCGCCGCCGCCGCAAGGTGGCCGCCCCGGCCATCGAGGAATAGGGCCCGGCCTTCCTCAGGCCGGCAGCACAATGGTCTCGCACACGGCCATCGGCCCCAAGGTGGCCGCCGCCGTGGCCCAGGACCATCCCACCCCGAATCCGGACAGCAGGACCCGCAAGGACCCGGCCTTGAGGCTGGCCGCCGCGGCGTCGGTCAGGGCCAGCGGCACGCTGGCCGAACTGGTGTTGCCATGGCGGGCCAGGGCCAACACCAGCTGTTCATCCGTGGCGCCGATCTTCTGGCCCAGGCGGCGGATCATCATCTCATTGGCCTGGTGCAGGACGAAGCGGTCCACATCCTTGGCTGTCCAACCCGCCGCGGCCAGGGTGGCGGCGATGGCGCCCGGCACCTCGCGCAGGGTGAAGGCGAAGACCTGCGTGCCGTCCATGAACAGGCGGGCCGGCTGGTCCGGCGCGCGCATGGCGCCGCCCGCCGCCATGAGATAGGGGGCACCAGCGCCATCCGTGCCCAGATCCACGATCATGGCCGGGGCATCCGCGTCGATCTCCAGCGCCGTGGCGGCGGCGGCGTCGCCAAACAGGGGGGCCACCGCCCGGTCATCGGGATCGAGGATATGGCTGGTGGTGTCGCCCGCCAGCAACAGGGCCCGCGCCGGCCGGCCATCCGTCCGGGGCAGCAGCGAGGCGAGCGCAGAACCCGCCGCCCACAGGCCGTAGACGTAGCCGGAGCAGCCCAGCGTCAGATCGAAGGCCGCGGCGCTCTTGGCCAGGCCCAGCCGCCGCTGCACCAGGCAAGCCGTGGCCGGCAGCACCTGGTCATGGGTCTGGCTGACGAAGACCAGCAGGTCGATGCTGTCGGGGGACCAGCCCAGGCCATCCAGCAGGACTTGGGCCGCCGGCACCGCCAGGTCGGAGGTGCATTGGTCCGGGGCCGCCAGATGACGGGCATGGATGCCGGTGGCCGTGGCCAGGCGCCGCGCCGCCTCTTCCCCGAAGCGGGCGGCCAGGTCCGTGGTGTCTTCCACCCGGGCCGGCAGTGCCGAGACGATGCCCCGCACCGCCACGCCGTTCAACCGGGCCAAGGCCATCAATGTCCTCCCATCAGCAACTGATGCCGCCGTCGACCACCAGGGTCTGCCCGGTAATATAGGCGGCGGACGGGCCCAGCAGAAAGCGCACCACCGGCACCACGTCATCGGCCGTGCCCAGGCGGCCCAGCGGCGTGCGCCGGATGATCTGGTCGCGCTGGCCGGCGCTGAGGGTGGACGACATTTCCGTCTCCAGATAGCCGGGCGCCACCGAATTCACGGTGATGCCCCGCCGTCCCACCTCGCGCGCCAGGGCACGGGTCATGCCGTCCATCCCCGCCTTGGTGGCGGCATAGGCGGCAAGGCCGGTATAGCCGCGCTGCCCGATGATGGAAGAGATGTTGATGATGCGCCCGCCGGCCGGGCTGGCTGTGGCCGATCGGCGCAGCAGGTGGCGCAGGGCCGCCCGCGCCGCCTGGATGGCACCGTTCAGGTTGGTCTGAATCAGGGCGTCGATCTCCACCTGCGGCAGGGTGGCCAGGATGCCCTCACGCGCGATACCGGCGTTGTTGACCAGACCGTAAAGGCCGCCGGCCCAGGCCGCGGCGGCATCGACGAAGGCGGTCACCTGGGCGGCGTCACCCACCCGCGCCGCCTGGAACAGGAAGCGATCACCATGCTGGGCCGCCAGTTCCTCAACCTCCGCCGTGGGGCTGCGGGCACAGGTGGAGACGCGCCAGCCATCCACCAGCAGGGCGCGCGCCAACGCCAAGCCCAGGCCCCGGCTGCCGCCGGTGACGATGATATGATCCGTCATTCATGCACCCGCTTCTTCTTTCCAGACGGGGATAATTCCAGCTCCGTAACGAAATCCAGGCGCCGGGGGCGCGCCGCCGGCGGCAAGTCGGCCAGGGCCGCCGCCACCTGCGATCGCAGGGCCGCCGGGTCCTGCCCCGGGGCCGCCACCAGCTGTGCCGTCAGCAGATGCCCGGTGATGGGACTGGGCCGCACCCGCACGGCGGCGTCCACGATGCCGGGCACCGCCTGGATCAGGGCTTCCACCGCGTCCGGCATGACCTTCACCCCGCCGACATTGACCACGCCGTCCTCACGCCCCCGGAACAATACCCGGTCGCCCACCACCTCGACCCGATCGCCGGTGGCGTACCAGCCGTCGGCATCGATAAGCCGCCGGCCGTCGGCCAGGGCGGTGGCCAGTCGGGGACCGCGCACGAACAGCACGCCGTCGCGGACCGCCAAATCCGTGCCCTCCACCCCCGTTTCCAGCCAGGCGGCGGGGAAGCCGGCGCGCCCGTCGGCCACGGCGAACAGGGCGCCGGCCTCGGTGCTGGCGTAGATGTGGCGGATGGTGCCGCCAGGAAAGGCGGCCGCCAAGCGGTCCAGCACCGGCTGGTCCGCCGGCTCCCCGCCCAGGGTCAGGGCCTTCAGCGGCGGGCTTTTGCCCGTCAGCAGGAAAGCGCGCCAGAAGCTGGGCGTGGCGCTGATATGGGTGACCGCGTGGCGCTGGGCGAGGTCCGCCAGCGCCGGCACATCGTGGGCGTCACCCGCCACCAAGGCGCCGCCGCCGCGCAGCACGGTCAGCAGCACCTGCAGGCCGGCGTAGCCACCGGGGTCGAAGGTGGCCAGCCAGACGCCGCCCCGCCCCCGCCCCGCCTGGACACGGGCCGCCAGCCGATCGAAATCATGGCACAGACGCTTGGGTGTGCCGGTGGTGCCGGAGCTTTCCAGCACCAGGGTGAAATTGGACGCGGTCCCTGGCGCCCCATCGCTCAGGCGGATCACCCTGCCATCGGCATCCACCAGGGCATCCACCCCTGCCGGCACATCACTTCCCCGCAGCAGGAAGAGTTCGGCGTTGCGGAAACGGGCGGCCAGCAGGGCCGTCGCCACCGCCAGGGGCGTGGCCGCCATCGCCGCCATCCGTCCGACCGGCCCCAGCCGCTCCGCCAGATCCCGTGCCCGCCCCACCAGCGCCGACCGTTCATGAACCTGGCCGTCCTGGACCAGCCGGCAGGCGGGGTCCAGCCAGTCCAGCCCATCCCCAGCGGGGGCGGATGGCGGCAGGGCGGCGGGCGGGGACGTCATGGCACCAGGCGGACCCAAGCTTGAGGAAAAACAGGCCCCTACTATGGGCCAGCCGCCCCGTCCGCGACAGCCTTAAAGCATCACTTGTCCGGAGCCGCCGGCAGAGTCATGGTCAGCTGGTCGAACAGGAAGCCGTAAATGTCGGTCGACAGCGCCACACGCTCGGCCAGGGAACTGCCATGTCCGTGACCGGCATTGGCGGTGGTGCGCAACAGGATGGGCAGGCCGGCGGGATCCGCCGCCTGCAGCCGCGCCACCATCTTGCGTGAATGCATGGGGTTCACCCGGCCGTCATTCTCGCCCGTCGCCAGCAGCACGGCGGGATAGCGGACGCCGTCCTTCACATGATGATAGGGGGAATAGGCGTACAGCGCCTGGAATTGCGCCGGGTCCTTGACCGTGCCGTATTCGGTGATGTTGAAGGCGCCGTTGGGGTCCAGTTCCGTGCGCACCATGTCGTAGATGCCGACGTTGCCCACCACGGCGCGGGCCAGTTCCGGATGCTGGGTCAGGGTGCCGCCCATCAGCAGGCCGCCGTTGCTGCCGCCCATCAGGCCCAGATGGTCGGCATCGGTGTAACCGCGCTGGACCAGCAGGCGGGCCGCGGCGGTGAAATCGTCGAAGACATGCTGCTTGTTGATCAGGCGTCCGGCATCGTGCCAGGCCTCGCCGAACTCCGCCCCGCCGCGCAGATTGGCGATGGCGTAGATACCGCCGGCGTCCAACCACAGCCGCTGTTCCGCCGTCAGCTGGCTGGGCGTCAGGCTGACGCCGAAGCCGCCGTAACCGGTCAGCAGCGCCGGCGCCTTGCCATTCCGACGGGCGCCACGGGGGATGATGATGGTGATTGGCACCTGGGTCCCGTCGGCGGAAGTGGCGGCGTCGCGCACCACCTCGGCATCGCTGAAGTCCAGCCCGCCCGTGGCCGACAGCTTGGTCTCATCCATGCTTTGCCGGCGCTCGTCATACACGGCGTAGAGCGGCGCCTTCAGGTACGTCGTCATGTCATACAGCACGCGGCCGCCCGCCAGGGGTACCAGCTCATGGTTGGCCGAAACCGGTGGCAGGGGCAGCGGGCCCAGCGGCTGGCCTGTGGCCGGCGCCACCATGGCCACGGTGATGGGGCCGCCCTCGATCCGGCGCAGATAGAGGCGGGCGTCCGTCACCGCCAGGGAACGGGAGCCCCGGTCGGACAGCAGCGCCGCCCTGCCCTCCGGCACCAACACCTTGGCGTGGGCCAGGTCCGTGTCGCCCGCCGCCAGGCGGAGCAGGCGGCCCGCCGGGGCGTTGAGGCGGGAGATGAGGTAGACCGCGCCGTCCGGCCCGGGCGTCACCGCCACCACCTTGTCCTTGAACTGGGTCAAGCGCCGGGGGACGCCGGTGGGCCCGGCCGCCTGGGGCAGCAGGAAGTGTTCGAATTCCCCGCCATCGCCGTTGGCGACGGAGATGACCAGGGGTGCCGTGCCCCCCCGGTTGTCCAGCTCCACTTCCGCGATGCGGGGGAAGTCGCGGCCCAGCACATAGGTGTCGTTGCGCGGGTCGCCGCCCAGCGGGTGCCAGTAGACCTGCATGAAGAAGTGGCGATCAGCCTCCGGCCGCTCCTCCCCCGGATAGCGGGTGTACCAGAAGCCCGTGCCGTCGGCGGCCCAGGCCAGGTCGCCGCCGCCGGTGGGGTACTGCACGCGGGGGATGACCTCCCCCACCTCCGTCCCGGTGGCGGTGTCGAAGACATGGACGCTGCCGTTCTCGCTGCCGCCTGCGGACAGGCTGGCGGCCACCAGGCGGCCGTCGGGGGAGGGCACGAACCAGTCCACCGCCGTCAGGCCGTGCGGATCGATCTTGTTGGGGTCGATGACCACCTTCACCGCTAGCTCGCGCGACGGCGCCGTGGTCATCCCATCATCGATCATGACCACCTGCGGCTGTTGCAGGCGGGGGTCGGTGTAGCGGGCGAACAGATGGCCGCCGGCGGCGCGCACGCCGGAATAGCGGCTGGGCGTGGCGGCGATCAGCGACTCCAAGCGGGCCTTGATGGTGGCGCGCTGGGGAACGGCGTCCAGGTAGACGCGGCTGTAGGCGTTTTCATCGGCCGACCAGCGCTTCACCACAGGGTCGGACCAGTCCTCCAGCCAGCGATAGGGATCCGCGACCGCCTGGCCGAAGAAGCTGTCCGTCACCGGCTTGGCCGGTGTGGACGGCAGACCCACCGCCCCGGCGCCGCCGCCAAACCAGGCCACTCCGGCCAAGGACAGGGCGATGAGGCGGGGGGTAGCCAGGCGGGCCATGGGCGGTGTCCAGAAAAAGGGAACGGGCCGCGCAGTGCACCACCGGCGGCCCGTTCTGCCAAGTCTCTTCAACCCACCCGCCCCAAAATCGGCGTCATGATCCCTAGGACACGACCGTGTCCGCCGGAGCGAGCACCGCTATATACGGGAAAAAGGGGCGCGCAGCGAGGATAGCCAAAGCCGCGGACGCGGCTCCGGCGTCTGAGGAACTTAAACTTAAGCCTCTTCCTCCGCGTCCAGGTGGAACTGCGCCGTGTCGCCGTCATAGGCGAAGACCTCGGCGTAGCGCGCCCAGCTGATCATGGCCTTCAGCGTCTCATCCGCCGCGGTCTCGGACATGTGGTCCTCCAGCTCCGTCTCGAAGCGGGGCCGGGGGGCGCGGTGGTTGGGGCGTTCCTGCAAGACGCGGCGGATGTGGCTGGCCAGCGGGATGCGTTGCAGCAGGTGGTCGGCGAACAGACGCTTACGCACGTCCAGCTCGGCCTGGGCGAACTGCCGCGCCGGGGGCAGCAGGCGGATGTCGCCCTCCACCACCTCGGCGAAGCCGAGCATCTGCAAGGTTTCCGCCACCTTCAGCAGGTCGTCGGTGGACATCTGCAGGGCCGACGAGATGACGGGCAGGTCGGCCACGCCGTTGTGCGGCGCACCGTCCACCAGTTCCATCAGGCCGGCCAGCACATTGGTCGACACGTGCGGCAGCTGCAGGCTGAGGCCGGCGGCCAGCGTCTCGGCGATGCCCGGGGCCGCCTTGCGACGCCGCGTCATCAGGCCGTAGATGTGGTCCACCAGCTGGCGGAAAGCCGGATCGGTGCGGACGCGCGGATGAGGCAGCGTCACCTCGATCTCCGCCGCCACGCGGCCGGGGTTGGACGACATCACCAGGATGCGGTCGCACATCTGCACCGCCTCCTCGATGTTGTGGGTCACCAGCAGCACGGCGCCGATGGCCAGGTGGCCGTCGCTCCACAGGTCCAGGAAGTCGGTGCGCACCGTTTCAGCCGTCAGCACGTCCAGGGCCGAGAACGGCTCGTCCAGCAGCAGGATGCCGGGGTCCAGCACCAGGGCGCGGGCGAAGCCCACGCGCTGGCGCATGCCGCCCGACAGCTCGCGCGGATAGGCGTTCTCGAACCCGTCCAGGCCGATGAGATCGATGGCGGCCAGGGCGCGCTTGCGCATTTCCGCCGCCGGCACGCCGCGCGCCTCCAGCCCCACCTGCACATTCTCCAGCACCGTCAGCCAGGGGAACAGGGCGAAGGACTGGAAGACCATGGCCACGTCGTTGGCCGGGCCGGACACCGGCTTTCCCGCCACGGACACCTGCCCCGAGGTGGCCGACAACAGGCCGGCGATGATGCGCAGCAGGGTGGACTTGCCGGAGCCGGATCGCCCCAGCAAGGCCACGATCTCGCGCCGGTCAACGGTCATGTTCACCTGGTCCAGCACCAGGGGGCTGTCGGGATCGGCGTCGTAACGCTTGCTGACGGCCTTCACCGTCAGGATGGGCGCGCCGCTGGGCAGCGGACGGGGGCCGGAGGGCGTCCCGTGGGGGGCGGCTCCGGCGGTGGCCAGATCGGCCGGGGCATGCGCGCCCAGGACCGCGCGCAGGGATTTCGGGGTCGGGTTCATGATGGGGACCTCCGTTCCTTCAGGACACGCGCAGGCGGCGTTCGGCATAGCCGTAGAGCGGACGCCAGACCAAGCGGTTGAACAGCACGACGAAGCAGACCATGACGACGTTGCCCAGCACCAGGCGGGGGAAGTCGGCGTCCGTCGTCATCTGGGCGATGTAGGCGCCAAGTCCACGCGCCTGGACGTGGGTATCGCCCCAGGACACGGCCTCGGCCACGATGCTGGCGTTCCAGGCGCCGCCGCTGGCGGTGATGGCCCCCGTCACCAGATGGGGGAAGACACCGGGCAGCAGGGCGTCCCGCCACTTCTTCCAGCCGCGCAGGCGCAGGTTGGCGATGACGTCGCGCAGATCCACGGGATAGGCCTGGGATCCGGCCACCACGTTGAACAGGATGTACCACTGTGTGCCCAGGATCATCAGCGGCGACAGCCAGATGTCCGGATTCAGGGTCCAGTGCACGATGGCGGCCACCGCCACGGGGAAGAACAGGTTGGATGGGAAGGCGGCCAGGAACTGGGCCAGCGGCTGCACGATGGCGGCCAGACGCGGGCGCATGCCCACCATCACCCCGATGGGCACCCAGATCACGGCGGCCAGCGCGATCAGCACGACCACCCGCACCATGGTGGCCAGCCCCAGCAGCACGACATGGCCGACATCGCCCCAGGTGACGCCGGTGGCCATGAACTGGATGCCATGCACCGCCACGTACAGCGCCATGACGGCCAGGGCGCCCTGCCACACATAATCCCCCATGCGGATGGCCCGGGGACTGAGCTTGGGGGCCGGCAGCTTGGGCAACACCGGCAGGCGCCAGCGCAGGGTGGCGCGGGCGGCGCCGCCGGCCGGACGGCCCAGTGTGCGGAACAGGGTGGAGCGTTCCACCATGGTCAGCACCCAGGAGGTCGGCCGTTCTTCCGCCTGCACCGTGTCGGCGCGGAAACGGTCGGCCCAGGCCACCAGCGGCCGGAACAGCAGCTGGTCATACAGGATGATGACGCCCAGCATGGTCAGGATGACCCAGCCGATGGCGCCCAGGTCGCGGTGTTCGATGGCCAGCGCCAGATAGGCCCCCACGCCCGGCAGGGTGATGGTGGTGCTGCCCACCGTCACCGCCTCGGCGGCCACGACGAAGAACCAGCCGCCGGACATGCTCATCATCATGTTCCAGACCAGGCCAGGCACGGCGAAGGGCACCTCCAGCCGCCAGAAGCGCTGCCAGGTGGACAGGTGATAGCCCGTGCACACCTCTTCCAGGTCAGACGGCACCGTCCGCAGCGACTGGTAGAAGCTGAAGGTCATGTTCCAGGCTTGGCTGGTGAAGATGGCGAAGATGGACGCCAGCTCCGCCCCCACCACCTGGCCGGGGAACAAGCCTAAGAAGAAGGTCACGGTGAAGGACAGATAGGTCAGCACCGGCACGGACTGCAGGATGTCCAGCGCCGGGATGAGGATCTGCCCCGCGCGCTGGCTTTTCACCGCCAGCGGCGCGTAGACCAAAGTGAACAGCAGGGACGCGCCCAGAGCCGCCATCATGCGCAGTGTCGTGCGCAGGGCGTAGTAGGGCAGGGTCCAGGGATCGAGCGTGATGGGCGTGCGTTCCAGCTGTGACAGCGGCTGCGCCACCTCGTGCCCGCCGAACACCAGCAGGGCCAGCAGGCCCAGGACCAGCGGCAGCGCCACCACATCCCAGCGGGACGGCGCCAGGCGCGCCAGCGGGCTGGGTGATCCCAGCCCGTCGCGGCCGCCGTGAAGGACGTGCATGGTCATTGGCCGTTCCCCTCGCCGCCAAAGGTTTCAGAGGGGGTTTCGGGCCCGAACAGCGTCAGGGGAATCAGGTACCGATCAGAGGGCGCGCCGCGTTCGGCCCTCCGACGGCGCGTCGTTGGCGGCGATGTCGTTGGCGGCCACCGGTCGGCGCATCAGCATCCAGCCCATCACAGGGCGGCCGGTGGCGTCCTGCCGCCACACCAGGGTGAGGCCATGGCCAGAAAGGGCCGCGCGCTGCGCCTGAGCGGCACGCGCCGCCGCCGCCATGACGGCGGACACGGGATCGGTCCCGGCGGGAAAACGGGTCTTATTGAGGGCCATTGCTGCCTCCGTCACGCGGCCGGTGCCCGGCGGGGACGAAGGCGGGGATGGGGGCGTGAACGCCCCCGTCTCAGCGAGGGGTCCGACGATCCCACCCACACCCCTGTCCCGGCTGGCGGTCAAAAGCGACCAGTCGCGCCGGATGGGTCCGGCCAAACGGGTCCGCGCCGCTCTCACTAGGTCGAGGGTTCATTCTCAGGGTGACTGTTCTCTTGGGGTTGACGGCGTGCCGCCCGTCGCGCGGAACCGGGGTCCCAGACGGCGGTGGGCAGCCGACGGCCCGCCAATAAACCGGCTGGGGGACCCGCGTCAACCCCAAACCAGAGCGCGATTTGCCGCAATGCAAAATCATCCGGTCCCGATCACGCCGCCAGGGCCGGCTACACCCCGCCATGCGCCAATTGGCGCGGGTGGTGTCCGGTATGGGATGACATAAAACCGTCACCCGGCACCGCTGTAGCCTGCCGGCCGGCGCGGGCGGGATGGCCCCAGGGATAGACGGCGAAGCGGCCCCAGGCGGACAGGTGCAAGCGGTGCTGACGCCTGGCGGTTTTCGGGGTAAGAGAAGGCGCGAAATACTAAGCAGGGCAGTCGGGTACGGGCCTTTCCAGAGCTTACCGGCCACACCCCCATCCATGCGATTTGACGAGGCAACAGGATCTTCGGACGGGCGGCGTATAAACCCCGGTTCCAGAGATCGTCGGGAAGGTTGGAATTTCGATGCGACGCAGTGTTTGGGTGTCTGCCCTGGTCGTGGTGCTGCTGGGTGGTGGCGCGTGGTGGGTCATGCACAAGAAGCCGGGCAGCCAGGACGCGGGCGGCTCCCCGATGGGCGGACCAGGCGCGCCGGGCGGGCGGCCTGGCGCGGGCGGCCCGCCCCCCGGTGGCCCGGGAGGCCCAGGGGGTGGCGGTGGACGTCGCGGCGGCGGTTTCTCCATCCCCACCGTGGCGGTGACCCCCGTGGTGCTGGCCGACATGCCGGTCTATCTGGACGGTCTGGGCACGGTGCAGGCGCTGAACACCGTCACGGTCAAGACCCGCATCGGCGGCCAGCTGACCAAGGTCGCCTTTACCGAAGGGCAGACTGTTAAGGCCGGCGACACGCTGGCCATCGTCGACCCGCGCCTGTACCAGGCGGCCTACGACCAGGCCGTGGCCAAGGTGGCGCAGGACCAGGCGCAGCTGGCCAACGCCCGGCTGGATCTGGAGCGCTATCGCGCCCTGGCGGCCGAGAAGTACGGCACGCAGCAGACCTATGACACGCAGAAGGCGACCGTCGCGCAGTATGAGGCGACGTTGAAATACGACCAGGCGGCGGTGGAAACCGCCCGTACCAACCTGGACTGGACCGTGACCAAGGCCCCGATCGACGGCCGTACCGGCCTGCGCCTGGTGGACGTGGGCAACATCGTCAGTTCCAGCGACAGCACCGGCCTGGTGGTCATCACCCAGATGCAGCCCATCTCGGGCACCTTCACCCTGCCGCAACAGCAGCTGGACGTCATCAACACCCACCTGGCCAAGGGCGAGACCCTGACCGTGCTGGCCGTCAATTCCGACGGCAGGCAACTGGACAAGGGCACGCTGACCACCCTGGACAACCAGGTGGACACCACGACCGGCACCATCAAGCTGAAGGCGTCCTTCCCCAACAAGGACAACCGCCTGTGGCCGGGCGGCTTCGTCAACATGCGCCTGCTGCTGGAGGTGAAGCCCAAGCTGGCCGTGGTGCCGGCCTCAAGCATCCAGCATGGCCCCAACGGCACCTTCGTCTACATCGTCAACGAGGACAACACCGTCACCCCCCGCCCCGTGACCGTCATCCTGAACGAAGGCGACAAGTCCGCCCTGTCCGACGGCGTGCAGGTGGGCGAGCGCGTGGTGGTCAACGGCCAGGACCGCCTGCAGGACGGCGCCAAGATCAACATCGCCAGCGCCACGCCACCCGCGGGCGCACCCGCGGGTGCCGGCGGCGAGCACCACCGCGGCCAGGGGGGCGACGGCCAGGCCGGTCCCGAGGGCGAGCACCACCGCCGCCGCAACCAGGGCGGCCAGCCGGGCGGCGACCCGGCCCAAGGCCCGACGCCGCAGGGTGCGCCCAACCCCAACCAGCCCGCGAACGGCCAGCCCGCGCCGGCCAATAACCAGAGCGGTCAGGGCGGCCAGCCGCGATGAACGTTTCCGCCCCCTTCATCGCCCGGCCGATCGCCACCACCCTGCTGGCGATCGGCATCGTGCTGGTGGGCTTCCTGGGGTATCGGGCGCTGCCGGTGTCGTCGCTGCCGGAAGTGGACTTCCCCGTCATCCAGGTCACCACCCAGCTGCCCGGCGCCAGCGCCGACACCACCGCCACGCTGATCACCGCCTCGCTGGAACGCCAGCTAGGGCAGATTCCCGGCCTGGACGTCATGACGTCCATCTCCAGCTTCGGCGTGTCCAACATCACGCTGCAGTTCGGCCTGGGCCACAACATCGACGACGCAGCGCAGGACGTGCAGGCGGCCATCAACGCCGCCGGCAGCACCCTGCCCAAGACGCTGCCCTATCCGCCCACATACGCCAAGGTCAACCCGGCGGACCCGCCCATCCTGTCGCTGGCCCTGACCTCGGAAACCCTGCCCATCTCCACCCTGTCGGACACCGCCGACAGCCTGCTGGCGCAGAAGCTGAGCCAGGTGTCGGGCGTGGGCCGCGTCACCGTGCAGGGCAACCAGCGCCCCGCCGTGCGCATCCAGATCCAGCCGGAGCGTCTGGCCGCCTACAGCCTGAGCATGGAGGACATCCGCACCGCCCTGGGCAAGGCCAACGTCAACCAGGCCAAGGGCAGCTTCGACGGCGTCGCCCAGGCCTATACCATCACCGCCAATGACCAGATCGAAAAGGCCGAGGCCTATTCCGACGTCATCGTCACCTACAAGAACGGCGCCCCCGTCCACCTGAAGGACGTGGGCGTGGTGACCCGCGGGCTGGAGAATTCCCGCGTGGGCGCCTGGTTCAACGGCAAGCAGGGCGTGCTGCTGGACATCCAGCGCCAGCCCGGCGCCAACATCGTGGAAACGGCCGACCGCCTGAAGTCCAAGCTGCATGAGCTGCAGGCCGCCCTGCCGGCCGGCATCAAGCTGACCATCGTCGCTGACCGGACGGAGACCATCCGCGCCTCCGTCCGCGATGTGCAGCAGACCCTGGTGCTGACCACCGTGCTGGTGGTGCTGGTCATCCTGGCCTTCCTGCGATCCGGCCGTGCCACCGTCATCCCGGCCGTGGCCCTGCCCCTGTCGCTGATCGTCACTTTCGGCGTCATGGCCCTGTGCGGCTTCAGCCTGGACAACCTGTCGCTGATGGCGCTGACCATCGGCACCGGCTTCGTCGTCGACGACGCCATCGTCATGATCGAGAACGTCATCCGCTACATCGAGGCGGGCGAGGCGCCCCTGCCCGCCGCCTACAAGGGCGCCAAGCAGATCGGCTTCACCGTCATCTCGCTGACGGTGTCCTTGGTGGCGGTGTTCATCCCCCTGCTGTTCATGAGCGGCATCATCGGCCGCCTGTTCCGCGAATTCTCGCTGACCCTGACCATCGCCGTCGTCGCCTCGGCCGTCGTGTCGCTGACCGTCACGCCCATGATGTGCGGCCGCCTGCTGCGCAGCCATGCCGAGGAACAGGCCGCCCACCGGCGCCGCGCGCGCTGGGCCAAATATTCCCCCCTGGAATGGACGGAAGCCGGCTTCAACTGGATGCTGAAGGGCTATGAGCGGACCCTGTCCGTGGTCATGCGCTTCCAGTTCCTGACCCTGCTGGTGGCCATCGGCACCCTGGTGCTGACCATCGTCCTCTACATGTGGATGCCCAAGGGCTTCCTGCCCAGCCAGGACACCGGCATCCTGGCCATCACCGTGGACGGCGACCAGGACAGCTCCTTCTCCTCGATGCGCCGCCTGCAGCAGCAGGTGGCCGATATCGTCGCCCAGGACCCCGACGTGGTGTCGGTGACCAGCTTCGCCGGCGCCAGCACCGTTAACCCCACCCCCAACACCGCCCACCTGTCCGTGGGCCTGAAGCCGCGGGACAAACGATCGGCCAATGCCGACGCGGTCGCCGTGCGTCTCAGCCACATGCTGTCGGGTGTGCAGGGCGAGGTCTACGTCCAGTCGGTGCAGGACATCCAGATCGGCGCCCGCGCCAGCCGCACGCAGTACCAGTACACCCTGGCCGACGCCGACGGCGTGGAACTGGCGGAATGGGCACCCAAGCTGGTGGCCAAGCTGCGCAGCCTGCCCCAGTTCCGCGACGTCGCCAGCGACCAGCAGACCAACGGCCGCCAGGTGGTGCTGAACGTCGACCGCGCCCTGGCCGCCCGCCTGGGCGTCAGCATCCAGAGCATCGACGACGTGCTGTACGACGCCTTCGGCCAGCGCCAGATCTCCACCATCTACGCCCAGATGAACCAGTACCGCGTGGTGCTGGAGGTGCCGGAGAAGCTGCAGTCCAGCCCCGAGGCGCTGGGCCGCCTGTACGTGCCCAGCACGGGCGGGCCGGTGGCGGTGAACACGGTGGCGCAGAGCACCCAGGTCACCACCAACACCCAGGTGCCGCTGAGTTCCCTGGTGCAGATCGAGACCACCAGCGCGCCCCTGACCGTGAACCACCAGGCCCAGTTCCCGGCCCTGACCGTCACCTTCAACCTGGCCGAGGGCCAGTCGCTGGGCGACGCGGTGGACGCCGTGACCAAGGCGGAGAAGGACATCGGCATGCCGGACACGGTGACCGGCTCCTTCGCCGGCGAGGCGGCGGAGTTCCAGACCTCCATCGCCAGCGAGCCCTGGCTGATCGCCGCCGCCGTGGTCACCATCTACATCGTCCTGGGCGTGCTGTATGAGAGCATCATCCACCCGGTGACCATCCTGTCGACCCTGCCGTCGGCCGGCATCGGCGCCCTGCTGGCCCTGTGGCTGACCGGCAACGACCTGTCGCTGGTGGCCCTGATCGGCATCGTGCTGCTGATGGGTATCGTGAAGAAGAACGCCATCATGATGATCGACTTCGCCATCGAGGCGGAGCGGGTGGAGGGCAAATCACCCCACGACTCGATCGTGGAGGCCTGCCTGCTGCGCTTCCGCCCCATCATGATGACCACCATGGCGGCCCTGCTGGGCGCCCTGCCCCTGGCGCTGGAGCATGGCACGGGGTCGGAACTGCGCCGGCCGCTGGGCATCACCATCGTCGGCGGCCTGATCCTGTCGCAGTTGCTGACCCTGTACACCACCCCGGTGATCTATCTGTACATGGAGCGGCTGCGCGCCTGGGTGGCCCGCCGCACGGGCGGCGAGCGGATGGAGGACGTGCCGCCGCCCAACGCCCCGCCGTCCCTGACGGGCCTGGCGGAGTGAAGGCAGCCATCCCATGAGCATCTCCGAACCCTTCATCCGCCGGCCCATCGGCACGGCCCTGCTGGCCCTGGGCCTCGCGCTGGTGGGAGCGGTGGCGTACGCCTTCCTGCCGGTGGCATCCCTGCCCAACACCGACCTGCCCATCATCTTCATCCAGGCCAGGGAATCGGGGGCCGACCCCGTGACCATGGCCGCGACGGTGACCGCCCCCCTGGAGCGACACCTGGGTGAGATCGCCGGCGTGAACGAGATGACCTCGTCCACGTCGCTGGGCGTCAGCACCATCATCCTGCAGTTCGACGTCAGCCGGCCGGTGACGGACGCGGCGCGCGACGTGCAGGCGGCCATCAGCGCCGCCGCCACCGACCTGCCCTCGGGGCTTACCAGCCAGCCGACCTTCCGCAAGGCCAATCCCAACGGCCGGCCCATCATGACGCTGGCCCTGACGTCCAAGACCCTGACCAACCAGGCCATCTTCGACGCCGCCGACGGCATCCTGGCCCAGCGCCTGTCGCAGATCGAGGGCGTGGCCCAGGCCTCGGCCGCCGGTGGCGAGAAGTCCGCCATCCGCGTCCAGGTGGACGTGAACGCCCTGGCCGCCCGCAAGATCAGCCTGGCCGACATCAGCACCGCCATCACCAACGCCAACGTCAGCCAGCCCGTGGGCACCATGGACGGCGAAGACACGCTGATGACGGTCACCACCAACGACACCATGCTGAAGGCGCAGGACTACCGCGACCTGGTGGTGCGCACCGCCAGCGGCACCGTCTTCCGCCTGGGCGACGTGGCCACGGTGCTGAACAGCTCGGAAAACATCCGGCAGGCGGGCTGGTTCGGCACGCAGCCGGCCGTGCTGGTCTCGGTCCTGAAGCAGCCGGGCGCCAACGTCATCAAGACGGTGGACCTGATCAAGGCCAACCTGGGCCAGATCCAGAAGTGGTTGCCGCCCGGCATCGACATCAACGTGGTCAACGACCAGACCGGCACCATCCGCGCCAGCGTGGACGACGTGCAGATCACCATGCTGATCTCCATCGGCCTGGTCATCCTGGTGGTGGGCCTGTTCCTGCGCCGCCTGGCGCCCACCCTGGCCGCCGCCACCGCCGTGCCGCTGTCGCTGGCCGGCACCTTCGCCGTCATGTGGATGCTGGATTACAGCATGGACAACCTGTCGCTGATGGCCCTGACCATCAGCGTGGGCTTCGTGGTCGACGACGCCATCGTCATGATCGAGAACGCCGTCCGCCATCGCGAGATGGGCAAGCCACCCTTGCAGGCGGCCCTGGACGGCGCGCGTGAGATCGGCTTCACCATCGTGTCCATGACCCTGTCGCTGGTGGCGGTGTTCGTGCCCATCATCTTCATGGGCGGGCTGGCGGGCCGGCTGTTCCATGAATTCGCCATGACCCTGACGGCGGCCATCCTGGTGTCGGGCATCGTGTCGGTGACCCTGACGCCCATGATGTGCGCCCGCTTCGTCGACCATGCCCGGGAGCGCAAGGCCAACTGGGCCGACCGCTGGGTGGGCCGGCCGCTGGACGGCGCCACCAACCTGTACATGAAGGGTCTGGGCTGGGTGATGCGCCACCGCATCCTCATGCTGTGCGTGGCGGTGGGCACCATCTTCGGTACCTTCTACCTCTATGGCGTGGTGCCCAAGGGCGGCTTCCCTCAGCAGGACACCGGATTGCTACGCGGCAGCGTCCGCGCCTCGGCCGACACCTCGTTCCAGACCATGCAGCGCCGCATGCAGGAGGTGGTGAAGATCATCGCCGACGATCCGGCGGTGGCGGCCATCGGCGGCACCACCGGCGGCGGTGGTGGCGGCCCCGGCAGCAGCAGCGCCAACACCGGCAGCATGACCATCTCGCTGAAGCCGCGGAACCAGCGCGACGCCACGGCCGACCAGGTCATCGCCCGCCTGCGGCCCAAGTTCGCCAGGATGGAGGCCCTGCAGGTCTTCCTGCAGGCGGAGCAGGACCTGCGCTTCGGCGGCCGCAGCAGCGACTCGCAGTTCCAGGTTTCACTGCTGAGCGACAACCTGGACGACCTCTACGAATGGGGTCCGAAGCTGGTGGCCAAGCTGAAGGAACTGCCCGACTATTTCCAGGACGTTAGTTCCGACCAGGACAAGGCGGGCCTGGACGCCAAGGTTGTCATCGACCGCAACCTGGCCTCGCGCATGAACCTGACGCCGTCGGACGTGGACGCGGCGCTGGGCAACGCCTTCAGCCAGAAACAGGTCAGTACCCTGTACGGCGCCCGCAACCAGTACCACGTGGTGCTGGAGGCGACGCCCAACGAGCAGAAGGGCCCAGACGACCTGGTGCGCATCTATGTGAAGTCGGTGGCGGGCATGGTGCCGCTGTCCACCTTCGCCAAGGTGAAGGTCGAGGAATCCCCCCTGTCGGTGAACCATGAGGGGCAGTACCCCTCTTCCACCCTCAGCTTCAACCTGGCCGACGGCGTCGCCCAGGTGGACGCCCTGGCCCGGGCGCAGCAGGCCGTGACGGAACTGGCCATGCCAGCCTCGATGCGGGTGGAGGTGGGCGGCATCGCCCGCATCTTCCAGCAGCAGAACCAGGGCCAGCCCCTGCTGATCGTGGCGGCGCTGGTGACCATCTACATCGTGCTGGGCATGCTGTACGAAAGCTGGGCCCAGCCCATCACCATCCTGTCCACCCTGCCGTCGGCCGGCATCGGCGCCATCCTGGCGCTGATGGCCACAGGGTTCGAGCTGTCGATGATCTCCTTCATCGGCATCATCCTGCTGATGGGCATCGTGAAGAAGAACGCCATCATGCTGGTGGACTTCGCCCTGGCGGCGGAGCGCATCCAGGGCCTATCCCCGGTGGACGCCATCACCGAGGCGTGCCGCGAACGGTTCCGCCCCATCACCATGACCACGCTGACCGCCCTGCTGGGCGCCGTGCCGCTGGCCATCGGCGGCGGCACGGGGGCCGAGCTGCGCCAACCCCTGGGCATCGCCCTGGTGGGCGGGCTGCTGGTGTCCCAGTTCATCACCCTCTACACCACGCCGGTGATCTACCTGGCCCTGCGGCCCCGGAAGGTGAAGCTGTCCCGCCTGCACGCCGCCATGGCGGGGGTGAAGCGAAGCTGAGGCCATCCTACAGGACCAAGGGAAAGGGCCCGCCGGATCATCCCGGCGAGCCCTTTTCCATTTTCGCGCGGATCAGACGGGCGGGATCAGGAGGCGACCAGCGACCAGTCGGCCGGTTCCCACAGGGCGCCGCTGTCCTCAGTAGCCTCGCCCTGGAACAGCAGGGCGTCCGGCGTGCCGCCACAGGCGTGATAACCGAACAAGGCCAGGGTGGCTGGCAGATCCACGCCCCAGCCCTTGGCGCCGCGCCGGTCGATGACGATCAGTCGGGGCCGCAGGGCCTGGGGTGCCGCCTGCAGGAAGGGGATCAGCGCCAGGTCGGCGCCGGCCTTGTAGCCCAGGCGCAACACGTCGACACGGTGCAGGCCGGCGGCCCGCGCCAAATCAAGCAGCGGACGGGTGCGCACCAGGGCCGGCGGCGGCGCGTCCCACGCCGGCGCAGCGGCCGCCTTGCGCTTGCCGGTCGCCAGGATCAAACCGTCGCAGATGGGCCCCACCGCCTCGTCCACCAAGATCACGGCGGCGGCGATGGGGTTCAGGGAAAGGTTGACGGCCAGCTGGTCACGGGTGGCGGCGTTGGGTTCCACCGCCAGCACGCGACCCTCGGCGCCCAGATGGCGGGCGGCGGCCAGGGTGTGCAGGCCGGTGCCGGCACCGACATCGACGAAGACGCCGTCCGCCGGCAGGGCCGCGGCGATGCGGGCGCGGGCCTTGGCCGCCGCCTGGCGGGGCAGCGCCAGGAAACGGCGGTCGTCGGCATGGTCGCGGACATGCAGGCGGCGGCGCAGTCCATCGACGGACACGTCTATGACCGACCCGTACAACCAGGGGACCACGACGCGCACCATCGGGCCCAGCACACCGCCAACGGCCACGCCCCAGCGACTGGCCGGCAGGGCGGCGCCCAGCGCCAGCAGCAGGCCCGGCAGCCCGGCGGGACGGTGCCGTCCGAAGCCATCGTCCACCGGCGCCACCGGTGGACGGTAGTCGATGGCGGGCGCGGCCCCGACCGGCGGAGCGGACAGGGAGCCCCAGGGTTCGGAAGACGAGTCCGGCCGCAGGGCGGCGGTGAGGACGGTCATGATGGTCAGCACCCTTGGTTGATCAGCGCGTGGCAACGATGGCACAGTCAAGCTGACGCCTTGCTGACGCGGCCGCGCGCCCCACAACCCGGCCCCGCCCCTGGAAATCGGCCAGGGTGGCGACAGGCCGCGGCGGCTCGCGCGTATAGATACCTTTGCCGCCCATGGTGGGTGCGTCGGAGACATGGGCGGGAACTTGGCCGATGCGGCTTCTCTTGGTTGAGGATGAACGGGATCTGCGGACCTTGACCGCCGATCATCTGTCGCGAATTGGCTTCACCGTCAATTCCTGCGGCAGCTTGGCCGAGGCTGACGATTATATCTCCACCGCCGATTACGACGCCCTGGTGCTGGACCGGCGCCTGCCCGACGGCGACGGCGTCAGCTTGGTGCGCCGCCTGCGCGGCTGCCGCCGCAAGGTGCCCATCCTGATGCTGACGGCCCGGTCCACGCTGGATGACCGTATCGAGGGGCTGGACGCCGGCGCCGACGATTACCTGGTGAAGCCCTTCGACATGGGGGAGCTGGCGGCCCGCCTGCGCGCCCTGCTGCGCCGGCCGGGCGGCGTCATCGGCGTGGTGCTGGAATGCGGCAACCTGTCCTTCGACAGCGCCGCCCGCAGTGTGGCCGTGGCCGGCGCCCCCCTGGCCCTGACGGCGCGCGAACTCGCCTTGCTGGAAGTCCTGCTGCGCAAGCTGGACCAGGTGGTGACCAAGGCGCACATCGACAGCGCGCTCTACGGCTTCGGCAACGAAGCCACCGACAACGCGGTGGAGGCGCTGGTGTCCCGCCTGCGCCGCAAGCTGGCGGCCGCCGAGGCCACGGCCGGCATTATCACCATGCGCGGCCTGGGCTATATGATGAGCGCATCGTGAGCCCCCTCTCTCCTCGGATTCCTTTCTGATGCTGGCCACCCTGGCGCAGATCTGGCGGCACCGGTCGCTTCAGGGTCGCCTGGCCTGGCGCCTGGGCCTGCTGTTCCTGGTATCCGTCGCCGTGGGCATCCTGCCCCTGGTGGTGCGGCTGGAGGAAGCGGGCGGCGTCGTGCAGCGCAAGGTGCTGCGCGGCCAGGCCAATGAGCTGATGGCCGTGTTCAACCATGGCGGCCTGTCGCTGGACCGCCTGCCGCCGGATCTGGCCAACCGCTACGCCCTGGAGGAGGACGGCGTCATCTATGCCGTGTGGGACCAGCACGGCCGGCTGCTGACCCAATCCCTGCCCCGCGCCGCCAACACCCTGCGCGAGGCGCTGAACCAGCCGGACATGGAATATTTCTTCCGCCCGCCGGGCGAGCCGGAGCGCTATGGCCTTGCCACGCCCATCAAGCTGGGCGACCGCACCCTGACGCTGGCGGTGGCGCAATCGCCCACCGCCGACCAGAAGATCATCAACGGCCTGCTGGATGAATTCGTCCGCGACATCCTGCTGTTCGGCATCCCCGTGGCCCTGATCGCCGCCGCCATCGGCGTCTGGACCATCCGCAGCAGCCTGACCCCCATCCAGGAGATGTCGGAGGAGGCGGCGGCCATCGGCTTGGACCGGCTGGACCACCGGCTGGACGGCAAGAACCTGCCCAGCGAAGTCCTGCCCCTGGTCGACGCCTTCAACACGGCGCTGGCCCGGCTGGAAGGCAGCTTCCGCCACCACCGCCGCTTCATCGCCGACGCCGCCCACCAGCTGCGCACCCCCCTGGCCGTGGTGCAGGCCCGCCTGGAAAGCGGGGAAGCCGACATGGCGGCCGTGCGCGCCGACGTGCGCCGCCTGTCACGCCTGGTGGCGCAACTCTTGTCGCTGTCGCGCCTGTCCGGCACCCCCCTGCCCCGCACGGATCGAGTCATGGCGGGGGAGCTGACGGCCGGGGAGCTGGTGACCCTGGCGCCCTTCATCCGGTCCCTGGGCAAATCCATCGAGCTGGAGGTGGTGGAGGACTTCCCCCTGGTGTGCAACACCGGCGCCGTGGCCGAGGCCCTGCGCAACCTGGTGGAAAACGCCGTCGCCTATGGCCCCGTGGGCGGCACGGTGGAGGTGCGGGTGGGCCCCGGCCCCATCCTGTCCGTGGCCGACCGCGGCCCGGGGTTGCAGGGTGAGGACCCTCTGACCCTGGCGGAACCCTTCGTGCGCGGGGCCGCCGGCGCCGGCATCACCGGATCGGGCCTGGGCCTGGCCATCGCCATGGAGATCATGCGCCAGCACGGCGGCCGCCTGGTCGCCCGCGACCGCCACGGCGGCGGGGCGCTGTTCAGCCTGTGCTTCGAGGACAACGCCGCCTAAGAGGACCCCTCAGCGCACTTTCCGCTACCGGAACTGCGCCATGCCCAAGGAAATGGCGCAGTCCACGACACCCGGTTCGGCGCTGACCACCAGGTCACCTTGCGCATTCCCTCACACCTTCAGGAAGATCCGCCGGCGGTACAGCACCTCGAGGATCGCCCACCACAGGGCGACGAACAGGAGGGCGAAGGCCAGCGAGGCCGCCTTTTCCGGCAGCAGGGGATAGAACACCGCCTCGTAGATCACGTCCTGCAGGGGGGCGATGCGGTGGTCCCAGGGCAGGGTGATGACGCCGCCGATGATAATGGCCATCAGTTCCGACCCGACATAGGCCAGGATGGGGTTGACGCCGAAGACCAGGGCCGGCCGGGTCCAGCGGCGCCAGCCGCGCACCTCCACCACCCACAGCAGGGCGCCCAGGCACAGGCAGGCCATGCCGGCGGTCAGGGCCACGAAGGAGCTGGTCCACAGGTTCTTGTTGATGGGGAAGGCCAAGTCCCAGACTTCGCCCAGCAGGACACCCACGACCCCGGCCACGATCAGGCCCCGGATGCGGGCCGGCAGCGGCAGGGGCCGGGCCAGCCAGCGACCGGCCTGGACACCCAGCAGCGCCGTGGCGACGGCAGGCAGGGTCGACAACGCGCCTTCGGGATCCCAGGTCTTGGCGGCGGCCCATAGATGGTTGCCTAGCGGGCCCCAGTCGAACAGCGCGCGATCGACCGCCGCCGCCACGGTGGCGCCGGGACGGGCCAGCGCCGACAGGCCGGTGGCACCCGTGCCGGGCACCGGGACCAGCGTCATCACCGCCCAGTAGCCCAGCAGCAGCAGGACGATCAACGCGCCCTGCCCCCGGATGCCGAGCCGCAGCGACACCAGGCCGGCGGCGGCATAGCACAGGGCGATACGCTGCAGGACACCGGGAACGCGCCAGGACAGCACCTGCGCCAAAGCGCGGTCGGCCAGCGTGCCGTGATCCGCCAGCGCGTAGCCCGGGAACCACGCGATGAACAGGCCGAGGCCGAACAGGATGAGCGCGCGCCGCAGGACTTGGCGAGCCAAGGCGCCGTCGCCATCCCCCCGGGCCCGCCGCTGGGTCAGCGACAGATGGGTGGTGATGCCCACCATGAACAGGAAGAAGGGGAAAACCAGGTCGGTGGGCGTCCAGCCGTGCCATTTGGCGTGGCGCAGCGGCCAATAGATGTCGGACCAGGTGCCGGGATCGTTGACCAGCAGCATCAGGGCCACGGTCAGCCCCCGGAAGACGTCCAGCGAGAGCAGGCGTTCAGGCTTGGCGGCCGGGGAGGATTCCACGGAAGGGCGGTCCAAGGCGGGCGCGGACATGGGAAACAGGCGGGCCTTTCAACCAGGGAACGGCGCGAGGATGCGATCAGGTGTGCCAGCACGCGTCCCGCGCGGCTAGCCCCAAGGTCGGCATTTTGCCGGAAATGACGAAGGCGCCCCTGGCTTTGCTGACGGCGGTCAGCCGCCAGCCTTGGCCGGGGCGGTGTCGGCCTGGGCCTCGGTCTGTTCCACCGACCACCCACCGCCCAGCACGCGATACAGCGTGACGATGGAGGTGAGGTAGTTCAGGCGGCTTTGCACCAGGCTGTCCTGGGCGCTGAACAGCGTGCGCTGGGCCGTCAGCACGCTGACCATGTCGGCGGTGCCGCGCTGGAACTGCCCGGTGGTGCCGCGCAGGGCCACATCGGCCGAGGCCGTGGCCTTTTCCTGGGCGCCGCGGATGTCGCGGGTGTAGCGCACCCCGGCCAGCGCGTCCTCGACATCGGAGAAGGCGGTGACGACCGCCTTCTGGTAATCCGCCGCCAGCTCCTCCACCCGGGCGCGCTGCACGTCGGACTGTGCCTGCAGGTTGCCGGCGTCGAACACCGTCTGGCTGAGCGAGGTGCCCAGCGACCATAGCTTGCTGGCCGGGTTGAACAGGTCGCCCAGCGACTCATTCTGGTAGCCGTAGCTACCGGTCAGGCTGAGGCTGGGGTATTGCTGGGCGATGACGCTGCGCAGGGTGGCGTTGGCGGCGATCAGCTGCGCCTCGGCCGAGGCCACGTCCGGCCGACGGGTCAGCAGGGTGGACGGCAGGTTGGGCGCCACCTCGGGCTCCGCCAGGCCGCTGAGGGTGGTGCCCTCGATCTTCAGCTGTTCCGGCAGGACGCCGACCAGCACCGCCAGCGCGTCGATCTGCTGCGCCAGGCTTTGCTCATACTGCGGAATGGCGGCGCGCTCGCCTTCCACCACGTTCACCTGGTTGGCCACGTCGACATCGGTGGCGGTGCCGGCGCGGGCGCGGGCCTGGATGCCGCGCAGCACATCCTCGGCGTCGCGCAGCGATTGGCGGGCAAGGGCTAGGCGGTCCTTGTAGGCCAGCGCCTGGAAGTAGTCGGTGGCCACCGTGGCGATGGCCGTCATCAGCACCGTCTGCTTGTCGTAGCGGCTGTAGTTCAGGCTGGCCTTGGCCAATTCGAAGGCAGACCGGTTCTTGCCCCAGAAATCCAGCTCGTAACTGGCCGACAGCTTGGCCGAATAGTTGCTGCTGATGTTGTTGCGGGTGATGAAGTTGCCGTTGCTGACGGTGGTGGTGCCGCCGCCCGTCTGGCTGCGGGTGCGCCCCGCATTCGCCGTCACCGTGGGGAACAGGGTGGAGCGTTGTTCGTCCACCGTCCCCTCGGCCTGGCGGATGCGGGCCACCGCGGCGCGCACGTCGAAGTTATTCGACGCCACGCGGGCGATCAGGCCGTCCAGTTCCGGCGACTTGAATTGCCGCCACCAGTCGGCGGCGATTTCCGTGCGCAGGGTCGCGTCCTTGGCGGCGTCGCCCGTCACCGTTTCACGATAGGCCGCCGGCTGCGGCGTTTCCGGCCGTTCATAGTCCGGCCCCACGGTGCAGCCCGTCAGCGCACCCGCCATGAGGAAGATCAGCAGGGGCCGCTTGGCGACGGACGAAAGCGGGGAACGGGACGACCGGTGGCGCAGCATCGCGGGGCGTGATCCAGGAAGGGAGGCCAGATGGAAACGCGAGATGGGGATGGACCCGGCGCCCTTCTTTTCACACGGGAGGCCCCCTGTCACGGACGAACTGGGCCTGCGCCCAATTGGCCCAGCCACCAGCGGGCAAAGTGGAACGCCCACCTCCGTGACCGCCCGATGGTACGGAGCAAAAGCCGCCAACCTGTCGGGAAAAATGACACAGGGGGGGCCGGCCATTTGCCGCCCCACCACCATTATTCGGCGTGCCTGAGGCTAACGCACGGATACGATTATCGCCGGCTTATGCCGGCGATAATCGTATCCAGCATCACATCCAGGTCGGCGTGCATGTCCAGGGTGCGGTCCAGCAGGGTCCAGCGCATGACCAGGCTGTGCTTCATGCCCGAAAGTATCCAGCCCACGCGTTCCACATCGGTGTCGGGCGAGACCTCGCCCGCCGCGATACCTTCATGGATCAGGGCGCAATAGATGCGGTGGGGCCGCTGCAGGCGTTCCGCCAGCAGGCTGCGCATATCGGGGCTGTCGGCCAGCACCTCGCGCGAGAACACCAGCGACGACAGCGCCGGAATGCTTTCAGCCAGCCCCAGCCAGGTGTGCATGACCTGCCGCAGGCGGGCCATGGGACTACCGGCACCGTTCAGCGCCTCCTGGATCGGCGGGGCGATGCGGTGGGACAGGCTGTCCAGCAGCGCCTCCCACATGGCCCGCTTGGTGGGGAAATGGCGGAACAGCGAGCCCTGGGCCATGCCGATGCGGCGGGCGATGGCCGTGGTCGTGGTGCCGCCGGGCCCCACCTCATGCAACAATTCCAGGGCGGCGGCGATGATCTCCGCCCGGCGGGTGTCACCCGCCTTGCGTTGGCGCCCACCGGGCCGTCCATCGGGGCGCCCGTCGGAGGTGTCACCTTCCATCACCGCTGTCTCACCCTGGCCCATCACCGCCCCCAGGTCACGCTGGCGGCGCGCCGGCGACGCCGGCGGCCGTGGTGGTCTCCCCCGCCTGCCAGCCGCCGCCCAGCGCCTTGTAGAGGGCGATGGTCTGCTGCACCAGGGCGTAGTCGCTCTGCGCGACGGCGTCCTTGGACGTGGCCAGCGTGCGGTCGGCGTCCAGCACGGTCAGGAAGTCGGCCAGGCCGGCGCGGTACTGCGACCGGGCGCGGTCCTGCGCCCGCTGGGCTGCATCCAGCGCGCGGTGCAGCGTCTCGTTCCTCTGGCGTTCGTTCGCGTAGGCCACCAGCGCGTCCTCCACCTCCTGGAAGGCGGTCAGCACCGTCTTGCGGTAGGTCAGGCGGGCCTCTTCGGCCTGGGCCTCGGCATCCTTCACGCCGGCCTTCAGGCGGCCGCCGTCGTAGATGGGGCCACTGAGGGTGGGCCCCACGCTCCAGCCGAAGCTGTCGCCCTGCAGCAGCTTGCCGATGTCCGGGTTGAGAAAGCCGCCGATGAGGCCCAGCGACAGCTTGGGAAAGCGCGCCGCCTCCTTGACACCGATCTGGGCATTGGTGGCGGCCATGGTGCGCTCGGCGGCCCGGATGTCGGGGCGGGCCCGCACCACCTCGGACGGCAGGCTGGCCGGCAGGGCCGGCGGCAAGGGAACCTCCGGCCCGGCGGTGGTCAGCAGGCTGTCCACGTCGGCGGGGGTGCGGCCGGTCAGGGTGGCGATGGCGTGGGCCCGCTGGGCTGCCTGGGTCGCCAGTGAGGGCAGCACCGCCTTCTGCTGTTCCAGCTGGCCGTCAGCCTCCGCCAGCTGCAGTTCGGTCGCCAGGCCCACCTTGTACTTGGCGGCCGTCAGGTCGCGGGTTTCCTGCGACAGGCGCACATTCTCGTCGGCGATGACGATGCGCGCCTGGATGGAGCGCAGGGCGGCGTAGTCGGTGCCCAGTTCCGCCAGCATGGACATGACCAGCGAGCGGCGGTTCTCAATGCCGGCCTCGACGTTGGCGTCGGCGGCCTCGATGCTGCGGCGGGTGCCGCCGAACAGATCCAGTTCCCAGGAGGCGTCGAAGCCCGCCAGGAAGATGTTGCTGGTGCCGCCCAGCGAGCCCGTCGCCCCCGGGGGCAGGCGGTTGCGCATGGCCGCGCCCTCCCCCTTCACGCTGGGATACTGGGCGGCGGCCGCCTGCTGGCGCTGGGCGCGGGCGGACAGGATGCGCTGCTCCGCCACCTTCAGGTCCAGGTTGCCGGCGACCACGTCGGCCACCAGCTTGTCCAGGGTGGGGTCGCGGAATTCCGTCCACCAGTGGGCCAGCACGGTGGCGTCGGTGCTGACCTGGGTCTTCACGGTCGCCTGGGTCGTCGTGGCGCTCCACGCCGCGGGCGCGTCGGCCGCCGGCGGCTGGTAGTCAGGACCCAGGGTGCAGGCGGCCGTCAAGGCCAGGGCCGCCGTGGCGGCCAACAGTCGGGCCCGGCGCGGAAGCGGGGAAAAGGGCGAGGAAGCGGACATCAGGGTCACTCCGCGGCGGCGGGCTTGGGCGCCGCCTTGGTGGATTTCATGAAAAAGGCCAGGGGCACGACGCAGAAGGCGATCACGCCGGTTATGCGGAAGACATCGACGTAGCCCAGGATGGCCGCTTGGCGCACCAGGGTGCGGTAGATGCCGCCCAGGGCCGAGGAGTCCATCTGCGACGGCGTCAGCCCGTGGCCGGCCAGGCCGTTCATCCAGGCCTGCTTGGTCATCTGATAGCCCATGTTCAGGTCCGACAGATGTTCGACCAGGTAGGCCTGGTGCACCTGCGACCGTTGCGTCAGGTAGGCCGTGACCAGCGCGATGCCGATACTGCCGCCCAGGTTGCGCGACATGGCGTACAAGGCGGCGGCGTCGCCGTTCATCTCCCGCGGGACGGAGGCGAAGGCCACCGTGCTGATAGGGATCATCAGCAGCGCCGTGCCGAAGGTCTGGGCCAGGCGCATGCTCATCAGGTTCAGGAAGCTGACCTGGGGCGTGATGGTGCCCGTGTAGAACATGGCGACGCCCAGCAGGAAGAAGCCGGTGGCCACGATGAATTGGGCCTGGAACTTCTTCAGCAGCACACGGGTGATGATGGGGATCATGAACAGGATCATGAAGCCGCCAGGCGACAGGATCATGCCTGACCAGGTGGCGGTGTAGCCCAGCTGCGACTGCGCCAACTGCGGGATCAGCACGGCGCTGCCGTACAGGGTGGCGGCCATGATGCTGATGAACAGGGTGCCGATGGCGAAGTCCTTGTTCTTCCAGACCCGTAGGTTGACGATGGGATCGGGCCGGTCCAGCAGCCAGACGACGGCGCCCACCAGGCCCAGCACGGCGCCCACGCCGAAGGCCTGGATGAAGCCGCTGGAGAACCAGTCCTCCTGCTCGCCCCGGTCCAGCACGATCTGCAGGCACGCGAAGCCGGCGGCGATCAGCGACAGGCCGACCACGTCGATGTTGCGCTTGCCCTTGCCGGCGCCGGCCTTGGCCCAGGGCGGATCCTCCACCACCGCCGAGATGGCGAAGGTGGCGATGATGCCCACCGGCACGTTGATCAGGAACACCCAGCGCCAGCTGAAATTGTCCGTGATCCAGCCGCCCAGCGTCGGCCCCATGATGGGGGCGGCGATGATGGCGACGGCGGTGACGCCGAAGGCGGTGGCGCGCTTGGCCGGCTCGAACGTGTCCAGCAGGATGGACTGCTGGTTGGGCTGCAGGCCGCCGCCGAAGAAGCCCTGCATCAGGCGGAAGATGATCAGTTCCGGCAGCGAGGTCGACAGGCCGCACAGCAGCGACGACACCGTGAACATGATGATGGACAGCAGGAAGTAGTTCTTGCGCCCCATCATGCGGCCCAGCCAGCCGGACACGGGCAGCACGATGCCGTTGGCCACCAGGTAGGAGGTCAGCGTCCAGGTGCTTTCGTCCGTGCCCACCGACAGGCTGCCGGCGATGTGCGGCAGGGCCACGTTGATGATGGTGGTGTCCAGCACCTCCATGAAAGTGGCGACGGTCACCACCATGGCGACAAGGTAGGGGTTGTGCTTGGGACGCCAGGTCGACGCCCCGTGATCGGCCTCGGGTGGGGGAAGTCCTTCGCTCACCGCCGTCCCCTCAATTCAGGTTGACAGTGGGTTCGACCGACAGGCCCAGGGGCAGGGGATGGTCGGCGGGCAGGCCGCCCGTCACCTTGATCTTGACCGGCAGGCGCTGAACGATCTTCACGAAGTTGCCGGTGGCGTTTTCCGCCGGAAAAGCGGTGAAGCGCGAGCCCGTGCCCATCTGGAAGCTGTCGACGGCGCCGGTCAGCTTCAGGTCGGGGAAGGCGTCGACCTCGATGTCCACCGGCTGGCCCACGCGCATGCGCTTCAGCTGGTTTTCCTTGAAGTTGGCCACCACCCACACCTCGGGCGTCACCAGCGTCATCGCCGACTGCGACACCTGCAGGTAGTTGCCCTTTTCCACGGCGCGCTTGGTGACCCAGCCGTCCTGCGGCGCCACCACGGTGGTGTAGGACAGGTTCAGTTCCGCCTGGGCCAGTTCGGCCTGGGCCGCGGCCACCTGGGCCTCCAGCTGTTTCACCTGGGACGCGGCGACCTCGATGTTGCGCGGCGCCTGTTCCGCCGTGCGCAGCTTGGCGTCGGTGTCGGCCAGCTGGGCCTGGGCGGTGCGGAAACTGGCCTGGGCGGCGTCGATCTGCGACTTGGTGGTGGCGCGGACGTCGATCTCGGTCTGGCGCGCCAGGTCGGCCTTGGCCCGGACCAGCGTGGCCTCCGCCTGGGCGCGGGCGGCGCGGGCCTGGTCCAGCTGCGCCGGGTAGGTGACCTGGGCGATGTCCAGGTTGGTCTGGGCCTGCGCCAGCTGCGCCTGCGCCAGCTGCAGCTGGGCGGCATCGCGATCGCGGGTGTTCTGATAGTCGCGGGGATCGATGCGGAACAGCAGGTCGCCGGCCTTCACCTTCTGGTTATCCTGCACCGCCAGTTCCACCACCAGGCCTGAAACCTTGGGCGCCACCGTCACCACCCGGCCCTCGGTGAAGGCGTCGTCGGTGGATTCCTTGCCCCGGCCACTGAGCCAGAGGACGACGCCGCCCACCACGACGACGGCCAGCACGCCGAAACCGATGATGCGCGGCAGGGGGGAACGCTTGGGCGGGAGGGTGGTGGGCGCGCTGGTCATGATGGTCCTTTGGTCCCTGATCGTTGAAGGCCGAATTGGGCTTGATTCCCCGGAGGGCACGAACGCCTTGGGCCCGGCCCGGCCGGTTCCAAGGAAAGCGGATGTATGGAAGGTGCCGCCAGATGCTGCGGCGCGGAAACTGCTTGCAAGCAAGTTATTGCTTATTGTCCTGAAACGCACCTAATGAGGATGGCGCAGATCTGAAATGCGGCAAGCGGCAAAAATGCCGGCTTGCGCGTGCACTGCGCGCTTCGGTCCAAAACCTCGGGATTCATGCCGCTTCATGCGATGGCGACCCGGTGTGGGCCGCAGCCAGGCGTCACTGTCTGCCGCGCGGATCACAGACCGCCAACGAAGGTCCTAAATGCCCAGCTCGCGGTTCAGGCGGGTGGTGCCGTAGATCTTGGTCAGCGCTTCCTTCACCGCGCCCACCGACACCCAGACGGCGCGGTTGGAGCTGTCGTCGAAACCGAAGTCGCCACCCAGCGACTGGCTGTTGCCGTCGAAGATCATGCCCACCACCTGACCGTCGGTGTTGACCACGGGCGAGCCGGAATTGCCGCGCACGATGTCGTTGGTGCTGACGATGTTCAGCTTGCGGCTGAAGTCCACGTCGCCACGGGCGCGCAACCAGGAGCGCGGCAGGGCCAGCGGTTCCGCCCCCGTGGCGCGGCCGTAGGCCTCGCCCATGGTGGTGTAGTAGCGCACGTGGCGCCCATTTTCGTCATAGCCCTTCACCGTGCCATAGGACACGCGGGGGCTGAAGGTGGCGTCCGGGTAGGCGCCGGTGCCCTTGGCGGCGAAAATGACCTGGGCGATGACGCCGGCGTTGCGCCGCTCCACCGCCTCGACATTGACCTCCACGTCGCGGCGGATGGCCAGTGCCTGCTTGTCCACTTCCTGCGCGAAGCGGATCAGGGGGTCGTGGCTGTTCTTGATGGCCTCGATGCCGCCCGTCAGCAGGCGCCTGCGTTCGTTGGGATCGGCCAGGCGGGTGCCATCCACCAGGTCGTTGGCCATCTTGTCCGCCGTTTGCGCGCCCAGCACGTTGCGCACCAGGGGATCCTCCGGCCCCAGCACCCGGCGCAGCTGCACCAGCCAGGCGCGCAGCAGCAGTTTTTCCAGGTCGGTGGAAATGGGGGCGTTGGCCAGCAGGCGCTGGCGGGTGAAGGGGAAGCCGGCCTCCGTGAATTCCTGGAAGCGCCGGATGTCAGGCAGCTGGCGCTGTTCCGCCGCGCGCACCAGCAGGCGGGCATAGGCGAACAGATCGGACTGGGGCCCGCGCCCCTCCTCCACCACTTCCATGCGGTCGGCGACGGCGCGGTAATGGGTCACGGCCTGGGCGATGGCGGCCCAGGGATCGCCAAAGCGCTGCTGGAACTGCGGGTCGGCGGCCACCTTGGTCCGCAGCTCATTCTCCGCCCGCCGCCGGCTCTCGATCAGGCCGGGATTGACCAGGGCGCGGAACTGGCCCAGACGCGCCTTGTAGGCGTTCTCCACCGCAAACAGCTTGGCGAAGGCCACGCGCGCGTGCTCCGTCCCCTCGGCGGAGAATTGCAGCAGCAGGCCACGCAGCTCGGCCAGATAGACCAGGCATTCCGGCAGGACGACGTCGCGGTCGTATTCCAGCTCCGCCACCGTGTCCAGGCGCTCGGTCGTGCCGGGGTTGCCGGAGGTGAAGACCAGGTCGCCCTCCTGCGCGTCGCTGGGGGCGTAGGCGAAATAGCTGGCCTGGGTGTTCAGCGGCGCGCCGTGCTCGTCATAAACACGCAGGAAGGTCACATCCAGGTCGTAGCGGGGGAATTCGAAATTGTCCGGATCGCCACCGAAGAAGGCGATGTCCTCCTCGGGGGAGAATACCAGGCGGACGTCCTGGTAGCGGCGGTATTTATACACGTCGTAGACGCTGCCCCGGTACAGCTCCACCACGTCGCAGCGGATGGCCTCATCCCCGCCGGCGCAGTCGCGCTGCAGCTTGGCCAGCGCCTCCCGCAGGGCCCGGCCATAGTCCTGCCCTTCGCGACCCGCCACCGCCTCCCTGACCTGGGGGGTGACGTCGGTGATGCCGACCAGCTGGTTGGCCTCCACATCCGGGCATTTCACCTCGTCCTCCAGCCTGGTGGCATAGAAGCCTTCTTCAACCAGGTTGCGGGTGGAGGAGGACAGTTGCTGCAGGCAATCGCGCGCGCAGTGATGGTTGGTCTGCACCAGGCCGGTGGGGGATACAAAGGAAGCGGAGCACCCCCGGGGCAGGCGCAGGGACGCCATGCGGAGATGGTCCAGCCATTGGGCGCTGGGTTCGAACCCATAGGTCTCCTGGACTTTGGCGCTGGGAAAGTGGTTGAAGGTCCACAGTCCTTCATCCGCGCGGGCCCCGGTGAACGGCATAGAGGCGAAAAGCATAGACAAGCAGCCGCCCACCGCAGCCGCCATAAGCCCCGTACGCATAGTCCCCGTCCCTTGAATGCCCGTCTGTACCTCTCGCCCCCGGCCTCCCCGCCGGGCGATACAGTCCAGGAGCATACCCCCAAGCCGAACCGGCGCGGGACGGGATTTTGTAACGGAAGTGCAAATGTCGCAGGCCCAGAACGCGAAAACCCCAGGGAAATCCCTGGGGCCCGCGTGAAGCCTATTCCGACGAATAGAGCCGGGATCAGGCGCTCAGTTGACGATGCGCCAGGATCCGTCCGGCTGCTGGCAGGCGGTGCCCACTTGCTGGCTGGGGCGCCCCGCCACGGTGATGGTGGACGTGTATTCGCGGCAGTTGGCCTGGTCATAGGCTGGCTTCGCCGCCCCGGCCTGGACGGGCGGGGGCGGCGCCTGCACCACGGCCGGGGCCGGAGCCGGAGCCACGTAGGCAGGCGGCGCCTCAACATAGGCGGGCGGGGCGTAATAGGGCGCGTAAACCACGGGATAGGGCGCCCAGTAAGGGCTGCGCCAGCGCCAATAGGGATCGTGCCAGTAGGGGCCATAATATCCAGCCGGTCGCCAATAGGGACCGACGCCAATGCCCACGCTGACGAAGGTGCGGGCGCTTGCCGGGGCGCTGCCAGCCAACGCCAGCAAGGCCACCACCAGCGACATCATCACCAGGAACGGAGCCTTGAACACGCGCTGCATGATCATCCTCTTTCACACGGGCGGGCCTACCGCTGCCGGAAGCGCGCCGAACCATCCTTCACCTATAATACGGGATTGTGGCCTTTACCTGACGGCCGTTCGGATGCGGCATTTGGTGTACCCAGCCGGGACATCCACGCATAGGGGAAGGCCCACAGGCCATCCAGGCCACCAGCCGGGGGCGTTATTGGGTCCCCCCCGATCCTTGCCTTTGGATCGCAAGACTGACGCCGCCTGCTACTGCCCGGCCTCAGGCCGCCATGTCGCCCATCATCATGTCGGGCAGCGCGTCCGGGAACTCCGGCGCCTGGTCGAAGGGCGCCATGGCCGACAGGCTGTCGGTGCGGAAGAAATAGACCATATGGCTTTTCAGCGGCGTGCGGCCGGGCGGCGGTGGGGCGTTGCGGTCGCGGCCCCAGCGGCGCGGGTCCACCACCGTCAGGCCGTATTCCGGCAGGGCCTGACGCTTCTTGGCCAGCGCCACCAGGCGCGCCTTGAACACCTTGAGGTCGCTTTCGGCGCCCACGCGCAGGCGCAGCTTCTCGATGTTCATCTTGAAGGCGCCCTGGTTGCCGCAATGGGCGCGGGCGATCTCGTATAGCCGCTTTTCCGTGGGCGACAGCTTGAAGTAGTCGGGATGGTAGGTGAGGATTTTGCGGTCCTTGACCACCGCGCGATACAGCCAGTCGCAGAGCTGCACGGTCAGCGACTTCATGGTCTTGCCGCCGTCCTTGTCCCGCCGATAGTTGATGCGGTAGTCCAGCACCCAGGAGAAGGCGCCCGTCTCACCCTCGCCCCCCGTCTCCAGGTTGGTCAGCACCTGGGTGGACTGCAGGCGCTTCAGCGCGTCCTCCAGCCGCTGGTAGGCGGTGTTGGTGGCGTGGATGCCGACCACGCGGAAGAAGTCGTGACCGGTGAAGGTCAGGCGCGGGCTGACCGGCTCCCCCCGGTTCAGTTTGTCCTGGATCAGGGACACGAGGTAGATCAGCACCTCCTTGTCCCAGATGTTGGCCACACCATGCTTGGTGCCGGTGACTTCGATGCGGCCAGTGCCGTCGTCATAGACCGGCAGTTCCGTCACCGTCTCCTTGCTGAGGGCGAAGAAGTTGAAGACCATGACCAGGCGGTCGTTCTTCACCTTGCCGATCAGGGGGCTGTCCAGCGCCAGGGCCAGCTGGCCGCCAGCCATCGGGGCTTCCACCATGGCCGGCGCGGAGACCGTATCCGCAGCCCGTGTCGTCGTCCCCGCCATTGTCGCCACCCTTCACACGCAGCAGGCCCATCCACCATGGACCGGGCATTCGGACTCCGGATGATGAACGCGGCCAATCGGCATCGCCAATGGCAAAAACGCGCCTGGTTGCCGATCCCTTGAGATTCTGGCGGGCCTACCCCCAAAATCTAGTGTCGGCTTCGAGTTGACCCTGGCGCCGGTATCCGAACCCGTGACCTTGGGTAACCGATCCCTTGAGTTCAACTCGGACTCCCCCCATCCCGGCCGCGCGGAATCAGGCGGACTCGGGGCCAGGGTGAGTTGGATCGCGGTATCAGAATCCGAAACCGGCATACCGGATCCCCCAACCTCAAGGGAACGGCAACCAGAATTGAGGGAACGGCAACCAAGTTCAAGGCTATGGCAACCAACTCCGGCCAACTCGTCTCTTTTCCATTCAAGGGTTCGGATACCGACTTTTCCTGCACCAGGGTTCGGTTACCTTTCGCCAAGGGTTCGGCGACCCGAGGCCCCAGGGTTCAGAGTCCAGAACTCCAGGGTTCGGTTACCCAGAGTCGGGGGAATGGTTACCAAACCTCACGTTAACTATCTGGAAAAGCGACGTTTTTCAGCGCCGTAACAGTTAAACCCTATATCCGTTTAACCCTGAATCCTTTTGAAGAAACCATCCACAGGCCAGGCTTTCCGCAGGTGAGAGAGCGGGACCGGGATCAAGCTTGGCGGGTTCCAGAGCAAGCTTTCACCTAAAGCTCATCCTCCGATCGTAGCGCATTCGTGAGGGGGAAAACCCCAGGAAATCCGCCCTTTTCGGAGGTCAGCAAGCCACGGCGGGAATTGGTATCCGTTCCCTTGAAGATCGGATGCCGCCAAAAAGAAGATCGATAGGATTTCCAGTCACGATCGCCCCGCCTTCAAGGTTACAGTTACCGACAGCGCCAACTCAGTCAGTTGTTCAAATCCCATCAGCGGATTTTTCCGCCTAATCGCAAAAAAATCGACAGTGAGTCAGTTATCCGCATATTTGGCCAAAGATCGCGGTTGGCGCCCGGATCGCGGTTGGGCATTATCCGCCCATCTCTGGCAGCCCTTCGGATACACCAATGACCACCGATGTCAGCGCGCCCGCCGATAGCACCATCCCGGCCGGCGACGACCCCCTGCAAATTTTCCTGGACCACTCGGAGGGCTGTGACGCCATCCAGCGCAAGATCATCGAGGTGCAGGCCTACCCCGGCCACGCCAAGAGCCTGCGCCTGTTCCCCACGTCGGAAGCGGCGCGGCTGATCCGCATCTCGGAAAGCCATCTGCGCGCCCTGCTGAAGAATGAGCAGTTTCCCCAGGGCACCGTCATCGGCGGCAACAACCGCCGCGGCTTCACCCTGGCGGAGGTGAATCAGATTCGCCGCCAGCTGTTCCAGCAGACTGGTGACGTACGCTATCGCGTGGGACGCGATCGTGAGGCCGGGGAGAAGCTGTCCGTTATCACCGTCGCCAACTTCAAGGGCGGGGCAGCCAAGACCACCCACTCCGTCCACCTGGCGCAGTACCTGGCCTTGCAGGGCTACCGGGTGCTGATGATCGACCTCGACAGCCAGGCCAGCGCCACTTCGCTGTTCGGCTTCGTGCCGGATGAGCAGTTCGACCGGCTGGACACACTGTACCGCCTGTTCACCCTGGACGACAGCCAGCGCATCAACGACCTGCGGCCGCTGATCCAGAAGACCTACTGGGATGGGCTGGACGTCATCCCCGCCAATCTGGGCCTGTACTCCACGGAGTTCGAGGTGCCGGTGCGGCAGATGCGCCAGCGGGAGCTGCGCTTCTGGCGCATCCTGCAGGACGCCTTGCCCAGTATCGACCAGGACTACGACATCATCGTCTGCGACTGTCCGCCGTCGTTGAGCTATCTGTCGATCAACGCCGTCATGGCCGCGAACTTCCTGCTGATCCCCATCCCACCCAGCATGCTGGACTTCAGCTCCGCCGGCCGGTTCTTCCGCATGGTCTATGAGACCCTGTCCACCTTGGCGCAAGCCGAGGGCGGTCGGGTGAAGACCTTCGACGCCGTGCGCCTGTTGGTCTCCAAATACCAGACGGCCGACGGCAACCAGAGCCAACTGGTGAAGTGGATGGGCAGCATCTTCGCCGACACACTGCTGGAGAACCGCATGGCGCTGACCACGGGCCTGGATAGCGCCGGCAACCTGAAGCAGAGCTATTACGAGCTGGAAGCCAGCGACGTGAACCGCCGAACCTATGAACGCGGTCTGGAATATCTGAACAATGTGAATGCCGAGATCGAACGCGTGGTCTGGGACATCTGGAAGCGCACGCCGGCGCGGGAGGGGACGCGATGAGCCGCAAGGACAGAATGGCCGAACTGGACAATGCCATCGGTGACCTGACCGCCACGCGGGCGGCGCGGCCGGCCGCGCCCCGATCCGCCATCCCGATCGTCAACCAGATCGAGAGCGTCTTCCAGGATAGCGCCAAAGAGCTGGAGACATTGCGTGACAGCGGCCGCGTGTTGCTGGAACTGGATCCGGCCGATATCCACAGCACCCAGTATCAAGACAGGCACACAGCCGCCTTCGCCGACGCCGCCTTCGCCACCCTGGTGCAGGACATCCTGCGCCACGGCCAACTGGCCCCGGTGCTGGTGCGACCAGCGGCGGATGGCGACGGCTATGAGCTGATCGCCGGCCATCGCCGCACGGCCGCCTGCCGCCAGCTGGGCCGCAAGGTGGTGGCGCGGGTGATGCAGGCGGACGACCGCGACCTGCTGATCAAGATGGTGCAGGAGAACGAAGCCCGCGCCGACATTTCCGCCTATGAGCGGGCGGTGCAGCTTAAGACCGTGCTGGACACCGGGCTGATGAGCCGGGCCGAGTTGATGGAACGCTTGGACTTCAGCAAGGGGCACCTGTCCAACCTGCTGAAGTTCGCGGAGCTGCCGGCCACGGTGGTCGCCGCCCTGGATGACCCGCGTCCCCTGAAGATCAGCGACGGTGCCAAGCTGGCCCGCCTGATGGCCGAGAATGAGGAGGCTTCCACCCGGGTTGAAGCGGCGGCCACTGAACTGCGGGCCAAGGGCGCCGACGACGGGCTGAGCTTCACCACCCGGCTCCGCGCCCTGATGGCGGCAGCCCAGGGCGAGAAGGTGGCGCAGCCGGAGACGACGGGGGAGCGGGTCATCCGGTCCCGCACCGGCCAGGTGCTGGTGCGCCTGTCGCTGCATGAAGGCCGGCCCATCCTGCGCCTGGCGGCTGGTTTACCGCCGCAGGCGCTGGACGCCCTATTCGCCCAGTTGCCAGAGACGTTGCGGCGCTGCGGCCTGGATGTGCCGGACTGACCGATAAAGGTACCGGCTCGGCAGCAGGTTTTTCTGAAAAAACCTCGGAAACGGCCCCGTCCCTGTGGCGGGGCTTTTTCTTTGCCTGAAGGTGAGGCGGCTACCGCCTCAAGGAAACAGTTACCGCGGTTTTTTCAGAAAAACCGACGCCCGGGGGCCAGGGTGGGATGGGCGGGCTTCACTCCACCACGTAGGCACGGTAGGCGTCACGGCCGGAAATCTCCAGTACCAGCCGGTCGCGGTGCAGGCCGTCCAGCAGGGCACGGGCGGCGGTGCCGCTCATATCCAGGGCATGGGCCAGGCGACCAGAGGTGACCACTGGCTGCGCCAACAGAAAGGCGGCCATCTGGGGGCCGCGGGAGGTGGACCGCTTGGGCCGCAAGGCCTCCGCCAACCGGGACTTAGCCAGCCGCAGGCGGCGCAGCAACATGTTCCCCCGCGCCAGACCGCGGGCGGCAGCCTCAAGAAAAGCCAGCAGCCAGCCCTCGCGCCGGTTCGGCCGATACTCCATGGCGTAGCCCAGAAAACCGATGGATGGCATCAGCACCGGGCCGCCGGCGAAGGCGGGATGCGTGGGACTGGCGAAGGTATCCAAACCCTCGAATGCTGGATTATGCAAACCGCCGTGACGGGCCAGCACCAGTCCCTGACGGGCAGGCCACCATGCCGCCAGCAAACGGCCCAGGGCTGCCCCGGCGCTACGGTCGGCGCGCACCTGATGCCAGTGAGCCAAGAAGGCGGCGGCGCCGATGAGGGCGGGAGCCGCCCGAAAGTGGGCCAGGGCGTCGGGTGCGAGGGCGGCCTGCAACACCCCCCACCGCTCCTCCGCGTCCACATCCTCCACCGCCCCGTTCCACAGAGAGAAGCCGGTGGCCCGGGTGTGGCGGGTGCGGTCCAGCGCTGCCAGGCGGCGGGGGGTATAGAGATGTCGGGGATGGCGGGCGGCGATGCGGCGCACCAGATCATACAGGGGCAGGGCCTGGGCCAGGTCGGGGTCAGGGGCTCGGTCAAGACTATCCCAAGCCAGCAGGCGCAGGTCGGCCGTATCGACCAGGACACCGTTCAGCCGGGCCGAGGCCGCGGCTTCCTCAATGGCCATGCGATTCACCCAGCCGGCGGCCACGGCGGGGCTGCTGCCAGCCAAGCCGCAATCCAATCGCACCAGGGCCGCGGTGGCGGCCTCCGACGCCATCAGTTCGGCTGTGGCGTAGGACCGGCAAAGGTCGTCCTCCTGCGGAGGCAGGGGAGGGGGAGAAGCGGGCTCAAGGGAAGCTGGAGACGGGGTTTTTGCCGGGGCATAGGGGTTTCCCGGCACATCCCACCAGTCTTCACTCATGATATTCCCCCGTCCGCAATGTGCGGAAACATTGGATACGTACGGGGCGGAAAGCAAGCTATTAAGGCTTTAACTTTCCTCATCCCGAACCGCCCCGCCGGGCGGCTTGGCTCTACAGATATTTGGTGATTTCCGCCATCTCGGACAGACGGGCCCGGGTCTGGGTGGGCAGCGGGCCGGTAGCCTCTTCCAGATGATGCTCGATATGGTGCAGCACCAGAGCGATCTTCGCCTTGTCCACGGCCTTGACCACGGCCTGAAGCTGTTGGGCGATGGTCAGGGCGTCGCGTCCCTCCTCCACCATCTGCACGATCTTGGCGAAATGGCCTTGCGCCCGTTTCAGGCGGTTCAGGATGTCGGGTGTGGTCGCGTGGGTCATGCCTTGACTCCTATTCCCCCAGGGGGGTCAAGTCAAATCACCCGTGAGGCGCTGTGGAGCGGCCGGCCACAGCCGCGGACGACAGGGACCGGTAGGCGGATTTGACCGCAAGAGCCGGGATGTTGGGGTGAGGGCCGCGGGGTACATCAGGGGCAGGAACGACCCCATATCAGGATAACGACCATGTCCGCTTCCCCATCGCGTCCCCTCCCGATGACATCCACCTCGACCATCGCCTCCCTTGCCGCCGACGCCGACCCCCGCTGGCAGGCGCTTTTGGATCGGGATGCCAGCCAGGATGGACGCTTCGTCTACTCGGTGAAGACCACCGGCGTCTATTGCCGGCCCTCCTGCCCCTCCCGCTTGGCCAAGCCTCGGAACGTGGCCTTCCACGACAGCTGTGCGGCGGCGGAGCGCGAGGGGTTCCGCGCCTGCAAACGCTGCAAGCCCGACCAGCAGGGGACGGCCCAGCGCCAGGCCCGGCTGGTGGCGGAAGCCTGCCGCGCCATCGAGACGGCGGAAGAGGCGCCGGGCCTGGAGGAGTTGGCGGCGCAGGCCGGTCTCAGTCCCTACCATTTCCACCGCGTGTTCAAGGCCATCACCGGCCTGACGCCCAAGGCGTACGCCACGGCCCACCGCGCCCGCCGGGTGCGGGATGAGCTGACCCGCCCTGGCGCCACCGTCACCACCGCCCTTTACGACGCCGGCTTCAACGCCAGCAGCCGCTTCTATGAGGCGGCGGACGGGATGCTGGGCATGCGGCCTGGCGACTACCGCGACGGCGGCGCCAATTCCGACATTCGTTTCGCCGTGGCCCAGTGCAGTCTGGGCGCCATCCTGGTGGCCCGCAGCGGGCGCGGCATCTGCGCCATCACCCTGGGCGATGACCCGGACGCGCTGGTGCGTGAGCTGCAGGACCGTTTCCCCAAGGCCCGCCTGATGGGTGACGATCCGGATTTCGATGCCCTGGTCGCCCGGGTGGTGGGCTTCGTCGAGGCGCCGCGCCTGGGGCTGGACCTGCCGCTGGACGTGCGCGGCACCGCCTTCCAGCAGCGGGTGTGGCAGGCCTTGCGTGCCATTCCGCCGGGGGAGACGGCCAGCTACGCGCAAGTGGCGGCCGGCATTGGCGCGCCCAAGGCGGTGCGGGCGGTGGCCCAGGCCTGCGCCACCAACGCGATCGCCATCGCCATTCCCTGCCACCGCGTGGTGCGGACCGACGGCGGCCTATCCGGCTACCGCTGGGGGGTGGAGCGCAAGCGCGCCCTGTTGGCGCGGGAGCGGGCGTGATGGTCGGCGTGGGACTTGACGATGCTGGCGTTGACCGCATCGCCAGCATCGATGGCTATGACTGGGCGACGGTTTCCAAGGAACTGGACGCGTACGGGTGCGCCGTACTGCCCGGCCTGCTGACGCCCGAGGCGTGCCGGGATCTCTCTTCGCTATACGCGAGAGAGCAGGGTTTCCGCAGCCGGGTGGTCATGGGGCGGCACGGCTTCGGCATGGGGGAGTACAAGTATTGGGCCTACCCCTTGCCGACCCCAGTACAGGCTTTGCGCACCGGGCTCTATCCCCGGCTGGCGCCCTTGGCCAACCGGTGGAACCAGCGGCTGGGGGAAGGCGCGCGATATCCCGACACCCATGCCGAGTTCCTGGCGCTATGCCACCAGGCGGGCCAGGTGCGGCCCACGCCCCTGCTGTTGCAGTACGGCCCCGGTGACTACAATTGCCTGCACCAGGATCTGTATGGCGACCGGGTGTTCCCCCTGCAGGTCGCCGTCCTGCTGTCGGAGCCGGGCCGGGACTTCACGGGCGGGGAGTTCGTGATCACGGAGCAGCGGCCGCGCATGCAGTCGCGGGCTGAAGTGGTGTCCCTGCGCCAGGGCGACGGCGTCGTCTTCGCCGTCCACCACCGGCCGGTCTCGGGGACGCGGGGCACCTATCGCGTCAACCTGCGCCACGGCGTCAGCCGCCTGCGTACCGGCCAGCGCCACACCCTGGGCATCATCTTCCATGATGCCGTTTGATGTTTCCTCAGGCGCCGGCGGTTGCATCCGCAGCCTTGGCTATCCTCGCCGTGCCCTGCGGGGCTCGGCATCCGGCGGACGCGGTCGCGTCCTATAATATAGGGCGCCCAGGCCGGCGACCGCCGGCCCCGGGGATTTCTGGGGAGCGTTGGCGGACTGGAAATCGAGGATGGCAAGGGGTGGGTGCCCGCGCCCGCAGGGCAACCTAACTGGGACTCGCCACCTTCACCTGGCCGCTGACGATGGCCTGGCGCGCGCGGGCCACGGCCTCGACGATGGCCGGGGTCCAGACGGCGCGATTGTCGGCGTCCACCACCACGTCCACCCCGCCCTCCTTCAGGCCCAGGCGGGTGATGCCGGACTTGAAGGTCTGGTTGCGGCCGTCCTCGAAGGCGCGGGCGATGGCCACGTCCAGGCGCTTGACCATCGAGGTCAGCATGTGGCCGGGGTAGAGATAGTTCTGGTTGCTGTCGACACCGACGCCCAAGGCGCCCTTGGCGTGGCCGATGTCCAAGGCGCCCAGGCCTGAAACGCCGGCGGCGGGGAACAGAACGTCCGCGCCATGGCGCAGCATGTCGCGCGCGATCTCCGACGCGGCGAAGGGGTCGGAGAAGCCCTTGGGGTCGGCCGCCACCAGGCCGGTCATCACCGTGGCATCGGGCCGGGTATCCTTAACGCCCTGGGCATAGCCTTTTTCGAAACGTTCGATCACGGCCGCAGGCATGCCGCCGATGAAACCCACCGTGCCGCTCCTGCTGGCCAGGGCCGCCGCCACGCCGACGAGATAGGAGCCCTCATTCTCCGCGAACAGGACCGATGACACGTTCGCGCCTGGCACCACGCCGTCGAACAGGGTGAAGCGTACGTCCGTATGCTGGGGTGCGAAGGCGGTCAGCGCCGTCTGGAAACGGAAGCCGATCAGCGCCACGTCGGTGCAGCCGGCGGTGACGGCGGATTGCAGGGCGCCAGGGTAGGCATCCTCGCCCGATGGCTCGAACTCGGCGACAGCCACACCAGTCTTCTGAGCGAAGGTCTGGCTACCGTCATAGGCCATCTCGTTGAAACTCTTATCGAACTTTCCGGCCTCGGTATAAATCACGCAGGGTTTGAAGGGGGCGGCGCCAGCGATGCTGGCGGTGCTGGCGAACAGGGCGGCCGCAAGGGCGATACGAACCATGGTGTCTCTCCTCACGCGGCGGCTTCGGTGGCGCGGACCTGCCCCAGGAAGCGGCGCACGGCCTCATCCAGGCGGGCCGCCTGGTCGGCCAGCCCCTGCGCGCTGGCACGCACCTGGCCGGCCGATTCGCCGGTGGACAGGGCGGCGGTGTGCACCCGGCCGATGGTGCTGTTGACCTCTTCCACGCCCAGGGCCGCCTCGCTGATGGAACGGCTGATCTCGGCGGTGGCGGCGTTCTGCTCCTCCACCGCCGCGGCGATGGTGCTGGACACCTGGCTCAGCTGCACGATGGTGCCGCCGATCTGCCGGATGGAGTCGACCACGGCCCCCACGGCGCTGCGCACGGCGGCGACTTCGCCGGCGATGTCGCCCGTGGCTTTGGATGTCTGCCCCGCCAGGCTCTTCACCTCGCTGGCCACGACGGCGAAACCCTTGCCGGCGGCGGCGGCCCGGGCGGCTTCGATGGTGGCGTTCAGCGCCAGCAGGTTGGTCTGGCCGGCGATGTCGTCGATCAGACGGGTGACGCTGCCGATGCGCTCGGCGGCACCGGTCAGGCGCTCCACCATGTCGGCGGCGCCGCCGGCCTCCTCATTGGCGCGTTGCGAGATGCTGATGGCCTGTTGCAACTGGCCGCTGATTTCCTGCACCGACAGGGACAGCTGCTCGGTGGCGCCGGCCACGGTCTGGGTGTTGCGTGACGCCGCCTCGCTGGACATGGCCACGGTGTTGGCTTGCTCGGCGGTGGCGTCGGCCGACTGGCCCATGCTCTGCGACAGGGCGGTCATCTGCGCCGCCGCGTCCACCAGGGCGGCGATGATGCCGCCGACCGACTGTTCGAAACCGTCGGCCATGGCCGACATGGCGGCCTGGCGCTTCTCCGCCGCCTCCCGTCGCTCGGCGGCCAGCTGGGCCTCATGCTCGCGTACCTGCACGGCGTTGGCGCGGAAGACGGTGACGGTGCGCGCCATCTCCGCGATCTCATCGCTGCCGCGGGTATCGATTTCCACATCCAGGTCGCCTCCGGCCAACGCCAGCATGCTGCGCGACAGGTTGGCGACGCGGACAGCGATGCTGCGGCCGACATAGAACACGGCCACGCCCACGGCGATGGCGACGCCGGCCAGGCCCGAGGCCACCAGCAGGCCGCGGGCGAGGGACACCACATCCTCCAGCGCCTTGGCCTTGGTGCGCACCTCGGCCTGGGTCTGGGCGCCCAGTTCCGCGCCCAGCTTCTGCACCTGCGCGGCGATGGCGGCACTCTGGTGCAGCAGGCTGGTGCTCTGGTCCTGCGCGTCGGCCAGGCGGCTTTTCGTCACGGCCAGACCGCCGGCGGTGACCTCACCGAAACCCGGGATGGCGGGCGCGGGGTCGCCCAAGGCCGCGCGCGTCAGCACGTCCAGGCTGGCGGTCACGATGGCGCGCGTGTCCGCCGGCAGGCCGGCCACGGTGGCACGCAAGTGCCGCAGGGCGGCGGCGAGGGCCGCCTTGGCCGCCGCCGGGTCTTCACCCGCCGTGGCCGGCGCCGCCAGCAGGCCACCGAAGGCCCGCACTTCGGCCAGGGCGGATAGGACCGCCGGGCTGGGGCCGCGGCCCAAGGACGTCATCAGCGCGCCTTGCGCCTGGGCATCGGCCTCGGCCGCCGTCTTTTCCTGATCGGCCACGGCCTGGCGCAGGCGCCAGCGGGCGTCTTCCGCGCCGTTCAGCACCTGCAGCAGGGCGGAAAAGCGACCACCCAGCACGCGCAGCTGATCCAGCTGCGGCGTCTGGCCCAGCTGGGCGTTGGCTTGGCGCAGGGCGTCGTTGAAAGCCTTTTCCGCGACGGTCAGCGCCTTGCGGGTGGCCTGCGCTTCCTCATGCGTGGTGGCGATGGAGGCGTCCATGGAGGTGCCGGCCAGTCCCTCGGCCGCGCGGGTCAGGGCGTCCAGCGTGTCCAGCCGGGGCAGGGTGACGTCCACGATGCCGTTCAGCGTGCTGTCCACGCGGGCATAGGTCAGCCAGCTTTGGCCGGTGATGACCAGCATGGCCAGGATGATGGCGCCAAAGGCCAAGCCCAGGCGCGCGGCCAAGCCCAGCCGCCGCTTGCTCCGCCGGGTGTGGCCGGCGTTTCGCATGCCAGTGTTCCGCATGCCGGTATTCCGCATGATTGTAGGCATTGTCGTCACGGCGACCATGGCTCCGTCCCTTCCAGATGCGGTTGGTAGAGGCCTGGGCGCGTCATTCCCCCATACACCGGGCGGGGTTCGTCCCCGTCCCGTTCCCCTGACCGCAGACACCGCCCTCCCAAGCCCCCATCAGGCCGGTTGGATATTCGTGCGGTCATAGGAAATCTTGATGATCACTGTGTGACAGTCCGGGGGACGGACAAAGAAAAAAACTGACCATATGGTCAGGTCATGCCCTGTCCTTCCGGCTAGCGCCCATCACGGCGGCAGACAGCGGATTCTTTAGGCAGGATTTGCGGGAAGGGGTGGGCTGAAAGCCGCGGATCGCCTGGGAATGGCGATGGATATTGGATAAACGATCAAGCCGCTTCGCCGGTGCGACGCCGAAGTCGCAACTCGGGGAAAGATGCCCGGTCGCGCAGGGTTCAGTGGAAGCGGCCGTTGCGGGTGGTTTGCAGCACCATGTCCAGGCCGGCGCGCAGCACGACCATCTGGTCGAAGGACAACCCGGTCAGGGCCAGCAGGGCGGGCAGCAGGGTACGGGCGCGGCGGCCGAGGGTATCGACCATGGCGGCGCGGCTGGGCAGGGCCGGAACCGGACGGGTGGCGCAATCGAGGCAAAGCGTGGTCATCATCGGTCTCCTTTCCTGGCGTCGGGTCCTAGCGGCGGGGCTGCGGGGGCTCGGGGCCGGGTTCCTGTCGTGCTTGATGTCTGAACTATATTTCTGGAACGATTTTGGCGGTAGTTGGGCTTGTCGGCATTCCGCGTTCCATAATTGGAACACTATTGGAAGCGATTGAACCGGCGCCGCACGCGACGTTTACACTCACCCCACACAACGGCTTGCCGCTTGATCCCGCCCGCGACCGGCCATAAATCGGACGCAGTGGCAGTCTTCTATCAACCCGCCTGGCCGTTTGGCTGTGACGGCCCCCGCAGGGGCCATGCTGTTTTCGATGAACAGGAATTCCCATATGCGACGTCTTCCGTTCCACGCCCTCGGTTCCCTGGCCTTGGCGGCCACCATAGCTTTCACCGCCGCCATCCCCGCCCTGGGCCAGGAGCGCTGGGATGACCATCACCGTTGGGACGACCATCGGGGGGACGGCCATCGCGGTGGCCCCTGGGCGCCGCACTACGGCCACTTCCGGGAGCATGACGTCTTCATCTATGGCCGGGGGCCGGTCATCGTTCCGGAATACCGCCGCCACGTGTATCGCGACGTGGTCGTGCTGCGGCCTTTCGGCGTCTATTACGCCGGCTATGGTCATTATTACCGGGATGAAGAGGCCTACCGCTGGCTGGGCCTGACCGCCATCACCCTGACGCTGCTGGACAGCCTGGCGGAACAGCAGCAACGGGCGTTGGAGGACGCCCAGATTCGCGCCACCATGGCGCCGGTGGGCCAGCCCATCATGTGGAACGACGGCCCCGCCAGCGGCAGTGTCACGACGCTGCGTGACGGCCACACCGCCGAGGGCCAGTACTGCCGGGAGTTCCAGCAGAACGTGACCATAGGCGGCCAGACGCAGCAGGCTTACGGCACCGCGTGCCAGCAGCCGGACGGCGCCTGGCATGTTGTCGCGGACAACTGATCGGCCATGAGCAGCGGCGCGAAGGGGGGTTCTCGTCGCATACCCCTTCTGGGCCTCTATATTACAGCCCTGCGACAGGTTAGCACCTTCCCCGGCGTATAACGGAACAGTTGCCGTTCTGTGGGCGACGGGTGGGGCGCGCCGAAGCAACAAACAAGCATCTTGGCGGTACCCGGGGGCAGACCGGCACCGCCGCTTCGATCGCCTGTCCCGCCAGCCGCAGAACTTTTCCAACCCGTAGGGGAGAAGTGCGCCGGCATGTCCTCCATCGCCCTGTCAGATGCTCCCGCCGGTCGTGGCGCGGCCCGGCGCCTGATCCCGCCCCTGGCGGCGGCTGTGACCAGCATCGCCCATGTCATCATCCCCCACGGGTTCGGCGGGGCGGAAAAGCATGTGATGGAGCTGGCGGAGTTCCAGGCGGACGACCATCAGGTGATGGTCATCCTGGGACCGGGTGAGGATGGCGGGGTCGGCGCCCGCCATTTGGCGGAGTCGCTGGATCCGCGCGTATCGGTCGTATGGCTGCCGGCGCGCATGCGCACCGCCGCGCTGTTCTGGAAACTGCTGGCCCTGTGCCCCGATATCGTCCATGCCCACCTCAACACCGCGGCCCGCCGGGTGCTGCGGTGCCGGCCGGGCTGCCCCCGTGTCGTCACCCTGCACAACGGTTTCCGCGCCGGCCTGCACGATCGCTTCGACGGCATCATCCGCATCGCCGATTACCAGGGCCACATGATGCCGGCGGGGGCGCGCGACCGCTCCGTCACCGTGCATAACTGGGTGCTGCCGCAAAGCGGGGCGCTGAGCCGGGCGGCGGCGCGCCGGGCCCTGGGCCTGCCGCAGGACGTGCCGGTCATCGGCGGCATGGGCCGGCTGGAACTGGGCAAGGGGTTCGACGTGCTGGTGGCGGCCTACGCCCGCCTGCGCACCCACCGGCCCGATGCCCGCCTGGTGTTGTTCGGCCAGGGGACGGAGATGGCGGCCCTGCGTGAGCAGGTGGCGCGGCTGGCCCTGGGCGATCATGTGGTGTTCGCGGGTTTCCGCCCCGATGTGCGGCGCTATCTCTCCGCCCTCGATCTGGGCGTCGTCGCTTCCCGTCACGAACCTTTCGGCCTGACGTTGCTGGAATACGCGGACGCCGGCGTGACCCTGGTGGCCACCCGCACTGGCGGGCCGCTGGAAATCCTGGGTGCCGACTATCCCTTCCTGTGCCCGCCCGAGGATGCGCCCGCCATGGCCGAGACGCTGCTGGCGGCGCTGAACGGCCGGGTCATCGCCCCGGCCGTGGACCTCACCCGCTTCCGGCCCGAGGTGCAGATGGCCAAGGTGGGGGCGCTGTACGCCCAGCTGACCGGCGCCCAGGCGCCTGTGGCCGTTTAGCTCCGGCCCACGTGCCCATCGTCAGGCTTGCCCGACGCGACCGCTTCGCCTTTGCTGATGGGAAGGCGGGAGGGGATGGTGCATGGGCAAGGCGGCGGTTTTTCTTCTGATATCGATGGCGGTGCTGGCGCCGCTGACGGCCCAGGCGCGTTCAGCCCCCTTGGGGCCCTTGGTCGCCGATTATGACGCGCTGCTCCAGGGCCGGAAAGAGGATGGGCGCTGCCTGCCCGACGTCAGGCCTGAGGCGGCGGAGGAAAGGCGCCGGCGCATGGCGGCTTTCGTCCAGCGACTGGGCGCGGTCGATCCCGCCGGCTTGGCGCCAGCCGACCGCTTGACCTATCGCTTCATGCGCTGGGATGCGGAGGACCGGCTGGCGGGCATGGCCTTCGACCAGGACCGCATGCCCTTCAACAGCGACAGCGGCTTCTACGCCACCCTGACCTATGCCGCCAACCGCACCCACGTCCACACCCAAGCGGAGGCCGAGGCCTGGCTGGCCTGCCTGGACGCCGCCCCCGACTATTACGCCGCCAACATCGCCAACGCCCGGCGCGGCATCGCCACCGGTTTTGTCCAGCCGCGCCTGATCGTGGACGCCGTGCTGGAGATCGCGCGCAAGCAGGCGGACATGCCCCTGGACGAGGATGGTCTGCTGTCGCTCTTCGCCGGTGCCGGCGACCAAGCCCCGGCCTGGCGGGCGCGGGCGCGCCAGTTGCTGGCCGACAAGGTGCGCCCGGCCCAACACGCCTTCGTCGCCTTCCTGGAACGGGAATACCGTCCGGCGGCGCCCGAAAGCCTGGCGGCGCGTGATCTACCGAATGGGGAGGCTTATTACACCTGGGCCGTGCGCCACCATACCACCACCCCCCTGACGCCCGATGCCGTGCACGACATCGGCCTGAAGGAGGTGGCACGCATCAAGGGTGAGATGGAGGCACTGATCCGCCGCACCGGCTTCAGCGGTGACTTCAAGGGCTTCCTCGCCTTCCTGCGTACCGACCCGCGCTTCTATGTCACCACGCGCCAGGCCTTGCTGGAAAAGGCGTCGGAGATCGTGAAGCGCATCGATGACCAGTTGCCGGCCCATTTCGGCCGCCTGCCACGCCTGACCTATGGTGTACGCGAGGTGCCGCGCGATATCGAGGACACGTACACCACCGGCCGTTATTTCCCCGGTGACGCCGCCAAGGGCATCGCCGGCGGTTTCATGGTCAACACCGGCAAACTGGACCAGCGCCCCCTCTATGAGTTGCCGGCCCTGGCCCTGCATGAGGCGGTGCCGGGCCATCACCTGCAGACCTCTCTGGCCGGCGAGCTGGAGGATTTGCCGCCCTTCCGCCGCCGCGCCTATTTCAACGCCTATGGCGAGGGCTGGGGACTCTACTCCGAACAGTTGGGGGAGGAGATGGGCATCTACCGCGATGATTATGAACGGTTCGGGCGCCTGTCCTTCGACATGTGGCGGGCCTGCCGCCTGGTGGCCGACACCGGCATCCATTGGAAGCGCTGGACCCTGGATCAGGCCCGCGCCTGCTTCGCCGACAACACGGCCCTGGCGCCGCATAATATAGAGACGGAGTTGCGGCGCTACATCGGCTGGCCAGGCCAGGCGCTGGCCTACAAGATCGGCGAACTGAAGCTGCTGGAGCTGCGCCAGCGGGCGCAGGACACGCTGGGCGGGCGCTTCAACGAGCGCGCCTTCCACGACGCCGTGCTGCTCTCAGGCTCCCTGCCCCTGGATCTGCTGGAGGACCAGGTGACCGACTGGATCGCGGCGCAGCGGCGTTAGGGACTAACGCCCCATCTCCTTTAGCCAGGCGGCGTGAAAGGCGCGGATGCGCCCCTCGTTATGACCCAGCAGGGCGGGTCGGTCGGCCTGCTGGCCGCCGGCCCAAGCGGCCTCCGCCACCGACTGGTCCTCCGCCAGCAGGCGGCGGTTGAAATCGGCCAGGTGCCCTTCCACGCCCTGGCGCGCGGCGGCGCTGGCGCCCGGTTGCCGCCGGGCCAGCGACAGGCGATAGCGCAGACGGCAGCGGCCGGGCTGCACCGCGCCATCCGGCGCATACACCGGCTCGTACGTCTGTACGCTGGCCATCAGGCCGGCGGTCAGGCCGATGGCCAGGTTGGGGAAGATGATGGCGTGGTCATAGTCGGTGAAGGCGGTCAGCGGCGTCAGCTTCAGCCGCTTGGCCACGCCCTCCCACCAGCGGCGGGTTTCGGCCGTCAGGCCGATGGTGCCGGTGCTGTGGCGGCCGTGCTCGGCGCAGACCCACGCCCCTTCCGTCACCGTGCGGAAGGTTTCGGGGTGCACGGCATCGACGTGATAGACCTCCAGCACGTTTTCCATGCCCACCTTCCAGTCCGCCCGCCAGTCCAGCGGCGCCTGGTCGAAGGGGGCGGCGAAGCCGTCGGACACGGCGTCCAGCCACTTACCCAGCGGGCCCAGCCAGGTGTCGAGACCAGGGCCGCCGGGGGTGAGACGGACGAAAACGAAACGGCCCCGCGACGCCACCTCGTACCCGGTCAGCGCCAGGGCGGTCTTGTCCGTCCTGTCCAGCTGGAAGCAGGGGTCGTTGCCGGGAATGCCCACCGGCACACCCTCGCGATTGTAGGTCCAGCCGTGATAGGGGCAGCGCAGGGGGCCATGGCCGCACTCCGCCCTGTGCAGGCGGGCATGGCGGTGGGAACAGACGTCGCGGAAGGCGCGGATGTCGTCGTCGAAGCGCTGCACCACCACCGGCACGCCCGCGATGGTGCGCACCAGATAGCCATCGGGCGCGGCCAGCTCATCCCTGAAACCGACGAAGTGCCACAGGCGGGCGAACAGCGCCTGTGTCTCCGCCGCCGCGCTGGTGGCGCCGTAGTCTTGCGGCCCCACCGCCGCACGCATCGCGTCCAACCTGTCCGTCATGCCGCCACCACCTTGAACATCCACGCCAAACCGGCCTTGTCCCGGCGCCCGGGAAACCCCATTCTGCCGCCATGGCCAGTGTGACCGAAGCCCTCTCCGCTGCCTATGAGCATCACGTCGCCGGCCGGCTGGACGCGGCGGTGACGCTCTATGGCCGCATTCTCGACGCCGAACCCCGCAACCACGCGGCCCTGCACCTGTTGGGCCTCGCCCGCATCCAGCAGGGCGACCTGGACGGCGCCACCGAAAGCATGACCCTGGCGGCGGCCATCGTTCCGGACAATCCCACCTACCGCAGCAATTTGGGCACGGCGCTGAAGGCGCAGGGCCGATTCGATCTGGCAGAAGAAGCCTATCGCCAGGCGCTTGCCATTGATCCTGGTCATGTCGACGCCATGGCCAACCTGGGCGGGGTGCTGCACGCCACCGGCCGGTTGGCCGCCGCCATCGCCTGCCTGGAACGGGCGCTGCCCCTGGCGCCCGACCATGCCGTCACCCTGATCAACCTGGGCGTGGCCCTGACCGACCGGGGCCAGCTGCCCCGCGCCCTCAGCCTGCTGCGCCGCGCGGTGGAGGTGACCGCGCCCGCTCCCGGCCAGCCCTTGGGCGAACGGGGGGGCGAGGCGCGCTGGGATCTGGCGGTCGCCCTGCTGATGGCTGGCGATTATGCCGCCGGCTGGCCCCAGTTCGAGGCGCGCCGGGACCGTGCCGGCCACGTCCTGGCCCGCCCGCCCGGCGCCGAGTGGAACGGTTCCGATCCCGCCGGCCGCACCATCCTGGTGCACAGCGAACAGGGCCGGGGCGACAGCCTGCAGTTCGCCCGTTTCATCGCCCCCCTGGCGGCCCGGGGCGCCAGGGTTGTGCTGGCCTGCCAGCCGGAACTGGTGCGCCTGCTGGCCACGGCCCCGGGCGTGGCTCAGGCGGTGTCGACGGCGGCTCCCTCGCTGCCCACCTATGACTTTTACTGCCCTTTGCTCAGCCTGCCAGGCCGCCTGGGTTTGACCAGCGCCGCGGAATTGGCGCCGGCCGGGCCCTACCTCACGCCGGATCCTGCCCAGGTGGCGACGTTTCGTGCGCGCTTGAACAACATCGCGGCTGGGCGGCGGACCGTCGGCCTGTGCTGGGCGGGCGCGCCGGGCAACCCGGTCGACCCCAGGCGCAGCCTGGATCCGGCGCTGCTGGGCCCGTTGGCGCGCTTCCATGACCAGGCGGCCTTCGTCAGCCTGCAGAAGGGCGGCCCCGCCGCACCCGCGGCCTTGGGACTTATCGACTGGACGGCGGAGCTGGCGGACTACGCCGACACCGCCGCCCTGGCGGCGAACCTGGACCTGGTCGTCACCGTCGACACCTCCATCACCCATCTGGCCGGGGCGCTGGGCCGCCCCGTCTGGCTGCTGAACCGTTATGATGGTTGCTGGCGCTGGCAGAAGGGGCGGGTGGACAGCCCCTGGTATCCCAGCCTGGTACAGCTGCGGCAGGAAGAGATGGGGGATTGGCGCGCGCCGCTGTCCCGCCTGACCGCCCGGCTGGGCGCCTGGCTGGCCACCCCGCCACCATGACGCCGTTGCATCAGGCGGTGGCCCGCCATCAGGCGGGCGCCTTGGACGAGGCGGCGGATCTTTACGCCCAGGTGCTGGCGGCGGAACCGCATCAGGCCGATGCCCTGCACCTGCTGGGCGTGCTGCGCGGCCAGCAAGGGGATCCGGCGGCGGGTGAGGGATTGGTGGCGCGTGCCGCCGCCCTGCGACCGGATGCGGAAATCCTCACCAACCTGGGACGCCTGCGGGCGGCGCTGGGCCGGACGTCCGCGGCGGAGGCCGCGTTCCGCGCCGCCCTGGCGCGTGACGGATCCCATGTTGGCGCCACCTTCGCGCTTGGCACCCTGCTGCTGAACCTCAACCGCCCGGCGGAGGCGCTGACGCCCCTGGAACGGGCGGTGACGCTGGAGCCGGCTCATGGCGCGGCCGCCGCCAACCTGGGCGTGGCCCTGCATCGCCTGGGCCGTCTTGCGGAAGCCGAAGGCGTGCTGCGCGCCGCTGTCGATGCCGATCCGTCACAGGCTATCGCCCGCTTCAACCTCGCTTCCGTCCTGGAGGACCAGGGCCGGCTGGACGCGGCGGAGACGGAGTACCAGGCGCTGACGGCCCAGCGGCCGGACCTGGCCGACGCCTGGCTGAACCTGGGCACGCTGCTGCAGCGCCGGCATCGCGACGTGGAGGCGCGGCCCTGTCTCGAAGCGGCGTTGACACATGGCACCAGCCGGCGGGCGGGGGCGCTGGCCCACCTGCTCCATCTGGATGCCCGCCTCTGTCGCTGGGACGAGGTCGCGGCGCGGACACCGGACCTCCTGGCGGCGCTGGAGGCTGGTGACGACAGCGCCCCGCCCTTCGCCGTGTTGTGCCTGGATGTGGACGAGGCCTGGCATCAGCGGGCGGCCCGCCTGCACGCCGCGGCCGTGGCACGCGCCGCCGGGCCGCCCCTGCCGCCGGCCAGCCCGGGGCCCGCCGGCCAGCCGTTGCGCGTTGGCTATCTCTCCGCCGACTGGCACCAGCACCCCACCGCCTATCTGATGGCCGGCGTGTTGGAACGGCACGACCGCGCGGCGGTGGCGGTCACCGCCTTTTCCTATGGGCCCGACGACGGCAGTTCCATGCGGGCGCGCTTGCGCGCCGGGGCCGACCGCTTCATCGATCTGGCCCGCCTGGACGACCGCGCCGCCGCCCACGCCATCCGGGCCGCTGGCGTGGACATCCTGGTGGACCTCAAGGGCTATACCGAAGGCGGCCGTCCCGGCATCACCCTGCTGCGCCCCGCCCCGGTGCAGGTCCAGTACCTGGGCTATCCGGGCACCTTGGGTCGGGGGGCGGGGATCGATTATGTGCTGGCCGACGCCGTGGTGCTGCCGCCCGACCGCGCGGCCTATTGGGACGAGGCGGTGGTGCGTCTGGCGGGTTGCTATCAGGCCAACGACGCCGACCGGCCCCTCGGTCCGCCACCGTCGCGGGCGGACTGGGGCTTGCCGGCCGACGGCCTGGTCTTCGCGTGTTTCAACGCCGCCTATAAGCTGACACCCGATGTCGTCGCCTGCTGGGCGCGGCTGTTGGCGACCGTGCCCGGGGCGGTGCTATGGCTGCTGGACCCAGGCCCCGCGCTGCCTGCGTTGCTGGCGATGCTGGCAAAACAGGGCATCGATCCCACCCGGCTGGTGGTGGCGCCGGCCCTGCCCAAGGGGCGCATGGCCGATCATCTCGCCCGTCACGCCTGCGCCGACCTGTTCCTTGATACCCATCCGGTGAACGCCCACACCACGGCGGCCGACGCGCTTTATGCCGGCCTGCCGGTGTTGACCCGGACAGGTGAACCCTTCATTTCCCGGGTGGCCGCCAGCCTGCTGACGGCCCTGGGATTACCGGATCTGGTGACGTACAGCCTGGAAGCGTACGAGGCCACGGCGCTGGATTTGGCGAGGGATTCTGCGCGCCTTGCGGACGTACGCGCCCGCCTGTCCGCAGCCAGGACGCTGCCCGGCGGCCCCTTCGACACCGCCGCTTTCTGCCGTCGGCTGGAAAGCGCGTACGCCCGCATGGCGGCACGGGCGCGGACCCGACTGCCGCCTATCGGGTTCGACGTGGAATAGCGGCATGGCGGTCCGCCGCCGTAAATGCCCACCATACCCGTGACACACGGCAGCCGGTGTGATCTGGCGCGTGGTGGGTTCTTGCGCTTTGCGTTACACCCGTGCCCAAATTTCGCCGGCGCCTGCCGGCCATCCCAAGGTAATGGATACCATTCCCATGACCATAGACCGCGCCGCCGTCCTCGCCGCCGCTTCCGATCTGTTGCGCATCGAGGCCAACGCCGTCCTGCATCAGGTGGAGGCGCTGGACGGCGACTTCCTGAACGTGGTCGAGCACATCTGCGGCGAACACGGCAACACCCTGGTGGCCGGCATCGGCAAGTCCGGGCTGGTGGCGCGGCAGTTCGCCAGCAAGCTGGCCAGCATCGGCGCCCGCGCCTTCTATTACAGCGCCATCGACAGCCTGCATGGCGAACTGGGCTTGCTGCGCGAGGGCGACCTGCTGATCCTGCTGTCCAACAGCGGCCAGACCCAGGAACTGGTTGACGTGGCCAAGGCGGCGCAGCCGCGCGGCGTGAAAGTGGCGGCCATGGTGGGGCGCGTGCCCTCCACCCTGTCGCGCATGGCCGACTGGACGCTGAAGGTGCATGTGGAGTCCGAGGCGACGGACACCAAGCTGCCCACCGCCAGCACCACCGCCATGCTGGCCTTCGCCGACGCCCTGGTGGTGGCGGTGGCGACGGAAAAGGGTTTCACCGCCAAGGATTTCGGCCGCAACCATCCCGGCGGCACCCTGGGCGTGGTGCTGGGCGCCTATGTCGATGACCTGATGGCCCGGGCTCCGGATCATGTGGCCCTGGTGGGCCCCGACCGGCCCATCCTGGAAACCCTGCTGGAAATGACCCGCCACCCCGCCGGCGCCGCCCTGGTGGTGGACGCCGACGATCGCCTGCTGGGCCTCATCACCGATGGTGACATCCGCCGCGGCCTGGCCCGTGTCGGCAAGGATCTGCTGGATCGTGACACCCGCGCCCTGATGACGCCCAAGCCCCGCACCTGCCGCACCGGCACCACCGCCATGGCGGCGCTGGCCCAGATGGAAAGCCCCTCCCAGGTCTATGTCCTGCCGGTGGTGGACGCGGACAACAAGGTGCTGGGCCTCTTGCGCATGCACGACCTGGCCGGCCTGGACGTGGCCCGCACCGCCGGTTAAGGGGCCTCGCCCTCCAGCAGCGCCCGCAATCGGGCCAGCAGTTCCCCTTCCGGGATGTCCGCCTCCTCCGCCAGACCCAGGTAGGCGAGGGCGGCGTCGACGAACAGGTGGGGCATCAGGTGTTCATGGCCCAGCGCGGTGATCAGGGGCGACAACCCGCGCGCGTCCCGCCGCCGCGCCAGGCCATGCATCGCCTCCGCCCGGGTGAACACGTCCTCATCCCCAATGCGGCGCAGCAAGGCGGCGCGGATGTCGGGGCCGTCCAGTTCCACGCATTGGCCGATGCCCGTGGTCGCCCAATCCCGTACCTGGTCGTACGGATCCTCCATCAGCGCCAGCAGGGTCTCGACCGCCGCGGCGGTGGTGCTGCCGCACAGCGCGAAGGCGATGGCGTAGCGGACATGTGGATCTTCGTGATGGTGGCGGGCGGCCAGGGCCGGGTCGCAGCGCCGGTTGCCCAGATGGCCCAAGGCGAAGATGGCCTCGACCATGACGCTCGGGTCACCATCCTCCAGCAGATGCAGCAGGGCGTCGCACGCCGGTTCGGGAAAGGCGCGCCCGTCGCCGCGCTGGCCGGGGGCATGTATTTGCCCCAGGACGACGGCTGCCAGACGCCGCCGCATCGGCTCGGGTGATCGGCTGAGGTCCAGGATGCGGGCCAGTCCCTGTGGCGTGCCCATGCCTTGCAAGGCCAGCAGGGCCGGCGTGCGGTCATCGTCGCGCCGCATCTCCTCCAGTGCCGCCTCGATCAGGCTGTCGATGGCGGAAAGATCGCCTTGATTGATTTCCAGGGACGTTGACGGCATGGTGGCCTCGACCGTTCCAACCCATCCCCATCAGGGTGCTATCAAGGCCGCGCGCAGGCAAGCCCGTACGGTCAACCCTGTACGTCCGGAAATTCGGTGGCTCAGGCGGTCGACCGGGCGCGCATCGCGGCCAGGGCCTCCCGCACGATCTGGGATTTCGCGCGCCGCATCGCGGCGTGAAACCGTCGCTTCCACCCTCGGGGCGAAGCGAAGGTGATGCGCAGGCGGGACGGGCCACCGAAGGTCAGCGCCAGGGCCAAGCCCGAGAATCTCTTGGGAATGGCCTCCAACTCATCCAGAAAGTGCTCCACCTGCTCCAGCAGCAGCGGGCGAACGGCGTCCGTCAGTGGCGACGCGGGCAGGGCCCGCACTTTCTCGCCCCAGGCGACGGCCGTCAGGGCAGCGGCGGCCACGGCGTCACAGGCCGCCTGAATGGCCCGGGGCGTGCCGGCATTGGTGGGCGGCTGCCAACTCGCCACCAGCTGGGTGTTGAGCGCGTTTGTCACGTTCGTGATCGCCGTCGCGAATTCCGCTAGCAAGAGCTCATTGACCGACGACGTCCCTTCAACCACCCGCCCATGAGCACCCCTGGCCCACCGCTGCCGCAACCCCTCGGCCCGCAGGCGCAGCAACTCGCCAGCCAGCCGATACGGCCAATGGCGCGGCTTCCGGCTGATCAGGTTCCGCGCGCCGGCGCTTTCGCTTTCAAAGCCCGAATGGTCCGCTGTCATGATACGACCCTTAAGGCGAGTGGTGATACGATTCACAACTTAGCACGACAACTGTTGCGTATTAAGCAACTTCTTTGGGCGATGGCGAATCCAGTGGTGGAATTCGGGGGCGGGCCGGCCGCCATTCCGCGCAGCGCCCATTCCAGCCGCCCCCCGCTCGGTGCTATCAAGGGTCACAGCATTGTAAGCAATCCGCCTCCGCCTGAGGGTCCGCGCCCATGTCCGATCCCGCCCGCCTCACCTTCCGCGCCGGCCAGGCGCCCTATCTGATCGCCGAGATGTCCGGCAATCATAAAGGGGAGATCGAGCGCGCCATCCGTCTGATCGACGCCGCCAAGGCGGCGGGGGCGGACGCGGTGAAGCTGCAGACCTATACGGCCGACACCATCACGCTGAAATCCGACCGGCCGGAATTCCAAATCCACGGCGGCCCCTGGGACGGCCGCAGCCTGCATGAGCTGTACGAGGAGGCGCACACCCCCTGGGCCTGGCATCCCCAGTTGTTCGCCCATGCCGCCTCGGTCGGCATCACCCTTTTCAGCTCCCCCTTCGATCCCACGGCGGTGGATCTGCTGGACAGGCTGGGCGCGCCGGCGTTCAAGATCGCCTCCTATGAGATCGTGGACCTGCCGCTGATCCGCTACACGGCCGCGAAGGGCAAGCCGTTGATCATCTCCACCGGGATGGCCACCCTGGGTGAGATCGATGACGCCGTGACGGCCGCGCGCGAGGCGGCGCCGGCGGGCACGCCCGATCCCGTGCTGCTCCACTGCACCAGCGGCTATCCCACCCCGCCGGAGGAGTGCGACCTGCGCACCATCCCCCACCTGGCCCAGGCCTTCGGCGTGCCCACCGGCCTGTCCGACCACACCCATGGCATCGCCGTGCCGGTGGCGGCGGTGGCGCTGGGCGCGGTGGTCATTGAAAAGCACCTGACCCTGTCGCGGGCCGAGGGCGGGGTCGACGCCTCCTTCTCCCTGGAACCGGGGGAATTCAAGGCCATGGCCGACGCTTGCCGTGTGGCCCATGCCGCCCTGGGCCAGATCGGTTATGCCGTGAAGCCGTCGGAGGCCGGCGGCCGGTCCTTCCGCCGCTCCCTCTACGTCTCATCCCCCGTGAAGGCGGGGGAGGCGTTCACGCCGGCCAATGTCCGCTCCGTCCGCCCCGGCCTGGGGCTGGCGCCCAAGCACCTGGACCAGGTGCTGGGCGCCCGCGCCACCCGCGACATCGAGGCCGGCCAGCCGCTCGATTGGGGCATGGTCCAGCCGTGACGACGGAAAAGCCCCGGGTCGTCTGCGTCACCCAGGCGCGCATGGGCTCCACCCGCCTGCCGGGCAAGGTGCTGCTGACCGTGGCGGGCAAGACGCTGCTGGCGCACCAGGTGGAACGGTTGCGCCGCGCCACCCTTTTGGATGAGGTGGTGGTGGCCACCAGCGACGGCCCGGCCGATGACGCCATCGCCGATGAATGCCGCGCGTTGGGCGTGGCTGTCTTCCGGGGCAGCGAGCATGACGTGCTGGATCGTTTTTGCCGGGCCGCCCTTGCCCACCGGGCCGATGTGGCGGTGCGGGTGACGGGCGACTGCCCGCTGATCGACCCCGGCCTGATCGACCAGTTGCTGACCTTGTTCCTGGCGGCCGACCCACCCCTGGACCACGCCTCGGTCGACATCGGCCATTATCCGCGCGGCCTGGATGCTGAAGCCATGTCAATGACGGCCTTGCAGGCGGCGTGGCAAGAGGCGAGGGAACCGTTCGAGCGTGAGCATGTGACGCCCTTCATCTATCGCCGGCCGGGGCGGTTCCGGTTGGGCTCCCTGCCGCCGTCCGGCCCCGCGCCGGTGGAGATGGGGCCGCAACGCTGGTGCGTGGACACGGTGGAGGATTTCCAACTGGTCCGCCGTTTGCTTGAGGAATTGCTGCCGGCCAAGCCGCACTTCACCTGGACCGATTGTCTGGATGTGCTGCGCCGACACCCCGATTGGGTGCTGCTGAACCGCGACGTGGTGCAGAAGCCCCTGGCTTGAAAGGAAAAGAAGAGATGAACCGGAACGAATTCCTGGCGGCGCTGGACGAGATGCTGGAGTTGGACCCCGGCACCCTTAAGGGCGGCGAAACGCTGGACGGGATCGACAGCTGGGACAGCCTGGCGGTCATCAGCTTCATCGCCCTGGTGGACGAGAAGTTCAACACCGTGGTGGCGGGTGAGGATCTGGCCAAGGCCAAGACGGTGGACGACCTGCTGACCCTGGTGTCGGACCACGTCACGGCCTGACCCGGTGAGTTCGGGGACTGAGCCGGAACGGCTGCTGGCCGGCCGCCGGGTGCTGCGCTTCGCCGGCGGCCCCGGCGCCGCCGTCGACCGGGGGCCGACGGACACAGGCGCCGCGCCGCTGGTGCTGATCCACGGCTTCGGCGGCGACGCGCTGTCCTGGCAGTTCAACATCCAGGCCTTGGTGAAGGGTACGCCGGGTTCGCCCGGCCGCCGGGTGCTGGCCGTGGATCTACCGGGCCATGGCGCCTCCACCCTGGACGTGCCGTCTGGCCTGGGGGGTGTCGCCGACTGGGTGGTGCGGCTGATGGACGCCGCCGGCGTGGACAAGGCTGACATCATCGGCCATTCCATGGGCGGCAGGGTCAGCCTGCTGCTGGCCGAACGCCATCCGGACCGGCTGCGCCGCATGAGCCTGATCGCCTGCGCCGGGTTGGGCAGCCGGGTGGATGCGGCCTTCCTGCACGCGCTGTGCACACTGCAGACCCTGGACCAGGCCCGCGCCTTGATCGACCGGCTGTTCGCGGGGGCCCCGCCCAACCGCGACGTGCTGGCTCGCGCCTTCCTGTCCCGCCTGGCCGATCCCCTGACGCGCGGGCCGCTGACCCGGCTGCTGGACCGGCTGGTGGCCGACATCGACGCCGCCCCGCGGCAGTTCGACTGGACCCAGCCGCTGCCGCCGCTGCAGCTGATCTGGGGCGAGGCCGACGATATCGTGCCGCCGCCGGAGGCAGGCGCCATCCCATCCCATATCATCCTGCATCGATTGCCTGGCGTCGGCCACATGCCCCAGGCCCAGGCGGCCACGCGGGTCAACGCCTTGCTGACGGAGTTCCACGCATGAGCACGATCGGACTGAACGAGGGCGCCATGCTCGCGCTGATCCATAATGAGGTCCTGAAGATCCTGGCCGACAAGGGCGAGGCCTGGACCGGATCCTTCGGGCCGGAGACACGGTTCCTGGACGGCGGGCTGCCCTTCGACAGCCTGGACCTCGCCACCCTGCTGGTGGCGCTGGAGCAGGTGACGGGCACGGACCCCTTCCGCGCCGGCTTTCGCCAGTTCACCACCGCCGGTGAGCTGGCCATGCTGTATCTGGAAGCCTGAGCCGCACGCCCAGATAAGTCGCGACGTTGGGCGGCTGGTGATCGAAGGCACATCGGATAATGCATCCGATTTGTAACGGAACTGTATCGCGCCGTTTCCAGGCGTCCTGGCCTCTGTTAGCCTCGTCAACAAGGTTGAAGCAGCGCGCTTTTTTGAGGCGGCCTGCCTTAACCCCTTGGGGCGTTACAACAATCAACAGGGGCGAAGGCGGCGTTCCCATCCCGGGGGCCGGCGCCTTTCTGGGCACCCGGCAGAACGGGAAGACGATACTTCCATGAAACGACACCATCGCGTGGTCCCGCTGGTGGCCGCACTGGCGCTGCTCGGCGCCTGCGCCTCCAACGCGCACCAGGACAGCCCGGCCGCATCCCCGGCTGACAAGGGCAAGGACAAGCCGGTCTATGCCGGCCTGGATCCGGTTGATGACAAGAACCCCTTTCCCAGCACCTATCATCCGCTGCCGTCGGTGACGACGGCCCTGGTGGGCGCGACCATCTTCACCGGCACGGGGGCCCGCATCGACGGCGGCACCGTGGTGCTGGTGGACGGCAAGATCGCGGCGGTGGGCAAGGACATCGCGGTGCCGGCCGGCGCCAAGGTCATCGACGCCCATGGCAAGTACGTGACCCCCGGCATCATCGATGCCCACAGCCACCTGGGTGTCTACGCCTCGCCCAGCGTCTGGGCCAATTCCGACGGCAACGAGATGACGGACCCCAACACCGCGCAGGTGTGGGCCGAGCATTCCGTGTGGCCGCAGGACCCCGGTTTCATCCGCGCGCTGGAAGGCGGCATCACCACGCTGGAAATCCTGCCCGGCTCCGCCAACCTGTTCGGCGGCCGCGCCGTCATTCTGAAGAACGTCCCCGGCCGCACGGTGCAGGACAAGAAGTTTCCGGGCGCGCCCTACGGCCTGAAGATGGCCTGCGGTGAGAACCCCAAGCGCGTGTACGGCAGCAAGGGCCGCACCCCCGCCACCCGCATGGGCAACGTCTTTGGCTATCGCAAGGCCTGGATCGACGCCCAGGAATACCGCCGCAAGTGGGACGACTACCGCCGCAAGCTGGCCGATTACAAGGCCGGCAAGGGTGACAAGGCGCCCGACGCGCCCAAGCGCGACCTGCAGATGGACACGCTGGCCGGCGTGCTGGACGGCAGCATCCTGGTGCAGAACCACTGCTACCGCGCCGACGAGATGGCGCAGATGATCGACATCTCGCACGAGTTCGGCTTCCACATCGCCATGTTCCACCATGGGTCGGAGGCCTACAAGATCGCCGACATCCTGAAGAAGGAGGACATCTGCGTCGCCACCTGGGGCGAATGGTGGGGCTTCAAGATGGAGGCCTACGACGGCATCGAGGAGAATGCCGCCCTGCTGCAGAAGGCCGGCGTCTGCACCGTTATCCACTCCGACGATGACATCCTGACCCAGCACCTGGTGCAGGAGGCCACCATCGCCCTGGCCGCCGGCCGGCGCATGGGTATCCAGATCGACGAGGCCGAGGCCATCAAGTGGGTGACGGCCAACCCCGCCAAATCCATCGGCGTGCTGGACAAGACCGGCACGCTGGAGGCCGGCAAGATGGGGGACGTGGTGCTGTGGAGCGCCGATCCCTTCAGCGTCTACGCCACGGCCGATCAGGTCTTCATCGACGGCGCCCTGGTCTACGATCGCCACGATCCGGCGGCGCAGCCCAAGTCCGACTTCGAACTGGGCCAGACCGGCCCCGCCCATCCCGGGCCCCAGGGTGTCGGACCCGGCCGCCCCGTCTTGACCACCAGCACGGAGCAGCCGCAATGAGCCGCCGTCACACCTTAATGGGCCATACCCTGATGGCTGCGGCCTCATCCCTGGTCCTGCTGGCCGGTGCCGCCGGCGCCGAGACGGTGGCTATCACCAACGCGCGTATCGAGACCATGGGTCCGGCGGGGGAGATTCCGTCCGGCACCATCCTCATCCGTGATGGCCGTATCCAGGCGGTGGGCGCCTCGGTATCCATTCCGGCCGACGCCCGCCGGGTGGACGCCAAGGGCCACATCGTGACGCCGGGCCTGGTGGCCAGCGACACCAGCCTGGGCGCCGGCGAGGTGGAGGGCGAGGCCTCCAGCAACGATTTCGCCGGGGCGACGGCCGAGATGTCGGCGTCCTTCGACGTGTCGCTGGGTATCAACCCCGCCTCCATGCTGGTGCCGGTGGCCCGCGTCGGCGGCGTCACCCGGGCGCTGGTCACGCCGGAGCTGTCCGGACGGGGCGAGAAGAAGGGGGAAAAGCTGTTCGCCGGCCAGGCGGCCGTGGTCGACATGTCCGGCGGCACCGACAGCATCACCAAGCGTCGTGCCGTGCTGGTGGTCGACGTGGGCACCGAGGCCATGGAACATCTGGGCGGCAGCCATGGCGGCGTGCTGCAACTGTTGGAATCCAGCCTGGAGGAGGCGGCCAGCTACGCCGCCAACAAGGGCGGGTATGAGCACGGCACCCACCGCCCCTATCGCCAAAGTAAGGAGGACCTTGAGGCCCTGCTGCCGGTCATCCAGGGCAAGATGCCCCTGTTGGTGGGCGTGCATCGGGTCGCCGACATCCGCCGCACCCTTGAACTGGGCAAGCGGCTGAAGCTGAGGCTCATCCTGGACGGGGTGGAGGAAGGCTGGATGATGGCGCCGGAGATCGCGGCCTCGGGCGTGCCCGTGGTGGTCGATCCCCTGGCCAACTTGCCGCGTGACTTCGAAAGCTTGAACGCGCGGCTGGAAAACGCCGCCATCCTGCAGGCGGCCGGCGCCACCGTGGTGATCAAGGGCCCCTACGTCGGCCACTACGCCCGCCAGGTGCGCTACAACGCCGGCAACGCCGTCGCCCACGGCATGCCGTGGCCGGCGGCGCTGGCGGCCATCACCGCCACCCCGGCCAAGGTCTTCGGCTTCAATGACCGGGCGGGCACGATTGAGCCCGGCCGTGACGCCGACTTGGTGGTGTGGTCCGGCGACCCCTTGGAAATCCTATCGGTGGCGGAGCATGTCTTCGTCCGCGGGATCGAGGCGCCCCTGACCAGCCGGGCGCAGGATCTGGCCCATCGCTACCAGACGCCCGACGCGGCCCTGCCGCCGGCCTATCGCAACTGAGTATTATCGTCTAAAGGGGGGGCGGGGCGTTCCGGCGGGGCGCCCCGCCCTTTTCTCTTGGACCCGGCCCCATGCCCGACTGGTACTACGACCTCAGCGACACCGTCAGCGGCTGGATCCACGGCGTCTCCGTCTGGGTGATCATCGGTGTCATGGTGGCGGCCTACCTGCTGCTGACCGCCCGCAGCGCCCATAAGCAGGGCGAGTTCGGCGAATTCGCCCGCAGCCTGGGCCTGGCCGTGGCCCTGCTGGCCGTCCTCGGCGGCTTCATCGAGGCATGGATCTGGGTGGACCGGCACTGGTAGGCGGATCAGCCCCTATCCTGCGCCCCATGCCAGACGCGCAGGATGATGATCTCATCGTCCATGATTTCGTAGATGATCACGTAGGGCGGAAAGACCAGCAACTCCCGCGTTCCCGGCACGCTACCCCGACGGCCCCGATTTGGGAAGGTGAGCAGGCTGTTCGCCGTGGTCAGCAGCGCTCGCAAAACCCGTTCGGCGGCGACAAGATTGAAAGCAGCGATGTAGGCGACATGCTGATCGATGTCGCCGAGCGCATCAATAGACCAGCGAATTCGCTTCAAGTTGACCCAGAGGAGGAGGGCGGGGGAGCTTTTTTCCCGCCAGCAACTGCTCAAGCCATTCCACGACAACATCGTGATCCACGACGTTGCCAGCGGCAACCGACGCGTGCGCCTCCTCGATGGCGCGACGCTTGGCGTCCTCGTCCACGATGTCGAAAATGGAAGCGGGCTCGGTCATGGCGGTAGCCTACCACAGGCCCACCGCTCAGCCCACCCCCCGGATCAAGGCCAGCAGATCCTCGTCGGACAAGTACCCGGCGGTGTCGGCGTCCTGCAGCAGCGCGTCGGCCAGGTCGCGCTTGCGGCCGTGCAGGGCCACGATGCCCTCCTCAATGCTGCCCTTCAGGATCAGGCGGTAGATGGTCACCGGCCGGCGCTGGCCGATGCGGTGGGCGCGATCGGAGGCCTGGTCCTCCACAGCGGGATTCCACCATGGGTCCAGGTGGATGACATAGTCGGCTGCCGTCAGGTTCAGGCCCACGCCGCCGGCCTTCAGGCTGATCAGGAACAGGTCGCCCTCGCCGGCCTGGAAGGCCGCCACCCGCCGCTGCCGTTCCGCCGCCGTCAGGCTACCGTCCAGCAGTTGGTAGGTGACACCCATGCGGTCCAGGGCGGTGCGCACGCGGGCCAGGTGGCCGATGAACTGGCTGAACACCAGGACGCGGTGGCCGCCCTCACGCAGCTCATCCACCAGCTCCAGGAAGGCGTCCAGCTTGGCCGAGGGCAGGTGCGCGTCGGCCGCCACCAGGTCGGGGTGGCAGCAGGCCTGCCGCAGGCGGGTGATCTCCGCCAGGATGTGGATGCGGGACCGCTCGCCCGACATCTCCTCCAGTTTTTCAAGGGCGCGGCGGCGCAACGCTTCGTAAAAGGCGATCTCGTCCGCCCCGCGCTCCACCAGCAGGGTCTGCTCCGTGCGCGGTGGCAGTTCGGCCAGCACGGCGCCCTTGGTCCGGCGCAGCAGGAAGGGTTGTACCACCGCGCGCAGGGCCGCGCGGGCGCCGGGGCTGCGCGCCGCCTGGATGGGGGTGCCAAAGCGTTGGGCGAAGGCCTTGCGGCTGCCCAACAGGCCGGGGTTGGTGAACTGGAACAGGCTCCACAGCTCTTCCAGGTCGTTTTCCACCGGTGTGCCGGTCAGGGCCAGACGGAAACCGGCGGTTAGCGCGCGGGCGGCCTGGGCGCGGTGGGTGTCCGGGTTCTTGATGGCCTGCGCCTCGTCCAGCACGGCCACGGCCCAGGGCACGGCCGCCAGCAGCACCTCCTCCCGTACCAGCAGGCCGTAGGTGGTCACCAGCACGTCGCCGGGCCCCAGGGCGCGCAGCACCTCCTGCCGCCCGCCTGTCTCGGCCAGGCGGTGGACGGTCAGGCCGGGGGCGAAGCGGGCCAGTTCCGATTGCCAGTTGCCGGCGACGGAGGTGGGGGCCACCACCAGCATGGGGCCGTCGCCGGCCTTGGCTGCCATCAGGGCTATCGCCTGCACCGTCTTGCCCAGGCCCATGTCATCGGCCAGCAGGGCGCCGGCGCCCAGGCGCGCCAGGCGGCTCATCCAGAAATAACCTTCCGCCTGGTACTCGCGCAGTTCGGCGGTCAGGCCGTTGGGCAGGCGCGGCTGCCAGGCTGCCGCGTCGTCCAGGTTCTGGATGAAGGCGTGCCAGGCCTGGTCCACCTGGGCCGAGGCCGCTTCCTCGACCAGGCCGCGCAGGGCGGCACCGGCGGCGCGCGGCACCTTCTGGCCGCCCAGGCGCATCAACCGGTCCAGCTGCTGGCGGAAATGGCGGTCCAGGGCCACGAACTGGCCATCGCCCAGGGGCACGAAACGGCCGGGCGCGTCCTCCAGCCGGATCAGCAAGTCCTTCAGGTCCAGTACCAGCCCTTCGTCCAGCTTCAGGGCCCCGGCCACGGCGAACCAGCTTTCGGTGCTTTTGACCGTGGTGCTGAAATGGCTGGCCCCGGCTTCCTCGCCGCGCAGGGTCAGCTTCTGTCCCTCCGGCCATTCCAGGGTGGGTGGTTCGGGCAGGGCCTTCAGCTCGCTCAGGAATTCCAGCGCGGCGCTCAGGCCTTCCAGATCCCATTCCAGGCCTTCGCCGCCCAGGCTGGGGCAGGCATCGGCCAGGGCCTGGGCCAGGCGTTCCTCCGCCGCCAGGTCGCGCAGGGCGCGCCTGCCGTTGCCGGTGACGCGCCGGCTGCCTTGGCCGGGCGCGAAATGGGGGCCGTCGGGGCCCAGCGGCCGCACGCCCAGCGAAACCTTCAGACCTGGGTCCAGCAGGCGCAGCCGCACCACCGGGGCGGGGTCGCCCGCCTCCGTCCGGCCCTCGTCCAGATCGGCGGCCTCCACCCGCACCGGCAGATCGGGCATGCGGGAGCGCGCGATGGCGGCTAAGCGGTCGCGCGCCATGGCCGGCACGGTGATGCCGTCCGCGCCCAGCAGCTTGCCCGCCGCCACGGCCTTGTCGTCGATCACCACCACGCGCCAGCGGGTGGGCCCCTCCACGTCGATGATGGCGTCCACCTCTTCGGCCGGATGCGACAGGGCCAGGCGGTAGCCGCCTCGGGTGCCGGCCAGCACCAGCTCCGGCCGCGCCAGCACCAGTTCCACCGGCGGTCCCGGCTCGCGGCGATAGAACACGCGGGGATGGCCCACCAGGGCCGGCAGCGTGTCGCGTGGTGGCAGGAAATAGTCGTAGCGGGAGCGGCCGTGGCCCCAGCCGTCGTAATCGCGGGCGATGGTGGCGATGACCCGCCGGTCGAACTCATCCAGATAGGTCAGCTGGGCGTCACCCTGGTACAGGCGCTTCAGCGGGATGGGCCGTCCCACGCTCCAGCCCTGAGTCGGGCTTTTGGTGGGGCCCCGCTGCTGCACCTGTTCCACCGGTTCCACCGCCCCGCTGCTGGGATCGACCAGCCAGGCCAAGCGCTTGCCCGTCGTCTTCCTCTCCACCGGCGCTGGCGGCTCCAGCAACACCTCCAGGCTCTCCAGCGCCCGCTCCCACGGTTCCTTCACGGGCAGCAGGGTGAGGAAGCGCAGTGTCACGCGCCTGTCGGGCCGCGCCAGATGGGTCTGATAGGGGGTCGGGTCGTTGGCCACCCGGTCCAGCACTTCCGCCATCAGGTCGGCGGCCAAGGGCATGGTGGGGGCCAGATGGCGGAACCACTGGTCCCAGGCATCGGCATGCTGGCGGGCCAGCGCCGCGTCCACCACGGCCGCCGCCACGGCCACCAGCCCCAGGCCCAGGGGGGAGGGCCGTGCCATGGTGTCGGTGGCGGTCAGCAGCCACTTCACGCTGTTCAGCGCCGCTTCCGGCTTGTTGGCGGCCAGGCTGGCCAGGGCCTCGATGGCCATGGAGCCGAGGGGAATCTGCCCCGCCTGGACCATGTCCTGCGCCAGGGCGGGAATGGCGGCATGCTGGCCCGGGTCGCCCCCGGCCAGCTGGGCGCACAGGTGCAGCACGCCAAGGTGTCCAGGCAGGCCGCCCTTGCGCTTGCGCAGGGCCCGGCGGTGCTGCGTCACGGCCTCGCCGAACAGGGCGCGGGCGCGTGGCGCGTCCTCCGACAGCAGGGCGTGGGCGGCGGCATAGGGCAGGGCCGCCTCCGGCGTCGGCGCATCCGCCAGCAACGCTTGCAACGCTGGCAGCTGCCCACTCAACAGCCGGAAGTCGGCGATCAGGCTGAAGCAATCGCGGCGCAGGATCTGGTGCGCCTGGGCGTGGTCGACCAGGGCCGGCAGATCCGACGACATTTCCGCCGTGGCCATCCAATGGCCGAGCTTCGCCGCCAGCAGCGTCGCCTGGATCACCGGCGCGCGTCCGGCCAGCCAGTCGATCCCCAGCGGCACTGGCGTGAAATGGCGATTGAACAGCTCCGGCAGCGCATGGGCGGGACGCCTGACCAGGCCCAGCAGGCGCTGGACCTCCGCCCCATCGTTCTGCAACGCGGCCAACCTCAGGCCACGCGCGAAATCGACCTCCACCAGCTTGGGGTCCCAATAGCTTTTCGATTCAGCGGGCAGCTGGGTGCGGATGGCGATGGCCAGGGCCTTGCCCTCCGCCGTTTCCAGCGCCGCGATGGCCACGGCGTGCGCCAGCGCGGGCGGGCAGGCCATCTTGTTGTTCAACAGGCCGTGGCGGCGCAGGCTGTTCTGCGCCTCGACCAGCGCCTCATGGGTCCAAAGGGTGGGGCTGACGCGCGCCTGGTTCAGGCAATCCAGCAGCGCCCGGGCCGGCGGCAGCGGTCCGATCAGGGCGATGAGGCGCAGCAGGATGCGGTCGGGCGGCGAAAGCGCGTCGAGGTCGGGCGGGGTCATGCGGCGACCATAACGGCGATCAGGCTGGCAGGGCCAGCAACGCGTCGGCGATGCGCACCGCGCCCAGCCCGTCCACCACTTGGCCGCCATCGCCTTCGCCGATGCGGTGGCTCAGGGCCGCGCGTGCGTCGGTATCGGCCCATAGCGCCAGGGCGTCGGCCGTGATGCGCTCCGCCGCCTCGGCCTTGTCCATGTCGCGCGCGTCGATGACCCGGGCCTTGCCCGATGCCGCCACCGCGCCGGCACTGCTGGCCTGATTGTCCGCCACCACCACCAGCAGCGTGGGCACCGCCAGGCAAGCCAGCTCCCCCAAGGTGCCGCCGGCGGCGGACAAGGCCAGGCCGGCCTCGCGCATCAGATCGGCCATGCGCGGTGTTTCCACATGGACGACCGTGTTGGGGTAGCGGTCCCCGGCGGTGCGGATGCAGTCGGTGTTGGGGTTGCTGCCGCCCACCACCACGTCCAGGCCGACGCCGGCGGGCAGGGCTGGGGCCAGGCGCTTCAGACAGGGCAGGGTCAGGCCCGCCGGGTCGGTGCCGCCGAAGGTCAGCAATAGCCGACGGCGGCGGTTCAGGGGGGGCAGGGCCTGGCCGCGCGCCCGGCGGAACTCCGCCCGCAGGGGGGCATAGGCGGGCCCCAGCGCCAGCACGGCGTCCGGGTTGGCGGCACGATAGGCGGCCTCATCCACCGCGGCGCCTGCGTTCACGATCAGCCGGGCGTGCAGGGGCTGCGTGCCCGGCCCGTCATCGAACGCCATGACCGGTTTGCCCAGCGCCGCCAGTCCGGCACGATAGGCATCGTTGAAGTGATAACCGTCCAGGATCACGGCGCGGGCATCGTGCCGGCGTATCTGCCCGGCCAGGCTGGCCAGGTCCGCCCCACTTGCCGCCGGGCCCGCCAGCTGGCTGACGCCGAAGCCGGCGGCGTCCAGCCGATGCGCCAGGGCCGGCGGCAGGTCCACGGCGGCGAACAGGGGTGACACCCCCCGTTCCTTCAGGGCCTCCGCCACCGACAGGCAGCGCATGACGTGGCCGGTGCCCATGGAGGCGGTGGCGTCGGCGCGGATCAGGATGGTGCTCAACAGAGGGCCTTTGGCATCGGGGCGGGAATGGCCATAGTATAGCAGCTAAGGTCACTTCTCTCAGGGCGGGTTGCGGTGAAGGCCATCGTCGAAGGCGTGCGGATCAAGGGCTTCCGGGCCGTGGTGCCGAAGGAACGGCACTCCTATCTGGAAGACCACACCCTGTTCACGGAAGATGAGGCGAAGAAGCTCTACGCCACCATCGGCGTGGCGGAGCGGCGCCTGCTGCCCCGGCCCTACATGGCGTCCGACATGTGCGTGGCGGCGGCCGAGGGGCTGATGCGACAGCTGGGCTGGGACCCGGCCTCGGTCGACCTTCTGATCTTCGTCAGCCAGGATGCCGATTACGTGCTGCCCGTCACCGCCGCCGTCATACAGCGGCGCCTGGGGCTGCCCACCAGCACGGCGGCCTTCGACGTGCCGCTGGGCTGTTCCGGCTTCGCCTATGGCACCTGGATGGCGGCGCGCCTCTTGGGCGGCAGCACCGCCCGGCGCGCGCTGGTGTTGGCCGGTGACAATTCCGCCCGCTGGCTGCGCCCGGATGACCGCGCCACCCTTCCGCTGTTCGGCGACGCCGGCAGCGCCACGGCGCTGGAGGTGGATGCCGACGCGCCCCCCATCCACGCCATCCTGGGTACCGACGGCAGCGGGGCCAAGCACATCTTCGTGAAGGCCGGCGGCAAGCGCGACTGCCTGATCCCGGGCGAGGAGCCCTGGTCGGAAGAGGAGCACAAGCGCCTCTACCGCGACGCCCGCCTGCACCTGAACGGGGCGGAAGTCTTCACCTTCACCTTGCGTTCCGTCCCGCCGTTGCTGCGCGAGGCGATGGAGCATGCCGGCGTGACGCTGGACGATCTGGATATGATCGTCCCGCACCAGGCCAACCGCATGATGCTGGACCACATCCGCAAGAAGATCGGCGCGGCGCCCGAGCGCTTCCTGATCGATATGGAGAAGTTCGGCAACACCAGCTCCGCCTCCGTCCCACTGGCCATCTGCCATCGCATAGGCCCCATGCTGGCGGAAGGCCCGAAGAAGCTGCTGATGGCTGGCTTCGGCGTCGGATGGTCCTGGGGCACCCTGGTGGCGGAGGTCGGGCCCATCGCCGAGCCCACGCTGGCCGAGATGCCCGAGGATTTCGCGCCCTTGGAAGTCTGAGGCGTGTCGCCTGGGCGCTGCCGCCGGAACAGCCGTGCCGGCCGTTCGATGGCGACGATAGGCCGAACCGGTGGCCCGCTACGAAGGGCCTGCTGCGCACCGGGGGTGCCCGCCCATGGTTTCCTGGACCGGATGGCGCAAGGGGCCGGGCCATCATAAGGCGCATGAGGAAATTCAAAGCATCCCCTTGTTGACAGGGTGGGCGTCGGCTTGTCCTATCAAGCGGTCATCCGGTCCCACCGGGTGGCGACACGCTTGTTCTCAGGGCAGGGTGAAAATCCCGACCGGCGGTATCCCCTCTTGAGGGAGGGGGAGCCCGCGAGCGCCCGGGGGCGGTAACGCCCGTGGGGTCAGCAGACCCGGTGAAACGCCGGGGCCGACGGTTACAGTCCGGATGAAAGAGGATGAGCCGGCCCGCGACGCGCGGGCGCACCCCTTGAGAGCCCTGCGGGGCTTCAAGTCTGGGCGCGTTCGCGTATGCAGCCTGCCTCGGAGGACACCCGTCCGCCATAGTCTCTCTTTGCCCTGATTCAGGCTCGCCCGATTGTTCAACGGAGTGAGACCCTTGAGTCAGATTTCCCAAACCCTCGCCCATGACGACGATCTGCTGTCCCGGTTCGGCGATGCTGGAACCCGGGTGGCCCGGGCCGTGGCCGCCATCCAGGCGGGCCAGGGCGTTATCGTCGTCGACGATGCCGACCGTGAGAATGAGGGCGACGTCATCTACGCCGCCGACAGCCTGACGGTGGAGCAAATGGCCCTGCTGATCCGCGACTGCAGCGGCATCGTCTGCCTGGTGCTGACGGACGAGCGCGCCCGCGCCCTGGACCTGCCGCCCATGGTGGGCAGCAACTCCTCCCGCTACGGCACCGCCTTCACCGTCAGCATCGAGGCCAAGGTCGGCGTCACCACCGGCGTCTCGGCCGCCGACCGCGTCACCACCATCCGCACGGCCATCGCCGCCAGCGCCAAGCCGGAAGACCTGGCCCGCCCCGGCCACGTCTTCCCCCTGCGCGCTCATCCGGGCGGGCTGGGGGCCCGCCGCGGCCATACCGAGGCCACCATCGACCTGGTGTGCCGTGCCGGCCGCACCCCCGCCGGCGTGCTGTGCGAGGTGATGAAGCCCGACGGCAGCATGGCCCGCCTTCCCGAGCTGGTGGCCTATGCCGAAACCCACGGCATGCCCCTGGTCAGCATCGAGGACCTGGTGGCGGTGGCGGCCCCGCGGCGCGCCGTCGCCTGACGGCGTTGCGCTGACAAGGCGGACGGGGCGAAAAGACCTCTTGCCAAGGGCTGTGATTCCGTTGTACCAATCGGTCAAGAACGTACCGATCGGTACAAACTTTTATCCCATGGAGGTCCCAATGTCCCGTCCGCCCCTGCCGCCTTTCACGTTGGAGACCGCCATCCAGAAGGTGCGCGCCGCCGAGGATGGCTGGAACAGCCGTGATCCCGCCAAGGTGGCGCAGGCCTATACGGTCGACAGCCGCTGGCGGAACCGGGCGGAGTTCGTCACCGGCCGCCCGGCCATCGAGGCCTTCCTGGCCCGCAAATGGGCCAAGGAGCTGGACTACCGCCTGATCAAGGAAATCTGGGCGTACACCGGGAACCGCATCGCCGTACGCTTTGCGTATGAATATCACGACGACAGCGGCAACTGGTTCCGCGCCTATGGCAACGAGAATTGGGAGTTCGACGCCGACGGCCTGATGCGGGCGCGCCACGCCAGCATCAACGAACACCCCATCAAGGAGTCCGAGCGCAAGTTCCACTGGCCGCTGGGCCGCCGCCCGGACGACCACCCCAGCCTCAGCGACCTGGGCCTGTAGGCATGGCGCGCACCCTCGCCGACCGCCAGGACGTCATCCCCGTCCTGGCGGAAGTCTTCCGCGACCATGGCTTCGAAGGCGCCAGCCTGTCGGCCATCACCGCCCGCACGGGCCTGGGCAAGGGCAGCCTTTACAACTTCTTCCCCGGCGGCAAGGCCGAGATGGCGGAGATGGTGCTGGCCCATATCGACGGCTGGTTCCGTGCCCACGTCTTTGAGCCGCTCGAGCAGACGGAGGATGGCTTGAAGGCGGTGGAGGCCATGTTCCAGGCCACCGACGCCTATTTCCGCTCCGGCCAGCGGGTGTGTGTCGTGGGCGTCTTCGCCCTGGGCGACGCCCGCGATCTGTTCACCGAGCAGGTGCACGGCTATTTCGCCGCCTGGGTGCGGGCCTTGGCCGGCGCTCTGGTACGGGCGGGCCGTGACCCGGACCGGGCCCGAGCCGACGCGGAGGAGGTAGTGGCCGGCATTCAGGGCGCCCTGGTGCTGTCCCGGGCGCTGAACGACACCGGCGTCTTCACCCGCACGCTGGTCCGGCTGCGGCGGATCTTGGCAGGGGATTAAAATGGCGCGCCTGACCGGCGCTATGCCACCGCCCGTACCCGCCGGGCGGTGGCGAACACCGGCACGCCCAGAACGCGGACGTAGCACAGCCACCAGCGCAGGTCGCGGCTATACTTGCTGCGCCTGTACGTGCCGGGCAGGGGGGCCAAGCGCTTACGCTCCTGCCGCCAGGGCAGGTCATGGATGGGGGGATGGGCCGTGCCGCACAGGCGGGCCACATGCGCCTCGATCAGGTTCACAGGGTAATAATGGGCCATCCGCTCCAGCCGCTCGCGCAGGCGGGCCACGCGCTGCTGGTTGTGGCTGAACACCGCCACCTTCACCAGCGGCATGCGGTGGGTCTCCAGGCAGGCGTCGAAATAGACGTCGGAATAAAGCTCCTTGGCGACGAAGGGCTGGGGGAGATAGCGGCCGGGGCGGAAGCCCAGGGCCATCAGCCGCTGGCTGAGGCCGAATTCGTAGGCGCGGCAGACCGCCGCCTTGTCGGGCTGCCGCGTCACACCCTGCCAGAATCGGGTGAATTCCGGGTGCCCCGTCACCGCCGGCCGGAAGACCAGGAAATTGCTGGTCAGGTAGCGGATGTCGCCATCCACCAACCCGTCGGTCAGTCCCCAGAAGTCGCAGTCCTCCTCCGCCATCTTGTCGAACACGGGGGCGAAGGGAAACACGCCGCCATAACAGCTGTCGTTGGCGGCGATGACCTCGTCATAGTGGGCGAGGTCGGCGCCCAGGGCCTGGAAGCCCAGCTTCCAGCTGCCGAAGTCGTAGGCGCCGTGGCGGCCGGCATGGACCAGTTCCGCCAGTCCGGCCAGCCGCTCCGCCTGGCCTTCCATCAGGGCGCCATCGGAAACGAACAGGATGCGCTCCGCCACCTCGCGCAGGCCGCGCAGGTAATAGAGGACGTGGTCGTCGATCTGGCCGTCGCGGTCGAAATGGGCGAACAGCGCCACGCGGCGCCGGGCGGCGGGGGAACGATCGGTCGGGGTCATGGTTGGGGCCTCTGCCCGGGGAATTTGACTGCTTGTCCCTTCCACGACCATTAACCAAGAGACCTTGCGGCCTATCCGCCTTTTAGCCAGGGGGCCAGATATGGCCATCCCAATCGGCATATTCCCTGAATTTCAGGCGCTTTTCCGCCCATTCCGCCGCCGCCATCTCGAACAGGTGGACATCGTATGCCTGACCTTCCTTCACGGCATGGTCCTTCAGCACGCCCACATGGCGATAGCCCAGCATGGTCTGGCCGCGCAGGACGCGGTCGTTGTCGGCCATGACCTGGTTGACCACCTTGCGCAAGCCCAGGGCGTGGAAGACGTGGTTCAGGGCGTGGGCGAAATTCAGCGGCGCGGAACCGGTGCGGCCCCGCCGGTCGGCCATGTAGGCGCCCAGGGTGGCGATGCCCCAGGCCGGATGGGTGATGGTGATGGAGGCGTAGCCCACCGGCACCCCGTCCACCATCATGATGCGGTGATGGTAGTCGTCACGGGCGTTGCAGCGCGCCAGCCAGGCCCGCTGCTTGTCGATGTCGTCCTCCACCTGGGTGAACAGGTGGCGCGAGATGTCGGGGCGCAGGCGCCAGTCCAGCAGCAGGCGGGCGTCGTCCTCGGTCGGCCGGCGATAGCTGAGGGTCATACGGCGCTCTCCTCATACGGCGCGTCCGCCGGCAGGGGCGGCTGGTCCAGTCCCAGGGTGCGGGCCCAGGCGTGGTGGAAATCGGCGATGCGGCGCTCGCGCCGGCCCAGGATGCCGGGGCCCAGGGCGGCGGCCCGCCCCCGCTGCACCCGTTCGCACAGGGGCTGGTCTTCCAGGATCACGGCGCGCGCGGATTCCGCCAGCATGGTGGCCAGCGACCGGCGGAAGGCGGCCACGGCCGGCTTTTCCGGCGCCGTCACCGGCAGGAACAGGCGCCAATCCAGGCGGCTCAGGTTCGGCGCCAGGGGCGTCACCATGTGGGTGATGACCATGGCGCCGTAAAAGCTGGCCACGTACAGGTTGGGGAAGACGAAGCAATGGTCATAGCGCGCGTGGTCCACGACGCGGCGCAGGCCCATCTTGCCGTCGATGCGCCGCCACCAGGTTTCCGTTCCCTGGGACAGCAGCCAGCTGGACGTGCTGTGCCGGCCATGGCGGGTGGTTTCCAGGTGGGTCTGCCAGTCGGCGTGCACGGCGGGATGGATAGTGGTGGGGTGGACGGTGGAGCCGTGGAAGTCGTCCATGGTGTTCTCCACCAAGGCCTTCCAGTTGGCGGCGAAATCCACATGGTCGTCGGCGATGGGCTGATCGCCTTGGCCCGACAGGCGGGCCAGGTGCCCGGCCACCGGCCCCAGATGATCCGCCAAGCCGAGCCCACCGCCGTCCAGCCGCACGAAGACGAAGGCGCCGCAGGTATCGGTCCGCAGCGCCCGGCCCTGGTCATCCGTGGCCGTCAGGTCGGCCGCCAAGGTGACCGGCGTGCCCAGCACCGTACGTGTCAGGGGTGCTTCGAACCGGGTGCCGACGTACAGCCACTGCCGGCGTAGCGCCGCCAGTTCCCGGGCGTGGCAATCGGGATCATCGAACCAGCGGGCGGGCAGCATCTCCCCCATCACACCCCTCCCGTGAAGGTCGCGGCGGCGTCCACGTTCACCCACACCTGGCCCCCCGCCACGGCCAGGCCCACCGGCGTCAGGGCCAGGCGGCGGCGGGCCTCCGCGTCCAGGTGGAAGTCGCTGTCGTCGAAGGGGATGCCGATGGGCACGCCGTCGGCATCATAGACCCAGCCGTGATAGGGGCAGCGCAGCAGGCCGCGCCCGCAGGGCTGGTCGTGGATCAGGGCGAAGCGGTGGGAACAGACGTTGCGGAAGGCCTTCAGCGCGCCCTGGAAGTTCTGCACCACCACGGGAATGGCGGCCCCGGCGGCGTCCGGCACCCGGCCGGTCAGGTAGTCGCCGTGGGCGGCCACGCCGGCGGCGTCGCCCAGCTTGACCCAGGGGGCCGTCACGCCGTGCGCCCCCCGTCGACGGTCAGGGCTGTGCCGGTGATCCAGCGGCCGGTGTCGGCCAGCAGATAGGCGATGGCATGGGCCACGTCGTCAACATGGCCAAAGCCCAGGGGCTGCAGCCGCTGCAGGTGGTCGATCTGCTCCTGGCTCAGTTTCTCGAACCCGCGTTCTATCAGGTCGGTCATGACGATGCTGGGCACCACGCAGTTGACGCGGATGCCGTCGGGCAGCAGCTCCGCCGACAGGCCCTTGGTGGCGGCGATGATGCCGCCCTTGGCCGCGGCGTAGACGATGTTGGCGGGCGAGGCGGCGGTGGCGGCGGTGGAGGAGATGAAGACCATGGCCGAGCGTTCGGCCCGCACGCCCTTCTGCCGCAGGCCCTTGGCCAGGGCCAGGCAGGACCCCAGGTTGACCCGCATCACCTGGTCGAAGAAATCCTGGGAGAAGATGCGGATGGGGCGCAGCGTCTGAATGCCGGCGCAATGCGCCACGCCGTCGAAGGGCCCGGACAGGGCCGCCTGCTCCTTCATCCAGGCCGGGATGGCGTCCAGGTCGCCCATGTCGAAGGGCGCCACGCGATGTCCCTCGCCCGTGAGGCGCGACAGCGTGTCGGCCAGCCGCCCCTCGTCCCGGCCGTTCAGGGTGACACGGGCGCCCAGGCGCGACAGCAGCACGGCGGTGGCCTGGCCGATGCCGGCCGAGGCGCCGGTGACCAGCAGGGACCGGCCGACCAGGCTCATGGGGTTGTGCGGGGTGTCGGGGGGCGGGGACATGGCGCGTTTCCTCTATCTCATTGCCGACTATCCGGGGCGCGGCCCTGGCCCGTCAATGACCTGCGATAAAATCCGCGGTGGGCCTCTTGACTCAAGAAAGGGTCGAGATATATCTTGAATTACGATATATCGAATAACAGACGAGATAGGATCGAGAGACATCATGCATTTCTTCAGACATCACGGCGGCAAGCACCCTGGGGGTGAACGCCGCCATGCCCGGGGCCGCGATGGCGAGGGCTTCTGGGGCGCCTGGGGCGCCTGGGGCGGCCAAGGCGACCGCTGGGGCCGGGGCGACCGCGGCGACGGTTTCGGCGGCCGGGGTGGCCGCGGCGGTGCCGCGCGCGTCTTCGAGAATGGCGACCTGCGCTTCCTGTTCCTGGATCTGATCCAGGAAAAGCCCCGCTACGGCTATGAGATCATCAAGGCCATCGAGGAGAAGGTCGGCGGTGGCTACAGCCCCAGCCCCGGCGTCGTCTACCCGACGCTGACCCTGCTGGAGGAGATGGGCCATACCGAGGTGTCGGTGGGCGAGGGCGGCAAGAAGCTCTACACCCTGACCGAAAGCGGTGCGGCCTTCCTGAACGAGAACCGCCTGGTTCTGGCCGCCATCAAGGAACGGCTGGACAAGATCAGCGCGGTGCGCGGCTGGATGCCCCCCGCCTCCGTCGTTCGTGCCATGGAAAACCTGAAAATGGCCTTGCGCCTGCGCCTGCGGGGCGGGACCCTGACGGAAGAGCAGGCGCGTGCCATCGCCCAGGCCCTGGACCAGGCCGCGCAGGCGATCGAGCAGGCCTGACGGTGGTCCCCAAGTGAATTGCGAGGAACGTGAACGGAGAGGACGCCCATGCCCACCCGTACCCCTGAGTTGCCCCGCACCCGTGATGTGAACGGCGCCGACATCCGGGGCCGCCTGTTGGCCCTGTCCCGCTCGCGCGCGCTCGGCCGGCGGGTCGTACACCTGGGCGAGGATCGCGACGCGGTTCCCGCCGGGGAAGACGCTGGACAAGAGAAGGATGTCTCCGGGTTCGGGGACCGGCACTAGCCCTCAGGTCAGGGCGCCGGCACTTGTCATGCGAAACGGCCCGGTTGATGATCAGGCCCGTTTCACATGACGACTGCGGCGGGATTCCCGGTGACATGACGCGTGCCGACGACCGCCTTCCGACGCGCCGCCTGACGGTGGCCTATGTCGCGGCCTTGTCCCTGATCGCCCTGCTGTCGGGGGCGGTGCACCTGCTGCTGGATCACGTCATTTCCCAGCAACGCGACAGCGGCACCATCATCAATGTCGCCGGCCGCCAGCGCATGCTGTCGCAACGCATCGGACTGCTGGCCCGCGACTTCCACGAGGGCCATGACGACGCGGCGCGCCTTCCCCTGCTGCAGGCGGCCGCGGCCATGGAACGGGCGCATCGCGCCCTGCTGGGCGGCACCGGCGACATGGGCATCACCCATGGCCTGTCGGACGCCGCCCGCGCCCTTTATTTCTCCCCGCCCACGGACCTGGACCGCCGCACCCGCGACCTGATCCTGGCCGCCCGCGTCCTGGCGGGGTCGGAAGGGCCGCAGCCGCTGGACGCGGGCGCGGCCGACGTGCGCGCCCGCGCCTTCGCCGACATCCGCACCCAGACGCGCGACATCATCATGCCGCTGCTGGACCAGGCGGTCCGCCAGTTCGAAGCCGAGGCGACGGAGCGGATCGAGGGGCTGCGGCGGGCGCAACAAGGCGTGCTGGCCATCCTGCTGACCACCCTGCTGGCCGAGGCCATGTTCATCTTCCGCCCCCTGGTCGGCCGGGTGAAGGCCTATGCCGGGCGGCTTTACGACATGGCCACGCGCGACGTCCTGACCGGCCTGCCCAACCGGCGCCATTTCCTGGAGGTGGGGGAGCGCGAGGTGAGGCGGCGGGGCGAGGCGGGCCAGCCCCTGGCCCTGCTGATGATCGACGTCGACCATTTCAAGGCCATCAACGACACCTTCGGCCACGCGGCGGGCGACCGCGTGCTGTCCCAGTTCGGCCGCCTGCTGCAGGGCTGGCTGCGGGAGGGCGAGGTCGCCGGCCGCATCGGGGGCGAGGAATTCGCCGTGCTGCTGCCCGACGCCGATGCCATGGACGCCGTCGCCCGGGCCGAAACCCTGCGCCGCGCGGTGGAGGCGGCGCCCCTCAACGGCCAGGCCACCCTGGCCTGGACGGTCAGCATCGGCGTCGCCCAGGTTCGGGGGGTGGAGGACGCGCATATGGGCGAGGCGCTGGCCGATGCCATGCGCCGCGCCGACCTCGCCCTCTACGCCGCCAAAGACGCCGGCCGCAACCGCGTGCAGCTCAGCGCGGACCGGTGATCGCCTCTTCGTGCGTCGCCGGCATCACCCGGCCGCCGGGCAGGCGGATTTCCACCACCGTGCCCACGCCCGGCGCGCTGAACAGGCGCAGCGTGCCGCCGTGCAGCTCCACCAGCCGTTTGGTCAAGGGCAGGCCCAGGCCGGTCCCCTGCGCCGCGTTCTGGCCCGCCACCTGCTGGAATGGCTCCAGCACGCGCGCCTGGTCCTCCGGCGCGATGCCGATGCCGGTGTCCTCGACGCGCAGCACCACGTCCCCGCCGCCGCCCAGGCTGGCGCGGACAGCCACGCTGCCGCCGGCCGGCGTGAACTTCACGGCGTTGGTCAGGACGTTGATCAGGATCTGTTTCAGCCGCGTCTCATCCGCCGTCAGCCACCGCGCCGGCGCGTCGATGTCGGCTGAAAGCAGCACGCCACCCTCCCGCGCCTTGGGCGCCAGCACCTCCAGCGCGAAGCGGGCGGTGGCGGCCAGGTCCACCGGCGCCTCCTTCAGCGCGACCTGCCCAGCCTCGGCCTTGGCGTGGTCCAGGATGTCGTTGATCAGGGTCAGCAGGTGGCGCCCACTGTCGCGGATGGCCGTCGCATGGTCGCGGTACTGGCCCGACCCCAAGGGGCCCAGCGTCTCCGCCGCCATCAGGCTGGAATAGCCGATGACGGCGGTCAGCGGCGTGCGCAACTCGTGGCTCAGGTTCGCCAGGAAGGCGGCGCGGTCGTTGGCGGCGGCCTCCGCCGCGCGGCGCTGCGCTTCCTCCCGCGCCCGGTCGTTCAAGGCTTGCGCCAGCTGCCGCCGCTGGGCCTCGTGCCGGCCCAGCAGGGCCAAGGCACCCCAAGTCAGCACCAGGATGGCCAGGGCCGCGACGGCGGCGAAGCCGGCGGTGATCATCGACCGGTCGCGCCAGCCCTGCATCACCACCTGCCGGTCCACGCCGGCCAGGATGACCAGGCCGAAATCGGGCAGGGAGTCGTAGGCGGCGATGCGCACGCGCCTGTCCAGGGGCGACATGGACTCGAACAGGCCGCTGGGCGCCTTGGACAGCTCGCGCTTGATGAGCGGGCCGTCGGCGATGGTCTGTCCCACGTGCTTGATCATGTCGGGCCGCCGACCCACCACCCGGCCATCGCTTTGGTAAATACCCAGCAGGGGATTGCGGTCGAAGGCGATCAACTCGGCGAAGTCCATCAGCTCCGACGTCGACAGAGAGGCCATCAGCACGCCGGCGAAGGCGCCGTCGGGTCGCTTCAGCGGTCGGCTGACGGTGAAGGCCACTTGCTGTGTGAGGCGGGTCAGGATGGCGGGGCCGACATAGACGCCGTCGCGTCCTGCCTTATGGACCCGGAAATAATCGCGATCGGTGACGTCGATGGCGGGGGCGGGAAAGGCGGTGGTGCTCAGCACGGGGTGGCCGGTCGCATCCACGATCCACAGCGATTGCGGCCCGTAGACGCCGCCCGGCAGACTGGCCGACAGCAGCTTCAGCCGTCGCCACGTCTCCTCCGTCCGCAACCCGTCCAGACCACCCAACTCGGTCACCAGGTTGGCCACCTGGGCCAGCACGGCGTCGGTGCCGGCGATGGTGGCGCGGGTGTGGCGCGTCATGGCCTGGGCCATTTCGCGGGCGAAGGCGCGCTGTTGCCGGTACTGCTGGTCGTGGTCCAGCCGGATGAACAGGGCCAGCCCGCCCCCCAGCAGCAGCAGGACCGTCGCCACCAAGATCAACAGTACCTTGCGGGCCATGCGCCCCAACCCCCGGATGGCCGCCATCCCCACCGCCGGCGCCCGCTTGGAGGCGGGCCCGGGGATGGGGTTCGTTGGCACAACGATACACCATCGGTCCCTTATTCCGATCCGGGGTAATTATCGCTGCGGGCATGCGGGGAATTTGGGCTCACGCGTCGTAGCGGCCGGGGGCGGGCATGCGCTCCAGCGCCAGGGGGCGCACCGGCAGGGACAGGCCGTGCGCGCCCAGGGCGCCCGCCATGGCGCGCGACGCCACCAGCACGCCGTTGGTGGCGCCGGGCCGCATCAGGTGCTCCACCAGGGCATAGAGCCGGGCGGGGGCGGTGGGGTCGGCTGACGGCTGGGCCAGGGCCAGCAGGCGCAGCAGCTGGCGCTCATCCGGCGTCAAATCCTGGCAGCCGGGGCAGCCCACCAGCGGGCGCTGGCGGGCCGACCGGCCGTACAGCAGCAGGAAGGCGCGGAAGGTGGCCATCACCTCGTCCGCGTCCTCGCCACAGGCCTGCAGGAAGGCGTGGCGGATCAGGGGACAGCCGCGCCGGGCCGGGCCCTGGCCGGCATGGGGCTGGGCCATGTGGCGCAGGCTCCACACCAGCAACCTTTCCCCGGCGCTCAACCCCTCCAGCGGGGCGGGCTGGGGCAGGCTGTCGCGGTGGGTGATCATCAGATCGTCGGGCATCTCGGGCCTAGCAGCTGTCGTCTCCGGTCGCACGACGATAATGCGAGTCACTATCAATTTCAACGACAATGGAAATGACTTTTTGGAGTCACGATTTACTACTTATGGTCAGGCGGTTAAAGCTTTTACGCCGGGTTAACCTTTCCGGCGCAAGGCTGGACATCAGGCCAGGGCCCGCGTTGGGGGAGTGTCAGGAATGGCCTGGGACAGGTGCTGGGGAGGAACGCGATGCGCGACACGGGGCCCGTGACCAACCGTGAGGTGGAGTTGCGCGAGGGTGAGCTGCTGGTCTCCCGCACCGATCCGTCGGGCCGCATCACCTACGCGAACCGCGCCTTCGTCCGCGTCAGCGGTTTCAGCCATGAGGAATTGATCGGCGCGCCCCACAACCTGGTGCGTCATCCCGACATGCCCAAGGCCGCCTTCGCCGACCTGTGGGCCACCATCCGCGCCGGCCGTCCCTGGGACGGCCTGGTCAAGAACCGCACCAAGACGGGCGATCACTACTGGGTGCGCGCCAACGTCACGCCGGTGATGGAGGGCGGCACGGTTACCGGCTTCATCTCCATCCGCAGCAAGCCCGGCCGGGACGAGGTGCGCGCGGCCGAGGCGCTGTATGCCGAGCTTCGCGCCGGCCGGGGCGCCTTGAAGGACGGCGTGGCCGTGGCCAGCGGCCCGGGGCCCCGCCTGCGCCACTACGTGGGCAGCGTGCGCGGCCGCATGATCCTGACCATGGGCACCATGATCGCCTGCACCCTGGTGGCGGGCGGCCTGCGGTTCCTGGGACCCCTTGGCGAAAAGATGGGGGACGCGGGGGCGGACAGCGCCCTGTGGCTGGGCGCCAACGCCGCCATCATCCTGGTGTCGCTGGCCGTGTCCGTGCTGGGCGGCAGCCTGATCCTGCGCACCCTGCGCCAAGCCCTGGGCCGGGTGGAAGGGCACTTCGCCGCCGTGGCGGCGGGGGAATTCGACCACGCCATGCCGGCCGACCCGGTGGCGGAATTCCAGGCCATGACCGTCACCTTGCGGGCGCTACGCGCGCGATTGGCCTTCAACACGGACGAGCGCGTGGAGCTGATGGAACGCACGCGCGAGGAGGCGCGCCTGGCGCTGCTGGAAACCTGCCGCGCCATCGAGGCCGACCTGACCGCCACCTGGATGGGGGTGGAGCGGGGCAGCCACCGCGCGGTGGACGGCGTGGCCCAGTTGAAGCAGGCCGTGACGGTGGTGCGCGAGAACACGGTCGCCGTGTCGGCCGCGGCGGAGCAGGCCAGCGGCAATGCCGGCAACGTCGCCGCCGCGACGGAGGAGCTGAGCGCCGCCGGGGATGAGATCGCCCGCCAGGCCGCGCGCTCCAGCGACGTGGCCCGCCGCGCCGTGGACAGCGCCCGGCTGGCCGCCAGCGCCATCGAACGGATGGAGGAGGCGACACGCCAGATCGGCACCGTCACCGGCCTGATCGCCGACATCGCCGGCCAGACCAACCTGCTGGCCCTGAACGCCACCATCGAGGCGGCGCGCGCCGGCGACGCCGGCAAGGGCTTCGCCGTGGTGGCGCACGAGGTGAAGTCGCTGTCCGGCCAGACGCAGAAGGCGACGGATGAGATCGGGTCACAGGTGGCGGGCCTGCGCGGCGCCGTGTCGGCCAGCGTGGATGCCATCCGCGCCGTCATCACCGTGATCAGCGAGATCAACGAGGCCTCGTCCGCGACGGCTGCCGCTGTGGAACAGCAATCCGCCGCCAACGCCGAGATCGGGCGCAGCGCATCGGAATCCGCCGGCGCGGCCCAGCAGGTGTCGCACAGCGTGGGCAGTATCCGCGGCCAGTCGGATGAAATCGCCACCATCGCCGCCGACTTGGATCTGCGGGTGGGGGAGACGCAGACGGCCGTGGTGGATCTGAAGCGGCGCATGACCATCGCGTTGCGCCAGTCGCTGGCCGGCGACCGCCGCGCCGCCGACCGGGTGCCCTGCGACATGCCGGCGACGGTACAGGCGAACGGCCGACCTTACCCCGGCCGGCTGCAGGACCTGTCGACGCGCGGCGCCCTGGTGGTGGCGGACGGCTTGCCGGCGCTGGCCGACCAGCAGGAGGTGGCGCTGGCCGTGGAGGGCGTGGGCACGGTGGCCGCCGTGGTGGCCGGCACCAGCGAGCTGGGCCTGCACCTGTGCTTCATCCATGTCGACGCGGCGACGCGGGGCCGGCTGAAGGGCGTGCTGGACCGGACGCTGGAGCGGCATCGCGGCTTCATCGACCTGGCGCTGGGCGCCGCCGGCCGCATGGGCCAGGCCCTGGAGGGCGCCCTGCGGGCGGGCGAGATCACCGAGACGGCGCTGTTCTCGCATGACCTCGATCCCATCCCCGGCACCGATCCGCAACAATATATGGCGGCCTACACCCCCATCACCGACCGCCTGTTCCCCGACATCCAGGAACCGGTGGCGGCGGGCGATCCGCGCATCCAGTTCTGCGCCGCCGTGGTGCCATCAGGCTACTTGCCCACCCACATGAAGCGGGTGTCGCAGCCGCAGCGGCCGGGCGATTATACCTGGAACATGGCCCACAGCCGCAATCGCCGCCTGTTCAATGACCGCGCCGGCCTGGCCGCCGGCCGCAACACCGGCGATTTCCTGGTGCAGTCCTATTCGCGCGACATGGGCGGCGGCGTCATCGTCCGCCTGAAGGAGGTGGACGCCCCCATACAAGTGCGCGGCCGCGTCTGGGGGAACGTGCGCGTGGCGTTCAAGGACGAATAGCGTTCCCCCAACCGCCGCCGAACGCGGTCATTCGGTCGCGCTATGCAAACATTTTGGTAAAAATTTTGACGCTTCCACAAATTTGAACCGTCCCGCCCCGGGCGTCGCCGCTATGCGGCGGCGTCGGGGGTTGCCGGCTTTACCTGCGCGCGAGGGCGCATTACCAGGGAGGGACAAACGTTAAGCCGCCATCGCGTATCCCGGAACCAACCGGGGTGAAGACGGGCCGGTGCCGGGGGCGCCGGGATGGGCCAGGATTAGAGGGGGCGTACAGCCATGCAGATCGTCAGCGCCACCGACCGCCGGCGGCAAATGCCCATGGGCGACCGCATCCGCGCGCGGCGCAAGGCGCTGGGCCTGACCCTGCAGCAGGTGGCCGAGCGCTCCGGCCTGTCCGCCCCCTTCATCAGCCAGGCGGAACGGGATTTGAGCGTGCCCTCGCTGGTGTCGCTGCTGGCCCTGGCCGACGCCCTGACGGTGGACTTGAGCTATTTCATGGAGGTGCCGGACGGCGGCGCCATCGTCCACCGCGCGGCCAAGCCCCGGCGCATCGAGGTCGACAGCCCGGTGGACTACGTCGACTTGGCCAGCGACCTGGCGGACCGCAAGCTGGACATCATCCTGATGCGGGTGCCGCCGGGCCATGCCTTCCCCACCGACCAGCGCAACGGTGAGGACTTCCTCTATGTCGTGGAGGGGGAGATGACGGGCACGGTGGGCAAAACCAAGGCCAAGCTGGGCGCCGGCGACAGCCTGCATTTCGATAGCCTGCAGCCGCACAGCGCCCGCAACGCCTCCGACCAGGACGTGGTGCTGCTGTACGTCGGCACCCCCTCGATCTTTCGCAAATCGACCGAAGGCGTCATTGAGGTCGGCGAGGCGGATGTTTGAGGTTCCCATCGGGATCACCTCGTCTGGCCGCCTCCATTTGTCCTAAGCAGCATATTGCATCCGGCCCCGTCCTGACCCACTACTAAGGGCAACAGAGACGGGCGGGGGCGATCCGTGGCAGCGGACGACCGTCCTCATGGATGGGGTTCATGAAAAACACGATCAGCACGCTTCTGCTGTCGCTCGGCCTGATGCTGGGCGCGACGGCCGCCTTCGCCGATTCCACGCCTGCGACACAGGCCACCGGCATTCCGGAGGATAGCCGGGCGTGGATGGAGGATATGAACAACGCCGACGCCCTGGCCTGGGCCAAGGCGGAGACGGACCGCTCGACGGCGGTGCTGCAGGCCGACCCGCGCTATCCCGCCCTGCTGGCGGAGGCGACGGCGATCGCCGAAAGCAAGGACCGCGTGCCGGGCGTCAGCTTCCGCGGCGACGCCGTCTATAATTTCTGGCAGGACGCAGACCACGTCCAGGGCCTGTGGCGCACCACCACCCTGGCCAGCTTCGCCAAGGCCAAGCCCGACTGGCAGCCCGTGCTGGACGTCGACGCCCTGGCCAAGGCCGAGGGCGTGAAGTGGGTGTTCAAGGGCACCGACTGCGACGAGGAAACCCGCCACCACTGCGTCGTCCACCTGTCCAACGGCGGTGAGGACGCGGTCACGATCCGGGAGTTCGACATGAAGACGCGGGCCTTCGTGCCCGACGGCTTCGCCCTGCCGCGTGGTAAGCAGAATGTCGCCTGGGCCGATACCGGGACCCTGCTGGTGGCGCGCGACTGGGGGGCCGGCACCATGAGCGGCGCGGGTTATCCCCTGGTCGTCAAGACGCTGAAGCGCGGGCAGCCGCTGGACCAGGCGCAGGAGGTGTTCCGGGGCCAGGCTGGCGACATGTCGGTTGGGCCGGAAACCATGCGGGATGCCCAGGGCCACCAGGCCACCCTCATCATCCGCAACCTCAGCTTCTTCGAAGTGGAGACCTACCTGCTGGTGGGTGGCCAGCCGAAGCGCCTGGCCCTGCCGCTGAAGGCCCGTGTGCATGGCATCCACGACGGCCAGCTGATCGTGGAGGTGAAACAGGACTGGAACGCGGGTGGCGTCGCCGTTTCCCAGGGCTCCGTCGTGGCGCTGGATCTGACGGCGGCCACGGCCGATCCGGACCATTTGCATCCCGTGCCGGTCTACACGCCGACCTCGCGCGAAGGCCTGAATGGCCTGGACTTCACCAGACACCACCTGTTGATCAGCCTGACCGACAACGTGAAGGGCCGCGTCTACGTGGCCGACCGCAACGCGGACGGCAGCTGGCGGCGCGCGCGGTTGCAGTTGCCGGACAACGCCAACATCACCGTCACGGGCGCGGACCGCGAGCATGACCGCGCCTTCGTCACCGTGGCCGGCTTCCTGGAACCGCTGACCCTGTCGCTGGTCGACACCAACACCGGGGCGGTGGAAAGGCTGAAGTCCACGCCGCCGCAGTTCGACGCGTCCAAGGCGGTGGTGGAGCAACGCGAGGCCGTGTCCAGCGACGGCACCCGCGTGCCCTACTTTGTCGTGCGGCCCCGCGACGTGCCCTTCGACGGGTCCACCCCGACCATGCTGTACGCCTATGGCGGGTTCGAGGTGCCGATGCTGCCCCGCTATCTGGGCGCCACCGGCAAGCTGTGGCTGGAACGCGGCGGCGCCTATGTGCTGGCCAACATCCGGGGCGGCGGCGAATTCGGCCCCGCCTGGCATGAGGCTGGCCTGAAGACCAAGCGCCAGGCCATCTATGACGACTTCGTGGCCGTGGCCCGCGACCTGATCGCTACCAAGCTGACCAGCACCCGCCGGCTGGGCATCGAGGGCGGGTCCAACGGCGGCCTGCTGATGGGCGTGCAGTTCACCCAGCATCCGGAATTGTGGCGCGCCGTCGTCATCCAGGTGCCGCTGCTGGACATGCTGCGCTTTCCCGTGATTGGCGCCGGCGCCTCATGGATGGGGGAATATGGCGACCCGGCGGTGCCGGAGGAGCGGGCCTTCCTGGCCGGCATCTCGCCCTACCATAACCTCAAGGCAGGGGTGACCTATCCGGAACCCTTGTTCGTCACCTCGGCCAAGGACGACCGGGTCAATCCCGGCCACGCCCGCAAAATGGCGGCCAAAATGAAGGAGATGGGCCTCCCCTATCTCTATTACGAGAACACCGAGGGCGGCCACGCCGCCAGCGCCAACCTGAAGGAAACCGCCCGCCGGCAAGCGCTGGAGTTCACCTACCTTTTACGGAAACTCAAGGATTAGGGGTCAATCCTGGAACGGGGGCGGATGTTTCCTGCCTCCGTTCCGCCGCCCTCCTCGACGCCGGCCGCCGCCGCCGCCCGGGGATGGGTCCCGATCCGCCGAGGCTGTCGCGTCCCCATGCCGTCCCTTTCTTTCCGTGTCCTTCCGGCTCTGCTCTTGGCGCTGTCGCTGGCGGCGTGCGCCCAGAACCCTTCTATCGAGCAGGCGCCCCCGCTGTCGGGCCTGTCCTCCACCTACACCGACCCCTACGCCTGGCTGGAAAGCCCGGACTCGCCCGAGGCGTTGGCCTGGGTGGCGCGGCAGGACCAGCGCACACTGGCGGAACTGACGCGGGACGCGCCCCTGTCCGACTTCATCACCACGGCCACCCTGCTGGCGCATGAGGCGTCGGAAGAGGGCGGCGGCGGCGCGCTGCCGTCGGGCGGTGCGGTCGACGGCAAGGATCCGGCCGTCACCACCATCGACGGCGTGCGCCATGTCTATGCCGGCTCCAACTGTTATGGCACGGTCGACCCCGATGCGCCTCCCCCTGCCGCGGACGCCGATCCAGTGGTCTTGGGCCGCACCTGCCTGGTGTCGTTGTCGCGCACGGGCGAGGACGCGGTGGAGGTGCGCGAGTACGATCCCGTGGCCAAGGCCTATGTGCCCGGCGGCTTCCACCTGCCTTACGCCAAACAGACCGTGGTCTGGCTGGACCACGACACCCTGCTGGTCGCCCGGGGCTGGGACTTGGGGGACACGGCGCTGACCCGGTCCGGCTACCCCTACGTGGTCAAGGTGGTACGGCGCGGCCAACCACTGGACCAGGCGCATGAGATTTTCCGGGGCCGCGTCACCGACACGTCCGTCAGTCCCGCCGTTTTCCGCGACCGCCAGGGCCACCGCGCCATCGTGCTGGTGCGCCGTCCCAGCTATTTCACCACCGAACACTATCTGGTCGAAGGCCGCCACACCCTGAAGCTGGGCCTGCCGCCGCTGGCCGAACTGGCCGTGCTGGCCAACGGTCAGCTGGTGGTCAAGCTGGGTCAGGATTGGCAGACGGTCAGCGGCCGCACCTACCCCGCCGGGTCCTACGTCTCGGTGGATCTGGACGCCGCCCGCCATGATCCGGCCAAGCTGAAGGCGTCCCCCGTCTACCTGCCCGGCCCGCGCGAGGCCGTGACCAACCTGGTGAAGGCCAAGTCGCATCTGGTGGTCACCAGTGACGAGAACGTGCGCGGCCGCCTGACCGTGCTGACCCGGGCGGATGGCGCCTGGAAGACGGCCCGTGTCGACCTGCCCGACATGTCGGCCGTCAGCATCAAGTCCAGCAGCGAGGACAAGGACAAGGTCACCGTGACCGTGGCCGGTTTCCTGACGCCGCAGGCGGTATGGAGCGTGGACCTGGACAGTGGCGCCGCCAGCCTGGTCAAGGCCGGCACCCCTGGTTTCGACGCCAGCCCCTACACCGTGGACCAATGGGAGGCCCTCTCCACCGACGGCACCGCCATCCCCTACTTCATCGTCCACCGCAAGGACATGGCTCTCAGCGGCGACAACCCCACCCTGCTGACGGCTTACGGCGGTTTCAACCTGTCCCGCCTGCCCACATATTCCGCCACCATCGGCAAGCTGTGGCTGGATCGCGGCGGCGTCTATGTCGTCGCCAACATCCGGGGCGGCGGCGAGTTCGGTCCCGCTTGGCATGAGGCGGCGTTGAAGACCCACCGGCAGAAGTCCTTCGACGACTTCACCGCCGTGGCGCGGGACCTGATCCACCGCCAGGTGACCCGACCGGCGCGGCTGGGCATCAGCGGCGGGTCCAACGGCGGCCTGCTGATGGGTGTGGCGCTGACCCAGCATCCCGACCTGTGGGGGGCCGTCGCCATCAAGGTGCCGCTCCTGGACATGCTGCGCTATGAGGCCATCGCCGCCGGATCCTCCTGGGTGGCGGAATACGGCAGCGTCTCGGTGCCGGAAGAAAGGGCGTTCCTGGCCAGCATCTCCCCCTACCAGCGGCTGGACCCCACGCGCACCTACCCGGAAACCCTGATCATGACGGCCACCCACGACGACCGCGTGGGCCCCGGCCACGCCCGCAAGTTCGCCGCCCGGATGGAGGCGTTGGGCAAGCCCGTGCTGTTCTACGAGAGTGACGAGGGCGGGCACGGCACGCGCGGCCTGGACGATGCCGCCCGCGCCCGGGGTCCCGCCCTGGAATTGGCCTATTTCGCCTCGCGCCTCATGCCGCGGCGCGCCGATCGTCCCGTCGGCGGCCAGGTGGTGGCGGGGGCCGCCAATTAAGAATCACATCCAATAACGCCATCTGCGTGGCTTCTCCGTCCGCGTCCTGGACGGACGCGCCATCCGGATGCGACAAAGGTGCCCTGGCATGTCATCGGCCGGGGCCCCCATGCCCCGGCCCGGCGGGGGGTTTGGGATGGCCTTGGGCTTGCGGCGGCGCCTGTTGCTGCTGCTGATCGGCACGACCGTGCCTTTCTTTCTGTTGCTGCTGGGCGAAAGCCGGGCCCGGCGGAACGAGGCCGTCGCCGCCGTCCAGGCCCAGGCCGTGGAACTGGCCCGCATGGCGGCGGACGACCAGGAACGCCTGTTGGACCAGGTGCGGCGTCTCAGCCGGGGGTTCGCCCAGCATTCCGCCCTGTTGCCGACGGACCAATGCGTCGATGACGCCCGCATCCTGAAGGCGTCCCAGCCCTGGGTTTCCAACATCCATGTGGTTCTGCCCGACGGCTCGGTCATCTGCTCGTCGGCGGATCAGCCTTGGTCCAACTACAGTGACCGCGAGTACGTGCGACAGGCGTTCGAGACAGGCCAGGCCAGTATCAGCGACTATGTGTTCGGGCGGCCCAGCAACCGTGTGATCCTGGGCACCGCCCAGCCGGTGTACCGGCCGGGCGCGCCGGCGGGCGCGGGCAAACCGGACGCCTTGGTGCTGGCCGGCCTCAGCATGGATTGGATCGAGAAGACGGGCGCCCGGTTCAGCCATGACGGGTCCCTGTTCCTGTTGCTGGACCGTACCGGCACGGTACTGGCCCGCCTGCCGGAACAGCGGGACCTGGTGGGCCGCAATTTCAAGGACCATCCCTTCATCCAGGCGGTGCTGAACGGGACGGCGGATCGGGGCGAATTCATCACCCTGGACGGGGTGGACCGGCTGGTGGGCATGGCGGCACTGCCCGGCAGCGGCGCACACGTGGTGGTGGGGGTGGATCGCGCCATCGTCCTGGCGCCCATCCTGGCCGACCAGCGGCGCACCCTGGTCTTCGGCGGGGTGGCGGCCCTTTGCGCCCTGCTTCTGGGCTGGGTGGGGGTGGAGGCGACGGTGCTGCGTGGTGTGTTGTCCCTGCGCCACGCCGTCGCGCGCCTGGCGGCGGGCGACCGGGGGGTGCGCGCCGCCATCGCCCCCGGCACGGCGGAGTTCGCGGAACTGGCCCGCTCCTTCAACGACATGGCGGCGGCGCTGGACCGGCACGAGCGTGAGATCGCCCAGCGCGAGGCCCAGTTCCGCGACCTGACGGAGGTGTCCAGCGACTGGTTCTGGGAAACCGATCCGGAGGGGCGCTTCACCCAGATGTCCAAGGGCGTGGGCAGCCTGGGCATTCCCGCGGGTCATTTCCTGGGCCGCACCCACCGCGATTTCGCCGTCAACCCCGACAGCCCGGAATTCCAGGCCTATGAGGAACTGCTGGCGGCGCGGCAACCCTTCCGCAACATGACCTACAGCCTGTATGGCGAGGATGGGGTGCTGCGCCATGTGGTGGTCAGCGGCAAGCCCATCTTCGATGAGGCCGGGGTGTTCCGGGGCTTCCGTGGCTCGGGGCGCGACCGCACCCACCAGGTGGCGGCGGAGGAACGCTTGCGCCTGCTGCAATCGGTGGCGGTGCATGCCACCGACGGCATCCTGATCACCGAGGCCGACGCCCTGGACGAGCCCGGCCCCCGTATCATCTTCGTGAACGAGGCCTTCACCACCGTCACCGGTTATCCGTGGGATGAGGCCGTGGGCCGTTCCCCCCGTTTCCTGCAGGGGCCGCTGACCGACAGGACGGCGCTGGATCGTATCCGCCAGGCGCTGGCGGCGGGGGAACCCGTGCGCCAGCGCCTGTTGAACTACACCCGCGATCGCCGGCCCTTCTGGGTGGATCTGGCCATCTTCCCGGCCCGCGTGGGCAGCCGGGTCACCCATTATGTCGCCCTGCTGCGGGACGTGTCGGACCAGGTGGCGGCGACCCTGCACCTGAACGCCCAGGTGACGGAGCTGGAGGCCGCGCGCGCCACCCTGCAGGCGCAGCGCACCCTGCTGGACAACGTGCTGAACGCCTCGCTGGACGGCGTCTTCGCCTATGAAACCATCCGGGACGAAAACTTCGACGTCAGCGACTTCCGCTTCGAGCTGGTCAACGTCACCGCCGAGAAGATGGCCGGCCGCTTCGCTCACGACCTGGTGGGCCGCGGCCTGAGGGAGCTGTTCCCTGACCTCGCGGCCGACGGGCTGTTCGACCGCTATGTCGAGGTGGTGGACACCGGCCGCGCCGCCACCTTCGAATATCATCGGGACGCGGATGACCGCTGGTTCCGCATCACCGCCGTGCCGTGGGGACGCGGCCTGGTGGTCACGCTGTCGGACGTGACGCGGGAAAAGAAGCGCGAGGGCGACCTGGCGGCCCTGGCCGATGATCTGGCTGGCGCCAAGCAGGCGGCGGAGGCGGCCAACCGCGCCAAATCCGACTTCCTGGCCAATATGAGCCACGAAATCCGCACGCCCATGAACGGCATCATGGGCATGACCCAGATCCTGCTGGGCACCACGCTGGCGACCGAGCAGCGCGCCTACGCCGAGGCCATCCACGACAGCGCCCAGGCCTTGCTGAACATCATCAACAACATCCTGGACATCTCCAAGCTGGAGGCCGGCAAGGTCGAACTGGAGATGGTGGACTTCGTCCTGGATGAGGTGGTGGAGGGCGTGGTGGCCCTGCTGTCGCCGCAGGCGCGGGAAAAGGGCCTGGATTTGGCCGCCACCGTGGCGCCGGAGGTGGTCGGCGCCTATCGCGGCGACCCCACCCGCCTGCGCCAGGTGCTGCTGAACCTGATGGGCAACGCCGTGAAGTTCACGGCCGAGGGCCGCGTCAACCTGGCGGTCACGGCCGCTTCCGGGAAAGGCGAAGACGCGGCCGACGGCCGCCGCCGTCTGCGCTTCGTCGTCAGCGACACGGGCGTGGGTATGGACGCGGACCAGCAGGGCCGCCTGTTCCAGAAGTTCACACAGGCCGACAATTCCATCAACCGGCGCTACGGCGGCACAGGCCTGGGCCTGGTCATCTCGCGTGAGCTGGTGCGCCTGATGGGCGGCGGCATCACGCTGGACAGCACGCCGGGTGCCGGGTCCACCTTCACCTTCACCATCCCGATGAAGCCATCCAGCGTCCGTGTGGCCCGCCGCGCCGCCGCCGTTGCGGCGCTGAGCGGCCTGCGCGTCCTGGCGGTGGGGACGGGTGGCTCGCTCAAGGCGCTGGAGCGTCTGGATCTCATGGTGACCGTCGTGCCGGACGCGGACGCCGCCGTGGCCGAGGTGGCGGCGGACGAGGCCTGGGCCTTCGACATCGTGGTCATCGCCGACGCCCCGCCAGGCACGGATGGGCCCGCCCTCGCCGCCCGGCTGCGGACGCTGACCCGCGCCGCGGCTGCCAAGATGGTGGTGTCGACCGACCGGCCGCAGGTGGTGGAGGCCGACGCGGCGGTGGATGGCGTGCTGGTTCGGCCGGTGCGGGCCCCCGCCCTGCGCACCCTGCTGCTGCGCCTGTTCGGCGGCGAGGAGGCGGGCGGATCGGAGGCTGATGGCCCGCTGACCGGCGACCTGGGCGCGCGCGGGCTGGGCCGCCGCCTGCTGCTGGTGGACGATAACATGGTCAACCGCTCCGTCGCGCGCATCATGCTGGAACGCGACGGCTACACCGTCGACATGGCGGAAGATGGGCAGGCGGCCGTGGCCGCCTGCCGCGCCACGGCCTACGACTTGGTGCTGATGGACGTCCAGATGCCGGTGATGGACGGGGTGGCCGCCACGCAGGTCTTGCGGCGTGAGCTGGGCCTGCGCCACCTGCCCATCCTGGCCATGACCGCCAACGCCATGGTGGGCATGCGTGAGGAGTACCTGGCCGCCGGCATGGACGACTACGTCTCCAAGCCCTTCGACCAGCAGCAATTCCTGGACACGGTGGCACGCTGGGTGGCCAGCGGCGCCGACCATGCCGCGGATCCGGTCACCGATCCGGAAGGGACGTCGCCGGCGGACCCGGTGGTGGACGACGACGCCAGCCTGGGGCGGCTGGACCCCGCCGTGCTGGCCGGATTGCAGGCCATCGTGCCGCCGGCCGACTTCCACGTCCTGGTGGGAAATTTCGTTGAGCACGGCCTGGCCCGGGTGCGGCGCATCCAGTCCTTGGTGGAGGCGTCGGACCTGGCGCCCTTGCGGGCGGAGGCGCACGACCTGATCTCCACCGCCGGCAATGTCGGCCTGGTGGGCTTGCAGGCGCTGGGACGCCAGATGCACGATGCCTGCGCCGACGGGGACATGGACACCGTGCGCGCCCTGGCCGCCCGTATCGGCCGTGTCGGCCCCGGTGCCTGGACGGCGCTGGGCGAACGGTTTATCGATAGGGCGGTGGAGGCGGCCGGCGACTAGCCCGGCAGGATGTCGGCGGAAGAAGCATGAGCAAGGGCGCGATCGTGTTCGCGGAGGATGAACCCGGGCTGCGGGCCCTGATCGGAGCCCTGCTGAAGGCCGGCGGCTACACGCCGGTGCCCGTGTCCGACGGGGCCCAATGCCTGCGGATGTTGAGCCAGGTGCAACCGCGCGCCCTGCTGCTGGACATCACCATGCCCACGCTGGACGGTTTGCAGACGCTGAAAGCCGTGCGGGGCAGCCACGCCCTGTCCATGGTGCCCGTCATCATGGTCACCAGCCACGCCGAGGCCGAGGTGCTGCAGGAGGCGCTGCGCAACGGGGCCGCCGGCGTCATCCTGAAACCCTTCAAGGCCGAGGAATTCATCCCCCGCATGGAACGCTGCATCGCCCAGGCGCGCGGGCGGCGATAGGCTGTGGCTTGGGGGCCGTGGATTGGTACAGTGTCGCCGATGCGTCGGCGATGGATGAAGGCAGGAGATGAGCGTGATGGCAGGGGCACAGGCGACAACCGCGTTGGATGAGGCGGCGATCGGCCGCTGGCGGGACCGCATACGCCAGACCACCTTCGCCAACTATCATTTCGAGATGGGCATCGCCCTGCTGATGGGCGGCGACGCCCAGGCGGCCCACGGCGCCCTGCAGCGGGCCGCGGAAATCCAGCCGGATCTGGCCATCCTCTACCCCTTGCTGGTGCTGGCGGAGGAACGCCTGGGCCAGGCCGAGGCCGCGCGGCAGCGGCAGGCCGATCTGCAAGCCCGCGCCCCGGCCCTATGGCTGGACGGCTGCGCCAACCTGTCCGCCCGCCTGCTGAAGGACGGCAAGGCGGACGGTGTGGACTGGGCCCGCCGCTTCGTGGATCTGGCGCCGGCCACCGACATCCGCGTGCCGGCCCTGGCCGGCCTGGCCGCCCATGTCGAGGGGCGCGTCGCCGACGCGCTGGCCGCCTGGGCGCATACCCTGACGGTGACCAACGACATCCCGGCCAGTTCGGCCGACGAACTGGCAAGCGCCCTGGCCGACATATCCAACACCCTCTTCGCCCAGTGGCAGGACGATCAGGTGCGGCGGACGGAACTGGCGCTGGCGGCGGCGCGCGTCGCCAGCCGGCTGGTGCCGACCCGCCAGGACTTGCGCTTCCAGATCATCCGCTGCCTGGTGCGGCTGGTGCGTCCGCAGGAGGCGGCGCCCGAGATCGAGGGCTATGTCGCCCTGGTGGGCGCGGGGGCTGCGGACGACAAGAACCTGCTGCTGCAGTGGGGCATGCGCGACCTGGAGGCCGGCGACTTGGCGGCGGCGGAAGGGCATTTCAGCCGCTGCGCCCAGGTCGACACCGGCTGGGCCTTGCCGGAAAGCCATCGCGCCCTGGTGGCGTTGCGCCGGGGCGACACGACCCAGGCGGCGGCGCACGCCCAGGCGGGCTGCGCGCGCGAACCACGCAACTATTTCGCCAATCAGTGCCGCGGCCTGGTCGAGTTCGAGACGGGAGCTCTGACCCAAGCCGTCGCCAGCCTGAAGCAGGCCAGCGCCCAGGCGCCCAACCAGCCGCTGGCCAAGCTGCTGCTGGCCATGGTGCTGGATGGGGCGGGGCAGGGGACCGAGGCTTTGGGCGCCTACCGCGAGGCCGACGCGGAAGGGGGGCCGCTGATGTACCGCCAGCTGGCCCTCTATCCGCCAGCCTACCAGGACCGCTTGGCCAAGCTGGCGCAAAAGGCGGTCTGAAGAACGGGGACCGTGGGTGGAGGCGGTGTGGGGCTCACGCCCCGGCCACCCGTTCCAGCGCGGCCACCACGCGGTCGACATCGCCGTCCGTCATGGCGGGGAACAGGGGCAGGGACAGGCAGGCCCCGTACCAGCCGTCGGCACCCGGCAGGTCCAGACGGCCATAGCGGGCGCGGTAATAGGGCTGGTGGTGCACCGGGATGTAATGCACCTGGCTGCCCACCCCCTGGACCCGCAGTTCCGCCATGACGGCGGCGCGGTCCTTGCCCAGGGTGGCGAAGTCGATCAGCACCACGTAAAGATGCCAGGCGGGCGCGCCTCCGCTACGTCCGGCATGCCGGACGAGGGGGGCCAGGCCCGCCAGGCGCTCGTCATAGCGCGCCACCATCTCCGCCCGGCGGCGCGCGAAGCGGTCCAGTTTGCCCAACTGGCTCAGGCCCAGGGCGGCGTGGATGTCGGTCAGGCGGTAGTTATACCCGGGGGCCGGCATCTCGTAATACCACGGGTTGGCGCCGCCGGCGGCGCCGAAGGCCGCCTCCTTGTCCTGGAAGGCCGCCGCATCGCGCACCATGCCGTGGCTGACGTCGCGTCGCAGGCTGCGCGCCAGGGCGTCGTCATTGGTGGTGATCATGCCGCCCTCGCCGGCGGCGATGGTCTTCACCGGATGGAAGGAGAAGCAGGCCATGGCCGACCGGTCGCAGGCGCCGATGGCCACGGTGTCCCCATCCCCGTTGGCCCCACCCCCGTTGACCCTGGCCCGGCCGGCGCGGCGGCTGCCCACGGCGTGGCAGGCGTCCTCGATGATCGCCAGGCCGCGCGCCTCGGCCAGGTCGGCCAGGGCGTCCATGTCCGCCGCCTGGCCCGCGAAGTGCACCGGCGCCAGGGCGCGTACCCGCCAGCCGGCGGCCTCGGCCCGGGCGATGGCGGCCTCGGCCGCCGCCCGGCCCATCAGGCCGGTTTCGGGATCGACGTCGGCGAAGGCCACCTCCGCCCCGCAATAGCGGGCGGCGTTGGCGGTGGCCAGGAAGGTGACGCTGGGCACCACCACGGCGTCGCCGGGTCCCAGGTTCAGCGCCATGCAGGCCAGGTGCAACGCGGCGGTGCCGTTGGCGCAGGCGATGGCGTGGCGGGCGCCGACGGTTTCGGCGAAGGCCCGCTCGAAACGGGTGACGGTGGGCCCCTGCGTCAGCCAGTCGCCACGCAGCACGGCCGTGACGGCGGCGATGTCATCCTCATCGATGGCCTGCCGGCCGTAAGGCAGATAGGGCGCGGAATGCGGAGGGTCACCAGCCATCACGGCCTCTGCAGCAGCACGGCCAGGCGTTCAGGGGTCAGCCAGTCGGTATTGCTGTCGCTGCGGTAGCTGAAGCCGTCGGGCACCGCCTTGGCCCCCAGCTTGACATAGGCCTGCCGCGTCCACCAGTTGAAGGCCGGCTCGATGACGTAGCGGTCCTCCATCTCGAAGGTCTGGCGGCTGTCGTCCTCGGTGATCATCACCTCGTGCAGCTTCTCGCCAGGGCGGATGCCGATGACCTTGTGCGGCAGGTCCGGCGCCATGCAGCGGGCCAGGTCCCCCACCCGCATGCTGGGGATTTTGGGCACGTAGATCTCACCGCCCTGCATCAGGCCGAAGCAGGACGCCACGAACTCCACCCCATGCTGCAGGGTGATCCAGAAGCGCGTCATGCGCTCATCCGTGATGGGCAGTTCCGCGGCGCCCTCGGCGATCAGCCGGCGGAACAGGGGGATGACGCTGCCGCGCGACCCGACGACGTTGCCATAGCGCACCACGGCGAAGCGGGTGCCCACCGACCCCGACAGGTTGTTGGACGCGACGAAGATCTTGTCGGAGGCCAGCTTGCTGGCGCCATACAGGTTGATGGGGCTGGCGGCCTTGTCGGTGGACAGCGCGATGACCTTGCGCACCCCGGCGGCCAGGGCCGCGTGCACCACGTTCTCCGCCCCATAGACGTTGGTGCGGATGCATTCGATGGGGTTGTATTCCGCCGTCGGCACGTGCTTCAGGGCGGCGGCGTGGATGCAGTACTCGACCTCCCTCATGGCCATTTCCAGACGGGACCTGTCGCGCACGTCGCCGATGAAGAATCGCAGCACACCCTCATGGGCCACGCCCAGCTGCTGCTGCATCTCATACTGTTTGAACTCATCGCGGGAGAAGATGATGATCCGGCGCGGCTTGGCGTGTTCCAGCAGATAGCGCACGAACTGGCGGCCGAAGGACCCGGTGCCGCCGGTGATCAGGATGGATGCGCCGTTGAAATCGGCCAGGGCCGATTTAAGGAACTTCGACGTCATGTCTGCCCCCGCCGCCGGTGGAACCGTCCCCCCGGCCTCAAAGATCACGGAGATCGCCCGGAGAGGACGGTCGCCGGATGGTCCGGGGAGTATAGCGCCAACACCGTCGCAAGTATCAACAATCTGTGTGGTTTATGTAATCGCCACACAACTGCTATCCTAAGGGGGTGGTTACACACAGGGCCCCGTTTTGGTGTCGGCGGGGCGGTGGTTCAACCTCCGAACAATGTTCCAGACAGGTGATGAATGGTCCATGGCGGCGCCGGCAGGGGTGCGAAGGGCGGTCAGGCCACGGGCCTGCTGGCCCAGGCCATGGACCGGCACCGCGCGGGCGACCTGGTGGGGGCCGAGGCGCTGTACCGCCGTGTCCTGGCGCTGGATCCGGCGCAGCCCGACGCGCTGAACCTGTGCGGCGTGGCCTGCCACCAACAGGGGCGGTCGGACGAGGGGCGGGCCCTCGCGGAACGCGCCCTGGCCGTACGGCCCGATGACCAGGGCACGCTGGAAAACCTGGCGCTGATGATGGTGGAACAGGGGGACGCGGCGGCCGTGCCCCTGCTGCTGCGGACCCTGCGGCTGTTCCCCCGCTCCGTCTCCGCCTGGATGTCGCTGGGCCTGGCCTATGTCCAGCAGAAGGATTATCCGGCCGCCATGGCCGCCTACCACAGCCTGCTGGACGTCGCCCCCACCCATGTCTCCGCCCTGCTGAACCTGAGCGACCTGATGCGCCAGCTCTATGATGGCGAGGGGGCGGAGATCATGGCCCGGCGCCTGCTGGCGCTGGAGCCGGCGAACGCCGCGGGCCACATGGCCTTGGCCAACGCGCTTCAGGTGCTGGGCGACCTTCCTGGGGCGGACGCCGCCTTCACCCGGGCGCTGGCCTTCGATCCCGACGATCCGGCGCCACGCTACAACCGGTCCTACGTGCGGTTGGCCCTAGGTCGCCTGCCGGAGGGCTGGGCTGACTACGCCAGTCGTTTCGCTGTCGGAAATATCAAGCCTTGGCGTTATCCTGACCGTCCCTTCTGGACAGGTGATCCGTTGGGCGGGCGCCGCCTCATGCTGTGGCGGGAACAGGGGCTGGGTGACGAGTTCTTGTTCTCCCCCTTCTACGTCCCGGCCCTTCGCGCCGCCCTGGGGGCTTCCGCAGGCGCCTCGGGAGGCAGCGTCGTCATTCTGACCGAGCCCCGGCTGGTCGACCTCATGTCCCGCCATCTGCGCCGGGAGGTGCCTGACCTGGCCGGCCGGGTGGAACTGCGGCCCGAACCGCTGGCGGGCGACGATTTCGACGTGCACCTGCCCGCCGGCAGCCTGCCGGCCCTGTTCGGCGCCAGCCTGCGGGCCTACGCCGGACGGGAAGGCGGCTGGCTGGCGGCCGATCCGCAAGCCGTGGCGCACTGGCGTCAGCGCCTGGCCGCCCTGGGGCCGGGGCTGAAGATCGGCATGTGCTGGACCTCCGGCATCAAGGCGCCGCATCGCGACCCCAACTATCTGGGACTGACGCGGTGGGCGCCGCTGCTGACACTGCCCGGCATCACCTGGGTGGATCTGCAATACAGCGACGTCACGGCGGAACGGCGGGCGGCGGCGGCGGAGGGGCTTCCCCTGCCGCACCGTTTCGCCGATCTGGACCAGCGCAATGATATCGAGGGCGTCGCCGCCCTCATCTCCGCCTTGGACATGGTCATCACCGCCCCCACCTCGGTGGGTGAACTGGCGGGAGCCTTGGGCGCACCCGTCTGGCGCATGGAACTGCCGGGCGACTGGTCCATGCTGGGGACCAGGGTGCGGCCCTGGTATCCGGCCATGCGCGTCTTTCCGGCCGCGACCGTGGCGGACGCCTTGGACCAAGTGTGCGACGCCCTGACCGCGCTATCTAGTTTCGACATCGAAATAAATAGGAACGTGCCGGGCGCGCCCCGCCCGCCCGCCTTGACGACCCTGGCCCAGGCTTACGACCTGCTGACCGGCGGCCGCGCGGTGGAGGCGGTGTCCGCCCTGGACGCGCTGATAGAATGGGGCAAGCTGGCGCCGGCCGCCCGGGGGCAGGCGCTGCACCTGCTGGGCCTGGCGCGCTTCCAGGTGGGGGACGCCGCCGGGGCGGTCCCCGCCATCGACCAGGCCCTGGCGCTGCTGCCGCCGGACCAGACGGCCATGCCGGCCAACAATTTGGGCAACATCCTGCGCCAGCTGGGCCGTCTGGCGGAGGCGGAGGCCGCCTACCGCCGCGCCCTGGCCCAGGATCCGGCCCTGGCGGCGGCGGCTTCCAACCTGGGCGCGCTGCTGCGTGACCGGGGCGATCTGGCGGGGGCCGAGGCGGCGTTGCTCCACGCCCTGCGATTGGCGCCCGACCGGGCGGAGACGCTGGTCAACCTGGCGGGCACGATGACCGCCCTGGGCGTCCCCTGGCAAGCGGAGAGCCTGGCCCGCCGGGCGGTGGCCCTGGCGCCGGAGATGGCCCACGCGCACGGCAACCTGGGCACGGCCCTGGTGGCGCAGGGTCGCCTGGCGGACGGGGCGCGCCATCTGGCCGCGGCCGAGGCGCTGGACCCCGGCCAGCCGCTGATCCAGTTCAACCTGGGCCTGGCCCGCCTGGCCCAAGGGGACCTGGCGGCGGGCTGGCGCGGCTATGCCCACCGCGATCTGGGGGGGGCCACGGCGGCCCCCCTGCCGGCCCCACCCTGGCGGGGGCAGGATTTCGCGGGGCGCACCCTGTTGGTGCGGCGCGAGCAGGGGCTGGGGGATGAGCTGCTGTTCGCCAGCCTTTACCCCGGCTTGGCGGAAAAGGTGGGCCAGCTGGTCATCGATTGCGATCCGCGGCTGGGCGCGCTGTTCGCCCGCGCCTTCCCCAGCGCCGTGATCGCACCGGCTGGCCGCACCCTGGAAGGCCAGGAGGCGCCGGCGGTCGACGCCGCCCTGTCGGCGGGTGATCTGCCGGCCCTGCTGCGGCCGGACCTCGCCCGTTTCGCCACCGGCCCGTCGGCCTACCTGACGGCCGATCCAGCCCTCGCGGCCTTATGGGCGGACCGCCTGGCGGCGCTGGGCCCGGGTCTCAAGGTGGGCCTGTGCTGGCGCAGCGGCCTGCGGACGGAGGAACGCGGCCGGCTGCTGTACCCGCAGCTGGACGAGTGGGATCCGCTGCTGCGGCTGCCGGGCGTGCGCTTCGTCACCCTGCAGTATGACGGGACGGCGGCCGAACCTGAGATGGCGGCGGCGGAGGCGCGCTTGGGCATCCGCATCCACCGCTGGCCCGACCTGGATTTGCGCGATGACCTGGATGGCGTCGCGGCCCTGATCAGCGGCCTGGATCTGGTGGTGACGGCCGGCACCGCCGTGTCGGAACTGGCCGGTGCCTTGGGCGTTCCTTGCTGGCGCTTGGGCGCCACCTTTGAATGGTCCCGGCTGGGTACTGGCGCGCGCCCCTGGTTCCCGGCGCAACAGTCCTTCTTCCCGCCGGAAGGGGAGGTCATCGGCGTGGTGCTGCCGCACCTGGCCTGGCGGCTGGCCAGCCTGACGCAGCCAGCCACGGCCGATGTTCCGGCGCCGGTACCCCCGGCGCCGTCGCCGGACACGCTGTATGCCGACGGCTTGGCGGCGCGCGACGCCGGCCAGGTGGACGTGGCCGTGGACCGGCTGGGCCGGGCGGCGGACGGGGGCCACGCCGGCGCCCTGGCGGCGCTGGCCGGCCTGCTGCGACGGGAGGAACGCTGGGCGGCGGCGGCGGATCGTTATCGCCAGCTGCTGGGCCTGCGCGCCGACAATCCTGAGGCCCTGTCCGGCCTGGGCCTGGCCCTGCAGGGCTTGGGCCGGGGGGCCGACGCCCTGCGCTGCCACGACCGGGCCGTGCAGCTGGCGCCGGACCGGGCCGCCCTGCACGCCAACCGCGGCCTGACGCTGACCGCGCTGGGCGATGACGAGGGGGCGGCCGAGGCCCAGCGCCGGGCGACAGAGGCCGACCCGGGCTGGGTGGGCGGCTGGGTCAACCTCGGCGTCGCCCTGACCAAGCTGAACCAGGCGGACGCGGCGCTCGAGGCCTTCCACCAGGCGTTGGGGATCGAGCCGGAATCGGCGGCGGCGCTGAGCGGCCTGGCCAACCTGCGCCTGCTGCTGGGCCATCCGGGGACCGCCGTCGCCCATCTGCGCGCCGTGCTGGCGCAGCAGCCCGACAATGCCGACGTCCATCTCAACCTGGGCCGCGCCCTGTTCGATCTCCGCCTGGTGGACGAGGCCCGCGATCACTACCGCCGCGCGCTGGCGCTGCGGCCCGGCTGGGCGAAGGCCCGGGTGAACCTGTCCATGCTGGCGCTGGAGCTGGGTGATCTGGAGGACGGCTGGCGCGATTATCCCGCCCGTTTCGCGGTGCCGGACAGCACGGCCCGCGGTGATCTGGTGCTGCCGGCCTGGACCGGGGGCGATGTGCGGGGCCGTGCCCTGCTGGTATGGGGCGAACAGGGCCTGGGCGACGAAATCCTGTTCGCCAGCTGCCTGCCCGATCTGCTGCGCTGGCTGGGCGCCCGGGGCTGCCGCCGTCTGGTGGTGGAGGTGGATGCCCGGTTGGCCGGCTTGTTGTCCCGCGCGTTGGATCCGCAGGTGCCGCCGGGCTTGGACCTGTCGGTGCGCGGCCGCACCGACACGCCGCGCGATGCAGACATGCATGTGCCCCTGGGCGGGTTGCCGGCCCTGTTGCGCCGCTCACACGGGGATTTCCCGGCGGATCCTGCGCCCTGGGTACGGCCCGATCCGGCCCGGGCGGCCCTGTGGCGCGGGCGCCTGGCCGCCCTGGGGCCCGGCCTCAAGGTCGGCTTGTGCTGGCGCAGCGGCCTGCGCAGCCTGGAGCGGCAAAACCTGTACCTGACCCTGATGCAGATGGTGCCGCTGCTGACCGTGCCGGACGTCCATTTTGTGGTGCTGCAATACGACGCCCGCGCCGGCGACGCCGGGGCGGAGATGGCCGAGGTCGCCGCCGCCACCGGTGTGACCCTGCATCTATGGGACGACCTGGACCTGCGCGAGGACCAGGAAGGGGTCGCGGCGCTGATGGCGGGACTGGATCTGGTGGTGTCCGCCGGCACGGCGGTGGGGGAGCTGTCGGCGGCCCTGGGGGTGCCCACCTGGCGGTTCCAGCACATGCCGGCCTGGGCGGACCTGGGCACAGCCGTGCGGCCCTGGTTCCCGGCGCAGCGTCAGTGGTTTTCCGGCTGGGGGGCGCCGGACGTGGTGGTGCCGGCCATGCGCGAAGCGCTGCTGCGCATGAGGGCCGAGGCGCCGCTTCCTTCCGCACAGGCCGTGGCCACGGTGGAGGCTGGCATGGCCGCCCACCGCGCCGGCGACCTCACGGGGGCGGAGGTGGCCTACCGGTCGGTGCTGGCGCGATCACCGGGGGATGTCGACGCGCTGCACCTGCTGGGCGTGGTGCTGATGCAGGATGGCCGCGCGGAAGAGGGTGCCGGCCTGCTGCGCCGCGCGGTGGCTGCGGACCCGGCCTTCGCCCAGGCGCACAACAGTCTGGGCGGCGCCCTGCGCGCCACCGGCGATCTGCCTGGCGCCCTGGCGGCCTTCACCCGCGCCACCGACTTGGCGCCGGACTATGCCGAGGCCTGGGGCAACCTGGCCGGGGTCCATGTCGAGCTGCGCGCCTGGGACGCGGCGCTGGCGGCCGCGGGCCGCGCCTTGGCGCTGCGCCCGGACTATGCCAAGGCGCTGGTGGAGCAGGCGCGCGCCCTGGCTGGCCTGCGGCGCACCGCCCAGGGCCTGGCCGCCGCCCGGGCCGCCGTGGCGGCGGAGGAGACGCCCTACACCCTGACCAATCTGGGCCTGGCCCTGGGCTCGGAGGAGATGTGGGGCCTGGCGCGGGGTTGCCATGACCAGGCCCTGGCCCTGGACCCCACCTATGTCGAGGCCGCCAACAACCTGGCCCTGACCTGGCTGGGCGAGCGGGGGCCCACGCGGGACGCCGTCCGCCAGACCCAGGCCCACGCCCGGGCGGGGTTCCGGCGGGCGCTGGCCCTGCGGCCGGATTTCCCACCCGCGCGCTACAACCTGGCTGTCCTGGACTTGGCGGAGGGGCGCCTGGCGGACGGCTGGGCCGGCTACCAGGCCCGCTTTGACGCCGGCCAGGCCCTGCCGGACCGCCGCTTTCCCCGGCCCCGCTGGCGGGGCGACGCTCTGGGCCGCCGCCGCCTGCTGGTCTGGCGGGAACAGGGCCTGGGAGATGAGCTGCTGTTCGCCAGCCTGTACCGCGACCTCATCGCCGCCCATCCCGAGGCCAGCTTCGTCGTGGAATGCGATGCCCGGCTGGCCGGCTATTTCACCCGCGCGTTCGCGACCCCGGGGCAGGACAGGGTCACGGTGGCGGCGGACCTTATCACCGCCGATGCCGCCGGCGCCGACCTGCATATCCCCGCCGGCGGTCTGCCGCAATTGCTGCGTGGCGACTTGGCCGCCTTCACCGGCCAAGCCTACCTGGCCCCCGATCCGGCGCTCCTGACAGCCTGGCGGACGCGGGTGGCGGCCCTGGGGCCGGGCCTGCGCGTGGGCCTGTGCTGGCAAAGCATGGTGCGTGACCTGGACCGCGACAGCGCCTACACCCGCCTGGCCGACTGGGCCCCTCTGCTGCGTCTGCCGGACGTCGTCCCGGTGATGCTGCAATATGGTGAGGTCGAGGAGGAGGTGAGCGCGGTTGAGGCCGCCCTGGGTGTCACCCTGCACCGCTGGGCCGACACCGACCTGCGCCTGGATCTGGAGGCGGCGGGCGCCCTGACCGCCTGCCTGGATCTGGTGATCACCGCCCCCACCTCCGTCGGGGAACTGGCGGGCGCCCTGGGCGTGCCGGTGTGGCGGGTGGGGACGCGCATGGACTGGTCCATGCTCGGCACCGCCGTGCGGCCCTGGTTCGCCGCCATGACGGTGGTGCCTGCCCCGGCCGATGGCCGCGCCGCCGACGTGGTGGCGCCGGTGGTGGCCGCGGTGGACCGCCTGCGCCAAGCGCCCCTGTTGGATCCGCCGCCCGCGCCGGCGGGCGGGGATCCCCTGGCTGAGGCGGCGGCACTCCACCAGGCGGGCGACGCGGCCGGCGCCCTGCCCCTGTATCGCGCGGTGCTGGACCGTCAGCCGGACCAGCCGGTGGCCCTGCATCTCATGGGGCTGGCCCTGGCGCAACTGGGCCGGGCGGAGGCGGGCCTGCCCTTCCTGCGCCGGGCGGTGGAACTGGCGCCCGGCTACGCCGCCGCCCAGTCCAACCTGGGCAACGTGCTGCAGTCCCTGGGGCGTCCCGCGGAGGCCGAGGACCACTATCGCCAGGCGCTGGTCGCCGAACCGGATCGACCGGACGTGCTGACCAACCTGGGCAACGCCCTGCTAGCCCAGGGGCGCGCGGCGGAGGCGGTGGCCTGCCAGGAACGGGCCCTGGTCCAGGCTCCGGACCTGGCGGCGGCCGCGTCCAACCTGGGCACGGCCCTGCTGGCCCTGGACCGGCCGGCGGCGGCCATCGACGCCTTCCGCCGGGCGCTGGGCGGGGCCTTGTTGCCGCAGGAGGTGCCGGACACCCAGGATCCCGTGGTCATCGATGCCCTCTGTGGCCTGGGCGAGGCGCTGCGGCGCGACGGTAACATCTTCGCCGGGCCGCCCTGGCTGGAGCGTGCCGTGGCCCTGGCGCCGAACCAGGCGACGGCCTGGAACAACCGGGGCCGCTGCCTGAACGACGCCGGCCGTTACGCCGCCGCCGGCGACAGCTACGCCCACGCCATCGAACTGGACCCCACCCTGGCCACGGCGCGCTTCAACCGGGGTCTGGTCGACCTGCAACTGGGCGCTTTGGACCGGGGCTGGCAGGGCTATGCCTGGCGCTTCGCGGCCGAGGACAAGGGCACGGCGCCCCGTTTCGACCGCCCGGCCTGGCGTGGCGAAAGCCTGGTCGGCCGCAGCTTGCGGGTGTGGCATGAACAGGGTCTGGGGGACGAGCTGCTGTTCGCCAGCCTCTATCCCGCCTTGGCCGCCCGGGCGGGGATCCAAGGGGCTACGGCCGTGTTGGTGGAGTGCGACCCGCGGCTGGCCGGGCTGCTGGCCCGCAGCTTTCCCACCCTGCGTTTCCTGCCCCGGCCGCGCCGGCGGGAGGCGGACGCGCTGGAGCCGGCGGGCGCTGACTTCGTGGTGGCCGCGGGCGACCTGGCGGCTCATCTGACGCCGACGCTGGCGGATTTCGCCCGGGATGGGGCGGCGGGCTATCTTGTCCCCGATCCCGAGCGGGTGTCCCGCTGGCGGGGCCGGCTGACCGCCCTGGCGCCGGGGCCGGCCTTGGTGGTGGGCATCGCCTGGCGCTCCGGCCAGCTCAGCACCGAACGCTCGCGGGCCTATTCCACGCTGGCCCAGTGGCGACCCATCCTGTCGCTGCCGGGCGTGACGGCGGTCAGCCTGCACTACCAGCCGGCGGTGGAGGAGATCGCGGCGCTGAAGCGCGACCATGGCCTGGCGGTTCACCGCTTCGCCGACGCCGACCTGCGCGACGACCTGGAAACGGCGGCGGCCATGACGGCGGCCTGCGACCTGGTGATCGGCGCCGCCACCGCGGTGGGGGAGATGGCCGGGGCGGTGGGCACCCCGTGCTGGCGCTTCGCGTCACGCGATTGGACGACGCTGGGCACGCCCGTGCGGCCCTGGTTCCCGTCGCACCGGCTGTTCGCGCTGGAAAAATACCGGTTGGAACCCGAGCTGGCGCTGGAGGCCATGGCCATCCAGCTCCAGCGGTTGTTGGCGTAGGAAGGGTTCAGCGCCCGGCCGGAATGTCCCATTCCTGCAGGGTGCGGCTGGGGGCGTCGCCGTCGTCGAAGCCGTGGATGGCGACATGGGTGCGGCCGCTGCGATAGGCCCAGACCTCCGCCCAGGCGTACAGGCGGTCCACCTCCTGCGTGCCGCCGGCCTTGACCGCCGCCAGGGGCGACCCGCCGGACCCTATGATGACCTGCCAGGCCCGCCCGCCCTGGTCCTTGGTCGGCTGCCAGGCGTGGAAGATGTGCTCATGCCCGCAGAAATACGTGGCGTGGTGGCGCTCCACGATCCGCCAGAAAGCGTCGCGCAGGGTCTCGCCGCCCGTCTCCAGGCCGGTTTCCTTCTCGACCTTGCCCACCTTTTCCTTCGGAACGGGGAAGTCGTAAGTGTAGGCCATCTTGTGGCCGAAGACGTAGATGTGGGTGGTGCCGCGCGCCTCGGCCGCCGTCAGGTCGGCCTCCAGCCAAGCGACGGGCGCCGTGCCGTCGGCGCCGCTGGGGTCGGTGTTGATGACGGCGATGTGCACCGAACCGGTGTCGAAGCTGTAGGTCAGCTGGCGCTGGTCGCTGGTGATGCGGTCGGTGCCGATGGCCGGCGTGTTGTCCACCGACCAGTGGGTGACGGGTATGCCCGTCAGGCGCTGCCACAGGGGTGCGTCCAGCACCAGGTCGCCCATGTTGGCCCGCCACGCGTCCTCGTTGGCGGTATTGGCCAGCTTCAGTGTCTTGCCGTTGGGCTGCTTGACCTTGCTTTCCGTCTCATGGTTGCCGGCCACGGGCAGGACGTAGGTCCCGGTTTCCATCAGGGGCGCCATCATGCCGCGCCAATAGGCGTATTCGCGGTCCAGCAGCGGCCGGTCCGGGGTATAGCCCATGACCATGTCGCCCAGGAAGACGAGGGCCTGGGCGTGGGCCGCCTGCACCTCGCGGCTGATGCGGGCCAACTGCCGCGTCGCCTGCAGGAAGGGGGCGTCGTGCGCCGTCAGGCGCGGGTCCTCCGCGTCCTGGCGGCTGTCACCCACGGTGGCGAAATGGAAGACCACCGGGTCGTCGGCCGGGGCCGCGACGGTGGGGGTGGCGCACAGGCAGGCACCGGCGAACGCCAGCAGGCGGACGGGGCGGGTCATGGGCGGATATCCTGGAAAGGGGAAGGGGCGGCGTCGATGACCGCCCCCGAACGGGATGGCTTGGGCGGCGCCCGGCTCAGTACTTGACCTGGATGGTGCCCTGGATCTGGCGCCCGGCCTGGAAGGTGTAGAGGCCGCCGCCGTAGGTGGTGATGGCCCGGTCGTTGGCCAGGTTGAAGGCCGCCAGCTTCAGCCGCACCATGCCGAAATCGTAGGAGATCGAGGCATCGGTGGTGGTGTACTCGGGAATCTCCCGCGCCTGGCCCGGCGCCAGGAAGGTGCCGTCGGCGGTGGTGGCGGCGGTGTTGCCGTTATAGGCCACCACCTGGCGGCCCACCTGCTTGCGGCTCAGCGTCATCTGCCAGGGGCCTTGGTTGAACAGCACGCCGATGGCGTCCGTCCACTTCGGCACCTTGGTCAGACCCTGGCGCGCCGTCAGATCCTTGGCGGCGTTGATCGAGCCGTTGACGAAGAAGGTCACGCCGTTGTCGAAGCTGTAGGCCGCTTGGCCTTCGACGCCGCTGTACCGGGCGTTGCCGGCGTTGACGTAGAACTGGCCCGTGGGGTCGGCCACCGACAGGTTGCTGACATCGATGCGGTAGATGTCGGCGTCGACCGTGACGTTGTCGCGGCTCCACACCGCGCCCAGCTGGTAGTTGGTGGTCTCCTGCGGCTTCAGGGCGTTCAGGTCCAGGTCGTTGACGTACAGCGTGGACAGGGACGGGATCAGGAAGCCGGTGGCGTACTGGGCGTACACCGCCACCTCGGGCGTGATCTTGTAGTTGGCCGTCAGGAACTTCAGCGTCTTGTCATAGACGTTGTCGCCGTGCAGCGGCCCTCGGGTGAAGTTGGCGACGCCGCTGTTCTCCATGGCGGCGTCCACGGTGCGGTCGAAGTTCACGTACTTGACGCCCGGCGTGATGGTCAGGCGGTCGATGGGGTGCAGCTCGAAATCGGCGAACAGCTGGTATTGGAACCAGGAACTGTCCTCCAGCGTCTTGACGTTGGAAACGTTGGACACCACCGGCTTGGTCAGGCTGGAATACTTCAGGTCGTCGATGCCCCGGGTTAGGTCCTGCAGCAGGTTATGCCGGTCGGTGCTGGAGGTTTCCACCAGGCCGCCCACCTTCAGGGTGCCGAAGGACCAGTCCTTGTTGCCGCGCAGGATGTCACCGAAGACGCGGTAGCGATTGCCCTTGCTGTAGCCGCCGATGTCGGTCTTGGGCAGGGTCTTGTTGCCGGGGGTGGAGGTGTTGGCGGCGCCCACCAGGCCCGTGACGTCGTTCACCGACTCCGTCTGGTTGGAATAGAAATTGGTGTAGGCGTCATTGTCGACACTGAAGCCGTCGCCCAGGTCGCCCTTGACGTTGATGTAGTCGAAGTCGCTGGATTTACGCTGCTGGTTGTATTTGTAGTAATGCTCGTCCTTTGGGTTGTCGTTCAGGGCGAAGTCCTTGCCGTAGGCCACGACCTGGGCCCAGGTTTCGCCGGGGCCGGCGTCGGACTGGTAGAAGTGGGTGCGGTTGTGGGTGGCGAACAGCGTCGCTTGCCACGTCTCGCTGATCGGCACCTGGATCTTGATCAGCTGGTTTTGCGCCTCGCCGCCGGAAAAGCTCAGTTCGCCGTCCGACTGCCGCTCATCGAAGTTCAGCAGGATCTTGGCGCCGCCCAGCTCATCCAGCTTGCCGGTCTGGATGGTGGAAACGAAGTTCTGGGTGTTGAACGAGCCGAAGGTGATCTTCTGCGACAGGCCGAACTTGTCGTCCACGGTGGGCGAGAAATAGTGGATGGCGCCGCCGAAGTTGGCCTGGCCCAGGTCGCCCGCGGCGCCCGGGCCGCGATCCACCACGGCCGACCCGATGGTGGACGCGGGGAAGTACGAGGCCGGGTGGTGCGTCGGGTCGTTGGTGTCGCCGAAGGCCATGCCGTCATAGGTGATGTTGAACTGGCCATCGGCGAAGCCGCGCAGGGTGACCTTGTTGGTCTCGCCCACGCCGCCGCCGTTCGCGGCGATGCCGCCGATGCTGGGGGCGATCAGGACGGTGGTGGTGAAATCGCCGGTCTCGGGCGTCGCCTGCTCGATATAGCGGCGGCTGATGAAGGATTTCGGCTGGTTCTGATCCAGCGACGCCTTCACGGGCGCCTCGGCGGCGGCGCGGTTGCGCTCCGCCTCGATCAGGATGGTGTCCACGTCCACGCCTTCCGACCCGGTGCCGGCGGTGGAGCGGCTGGCACTCCCGCCGGTGTCCCCATTGGCGTCAGTGGCGGCATCAGCGGGCGCCGCCCAGGCGCCGCCGGACCAGGCCATGCCGATGGCGCTGCCAGCCAGTAAAGCGGCGCGAAGGAAACAGCGGCTGCTTCTTGTTTTGTTGAACATTTTTCGGCTCCCCCATGAAAACGTGGCGCTTCACTAGGTTTCGCGCGTTGGGGGTGCACGTTAAATTTTGGTTGACTGTTTATTTCAGTATTATTGCGTTCGAAGAATTTGTTTCCGTCGCGAAAAGAATAACGGCTCTGTTAGAAATTAAACATTTCGTTAATTTTGATACGCTGGATGCGAGAATCCGGCGGAATCATTTGGTGCCCGTTAATCCGATTTTGGCACTGATCACCGTTTGACATGAATTCCAAGGACGGCTGCGACCCTATACTGATAATGATTTTCATGGCGCCGGTCGCGGCCGCTGCGCCACTATGACGCAGCGGGTCGCCGCCGGCCCCGGCGATCAGCGGGTCAGGATGTTGACGGCCGCGAACAGGTCCAAGATGTGACGGGCGCGGACGTCCCAGGTGTGGTGGGTCGTGGCTTGGCGGAAGCCGGCCTGGGCGACGGCGGCCAGGCCGCCGGGGTCGGCCAACGCCGCCTCGATACGGGTGAGCAGGGCGTCCAGGGCGGTCCAGCGGTAGAACAGCATGTCGCGCCCATCGGCGTAGTGCCGGTCGTAATAGCGGCTGGTGTCGGACACGACGGCGGCGCCATTGATTTGCGCCGCGAACACCCGTTCATGCCCGCCGGCGACGAAGTTGTTGTTGCTGTTCAGCACCAGGCGCGTCCGGCGCAGCAGGCGCAGCGTCTCCTCGAAGCTGCCTTCGCCCCGCCAGTCGAAGGCGGGGAAGGGCCGATTCTCCCACCCCTTGCCATAGACCACCAGCGGTACGCCGGCGGCGTTCAGGGTCGCCAGCATCTGGTGACGGCGATAGGCCTCCACATACTGGTAGACCTCACGCGACTTGCAGATCAGCTGGGTGCGGGCGGCCGGCGACAGGCTGGTGTCGCGGGCGGCCAGCACCTGGTCGATGGCGTCCTCCAGCGCCAGCGTGTCCTGGCTCAGCGCCAGGTCGGCGGCGTCGTCGAACAGGGTGGTGACGAAGTTGCGCTCCGCGCCGTGCCATCCCCGCTGGGGCGTGCCGCGATAGGTGCCGGTGAACAGCAGGGGGATGTCGCGCCGCTCCGCCCAGTCCCGGAACAGCGTGTCCTCGTCCGGCATGGCCGGCGGGATGCTGGTGTTGGCACCCGGCGGCATCAGCGACAAGGCGGCGAAATGCCCGGGCGGGAAGCAGTCCCGCGTCAGTTTGACGTGGGTTTCATCCAGGAAGCTGACGACGAAGCGCCGGTCCATCTTGGTCTCCAGCCGGGGCCACAGGTGCACCGGATGGTCGACGTGCAGGGTGATGAACACACTGTCGACCGCGTCGAACAGGGTCTGGTCGCCGACGCGTAGGTCCACCCCCATGCTGTTCAGGGCGTAGAAGAACTGCACGTGCCGGGACAGTGCGGCGTTCAGTCGCGCCACGCCGTCCGGGGCCGCGAGGTCGATCACGATGGCCTCGTGCCCCATGGCCGTGAAAGCCGCCGCCAGCTGGTCGATATGCAGCCGAAGCGAGCCGTACTGCGACTGGCCCTTGAACAGAACGATACGCATGACCTCTCCCCCGGGGGCGTCCGGCCCCCGGCGCCTAAGGTGCCCCAGCCGGCGCGTGGGCGCCAGCGTCGGCGTCCACGGCCGACGCGGTCATGAATCGTTAACCAATATGTCGCCGTGCCTTCAAGTGGATGGCGTAACGGACGGTCTCCCCAACCCTCGCCGGATGATCGTCCATGACCTTGGTGAGCCGCCGCCGGGCCCTGTCGCTGCTGGGCCGCCGCCCCGCTGGCGTTGGGCGCATCACGCTCGGCCGCTCGCGGCTGCCGGCCACGACCCACCCTCGGGGTGGAGCGCCCGCAACCCGCGTGATGGAAAGCCGTATACCAAAAATGTCACACCGTTACTAGTAAACAGATCGGTAATCGCACTGTCTTAAAATATTCACATCACGTTGCTATGCAGCATGCGCTTTCAAACCGGGCATAAGGGTGGCCATATCACTTTTGTGTATTGCCGGATGGGGAAGATTTTAAATAAATCGAAGGGGGAAATTCGATGCTGAAGAATTGATTGTTGGCAGGTGTGTCTCTTCTCATCCTCGGTATTTCCACCGCCACGTTCGCGCAGACGGCGCCGGACGCCGCGGCGGATGCCGACGCGCTGCAGGAAATCGTCGTGTTCGGCCGCGGCGAAACCCGCCAGGTGCAGGCCATCACGCCCATGGACATGCAGATCGCCGTTCCGGGCGCCAGCCCCATCAAGGTGATCTCCAAGCTGCCGGGCGTGAACTACCAGGCCGCCGATCCCTACGGCGCCTACGAATGGGCGGTGCGCATTTCCGTGCGCGGCTTCAACCAGAACCAGCTGGGCTTCACGCTCGACGACATCCCGCTGGGCGACATGAGCTACGCCAACGACAACGGCCTGCACATCAGCCGCGCCATTTCATCCGAGAACCTGGGCGTCACCCAGATGGCCCAGGGCACCGGCGCCCTGGACACCGCCTCCACCTCCAACCTGGGCGGCACGCTGAAGTTCAAGTCGGCCGATCCGGAAACCACCGCCGGCGGCCTGGCCGCCGTCAGCTACGGCAGCAACGCCACGGTGCGGGCCTTCGGCCGCATCGAAACGGGTGAGATCGACGGCGGCGGCCGCGGCTACCTCAGCTACGACTACCAGCACGGCAACAAGTGGAAGGGCCAGGGCGAGCAGTGGCAGCAGCAGGCCAACGGCAAGTTCGTCCAGCCGGTGGGCGAGGGCACGCTGACCACCATGGTCAACTACTCCGACCGGCATGAGAACGACTACCAGGACCTGTCCTTGGCCCTGATCGGCAAGTTCGGCTACAAGCTGGACAACATCTCGGACAACTATACCCTGGCCAAGGCCATCGCGACCGCCTACCAGGCGGGCAAGCCCATTCCGGCGCCCTACTCCACGCCCGACGACGTCTACTTCGACGGCGCCGGCAACCGTGAAGACATCATCGGCTCGACCCAGCTGGAATATCCCATCAACGATCGCCTGTCGCTGAAGGCCATGGTCTACGGCCACCACGACAAGGGCATGGGCACCTGGGACACGCCCTACGTGCCGACCCCCGCCGCCTTCGGCGGCTCCCCCATCTCCATGCGCACCACCGAATACACGGTGTCGCGCATCGGCACGGTGGACAGCCTGACCTACACCCTGGCCGACCACACCATCGAAGGCGGCCTGTGGTTCGAGAACAACGACTTCGACCAGGCCCGGCGCTACTACGGCCTGGGATTGGCCAGCCCCGGCCGCACCGCGGATGAGTTCCAGGAGAACCCCTTCGCCACCCAGTGGCAGTACGCCTTCAACACCAAGACCTACGTGTTCCACCTGCAGGACACGTGGCAGGCCCTGGACAAGCTGAAGCTCAACTACGGCTTCAAGTCGATCAAGGTGGAGAACGAGAGCCAGACGCAGCGCTACACCTCGGCCAGCGACATCATCAACGGCTCCATCGACACGTCCAAGGGCTTCCTGCCGCAGGTGGGCTTCAACTACCAGCTGACCGACGAGGCCGAGCTGTTCGGCGACTACGCCAAGAACGCCCGCGCCTTCGTCAGCTCGCACACCGACGGTCCGTTCTCCACCACCCAGTCCGGCTTCAACGCCATCAAGGACAAGCTGAAGCCCGAAACCTCCGACGCCTTTGAAGTGGGCACCCGCGCCCATGTCGACACGTTCGAGGCCGTGGCCGCCGCCTACTACGTCAGCTTCCACGACCGCCTGCTGGCCACCACCGTGGGCTCGGGCATCCAAGGCAACCCGTCGGCCCTGTCCAACGTGGGTGGCGTCACCTCCAAGGGTATCGAGCTGGCCGGCACCTGGAAGTTCGTGAAGAACTGGTCGCTGTATGGCTCCTACTCGTACAACAAGTCCACGTACGATGATGACACCCGGAACGGCGACGGCACCCTGTACGCCGCCACCAAGGGCAAGATCACCGTGGACAGCCCGCAGAACATGGTGAAGGCCGAGCTGTCGTTCGACAATGGCATGCTGTTCGGCGCCGTCTCGGGCAACTACATGAGCGAGCGGTATTACACCTACATCAACGACGGCAAGGTTCCCGGCTACATGACCGTGGATCTCAGCTTCGGCTACCGCTTCCAGGGCGGCGGCTGGCAGCGTGACCTGGAAATCCAAGGCAACGTCACCAACCTGTTCGACCGCCACTACATCTCGTCCATCGGCACCAATGGTTACACCGTCAGCGATCCGACGGGCACCTTCCAGACCCTGCAGGCCGGCGCGCCCGCCGCCGTGTTCGTCTCCGTGCGCAAGAAGTTCTAAGCAGGGGCGCTTTATGGTGGTGTGACCTTTTGCGCCGCCGGGAATATGTAAAAAGCAATATATCTTTCCAGGGCTTCGCCGGGCAGCCGGCGAAGCCCATTCTTTTTTCGCGTTAGGATGGGATGTCGCCCATGCATCAGCTGACCTATGGTGACCGCCTGCAGGCACTGATCCGGGCGGATGGCCGGCGCATGAAGCTGCTCGGCCACGTCCGCGCCCTGGACCTGCCGGACTGCTGGATTGGTGCCGGCTTCGTGCGCAACGCCGTCTGGGACCAGCTGCACCGCCCGCAGGCCGCCGCCCAGACGGGGGCCGAGACGCCGGAAAGCGACGTGGACGTGGTCTGGTTCGATCCCGCCCGTCCCTCCATCGCCCTGGACCGCGACCTGACCGACCGCCTTCTGGCGGCGGCGCCCGACGTCCCTTGGTCGGTGAAGAACCAGGCCCGCATGCACGGCCGCAATGGTGACGCGCCCTATGCCGGTTGCGCCGACGCGTTGCGCCACTGGCCGGAAACGGCCACGGCCGTCGCCGTGCGCCTGACGCCGGAGAACGCGCTGGAGATCCTGGCGCCCTTCGGGCTGGACGACCTGTTCGGTCGTCTCATCCGTCCCACGCCCGCCTTCCGGGGGGCCAAGCTGGACATTCTGCGCCAGCGGGTGCGCGACAAGCGGTGGCTGGACCGCTGGCCCCTGCTGCGGGTGCTGGAACAAGGGTGAGGAAGCACCGTCAAGCCCCCGGCGCCGCCGGGGCTGGTTTTCGCAACTAACCGTTTCCTATTTAGGCGATACCCGGTACTGAGAACGGCCGCCCGCCCTCACGTCCCAGCGCAGGTTCGCCTTCCCCCATGACCGTGTCGCCCCAAACCACGCCCGGCGCAGCGTCAGGCGGCCTGTCCGCCGGTCTGACCTTGCTGTTCGCCATCACCTGCGGCGCCGTGGTGGCCAACATCTATTACGTCCAGCCGCTGCTGGCCGACATCGCCGCCAGCTTCCAGGTGGGTGTGGGCCGGGCCGGCATGCTGGTGACGGTGACCCAGGTGGGCTATGCCCTGGGGCTGTTGCTGGTGGTGCCCCTGGGCGACACCCATAACCGCAAGCGCCTGATCCTGATCCTGCTGGCCCTGTGCGTCGCCCTGCTGGTGGGGGCTGCGGCCAGCCCCAGCTTCCTTGCCTTCGCCGCCGCTTCCTTGGGGGTGGGCGTGCTGTCCTGCGCCGCCCAGGTGGTGGTGCCTTTCGCCGCGTCCCTGGCGCCCGACCACAGCCGGGGCCGCACCGTGGGCACCGTCATGAGCGGCCTGATCCTTGGCATCCTGCTGGCCCGCACCATCGCCGGCGCCATCGCCCACTACGCCGGCTGGCGGGCCGTCTATGTCGCCGCCGCCGTGGCGATGACCGTGCTGGGCGCGCTCCTGGCGCGCGCGCTGCCGGCCGACGCCGCCCGGCCCAGCATCCCCTACGGCCGGCTGATGGCCTCCGTCCTGCACCTGGCCCGCACCGACGCGGTGCTGCGCTGGCGTTCGCTGATGGGCGCCCTGGGCTTCGCCGGCTTCAGCGTGCTGTGGACGGGCCTGACCTTCGTGCTCAGCGACGCGCCCTATCATTTCGACCAGGCCGCCATCGGCCTGTTCGGCCTGGCGGGCCTGGCCGGCGCCCTGGCCGCCAGCCGGGCTGGCCGCCTGGCCGACAAGGGCCACGCCCACGGGGCCACCGGCCTGTTCGCCGCGGCCTGCCTGGCCGCCTGGGGGCTGATGGCGATCACCCACTGGTCGTTGATCGCGCTGACCGCCGGCATCCTGCTGTTGGACATCGGCGTGCAGGGTCTGCAGATCACCAACCAGAGCGTCATCTACGCCGGCAACCACGGCGCCCGGGGACGCGTCACCACCGTCTACCTGACGACCTATTTCGTGGGCGGCGCCTGCGGTTCGGCCGTGGCCAGCCTGGCCTGGGAATTGGGCGGGTGGCTGGCGGTGTCGGCCACCGGCGGCACCATCGCCCTGGCGTTGCTGGGCTGCTGGCTGCTCTCCCATGCCCGCCGGCAGGACGTTTAAGGTCCGCTGACCACCAGCCGGTCGGCGCCGATGTGCCGCCGCAGCACGTCGGCCAAGGCCGTGGCTTGGACGGCACGGAACGGATCGCGGCCGGTCAGCACCAGGGCCACGTTGGCCGGGGTGATGTCCAGCACGGCGGCGATGGCCACCTGCAGCTTAAGCCGCCGCACCTCCGCCGCCAGATTGTGCGACTGGCCAGGGTCGATGTGCACGCCTTTTTCGCCCGTGCGGAACGCCAGCTGCACGGTGCCGGTGTCGGATCTGGCCGCCGCGGGCGCGCGGGCCAGCAGGGGAACGGCCTCCCCACGCCCGCTCGCCTCGGGTCGCAGCGCCTGCGCCGTGGAGAAATCCGGCAGCTCCGGGCAGGCGTCGGCCACCGCCCGCGCCAGGGCGCGCATATGCTCCAGCCGCTCCTGGTCGTCCGGATCCAGCTTTTCCTCAAGCCCCTCCATCCCCCCCAGCCAGCGTTCCAGCACGTGGCGCGTGCCGAGGGCGCGCGGCGCGGTGGAGGCCGCCACCTGGTCCATCAGCGTGGCGCTGGTCTCCAGCTCCAGCCGCGCCAGGTGGCGTTCCAACAGGGCCAGCTGCTCGATCGCCTCGGTACGGCGCGGCTCCTCCAGCGTGTCCACCTGGGTGCCGATGACGGCGACGAAGGACAGGACCTCGCTGAACAGGGGCGACAGGCGGCGCAGGGTGGCATAGGCCTTATCCGCGTGCGGCTCCGCCGCCAGCGTGCGGGCGCAGTCGGCGCCCAGCGCGCGCACCGCCTCGTTCAGCTGGGCGATCTTCTGCCGGGTGGCCCGATATCGACGGGATTGGTCAGTGTCACGCGGCCGCCGCCCCTCTTGAGGGCGGCGCCGGGCGTCGGGTATGAGGGCCGGCGGCGACGCCGTTTCCCTGGACATGCTGGTGCGGCCTGGCCTGCTTGGTCGAGTTTGTGTCGACAATCGTCAGTTTATCATAAGTCAGCTCCCCCGCCAGCCGGTGTGGCATGGCGCTCTCCCAGGCATTTTAGGGAAGGTGTGCCGGCACGGGGCCGCCGCCGTTGGTACCCATCGTGCCGGAAAAGGCCCGCTGCCCGACATCGACGGACGCCTTGCCCAGGCGGTGGTGGCGCCGGAGGCGTTTTTCCGGATACCGCCGCTGGCGGACGCCTAACCTTTTGCACCGGCCCCCGCGCGCGCGGTCCCTGGCCTTCGCACCCCGCTCCAGGCAGAAATCGATGGGAGGACGGGGCGGACGCCCCGGTTGGCGAGGATTTGGTAATCATTTGGCGTTAACCATGCTCGGTGGTCGCCTGACGTGGCGAATTCTTGGGAAAGGAATGCGGATCCGGTCATGACTGGGCGGCGCTTTTTGCGGGCGGGGGGCGCCCTGGTGCGGCGGCTGGGCTTGGCGCTGCTTCTCGCTGCCGCCATCATGCCGGCTTGCGCCGCGGACACCCCGGCCAGCGCCCCCGACCTCTGGAGCCGGCTCTCCGGCCCGGAATTCGATCATTTCCCGCCCTCCCTGCGCCTGCCCAGCGATGTGGTGACCAGCCTGGCGCAGACCCGCCCCGGCGTGGTCTGGTTCGGTACCTTCGGCGGCCTGGTGCGCTTCGACGGCTATCGCACGCAGATTTATCGCGGGGCGACGGACACCAGTGCGGCCACTGGCGCCCCCGCCGGCAAGCCGGGAGCCGCCGTGCCACCGCCTTCCCACGTCCTGCCCGACGCCTATGTGCGCAGTCTGCTGTCCGTCGATGGCGGTGGCCTGCTGATCGGCACCAACGCCGGTGGCCTGGTGCGCTTCGACATGGACGCGTACGGCTTCCGTCCCGTGCCCATCACCCACGGTGACGTCGCCACCCGTATCATGGCGATGGGACCCGCCCGCGACGGTGGCGCCTGGGTGGTGTCGGACCAGGGGCTGGACCACTACGATCCCCACACCGCCACGGCGTCGGCTGTGGCCGATGCCGGCGCCGGCGGTGTCAGCCCCCGACTGTTCACTGTGCTGGAGGATAGCCGGGGCGCGCTGTGGCTGGGTGGCCATCCGGGGCTGTTCCGGCGTGGCGCGGGCGAGGCCGCCTTCACCCGCGTGGTCGCCCCGGCGGATGATCCGGCCCTGGCGCGCGCCCTGGCCGACGATATCTGGGCCCTGTATGAGGATGGCGGCGGCCGCGTCTGGGTGGGCACCGGCGAGAACGGGGCCTTCGTCCTGGATGCCGTCGCCGGGCGCCCGCTGGCGGTCAAGGGCATCAGCGGCGTGGACAGCCTGGCGGCCCGTCACACCGTGCGCGCCATCATCGAGCCGGAGGGGCCCGGCGGCCCCCTTTGGCTGGCCACCGACGGCGTCGGCATCCTGACGCTGGATGCGGGCGGCCAAGTTGGCGCCCTGGCGCATTCCGAGATGGTGTCGACCTCGCTGGCGGGTGACGTCGTGCGCGCCTTCCTGCGTGACCGCAGCGGCAATGTCTGGGTGGGCACCCAGCGCGGCGCCGACCGGGTGGAGGCGGGGCAGCGACTGGTTTCCACCGTCCAGGCCGCTCCGCCCGGTGGCGTGGGCCTGGCCGACGCCGACGTGCATGCCCTGACCACCGATGCCCGGGGGCGGGTGTGGCTGGCCCTGGGGCGCGGGCTGATCGACGTGGTCGACCCCGCCGACGGCATCCTGCGCCATGTCGTCCTGCCCGGGGTGGACCAGGGCCGCGACATCTACAGCCTGGCGGTGCTGCCCGACGGGGCGGTGCTGGCGGGCGGGCGCGGCGTCACGCGCGTCGACCCAGTCACCCTGGCCAGTACCTCGTCCTGGATACCGGCGCTGGACGGCATCGTCGTCCTGTCGCTGGCCACGGCGACCACACCTGCCGGAACCGCCATATTGCTGGGCGGCTATGACGGGCTGTACATCCGCCAGCCTGACGGCACCCTGGCGCATCTGGTCCATGACGCGGCCGATGCGGAAAGCCTGCCGGCCGACCAGGTGAACAAGGTTCTGGTGCTGCCCCCCAGCGCCGACGCCCCTCAGGGCACGTTGTGGCTGGCCACCTCTGGCGGCCTGGCCGTGGCCAGCCTGGGCGACCTGCCGCGTCTGCGCTTCCACACCCTGAGGCGGGGGCCGCAGGCGGGCGCCGTGGGCAGCCTGCCGCACAACGTGGTCAACGACGTGGTCCTGGACGGCGCCGGCAACCTGTGGGCCGGCACCTACGGCGGCGGCGTGGCCGTGCTGGCGCCGGCACAGATGCGCGACGCGCTGGCGGGGCGCGTGGGTATAACGCCGCTGGTGGTGGATGAGACGCAGGGCCTGGCCGACAACGCCGTGTCCGCGCTGGCGGTTGACGGCGATGGCAGCGTCTGGGCCGCCGCCGCGAGCTTGGTGAAGTTCAACGGCCTGGGCTTTCCGCCCCGGGTCCTGGGCGCCCGCGACGGCGTCATCGTCCGCTCCTTCAATATCAAGGCCGCGGGCCGAGGCGCGGGGGGCGAGGTGCTGTTCGGCGGCGTGGGCGGCCTGACCGTCATGCGGCCCGGGATGCTGGGCCCGGCCGTGCCCGTGGGCCTGTTGGCCGTCACCGCGCTGGACGTGAACCACAAGGCGCAACCGCCGGGCCGGCTGCCCCAACCGGGAGGTACCCTGACTCTGGGGGCGGGGGTGAAGACCATCCGCCTGGCCCTGTCGCTGCTGGATTTCAGGGCGCCCCACGATACCCGCTACGCCTATCGCCTGGACGGGTTCGACGAGGATTGGGTGGAGGTGAACGGCGCTCAGCCCCAGGCCGTCTACACCAACCTGCCGCAGGGCGATTACACCTTCCGCGTGCGCGCCTGGACCGACCTGCCGGGTCTGGCCCTGACGAACCGGCAAGAAGCGACGGCCGGCTTCGACCCCGATGCGGAGCCGGTGGCACAGCCCGGCCAGAACACGGCCGAGGCGCTGTCCATCGCGCCCATGGCCGAGCTGGCCTTCCATCTCAAGGTCCTGCCCCACTGGTACGAACAGGCCTGGTTCCGGCTGCTGATGGTTTTCGGCCTGGTGGCGCTGATGGCCTGCGCTCTGGCGGTGCGGACCGAGGCGCAGATGCGCCGAGAAAGGGCCCTGGGCCGCATCGTCGCCGCCCGCACCCGCGACCTGCGTGCCGCCAACACCAAGCTGGAACAGCTGGCCAGCACCGATCCGCTGACCGGCATCCTGAACCGTCGCCGCTTCTTCGAGCTGGCGCGGCTGGAATGCGACCGCTCACGCCGCTACGGCCGCACCTTCTCCGTCATTCTGTTCGACCTGGACCATTTCAAGCGCATCAACGACACCTTCGGCCACCTGATGGGGGACGAGGTGTTGCGCGCGGCGGTGACGGTGGCGGGCAAGGCGTGCCGCGCCGTGGACCTGCTGGCCCGCTTTGGCGGGGAAGAGGTCATGCTGCTGCTGCCGGAGACGGATATCGCCGGCGCCCAGGTGGTGGCGGAGCGCATCCGCACCAGCCTGGCGGAGTTGGAGGTCGCCTACGACGGCCAGGTGGCCCAGGTGACGGCCAGCCTGGGCGTGGCCCAGTGGCGCAGTCCTGACGAGACGCTGGAGGATCTGCTGGCGCGGGCCGACGGAGCCCTCTACCAGGCCAAGAAGGGTGGTCGCAACCGCACCGTGCTGGCCTATAACGAGGTGGAGCGGGCGGCGCGGATGGGATGGGCCATCGTTCCTTCCGGCGACGCGGCGGGCGATGACGGGGCGGCGACGCTCGTGGCCGACACCCCGCCCTTGGAGCCGCTGGCCAGGCTGGCCGGCCTGGGTGACACCACCCTGATGGACCCCTACGAGCGCGAAACCTACGACCGGCCGCAACCCGGTGCGGATGAGGGCACGCCACCCGGGCCCAAGGCGGCGTCCAGTTAGCGCCGGCGTCCAATACCAGCGGCGCGAGATTATGGCTCGTGCCGCTGTAGGGCGCCACCGCCTCCGCCGGAGCGGACGGCTCAACGCGTCACCGGCCCGTGCACCAGGCCAGGCAGGGCCAGCCAGTCCTCGGGGCCGTCCAACGACAGGCCGGGATTCCAGGACCGGTCGTGGCCGATGGCGGCCCCCCAGCGCTCCAGAAAGGCCATGCGTTCCTGCTCCACCCGCTCCCGGCGGTCGGAGGCGTAGGGCTCCAGCGCCGTCAGCACGGCGTGGGGCGTCCACAGGGTGGCGTAACCCGCCTGTTCCAGGCGCAGGCAGATGTCCACGTCGTTGAAGGCGATGGGGAAGGTGTCGGCGTCGAAACCGCCCACCGCTTCGAAGCAACTGCGGCGGATGGCCATGCAGGCGCTGGCCACGGCGCTGACGCGGTGGGCGCAAAGTCCGATACCCAGATCGCCCACGGTGTCGCCCGGCCGGCCGGCGAAGCGCGACCCGGCCAGCCGGGCCGCACCCGGCCCGTTGCCCAGGCCCAGGACGATGCCGCCGTGCATGATGGTGCCATTGGTGGACAATACCTTCGGCCCCACGGCGCCTATGTCGGGGCGCAGGGCCTGCGACACCAGCTCACGCAGCCATTCGGGGTGCTGCGGCTCCATGTCGTCGTTCAGGAACACCAGCACCTCGCCGGCGGCGGTGACGGCGGCGCGGTTCATCATGTCGGCGAAATTGAAGGGGCCGCGATGTGGGATGACCCGCGCCCCCGGACGGTCGCGCAGCGACTCCAGGTAGGCCAGGGCCTCCGGATCGCGGCTCTCATGGTCCATCACCAGCAGTTCGAAGGCGGGATAGCGCGTTTCACCCAGGATGGCCTCGACACAGGGGCGCAGCAGGTCCACCCGGTCGCGCGTGGGCATCAGCAGGCTGACCACCGGCAGGCGATCCGGCAGGGGCCAGATGACGCGCCGGGCGGTGTGGCCCTCGCCCTTGGTGTCCGTCTCCGTCACCGGTTCGGCCACCGCGCCCGGATGGTAGGTCGCCAGGAAGGACTGCAGGGCCGGCAGCCCGCCCAGCGGCAGGGGCCGGCGGCGGCGCATCAGCACGCGCGGCATGTGGCGCACATGCTTCCGCCCCGCCAGGTGAGTGGCCTCCAGCAGCAGGCGGTAACGGTCCAAATGGCCCGGCTGCTGTCCCACGGCCATGGCACGGCGCGCCAGGGTGGCGCGCATCAGCAGCAGTTGCCCGGGATAAACGCCGCTGGACCCGTACAGCAGATCCGGGTCGAAGGCGGGCTTCAGCACCGGGCGCAGGGGGTGGCCCAGGCGATCCGCCCACTCCTCATCCGTGTACAGGATCTGGATATCGGGGGTCTGCGCCATGGCCAACACGCATAGTGCCAGGGCGTGGCGGGGCAGCAGATCGCCCGGCGACAGCAGGGCGACGGTGTCACCCTCCACCTGGGACAGGGCCGGCAGGCCGGCGCCCCGGCGCTTCACGCGCGGGTCGCGGAAATCGGCGGCGGTGTCGGCGGGCAGCCACAATTCCCAATTGTCGTGGATCTGGCGGGTCAGGCTGTCCACCGTGCGGCGCACGGCGACGGACCAGGCAGCCGGCTTCAGGCCGCTGTTCTCCGGCCCCAGCATGATCAGGCTGACGCGCGGCGGAGCGGGCAGGCGGGCCAAGGCCACGGAGATCTCGCCCGCCTCGGTGCGGCGGGGGCCATCGCGGCGCAGCGTCCAGGCGCGGTAGAACGACCGGGGCGCCAGCGACTGCCACAGGCGGCTGGCCACGTCGCCGAACTGGCCGTGGGCCACCATGCGGCCGACCGCCCGGATGAGCGCCATGCCCGTGGGCCCGCGCAGGGGTTTCGTGGGCGGGGGTGGGGCCGCGTCTATGGCTGTGCCGGGCACATGCATGCTGCCGGGGTGCGCGCCCAGGGGCGCCCCTTCGAGGTCATGCGCGGCCACCGCGTCTTGCGATCCCCTTGCCGGGGGGTGGTCCGGGTTCTTCTGATCCACGTGCCGGTTGCCCCGCCTCTTGAAGAACAGCTTTCGGTTCCGTTGGCGCCCGCGGCGCCCCGGTCCCAGAAACAACAAAGCGCCAACCCCGCGCCCGGGTTCAACCCGGCACTGATCGGCGCTTCCCCAACCGGCCGGTCCCCTCATCCCGTCGGGGCCGCCCATGTCGTTATCAGGCGATTCATGGGGGACAGGGCGGCCCCGGGTCAAGCGGCAATGCGGGGGCCCCCTCCGTGCCCGCCGCCGCAGAAGGGGTGTCGCCAAGGCCGGGGCCGGCTGCTATCCAAGACGGCCATGGACGTCCCGCCCCCCGCCCCCGCCATCCCGTTTCCCGGCCGTGTCGCGGCCCTGGTCGTGGCCTATCGGCCCGATGAGGGCTTGGCCGCTTGCCTGGCCGCCGCCGCCGGCGTGGCCGACAGTGTCCACCTGTTCCAGCAGGAACGGGGCCGGGATGCGGGCGACGACGCGCGGGTGGACCGGGCGGCGGCGGCGGCGGGCGCCACCCTGCTGGCGGATGCCGCCAACATCGGCTTGGCGGCGGCGCAGAACCGCCTGATGGAGCGGGCCCTGACGCAGGGTGCCGACTGGCTGCTGTTCCTGGACCAGGACAGCGTGCCGCGCCCGGGTCTGCGCGACGCCTATGCCGCCGCCCTGGCGGCCGCCCCGGCGGACACCGGCCTGCTGGCCGCCCGCAACCTGGAACCCAATGGCGTGGGGGCGGGTGGCGCCCCCGACTCGCCCTGGGTGGTCAGCGCCGACGGCCGGCGTTGGACGGTGGCGCGTCGTATCGATGGTCCGCTGCTGCCCGACCTGCTGCTGGCCCCGGCGTCGGGCAGCCTGGTCAGCGCCCGGGCCGCCCGGTCGTGCGGACCCTTGCGCGACGACTTCTTCATCGACTGGGTCGATGTGGAATACGCCCTGCGCCTGCGCCGCGCCGGTTTCCGCCTGGTGGCGGTGCGCGACGCCCTGGTGGATCACCGGTTGGGCGCCGTCACGCATGTCCAGGCGGGCGGGCGGCCGCTGGCCGTCACCCACCATGGCGCCCGCCGCCGCTGGTTCCAGGCGCGCAACGCGCTGTGGACCTGGCGGCTGCATGGCCGTGCGGTGCCGGCGCTGACCGGCTGGACCCTGCGCATCCTGGTCTCCACCGCGCTCAAGATCGCGTTGATGGAACGCGACCGCCTGCCCAAGCTGGCGGCTTTCGCCGGGGGGCTGTGGCAGGGCCTGGCGCGGCGGCCCCAACCCTAAAGCCGGGCTTGCCGCCGCCGGGGCCGCGCCGTATCAGTCGTTTTTCAGGTCCCGAGAGACGCATCCATGACCACCGACTGGACCCGGGGCTACGCCTCCGACATCGACTACACCCGGGGCTGGTACCGCGAGCTGTCGCCCCTGTGGCTGGATACCGCATTGGCGCTGGCGGGCGTGGCGCCGCCGCAGCCGGCGGAACATGGCCCGGTGTGGCTGGAACTGGGTTGCGGCCATGGGCTGTCGGCCCTGGCGCTGGCGGCGGCGCGGCCGGACATGACGGTCATCGCCGTCGACTTCAACCCCACCCACATCCACGGCGCCCAGCGCCTGGCCCAGGCCGCCGGCCTCGCCAACATTCGTCTGATGGAGGCCGACTTCGCCGAGCTGGCGGAAGACACCACGGGGCTGCTGCCACCCTTGGACTACGTCGCCCTGCACGGCGTCTACACCTGGGTGGGGATGGAGAGCCGGGGGCACATCGCCCGCCTCATCACCCGGCGGCTCAAGCCCGGCGGGGCCGTCTACCTCAGCTACAACTGCCTGCCGGGGTGGGCGGCGGCCATGCCGGTGCAGTTCCTGCTGAACGCCTATGGCCAGGCGCTGCCGGGGCCCAAGGCCGCCGCTGGCGACCAGGCGCGCGACCTGCTGCTGCACCTGCTGAACCAGGGCGCCGGCTACTTCACCGGCAACGCGGCGGCCAGCGCCCGGGCCGACCGGTTGCGCGGCGCCACCGCCCCCTACCTGGTGCACGAATACATGCACAGCGGCTGGCAGCCGGCCTACCACGCCCAGGTGGCCGACCATTTGGCGGCCGCCAAGCTCAGCTATGCCGGCAGCGCCGCCTGGGTGGAAAACTTCCCCGACCTGATGATGACCCGGGCGCAGCAGGACATGGCGGCGGCGGCCCCCACCCGGGCGCTGGCCGAAACGGTGAAGGACTACGTGACCAACCAGCCCCTGCGCCGCGACGTCTTCGTGCGCGGGCCCCTGGCGCTGGACGCCCGCCAGCGCGTGGCCCGCCTGGGCGCCTTGCGCCTGGTGGCCCTGGGCGAACCGGGGGCGGCCCTGCCCGACTTCGCCCTGCCCTTGGGCGCCCCCGATCCCGAGGTCTCGCGCCTGTTCCATCCCGTGCTGGCGGTGCTGGCCGGCGGGCCCGCCACCCTGGCGGACCTGGTGGAACACCTGGCCCGCGCCATGGCCGATTGGGGGCCCGACAGCGCCGGCCATCTTTTGCGGGCGCTGGCCATCCTGGTGGCGGGCGACGTGCTGGCCCCCTGCCTGGCCGACGCCCAGATCCAGGCGGCCCTGCCGGGCGTGCGCCGCCTGAACCGGGCCCTGCTGGCCGACAGCCTGATGACCGGCGCCACCCTGGATTCTGAAATCCGCCTGCCGGAACGCCTGGCTTCCGCTGTCACCGGCGGCGGCGTCATGGCCTCGGTGGAGGAGATGGGCGCCCTGGCCGCCCATTGGGCGGGCCAGGTGGTCATGCCCCCCGACGCCCTGTCCCGCCTCGCGCGCCTCGGTGTCCTTTGACGGCAACGACATGCCGCTTTGACGCGCGAGCGGCGGCGGCTTAAGCTCCGCCGCCATGGCCACGCCTGCCGCCATCCGCCTGTTCCAAGACGACCGCCCATGACACACCGTCATCCTTCCCGTTCCGCCACCCCCGCGCAGGCGCTCTGATGCTGGCGAAACTGGTGGTCCTGGTCGGGCTGGTCGTCCTGGTGTGGAAGGCCTATCAGTGGGGCGCCCTGGCCCAGCGGCGCAAGACAGCGGCCGGCGCCCCGGCCACCAGCCGCCCCCGCGGCGGCGCGCCCCGCGCATCGGAGCCCGCCGCCGAGGACCTGCACGCTTGCGGCATCTGCGGCGCCTACGTCGCCCGGGCCTCCACCCCCTGCGGCAAGCCCGAGTGCCCGCAGCGGCGGTGAAAGCGTCCTCCGCTCCCGTTTCACGAAGCCCAAAACGAAGGGGGCGGCCCCGAAGGACCGCCCCGCATTCGGTGCGCATGGGACGAACCCAGCACGTGTTAACGGATGGACCGCAAATCCCTATCGGCTAAGACTTGGAAGCAGGCATCCTGCGCCAAGCTTAGGTCGATCCTTGCCAGTCGGCAAGGTGGGTTTGCGGTCTGGCTGCCAACCCGCCGATTTGCAAAAAGGCGCATAATGAGAGTAGGATGCAAGCATAGGATGTGATTTCCGCCTGCTTCCGGGTGCCGCCGCTAATGCCCAAGCTATACCGTCTCTCCCTTGATGTCGGCGCCACCTCCATTGGCTGGTGCGCCTTGGAGCTAAGCTCAGAGAAGCTCGAACCCATCGGCATCCTGCGTATGGGCGTCCGCGTGTTTCCCGATGGCCGCGACCCGCAATCTGGAACCAGCCTTGCCATGGACAGGCGCTTGGCACGAAGCGGCCGGCGGCGGCGTGACCGGTTCCTACAGCGCCAGCGACGCCTGTTGGCGGCGCTGGCGTGCTTGGGGCTGGTGCCTGCGGATGAGGCAGGCCGAAGGGCGCAGGCGGCGCTTGACCCCTATCCGTTACGGGCGGCGGCCCTGGATCGGGCTCTGGCGCCATTGGAACTGGGGCGTGTGCTGTTCCACCTGAACCAGCGCCGAGGATTCCGGTCTTCCCGCAAGGGCGGGGAAGCGCCTGATGTGGCCGGTAAGATCGCCGACGGCGTGTTACAACTGGAGCAGCAGATCGCAGCGGCTGGTGTCGCCACCCTGGGTGCTTGGCTGGCGGCGCGGCGGCAACTCCGTGCTTCCGATGTGGACAAGGCCGTCTACACAGTGCGTGCGCGACTGGAAGGGGCGGGTGCCAAGGCGCGATATCCCTTTTACCCCTCGCGGTCGTTGGCGGAGCGGGAGTTCGATCGTATCCGTGAGATCCAGGCGCCTTACCAACCCGGCATCACGCCAACGGACTGGGACCATCTGCGCGGCGTGATCTTCCACCAGCGACCGTTGAAGCCGGTGAACCCCGGCCGCTGCACCTTTTACCCCCAGGATGAGCGCCTGGCCTGGGCCTATCCCATCGCTCAACGCTTCCGTATGGCGCAGGAGGTGGCGAACCTGCGGGTGCTGGCGCGCGGGCGGAACCCGCGCAAGCTGACACTCGCCCAGCGGACCGCCCTGCTGGAAAAGCTGGTGGCCAAGTCGAACGTGACCTTCACCGCCATCGCCACGCTGCTGGATCTGGCGGAGGGGGAGGTTCTGAATTTATCGGATGAGCGCCGTGACCGCCTGATGGGCGACGGCACCGCCACCGTGCTGTCGGGCAAGAAGTGCTTCGGCAAGCTGTGGTACGGCCTGACACCGGATGAGCAGGATGAGGTCGTGAAACGCCTACTGGAGGCGGAACGGGAGGACGATCTGCTGCCCTGGCTGCGGGACCGCTTCGGCCTGACGGAGGAGCAAGCCAAGGCTGTTTCCGCCGCCCGCTTGCCGGAGGGCCATTGCCGCCTGGGCCGTCGAGCCGTAGCCGAATTGCTGCCGCCCATGGTGGAGCAGGGGCTGGACTACACCAAGGCGGCGGAGGCCATCGGCCTGCATCATTCCGATCTGCGCGGCGTGGGCGAAGGTCTCCCCACGCTGCCGCCCTATGCCGAGGTGCCGGTGCTGGAGCGCTTCCTGTCCTTCGGCACGGGCGATGAAAAAGACAAGGACCCCTTCGTGCGCATCGGCCGCATCGCAAATCCCACGGTGCACATCGGCCTGAACCAGATCCGCACCCTGGTGAACGATCTGATCCGAGAATATGGCAAGCCCCATGACATCGTGGTTGAATTGGCCCGTGACCTGAACGACAGCGCCGAGGACCGCCGCAAGAAACTGCGGGAGCAGGCGGAAAACCAGCGGGCCAATGACCGGCGGCGCAAGCAGCTGGCTGAGCTGAACCAGCGCGTGACAGGGGACAACCTGATCCGCCTGCGCCTTTACGATGAACTGCCCTTCGATGGCGTCCAACGGCGATGCGTCTACACGGGTGAGCCCATTGGGCTGAAGCGTCTGTTCGATGGCGACATCGATATCGACCACATCCTGCCCTACAGCCGCACCCTGGATGACAGCGTGGCCAACCGCATCCTGTGCGTGCGCCACGCCAACCGGGACAAGCGCAACCAATCCCCGTGGGAGGCGTTTGGTGACAACCGCCGTCCGGGATACGATTGGGCCGACATCCTGGATCGCGTCTGGCGCCTGCCGCGCAATAAGCAATGGCGGTTCCAGCCCGATGCCATGGACCGCTTCGACAACCAGGACGCGTTCCTGGAGCGGCACATGAACGACACCCGCTACCTTTCCCGCCTGGCGCGGCACTACCTTGGTTGTCTCTATAATCTGCGCACCGATGGGGAGCGGGTGCGGGCCATGCCGGGCACCCTGGTCGGGCTGCTGCGGCGCAAGTGGGGACTGAATGAGTTCCTGGCCCTGGATGGGGAGAAGAACCGCAACGACCACCGACACCACGCCGTGGACGCGGCCGTCATCGCCGTTCTGGACCAGGGTACCATCCAGGCGGTGCAGACGGCGGCACGAGCGGCGGAAGCCAAGGACCTGGCCCGCCTGCTGGAGGACTTCTCCCCGCGCCACAACTGGTTCCACGACCAGGTGCGCGATCATCTGGCCCGCATCGTCGTGTCGGTGAAACCCGACCACGGCGTCACCGGTCGTCTGCATGAGGACACCAGCTATGGCATCTTGCCGACGGCCAAGCCGGATGATCCGGAGGGAGGAAAGGCGCCATACGTCCCCACCGGCCATACGCTGGTCTACCGTAAGACATTTGATACCCTGACGCCCAAGGAGGTGGCGCGCATTCGCGATCCGCTGCTGCGCGAGACGCTGCTGACCCATATCGCGAGCGAGGCCATCCAAGGTCGGGACCATCGCCAGGCGTTGGAAAGCTTTACGAAACGGGATGATCATGTCTGGCAGGGCCTGCGCCATGTGCGCCTGACCAAGCCCGAAGCCTCGTTCGAGGTCATCCGCCACCGGCGCACCGGTGCTGCCTATCGTGCCGTGGTTCCCGGCGACAACCTGTGTGTGGATATCACGCGCCTGCCCGATGGCAAGTGGATGGGCCGGGCCGTCACCTTGTTCGCCGCCGCCAAGCAGGCCGGCGCAGGCGGAAATCTGCCAGCACCGGGGCCCGACGTGGTCATGCGTCTCTACAAGGGCGACATGATCCGGTTGGAGCAGGATGGACGGCTGCAGGTGATGCGCGTGTAGGGATTGGACGTGGTCAACCAACGCCTGCGCCTGGCCCCCCACCAGGAAGGGGGCGAGATGGACAAGCGCCACAACGATCCGGCGGACGCATTCCGCTGGACCTTCGCCAGTTTTAACGTCTTGCGCCGCAAGGCCGCCCGCAAAGTGGTGGTGACCCCCTCGGGCCGCCTGCGTGATCCGGGGCCGCCACCGGCCGCGACACCCGCGCCCGACCCTACATCCTCGGCGGCGGAGTAGGCGGCCATGGTGGGGCGGGTGCCGGGACGAGTGGTTGATATCGCGACCGACGGCCGGCACCTGTCCGTGCACCGCGGCTTCCTGGTGGTGGAGGAACGCGGGGATGAAGTCGGCCGCGTGCCCCTGGACGATGTGGAGGCGGTCATCGCCAGCGCCCGGGCGCTGACCTTCTCCGCCAACCTGCTGCAGGCCCTGGCCGAGCGGGGTGTGGGCCTGGTGGTATGCGGCACCAACCACCAGCCGGTGTCGGTGCTGATGCCGGTGGTGGGCCATCACGCCCAGGCGGGCCGCGTGCGCGACCAGATCGAGGCGGGCAAGCCCCTGACCAAGCGGCTGTGGCAGGGCCTGGTGCGGGCCAAGGTGGAAAACCAGGGGGCGGTGCTGGCCCGCATGGGTGTGCCGCACGGCGCTTTCGCCGCCCTGGCCCGGGCAGTCCGCTCCGGCGACCCGGACAATGTCGAGGCGCAGGCGGCGCGGCGTTACTGGCCCCTGCTCATGGGCGCGGACTTCCGGCGCGACACTGACGCGGGGGGCGCCAACGCCCTGCTGAATTACGGTTATGCCGTGCTGCGCGGGGCGGTGGCCCGGGCGGTGTTGGCGGCGGGGCTGCATCCCTCCATCGGCGTGCATCACGCCAATCGGGGCAATCCGCTGTGTCTGGTGGACGACGTCATGGAACCGTTCCGCCCTTTGGTGGATGCGCTGGTAGTGGATCTGGTTCGCCAGGGCGTGGACCAGGTGACGCCGGAGGCCAAGCGCCAGCTGGCCGCCCTGCTGCTTATGGACATGGCCACCAGTCGGGGCACCACACCCCTGGCCACCTGCATCGTCCGCCTGGCCACCTCACTGGCGCTGGCGTTCGAAACCGGGCAGCCGGACCTGGAGCTCCCCCTCACACCCTTGCCGCTGGACCTGGTTTCCGCCAACTCGGGACAAAACCAGGGCGCCACGGAGGGGCCGGACGATGGCTTTGAATGGATACAGGATCATGTGGATGATGGTGCTGTTTGATCTGCCCGTCCTGACCAAGCCACAGCGGCGGGCCGCTACCCGCTTCCGCCTGTTCCTATTGGACCAAGGCTTTCATATGGCTCAGTTTTCCGTCTATTTGCGCTGGTGCGTGGGCAAGGAACAGGTGGAAGCGCTGTCGCGGAAAGTGGCGGGCAACATCCCGTCCAAAGGTAGCGTGCAGATCGTCACCATCACCGACAAACAGTACCAAAACATCGGCACCTACGATGGCAAACGCCGCAAGACCAACCAGAATCCCGGCCAACTCGCCCTGTTTTGAGGGGTGGGGAGATCGGTTTTCTGTAAGTGCAAGGGCCGGAAATAGTCCTTTTTTCAAAGGGCTGCTTCCGATCCAAGCTTAGCCGATAGGGATTTGCGGTCCAGCCGCAACATCGATATTATGTAGGAGATGCCACCAAGCATAAATAACATAAATTACGCACAAAATACAATATGAGGGTTTATAAGAATGGAACAAAAGAAAAAGAGATCATGGGCTGATGGATTTACGTGTAGGGAATTTATAGAAATGTTCAAGAAGTGGGATGAGATTTATCCTCTTGATGATGAGGACAGCGATTCTCTAGATCGTCAAGACGTTTCGTTACAACAGAAAGAGCAGCATTTATCTGAGAAGTAATTTGATCTAATGCGGATTCCTGTCTTTCCGCAAGCTCTTCTAATCTGTCCAGGGCTTTCTTCAGATTCTTTAGTTTTTCATCGGTAGTCATTTTGTCCCAGTCAGATTTTTTGGGCATGGAGTTCCTCCATAAAAGACATCACATCAAAGGATACGGAACTCGCTCGGCACCAGCAAGTAACTTTGGTATATTAACTTGTTAATATTATCTACAAGATTGTAGCATACTGACTATCGGTTGGCCGGTATTGTCCTTTGTCACATAATCGACGCTGCATTTCATCGTAACAACTTTTGAGTTTCCGCGGACAATCCCACTAGTTTTCAAGTCGAGCATGCATTGTCCATTCTCATAATGAGCAACCCACCCCATGCCATTATCCCTAGATATTGTAATAAATTCATAAACGGTTGAGGAATCTCCACCGTTGTTTCCTCCATATGTCACGGCCAACTGAGTCATTTTGATATTTGGCGTGCATATGCTTTTAATAATTTCCGGATCGTTGCTCATCTCTCCAGCCGATGCAGCATGGTTATAAGGAAAGTAGGCAGCAGAAATCGCTACCAAAGCCGATAGAGCTTTAGCTTTCATGATATTGCTCCTTTTTATGGTTATTTTATTTCGACTGGATTAAAGGCGATATTGCCTTTTCCATATTGGGCTTCGAGCAAATTTTTCGCATCGAGATAGTTATTAGCCTGGATTCGGACTTCGATAGAGTTGTTGCCGACTTTGACGCGGGCTTTCCAGGTGCGCATGGGGCCTCCTTTTGAGGTTTCGGTATGTGCGCAAGTGCGCATCATATGAGCATATTTTGCAGAATATATTCGGAATTCGCAACCGAAATCCAGCCTTAAGCGCAGCCCATCAATGGCATTGCGCAATTAAATTACCTGTAAATTTTTAAGATAATTTTGGGTGGATGTCTTGACTTTTGGAGATGAGTCAAGTACAAATTAATCAACGTCCGGCTTAATCAGCACATAAGCCTGGACATTGAGAGCAACGGCAATCTGCTCCAATTTATCAAGACTGATCGAATTCCTTTTGCGCTCGATCAAGCTGATATATGTACGATCGACCTCAGCTAACCCGGCTAACTCTTCTTGAGATATGCCCTTAGCTTTTCTTAACCGACGTAGATTATCGGCCAATATGGTCCTCAGATCGTTCATGTACGGAACATGAACGACTGTCGAATATATCACCACGGAACATATTCTGAATCTCTTTGGCCGGAGTCAGATTGCTACTCTAAATAGATATTCTTTAAAACATTATAAGCCGTTATTTCGGGCATATGATCGGCAAATTATCGCCGGACGTCTTGCTCTGAATATGGAAAGGAAATAAAATAACAACAATGATGTGAGGCAACATAGATTTGACACAGCATTTTCTTTTATCATCAAAAGCGAGGTCATTATCACTGATCAATATCCTACGAGCTTCTGACTACGAGATTTTTGAGCAATTTAAAGCTGTGCGATTTGCCGATAACAACGGTGAACCCTTCTGTCCTCATTGTGGATCTATAGTCTGCTTTGAATGCCCTCGAAAGAATGGCAGCAAGCGATGGCGTTGTAAGGGCTGCTATAAGGATTTCACCCTGACATCCGGGACCTTATTTGCGAGCCATAAGCTCCATCTACAAGTCTACCTGGCCGCCATTGCGATCTTCATCAATGAGGTGAAGGGCAAGGCCGCGTTGGCTTTGTCGCGTGATCTGAATGTGCAATACAAGACGGCCTTCGTTATTGCCCATAAGATTCGGGAAGCTATGTCCACCGAGGTTTCCAAGATCGAGCTGGGTGGCCAAGAGACCGAAGTTGAGGTCGATGGGGCCTATTTCGGTGGCTACATCCGGCCACGAAACCTGAAGTCCGAACGCATTGACCGCCGTAAGATTTACAAGCCCGGCAAGCGCGTTGTTGTGGTTATCAGGCAACGAGGTGGTTTGGCTCGAACGGCTGTGTTCAAGTCTGAGCAGGAAAGCATCAGCTTCATCCGAGAGCATGTAGCCCCAGGAACCACCATTCATGCTGATGAGGCTCCCGGTTGGAACGCATTGCACGCCAGCTACAATGTTATGCGGATCAACCATTCCGAGGCCTATAGCTTGAATGGGGCCTGCACGAACCAAGCTGAGAGTTTCTTCTCTCGTTTACGCAGAGGTGAGGTTGGCCACCATCATCGAGTGATTGGCCCATATCTGGACAGATATGCCGGTGAGATGGCTTGGCGTGAAAATAACAGGAGGATGCCAAATGGTGATCAACTCAACGTGCTCCTGAAGCTCATCATGAATAATAGAAAGTCAGAAATATTTAATCGGTACTGGCATCATTAGTTATTCGGTAGTTTCACTATCTTGTTCTCGATAATGATCTGGTTATAACCCTTCATGCGGCTAATCGAGTTACGGATTGTGTTTTCCGCTTCGTGATTGCCAACAATCTTTTTGCGTTCCATGATCCGAGCAATCAAGTCGCTAACAGCTATTTCTTTTTCAGTTCGTAATATCAGGAAAATTGTCCTAGGTATTTCTCCACGAATGAACCAATTATTTTTCTTATGAGTTCGCTTCGGTCGTATCTCAGATAACTTAAAATTCTTATCAAAGAGCTTAATGGTATCTTCAACTGACTTCAGATTAATCCGTAAAGACGCAATTTCTTTTTCTAGTTCTATAATCCTACCAGATATCTCTGCATGCTTTTCTCGTAAGCCCGATACAACATGTGACGTCATACATCCTCTCCATCTAATCTATCCTTTGGCTATTATACATTATCAGCGGATAAATTAACAGATGGGTGTGAAACATTTTATATTAACACGTTAACGTATTGACTTGCCGCTTTCTTTTGATAGCGTATCTATGGAATATATAACGTGAAGAGAAATCATGAGCCTTCTAAAAGAATTGGAAGAAATGTTAGCCAAAAAGAAAAATGCCGCTCAGGAAAATAAAAATATTAGTCAGGATCGAGTGTTTTGGGTTAGTTACCGTATTTACGGAGAGGAAGAGGACAAAGTCAGATACAATGATGCATATAAAGATTTTCACAAAGAACTAGATAAGCATATTAACGGTGGGTACAAATGGTCGGAAACTACTTCATTCGTAGTTTTCGAGTCGGATTCATCCATTGTTGCCATTAAAGATGATCTTAAGTCAGTACTGACTGTTGATGACCATTTTATGATCAGAAGAATGAATCACAAAAGGGCATATATTTTTGGAAATATTAGCCAGCAATCGCACAATATGATTTTTTCTCTTATAAAATATCTGCGGCCAGCTTGATTAAATATTATGAATGATACCTGTGACGGTGTTCCATTTCCATATATATTCCGTATTTCATCGTGTCGGTCGTTAATGGCAAGCCCATTCTTTTACACAACGAACTCATGATAACAAATTTTATTATTTTCCACTTCAATCTTAATGGTTTGCTTTTTAACCATTTATAATATGATTTCATAATTTATCCCTCTTATTATTGTTAATAACATTTACTTTATGTATTTATACTATATCCAAGGTGGCATTTCCTACATAATATCGCAGCTTAGCCGATAGGGATTTGCGGTCCAGCCGCAACTGGGTGGTGCAGCGCACGGCTCAGGGGTTGAGCTTAGCCGATAGGGATTTGCGGTCCAGCCGCAACAGCGGCATGGACGACGACATACCGGATACCAGCTTAGCCGATAGGGATTTGCGGTCCAGCCGCAACGCAATCGATCAGGTCGGTACCCCTAGGCATAGCTTAGCCGATAGGGATTTGCGGTCCAGCCGCAACAGTATCGTGAGTGATGCCCTGTCCACCTATAGCTTAGCCGATAGGGATTTGCGGTCCAGCCGCAACAGATGGCGCTCAACGAAGGCGGTTCGGCCGAGCTTAGCCGATAGGGATTTGCGGTCCAGCCGCAACAGCAACGCCTGCAATAGGGCGAGGATAGCCAGCTTAGCCGATAGGGATTTGCGGTCCAGCCGCAACGGGGCTGGCGTTGTAGTCGGCGACCCGCTGAGCTTAGCCGATAGGGATTTGCGGTCCAGCCGCAACAGCTGATGGTAGGGCGTGCGCACCCACGTAGCTTAGCCGATAGGGATTTGCGGTCCAGCCGCAACCACGATACGCACGGATCGGCAGTGGTACTAAGCTTAGCCGATAGGGATTTGCGGTCCAGCCGCAACCACGATACGCACGGATCGGCAGTGGTACTAAGCTTAGCCGATAGGGATTTGCGGTCCAGCCGCAACCCGACCAGGCGCGCGAAGAGCATGGCGATTAGCTTAGCCGATAGGGATTTGCGGTCCAGCCGCAACTACCGGCATCTTCGGCAAGCGAGTACCGGCAGCTTAGCCGATAGGGATTTGCGGTCCAGCCGCAACCATCTCAACCATCAGCAGCGTGTACAGCGTAGCTTAGCCGATAGGGATTTGCGGTCCAGCCGCAACGCCGCCGCCGTCGATACCAACCACCGCAACAGCTTAGCCGATAGGGATTTGCGGTCCAGCCGCAACGCGGATCAGCTCGAAAGGCAATAGGAACATAGCTTAGCCGATAGGGATTTGCGGTCCAGCCGCAACTGCAACTGCGCCGTCGCGTTGACGACACCCAGCTTAGCCGATAGGGATTTGCGGTCCAGCCGCAACGGGCGACAGGTAGCTGGCGACGCCGCCGCTAGCTTAGCCGATAGGGATTTGCGGTCCAGCCGCAACAGCCGCACCACCAGGTCGCTGGCGGACATGAGCTTAGCCGATAGGGATTTGCGGTCCAGCCGCAACCCTATGCGGCGGCATACACGCTGAATGCCTAGCTTAGCCGATAGGGATTTGCGGTCCAGCCCGCCGCAGGTCTAGCCGCCTCACATGGGTTGTGCGATGAGGTGAGGGAGAAAGCATCATTCGTCCCAACCCCATCGCGACCCAAGCCTGAGACCCTACACCCTCACCACCACCCGGCCGTTCACTGTTCCCGCCCGCAGGCGGTCGAAGATGGTGTTGATGGCGTCCAGGGGCTGGACCTCCACCTCCGCCTTCACCTTGCCCTCGCCGGCGAAGGCCAGGGCTTCGGCCAGGTCGGCGCGGGTGCCGACGATGCTGCCGCGCACGGTGATGCGGTTCAGCACCACGTCGAAGATGGGTAGGCCGAATTCGCCGGGCGGCAGGCCGATCAGGGCCACGGTGCCGTGGCGGCGGCTCATGCCCACGGCCTGGGTGAAGGCGGGCCGGGACACGGCCGTCACCAGCACGCCATGGGCGCCGCCGATGTCGCTGTGCAGGCGCTTGGCCGGATTCTCCGTCAGGGCGTTCACCGTCAGGTCGGCGCCCAGCCGCCGGGCCAGATCCAGCTTGTCGTCGGCCACGTCGATGGCGGCCACGTGCAGGCCCATGGCCTTGGCGTACTGAACGGCCACATGGCCCAGCCCGCCGATGCCGGAGATGGCGACCCACTGGCCGGGGCGCGCCTCCGTCTCCTTCAAACCCTTATAGACGGTGACGCCGGCGCACAGGATGGGGGCGATCTCCTCGAACCCCACGTTGTCCGGCAGGCGGCCGACGAAGTTGGGATCGGCCAGGACGTATTCGGCATAGCCGCCGTTGACGGAATAGCCGGTGTTCTGCTGCGCGGTGCACAGCGTCTCCCATCCCGTCAGGCAATGCTCGCAATGGCCGCAAGCGGTGTAGAGCCAGGGCACGCCCACCCGGTCGCCTTCCTTCACGGTGGTGACGCCGGCGCCCACGGCGGCGACATAGCCCACGCCCTCATGGCCGGGGATGAAGGGCGGCTGCGGCTTCACCGGCCAGTCGCCGTCGGCGGCGTGCAGGTCGGTATGGCAGACGCCGCTGGCCTGGATGCGCACCAGGATCTGGCCGGGGCCGACTTCCGGCACCGCGACCTCGCGGATGTCCAGGGGTTTACCCAGGGTGTGGACGACGGCGGCCTTCATGGTCCGGGGCAAAGACATGGGGAATGGTCCTTCCTATCGAGGGGCGAACGGGCAACCGTTCGTTCGCCGACAGGAGATACCGGTGGGCCCGGTGCGGCCTTGAGATGGGTCAAGGACCGGGCGAATCTTCCTCTTCCGTGATCGCCAGAACCGCTTGGCGCACGTCGGCCGGCAGGCGGTCCAGCACCCCGGCCACGCCCCGCAGGGCGGCGCGCAGGCTGTAGACCTGGTCGATCAGCGACAGCACCAGGGGCAGGGTGTCGTCGGCCACGCCCATGTCGTGGCGCAGGTCGCGGATCAGCCCCACGCGGGCGACGTCCACGGGGTGGAAGCGCCAATCGTCCGCATGCTCCGGCGCGCGGTCGCCGTCGGGGCGCACCCAGCCTTGCGTCACCCACCAGCGGATCTCCTGCACGCCCACGTCGGGGAAACGGGCGCTCACGGCCTCCAGCGTCAACAGGGTCAGCGTGCTCATGGGTCAGGTTCCCTCACGGTCCAGGTCAGCCAGGCCGGCGCGCGGGTTGGTGTCGTGGCGGGGCGTCCAGCCTTCCAGGAAGGCCGCCAGCTCCGGCTCCTCTCCGGCCGGCAGCGCCACCTTCAGCTCCACCACCTGGTGGCCCTCGCGGATGCCCCGGCCCTTCAGGCGCAGGCGGGTGCCGCTGCTGGAGCGGGGCGGGATGGCCAGCATGACGCTGCCGTGGATGGTCGGCACCTTGACCTTGGCGCCCAGCACCGCCTCCTTCAGCGTCACCGGCAGTTCGATGATGATGTCGTCGCCGTCGCGGCGGTAGAGCGGGTGGGGTGACACCGTCACCTCCACGAAGGCGTCGCCATGGGGGCCGCCGTTCACGCCCGGCCCGCCCTTGCCCGCCAGGCGCAGCGCCTGGCCGTCCTTCAGCCCGGCGGGGATGTTGACGTCCAGCACCTGGCCGCTCGGCAGGGTCAGGCGGCGGGTGGCGCCCCTGGCGGCGGTCAGGAAATCCACCGTCAGGGAATAGTGGGCGTCCTGGCCTTTCAGCGGGAATCCGCCGGCGCGGCCGGCTCCGGCGCCGCCGCCCTGATTGAAGGCGCGGCGCAGCAGGCTTTCCAGGTCATCATGGTCGAAGCCGCCGAAGTCCTCGGCGCCGGCGGAATAGCGGCCGTGCCCGCTGGCGAAGGGATCGCCCGCGTATTGCCGGTAATAGCCGCTTCCGCCGGCGGGCCCGCGCGGGGGCGTCTCCGCCCCGGTGGCATCGATCTCGCCCCGGTCGAAACGCGCGCGCTTCTCCGCGTCCGACAGCAGGGCGTAGGCGGCGGAGATCTCCTTGAACTTGGCCTCGGCCTCCGGCTTGTCCGGATTCAGGTCCGGATGGTGCTTCTTGGCCAGGGCGCGATAGGCGCTGCGGATGGTCTTCTCGTCGGCGTCGCGGGCGACGCCCAGCAGGGCGTAGGGATCCACCGGGGGCTACCTCATTCCAGGGGATGGGCCAGGCGATGCGATCATGCGGCCGGTCGGGGGGCGGCCGCCAGTGGGACAACCAGACTTGGCTGGGCCCGCCGGGGGCCGCAGCAGGGCTTCCGCCTGGTGCAGCACGGTGGCCGGGGTGGGCCCGGCGTCCAGGATAGCCCAGCGCACCTCGCCGGCGCCCTTGCGCATCTGGTCTAGCAAGACAGGCATATCCGCGTCAGACGCATCCCGCGCGGGCCCCTCGCCCCGGCGGCGCAGGCGTTCCGCCAGCACTTCCTCCGGCGCCTGCAGCCACAGGCCGGTGAAACGCGCGTGGGCCTGGGCCGCCACATCCGCCGCCAGGGCGCGTTCGGCGGGATCGGCGAACACCGCGTCCAGGATGACGCTGCGCCCGGCGGCCAGGCAGGCGGCGGCCTGGGTGCGCAGCCGGTCGTACACGGCGGCGCTGACCGCCGGGCTGTAGGCCTCCGCCGTCAGCGCTTGCTCCGGCGCCACGCCGAACAGCTGCTTGCGGATGACGTCGGTCCGCAGGACGCGGGCGCCCGGCGCCGTGCCCAGCAGGGGGGCGAGATCGCGGGCCAGGGTGGACTTGCCCGTCCCGCTGTAGCCGCCCACCGCCACCAGGCGCGGCCGGTCGCGGCGCAGGAAGTCCAGCGCCAGCTGCAGGTAGCGATCGGCCTCCACCGCCCCGGCCGTCTTCTGCGTCGGCGTGGTCTGGCGCCGCGCGGCCGCGGCCGTCACCTGGGCCCGCACGCCGGCCCGCACCGATAGGAACAGGGGCAGGGCCGGCAGGCCGCCCAGGGCCTGGCCCTCCCGGCCCGGCATATCCTCCCCCGTCAGATCCAGGTAGCGGTTCAGCACCAGGCTGGCCAGGTCGGCGCGGTCGCGGAAACAGAGGTCCATCAGCAGGAAGGCCAAGTCATACAGCACGTCCGTGCGGGCCAGGCTGGGGTCGAACTCGATGGCGTCAAAGGGCGTGGGCGTCCCGTCCACCAGGCAGACGTTGCCCAGATGCAGGTCGCCATGGCAGTCGCGCACCCGGCCGGCGTCGCGCCGGGCGTCCAGCAGGGCGCCTTGCGCCGCCAGGGCCGCCTGCGCCTTGGTGTTCCAGGCGCGGATGTCGGGCCCGGCGAAGGCGTCGCCCGGCTTGAGGTTGGCGCGGGTGATGGCGATGGCCTCACCCAGGCCCTTGGCGCCACCCCCGTCGGTGCGCCCAGGCTGCGCCCGGTGCAGGCGGGCCAGACGGTCGGCCAGGTCCAGCATCAGTTGTGGGGTCAGGCGCCCCTGGGTCGCCATGCGGTCCAGCAGCGTGTCCTGGTCGAAGCGGCGCATGACCAGCAGCCAGTCCACCACCTGGGCGCCGGGCAGCGGCGGCTCATCCTCCCCCGCCGCCCATTCCGGCCCCAGGGTGAGGCCGTCGGGGGCCCGCAGCACGGGCTGCAGGCCCAGGTACAGGTTGGGGGCGAAGCGCCGGTTCACCGCCAGCTCCGCCAGGCAGAAATGCCGCCGCCGGTCCACCGTGGAATAATCCAGATAGGAATAGCGCACCGCGCGCTTCAGCTTGTAGGCACGGTCGCCCGCCAGGAAGACGTGGGAGATGTGGGTGTCGATGCGCTCCACCCGCCCCCTGGCGCCGAAGGATTCCGGATGGGCCAGGAAGGCGAGCGTCTCGGTCTGGTCGTCCATGGGGCAAACTCCAAAAAGAAGGCTGGGACCCCTGGCGGATGCGGCGCCAAAGGTTCCTCTGGGAAAAACGATAGGCCCGATGGCGGTTCCACCGCCTTGAGCGGGATCAAGCGGCGGTACATCCGTTTCTTTGCGGAACTGGCGCCGCGCGGAACCTGTGGCATTCGCGAAATCCGACCTGCCGGCGAAACCTTCGGGCCACACCCCCGTCAAAACGGGGCGCGCATGCGGGAAACGCGCCGGTCGGCGCCTTGATTTGGGGTTCGCCCGCCTTGTAAGGTGCGCCGCAACGCAACAAGGGGCCGGGGAGGACGGGTTTTCGGACCCCAAAAGTTCCTTTTCCGCCCTTCCAGTGTGAAGACGGTCAGGCAATGGCGGCCTCAGGCGCGGCGAAGCTCAGTTTCCAGGGACTTATCCTGACGCTCCACCAGTTCTGGTCGGAGCAGGGGGCCCTGATCCTCCAGCCTTATGACATGGAGATGGGGGCCGGCACCTTCCATCCCTCCACCACCTTGCGCGCCCTGGGCGCCACGCCATGGAAGGCCGCCTTCGTGCAGCCGTCGCGCCGGCCCAAGGACGGCCGCTATGGCGAGAATCCCAACCGCCTGCACCAGCATCACCAGTACCAGGTGATCCTGAAGCCCTCGCCGGCCAACGTGCAGGAGATCTACCTGGAAAGCCTGCGCCGCGTGGGCATCGACCCGGCGCAACACGACATCCGCTTCGTCGAAGACGACTGGGAAAGCCCCACGCTGGGCGCCTGGGGCCTGGGCTGGGAGGTGTGGTGCGACGGCATGGAGGTGACGCAGTTCACCTATTTCCAGCAGGTCGGCGGCATCGAGTGCGAGGTGGTGGCGGCGGAGCTGACCTACGGCCTGGAACGCCTGGCCATGTACATCCAGAACGTTGAGAACGTGTACGACCTGGATTTCAACGGCCAGGGCGTGAAGTACGGCGACGTTTATCACCGCAATGAGCGGGAGCAGAGCGCCTATAACTTCGAGGCCGCCGACACCGCCATGCTGCTGCGCCATTTCGAAGACGCGGAGCATGAGTGCGCCGAGCTGCTGAAGCGCGGCCTGGCCTGGCCCGCCTATGAGCAGTGCGTCAAGGCCTCGCACAACTTCAACCTGCTGGACGCGCGCGGCGTCATTTCCGTGGTGGAGCGGCAAAGCTACATCCTGCGGGTGCGCAACCTGGCCAAGGCCTGCTGCGAGGCCTGGGTGGCTGGGGATAAGAAAGTCGACTGGACGCTGCCAGGCGCCGGCGCCGTGAAGGGGGCCTGAACCATGGCCGAGTTGCTGATCGAGCTGTTTTCCGAGGAAATCCCCGCCCGCATGCAGGTGCGCGCGGCCGATGACTTCAAGCGCCTGGTGACGGCCAAGCTGGTGGATGCCGGCCTGGCCTTCACCGACGCCATCGCCCATTCCACCCCGCGCCGCCTGACCCTGGCCGTCACCGGCCTGCCGGTGCGCCAGGCCGACGTGCGGGATGAGCGCAAGGGCCCGCGCGTCGGTTCCCCCGACGCCGCCGTCCAGGGCTTCCTGCGTGGCGCCGGCCTGACCAGCCTGGACCAGTGCGAACAGCGCGACACGGGCAAGGGCGTGTTCTGGTTCGCCGTGGTGGAAAAGCCGGGCGGGGCCACGGTCGACGCCCTGCCGGGCATCATCGACGCCGCCATCCGCGAGCTGCCCTGGCCCAAGTCCATGCGCTGGGGCAACAACACCTTCCGCTGGGTACGGCCGCTGCAGTCCATCCTGGCGCTGTTCGACGGCGCGGTGGTGCCGGGTTCCCTCACCCTGAAGACGGCCGAGCCGGCGCCCGAGGCGTCGGAGGGCAACGTCTGCCTGGGCGGGGAGCCCACGGCCGTCACCCTGCCCTATGGCAACACCACGCGCGGCCACCGCTTCCTGGCGCCGGGCACGCTGACCATCACCGATTTCGCCGATTACCAGCAAAAGCTGGCCGGCGCCTTCGTCGTGCTGGATCGTGAGGCGCGCAAGGCCCGCATCCTGGAACAGGCCAACACGCTCGCCGCCGCCGAGGGCCTTACCCTGCGCGACGATCCCGGCCTGCTGGAAGAGGTGGCGGGCCTGGTGGAATGGCCGGTGGGCCTGATCGGCACCATCGACCAGGCCTTCATGGACGTGCCGGCGGAGGTGCTGACCACCTCCATGCGCACGCACCAGCGCTATTTCGCCCTGGAGACAAGTGACGGCAAGCTGGCGCCGCGCTTCATCCTGATGGCGAACCGCACCACCGAGGATGGCGGCAAGGCCGTCGTGGCCGGGAACGAGCGCGTGCTGCGCGCCCGCCTGTCGGACGCCAAGTTCTTCTGGGACCTGGACCGCAAGGTGCCGCTGGAGGACCAGGCCAAGAAGCTGGCCGACATCACCTTCCATGCCAAGCTGGGCACCACGGCGGCCAAGGTCCACCGGGTGGAAGGCTTGGCGGCCGTCATCGCGCGGGCCATCCATGCCGACGTGGACGCCACCCGCCGCGCCGCCCGGTTGGCCAAGGCCGACCTGGTGACCGGCCTGGTGGGCGAATTCCCCGAGGTGCAGGGCGTCGTCGGCCGCTACATCGCCTATGAACAGGGCGAGAGCGCCGCCGTGGCCGAGGCCATCGCCGACCATTACAAGCCCCTGGGCCCCAGCGACAGCTGCCCCACCGCCCCGGTCTCCGTGGCGGTGGCGCTAGCCGACAAGATCGACACCCTGGTGGCCTTCTTCGGCATCGATGAGAAGCCCACGGGGTCCCGTGATCCGTTCGCCCTGCGCCGTGCCGCCCTGGGCGTCATCCGCCTGGTTGTGGAGAACGGCCTGCGCCTGGACCTCGGCGACCTGTTCCTGGTGGCGCGCGGCCAGCTGGCCCTGGACAACGCCGCCTTGGACGGCGAACTGCTGGCCTTCTTCGCCGACCGCCTGGTGGTTGCCCTGCGCGAAAAGGGCGTGCGCCACGACCTGATCGCGGCCGCGCTCGCCGGCCGGGCCGAGGGCGACCTGGTCCGCCTGCTGGCCCGCGTGGACGCGCTTGCCGGCTTCGTCAACACCGACGATGGCGCCAACCTGCTGGCCGCCTTCCGCCGCGCCGCCAACATCCTGCGCATCGAGGAAAAGAAGGACGGCCACGCCCATGATGGCGTGCCGGACGCGGCCTTGCTGCAGGTGGATGAGGAAAAGGCGCTGGCGGCGGCGCTGGATGCCGCGCGCACGGCGTCGGAGCCGGCGCTGGCCGCCGAGGACTATGTGGGCACCATGGCCGCCCTGGCCAGCTTGCGCGGCCCGGTGGACGCCTTCTTCGACAAGGTGACGGTGAACGCCGACGATCCGGCCCTGCGGGCCAATCGGCTGTGTCTGCTGGCCGGTATCCGTCGCACGTTGAACCATGTGGCGGACTTCTCGGTCATCGAGGGTTAAGTCGCGGGGGCCGGGAAACCGGCCCCCGTTTTCGTTTGGCGCTTGCGGTCACAATCTTGGCCCTTCCGTTGGCCAGGATAGTCTGCAAGGCTTTGATTTCAGTACGCGTGACAAAACGGGGCCCGGCTTGACCGGATCCTGAAAAAACACAAATCGCAGTGAAAACTTCGGGGAAACTGGCGAGTGGCGGCCCATAAGCGAACCGGCCGCGGCTCCGCCGAACTCATCGGGTGAGGAACCATGAGCGTGTCCAAGTGGGTGTACAGCTTCGGTGATGGCAAGGCCGAGGGCCGGGCCGAGATGAAGAACCTTCTGGGTGGCAAGGGTGCCAACCTGGCGGAGATGAGCAATCTGGGATTGCCCGTGCCGCCCGGCTTCACCATCACCACCGAGGTCTGCACCTGGTTCTATGACAACGGCCGCCAATACCCGGCCGAGCTGAAGGACCAGGTGGCCGCCGGCCTGAAGGCGGTGGAGGGCATCATCGGCGCCACCTTTGGCGATGCCGGGAACCCGCTGCTGGTCTCCGTGCGCTCCGGCGCCCGCGCCTCCATGCCCGGCATGATGGACACGGTGCTGAACCTGGGCCTGAACGACGTCACCGTCCGGGGCCTGGCCAAGCGCGCCGGCGACGAACGCTTCGCCTATGACAGCTACCGCCGCTTCATCCAGATGTACGGCAACGTCGTCCTGGACGTGGACCACCATCATTTCGAAGAGATCCTGGACAGCCACAAGCGCGACCGGGGCCTGAACTACGACACCGACCTGGAAGCCGGCGATTGGCAGACGGTGATCGAGGGCTACAAGGAGGTGGTGCAGGAAGCCTTGGGCCGCCCCTTCCCGCAGGATGTGCAGGAACAGCTGTGGGGCGCCATCGGCGCCGTCTTCGGCAGCTGGATGAACCAGCGCGCCATCACCTATCGCAAGCTGCACGATATTCCGGCCAGCTGGGGCACGGCGGTCAACGTCCAGGCCATGGTGTTCGGCAACATGGGCGACGACTGCGCCACCGGCGTGGCCTTCACCCGCAACCCGTCCACGGGTGAGAACGCCTTCTACGGCGAATACCTCATCAATGCCCAGGGCGAGGACGTGGTGGCCGGCATCCGCACGCCGCAGCACCTGACCATAGCCGGCCGCGAGGCCAACGGGTCCGACCTGCCGGCCATGGAAGAGAGCATGCCGGAGGTGTTCCAGCAGCTGGACGCCGTGCGTCTGAAGCTGGAGCGGCACTACCGCGACATGCAGGACATCGAATTCACGGTACAGCAGAAGAAGCTGTACATGCTGCAGACCCGCAACGGTAAGCGCACCACCGCCGCGGCGCTGAAGATCGCCGTGGACATGGCGCGGGAAGGCCTGATCGATGAGGCCGAGGCCGTGCGCCGCATCGAGCCCAAGTCGCTGGATCAGCTGCTGCACCCCACCCTGGACCCCAAGGCCGAGCGCAAGATCATCGCCAAGGGCCTGCCGGCCAGCCCGGGTGCGGCCTGCGGCAAGGTGGTGTTCTCGGCGGATGAGGCGGAGCGCCAGTCCCAGATGGGCGAGGCGGTCATCCTCTGCCGCGTGGAGACAAGTCCGGAGGACATCCACGGCATGCACGCCGCCGCCGGCATCCTGACCACCCGCGGCGGCATGACCAGCCACGCGGCGGTGGTGGCGCGCGGCATGGGCCGGTCCTGCGTGTCGGGCGCCGGTGAGCTGCGCATCGACTACAAGACCGGGGTCATGACCGTGCGGGGCGAAAAGATCGCCGCCGGCGACGTCATCACCATCGACGGGTCGACCGGCGAGGTCATGCTGGGCCACGTGCCCACCATCCAGCCGGAACTGTCCGGCGACTTCGCCACCCTGATGGGCTGGGCCGACCGCTTCCGCCGCATGAAGGTGCGCACCAACGCGGAAACCCCGCTGGACGCCCGCACGGCGGTGAAGTTCGGGGCCGAGGGCATCGGCCTGTGCCGGACCGAGCATATGTTCTTCGATACCGAGCGCATCGTGGCCGTGCGCGAGATGATCGTGGCGGAGACCGAGGCCGGCCGCCGCGCCGCCCTGGCCAAGATCGCCCCCATGCAGCGCCAGGATTTCGTGGAGCTGTTCCGCATCATGGCCGGACTGCCGGTCACCATCCGCCTGCTGGACCCGCCGCTGCACGAGTTCCTGCCCAACAGCGAGGCGGAGATGGACGAGGTGGCCAAGGCCGCCGGCACGGACATCCAGCGGGTGCGCCACCGCGCCCTGCAGCTGCACGAGGCCAATCCCATGCTGGGCCATCGCGGCTGCCGCCTAGGCATCTCCTACCCCGAAATCTATGAGATGCAGGCCCGCGCCATCTTCGAGGCGGCGGTGCAGGTGGGCAAGGACGGCCAGACCGTGATCCCGGAGATCATGATCCCCCTGGTCGGCACCAAGAAGGAACTGGACATCCTGAAGGCCGTCATCGACCGGGTGGCCGGTGAGGTGAAGCAGTCCTCCGGCGTGCGGATCGACTATCTGGTCGGCACCATGATCGAGCTGCCGCGCGCGGCCTTGCGGGCAGCGGAGATCGCCCAGTCGGCCGAGTTCTTCAGCTTCGGCACCAACGACCTGACGCAGACGACATTCGGCATCAGCCGCGACGACGCCGCCAGCTTCCTGCCGGATTACCAGCGGGCCGGGATCTTCGAGCACGACCCCTTCGTGACCCTGGATACCGAGGGTGTGGGCGAACTGGTGTCCATCGCCGCCGAACGGGGCCGCAAGACCCGTCCGGAAATCAAGCTGGGCATCTGCGGCGAGCACGGCGGCGACCCGGCCTCCGTCTATTTCTGTGAGAAGGTGGGCCTCAGCTACGTCTCCTGCTCCCCCTACCGCGTGCCCATCGCCCGCCTGGCGGCGGCGCAGGCGGCGCTGATGGGCGAGAAGCCCGCCAGCGAGGCGTAAGCGGCCGTTTCGCGTCGAAGGTTGAGGGCGGCGGGGGCGACCCCGCCGCCCTTATTCTTTGGGCGCCCGGGAAAGCGGCGTCAGCTCCCCGTGGCCGCCTTCTGGAAATGCCGGCGGGCGATCGCGTCCAGCCGGCCTTCGCGGTACAGGGCCTCGGCCGCGTCACGCAGGATTGCCGTCTCGGGGGCGTCGCGGGTGGCGGGGTCGCAGGACAGCCAAGCCTCCATGGTGCTGACCTGCACGCGGTCGCCCAGCTGGTCGGTCAGGTTGTTTTCCCGTGCCACCACGTCGATGACGGAGGAGATGCCCATCACGGCGTTCACCCGGCCATGGGCCATCATGCGCAGGCCGTTCAGCATGGACGGCACCGTCTGCACGGTGAGCCCGTATTGCTGGATGACCGGGATCAGGGCCTGGGTGCCCGTGGCCGTCACGGCCACCGGGCCCACCGTCCGTAGGTCATCGGGCCTCGCCAGCGTCACGCCTTGCCGCGCCACCGCCACCAGCTGCGTCCCCATGGTCAGGGCCAGGGGCACGATGGCCCGGTACGGGTCGCGGATGGGCACGGCGACCATGCCATAGACCTTGGGGCCGCCCGGCGGCCGTTCCCGCGCCAGCTCGGCATACACGCGCACCACCGGCAGCAGCTCGACGGTGGCGCGGATGCCCGCGCGGTCCAGGATGGCCTGCGCTTGCTCCACCACCAATCCCCTAGCCTGGCCGTCGGCGTCCCGCTCACCCAGCACCGGCAGTTCCGGCACCAGCACGCGGATGGGCTGGGGCGCCGTCTGCGCCGCCGCGATACCCGACCCCATGCCACTGGCGGACAGCGCCAGCAAGAGCGACAGGATGGTGCGGCGGGTGGGGGTCATGGTGTGGGCACGCCGGCGGAGGGGATTGCCCGGTCAGATGGTCAAGGCCCCCTGCCTGGACTACCCCAATTCAGCGCGCAGCTGCCCTAACGGCAGTGCAGTCGTCTCCTTGACGGTCGACACTGCCATCATCGAATTGATTTCGCGCACGCCAGGCAACTGCGACAGCTTCTTGAAGAACAGGGCTTCATAGGCCTCGACGTCTTTGGCGACGATGCGCAGCAGGAAATCCACCTGGCCCATCAGCACGAAGCACTCCAGCACCTCCGGTATGTCGGCGATGGCGCGGCGGAAGGCGTCCAGGCTGTCGCCGGCGTGCGCCTCCAGCTTCACATGAGCGAAGACCAGGAAGTTCAGGCCCAACTCCCGCCGGTCCAGCAGGGCCACGCGCTGGCGGATCAGCCCCGTTTCCTCCAGCCGCTGGATGCGGCGCCAACAGGGTGATTGCGACAGTCCCACCTTGTCGCCCACGTCGGCGGCCGAGGCGGCGCCGTCCTGTTGCAGCACGTCGAGGATCTTCCAATCCAGCCCGTCCAGCTTGTGCCGCATGATCCATCTCCATATGGCCGTTTTAAAACATGAGTCATGTTGATGATGGCGATTTCGAACAGTCTTCGCAAAGACTATGCGCGCCTTCGTCGCTATTGTTGCTCTCATCGGAACACGATTTGTTGAAGAGCCGCCACCATGCCCCCCCTGGATTGCTCCCCCGCCGACTATGCCGTCCTGCATCCCACCCTGACGCTGGTGCGCAGCGGCGATGGTTTCGTGGCCCTGGCCGTGAACCGCGCCGGCCCGGTGGACGTGACCCTGGATTGGAGCCGCCTCGACCCGCTGGAGAACACCGACGGCCTGGACGCCGCCATCGACTACGCCCTGTCGGTGGCCCGCCACCGGGGGGAGGCCGACCGCCGCGCTGGCCGACCCTGGGCCACGGCCCATGCCGTCGTCGTCGGGTATGAGGGGGACGCGGCCGAGGCCGCCGTGCGCCGCGCCGTCGCCGTGGCCGCCGTGCCGGTCGCAGGATTGCCGGAGACCCGGGTATGACCGTCGCCGTTGCCACCGCCGCGCCGTCGAACGCCAGCCCCGTCATGCTGTCGGTGGCGGCCGACGCCAGCCCTGGCCTGCTGTCCCGTCTGATGGGCACGCTGGCCCGCCTGGACATCGTGCCCCTGCACGTCTACGCCCGCCACCGCGCCGACCAGCCGGGCGAGGACATGCTGGAGGTGGACATCCAGCTGCCCGACACCGCGTCGGCCTACAGCGAGCGCGTGGCCGCCCTGTTTCGCGGCGTGGTGGGCGTGCATCAAGTCGCGGGGAGTATTTAGGCGTCCCTCAGGCGCCGGGCGGCCGCATCCGCGGCCTGGGCTTGTCCTCAGTTTCCAGTCCACTGCGTTCCCCGGAAACCTCCGGCGGCTGCGGTCGCAGCCTACAGCGGCATGGGGCCATGCCGCTGGTCCGAGACTTAAGTTACAAAGGCTGCACGGCTGGTGCTTCCGTCCCAACCCGCCAGCTGCGCAGGCCCAGGATGGCCAGGACGATGAAGGCGGCGTAAAGGCCGGCGGTCAGGTACAGGTCCTTGACCATGTACATGGCGACATAGACCACGTCGACGGCGATCCACAGCCACCAGTTGGCGATGTGCTTGCGCGCCGTCCAGTATTGCGCCACCAGGCTGAAGCCGGCCAGGGTGGCATCCAGATAGGGTAGGGAGGCGTCGGTCCACCGGGCCATGGCCAAGCCCAGGACGGCGCTGGCGACACCGCCGGCGGCCAGGCCGAGGATGGCGTCGCGGGCGGATAGGGGACGCACCACCACTTGGCCGTCGTCCTGCACCCCCCGCCACCAGCAGATCCAGCCATAAACAAGGAAGGCGCCGAACACGGCCTGCAAGGCCATGTCGGAGTACAGCTTGGCCTCCAGGAAGACCACGCCATAGAGCGCGACGGAGGCCAGGCCCAAAGGCCAGCACCACAAGGACCGGCGGGTGGTGGTCCAGACGGCCAGCGCGCTGACGATGACGGCGACGATTTCCAAGGGGGACATGGGGGCAAGCGCGCCGCTGTTCGGTGTTACAGGGTCAGGTCACGGATGAAGGCCAGCAGGCCCTGGCCGTCGGCCCCGTGGAACCAGGCGGCATGGCTCAGAAAATAGCCCTCGTACGCCAGGCCGGCGTTCTCCGCCGACCGGGTGACGCCGTGGAAGTAGTCGGTCTCCGCCAGGGCGAATTCCGCATGCGCCAGGGGCAGCAGGGCCGCCAGCGCCTGGCGCCGCGGCGCGTCCAGGGGACTGACGGCATGGTATCCCGCCATCAGCGCGGCTACCTGGTCGTGGTGCACGGTGGGCTGCCGCCCTTCCGTCAGGGCCAGCCATTCCACCGTGTTGCGTTCGATGGCCGTGGCCAGGTCGTAAAGCGCCGTGGTGCGGTCGGCCAGGCCGAAGTCCAGCACCGCCGCCACGCCGGCCGTGGGGCCGGCATCCGTCCAGGTAAGGTTGGATGCGTGCGGGTCGTTGTGCGTCCACAGGCTGGGCAACCGGTCCAGGTGCGGCCGCAGCGCGTCGTGGAAGGGCAGCAGCAGGCGCTGGGTGTCGCGCCGCCAGGGGCGGGTCGACAGGTAATCGGCCAACGCCGGGCGGGCCGCCACATAATCCGCCATGGCCGCCAGCGGGTCGTCGCCGGAAAACAGGTTGAAGCCTGAGACCAGGGCCTGGCCCCGGCGGTGCGGCCGGTCGAACCCTTCCGCCGCCTGGTGCAGGCGGGCCAGGGCAGCGCCGGCGGCGCGCGCGTGGCCGACGTCGCGGAAGGGGGTCCAGGACAGGGCGTCCCGGTACAGGTCCAGGCCCGGCGCCAGCCCGTGCACCTCATAGGTCCACTCGCCCAGGGTCAGGGCGCGCGCCCCGGTCGCCGTCGCCAGCACGTCGCAGATCCGCACGCCCAGGGGCGCGCCGCGCCGGCGCAGATGGTCCATGAAGGCGTGCTCATCCTCCAGCTGGGCGGCCGTGCGCACCCGGACATGGTGGCGCTTCACGAACACCGCCGCACGCGCCCCACCGGCCGTCGCCACCACCGAGGCGGCGGAAAAGGGGCGGGGGCTGTGGCTCAGGATGCCGCGCACCGTGCCGGCGTCCGGGTAATGGCGCAGCAGGCCCGCCACCTCCGTCCCCGTCAGGGGCGGCCAGTCGGGCAGCACCGCGCCCACGCCCATGCCGTGGGCATGGTGCAGGTTCTGTGACGTGGACCGGGCGAGGGAGGCGCTCATGAAGCGGGCAAAAGACCTTACAGGGAATACTGCAGCGTGAAGCGCGCCGTGCGCGGCGCCCCCAGATGCAGATAGGCGTCGCCGGCGCTCTCGCCAACATCTTTCCAGTAGCGCCGATCCAGCAGGTTGTCGACCGACAGCCGCAGGGTCAGCTTGTTGTCCAGCGCGCTGGGGGCGTAGCGCAGGCCGGCGGTGAACAGATGATAGGCCGGCGCGGTGGCCACGGCGTCACGCGCCGCCGCCCGCTCACCCACGTACTGCCAGCCGGCCAGCAGGGCCAGCCCGTCCAGGTGCGGCAGGGTATAGTCGGCGTAAAGCGCGGTGCGCACGTGGGGCACGTTGATGGCCTGGTGGCCGTCATAGCTGGGCGTGCCGGTGCCATAGGCCACGGCGTGCATGAAGGTGGCGCTGGCCGTCAGGCGCAGGGCCTCGGTCACCTGACCAGCGGCGTTCAGTTCCAGGCCGTCGTGCCGCTCCGTCCCCTGGCGCACATAGGTGAAGCCGTATTCGCTGTCGTCGGGCTTGGCGTACTCATACGCCTTGCTCAGGCGGAAGACGCTGGCGCCCAGCAACAGGCCGTTCCAGTCGTACTTGGCGCCCACCTCATCCTGCCAGGACAGGGACGGCGACAGGATCTCGCTGGCGTTGGTGGCCCAGGCCGGGGCCTGGCCGCCCAGGGACAGGCCGCGGGAATGGCTGGCGTACAGGGTCACGGTCGACAGCGGCTTGTAGACCAGGGCCACCTGCGGCAGGGGCAGGGTCTCCGCCGTGTTGCGGACGGTGGCGTGGTCGATGTCGTAGGCGCGCTCGCGCAGGAAGACGGTGCGCACCCCGGCGTCCAGCTCCAGCCCCGTCACCAGGGCGCCCAGGTCGATGCGGTCCATGGCGCTGATCGCGTACTGGCGGCTGTCCAGCCGTTCGTAATTGGCGCCGGGATTGTTGGGCGAGGGCGCGAAGGCCAGCGGCGTGGGGTTGTAGATGTTGTCGCTGCCGACATAGTCATAGACGTAGTCGGTCTGCGTCACCGTGCGGCGGAAGACGCTGGCGCCCAGGGTCAGGCTGTGGCCGATGGCGCCCGTCGCCACCTTGCCCAGCAGCTGGGCCTGGGCCTGGTCATCCTCCCGCGCGTCGTTGGGGCTGCGGTAGTCGTAGACGTCGAAATCGCCATTGGGCGCGAAGTAATAGCCGGGCGAGTTGCCGGCGGCACACCTGGCCACATAATAGCAGCCATAGGCGAATGCGACGTTGTCGTCGATGACCGTGCGGCTGTGGCCCACCTGCACCGTCAGGCGCCAGTCGTCGCTGAAGCGGTGCTCATACTGGCCGGACAGGTTCAGGGCATTGATGGTGACGGGCTTGGTCCAGGACTGGGCGCCCAGCATGCGCGAGGGCGGCACCGTGTCCAGCGCCGGCAGGGTGGTGCCGCCCAGCAGCTGATAGCCGGAGACGGAGTGCTGCACCCGGCGCTGGTACTCCAGGTCCAGGGTGAAGGTGTCGTCCTGCGTCGCCCGCCAGTCGCCGGCGATGGACCCGAAATTGCGATAGCCGTCGGCATGGTCGACGTAGCTGGCGATGTCCTCATGCGCCGCGTTCAGGCGCAGGCCGTACTGCTTGCGCGCGCCGAACAGGCTGCCGACATCCACCGCGCTATAGAACCCGCCGCGGTTGTCGGTGCCCAGGGTCAGGCTTTGCACGTCGGCCGGCCGCTTGGTGACGTAATCGACCAGCCCGCCCGGGGCCACCACGCCGGCGTCCACCCCGGCCAGGCCCTTCAGGAACTCCACCCGTTCCTTGTTCTCCAGCGCCACCGGCTGTTCGCCGGCGATGGTCAGGCCGTTGATCCGCAGGCCGGTGGCCAGGTCCAGGGGGAAGCCCCGGATGGCGATGTCCTCGTAATAGCCCTCCGGCGCGTAGTTCTCCCCGATCGAGGCGTCGTTGCGGATCAGGTCGCTCAGGCGCCGGGCCTGCTGGTCGTCCATCAGGTCGCGGGTGACGACGCTGACCGAGGCCGGGGTGTCCAGCACCGTGCCGGCGGCGCCGAACTGGGTGTCGTTGGCGCGGAATCCCTGGTCGCGCACGCCGGTGACGATGACGGTGGCCGGCTGATCGGCCGGCTCGGCCTGCGCGGCCCCGGCCATAACCAGGGCGATCACCGCCACGGAGTGCATCAGGCGGGCTTGGCGGCGGTGGGAAATCGTCACGGGACTGTCATCCTGAAAGGGCGGCACTGCCGTGCCCGCCGCTGGACGCGCGGGGTGGGGCAAGCCACGAACTGCATTGGGATTGGCGGCTTTTTGGCGGATTCCCGCCGCCGGGTCAAACCTCTGCCTGCTCAGGGCCGGGTTGCGCCAGTGCCGGACCCAGCAATGAAAATGCGATTGATTCTTAATTTCATGAGTCATATAGGTGCACCAGGAACCAACCTGATGGGGAAAACAAGAATGCGGCAAACGCTGTTGAAGGCGACCGTTCCGGTTTGGCTGTTGGTGGCGCTGGGGGGCGTCACTCTGGCCCATACCGCGCTGGCGGCGGCTCCCGACCCGGCCCCCGCTGATGGCGCCGATGCTGATCCGGCGGCGACGGTCACCGTGACCGCCACGCGCACGGCCAAGGACATCAGCGACGTGCCGGCCAGCGTCAGCGTCATCACCAGCCAGCAGATCGACGAACAGCTGGCGACGGACATCAAGGATCTGGTGCGGTACGAGCCCGGCGTCTCCGTCCGCAAAAGCCCGGCGCGCTTCACCTTGGCGGGTGGGTCCACCGGGCGCGACGGCGACAGCGGCTTCAACATCCGGGGGCTGGAGGGCAACCGCGTCCTGATGCTGACCGACGGCATCCGTGTGCCCGACGCCTACAGCTTCGGCGCTCAGAACATGGGGCGCGGCGACTATGTCGACCTGGGCCTGCTGAAATCCGTGGAAATCCTGCGCGGTCCCGCCTCCGCCCTGTACGGCAGCGACGGCGTGGCCGGCGCGGTCAGCTTCATCACCAAGGACCCGGATGATTTCCTGACCGCAGGTAAGGACTGGGCGGCCCAAGGGTCGGTGGGCTACACCTCCGCCGACGGCGCCTGGTCCAAGGGGGCCGTGGCCGCGGGCCGGGTGGGCAAGTTGCAGGCCCTGGTGGCCTACACCCGCCGCGACGGCAACGAGACCGCGACCAACGGCGGCAACAACGCCGCCAACACCGACCGCACCACCGCCAACCCGCAGGACATCTACTCCAACGCCGTGCTGGCGAAAGTGGTGTACGAACCGTCGGACGCGCACCGCCTGCGTCTGACCTTCGACCATGACGACAACCACACCAACACCACGGTGTTGAGCGCCATCGCCAAGCCGCCACTGGCCGCCACCAGCGTGCTGGGCCTGATCGCCAGGGATCGGCAGGATCGCAACCGCGTCAGCGTCGACCACCGTTACGACATCGGCACTGACGTCATCGACAGCCTGCATTGGACGGCGTACTACCAGGAGACCCACGCCACCCAGTACGGGGCGGAGGATCGCAACACCGCCGTCGACCGCACGCGCGACAGCACCTTCGATACCAACGTCTACGGCTTCGACCTCCAGGGGCAGAGCAAGACGCTGGGCCACGACCTGACGCACACCTTCGTGTACGGCGGCGACTACTCGGTCACCCATCAGGAGTTGTTGCGCGACGGTACGGTGCCTTCGGCCGGTGACGCCTTCCCCTCGCGGGCCTATCCCACCACCGACTACACCCTGGCCGGCATCTTCCTGCAGGACGAGATCAACGCCTTCGACAAGCGGCTGACCCTCTACCCGGCCGTGCGCTTCGATTACTACGACCTGTCGCCCAAGAAGGACGACCCGCTGTTCACGGCGCTGACGCCCATTTCCAAGAACGACAGCCACGTCTCGCCCAAGCTGGGCATCCTCTACCACCTGCTGCCGGATGTGGGTGTGTTCGTGAACCTGGCGGAGGGCTTCAAGGCGCCGGCGCCGTCGCAGGTGAACAACGGCTTCGCCAACCCCACACAGAACTACAAGTCCGTTTCCAACCCCAACCTGAAGGCGGAGACCAGCCAGACCATCGAGGGCGGCTTCAAGTTCAACGGGGGCTGGGGTGAAAAGACGGGGGGCGCCGGTGTCGAGAACGCTGTGCTGGGCGGCGGCCGCTGGGACGCCAGCGTCACCGGCTATGCCGGCCGCTACCGCGACTTCATCGACCAGGTGCAGGTCGGCGGTACCTTCACCGCCGCCAACCCGGCCGTCTACCAGTACGTGAACCTGTCGCGGGTGACCTTGCAGGGGGCGGAGGCCAAGGGCCAGGTCACCCTGAACTCGGGCATCGGCGCGCTGGCCGCCTTCTCCTACACCCACGGCGAAAGCACGTCGGGCGGCGTCACCACGCCGCTGGATAGTGTCGACCCGTGGAAGCTGGTGCTGGGCGTCACCTACCGCGACCCGGCGGGCCGCTTCGGCGGCCAGGTCACCATGACCCATTCCGGGGCCAAGGACCGGTCCGACGTCAGCAGCGCGACCTACTTCATTCCTGGGGCCTTCACCATCCTGGACGCCACCGCCTACTGGAATGTGACGGAGAACGCCAGCATCCGCGCCGGAATCTTCAACCTGACGGATGAGAAGTACTGGTGGTGGGGCGACGTGCGCGGCCAAGCCTCCACGTCCACCGTGCTGGACGCCTGGACCCAGCCGGGCCGCAACGTCGGCGCCTCCCTGACCCTGAAGCTGTGACCCTGAAGCTCTGATCCCGATCCGGCCGGTGGGGGGAACGCCTGGCCGGGTCGCGCGTGGCGGCGGGCCCCGCCCGTGCCCGCCGCCACCTTCCTCCCCGATCGCATGACCTGCCCCAAGAGGCCCACCGATGACCCTGCATGACACCCTGAAGACCGGTCGCCGGTCTTTTTTGACCGGCGCCGCCCTGCTGGGCGTGACCGCCCACCTGCCACCGGCCGCCCGCGCGGCCGAAACCACCGCAACCTCCTCCACCGCGCCGGAACAGGACCGTAAAGCCATCCTGGCCATGGCAGGCACCTTTAAGGTGACCTTCGATTTCCGGGAAACCACGGCCTTCCTGGCCGACTACAAGCCCATCGCGCCCAAGGTCAGCGGCGGGGAGGAGGTGGTGCGGGTGGTGGAGGACACCGGTTCCATCATCCGCCTGCAGCACATCCTGGTGGTGGACGGCGACGACGGCCTGCCCGTGGTGGTGAAGCATTGGCGCCAGGATTGGGTTTATCAGCCCGCCACCGTGCTGACCTACCAGGGCACCGGCCGCTGGTCGCTGACCCCGGTGGACGCCGCCGCGAAGGGCGCCTGGTCGCAGACCGTCTGGCAGACGGACGATTCCCCGCGCTATGGCGGGGTGGGCCGCTGGCGCCACGATGCCGGCGTCTCGCGCTGGACCGGCGACGAGACGTGGCGGCCCCTGGCCCGCCGCGACGCCACCCGCCATCCGCCCTATGACCGCTACAGCGGCACCAATCGCCACGCGCTCACGCCCGCCGGCTGGGTGCATGAGCAGGACAACGCCAAGCTGGGCGTTCGTGACGGCGCGCTGGTGACCTTCGTGCATGAGACGGTGGTCAACACCTACGTCCGCTTCAGCGATTTCCCCGTCGCGGCGGCCGACGACTACTGGGCCAAGACGTCCACCTACTGGGCGGCTGTGCGTGCCGCCTGGGACCAGGCCATCGCCCGGCACCAGGGGGTAAGCGTGACGGAGGAGGCCAACAACGGCTCCGTCACCGGCAAGGCGCTGATGGGCCTGGCCGACACCATCGCCAAGGGCGGCAAAAGCACCCCGGACGCCATCGCCGAAGCCCGCCGCGTCGTCGCCGACGCGACGCGAAGCGCGGCCAAGTCCGGGGCCTGACGCTGCCCCGGGCCTTGTCAGATTTTCACGCCAGCCACAGCGTCGCCAGGGCCACGGCCGCCGGCATCGCCTGGATCATCAGGATGCGGCGGCTGACGGACCAGGCGCCGTAAGCGCCGGCCACGATCACGCACAGCAGGAAGAAGGTCTTGATGTGCAGCGCCGCCGACGGGTCGGGATAGGTCAGGCCCCAGACCAGGCCCGCCGCCAGGAAGCCGTTGTACAGGCCCTGGTTGGCGGCCAGCACGGCCGTCTGCGCGGCCTTTTCCGGGGAGTTGCGGAAGGTGCGCAGGCCCAGCGGCTTGGTCCACAGCACCATCTCCAGCACCAGGAACCAGGCGTGCAGCAGGGCCACCACGGCCACCAGGATATTCGCGATAACGGCCATGGAAAGGACGTCCCCCAAAGGTTGTTATGGACCCACTATGCCGGGTGCCGGGGTGTTGGCAAACACCAAAGGAAAAGGCCGCCCGGTCACCCGGGCGGCCTCCTTGATCACGGCTGGATCAGGCGCTTACCACTTGTAGGCCACGCGGAAATAGTACATGCCGCCATCGTACCCGAACGGCGAGGTGTCCGGGTACTGGTCGCCATAGTTCAGGCGGCCGGCGCTGCGGTTCTTCTGCGGGTACTTGTCGAACAGGTTCTGCGCGCCGACGGTGGCGGTCAGAGCCTCGGTCACCTTGTACCCGATCTCCGCATCGAAGATCCAAGCGGGGTCGTAATGCTGGCCGGCGCTGGAATTGTCCTGCCAGGCGCCGTAGTAGCTGCCACGGTACATGAGGCTGAGCGCGCCGATGTCATAGGTGGCGGTCAGGTTCACGCGATAATGAGGGAGGCCGTTCTCGATATCCGCCTTGCGGTTGGCGTCGATCACGCTGGCGTCGTACTTGGTGACGTCGGTGTGGTTGATGTTGGCCGCCGCGGTCAGGTGCAGGTCGCCGTCATAAACCTCGAAGGTCTTGTTGGCGACGATGTCCACGCCCTGGCTGCGGGTATCGAAGGCGTTGGTGAAGAAGTTGACGTTGCCCAGGGTGTTGGCGCCCACCACGCCCAGCGCCGCCAGCTTGATCTGGTCGGCGGCGGAGACGGTGAAGTCGCTGGTGATGCCGATGCGGTCCTCGACCTTGATGTTGTAGTAGTCGACGGTCAGGTTGACGCCGCCCGGCAAGTCGAAGACCAGGCCGCCGGCGATGTTGAAGGAGGTCTCGGGCTTCAGCGTCTTGGCGCCGTAGTACTGGGCCACCACGCTGTTGACCGGGAAGGTGCCCAACACGATGGGTTCCGGACTGCCCGCCTTGAAGGTGGTCTGCGTGCTGCTGATGTGCGACTGGCCGGGCGTGGGGGCGCGGAAGCCGGTGTTGATGGACGACCGCACGGCCACCCAGTCGGTCAGCTGGTAGCGGCCGAAGATCTTCCAGTTGGTGGTGTCGCCAAAATCGTCGAAGTCCTCATACCGCAGGGCCACGCCGGCGCTCAGGTCCTTGATGATGTCGGCTTCGGCGTCGGCGTAGAAGGCGTAGTTGCCGCGTGGGTATTGGCCAGCGTCGTTGGCGGTGAAGCCGGGGTAGCCGTTGGACCCGATGGGCATGCCGGCCGTGTAGTACTGGCCGGCCTGGTACGAGGCCACGTCGCCCGACTTGATGGTGTAGGTCTCGCGCCGGTATTCACCGCCGCCCGCCAGCGTCAGGGGGCTGGCCAGCCAACTGAGGTTGATGGGATAGGTCAGGTCCAGGTTCAGGTTGGTCTCCTCCTGGATCTGGGTGCCGACATAGAACTGGTGCGGGCTGCTGGGCCCGAGCGAGGGGTTGACGGTATTGCGGATGCTGTAGCGCAGCTCATCCTTGCCGTAGCTGGCGCTGGCATCGATGATCAGGCCGTTCTTCAGCGTCGTCTTGTAGCCGCCGGTGATGCTGCTATCCAAGATGTCGCCGTAGAACCACGGCGTGAAGCCGTTGGGGAAGACGCTGTTCCACTTGAACGTGGCGCCATTGGCCAGGGTGAACGGGGTGATCAGCCACGACACCGTGGTGGGGTTGCGGTAGTTGAAACTTTCCTTGGCATAGCTGTGGCCGAAGTTGCCGAACAGGTAGATCTTGGAATTGTCGCCCAGGTCGACGCCGCTGTTGATGAACAGCCGCTCCGCCTCCACCGCCGGGTCGCCGAAGCGCTGCGCGGGGTTGGGGATGGTCAGGCCCTGAGCCGCCAGCTTGGCGGCATCGGGGCGCTGCGTCCCGCGCGAGGTCGGGTCGTTCTTCACATACTCGGCGCTGATGTTCACGAAGCCGCGGTCGCCCAGCGGCAGGCCGGAATTGGCCTGGATGTGGGCGCTGCCGCCGTCGCCGGCATAGGTCTGGCCCCACTGGGCCACCACCGTGCCCTGGTCGGCGCTGTCCTTCAGGGTGAAGTTCATGACGCCGGCGATGGCGTCGGAACCGTACTGGGCGGCGGCGCCGTCGCGCAGCACTTCCAGCTGCTTGATGGCGATGGCCGGGATTTGCGCCAGGTCGGGGCCCTGCGAGCCCACGGTCAGGCCGTTGGCGCCGATCTGCACCAGGGCCGAGCGGTGGAAGCGCTTGCCGTTGATCAGCACCAACGTCTCATCGGGCGGCAGGCCGCGCAGCGTCGGCGGGCGCACGAAGGTCGACCCGTCGGAGATGGAGAAGCGGGCGACGTTGAAGGACGGCACCAACTGGCGCAGCAGGTCGTTGGTGTCGCCGCCCGCCTGGCGCGACAGGTCGTCCGGCGTGAACACGTCGATGGGCGACGGGCTGTCTGCCACCGAGCGGTCGACGCGGCGGCTACCGGTCACCACGATTTCCGACAGGGTGTCGGCATCGGCGGCCGGCGCCGGCGCCGGTGCCGCCAGGGCAGTGCCCATGGCCATCCAACCCGCTGAGCACAGCAGGGCGATACTGAAGGCTTTACGCGCACTTATGGCGTTGGTGTTGTTTGTAAGCGTCATGTTGGCCCCCTGATCTTTGGAAGTTTTGTTAGATCACGGCAGCTTGATGGCGCGATTCCCCACGAATTTTATGAAATGAAGCAACTCATTGTCCCGGCCGCCTCTTTTCAAATTCCTCATCCATTGCGATGCGGAAGTGAACTTGCCTTTTTAAAAGGCGGTTTGACTTACAGAAGTACTCCTTTCCCTCGCCTTGGGCTTTTCGGACCTTTTTCTGGCCTGGGGGCTTCCCGATCCCCGTCCAGGAAAAGTGTCCTTCAAGACCCGTTGAACCCAGCACCGGCCGTCCCGCTCAATGGGTGACGGTCGGCGCCTTGTCCTGCGGATGGGCGTTCGCCTTCACTTGCGCGACGAAGCCCGTGTCCACGGCCGGGGCCTTGTTGCCCCAGGCCTGCCGGACGTAGCTGATGATATCCGCCAGTTGCTCCTCGCTCAGCAGGGCCGCGAAAGTGGGCATGCCGCCCCGGCCCTGCAGCACGGTGCGCACCACCGGCTCCGGATCGCCCTGCACGAAGGGGTCGCCCGCCAGCGCCGGGAAGGCGCCCTTCACGCCCAGGCCGGTCTTCTGGTGGCAGGCGGCGCATTTGTGGTTGAACAGGTCCTGGCCCTTGGCCACGTCCTGCGCCAGGGCGGGCGGCGTCATGGCCAGGCCGGCGACACCAGCGGTGAGGACAGCGGCGGTGAGGATGATGGTCTTGCGCATCGTTCCCCTCCCTCACGCCGCCACGCGCTGGTGGATCTGGGCGATCTGGTGCCAGGCGGACTCGATGGCCCCGGCCTGCCAGCCGCCGATGTAGCTGATGTGCTCCCCCGCCAGATAGATGCGGCGGTCGGGCTTGACCAGCACCGGATAGGCGGTCGCCCGCGCCTCCGCGCTCCAGTTGCCCCAGCCGCCCAGATTGTACTGGATCAGGTGCCAGGACGCGGAGAACGCGGTCTCAAAGCTGTCCTTGTATTGCGGGAAGATGCGCTGCCCCGCCTCCAGCGCGATGGCCGCGCGCTCCGCCGGGGTGTTGCCGCTCATGTCCGTCGCGTCGGCGCCGAACATGTAATAACCCAGCAGCACGCCCTTGGCCGATTGCCAGCCGGACGACGGCAGGCTGATCAAATTGATGCCGGGCGCGTCGGTGTAGACGTGGCCGCCGTAGATGGCGTCGTCCTCTTCCCAGAAGCGGCGTTTCATCTGCAGGCCGATTTTGCAGACGGGATCATAGGACAGCATGCCCATGGCCTGCTTATAGGCGCTGGAAAAGTCGGCATCGATGGTCCGCAGCACGCTGACCGGGATGGTGCACAGGCAGTAATCGGCGCTGACCGTGGCGCGCTTGCCCGTCTTGGTGTCCAGATAGTCCACTGTGACGCCGCTGTCGGACTGGCGGATGCGCTCCACCTCCGCGTTGTACTTGATCAGGTGGCCGACATGCTTCTCGAAACCCTTGGCGATGCGGTCCATGCCGCCCACGGGCTGGAACATGGTGTGCTGCTGGTCGAAGGTGCCGACCGACTGGACCATGCGCCATAGCCTGGATTGCACCAGGTCGGGGAAGGCATAGGGCACGCTGGGCACGCCGGGACCGGGGTCGTCGATGCCGGCGCCCGGCTTGACCTTGTAGCCGCGGCCTTCCGTGCCGCGATAGCTGAGGTCGCTCTCCAGATAGCCTTCGCCGCGCAGGTACTCGATGAATAGTTCCACATCGTCCTTGGCCAGGCCGGTGTCCAGCTTGCCCGAGGTGGCGGCTTTGGCCACCAGTTCCGAGGTGTAGCCGCGCATGTCGGCCCGAACCTCGAACTGGCGCACGCGCTTGCCGGCCAGCGGGCCCTTCACCGTGTCGAACTGGGCGTAGCTGGCGTCGTTCTCGTTGACAAAGACCTCCAGCGGGATGCCGAAGGTCTTGGTGTAGTGCAGGGTGGAGCGATGGCAGAACGGGATGCGCCAGGGGCCGTGGTTAAGGTACAGACCCTCGTCAAACTTGCACTCCTGCTCTTCCCCGCCCAGCTCCGTCAACTTGAAGCCCTTGCGCGCCGTCTGGCAGCGGCCGCCGCCGAAGGCGCGGGCCTCCAGGATGGTGACCTGATAGCCCAGCTTGGACATCTCATAGGCCGCCGTCATGCCGGCCACGCCGGCGCCCAGGATCAGCAGTTTGTGTCCCGCGCCGGAACCGCGCAGGGCCGGTGGCGCGCTGGCCATCGAGGCGATGCCCGCCCCCCAGGCGTTCAGCGCCGTCATCACCATGGCGCTGCCGCCCAGCAGCGCCGCCTTCTCCAGAAAATGGCGCCGTGTCACACCGGCGCCGGGCAGGTTCCTCATGGCAGGCATATGCACCCCTCCTTGTCCGCATCGCGGGACCGCCCGCCGGTTCACGACGGGCGTCACTTGGCCTCTTGGCCGCCGCAGCGGCGTCAGGGGGCGCGGGCGGCGATCACCTCGATCTCGACCATCAGGCCGGGAGCCGCCAGGCCCGCCACCTGCACCGTCGTGCGGGCGGGCTTGTTGGGCTGGTCGGCGGTGCCGAAGAACTGGGTATAGCCGGACATCATGCCGGCGAAATCCATCTTGCCGTCATGGGCCGGGTCGCCCACCAGGTAGACGTGCATCATGATCACGTCGCCCAAGGTCAGCTTCTGGGCGGCCAGCGCCTCCTTGATCTTGTTCAGGGTGCTCACGGTTTGGGTGGCGGTGTCGCCATAGGCCTGCGGGCTGCCCTTGGGCGCGTTGGGGTCGGCCACCGAGGGCGTCATGCCGCTGAGGTACACCACGTCCGATCCCGCCGGCACGGAAACGGCGGCGGAGATGGGGAACCCGCCGACGGCGTCGGTGCGGGTGATGGGCTGTTTGGCGGTCGCCGTTCCGCTGGAGGAGATGATGCCGGCTTCGGTGATGATGGCGGCCAGCACAGCGGTCAGGGCCAGGGCGCCCAGGAAGCGGACCATGCGGCGCTCGGGACTGCGGGGGGAATTCGTGGTCAAGGCAAGGCTCTCCTGTTCCGTTATTTTTGTGGTCCCGTATCAGCGCACCCGCCGTAACCGGGTGGCCGGTGCCACTTTTGATTTCATCCCGCCTCTCGGGCGGCGGGATTTTCGTCTCCGGCCCGCCGGGCCGGGCCCGGCGGGCGGAGTGGGGTAGTCGGCGGCGACCAGGAGAGTGTGCGATGCACAAGGCTCCCCAAGTGGCCGGTACAGGGGTGCGCTGCCGGGTCAGCGCCGCGCGCGGTTGCCGGGGCGGGTCCTCATGCTGGGGTTGATAGGGGTATGGAAAGGAAATGGACGCTGAAAATGCGAATGGCCGCCCGCATGGGCGGCCAAGGCCACACTATAATCCGTGAAATTATAAGCGACGCGAGTCGGAGTCATTCCCTTGTGCCGAATCTTGCCCAGGCCAATCTGTCCCAGAATTCGGCATATGTCTTTGACAATGATGGTGACGGCCCGTTTCGTCATGCGTCTCTGTCAAATTTGGGGTGGTATGGAACTTTTCTGGCGCTTCTCTTCTATCGACCCAACTGCCAAAACTCCGACCCCACATCCTTTTTCAGGAAGGTGAGACCGTTTTCACTCTGTCAGGGTTTATCAGCAATAAGCGGGCCAATTCGTTCGCGGCTGCGATATTAGCATTCCAGCGGCGATGGCGGCGGGTCAGTCGCACAGCGATTGGGCAATTCAGGATTGTTACAGGCATGTTGCCGCAAAGCTGTGCAGAGGCGACGATCTTGAGAAGTCCGACCGCAAGGATTGGTAGCTGTGGGGAACGACACTGGACAGTTCGGCGGCTTGCTGTAAGCAGGGGAGCCTGATCGGTCCAACCGCCATCCTCGACGTCTTCGCATGCGCCTGCTGAAACCTTTGGCCCATGGCCCCATCGCCCGTCTATGGGGCGCGTTGTCGCTGTCGGCGGTGGGTGACCAGCTGCATCAGATGGCCCTGGTCTGGCTGGCCGTTGGGCTGGTGGGGCCGGACACGGGCTATGTCGCGGCGGCGGACACGGTGGCGCTGATGGCCGTGGCCCTGCTGGCCGGCGCTTGGGTGGAGCGGTGGGACCAGGGCGGCGTCATGATGGCGGCCGACCTGGCGCGCGCCGGCCTGGCGGCCGTGCCGGTGCTGGCGGCGCTGACCGGCCATCTCACCCTCTGGACCCTGGTGGTGCCGTCGGTGGCGCTGTCCGCGTTGGCGGGACTGTTCGATCCGGCGTTGCAGGCTTCCCTTCCCCGTCTGACGGCGGATCGCAGCCTGCTGGCCGCCACCAACGCCCTGTTCGATGGCACCCTGCGCCTGGCGCGCCTGGTGGGCCCCACCCTGGCGGGCGCCCTGGCCACACTGATGCCGCCCGTGGCGCTGATGGGCGTGAACGGCCTCAGCTTCCTGGCCTCCGCCTGCGCGGTGTTCAGCGTGAGGTCGCATCTGGCCGATCCCGCGGCGCGGACGCCCATGCGGAAGGCGGCGGTGGAAGCCCTCGCGGGGCGGTTGCTGGCCGGCTGGCGGCTGACGCGGCGGGAACCGCCCTTCACCTATCTGCTGTGGCGCAGCGGCCTGACCGGTGGCCTGTGGACCCTGACCATTTGGCTGTCGCTGCCCTTGCTGGTGCGCCAGCAGGATTTGGCTGGCTTCGGCCTCAGCGGACTGTCGGCCCTGGCCCTGCTGTTCTCGGCCTACGGCGCCGGCAACCTGATCAGCAATCTGGTAGTGGGCAGCCTGCACCCGGGCGGCATGCTGACACGCCGGCCCATGGCCCTGGTGGTGGCGGGCGATGCGTTGGTGGGCGGCGGCTTCGTCGTCATGGCGTTGGCGACCGTCGTGCCCGCCCCCTGGACCTTGCCGGCCCTGGCGCTGGCCGCCGCGGCCACCGCCACGGGCGGCCCGCTGTGCCAGATCCCCATCACCACCCTGCGCCAGACGCGGTTCAGCGGGGGTGAGATCGCCGCCGTCTTCCGCTTGTTCCTGGTGCTGGACTGCCTGGGGACGCTGACGGCCATGACGGCGGCACCCACGTTGTTGAACCTCTTGCCCACGCCCCTGGTCATGGCCGCGTGTGGCGCCGCCATCCTGGGCATGGCGCTGGTCTTCGGCCGGCGGGCGGGCCGGCACACCCTGGTTGCGGGCTAAGGCCGCGGCGGTTACGCTCTTTCCATCCGCGTGACTGGCGTAGGCCCCCGACCAGCGGGGCTAGATGGGGCACCATCGGGAAGCGCGGACGCACCCTCGTGCCGCACGCCTGGGCCATCCACCCGTCTTGAACGGAAAGGGGCGTCCCATGCTTGCCAGTCTGATCCCCATCCTCGTCGCCTTGCTGCTGGGGGCCATGGCCCCCGGCCCCAGTTTCGTGCTGGTCACCCGCACCGCCGTCACCCAGTCCCGCCGCAATGGCCTGGCCGCCGCCGCCGGCATGGGCGTGGGCGGGACCTTTTTCGGAACCTTGGCCCTGCTGGGCCTGACGGCGCTGCTGGCCCAGGTCGCCTGGCTGAACATGGCGCTGCGCCTGGCGGGCGGCCTCTACCTTCTCTATCTCGCCCTGCGCATGTGGCAGGGGGCGGGCACGCCGCTCGCCATGGGCGCGGGCATGCTCGCCGATGGCCGCGCGCCGTCCCTGGGCCGGGCCTTCGTCGTGGCGCTGGCGACCCAGCTCAGCAATCCCAAGACCGCCGTCGCCTACGCCAGCATCTTCGCCGCCCTCTTGCCCGCCCAGTCCGAGTTTGGGGATCGGCCACCCCATCTGCTGCTGGTCCTGCCGCCGGTCATCTTCCTGATCGAGGCCGGCTGGTACAGTGTCGTGGCCCTGGCCTTTTCGCTGGAGGCGCCACGCCGCGCCTACCTGAAGGCCAAGGGCGGCATCGACCGGCTGACTGGCACGGTCATGGGGGCGCTGGGCCTGCGCCTGATGGCGGACGCCGTGCGCGACGCGGCCTTGGCGCGCTGAAGCCAGCGGCATGTGGCGGTCCCCGATCGGGGACCGCAGCAGATTTCTGAAGAACGGAACCGGAACGCGGGGAAGGTGGGCGCGGACGCGCCCACCAGCGGGATCAATCCAGATAATCGTGCAGAACCCGCCCGAAGGGCAGGGTGAAGTCCACCACCTGGTGGCGGCCGCCGACGATGCGGCGCACCGGCAGGTCGGCCACGCGGCAGTTGACGTGGGGCGTCAGGTGCAGGCGGGCGGGGCCGTCCCAGGCGCCGTGGACATGGATGTCCGTCAGGTTATAGCCGACCAGTTGCGCCACCTTGGGCCCGCCGTCCACGTCGGGAATGAACTTCAGGTTCACGTTCAGCTTGCCTATGCCCTTGGCGACCTCGTCCAGCCGGTCGGCCAGGCTAAAGTGCTTGTAGGTCATGGTGCCCATGGCCACCCGCTCCTCATCATAGTGCAGGGTGCCGGTCAGCGTGTCCTTCTGCACCTTCAGGCGGGGAACGCCGTATTTCTTGGGGAAGCCCCAGATCTCCCGGCCGGCGGTGATGGGCGGCTCGTCATCCAGGTACATCTGGACCGAGAAGTTGCAGGGCTCGCCATTCAGCTGGGCGACGATGCCGGTACCGCTTTCCTCATAATCGCCGAAGCCGGAGCTGTCCGGCATCTTCATCCACTCGTAAAAGCACAGGTTGCCCGGCGCCGGTTCCAGCGGCTCCGGCAGGGCCCGGCGGATGGCCTCCGGATCGCTCTCATAGGTGATGATCAGATATTCGCGGCGGATGAAGCGGTACGGCCCCCGGGGATAGCTGGGGCTGAACAGGGGCATGGAGCTGGCAGAAAGGATCTCGTCACGATTCATGTCGGCACTACTCCCAGGCATTCGGGGCCTAAAGGGGGGAAGCACCGGGACCGGTCGACAGGCGGGATGGTTGCTGGACGTTGGCGGCGGACCGATACCCGGACGAAGGGATGACCAGGATGGCGGATGCATTCCCGGAAAACCATTCCCTGTCCGAGTAATTTTTGTTGCGCCGCATCAAACCAAAGACCCCCGGGGGCGGCGGATAGCCGCACCCCATTTCCCAGTATTATCAATAACCGACGGTGAAGCGGCGGTTGGCGTGCGCCGGGCTCTCCACCTCATCCACCAGCGCGACCGCGAAATCCTCGTGGCTGATCTGGCTCTTGCCCGTGGCATCGACCAGCAGCTGGTCGTCGGACAGGCGGAACCGGTCGGTGCGCTCCCCGGCGAAGAAGAAGGCGGACGGCGACAGGAAGGTCCATTCCACGCCCTGGCCGGCACCCTGGCGCAGGGCGTTCAGCACATCGCGGCCGGCGCTGGCCTCGGCCTTGTAGGCGGCGGGGAATTCCGGCGTGTCGATCAGGGCCACGCCGGGCGCCACCTCCAGCGAGCCGGCACCTTGGCCGCCGGGTTTGAAGAAGGCATGTTCCGGTGCCCTGGTTATCGCGGCATTACCACCCGGCGCCCCTGTGAATTGGTACTTGCACGGGTTGGCGCGCTTATGACGGAGACACCCATGGACGGACGCACGCCGGCAACCCCCGTGGAGACCGCCATCGCCGAGGATGTGGTGGCCGCCGGCTACCAGCCGGACGCGGGGGACGGTGTCTGCCCGGTGCGCGACGTGCTGGACCGCCTGGGTGACGCGTGGAGCGTCCTGGTCATCCGTCACCTGGACGGGGGCCCCGCCCGTTTCAACGCCCTGCGCCGCGCCATCGAGGGCATTTCCCAGCGCATGCTCGCCCAGACCCTGCGCAAGCTGGAACGCGACGGCTTGGCCAGCCGCACCGTGTTCCCCACCACCCCGCCACAGGTGGAATACGCCCTGACCGATCTGGGCCGCAGCTTCTCCGCCCGCCTGGCGCAACTGGCCCAATGGGCCTTCCTGCACCAGCCCGCCATCCGCGCCAGCCGCCAGGCCTACGACGCCGTCATGGGCGATCGCCCCACGTAAGGAATGAGGCGGCATGACGCTGCGACACTATGTCGCCATCCATGGCTGCGGTTAACCACAATCATGCGATGAACAACAAACCCGCAATCAATATGCTGGCGCCATTCTATCTCTTAAGTGGTGACTCCTCATGCATATTCGGTTAGCGCTTGCTGCCTCTTTCGCCATATTCAGCCTGTCGGCCTGCTCCTCAATCATTGAGGGCACCTCTCAGGAAATCACCGTGAACACCAATCCGGCCGGTGCGAATTGCGCCCTGGAGCGGGAAGGCACGGTCATCGCCCGGGTCAGCCAGACCCCGGCGTCGGCCACGGTGAAGAAGACCAAGCACGACATCACCGTCCGCTGCACCAAGGATGGCTTCCAGGAAGTGACCTTCCTGGACAAATCCGGCACCGCCGGCGCCACGGTCGGCAATATCCTGGCCGGCGGCGGCATTGGCTGGGCCATCGACAGCGCCAGTGGTGCCGACAACAAGTACGACAGCCCGGTGAACATTACCCTGGTGCCGGTCGGCGCCGCCGCGCCGGCCCCGACGTCCGCGCCCGCCGCGGCTCCCGCCCCGGCGGCACCGGCCGTCAAGTAACCGCGGGCTGCCGGGAAAAAGAAAGGGCGATGGCCAAACGGCCGCCGCCCTTTTTCTTCAGCTCGATCAGGCCTGGGGCGTCTTCATGGCGGCAGCCACATAGTCCCATAGACCCTGGTCGAAGGGCAGGCCCTGGCCCTGTGGGTCGCGGTCCAGCGCCTTCCGCCACAGGCCGGCGGTGCGCTGCGCCACGTCGGCGTCGCCTTGGGTGAAGGCGGCGACCAGGCCCTGCCAACGACGGGCGGCGTCCCGCGCGCGGGCGTCGCTGGCGGGCACGCCGGCCTGGCGCAGGGCCTGGATGTCGGCGATCAGCTGGTTCCAGGCGCGGGCGCCCTCGGTCGCCGCCTCCTCGGTCCCCCGGGGTGTCATCAGGGTGGCGCGCTCCTCAGCCGTGTAGTCCTCGGCCAGGACGGTGCGCAGGGTTTCAGGCATCGTGTTCATGTCCAATCTCCGGATCAAGGTGCACAGGTCTTCGACGGAGATCGGGGTGGTGCCGGGGCGGGACGTGTCGGTGCGGGCCAGGGCCTGTTCCACCAAATCCAGGCCCGCCTGTGCCGCCGCCAGCCGGCCACGCCAGAGGGCCGCCTGGACCTCCAGCACGCGCCGCAGCGACGGGGTGTCCCCCGCCAGGACCTTGGAGACTTCGGCCAGCGGCAGGCCCAGCGACTTCAGCGCCTGGATGACGCCCAGGCGCTGGAACTCGCGCGGGCCGTACAGCCGCCAGCCTTTCCCGGTGCGCGGCGGGTCCAGCAGGCCACGGGCCTCATAGACGCGCAGCGCCCGGACGGTCAGCCCGGTGCGCGCGGCCGCTTCCGCCGCCGTCAGCATCGGTTCCGCCGCCTGCTTCCTGGTCATGCCGTTCGCTCTTGTAAGCACCGTCCGTCCCCGATCATCGTCGATGAACGAATGGTGCGGGTATGACCCAAGGTTCGGCTCAAGAGGTTTTTTCGCCCGTTTTTACAAGGCCGGCGCCCGCCGGCGTTTGAGGAAGGGCTTAAGCGTAATCCACGGTCAACGGCGCATGGTCGCTGAAGCGCTGCTCCTTGTAGATCGCGGCTGTCCGGGCGGTGGCGGCCACGTCCGGGGTGGCGATCTGATAGTCGATGCGCCACCCGACATTCTTGGCCCAGGCCTGGCCCCGGTTGGACCACCACGTGTAGCCTTCTTCGCCCGCGTCGGGGTACAGGCGGCGATAGACGTCGACCCAGCCCTGCTCGTCGAACAGGCGGGTCAGCCAGGCGCGCTCCTCCGGCAGGAAGCCGGAGTTCTTGAGGTTGCCCTTCCAGTTCTTCAGGTCGATCTCCTTATGGGCGATGTTCCAGTCGCCGCAGATGATGACCTGGCGCCCGGCCTGGGCCAGGGCCGCCATGTGGGGCAGGAAGCGGTCCATGAAGGCGAACTTGGCGGCCTGGCGGTGCTCCCCGCTGGAGCCGGAGGGCAGGTAGACGGAGACGACCGACAGGTCGCCGAACACCGCCTCGACATAGCGGCCCTCGGCGTCGATGTCCTCATGCCCCAGGCCAATGATCACGCGGTCGGGGGCCTTGCGGCTGTAGACGCCGACGCCGCTGTAGCCCTTCTTCTCCGCGTACTGGAAATAAGCGTTATAGGTGACGCCGGCGGAATCAGAGGGCGCCAGCATCAGGGGCGTCATGTCCTCCGCCTGGGCCTTCAGTTCCTGCACGCAGACGACGTCGGCGTCCTGGGCCGCCATCCAGTCGAAGAAGCCCTTGGTGGTGGCGGAGCGGATGCCGTTCAGGTTGGCGGAAATGATGCGCATGCGGGGGCTTTCGTCAGGCAAAGAAGAGGGGGCCGATCAGGGCCCCCTCTCGGTAAACAAATCCGGTGGTTTCAGCAACAGCGGCCGACCTTGCCGCTGTAGCGCGCCTCCTGCCGTTCGCGGAAGAACGCTTCCCGCGACATGACGGGCTGGTCCGGATGGTTGAGCCGCCGGTGCTCGACATAGCTGTCGTAGTCCGGCAACCCCACCATCAGGTTGGCCATGCGGGCCACCAGCTTGGCGAAGGGCAGGGGCGTCCCGCCGTTTTGGGCCTGGGCCGCCATCAGTCGTCCCCGGCGGCGATGGCCGCCCCACCGATCCCGACCTCGTGCGCCGTGGCGCGCGGGTTGGCCAGGGCCTTGCGGATGTTCAGAATGCCGAACACCAGCATGGACACGACCACGGCCATGAACAGGCCGCACAGGGTGGCGTCGACATAGTCGTTGGTGATGACCCGCGCCATGGCCTCCGTCGTCTTGGCCGGGGCCAGGACCTTGCCGTCGGCCAGCGCGGTGGAGAACTTCCGGGCGTGCGCCAGGAAGCCCACGGCCGGGTTGTCATCGAACAGCTTCTGCCAGCCGGCGGTCAGCGTGCAGATGGCCAGCCAGGTGGTGGGCAGGATGGTGACCCAGGCGAACTTCTCCCGCTTCATCTTGAACAGGATGACGGTGCCCAGCATCAGGGCGATGGCCGCCAGCATCTGGTTGGAGATGCCGAACAAGGGCCACAGCGTGTTGATGCCGCCCAGCGGGTCGACCACGCCCTGGTACAGGAAATAGCCCCAGCCGGCGACGGCGATGGCTGTGGCCAGCAGGTTGGCGCCCCAGCTCTGGGTCACGCGCAGGGCCGGCACTGCTGTGCCCAGCAGGTCCTGGATCATGAAGCGGGCGACGCGGGTGCCGGCGTCGACCGTGGTCAGGATGAACAGCGCCTCGAACAGGATGGCGAAATGATACCAGAAGGCGGTCATGGACTGGCCGCCCACCAGGTTGGACAGGATGGTGGACATGCCCACGGCCAGGGTGGGGGCGCCGCCGGCCCGGCTGAGGATGGTCGTCTCGCCCACGTTCTTGGCCACCTGGGCCAGCTCGTCGGGCGTGATGGCGAAGCCCCAGTTGCTGACCACCTGGGCCGCCTGGTCCACGGTGGTGCCGATGACGCCGGCGGGGGTGTTCATGGCGAAATAGACGCCGGGGTGCAACACGCAGGCCGAGATCAGGGCCATGATGGCGACGAAGCTTTCGGCCAGCATGGCGCCATAGCCGATCATGCGGGCCTGGGCCTCCGTCTCCAGCATTTTGGGCGTGGTGCCGGAGGAGATCAGGGCGTGGAAGCCAGAGACCGAGCCGCAGGCGATGGTGATGAACAGGAAGGGGAACAGCTGGCCGGAGAAGACCGGGCCGCTGCCGTCAACGAAGCGGCTGACCGCCGGCATGTGCAACTCGGGCATGACGATCAGAATGCCCACCGCCAGCGCGATGATGGTGCCGATCTTCAGGAAGGTCGACAGATAGTCGCGCGGCGCCAGCAGCAGCCACACCGGCAGGACCGAGGCGATGAAGCCGTAGGCGATCAGCATCAGGGCCAGCGTCTCACCCTTGAAGGTGAAGGCGGCGGCCCAGGCGGGATCCTCGGCCACCCACTGGCCGCCTATGATGCCCAGCAGCAGCAGGACCAGGCCGATGGCCGACATCTCACCCACCCGGCCCGGACGGATGAAGCGGCCGTAGACGCCCATCAGCACGGCGATGGGCATGGTGGCGAAGACGGTGAAGGTGCCCCAGGGGCTGCCGGCCAGGGCCTTGACCACGATCAGCGCCAGCACGGCCAGCAGGATGATCATGATCAGCAGCACGCCGAACAGGGCGATGACGCCCGGCACCGTGCCCATCTCGGACTTGATCATGTCGCCCAGCGACCGGCCGTCGCGGCGGGTGGAGGCGAACAGCACAATGAAGTCCTGCACGGCGCCGGCGAAGACCACGCCGATCAGGATCCACAGCGTGCCGGGCAGATAGCCCATCTGGGCCGCCAGCACCGGGCCCACCAGGGGACCGGCGCCGGCGATGGCGGCGAAGTGGTGGCCGAACAGCACCCACTTGTCCGTGGGCACGTAATCCAGGCCGTCGTTGTGACGCATGGCTGGGGTGGAGCGCGCGCCGTCCAGCTTCAGGACGGTGTTGGCGATGTACAGGCTGTAGAAGCGATAGGCGATGGTGTAGGTGCACAGGGCCGCCACAACCACCCACAGCGCGTTGACGGTCTCGCCGCGCGACAGCGCGACGACGCCCAGCGACGCGGCGCCGACAAGCGCCACAATCAGCCAGACGAGCCGTCCGGCGGTTCCGTTCATTCCGTTTCCTCCCAAGAAATCCCGCACCCCAGTCCTGGCCGCAGGGGTTACCTCGAATTCTCTGGCCCTCGGGCCGGTGTGCCGGGCGACCGGTGCCGGTACGGGGTTGGCCTTGTCATTGCCGCGCCAGGGCTGACCGCGTTGATATTACAGGATCGTTTGCCGCTTGGACAGGGGCGGCGCCCCCGTCCGCGGGGCGCCGCGCCAAGGATTGGGTGTGCGGTGCGGTAAAGGAATTATTCATAGTTCGATGCGATAACAGGGGTGCAACTTGGTTGCGTTTTCCTCCCTTCTGAAAACTCAACCCCGGCGCCTTCTGGCAGCCGGGGTTTTTTATTACCTGCGCCGCACCGTCTTTTTGTTGCGACCGCACAACGGCGACGGCCCCGCCTGGGTGATCCAGGCGGGGCCGTATTGTCAGCCGAACCGGTGCGGCCGGGGGCGCGGTCGTTGGGGGGCGGGATCAGCGGCCCTGGATGGTGATGGTGAGGGTGTCGGTGTAGCTGCCGGCGATGGCCTGGGCGTTGGCGGGGACGGTGACGGCGACGGTGGCGGTCTTGTTGAACTGGGCGGAGGAGCGGACGACGTTGACGCTGCTGCCGCTGGACTGGCCGTCGTAGATGGGGGTGTAGCTGACGGGCTGGGCGCCGGTGGCGGAGGACTTGAGGGTGCCGCCGTTGGCGGACTGGACGCTGATCTGGTAGCCGGCGCCGTCATTGCAGGTCTCGACGACGCTGCCGACGGTGACGGCGTTGGAGCCGGTGAGGATGTTCAGCTGGGCGCCGGCGTCGGTGACGCTGACGGTGCAGGTCTGGGCGACGGAGCTGTTCAGCTGGATGGTGCCCGAGGTGCCGGCGGCGGCGAAGGCGGGGGTGGCGGCCAGGGAGACGGCGGCGATCAGGGCGGCGGCGGCGAAGCGGATCATGATGACGGTTCCTATCGGTTCGGCTGGGCTTGTTGCCCGATTGCTTTGATGGGGGATGTAAGAGCAATCGCGGTGCCAGAACCGGGGATGGTGCGGCATTAATCGGTTAATGCATTGATATTATTAATTTATCTGATTTATCGCCGCGAGGCGTGCCCAGGCGACACCGGCCGCGCCGTTGCGTCACGCACCATGCGAAAGGTTAGGATGCCCGTGGAATCAACGCATTAGGCTTTGCGCTTCGCCAGATGCGCGAAAAGGCGCCCCGGCGTGGGGCGCCCTCTCCCGAACCTGTGGGTGACCGTCGCTGGCGGCTTACTTGCCGGCGATGGTGATGGTCAGGGTGTCGGCGTAGCTGCCGGCGATGGCCTGGGCGTTGGCCGGGACCGTGACGGAGACGTTGGAGGTCTTGTTGAACTGGGCGCCGGAGCGGGTGACGGCGAAGCTGCTGCCCGAGCCGTTGGTGCCGTCGTAGCTGGTGGTGTAGCTGATGGCCTGGGCGCCGGTGGCCGATGACTTCAGCGTGCCGTTGTTGGCCGAGGCGACGGTGATGGTGTAGCCGGCGCCGTCGTTGCAGTTCTCGACCACGCTGCCGACGGCGACGTTGCTGGAGCCGGACAGGATGTTCAGCTGGGCGCCGGCATCGGTGACGGCCACGGTGCAGGTCAGCGATACGGTGCCGCTCAGCTTGATGGTGCCCGAGGTGTCAGCCAGGGCCGGGGCGGAGACCAGGGTGGTCACCAGGGCGGAGGCGGCGACGGCGGCGGCGATGCGGCGGATCATGACGAAAAGTCCTATCGGTTCGAGTGGGCTTTTGCCCGTTTCATTCATATCCGGTTATAAGCAGGCAACGTGCCAAGACCCCGTCGAATCGCCATAAGTCTATTGATTTCAATTGGTTACATAATAGCGTCTTAACGAGCCTTAACCTATTCCTACGGTACAGGTCCTTTCTTATTGGTTTTGCGGTGCAACATGCATCGAGCCCTTGGGATAGGTTCGTCGAAATACGCATTGCATAATGCAAGTTCGCAGGATGTTCTTGACCGCCCCGACCTTCCCGCCTGCAATGCGGATCCCTGTAATGTGGGCTAACAAACACCAATCAGAGGGGAGACCCATGGCGAGCGGCAATGAGGGCAAGGGCGGTTTCCAGTGGGACGACGCCCTGCTGCTGGATGACCAGCTGGAGGCGGATGAGCGCCAGGTGCGCGACAGCGCCCGCGCCTTCTGCCAGGACCGGCTGGCGTCCCGTGTCCGCGACGCCTTCCGGCATGAGGTGTTCGACCCCGCCATCATGGCCGAGATGGGCGCCCTGGGCCTGCTGGGCATGACCATCGACGGCTATGGCTGCGCCGGCGTGAACCATGTCAGCTATGGCTTGGTGGCGCGCGAGGTGGAACGGGTGGACAGCGGCTACCGCTCCGCCATGAGCGTCCAGTCCTCCCTGGTCATGCATCCCATCCACGCCTATGGCAGTGAGGAGCAGCGGCAACGTTACCTGCCCGGCTTGGCGGCCGGCACGCTGATCGGCTGCTTCGGCCTGACCGAACCGGACGCCGGGTCCGATCCCGCCGCCATGAAGACGCGGGCGCGGCGGGTGGCCGGCGGCTATGTCCTGACCGGATCCAAGATGTGGATCACCAACGCGCCGGTGGCCGACGTCTTCGTCGTCTGGGCCAAGGATGACGAAGGGCAGATCCGGGGATTCATCCTGGAAAAGGGGATGACGGGTCTGTCGGCGCCCAAGATCGAGGGCAAGTTTTCCCTGCGCGCCTCCATCACCGGCGAGATCGTGATGGATGGCGTGATCGTGCCGGAAACGGCGCTGCTGCCCGGCGTTGTAGGGCTGAAGGGCCCCTTCGGCTGCCTGAACAAGGCGCGCTACGGTATCTCCTGGGGCGCCATGGGCGCGGCGGAGGCCTGCTGGTTCGCGGCGCGCGACTATACCCTGAATCGCACCGCCTTCGGCCGGCCGCTGGCCGCGACCCAGCTGATCCAGAAGAAGCTGGCCGACATGCAGACGGAAATCACCTTGGGCCTGCAGGGCGCCTTGCGCCTGGGCCGGCTGATGGACCGGGGCCGCGCGGCGCCGGAGATGATCAGCCTGATGAAGCGCAACAATTGCGGCAAGGCGCTGGATATCGCCCGCGCCGCCCGCGACATGCACGGCGGCAACGGGGTGTCCGACGAATACCCCGTCATCCGCCATGTCCTGAACCTGGAGGCGGTGAACACTTACGAAGGCACCCATGACGTTCACGCCCTGGTGCTGGGTCGGGCGCAGACGGGCCTGCAGGCCTTCGGCTGAGGCTTGGAAAAGATCGGCGGGCGAACAAATCGCCCACCGATTGATCCAGCTCAAGGACGGTGCGGCTGATGACGGATATTCCTGGGGTCTATTCCTGGGGTCTATTCCTGGGGCCCCACCCGGAAACGGTAGTCAGGAAGACATCCCTCCATGAACATCCTCACCACCGCCGCGTCGTCATTTCCATCCCCGGCTTTCGGCGGCCTTGGCCGTGAACTCACCGGGCTCTCGCTGATCGCCTATGCCATGGGACGTGCCGCCCGGCGCGAGGGGCACGCCCTTTTGTCTAATCCTTTTGATCAGGACGACGCGCTTGGCTCTTTGGGTGATATCGAGGCCGCCAGCGCCTGGCGGGACGGCTGGCTGACGCCTGGCTGAGGCCAATGGAAACATAAGCCAGGAAAGGTTTGTTATCATTTCGTAACGACTTCGGGGGCCCCCTCGGAACCACGCGGATTTTTCCTCCGGCGTCAACGGCCAAAAAATCGGGGGAAGATGGCGGGTGACAAGGTGATGACGTACCCCTAAGCTATATCTCCTGGCATTTGATTTGGATTATGCTGACCGCAACAGCCCATGGGTTCAGTCCCCGGGGCCGAGCTGCCCGGCGAACGGCCCGGGTTTCGAGAGCCGACCCCCATGAGGTGGTACCGCGCAAGCAGGGGCCCTGGGGCTGTTAAGGAGTAGGGAAGCTATGGTGTTGTCTAGGCGCGGGGTCGAGCCGCCCAAACCGGGTGAATGGATGGAAGAGGTGAAGCTGCCCAAGCGTCGCCTGCTGGTCCATGCCATCCACCAGCGGGCGGGTCATCCGCCCCATGTTGAATTCCTGGTCGACGGCCGCTCCAGCGACCGCCTCAGCCTGGCACTGGAAGTGGTGCTGGACAGTGACCGGTTCCGCCGCATGGGCGTGTCGCAGAACGCCGCCTGACGCCGCGTGGAAAGTTAAGGACCGACACAGCCGGGCCGGCAACGTCCCGGCTGTTCCTTTTTCAGGCCGGACTTTGGGCCGCGATCCAGGCCGCCGCCGCGGCCACGGCGGCTTCCGCGCCCTGGTATAGGCCGTGCGGGCCAGCGACGCCCCAGGCCCTGACCACCGGGTCGGTCAGCATCAGGTTGGCGCCCAGGCCGAAATCCTCCACCATCCGGCCTTCCGGGTCGCGCCACACCCCGCCCCCGTCCCGGGCCAGGGCGAAATGGGCGCCCGTGCGTTCCAGCAGGCTGGCGTCGGTGTCGGCGTAGGCGAAGACCGGCCGGCCCAGCGCGGTGGCGAACCCCATCTCATAGGCCGTGCCGTCGTCGGCCGACGGCCCGCGAAAAGGGCTGGCGTTGGCCAGCACCAGGTCGGTGGCGCGGATCAGGTCCAGGTTGGCGGCGCGGATGCGCGCGGCATGGGCGGCCGGCGGCTCGCCCGGGGCCGCCTTCACCGCGCCGTCCAAGGGGAAGACGCCGACGATGCCGTGGCGGGCGCACAAGGCCCGCAGGGACTCGGCCGCCGCCGCCGGATCGGGCAGGAACACCTCCGGCCCCGCCAGATAGGCCCGCCAGACCTTTTTTCCCGTCGTCATTTGCCCAGCACCTGGCCGGTAAGCGCCGTGGGCGACAGGTCGACGCGGAACAGTTCCAGCCCCGGGTCGCCCGGGCCCACGTCGCTCAGGTTGGGGTACTGGGTCAGCAGGGATGCGGCCTTGGCGCTGGTGTCGTACAGCACGGTCACGGGGGCGGTGATCGGCACGAAGCCCCAGCTGTGGTTGGTGGCGGGCATCAGCGTGCCCTGGGCCTTCAGATAGTCCGCCAGGATTTCCTGGATCGTCTCCGTTCCCGCATAGACGATGTTCTTGCCATCCAGGCCGGGGAAATTGCCGCCGCCGTTGGCACGGTAGTTGTTGGTGACGACGATGAACTCATCCCCGTCCTTCACCGGCTGGCCATTGTGGCGCAGGTCGACGATGCGGTGGTTGTCACCCGGCGCCAGCGTGCCGTCCGCGCCGAAGCGCGGCGGTTGGGTCACGTCGACCCGCCAGGTGACGCCGTCGATGACGTCGAAGTCGAAGCTGGGGATGGCGCGGTTCACCAGCATCTGCGGCTCCTTCCTGGCCGGGTCGATGCGGTTGAAGACGCGGGCACCCATCTCCAGCCAGTCGCGCACCTGGGCGCCCGTCACCTTCACCGCCGCGACGATGTTGGGATAAAGGTAGAGGTCGGCCACGTTGCGCAGGCTGATCTCCCCGGCGGCCACGTCGGTGAAATAGTCGGGGCCAGGCTTGCCGCCGGCCTTGAAGGGGGCCGCCGCCGACAGGATGGGCAGCTTGGCGTAGGGACCGCCCGCCAGGGCCTTGGCCACGTACTGGCGCTGGGCGTCCGCCACAATGTCCAAGGCCGGCTGGTCGGCGATGAAGCTGAAATAGGTCTCGATGCGGCCGGTGCTCTTGCCCACGGGCTGGCGCACATAATCCAGGGTCGCCTGGTGCGCGTCCTTGGCGATGGCGGCCACTTCGGCGTCCGGCTCCACCAGCGGCGTGGCCTTGCCGTTCACGCGGGTGAGAACGGGCCGCGTCTCGGCATGGCCGCCAGCCACGATCCAGCCACCCTTGCCGCCATGGGCCTTGGGCTCCGGCGACAAGATCAGGTCGATCACGCCCAGATGGTCGCCGAAGAAGCCGGCCATGACCACCGGCTTGCCGTGGATCAGGCCGTGCGGGATGTCGGCATCCGGCAGGTCGGCATAGTCGGCGGCGGGGAAGACGCGGTGGGCATGGCCGGTGACGACGGCATCTACCTCAGGGATGGCGGCCACCGCGACGCCAGCGTTCTCCGCCATCTTCTGGTGGGGGGCCGCCGACAGGCCGCTATGGATGACCGCCACCACCACGTCCGCACCCTGGGCCTTCAGATCCCAGGCGGTCTTGGCCGCCACCTCCACGATGTCGGAGGTGGTGACCTTGCCCTCCAGCTTGTCCTTGTCCCACAGCACGATCTGGGGCGTCAGCACGCCGACCACGCCCACCCGGACCGTGTGCTTGGCGCCGGCGCCGTCGGTGAAGTCGCGGTCCAGGATGACGCCGGCGGGGAACAGGGGCTGGCCATCCTCCACCCGGTTCACGTTACCGGCCAGCACGGGGTACTTCGCTTCCTTCTCCGCCGCCACGGCATAGTCCAGGCCGAAGTTGAACTCATGGTTGCCCATGACGGCGGCGTCATAGCCCAGCCGGTTCAGGGCGGCGATGATGGGCTGGAACCTTCCCGGCCCCAGGCCCTGGACGCGGGCGACATAGTCGCCCATGGGGGTGCCCTGGATCAGGTCGCCGGCGTCCACCAGCAGGGTGTTGGGCTTTTCCGCCCGTGCCTTGCGGATCAGGCTGGCCACCCGCACCAGGCCGATGCCGGGGGCGGGTTTGTCGGCGTAGTAGTCGTAATCCATGACGTTCATGTGCAGGTCGGTGGTCGACAGGATCTGCACGTCGATCTGGTCGGGCTTGGCCTCCTGCGCTCCCGCGTTGGCGCCTCCCAGCACCATGGCACCGGTCAACAGCAGGGCGGCCAGGCGGCGGCAGGCGGGCATGGCGGGGCATCCTTGATCTGTATCGGGGAACAGGCGGCTGGGGCCGGACGGATTCCGGCCCACCTTGGCTCTACAGGCGCGGTGTTACACCCACGCCATCGCCACCGGCTTTGATGTAGGTCGCTCAGCGGTCTTTGACATAGGCCTGGCCCGCCGCCTTGGGCGGGATGGACTTGCCGACGAAGCCCGCCAGCAGCAGCACGGTCAGGATGTAGGGCAGCACCTCGATGATCTGCACCGGCACGGCGCCCACCACGGGCAGGGCCACGCCCTGCAGCCGCGCCTGCAGCGCGTCGGTGGCGGCGAACAGCAGGCAGCCGGCCAGGGTGGGGTAGGGCCGCCACTTGCCCAGGATCAGGGCGGCCAGGGCCAGATAGCCCTTGCCCGCGGTCATGTTCTCCTGGAACCCCGCGCCTTGCGCGATGGAGAGGTAGGCGCCGGCCACGCCGCACAGCAGGCCGGTGATCAACACGGCGCGATAGCGCAGCCAGGGCACGGAAATGCCGGCGGTGTCCACGGCGGCCGGGTTCTCCCCCACCGCGCGCAGGCGCAGGCCGAAGCGGGTGCGGTAGGCCACCCACGAGGTGGCGGGCACGGCCAGCACCGCCAGGTAGACCAGCAGGTTCTGCCCGCCGATGACCTCGCCATAGAAGCGGCCCAGCAGGGGCACGCCGCGCACGGCCTCGGCCAACGGGAAGTGCAGGCCCAGGAAGCGCTGCCCGCCGTCCAGCGAGGGCGTGCGGCCGCCCAGGTCGAACCAGGCGTTGGCCAGCACGGCGGTCAGGCCGGCGGCGATGGTGTTGATGGCGACACCGGCGACCACCTGGTCGCCCCGGTGGGTGATGCAGGCGAAGCCGTGCACCAGGGCCAGCAGCAGCGAGGCCGCGATGGCGGCGGCCAGGCCCAGCCAGGGGGAACCCGTGACGGCGGCCGTGGCCGCGGCGGCGAAGGCGCCGGTCAGCATCTTGCCTTCCAGGCCGATGTCGACCACGCCGGCGCGTTCCGAATAAAAACCGGCCAGCGAGGCCAGCACCAGTGGTGTCGCCAGGCGCACGGTGCTGGCCAGCAGCGACACGATCCACAGGGCGGTATCGTCCATGATCTCTTCCCCGGGGATTTAAGCGCGCTGGCCGGCGGTCGCCGGGGCCCTGGGCTTCAACAACCGCACCAGCGCCGGGCGGAACATGTGCTCCAGCGCGCCGGAGAACAGGATGACCACGCCCTGGATGACCACCACCAGGCGGGGGCTGATCTCATTGTACTCGAACGACAGCTCGGCCCCGCCCTGGTACAGGGCGCCGAACAGCAGCGAGGACAGGACGATGCCCACCGGATGGCCCCGGCCCATCAGGGCGACGGCGATGCCGGTGAAACCCATGCCGGCCTGGAAGTTCAGGGTGACGCGGTGCTGCACGCCCTGCAGCTCGTTGATGCCCACCAGGCCGGCCAGCGCGCCGGAGATGGCCATGGCGATGACGATGGTGGTGCGGGCGTTGATGCCGGCATAGCGCGCGGCCGCCTCGTTGGCGCCCACCGTGCGCATCTGGAAACCCCAGCGCGTGTGCCAGATCAGAAACCAGACGCCGGCCGCGCATAAGAGCGCCAGGAGCAGCGACAGGTTCAGCGGCAGGGTGCTGGTGCGGTAGCCTAGGCTGGCGGCGATCTCCTTCACCGCCGGCAGGAAGGTGCTTTCGGCGAATTCCCGGCTTTCCGGCGCCATCTGGCCATGTTCGATCAGCGGCCCGCCCAGCAGATAGACCATGAGGGCGCTGGCCAGGAAGTTGAACATGATGGTGGTGATGACGATGTGGCTGCCGCGATAGGCCTGCAGATACCCTGGGACCAGGCCCCACACCGCGCCGAACAGGGCGCCCGCCAGCACCGCCACCGGCAGCACCGCGTACCAGGGCCAGCCGCTGAGCGCCAGGCACACCAGGCCGGTGCCCAGGCCGCCGACATAGGCCTGGCCCTCGCCGCCGATGTTGAACAGGCCGGCATGGTTGGCGATGGCCACGGCCAGGCCGGTGAAGATCAGGCTGGTGGCGTAATAGAGGGTGTAGCTGAGGCCCGTGCCGCGGCCCACCGCCCCCTTGACCATGAAGGCCAGGGCCGAGAGGGGGTCCTGACCGATGGCCAGGATGACCAGGGACGAGACCACCAGGGCGGCGCCCAGGTTGATGGCCGGCAGCAGGGCCAGCGTGGCCCAGCGCGGCAGGCCGTCGCTGTTGGTGGATGCGCTCATGCCGCCCCTCCGGCCGCGTCAGCGCGCGACCCGTGTTCTGTCTCGTCGGTGATGCCGGCCATCAGGCGGCCGATCAGGCCCTCGGTCGCGTCCTCGGCCGCCAACTCGCCGGTGATGGCGCCATCGCACATCACCAGGATGCGGTCGGACAGGGCCATGATCTCCTCCAACTCGGCGGAGACCAGCAGGATGGCCTTGCCGGCGTCGCGCATGGCCAGCAGGCGGCGGTGGATGAACTCGATGGCGCCGATGTCCACGCCGCGGGTGGGCTGGCCCACCAGCAGCACGTTGGGGTCGCGCTCCATCTCGCGGCCCAGCACCAGCTTTTGCTGGTTGCCGCCGGAGAAGAGCGAGGTGCGTAGGGATGGCTGGCGCGGGCGGACGTCCCAATCCTCCATCAGCCGGGCGGTGGCGGCGGCCACGCGCTTCCAGTTCAGGCGCGGGCCGTCGGCCATGGCCGGGTCGGCCTGATAGCCCAGCAGCGCGTTCTGGAAGGCGGGGAAGGGCTTCACCACCGCGCGGCGCAGGCGGTCCTCCGGCACATGGGCGATGCCCTGGCGCCGGGCCTGGGCCGGATCCATGGGCGACTCCGGCGTCACGTCGCGCCCGTTGACGTGGACGCGCCCGCGCTGAAAGGGCGTCATGCCCGACAGCGCCTCCAGCAACTCCGACTGGCCGTTGCCGGCGACGCCGGCGACGCCGACGATCTCGCCCGCCCGCACACGGAAGGTGGCGTGCTTCAGCCGTTCCACCCCACGCTCGTCGAACACGCTGAGGTCTTCCACCGTCAGCAGCGGCGCGCCCGCCGGCGCGCCCGGCCGCCGCACGGCGGGGTTGGCGCGCCGTCCGACCATGGCCTCGGCCAGGGCCGCCTCGTTGGTATCCTGGGTGTGGAAGTTGGCGACCACCGCCCCCTGGCGCAGCACCGACACGGCGTCGGTGATGGCCATGATCTCCTTCAGCTTGTGCGTGATCATCAGAATGGTGCGGCCCTGGGCGCGCAGCGCGTCCAGGATGCGGAACAGGTCCTGCACCTCCGGCGGCGACAGCACGGCGGTGGGCTCATCCAGGATCAGCACCTGGGCGCCCCGGTACAGCGCCTTCAGGATCTCCACCCGCTGCTGGATGCCCACGTTCAGGTCGGCGACCTTGGCGTCCAGCGGCACGTCCAGGCGGTAGGCCTTTTCCAGCCGCTCCACCTCGGCCCGCGCCTTCCTGATGCCGTCCTTCAGCAGGGCGCCGCCCTCGGCCCCCAGCATCAGGTTCTCCAGCACGGTGAATTCCTCCACCAGCATGAAGTGCTGGTGCACCATGCCGATGCCCAGGGCGATGGCATCCTTGGGCTCACGGATGCGCACCTCGGCCCCGTTCACCAGGATCTGCCCCTCATCGGCCTGGTAGAAGCCGTAGAGGATGCTCATCAGCGTGGATTTGCCGGCGCCGTTCTCCCCCACCAGGCCGTGGATGGACCCGGCGCGGATCCGCAGCGAAACCGCCTTGTTGGCGTGGACGGGGCCGAAGCGCTTGTCGATGCCCACCAGTTCCACGGCCCAGGGGCCCGGCTGCGGCGGCATGGAGAGGGGAACGGTTTGCGACACGGGGCGGCTGGTCTCTGGTTCTTGGGGGGCCGGAACGGGCCCCGAGGCGTGGATGGGGTGGCCTGTCAGTACTTGCAGCCGTTGGTTTCGTCGTAATTGGCGACCTTGCGGGTCCCAGCCTGGATTTCCAGGGACGCCGCGTCCAGCGCCGCCTTCATCTCCGGCGTCACCAGCTTGGCGTTGTTCTCATCCAGCGCCCAGCCCACGCCCTCTTCCTTCAGGCCCAGGGTGCGCACCCCCGCCTGCCAGGTGCCGTCCCGCGCCGCCTTGATGGCGTTGTAGGCGGCCACGTCAACCCGCTTGACCATGGAGGTCAGGACCGAGCCGGGGAACAGGTGGTTCTGGTTGCTGTCGACGCCGATGGACAGATGTCCTGCGTCCTTGGCGGCCTGCAGCACGCCGATGCCGCTCTGCCCGGCGGCGGCGAACACCACGTCCACGCCCCGGTCGAACTGGCTTTTGGCCAGCTCGCCGCCCCGGGTGGGGTCGGACCAGGCGGCGGGGGTGGTGCCCACCATGTTGGCGATGATGTGGTCGTCCGGGGCGACGGCCTTCACCCCCTGCTCATACCCGCAGGCGAATCGGCGGATCAGGGGGATGTCCATGCCGCCGACGAAGCCCACGGTGTGGGTCTTGCTGCTCAGCGCCGCCAGCATGCCCACCAGGTACGATCCCTCCTGCTCGGAAAACAGGATGGACTGCACGTTGGGCAGCTTCACCACGCCGTCGATCAGGGTGAACTTGATCTCCGGGAATTCCTTGGCGACCTTGGCCACCGCCGGCGCTTGGCTGAAGCCCACGGCCAGGATGATGTCGGCGCCATGCTCCGCCAGGCGGCGCAGGTACTGTTCGCGCTGGACGTCGTTGCTGATCTCCAGCGCCTTGTAATTGATGCCGGTTTCGCGGTGGAACCGCTCGATGCCCGTCAGGACGCCTTCGTTGAAGGACTTGTCGTACTTGCCGCCGTAATCGAAAACTACGCCGGGAAAGAAGGCAGCCTCCGCCCCGCGGGCGGGGGCGGACCCAGGGACGAAGAAGGCGCAGCTCAACAGGGCGGCCGCCGCCAACGCCGCACGGATCGCTCTACTCATGAAGGGTCCCTGCCTCCGTGGGCATACTTTTGGACGGTGGCGAACGGGATGCGCCGCACCGCCTGCTCTGCTGAAACCTAGTCCATTTCCCAAGGTCCCGGCAAGTCGGGGGCTTAGGGGGCACGGCACGGGAACCAACCCTGGCCGATCCTGACCAAATGGTCAAGATGGGGCGCAAGCCCGGCGGGTTCGCCATGTAGGGTTGCGGCCCACGATACGTCGAGGTTGCAAGGTCTTGGCGACACTTTCATGACAGGGCGTCCGCCAAAGGTTTTCATGGTTGAACGCGGTTCCACCGGCGGGCACTCTGCCGCGCATTCTCCATCCCTTAAGCCTATCTGCGTCCGAGATGCCGCCCATGACCCGGTTCAGCCCCGTTCCTGAGGCCACCCGCCGCGCCCTGCTGAAGACCTTCGGCGCCAGCGCCGCCACGGCCTTCCTGCTGCCGTCGTCCATGGGCTCGGCCCTGGCGCAGGCGGCGTTCAGCAACGACCCGTTCTCGCTGGGTGTGGCCTCGGGCGATCCGCTGCCGGACGGATTCGTGCTGTGGACCCGCCTGGCGCCCGAACCGCTGGCCTTCGGCTATGGTATGCCCAAGCGCCCGGTGGAGGTGGACTGGGAAGTGGCGACGGACGAGCGCATGCGCAACATCGTCCAGAGCGGTACCGAGGTGGCGCGGCCGGAACTGGGCCACGCCATCCATGCCGAGGTGGGCGGGCTGGAACCGGGGCGCGACTATTACTACCGCTTCACCGTGGGGGCGGAGCGCAGCATGGTGGGCCGCGCCCGTACCGCCCCGGCCCTGGGCGCCAAGGTGGAGCGCGTGCGCCTGGGCATGGTCGGCTGCCAGAATTACGAGGACGGCTACTACACCGCCTTCCGCCACCTGGCGGAGGAACGGCCGGACTTCGTCTTCCACTACGGCGACTACATCTACGAGAATCGGGTGCGGACGCACGAGACCAGCCGCTATTACGGCGGCCTGGCCCAGCCCACCGCCCGCCGGCACCTGGGGGACGAGCCCTATTCCCTGGATGAGTATCGCCGCCGCTACGCCCAGTACACCCTGGACCTGGACCTGCAGCTGGCCCGCGCCGCCTGCCCGTGGATGGTCACCTGGGACGACCATGAGGTCGACAACAACTGGACCGGCACCGTCGACGGCGCCGGCATCGCCCCGCCGGAATATTTCCTGCTGCGCCGGGCGGCGGCGGCCCAGGCCTATTTCGAGCACATGCCCCTGCGCCGCGCCTCCTGGCCCAAGGGGCCGGACATGCAGATCTACCGCCGCCTGGCCTTCGGCAATCTGATCGACCTGCATCTGCTGGACACCCGCCAATTCCGCACCGACCAGCCCTGCGGCGACGGCTTCAAGCCCGCCTGCGAGGGGCAGGACAGCGACGACGCCGAGATGATGGGCGAGGACCAGGAACGCTGGCTGTTCGAAGGGCTGGACCGCGGCCGCGCCCGCTGGAACCTCATCGGCCAGCAGGTCATGATGATGACCATGAACCGCGAGCCCTGGCATGGCCCCATCTACAACATGGACAGCTGGGAAGGCTATCATCAGCCGCGCCAGCGCCTGCTGCGCCACCTCAATGATCGCCGCCTGAACAATGTGGTGGTGCTGACGGGGGATGAGCACCAGAACTTCGTGGGCGACCTCAAGACCGACTACCACAGCGACAAGGCCGGCGTGGTCGCCACCGAATTCGTCGGCACCTCCATCAGCTCCGGCGGCGATGGCGCCGACAAGCGCCCGCGCCATGAGGAGATCATGCGCGGCAACCCGCACATCCGCTTCATGAACGACCAGCGCGGCTATCTGATGTGCGACATCGGCCATGACAAGCTGACGGCCAACTTCCGCGTCATGGACCATGTCACCACCCCCGGCGGCGCCATCAGCACCCGCGCAAGCTTCGTGGTGGAACCGGGCAAGCCGGGGGCGAAGCAGGCGTAAGCGCGTCTACGCCGCCTCCACCCTCAACGCCGTGCCGTCCACCCCCACCACGCGGACGGAGGATCCGGCCGGGAGGCCATCGGGGCCATGGACGATCCAGGCGCCGTCGTCCAGGCGGGCGCGGCCCTGGCCGTTGGTGATGGGCGTCTCCAGCGTCAGGACGCGGCCGACATACTGGCTGGCGCGGGCGTTCAGGGGGGATAGGGCGCTGTTTCCCCGCCCCCGCCGGCGCCACCCAGCCAGCGGCGGGTGGCGATCAGCAGGGCGGCCGCCAGCGCGGCGAACAGCACCGCCTGGCCCATCAGGGCGAAGGAGGGGATGAGGAACAGCACGGTGCCCACCAGCACCGCCGCCAGCCCCAGCCATAGCAGGCCGAAGCCGGGGGTGACCATTTCCACCAGCGCCAGGGCGACGCCCGCCGCCCACCAATGCCAGGCGTGGGGTGTCCAGTCGGCCAGGTCGGGCATGGGGGATCTCCCTTAGCTGCCGGGCGTGGTCCAGGGGCCGCCGGTGGGGGGCGGGACCGGGGGATCCGGGCGGCGTGGCGCGGGGCGGGCTTGGCTGGGGGGCGGAGCCCCGGCGAAACTGTCCTTGGCCAGTTCGGCGATGCCGCCCAGGGCACCCAGGATGCCGGTCGATTCCATGGGCATGAACAGGATCTTCTGGTTGGGACTGGCGGCGAAGCCCTTCAGCGCGTCGACGTAGCGCTGGGCGATGAAGTAGTTCACCGCCTGCACGCTGCCGCCGGCGATGGCCTCGGACACCACGCGGGTGGCGGTGGCCTCCGCCTCCGCCAGGCGCACCCGGGCCTCGGCCTCGCGGAAGGCGGCCTCCCTCTTGCCTTCGGCCTGCAGGATGGCGGACTGCTTCTCGCCCTCCGCCCGCAGGATGGCGGATTGGCGCTGGCCTTCCGCCTCCAGAATCAGGGCGCGGCGCTCCCGCTCCGCCTTCATCTGGCGGGCCATGCTGTCCACCAGGTCGCGGGGCGGCTGGATGTCGCGGATTTCCACGCGGGTGATCTTCACGCCCCAGGGGTGGGTGGCGGCATCCACCACCGTCAGCAGGCGGGCGTTGATGGCGTCGCGCTGCGACAGCAGCTCATCCAAATCCATGGAGCCCATGACCGTGCGCAGGTTGGTCATGGTCAGGTTCAGGACGGCGCGATCCAGGTTGCGCACCTCATAGCTGGCCTTGGCGGCGTCCAGCACCTGGAAGAACAGCACGCCGTCCACCGTCACCATGGCGTTGTCCTTGGTGATGATCTCCTGCGACGGCACGTCCAGCACCACCTCCTGCATGGTCTGGCGGGCGCCGATGCGGTCGACGAAGGGGACGATGATGGCCAGGCCCGGCTTCAGCGTGCGGGTGTAGCGGCCGAACCGCTCCACCGTGTATTCCATGCCCTGGGGCACGGTCTTGACGCTGCTGTAGACCAGGACGACGGCGAAGGCCAGGACGGCCAAGGCGAACACGCCGAAGGGCGACAAGGCTTTCCTCCCGGTTGCTGGCGCGGGCGGCGACCGCCGGAACGGTCGCCCCGCTCTGCCCGGCCATCATGCCATAAGGCGGGTGCCGCCACCCGATCTTTTGTCTTTTTGGTTGTGGCGCCTCATGCCTGGGTGAGGGTGAGCCAACGCGCCTTGGCCTCGCCATAGGTGCCGTCATCCGGCACGCAGTCCAACTGCGGCAGGCGGGTGATCAGCGGCTGGTCGGGCACGTCGGCCGCCATCCAGCCGCGGCCCAGTTGCGCGATCAGGGCGATCTGCGCCGGCTCCACCGCGTCGGCCGGCAGGGCCGCCACCGGGGCGAAACGTCCGTCGGCCAAGCCCGGCGGCGCCGTCCACACCCCGCTTTCCAGCACCGGCCGGACGGAGATGTTCAGGCGCACCAGCCCCAAGGCGGCCGGATCCCGACCGGCCAGGCGTTGGGACAGGATGTCGCCTCCAGGCTGGCGGTGTCGGGCGGATCGTCCAGGGTGGTCTGGGCCAGCGGCGACAGGTCGCCCAGGGACATGGCCTCCAGCAGGGCCCGGGGCCCGCCGCCGTCCAACGTCAGGATACGATAGGTCATGTCCCCCTCTTAACCGCCTGCCTGCTTTGCTAGAGGGGTGATGGGCTATTGCCACCTATCCGCGCAACGCCGCGATGTTGGCCTGATAACGGCCCGCTCCGCCCCGGAATACGGCGGAGCCCGCCACCAGCACCTCGGCCCCCGCCTGCACGCACAGGCGCGCCGTCTCGGCGTTCACCCCGCCGTCGACCTCGATCTGGATGGGCCGCCGGCCGATCATCGTACGCAGGGCCTGGATCTTGGGGATCATGGCGGGGATGAAGGACTGGCCGCCGAAGCCGGGGTTCACGGTCATGACCAGCACCAGGTCCAGCCGGTCCAGCACGTAGGCGACCGTGCTCTCTGGCGTGGACGGGTTCAGCGCCACGCCGGCCTTCTTCCCCAGGCCGCGGATACGTTCCAGCGTGCGGTCCAGGTGGGTGGTGGCCTCCGCCTGCACGGTGATGATGTCGGCGCCGGCCTCGGCGAAGGCCTCCAGGTAAGGATCGACCGGGCTGATCATCAGATGCACGTCGAAGGGGTGCCGCGTGTGGGGGCGCAGGGCCTTCACCACGGCGGGGCCGATGGTGAGGTTGGGGACGAAGTGGCCGTCCATGACGTCGACATGGATGTAGTCGGCCCCCGCCGCCGTGATGGCCCGCACCTCCGTCCCTAAGCTGGCGAAGTCGGCGGACAGGATGCTGGGCGCGATCAAGGGCTGGGTCATGACGCCGCCTCCCACTCTCCCGTCTGGCTGTCCGGGCTGCCGGCGAACACCCGGCTGGCCAGGATGTCCTCTGCCTCGATCACCGTCAGGTCGTCCACCGACAGCGGGCCATCCTCACGCCGGAACAGGCGACTGGCCTGGCGCAGGCGGGCGCGATCCAGGGCGTTGCGGATGGACCGGCCGTTGGCGAAATGCGGCTGGCCCCGCCGCAGGGCGATGTACTGGGCGAACACCGTCCGGGCCCGGGGGCTGAGGCGGTAGTTCATGGTTTCCAGCTGTCGCTCCCCGATCTCCAGCAACTCCTCCTCGCCATAGTCGGGGAAATCGATGTGGTGGGCGACGCGGGAGCGGAAGCCGGGATTGGCCTGGAAGAAGCGCTCCATGCGATCGGCGTAACCGGCCAGGATGACCACCAGGTCGTCACGCTGGTTCTCCATGACCTGAAGCAGGATCTCGATGGCCTCCTGCCCATAGTCGCGCTCGTTTTCTGGCCGGTAGAGGTAGTACGCCTCATCGATGAACAGCACGCCGCCGGCTGCGCGCTTCAGCACCTCCTTGGTCTTGGGCGCGGTGTGGCCGATGTATTGGCCCACCAGGTCATCGCGGGTGACGGTCACCAGGTGCCCGCGCCGGACATAACCCAGCCGGTGCAGGATGGCCGCCATCTTCAGCGCCAGGGTGGTCTTGCCCGTGCCGGGATTGCCGGTGAAGCTCATGTGCAGGGTGGGCGCGCCCACCGCCAAGCCGAAGCGCTGGCGCGCCCTGTCCACCAGCAGCAGGGCGGCGATCTCGCGCAGGCGTCCCTTGATGGGCGCCAGGCCCACCATTTCCCGGTCCAGCTGGTCGAAGATCTCCGGCAGGCCGGAGGCCTCGAAGTCGTTGCGTAGATCCACCGCTCCTGGGGCCGCCCCAGGGGCCGCCCCAGGGGCCGCCGGCGCCGCGTCGGCGGCGTCCGGCGGGATTGCCATGAGGGTCGCGGCCATCACGAATACCGCTCCCCTTCCGGCAACTGGGTGGCGTAGGACCGAGTGGTGTAGCGGACGCGCCGGCCGTCGCTTTCCTGGCGTTCCAGGGCGAAACCGGGCTCGTTGGCGGGCCGGTTGACGATGAAGGACAGGCGCACGCTCTCCCACCCGTGGCTGGCGTCGAAGCCGGAGATGCGGATGTAGCGGTCGCCGTAGATCTTGCGGCAGGACGCCAGCTCGCCCATGACGCCCGCGGCGTCGCGGATGTCGAACATGGGCAGGCCCCACATGTCCCAATAGGTGTTGCGGGGGTGCGGGTCGTCGGTGAACTCGATGTTCACCGCCCAGCCCTGGTCGATGCAGTACTGCACCTGGGCCGTGATCTGCTCGTCCGTCAGGTCGGGCAGGAAGGAGAAGGTTCCTTGGGTGAGGCGCATGACGATTTCCTCGGTCGAAGGTGAGGTGCACCGGCGGCTTTCATGCCGCCGGAGGCTGGCGACTGCCGGGCCATTTACGTCTCTGGGGACCGGTCAGGTCCGTAAGGCAAGGCCGCGGATGCGGCCGCCCGCCGTTTGAGGGCGTCAACCAGCAACGCTGGCGGTCGGCACAAAGTCCGGCGCGTCGGTCGAGGTGTAGTTGAAGGTCACGTCCTTCCAGACGTCCAAGGCCTGGCGCAGGGGCGTGCAGTGGCGGCTGGCGGCGGCCAGGATGTCCGGGCCTTCGTTGACGATGTCGCGGCCCTCGTTGCGGGCCAGCACCATGGCTTCCAGCGCCACGCGGTTGGCGGTGGCGCCGGCCTGGATGCCCATGGGGTGGCCGATGGTGCCGCCGCCGAACTGCAGCACCACGTCATCACCGAAGAGATCCAGCAGCTGGTGCATCTGCCCGGCATGGATGCCGCCCGAGGCCACCGGCATGGTCTTGCGCAGCGAGGCGAAGGACTGGTCGAAGAAGATGCCGTTCTCCAGCCGCTGGGGCAGGAAGTCCTCGCGGCAAATGTCGTAATAGCCCTTGGTGGTGGCGGGATCACCCTCCAGCTTGCCCACCACGGTGCCGGCATGGATGTGGTCCACGCCCGCCAGGCGCATCCATTTGGCGATGACGCGGAAGGAGACGCCGTGGCTCTTCTGCCGGGTGTAGGTGGAATGCCCGGCGCGGTGCAGGTGCAGCACCATGTCGTTGCGCCGCGCCCATTTGGACATGGACTGGATGGCGGTGTAGCCGATGACCAGGTCGATCATGACGATGCACGAGCCGATGGACTTGGCGAACTCCGCCCGCTCGTACATGTCCTCCATGGTGGCGGCGGTCACGTTCAGGTAGGTGCCCTTGACCTCGCCCGTCACCGCCTGGGCGCGGTTCACCGCCTCCATGCAGTAGAGGAAGCGGTCGCGCCAATGCATGAAGGGCTGGGAATTGATGTTCTCGTCATCCTTGGTGAAGTCCAGGCCGCCCTTCAGCGCCTCATAGACCACGCGGCCATAGTTGCGCCCCGACAGGCCCAGCTTGGGCTTCACCGTGGCGCCCAGCAGGGGACGGCCAAACTTGTCCAACCGTTCCCGTTCCACAACGATGCCGGTGGGCGGCCCGTCGAAGGTCTTCACGTAGGCCACGGGCAGGCGCATGTCCTCCAGCCGCAAGGCCTTCAGGGGCTTGAAGCCGAAGACGTTGCCGATGATGGACGCCGTCAGGTTGGCAATCGATCCGGGTTCGAAAAGATCCATGTCATAGGCGATGTAGGCGAACCAGCTCTCGGGCGATCCGGGTACCGGTTCCACCCTGTGCGCCTTGGCGCGGTACTTGTCGCAGGCCGTCAGCCGATCGGTCCACACCACGGTCCAGGTGGCGGTGGAGGATTCGCCGGCCACGGCCGCCGCCGCTTCGATGGGGTCCACCCCGTCCTGCGGCGTGATGCGGAAGACGGCGATGACGTCCGTGTCCTTGGGCACGTAGTCCGGCTGCCAGTAGCCCATGTCCTGGTACTTCATGACCCCGGCGGCGTAACGGTCGCGGCGGTCCCGCTTGTCGATCGCGTTCATGTTCTTCCTCCTCAAGCGCCGGCGGGGCATCCGCCCCTTGGGCTATCGATTTCCAGTCCGCTGACGCTCCCCGGAAATCTCCGGCGGCCCCGGTCGGGGCCTAGGGTTGAGGTGCGTGGCGGGGCGGTGGTGGTGGTTACTCGGCCGCGACCGGTGTGCTGCCCAGGCGCGGGTCCAGCGCGCCGGTGGCGTAGCGCTTGGCCATGGCGGCCATGGGCAAGGGCGTGATGCGGCTGGCGTTGCCGGCGGCGCCGAATTGTTCGAAGCGGTCCCGGCACAGCGCCTTCATGGCGTCCATGGCCGGCTTCAGGAACTTGCGCGGATCGAACTCCGCCGGGTTCTGCGTGGCGGTCTTGCGGAACTGCACCGCCATGGCCAGGCGGCAGTCGGTATCGATGTTGATCTTGCGCACCCCAAGACGGATGCCGCGCACGATCTCCTCCACCGGCACGCCCCAGGTGCGGGGCATCTGGCCGCCATAGGCGTTGAACAGGTCCTGCAGCTCCTGCGGGACGGAGGAGCTGCCGTGCATCACCAAATGGGTGTTGGGCAGCCGCTCATGGATGGCCTCCACCACGTCCATGGCCAGGATGTCGCCATCCGGTTGGCGTGAGAATTTATAGGCGCCATGGGATGTGCCCATGGCGATGGCCAGGGCGTCCACGCGGGTGGCGGCCACGAAGTCCAGCGCCTGGTCGGGATTGGTGCACAGCTGGTCCAGCGACAGCACGCCCTCGGCGCCGTGGCCGTCCTCCGCCTCGCCTTGGCCGGTCTCCAGGCTGCCCAGCACGCCCAGTTCGCCCTCGACCGAGGCGCCCACCCAATGGGCGGCTTCCGCCACGCGGCGGGTGATGTCGACGTTGTAGTCGTAAGGTGCTGGCGTCTTGGCGTCGGCCATCAGCGACCCGTCCATCATGACGGAGGTGAAGCCGTGCTGCAGGGCCGTCAGGCAGGTGGCCTCGCTGTTGCCGTGGTCCTGGTGCAGGCACAGCGGGATGGTGGGGTAGAGCGCCTCCAGCGCGTCGATCATGTGGGCCAGCATGATGTCGCCGGCATAGGACCGGGCGCCCCGGCTGGCCTGCAGGATGACGGGGGCGTCCACCTGGGCGGCGGCCTCCATGACCGCCAGGCCCTGTTCCATGTTGTTGATGTTGAAGGCCGGCACGCCGTAATCGCGTTCCGCCGCGTGATCCAAGAGCTGACGCAAGGTGATACGGGCCATGGGGTTCCCTTTCGTGTTCCTCAAGCGCCGGCGGGGCGTCCGCCCCTTGGCTATCCTCGATTTCCAGTCCGCCTTCGGCTCCCCGTAAATCTCCGGCGGACGCGGTCGCGTCCCAGGTTTTCCTCAGGTTTCAAGGGGAGGCGACGCGGGCGCGGACGGCGGCCATGATGGCGTCGACGGTGATGCCGAAATGACGGTAGAGGTCCGGCGCGGGGGCGGATGCGCCGAAGCCCCCCATGCCGATGAAGGCGCCCTGGTCGCCCAGCCAGCGGTCCCAGCCGAAGCGCACCGCCGCCTCCACCCCGATGCGGGGCGCTGAGCCCAGCACCAGGGCGCGGTTGGCGGGCGGCTGCCGCTCGAACAGTTCCCAGCAGGGCATGGACACCACGGCGGCGGCGATGCCCTCTTCGGCCAAGCGCTCCGCCGCCTCCACCGCCAACGCCACCTCCGACCCCGTGGCCAGCAGGGTGGCGTCGCGCGGGCCGTCAGTCTCGCGCAGGATGTAGGCGCCGGTGGCGCTGCGGTTCCAGGAGGCGTCCCGGCGCAGGGTGGGCAGGTCCTGGCGCGACAGGCACAGGGCCGACGGCGTGCCGGGACTGGTCAGCGCCAGCTCCCAGCACTCCGCCGTCTCCACCGCGTCGCCCGGGCGGAAGACGTGCAGGTTGGGTGTCGCCCGCAGCATGGCCAGATGTTCCACCGGCTGGTGGGTGGGTCCGTCCTCCCCCAGGCCGATGCTGTCATGGGTCAGCACATGGATGACGCGCACGCCCATCAGGGCCGACAGGCGGATGGCGCCCCGGGCGTAGTCGGAAAACACCAGGAAGGTGCCGCCGTAGGGAATGACGCCGCCATGCAAGGCCAGACCGTTCATAACGGCGGCCATGGCGTGCTCGCGAATGCCATAGTGGATGTAGCGCCCGGCGTAAGCGCCGGCGTCCAGCACCCCCATTCCCTTGGTCTGGGTCAGGTTGGAATGGGTGAGGTCGGCGGAGCCGCCCACCGTCAGGTCGGTGGCGGCGTTCACCACCCCCAACACCAGCTGCGAGGCCTTGCGCGTGGCCATCCGGGGCCGCGTTTCCACCAGTTCCTGGCGGTAGGCGGCCAGGGCGTCGGCCACGGCCGCTCCCGGCTCCGCCGCCATGACCCGCCAGAAATCGGCGCGGGCCGGGTGGCTGGCCACGCGCCGCTCCCAGGCCTCGCGCGCTTCCGCGCCGGCCTGGCCCACGGCACGCCAGGAGTCCCGGATGTCGTCCGGCACGGTGAAGGGCGGGCTGTCCCAGCCCAGGGCCGATGCCGCGGCCTGCGCTTCCTCAGCCCCCAGAGGGGCGCCGTGCACGCCGCAGGTGCCGGCCTTGGTGGGGGCGCCATAGCCGATGACGCTGCGGCAGGCGACCAGGGTGGGGCGGTCGCTGGCCCGGGCGCGGTCCAGGGCCGCCTCGATGGCCTCATGGTCGTAGGCGTCCACCCGCTCCACCGCCCAGCCGGAAGCGGCGAAGCGGGCCATCTGGTCGGTGCGGGTGGACAGGCCGGTGGGCCCGTCGATTGAAATGCCGTTGTCGTCCCAGAGCACCACCAGGCGGGACAGGGCCAGGTGGCCGGCCAGGTCGATGGCCTCCTGGCTGATGCCCTCCATCAGGCAGCCGTCGCCGGCGATGACATAGGTGCGGTGGTCGACCAGGGCGTCGCCGAAGCGGGCGTTCAGGTGACGCTCCGCCAATGCCATGCCCACGGCGGTGGTGATGCCCTGGCCCAGGGGGCCGGTGGTGGTCTCAATGCCCTGGGCGTGGCCGTATTCCGGATGCCCCGCCGCCCTGGACCCCAGCTGGCGGAAGCGCTTCAGCTCCTGCACCCCCATGTCGGCGTAGCCCAGCAGATGATGCAGGGCGTACTGCAGCATGCTGCCGTGGCCGGCCGACAGGACGAAGCGATCGCGGTCGGGCCAGTCGGGGCGGGCGGGATCGATGCGCATCACCCGGGCGAACAGCACGGTGGCGACGTCGGCCATGCCCATGGGCATGCCGGGATGGCCGGATTTCGCCGCCTCCACCCCCGCCACGGCCAGCATGCGCACGGCGTTGGCCATGTCGGCCAGATCGGGGGCGGCCTGGGGGTCGGCCTGGGGGTGGGTGGTCTCGACCTGGCGCAGCGATAGGGTCGGGGTCATGCCTGCCTCCTTCAGCCGGCGCGGCGTTTGCGTTCGACCAGCTGCAGGATCAGCGGCGTCAGGATCAGCTGCATGGCCAGGTCGAGCTTGCCGCCCGGGATGACGATGGAATTGGCGCGCGACATGAAGCTGCCGGCGATCATGGACAGCAGGTAGGGGAAGTCGATGCCGCGCGGATTGCGGAAGCGGATGACGACGATGGATTCGTCCGGGGTCGGTATCCAACGGGCGATGAAGGGGTTGGAGGTGTCGACCGTGGGCACCCGTTGGAAATTGATGTCCGTCTGCGTGAACTGCGGGCAGATGTAGCGGACATAGTCCGGCATGCGCCGCAGGATGGTGGTCATGACGTCGTCGGTGCTGTAACCCCGCGCGGTACGGTCGCGATGGATCTTCTGGATCCATTCCAGGTTGATCACCGGCACGACGCCGATCTTCAGATCCGCGTGACCGGCGATGTCATAGCCGTCGGCCACCACCGCGCCATGCAAGCCCTCATAGAACAGCAGGTCGCTGGGGCCCGGCAGCTCCTCCCACGGGGTGAAGGTGCCGGGGGCAGCCGTAATGCTCCGCTTCCGCCGCGTCATGGACATAGTGGCGGGTGCGGCCCGTGCCCTCGTCGCCATAGCGGCGGAACAGCTCCTGCAACTCGCCCAGCAGGTTGGCGTGGGGGCCGAAATGGCTGAAATGGTGGTCGCCGTCCTTGTCGGCCTGGGCGATGGCCTGCTTCATCTGGGCGCGGTCATAGCGGTGATAGGCGTCGCCATCGATGCAGACGGCGTTCACCCCCTCGCGTCGGAAAACATGTTCGAAAATCTGGCGCACGCTGGTGGTGCCGGCGCCCGACGAGCCGGTGACGGAAATGATGGGATGGCGGATGGACATGCTGTCGGTCCTTTTCGTCAGGCGCGCAGCAGGCCGCGCTGCCCGAACAGGGGGGCGCGGTCGGCCAGGATGGGCGGGGCGGCATGGTGGTCGGCCACCCGCTCCACCTCGGCGCGTGAGCCGAAGACCAGGGCCGTGCGCTCATGCAGGTGGCCGGGCGTCAGGTCCAGGATGCGGGTCCGCCCATCGGTGGCGGCCCCGCCCGCCTGCTCGATGACCAGGGCGATGGGATTGGCCTCGTAGACCAGGCGCAGGCGGCCGGTGCGATAGCCGGGGCGCTCGTCGGTCGGATAGAGATAGACCCCGCCCCGCCGCAGGATGCGGAAGGCGTCGGCCACCAGGGACGCGATCCAGCGCATGTTGTAGTTCTTGGCCCGCGGTCCGTCCGACCCCGCCAGGCAATCGTCGATATAGCCCCGGATGCTGGGTGCCCAATGCCGCTGGTTCGACGCGTTGATGGCGAATTCCTTGGTTTCCGCCGCCACCGTGATGGGGCCGGCCATGCGCACGAACTCGGCCGTGGGCGTGGGCGGGGGCGGCGCGGCCCAGCCGTTGCCGGCCTGCACCGACACCACGGGCGCCACCGGCCGCTTGTCCAGAAAGAAGATCTCGGTGCCCGATCCCAGGGTCAGGACCAGGGCGGTCTGGGGCCCGTAGACCAGGAAGCCCGCCGCCAGCTGGCGGTGCCCGGGCTGCAGCAGCGAGGCCGCCGGATCGCCGGCATCCTCCACGCCCAGGATGGAGAAGATGGTGCCGACCGAGACGTTGGTTTCGATGTTGCTGGACCCATCCAGGGGATCGATGGCCACCGCCAGCGTGCCCGCCGGGTTGAGCAAGACGGGGGCGTCGGCCTCCTCCGACCCCACCACCGCCACCGGGGCCGCGGCCAGGCGGTCGATGACGATGTCGTGGGCGCGCAGGTCCAGTTCCTTCTGGGTGTCGCCGTTGCTTTCGCCGCGGACGGCCGCCATCTCGCCCGCCAGGGGGCCCATGGCCACCAGGTCGGCGATGGCCAGGCCGGCGTCGGCCAGGGCCAGGATGGTGCGGACCACGTCCGCCCGCCGATGCGCCGCGCCGTTGTGAGTAGCGTTGCTCCAGCCTACCAGATGCCGTGCCAATGTCGTGGCGTCCGCCATGATGTCCTCCCGCTGTGGCCGGGTTCTTCGTCCCCGTGTCGTTCGTTAGGGGGAGTGTGCGGACGATTGCGCCATTAGAAAATTCGAATAAACTTAGCGCCAGGTTCAATTTTCCTGAAAACGATGCCGAGGACCCCATGCGCAACGTGACGCTGAAGCAACTGCGCGCCCTGGCGGCGGTGGCGGAAACGGGCTCGGTGACGGCGGCGGCCAAACGCCTGCACGTGACGCCGCCGGCCGTCACCATGCAGGTGCAGGCGCTGGAAGACCTGCTGGGCGTGCCGCTGCTGGACCGGCTGGGCGAGCGCTTCAAGCCGACCGACGCGGGGCGCGAGGTCATCGAGACGGCGACCCGCATCGAGGCGGAGCTGCACAACTGTGCCGCCGCGATGGAGGCCCTGCGCAATCTCTCCGGCGGCCGGGTGGCGGTGGGGGTGGTCAGCACCGCCAAGTACTTCGCGCCCTACGCCCTGGGCGCCTTCCGCGCCGAATACCCGCAGATCGAGTTGTCGCTGATGGTGGGCAACCGCGAGGACGTCATCGCGGCGCTGAAGGCCGACAGCATCGACATCGCCATCATGGGCCGCCCACCCAGGGATCTGCAGGTGGACATGCATGCCATCGGCGACCACCCGCACATCATGATCGCCCCGCCGCACCACCCGCTGGTGGGCCGCCGCCACCTGAAGCTGGCGGAATTCGCGCATGAGACCTTCCTGGTGCGCGAGGTCGGGTCCGGCACCCGCATGCTGATGGAATGGTTCTTCGCCCAGGCCGACCTGCATCCCCCAATCAGCATGGAGGTGGGCAGCAATGAGACGGTGAAGCAGGCGGTGATGGCCGGCCTGGGCCTGTCCTTCATCTCCGCCCACACCATCGCCGCGGAACTGGAAAGCGGTCGCCTGGCGCCCCTGGATGTGGAAGGCCTGCCCATCGTGCGCCAGTGGTTCCTGGCCAAGCGGTCCGACAAGCGCCTGGCCCCGGCGGCGGCGGCCGTCAAGGCATTCCTGGTGGAACGGGGCCGGGAATTCCTGCCCAGCGTGAAGCCCATCGCGTGATGGATATTCTTTAGGGTCGCTTGCGCGAAACGGGCAACGCATTCAATTCTTTGACGGGGCGGGCAGGAGCCGCCCAGCCATGCGGATCAGCCGTCTTCCCGCCGCCGTCCTGTGCCTGTCGACCGTGTGCCTTCCGACCGCCCGCCTGACGGCCGCGTCGACCGAGGGCGTACCGGCCTGCAGCTACCAGGCTTTCGAACCCAGCCCCGGCCGCATGCGGATGGGCTGGGTAACCCTGGATTTGGGGCCGGGCGACAACCCCAGGACGCCGGAGACCTGGCAGGGTCCCATCATCATGACACGGCCGGACCGCAGCTATTGCATCACCGACCTTCACACCGGCGTGCTGCAACGGCCCTTCTTCACCGATGGCCAGAACTTCGTGATGACGACCTACGCGGCCGAACAGCAGACGGTCTTCTTCATCGAGGCCGCCACCTGCCGGGTGCTGTGGAAAAGCCCGGCCTTCACCGGCGGCGTGGCGTTGTCGGCGACCGCCCTGCGCACCGGCCGCAAGACCTGGAAACTGGGGCCGCACTGCCTGCCGGAAGTCGATATCCCCTAGCTGCCCAACGGGGTAATCCGGCGGGGTGGGGTGGCCGGATGACGTGCGCGGGTGGATCTCTTGATCGAGACAGGCTTCCCTAACGACAGGTGCGCCCCATGAACGCTTTCGCCAAAGCCCGGGTCCCCTTGGCCACCCTGCTGGCCGCCACCGTTTCCGTCGCCGCCCAGGCGGCCCCCCAGCGCCGCTTGCCCGTGGTCTGCCCCTATCAGCCGGTGGAACCCGCGTCCGGCAAGGTCCGCGCCGATGTCCTGACGCTGGACCTGGGCCCCTCCGCCAATGGGGATGGCAAGTCGTGGAGGGGGCCGTTGACCATCACCCAGCAGGATGGCACCACCTGCACCGCCGATGCCGCCGTGGGCCCCATCGAGGGCACGCTGTACAGCGACGGCCAGCACCTGCTGGTGACCACCTCGGCCGGCGGCAGCCGCAGGCTGTTCGTGCTCAGCACCACCAGTTGCCAGCCCCTGTGGAAAAGCAACAGCTTCACCGGTGCCGTCTACCTGAAGGACGGCCAGCTCTACACCGGCAAGACCGCCAACAAGCTGAACCCGGACTGCCTGCCGCTGCCGTGACGGCGCCGGGTCGCTCCTTTTTGTGAAATGCCGCTGGCGGCGCGCCTCCCCTTTGGGTGATGATCCCCCAAATTCCGTGAGGGAGCGCGCGCCACCAATGATCGACCAGAACGGCCAGCCCGTCCGCAAGGCGGCGCTCAAGACCTATCTTGAGACCTATAACGCCGGCGCGCGCGGCTCCAAGGAGTTCGGCGGCCTGCCGCGGGCCCTGGTGATCATTTGCGACGGGCTGGTGCTCGGCAAGACCACCTATGTGAAGTGCATGGACGGTCAGGTGCAGCTGTCCCGCCGCAAGGACGGCTCGGTGGTGGGCGGCGGGCTGTAGCCGGCGCCCCCCGATAGGTCGGCCATTGGAAAGATGGGATAGGGATCAGGACATGCTGGGACGTCGTACTGTGCTCGCCGGCGGCGCCGCCGCCGCGGTCGCGCTGGCTTTCGGGGGCGGGCGCTGGGCCCTGGCCGTTGAGGCGCCCGCCATCCCCACGGTGCCGCTGGGCAACGGCGTAGTCATGCCGGCCCTGGGCTTCGGCACCTACGGCCTGCGCGGCGACGTCTGCCGCGAAAGCGTGGCCGACGCCATCGCCGCCGGCTACCGCCTGATCGACACCGCCAAGGTCTACGTCAACGAGGAAGAGGTCGGCGCCGGCATCCGGGACAGCGGCATCGACCGCAAGGCCCTGTTCGTGACCTCCAAGATCTGGGTCGATGACGCCGGCTATGAGTCCGGCAAGCGCGCCTTCCAGACCACCTTGGACAAGCTGGGCCTCGACTATCTCGACCTCTATCTCATCCACCGGCCGCGCGGCGACCTCGCGGGTGCCTGGCGGGGCATGGAGGAACTGCACAAGGCGGGCAAGATCAGGGCCATCGGCGTCAGCAACTTCGACGACGCCCAGCTGGCCGGCCTGATGGCCCACGCCACGGTGAAGCCCGCCGTCAACCAGGTTGAAACCCACCCCTACTTCCAGGAGACGGCGGCGCTCGGCTCCCTGACGGCCGCCGGCATCCGTATGGAGGCATGGGCCCCCTTCGCCGAGGGCCGCAACGGCCTGTTCACCAACCCCACCCTGCAGGCCATCGGCCGCACGCACGGCAAGACCGCCGCCCAGGTCACCTTGCGCTGGCATCACCAGCGCGGCGTGATCGCCATCCCCCGCTCCTCCAACCCGGCCCACCGGCGGGAGAACCTGGCCATCTTCGACTTCCATCTGGACGCCGACGAGATGGGCCAGATCGCTAGGCTGGACCTCAATCGGTCGCAGTTTCCGGAATGGACGTGAGGGGGCCCGCCGCCAGTACGCATGCCTGATTTTCTTTGACTTACACCGGGGCCAGGGTCACATAAGTCCTCATCCGGGCACCGTCGCGTTTCCCATCACATCGGCAATTCTGGCCAATGTGACGTTTATTTTCGTTTTGAAAACATAATGTTATTATGGATTCCCGGATCGGCAGCCTATATCGGCACACTTCTTAAAATCACGTCCATTTTCCTTTATATTACAGGCGGTTGACCTCTTTTTAGATCGGCAATGGCAATGGCGGATATTATCGAGGCGGTGACACGCATCGAGCCTTGTTTCATTGAAGCGGTGTCGCCGGAAACGACCGATGTTGTCGCCATGATCGCTTCTGCATCAACCGAACTTGGCAACAGGGTTCATCCCAAGACGGCGACGAGCCTGCGCTTTCTTGTGCGCCTTATGAATTCCTTCTACAGCAACCTTATCGAGGGACATAAAACTCACCCCCGGGACATCGAACGCGCGCTCACTGGGGAAGCCCACCCGGGGGCGGAAGGCGTGCCTGATAACGCTAGTCGGCGCGACCTGCTGACGGAGGCCATCAATCACATCCGTGTCCAGGAACTAATCGACACCGACAAGGCGCTGGTCGAGGGGCGGAGGCAACCGACCTCCCAGGAATTTATCAAATACCTGCACCGTGAGTTTTACCGCCATGCTCCGCCGGAGCATTTACGCATTCAGCATGGCGCCACCTCCTTCACGATGGTACCGGGCGAGTACCGCACCGAGGCTGAGCACGATGTTGTGGTGGGCCGCCATCTGCCGCCATCGAGCCAGCGCGTCGTGGCCTTCATGGAGCGCTTCGAGGAGCGGTATAAGCTTGATCCCACACGCCAGGGCGTACAGATCCTGGCGATGGCGGCCGCCCATCATCGTCTGAACTACATCCATCCGTTCCCGGATGGCAACGGGCGGGTCAGTCGCCTGATGAGCCACGCAATGGCGCGGCAGGCCGGTATCGGTGCCCATGGACTTTGGTCGATCAGCCGGGGTCTCGCGCGCGGGCTGGAAAGCCGGGGCGACTACAAGCTTCTCATGGATCATGCCGACATGCCCCGGCAGGGTGATCTTGACGGGCGCGGCAATCTTTCTCTCAAGGCGCTTGTGGCCTTCACGGACTGGTTCCTGAGGGTTTGCCTCGACCAGATCCGGTTCATGGGGTCCTTGTTCGATTTCGTGACACTGGAGCGGAGGCTCGCGGACTATGTCATCCGTCAGGGGCTGCGTCCGGAGGCGAGGGATGTTCTCCACCACCTTTTGCTTCGCGGTGAAATGCCCCGCGGCGACGCTCCTCGCGTTAGCGGCCTTAAGGAGCGAACGGCGCGCCAGCTGGTGTCGGAGCTGGTGGCCAACGGTATTGTTCGATCCGATACGCCGAAGAGCGAGCTTTATCTGAACTTCACTGTTCAGGCGGTCGAAGTGCTCTTTCCGGCGCTTTTTTCAGAATAATAGGCATCTGGAGCCTGGAGGCAAAAAAGGCCGCACCCGAGGGGTGCGACCTTTCTTTCTGACGTTTCCGGCCAAACTAAGTGACGTTTGGCCAAACTCTGTGACGCTTCACAACAGCCGCCCGCCCCACCCTCAGCTGCACCCGGTCGTGCTGCCGCAGGTGTCGCACTTCAGGCACGTCCCGTTGCGCACCAGGGTCATGTTCTGGCACTCGGGGCAGGGGTCGCCTTCGTAGCCCTTGGCGCGGGCTTCCTTGACCTTTTCCCAGCGGGCGTCGCCGCCGCCGGAGACGGCGCCGCCGTAGCTGGTGCCGGTTACCACTTTTTCAGCACGGCTCAGGGCCGAGAAGGCCTGGGCGGCGCCGTGGGTGCCGGTGGCCACGTGGGTTTCCACGCTGGCGGTCGCGGTGGCCGTCTGGAAGGCGGCGACGGCGCGGCCGGCCTGGCCGCCGGGCAGAACCCGCAGGTTGGGCAGGTTGTTGCGCACATAGCCGGTGGAGGTGATGCGGGCCACCGCGTTCAGCGTCTCCTCCGCCACCTCGGCCGCGTGCGGAGGGAGGTCGCTCTGCTTCACGCCGCCGCCCATGGTGTCGGGCAGGATGTCGTCCGGCGTGGCGTGGGCGAGATCCGTGCGCGACAGATAGCTGATGGCCAGCTCCCGGAACACATAGTCCAGGATGGACGTCGCCATCTTGATGGCGTCGTTGCCCTGCACCATGCCGGCCGGCTCGAAGCGGGTGAAGGTGAAGGCCTCCACATACTCCTCCAGCGGCACGCCGTATTGCAGGCCCAGGCTGATGGCGATGGCGAAATTGTTCATCAGCGAGCGGAAGGCGGCGCCCTCCTTGTGCATGTCGATGAAAATCTCGCCCAGCTTGCCATCCTCGTACTCGCCGGTGCGCAGATAGACCTTGTGGCCGCCGACCGTGGCCTTCTGGGTGTAGCCCTTGCGGCGGTGGGGCAGGCGCTCGCGCTGGGCGCGCACCACCTTCTCAATCACCTTTTCCACGATGCGCTCGGTCACCACCTCGACGCGGACGGCGGCCGGGGCCTCCAGCACCTTTTCCAGCGTGGTCTCGGCGATGGCCTCGTCCTCGTCATCCTCCTCCAGCACCTGGGCGTTCAGCGGCTGGGACAGCTTGCTGCCGTCGCGGTAGAGCGCATTGGCCTTCAGGCCCAGGCTCCACGACAGCATGTAGGCGTCCTTGCATTCCTCCACCGTGGCGTGGTTGGGCATGTTGATGGTCTTGGAGATGGCGCCGGAGATGAAGGGCTGCGACGCCGCCATCATGCGGATGTGGCTTTCCGCCGACAGATAGCGGGTGCCGATCTTGCCGCAGGGGCTGGCGCAGTCGAACACGGGCAGATGCTCGGCCTTCAGGCCCGGCGCGCCCTCCAGGGTCATGGCGCCGCAGCAGTAGACGTTGGCGGCCTCGATCTCGGCCTTGGCGAAGCCCAGGTGGGACAAGAGGTCGAAGCCGAACTCCTCCAGCTTGTGCGCCGGCACGCCCAGGGCCCCGGTCAGGAAGTCGGCGCCCAGCGTCCACTTGTTGAAGGCGAACTTGATGTCGAAGGCGTTGGCCAGGCCCGCTTCCAGCTTCTCCAGCTGTTCCGCGCCGAAGCCCTTGGCCGCCAGCGTCTCATGGTTCACGCCCGGCGCGCCCTTCAGCGTGCCGTGGCCCACGGCATAGCGCTCGATGCGGGCCACGTCCGTCGCGGAATAGCCCAGGCGCGACAGCGCCTCCGGCACCACGCGGTTGATGATCTTGAAGTAGCCGCCGCCGGCCAGCTTCTTGAACTTCACCAGGGCGAAGTCCGGCTCGATGCCGGTGGTGTCGCAGTCCATGACCAGGCCAATGGTGCCGGTGGGGGCGACCACGGTGGCCTGGGCGTTGCGATATCCGTGCTTCTGGCCCAGCTCCAACGCCTCATCCCAGGCGCGGCGGGCGGCCACGATCAGCCGCTGGTCCGGGCAATCCTCGGCATCCAGCGGCACCGGGGTGACCGACAGGCCCTCATACCCCTCCCCGGCGCCATAGGCGGCGCGGCGATGGTTGCGGATGACGCGGAGCATGGCCGTGGCGTTGGGGGCATAACCGGGGAAGGTGCCCAGCTCACCCGCCATCTCGGCGGAGGTGGCATAGGCCACACCGGTCATGATGGCGCTGATGGCGCCGCAGATGGCCCGGCCCTCGGCGCTGTCGTAGGGAATGCCCTCGGCCATCAGCAGGCCGCCGACGTTGGCGAAGCCCAGGCCGAGGGTGCGGTACTCATACGACAGGCGCGCGATCTCCTTGGAGGGGAACTGCGCCATGAGCACGGAGATTTCCAGCGCCACCGTCCACAGCCGGCAGGCGTGGCTGAAGGCGTCGGTGTCGAACGAGCCGTCGGCCCGGCGGAACTCCATCAGGTTCAGGGACGCCAGGTTGCAGGCCGTGTCGTCCAGGAACATGTATTCCGAGCAGGGGTTGGACGCGTTGATGCGGCCGGACTCGGGGCAGGTGTGCCAATCGTTGATGGTGGTGTCGTACTGCACGCCCGGGTCGGCCGACTGCCAGGCGGCATGGCCGATCTTGTCCCACAGGTCGCGGGCCTTCAGCGTCTTGGCCACCTTGCCGTCGGTGCGGCGGATCAGGTTCCAGTCGGCATCCTCCTTCACCGCGCGGATGAAGGCGTCGGGCACGCGGACGGAGTTGTTGGAGTTCTGGCCGGAGACGGTCAGGTAGGCGCTGGAATCCCAGTCCGTGTCATAGGTCTGGAACTCCATCTCCGTATAGCCCTGGCCGGCGAACTGGATGACCCGCTGTATGTAGTTTTCCGGGATCATGACCTTGCGGGCGTCGATGATGGCCCGCTTCAGCGCCTTGTTCTTCGTCGGGTCCAGGCGATCGGCGTCGGGGCCCATGCCTTCCGTCGCCGCCGCCATGATGGCGTTGAGATGCTTGTTGGCCAGCTTGGAGCCCGCCACCAGGGCGCAGACCTTCTGCTCCTCCACCACCTTCCAGTCGATGTAGGCCTCGATGTCCGGGTGGTCCAGGTCCACCGTCACCATCTTGGCGGCGCGCCGGGTGGTGCCGCCCGACTTGATGGCCCCGGCGGCGCGGTCACCGATCTTCAGGAAGCTCATCAGGCCGGAGGACTTGCCGCCGCCGGCCAGCCGCTCGCCATCGCCGCGCAGGCGGGAGAAGTTGGAACCGGTGCCGGAGCCGTACTTGAACAGGCGGGCCTCACGCACCCACAGGTCCATGATGCCGCCCTCGTTCACCAGGTCGTCGGCGACGGACTGGATGAAGCAGGCGTGGGGCTGCGGGTGCTCATAGGCCGAGGTGCTGGCCACCAGCTCGCCGGTCTTGAAGTCGACATAGTGATGGCCCTGCGCGGGGCCGTCGATGCCATAGGCCCAGTGCAGGCCGGTGTTGAACCACTGCGGGCTGTTGGGCGCCGCCATCTGGCGGGCCAGCATGTGGCGCATCTCGTCGAAATAGGCGCTGGCGTCGGCCTCGGAATCGAAATAGCCGCCCTTCCAGCCCCAATAGGCCCAGGTGCCGGCCAGGCGGTCGAAGACCTGGCGGGCGGAGGTCTCGCCGCCCACACGCTCCTTGGCGGGCACATCGGCCAGCGCGTCCTCGTCGGCGACCTGGCGCCACAGGAAGGACGGGACGTCGTTCTCCTCCACCTTCTTCAGGCGGGCCGGCACGCCGGCGCGGCGGAAATACTTCTGGGCCAGGATGTCACAGGCCACCTGGCTCCAGTCCGCCGGCACCTGGATGTCCTTGGCCTGGAAAACCACCGAGCCGTCGGGGTTGCGGATCTCGCTGGTCGCCGTGCGGAAGGCGATCCCCTCGTAAGCGTCCCGACCGTCGACCGTGAACCGTCTTTCGATGCGCATGGTGCCCCGACCCCCGAATGAAATGCCGCGATGGTGGGGTGGGTGTCGCGGGGGCGCCGATTCCGGAGATCGTTGTCCGGACCTGGGGTCCTGGAAACAGGCAAAACCACCCCAAAACCTGGGCTGGTTCCCGGTGCTCTACGCCGCGACAGCACCCCTAGATGCTGTATGTCAGGCAAGCGTATGCCACCATGTTTCGACCATCAACGACATTTTGTGGTCTCTAAAGGGGAGGTGCATACCGGTTGTGGTTGACACTTCGGGTAGGGGGCGATTCTTCAACGAAACCGAGCCTTTCATGGTTTTGGCTCACCTTGGTTCGCAAGCTGAAGAATGCGTCCGGCCGCCCGCTTTCCGGTTGAGGGCGCCAAAGGCTCGGGCACAACCCCGGCGCGCCCGCGCTTTTGGGTTTCCAACCCCCCTGGAAGATGGCAGGGTGCCCCCTCGGCACCGCTGGCGGTGCGGCGTCTTGGCCCCTTGTCCTTGAGAATCCCCGTCCCGAATGCCCCCTGAGCGCAGCCCAGACCAGCGCCCCGACCGACCGACTTATCATCACCCGGTGGTCATCGATCCGGCGGCGCGCGTCCCGGCGGGGGGAAAACCGGAAGGAAGCGCGGTGGATGACAAGGCGGTGGGCGGTGATGCGGCCAAGCCCAACTGGATGAAGCGCCTGACCACCCTCATCACCGCCCTGGTGCTGGTGGGCCTGGTGATGCTGGCCATCCGCCATGTCGCGCGCGACTTCCGCCCGGCGGAGGTCTGGGCCTATGTCCGGCTGCTGCCCTGGGCCAGCGTGGCGCAGGCGGCGGGCCTGGTGGCTGGCGCCTACCTGGTGATGACACTCTATGACGTATCCGCCCTTAAATATCTCGGTATCAAGCTGCCCTACCGCACAGTGGGCTTCGGCAGCTTCGCCGGCTACGCCATTTCCAACAATGTCGGCTTCGCCGTCATCAGCGGCGGGTCGGTGCGCTATCGCGTCTATTCGGTGGCCGGCCTGTCGGCGGCGGACATCGCCAAGATCGTCGTCTTCTCCACCACCACCTTCACCCTGGGAATCACCTTCACCGGAGCGCTGGGCGTGGCCATCGGGCCGGAGGTGGGGGCCGGTCTGCTGAACGTGCCGGCCTGGCTGCTGCAGGGTGTCGCCGGCCTGGTGCTGGTGGGCCTGGGTGCCATGACGGTGGCGGCGGCGGTGACGCACAAGCCCGTGCGCCTGTGGCGCTGGTCCTTCGCCCTGCCATCCTCGGGCGTGATGCTGTCGCAGATCGTCATCGCCTCGCTGGAGATCCTGCTGTCGGCGGCGGCCCTGTGGACCCTGCTGCCGCCGGAGACGGGCGTGGGCTTCATGGAGTTCACCGCCCTGTTCTGCGCCGGCCTGGCCATCGCCATCGTCAGCCACGTGCCGGGCGGCCTGGGCGTGTTCGAGACCATCCTGTTGCTGGGCTTGCGCGACCACGGCCCCGCCGGCGGCGCCATCGGCGCCCTGCTGGCCTATCAATTCCTGTATTATGTGCTGCCCCTGGTCCTGGCCGGCATCCTGCTGCTGACCTGGGAAATCCGCGCCGACCACGGCCCCGTCGCCGCCTGGCGCCGCTGGCGGGCGCGCAAGGCCGGCCGATCCCAATAGACGTCACGCGGGGGAGCTACCCGCTGGCTGCGGCCCCTCAGCGTATGGACGCGGGAGGCTGAAACTGCCATAGTCCGGCCGGTTCGGTTCGGGGGGCCCGCTGCCAGGCGCTTGGCCCTGTTCACACTTTCTGGTTTTGGCCCATGACCCAACGCATCTCCATCCTGACCTGGCTGTCCCAACTGTCGATCCGCCTGCTGATTTCCCGGCGGGGTGAACTGGTGGGCACCGACCGGTTCGGCAACCGCTACTTCCGGGAAAAGAAGGCGCGTCCGGGCATGAAGGTGCGCCGCTGGGTGCTGTTCGCGGGTGAGCCCGAGGCCTCGGCCATTCCGGCCGAGTGGCACGGCTGGCTGCACTACTCCATGGAACAGCCCCTGCCGGAGAACAGCGCCTACCACAAGCCGTGGGTGAAGCCGCACGAGGCCAACCAGACCGGCACCGTGGATGCGTACCGTCCGCCGGGGCACACCTACGAAGGCGGCCACCGCGCCGCCGCCACCGGCGATTACGAGCCCTGGACCCCCGCGTAAGGGGCTGCCGGCCGGCATGAAAGGGCTGGGGCGATCACCGACGGTGACGCGGCCACCATATCGTGACAGGTTGGGTGACAGGGCTGGGGACGGGGCGAAGGCTCCGGCATTCCCCCGACAGGCGTCGGCCAAGGCCCCTCCCGGGGCCTTGCGTCTTTCCGGACCCGCCTTATTTCTAGGGTTTTCCAGAGGAAGCGAATGCGCAGCAATGTGATCGAGACCGTGCTGGGGGCCGTCGTCCTGGTGGTGGCGGCGTTCTTCCTCTATTTCGCCTACACCACGGCCAACATCCGCGCCGTGTCGGGCTATGCCCTGCAGGCCCGCTTCGCCAGCACCGGCGGCCTGACCGCCGGCAGCGACGTGCGCATCAGCGGCGTCAAGGTGGGCTCGGTCACCAAAGCTTATCTCGATCCCAAGACCTACCAGGCCGTGATCGAGATGCAGATCGACAATCAGGTGAAGCTGCCCGAGGACACCAGCGCCGGCATCGCGTCCGAAAGCCTGCTGGGCGGCAAGTTCCTGAACCTGCAGCCCGGTGGCGAGGAAGAAATGCTGAAGCCCGGCGGCCGCATCCAGTACACCCAGTCGGCGGTGAACCTGGAAGACCTGCTCGGCCGCTTCATCTTTAGCGCCGGTGGCAACAACGCCAACAAGGGGGGCGACGCCGGCCAGCAGGGGCAGCCCGCCCAGCCGGCCCCGCAGGGGCAGCAGCCCGCCCAGACCCAGCAACCCAAGGCCGACCCGTCCAAGGGGCTGCTGAACGGCGGCGGCAAATGAGCCAGCGGCGCCTGCTGATGGCGGCGGCCTCGTGCCTGGTGCTGGCCGCCGCGGCCGGCGCCTGGGCCCAGAACGCGCCCCAGAACGCGCCTACTGGTAACGCCCCCACCATTCCCGGCACGCCGCCGGCCCCGCCCGCCGCGACTCCGGATCAGAAAAAGTCCGGTGACCAGGCCCCGGAGGAGCAGCCGCCCACCAGCCAGCCCGTGACCGGGCCCGGCGCCGCCGGCCAGCCGCCGCAGCAGGCCCCGGCGGAGGGCGCCGCCGCAGCCCCGGCCGAGGGCGCGGCCTCGCCCGTGACGCCGCTGCCGCCCCTGCCGCCGCAGCCAGCCGTGGCGCGCACCTTCGAGGATATGAAGATCGCCGTGCTGGGCGGCCTGGACAAGGTGACGGGCCGCGTCTCCACTGTGGAGATCGCGGTGGGCCAGACCGGCCGCTTCGGGCAGCTGACGGTGGCCGCCCGGGCCTGCCGCAAGACCACGCCCATCGAGGAACCGGAATCGGCCGCCTTCCTGGATATCGTGGAGGCCAAGCCGGACGATCCGGCGGCCAAGGTCTTCACCGGCTGGATGTTCGCCTCTAGCCCCGCCCTGTCGGCGATGGAAGACCCCGTCTATGACGTCTGGGTGGTGGACTGCAAGAACCCGGCGACCAAGGCGCCTTCGTCCAAACTTCCCTCTGGCAAATCGCAGTGAAACCGCGCCGGCCGGGGCAGCGCCCGGGCCAGCCGGGCCTGATACTCGGCGCGGGGGATTTCCACCGCGCCGAACTGCGACAGGTGGGTGGTGACGAACTGCGTGTCCAGCAGGCTGTAGCCGCCGGCGCGCAGGCGGGCCACCAGGTGAACCAGGGCCACCTTGCTGGCGTCCGTCTCGCGCGAGAACATGCTCTCCCCGAAGAACGCCCCGCCGATCGACACGCCGTAGAGGCCGCCCACCAGTTGGCCTTCCCGCCGACATTCCACGGAATGGGCATGGCCCTGGCGGTGCAGGGCGACGTAGGCCTCCAGGATCTGGGCGTTGATCCAGGTGTCCGGCCGGTCGGTGGTGGATTTGCCGCAGGCCCGCATCACCCCTTCGAAGTCGGTATCGACGCTGACCTGGAAGCGCCCCTGGCGCACGGTGCGCAGCAGGCGGCGCGGCGCGTGGAAGCCGTCCAGGGGCAGGATCCCCCGCTCCGGCGGGTCGAACCAGAAGATTTCGTCGTCATCGGCGGACTCCGCCATGGGAAAGACGCCCATGGCGTAGGCGCGCAGCAGCAGTTCCGGTGTCAGGCGCATCACGAGGTCTCACCTGGCGTTGGATTGGCCGGCACCCGTGCTGGCGCGAACACCACCCGCTGGTAGACGTAGCCGATGCCCATGAGGCACAGGCCCAGCCCCAGGAAGGACAGGATGCGCAGCAGTCCGGTCAGGTCGGCCATGTCGGACAGGAAGACCTTCAGCACCGTCACCAGCAACACGGCCAGCGAGGCATAGCGCAGGTCCGCCCGGCGTGTGCGCACGCCCAGCGCCAGCAGGGCCAGGGCGAAGGCCAGCCAGGCGGCGGAATAGCTGTACCACTCCGCGTCCGTGCGCTCGCCGCCATGGGCCCACAGGGTCAGGGTGCTGCCGTGGAAGGCCTGGCGCACCTCCAGCGACACCCAGGTGAACGCCAGGACCAGCACCAGGATGACCAGGGCGCGGCGGGCCAGTCCGGCTTCCCGCCGCCAAGCCGCGAGGCCAAACAGCAGGGCGGGCAGGGCGTAGACCAGCAGCAGCAGGTTGAACACCGGCCAGGGCCCCACCGGCTCCACCGCCCACAGGGGGTTCAGCACCCCCAGTTGCACCAGCACCACCTGGGCCGCCGCCGCCCGTACCAGGATGCGGGCGCCCCAATGGGCGACGGGGTGCGCCACGGGCCCGGCGGTGCTGCCGGCCCGCCCGGTCAGGACCAGGGCCACCGCCAGGAACAGCACGCTGCGGAGGCTGGTGGGCAACAGGGCGAAGGGATCGCTGGCCAGGCTACCGGCCTGTATGACCTGGATTTCCAGGCAGGCGAACAGCAGGCCCAGCACCAGGGCCGCCGCTGCCAGCCCCTGCGCCGGCCGGTCGTCCCGCCGCTGCCGCAGCAACCAGGCGCCAGCAGTACAGGCCACCGCCGGCACACCATAGCCCCACAGCAGCCAGTTGAGGGGGGAGGTGCCGTTCAGCGGATAGTCCAGCAGCCAGGGGTTCAGGGTCAGGCGCGCCACCACCACGACCGCCACGGCCACCGCCCCGCGCCGCAGAGCATCGGCCAGCGGGGCGACCGTCGTGCGGCTTTCGATCAGCGCCGCCGCCGGTACCAGCAGCGACAAAGCCGCGGTCAGCCAGGAGGTGCGCAGCAGGGCGGCCAGCGCCAACCCGGCCAGGGCCAAGGCCGCCAGGACGAAGGCGCCCGGCACGGGCTGGGGGCGCTCGCCCGCCCCGCCCAGGCGGCGGCCCAGGCCATGCCGCCGGCCAGCGCCACGGCCCCGCCCGCCCAGGCGAGGTCGGGCAGCGCGCCAGTATGGTCGAAGGTCCAGCCGGCCCAGGCCAGCCCCACAAGGGGCAGGGCGGCACCCCAAGCCCAGGCCCGGGGCAGGCGGTGCGTGCCGGTCAGGGCCCGCAGCCCTGCAGCCGCGAAGCCCAGGCCGAAGGCGGCGGCCACGCCCAGCTGAACGGGATAGGACAGGCCGGCGGTGCGCACGGTATAGCCCTGGGCCAATGCCAGCGTGGCCAGCAGGGCGGCGATGGGCGCCAGCGCCTCCGTCACCTCCGGCCTGTGGGACGGCGCGCGCGCGGCGGCGACGGCCAGCAGGGCCAGGGCCGCCAGCCCGGCCACGCCGGCGGCGTCGTAGTCCGTGGCCACCAGCAACAACCAATCCAGCACCATGGGCAGGCCACCTAGGGCGGCGACGACCCAGGCATCGGTGACAACCGGCCGCTCCCGCCGCAGGTCCAGCAGGCCGAAGCCCAGCCCGGTGGCGGACAAGGCCACCAGGAACAGGACGATGGGCGTGGCTTCCACGGTATGCGCGGCGGCGGTGACTACCCATAACGCCGCCCCGGCCAGCACGGGCAGGCCCAGCCAAGCCGCGGGCAGGCGCCAGCTTACGGCCAGGGTGGCGGTGTTCAGCAGGGCCAGATAGCCGAACAGGGCCCAGGCGGAGGGGTGGTCGCTGGGCACCAGGGCGGGCACGGCCAGGCCGCCGCCCAGGCCCAGCAGGGCGATGAAGGCGCCTGGGGACAGCCCGTCCCCCCGCCATGGCGCAGAGCCAACAGGAAAGCCACGGCCGACAGGGCGCCCAGGCCGGCGAAGGTGGCGCCGGGGCCGATCAGCCCGTGCAGGGCGTGCGCGGCATAGACGCAGGCGAAGGCGATGGCAAGGCCCGCCGCCGTCAGGGCCGCGGGGATGGAGGCGGCGGGCAGGGGCGCCTTGGTTGTGGTCGCGTCCCCGGCGCGGCCGCGCATCACGTCACCGGCGGTAACGAGGGCCGCGCCGAACAGGCCGCCCAGGGTCAGACGCACGGCGGGGCCCAGCAGGCCCTGGTCCACGGCATATTTGGCCAGGAACACGCCGGCCAGCGCCACGGCCAGCGCACCCAGCCACACCAGCCAGCGCGTGCCCAGCGCCTGTTCCAGCGACGGGGCGGCGGGCCGGTAAGCAGGCTGTGCAACGGCTTTGGGAATGGGTGCCGGCGGCGGTGGGGCGACTGGGCCGGGCGGCGGGACGGAGGCCGGGAAGGCGGGGGCGGGCGGCGGCGCCATCGCGGGCTGGGCGGGTGGGACACCCCCCTCCGGGTGGCTCAACCGCCCGGTCAGCGCCTCCAGCCGGGCGTTCATCTCCGCCAGGCGGCGCTCCGCCTTCTCGCTGCGGATCAGGGCCCACAGGGCCACCATCAGGGCGATGAAGACAAGAAAGGCCATGCCGGTCCCAGGATCGCGCTCAGTGACAGGAAGGGTAGTGCATTTCCCCGCCCCGCGCAGGCCCGGAAAAGCGACAGGCCCGGGGCCGACCGTGTGGCGGTCGATCCCGGGCCCGGGCCTGACGCGTGGATCGATGGGGAAGGATCAGCCGGCGGGCTGGTTCTTCATCCATTCCTCCAGCCAGCGGATGTCATAGTCGCCGTTGATGAAGTCCGGCTGGGCGATGATGCGCTGGTGCAGGGGCAGGGTGGTGTCGATACCGCCGATGACGAATTCCTCGATGGCGCGGCGCAGGCGCATCAGGCACTCGTTGCGGCTGTTTCCATGGACGATCAGCTTGGCGATCATGCTGTCGTAGTGCGGCGGCACGCGGTAGCCGTCGTACAGGGCGCTGTCGACGCGCACGCCCAGGCCGCCCGGGGCGTGATAGCCGTCGATCTTGCCCGGGCTGGGGGCGAAGGTCACCGGGTTCTCGGCGTTCACGCGGCACTCGATGGAATGGCCGTTGAACTTGATGTCGTCCTGGCCGTAGCCCAGCGGCGCGCCGGTGGCGACACGGATCTGCTCGCGCACCAGGTCGACGCCGGTGACCATCTCGCTGATCGTGTGCTCGATCTGCAAGCGGGTGTTCATCTCGATGAAGTAGAACTGCCCGTTCTCGTACAGGAACTCCATCGTGCCGACGCCGCGGTAGCCGAAGGCCGCCGCCGTCTTGGCCGCCAGGTTGCCGATGAAGGCGCGCTCTTCCGCGTTCAGCGCCGGCGACGGCGCCTCTTCCACCACCTTCTGGTGGCGGCGCTGGATGGAGCAGTCGCGCTCGCCGAAATGCACCACGGCGCCGTGGTGGTCGCCCAGCAGCTGGATTTCGATGTGGCGCGGCTTGGCCAGGTACTTTTCCATGTAGACTTGGTCGTTGCCGAAGGCGGCGCGCGCCTCGCCCCGGGCCAACTGATAAGCCTCCCGCAGCTCGGACTCGGCCCAGGCCACCTTCATGCCCTTGCCGCCGCCGCCGGCCGCCGCCTTGATCAGGACGGGGTAGCCAATGCGGGCGGCGTTGACCAGGGCGGCCTCCACCGTCTCCACCGGGCCGTCCGAACCGGGGACGACCGGCAGGCCCAGCTCCAGCACCGTGCGCTTGGCCGTGACCTTGTCGCCCATGATGCGGATGTGTTCCGGCGACGGGCCGATCCAGGCGAAGCCGTGTTCCTCCACCATCTGCGCGAACTGCGCGTTCTCGGACATGAAGCCGATACCCGGGTGGATGGCGTCCGCCCCGGTGATGGCCGCCGCCGACAGGATGGCCGGAATGTTCAGGTAGCTTTCCTTGGCCGAGGGCGGGCCGATGCACACGCTCTCGTCCGCCAGGCGGACATGCATGGCGTCGGCGTCGGCGGTGGAATGCACCGCCACGGTTTTGATGCCCATCTCGCGGCAGGCGCGGTGGATGCGAAGCGCGATCTCGCCGCGATTGGCGATCAGGACCTTTTCGAACAGGCCGCCCATGGTCAAACCCTCACTCGATGATCAGCAGGACTTCGCCGTATTCGACGGGCTGGGCGTCGCCAACCTGGATCTGGGTCACGGTGCCGGCCTTGGTCGCCTTGATCGGGTTCATGACCTTCATGGCCTCGATGATCAGCAGGGTCTGGCCCACCTTCACCGCGTCGCCCACCTTCACGAAGGTGCCGGCGCCCGGCTCCGGCGCCAGATAGGCGGTGCCGACCATGGGGGACTTCACGGCGCCCGGATGCTGGGCCGGCGGCACGGCCGCCACGGGGGCGGCGGCGGGTGCCACGGCGGCTACCGGGGCGGCGGCCACGGCGATCGGTGCCACGGCGGCGGCCGGGGCGGCGCGGGACAGGCGGATGCGCTTTTCGCCTTCCGCGTATTCGATCTCGGTGAGACCGGTCTCGCCGAGAAGCTCGGCCAACTTGCGCACGAATTCGCTGTCGAGTTCGAAGGTCGCCATTGTCATGATCCTGGGTACTGGGCTGCGGTTAAGCCGCCGATGGGTCGGTCGATTGTGGGATAGGCCGGTCTGCCCGCTGTCAGGCGGGTGTCGAGGGACTGTCGATCAGGCGGGCCGCCGCCTGGAGCGCCAGCAGGTAGCCCTGCGAGCCGAAGCCGCAGATGACGCCCTTCGCGACCGGCGACACGTAGGAATGGTGCCGGAACGGCTCGCGCCGGAAGATGTTGCTCAAATGCACCTCGACCACCGGCAGGCCCACGGCGCTCAGCGCGTCGTGGATGGCGATGGATGTATGTGTGTACGCGCCGGCGTTCAGGATGATGGCATCGTGTTCGCCACGGGACTCCTGAATCCAGGTGACCAGCTCGCCCTCATGGTTGGACTGGCGGAAATCGACCTCCAGGCCCAGGCGCGCGGCCGTCTCCTGGCAGGCGTTCTCGATATCCTCCAGCGTCTCCGCGCCATAGATGTGCGGCTCGCGAATCCCCAGCATGTTGAGGTTCGGACCGTTCAGGATCAGGACGGAGGGCGCGATGGCCAAGGGTATATCGCCTTTGCGTACGTACGTCTCAAAAACCGAACGTGCGGGGGTATGCGTCCCCCGGACGACGTTCGTCGAAGGCCGCTTTATAACACGGGCAGCAGCGGGGGCAAGAATCCACGCGCATGAAGACCGAGGGCGACACCGGTGGGCCCCCATGCGCCCCGGGGCTGGAACCGGCCCGACGCCTACTGCGCCAGCCGGCCAGGGTCAGCTCTTGGCGCCGCGGGCCTTGGCGAACAGATCCTTGAAGGCGTCGGCGCCGATGGCGCCCGGCACCAGGGTGTTGCCAATGACGAAGCCCGGCGTGCCGTGGATATTCAGCGCGTCGGCCAGCGCCAGGTTGGCGTCGATCTCCTTCTGCACGGCAGGGGACTCCATGTCCTTGGCCAGGCGGTCGGTGTCGGCGCCCGCGTCCTTGGCGATGGACAGGATGCGGTCCTTGTCCAGCTTGCCCGTGGCGGCCATCAGCGCCGCGTGCACGGTGTCGTACTTGCCCTGCAGGTTGGCGGCCAGGGCGGCCTTGGCGGCGATGACCGATGCCGGGCCCAGGATGGGGAATTCCTTGTAGACGATGCGGACCTTGCCATCCTTCTTGATGGCGGCGTCCATCTCCGGCTGGGTGTGCTTGCAATAGCCGCACTGGTAGTCGAAGAATTCCACCATCGTCACGTCGCCCTTCAGGTTTCCGCCGGCGGGCGAGGTCTTGGAGGCGAACAGCTCATCCTTGTGCTTCACCAGCGCATCGGCGGCGGCTTTGGCCTCTTCCGCCTCGCTCTTGTCCTGCAGGGCCTGCACCGCCTCGGCGATCACCTCGGGATGGGCCAGAAGGTAGTCGTGGACAATTTGTTCCACCTGCGCCTTGTCGTAGGGGCCCTTGTCGGCCACCGGCTTGTCGCTCATCGCTTTGTCGGCGGCGAAGACGGGGCTGACGACCGCCAGGCCGGCGAGCGCCACGGTGGCGTAGAGGGTGGCGGCGATGGTACGCGACATCGAGACGAACTCCGGTTGCGGCCTGGACCTCGAGGGGAACGGCGAAGGCCGGCAGCATGGACCAGGCGGCGACGGGGCGCAATCCCGCAGCCTTGGCGGGCCCGGGGGTGCGGCGTCCTGCGCCGATGGCCGGGTGCCTACGTTTGTAGGTTGTCCATCGTCGCGCTTGCCAGGGCGGCGGCGCTGTGCGGTCATGGGTGGGCCTGGGGTCACGTAGGATTTCGCCGGCGGGGATGTGTTTCCACGCCCGGGCACGACGGTGGGGTTGGCCATGACCATGGCGGATGATGATGACGATTTCCTGTTCCAGGATGAGGATGACGAAGAGGACGAGGCTGACGAGGTCTCGGAACTCGTCCCGGGCATGCCGCCCTGGCAGGTGCTGATCGTCGACGATGATCCCGAAGTCCATGCCATGACCCGCCTGGTCATGCGCAAGTTCGCGTTCCAGGGCCGCGGCTTGGCCTTCATCTCCGCCTATTCCGCCGCCGAGGCGCTGGAGGTCATGAAGGGCGAGCACGACATCGCCATGATCCTGCTGGACGTGGTGATGGAAAGCGATGACGCCGGCCTGAAGCTGGTGCCCCGCATCCGGGATGAGTTGGGCAACCGGGCGGTGCGCATCATCCTGCGCACGGGCCAGCCGGGCCAGGCGCCGGAGGACGCGGTCATCGCCGGCTATGACGTCAACGACTACAAGGCCAAGACGGAACTGACGGCGCGCAAGCTGGTCACCGCCACCATCACGGCGCTGCGCGCCTACCACCACATCCGCACCCTGGAACGCTCCTGCCTGGGGATGGAGCGGGTGGCGGGCCTGGGCCTGTGCCAGATGGCGCTGTCCGGTCCGTCCTCCGCCGCCGGCGCCGCCCTGGACCAGATCGCCGAGGTGCTGGAACAGCCGGCGGACGGCCTGTTCTGCGTCATCTACGGTGCCGACCGGCTGTCGGCCCGCATCCTGGCGGGACGCGGACGCTATCAGGACGCGGCCGGCCATCCCCTGGCCACCGTGGCCGACACCGGCGCCCTGGCCACCGCCCTGCGCAGCCCGGGGGACCTGCGGCACGAGTTCACCGACGACGCCATGACGCTGGCCTGGCCGCTGACGCCCCAGGCCTCCGGCGGCGGCGCCCATGCCGGGGCCGTCGCCATGCTGCACCTGCATCTGGTGCGCCCCCTGGATGAGATCGCGCGCCGGCTGGCCTTGCTGATGATGATGCGCATCGCCGACGCGCTGGTCACCGCCTGGGCCCTGGAACAGGCGCGCGAGCCCGCCTGACCGCCTTTGGCGCCAGGCTCGCCTTTCGCGTCCATTCCTCCGTTTCTTAACCATGCTACATGTCCGCGCAGGTTGAACGCCTGAACGAAGGACCGTGCGCCGTGCGCAATTTTTCCCTCATTTTCCGCATCGCCATCATCATGGGCATCATGGTGGTGTCGATGCTCGCCATCTCCGGCGCGCAGGTGTGGAGCTTGCGCCAGGCCATCTATGCCGAGCGCGAGCAGAAGCTGCACGACATGGTGGGCAGCGTGGTGAAGTTGATCCGCGCCTACGATGACGAGGTCAAGGCCGGCCGGATGCCGCTGGATCAGGCGCAGGAGGTGGCGAAGAAGGCCATCCGCGCCCTGCGCTGGGGCGAGGGCGACTATTACGGCGTCTACCAGTTCGACGGCGTCACCCTGGTCCATGCCAACCCCAAGAACGAAGGTGTGAACCGCATGGAGTTCAAGGATCCCAGGGGCACGCGCGTGGTGGCGGAGATTATCGCCGCCGCGCGGGCTGGCGGGGGCCTGACCACCTACCTGGTGCCGCGCGGCACGGCGGGGGCGGAGGTGCCGGCGCTCAAGCTGGCCTACGCGGCGCCCTATGAACCCTGGAAATGGGCGGTCCAGGCCGGGGTCTACATCGATGACATCGACGCCGCCTTATGGCGGGAAGGCCTGTGGACCGGCGGCTGCACCCTGGTGGGCTTACTGGTGGCCGGCCTGTTCACCGTGATGATCGCCCGCAGCATCACCCGGCCCCTGGCCGATCTGTGCGGCACCATGGACCGGTTGGCGGCCGATGACCTGACAGTGGACATTCAATACACGGCCGACCGCAGCGAGATCGGCCGCATCGCCCGGGCGGTGGCGCTGTTCCGCGAGCACATGCGGGGGGCGGCCGCCCTCAGGGCCGAGCAGGCGCGGGCCGAGGCCGAGGCCGCCGCCCGCCAGCGCCAGACGCTGGGCGCCGTGGCGGACACCTTCCAGTCCAGCGTCGTCGGCGTGGTGGGCACCGTCACCCAGGCCGCCACCGATCTGGAGCGGCTGGCCGGTACGCTGGCCCGGGCGGCGGATCAGGCCCAGACCCAGGCGCACGCGGCCTCTGGCGCCGCGGCCGACGCCTCCGCCAACGTCAACACCGTGGCGGCGGCCAGCGAGCAGCTGTCGGCTTCCATCAGTGAGATCAGCGCCCAGGTCGTCCGTTCCGCCACCATCGCCGGCGAGGCGCTGGCCGTGGTGCGCGAGACGGACACGGTGGTCGAGGGCCTGGACGGGGACGCCCGCCGCATCGGCGAGGTGCTGACCCTGATCCAGGCCATCGCGGCGCAGACCAACCTGCTGGCGCTCAATGCCACCATCGAGGCGGCCCGGGCGGGGGAGGCGGGCAAGGGTTTCGCCGTCGTCGCCAACGAGGTCAAGGGCCTGGCCAACCAGACGGCCAAGGCGACAGAGGAGATCGCCGCCCAGATCACCGCCATCCAGGGCCGCAGCACCCAGACGGTGGCGGCCATCCGCCGCATCGGCGGCACCATCGCCGACGTGAACGAGCTGACGGTCACCATCGCCTCGGCGGTGGAGGAGCAGAGCGCCGCCACGCAGGAGATCGCCCGCAACGTCCAGCAGGCGGCCCAGGGCATCGGCGACGTCGCCGGCAGCCTGGGAGATCTGACTGGCGCCTCGCGGGCGGTGGGGGATGCCGCCCAGGGCGTGACTGGCCTGGCGCAGCGACTGTCCACCCAGTCCGCCGTTCTGGACCGCGAGGCGTCGGGTTTCCTGCGGACGGTGCGGGTGGGTTGACGGTGCGTCCCCGCCTTTTCTGAACCGGGATCAGCGGCCGCCCGGGGCGCTCACCGGTGTGCCTCCCAAGGGCGTTCCCCCCAGGGGCGTTCCCCCCAGGGGCGTTCCCCCCAGGGGCGTTCCCAGCGTGCCCAGGCCGGTGGGCCCGCTGCCGATGGTGGTGCCGCCGGGCAGGTCGGCGACGCCGGGGAAACCGGGGCCGATGGCGGAGACGCCGCCAGTGGACAGCGCGTCCTCCGGCATGCGCCCGGTGGAGATGATGGGCGTATCGGGGGAAACCAGGCCGCTGCCGGGCGCCAGTTGCGGCCGCATGTTGTGCGGCAGGCGGCTTTCCACCAGCACGCGGATGTCCTGGGCCCGCACCCAGTCGGGCGACCCAGCCGGCAGCATCTGCTCCGCCCGGTCGGCGTGATAGCGGGCGGCGCGGATGTCGCCCCGGGCCAGGGCCTCCTCCGCGCGGGCATAGGCCAGTTGCGGCGCCATGTCGGCGCGGGCGTAGGCGCTGGCCAGCAGCAACCACGTCAGCTCCACCAGCGGCTCATCCCGGGCGGAGGAGCGCAGGACGTCGATGGCCTCGCGCACCAGCTTGTCATCGCCGGCCTCCAGCAGGGCGTGACCCAGGGCCATGCGCAGCTGGGCGCTGTCGGGGGCGTACTTGACGGCGTTGCGGTAGGGGTCGACCGCTTCCTTGGCGCGGCCGTTCTCGAACAGGATCTGGCCCTTCAACTCATAGAAGTAGGGGTTCTTCGGTTCCTGCTCGATCAGGCCGTCGACGATCTTCAGGCCCTTGTTGATGTCGCCCACCTGGTAATAGGCGATGGACCGGGCATAGCGCGCCGGGACGCTGGTATCGCTCTCCGCGTATTTGCGCAGGGCCAGGTCGGGATGGATGAAGCCGTACAGCTTGGCCCGCATGCGCTGGTGCATGTCGTAATAGGCCGAGGGCATCTTGGCGTTGGTGAACTTCGAGATATGATCGACGAAGTTCTCGATGTATTCCACGCGGTTCTTGGTCAGCGGGTGGGTCATCAGGAACTCCACCTGCTTGGTCTGCGGCAGCCCGGCATCCTGGCGGCGCAGCTTTTCCATGAACTCCAGCATGCCCTTGGACGAATAGCCGTTGGCTTCCATGTAGGACAAGCCGGCCTCGTCCGCCGACGCCTCCTGCGCGCGGCTGAAGGCGAAGAAGGAGCGGGCGCCCAGTTCCTGCGCGCCGGCGATGCCGCCCATGGCCGCCCCGCCGCCATCGCCCCGCCGCGTGCCGCCGATGGCCGCCGCCACGCTCAGCAGCGTGGCCAGGGTGGACAGGATCACGGCGTTCTCGATGGCGTCGCGCGTGCGCACCTGATGCCCGCCGGCCATGTGGCCGGTTTCGTGGGCCAGGACGCCGATCAACTGCTCCGGCGTGTCCGCGGCCATGATCAGGCCGGTGTTGACGAACATGTTCTGGCCGCCCGCCACGAAGGCGTTCAACTCGTCATCGTTGACCAGCACCAGGGTGACCGCGTCGGGGACGATACCGGCCGCGCGGAAGATGGGGGTGGCGAAGACGCGCAGCGTGTGTTCGATTTCCGCGTCACGCACCAGGTTGATGCCGCGATCCTGGGCCAGCACCGGCTCCACGGCCAGGACCGAGGATAGCAGGCTGACCAGGATCAGGCGGGCAAGGCGGCGCGGTCGCAAGAACATTGTCAATTCCATCGGCGGTGCCGTCGATACCCGAACAGGCGAGCGGTAAGGTATGATCCCTACATACTCCAAGGATGAATTTCCACGCGCGGCGAGGCACCCGGCTGTCGCTATACGCGCCAGCACCATCTCTCCCTTCATGGTGATGGAGGTGCTGCGCGCCGCCAACGCACGGCAGGCCGCCGGCGGCGACGTCCTGCATCTGGAAATAGGCCAGCCGTCCACCCCGGCACCGAAGGGGGTGATCGCCGCGGCCGCCCACGCCCTGGCCGCCGATCGCCTAGCCTACACCGATGCCCTGGGCCTGCCAGCCTTGAGAGAGGGCATAGCACGTTGGTACCAAGATCGCCATGGGGTGGTGATTCCGCCGCAGCGGGTGGTGGTGACCACGGGATCGTCCGGCGCCTTCCTCCTGGCCTTCCTGGCGGCCTTCGATCCGGGCGACCGCGTGGCCCTGGCCGCGCCGGGCTATCCGGCCTATCGCAACATCCTGAAGACGGCTGGCCTGGTGCCGGTGGAATTGCCCGCCGGGCCCGAGACGCGCTTCCAGCCCACGCCCGCCTTGCTGGACGGTCTGCTGGCGCAGGGCGGGGAACCAATCCGGGGGCTGATTGTGGCCAGCCCCTCCAACCCCACCGGCACCATGCTGGACCCCGCCGCCATGGCCGCCCTGGGCGACTGGTGCCGCCGCCATGGCGTCTGGCTGATCTCGGACGAGATTTATCACGGCATCGAATACGGCACGGTGCCGGCGGCCACGGCGTTGGCGATGGACGGGGGCGGGGGCGCGATCACCGTCAACAGCTTCTCCAAATACTTTTCCATGACCGGCTGGCGCCTGGGCTGGGCGGTGGTGCCGGAGCGGCTGGTGCGGTCGGTGGAGTGCCTGGCGCAGAACCTCTACATCTCCCCGCCCACGTTGTCGCAGCACGCGGCGGTGGCGGCCTTCGAGTGCGTGGACGAACTGGAAGGCCACGTGGCGCGCTACCGCCGCAACCGCGACATCCTGCTGGATCTGCTGCCCGCCGCCGGATTCGGCAGGCTGGCCCCGGCCGACGGCGCCTTCTTCATCTATGCCGACATTTCCGACCGCGCGGACGATTCCCAGGCCTTCTGCACCCGCCTGCTGAACGAGACGGGCGTGGCCCTGACCCCGGGCGTGGATTTCGACCCCGTGCGCGGCCATCACACGGTGCGCATCAGCTTCGCCGGCGCCGAGGCCGAGATGGTGGAGGCCGCCCGCCGCCTGAAGGCCTGGCGGGGGTAGCATGAAGGCCGGTCAGTGGCGACACTGACCGGCCCTCTGCGCTTCAACCTTCATGAGGATACTCGGATGGGGCGGGCCGGTCGTTCCGGTGCCGGCGCCTGTCCCAGGTGCGTGCTGATCAGTTCAGGGCGATCAGCTGATGCGGGACGCTGCGTCCGGCATGGGCCTTGATGATGGTGGTGGTCGTGGCCTTGCAGGGCACGGCGACGGCTCCCGCGGTACCGCCGTCCACGCGGGTGGGAATGACCTTCAGCTTGCCGGAAGGCGAGGACGCCAGCGTCGCGGCGGGCGCGGGCGTCCCCTGTGCCACGGCGGCGACATCGGGGCGCGGTGCCGCGACCAGGATGGCGGGGGCGACCAGGAAGGGCAGGCCCAGGAACAGGCCGGTGAGCAGGCTGCGAACGGTCGTCATAGTACCACCTCCATAAAACGATCGGCCCCGAGCGGCGTCTTCTGCTAGGCCGAACGACTGATGGGCGTGGAATTGAAACTCGCGGCCAACCGTGGCGGAACCATGGCGAGAACCGGAACTTCCAGGGGCAGGCGCAGACTCCTGGGAACCCTGTGGCCAATGGGCAACAGGTCGCCCCCGTACCCCCTGCGGGACACCCATGCGGCGGCGATGTGCGATGGGATGAAAGAGAAGGCTTGCGGCGGCCGGCGGATGTCGATATATACCCGCCCACCCCGAGACGGAGAGTAGCTCAGCCTGGTAGAGCACTGCTTTCGGGAGGCAGGGGCCGGAGGTTCGAATCCTCTCTCTCCGACCATCTCAGGGACGCACAAGCGGCCGGCTTCTTCCGAAGCCGGCCGTTTCGCTTTTGGGGCGATGGCATCCACAGCCAAGCAAAAAGGCGCGCCGGTGAGGGCGCGCCTTTCCGAAATCCGGATTCGAATGAGTTCAGAAATCCCGGTCGACGACGAAGTCGATCACGTCCAGCAGGGCGCGCTTGATGGGGCTGGCGGGGAACAGGCCCAGGGCGTCGCGGGCCATGGCGCCGTAATGGCGGGCGCGTTCCACGCTGTCGCGCAGGGTGTTGTGGCGCTGCATGAGGGCCAGCGCATGCTCCAGGTCGCCATCCCGCTGGTCGATGTCCTCCAGCGTGCGGCGCCAGAAGGCGCGTTCCTCGTCATCACCCCGGCGGAAGGCCAGGACGACGGGCAGGGTGATCTTGCCCTCGCGGAAGTCGTCGCCGATGGACTTGCCCAGGCGGGCCTGCACGGCGGAATAGTCCAGCACGTCGTCCACCACCTGGAAGGCGATGCCCAGGTTCAGGCCGTAGCTGCGCAGCGCCTCCTCCTCCGCCGCCGGGCGGCCGGCCACCACGGCGCCGATGCGGCAGGCGGCGGCGAACAGCTCCGCTGTCTTGGCGCGGATGACCTCCAGATAGGCCTCCTCGCTGGTGGTGGTGTCGTTGGCGGTGATCAGCTGCAGCACCTCGCCCTCGGAAATGACGGCGGAGGCGCTGGACAGGATGCGCAGCACGTCCAGCGACCCGTCCTCGGTCATCACCTGGAAGGCGCGGGAGAACAGGAAGTCGCCCACCAGCACGCTGGCCTTGTTGCCAAAGACGGCGTTGGCCGAGGGCTGGCCGCGCCGCAGGTCGCTTTCGTCGACCACGTCGTCATGCAGCAGGGTGGCGGTGTGGATGAATTCGACGCAGGCCGCCAGCGGTTGGTGGCGCTCCCCCTGGTAACCGCACAGGCGGGCGGCGGCCAGGGTCAGCACCGGGCGCAGGCGCTTGCCGCCACTGGCCACGATGTAGCCCGCCAGCCGCGGGATCATCTCCACATCGGAATGCATGCGGCGAATGATGAGGTCGTTGACCGCCGCCAGGTCGGTCGCCACCAATTCCACCAGCGCCTCCAGGGCATCGGTGCCGGCCTTCCGGCGCTTGGGATCGAGGGGGGTGACGACGGCCACGAAACGAACTCCTGCCAGTGGGGGCCAACGGTGGCGGAACGCAGACCTGTTGACGGCCCTGGATAGGACAGCGAGCATACCGGCGCAACCCCCGTGGTCAAGCTGGCAGACCGCATCGCCGCCCCCCATCTATGCCGCGTGCGTCAATCGGCACCCGGCGCATCCCAACCGGCGCACCCCCAATGAGGCCTTCATGCAACCCATCCTGACCAGCAACAACGCGGTGGAGATATCCTGGGCGCGGGCCGTGCTGGCCGACGCCGGCATCGAGACGGTGCTGCTGGACGACTACACCGCGGGGGTGGAGGGCAGCATCAGCGCCATTCCCCGCCGCCTGATGGTGGCGGACGGTGCCGTCGTGGCCGCCACCGCCGCCCTGGCCGTGGCGCGGGCGCAGCTGGAGTCCGCGCCGTGATTTCCGCGACCGCCGCTCCGGAGCCCCCGGTGGAAGGTTCCATGGACGGCGGTATCACCGAGGACCGCCTGCTGAACGGCCGCGTGCGTCTGTTGCAGCCGGGGCAAGGATACAGGGCGGCCATCGACCCCGTGCTGCTCGCCGCCGCCACGCCGGCCGAAGAGGGCGACCGGGTGCTGGATCTGGGCTGTGGCGCCGGGGCCGCTTCCTTCTGCCTGGCCGCCCGGTTGCCCGGCGTCCGGGTGGCGGGGCTGGAACTGCAGCCCGAGGCTGCGGAACTCGCCCGGCGCAACGCCGACCTGAACGAGGTCGCCGCCCGGGTGCGCATCACGGTGGGCGACGCCGCCCAGGCCCCGGTCCATCTGCCGCCGGAGTCGGACCCCGATCTGGTGGCCGGGCGCTTCGACCATGTCATGACCAACCCGCCCTTCCATCCCGGCGGACGTCATACCCGCTCCCCTCGCGCGGGGAAGGCGGCGTCCCACGGCGAGGGCACGGCCGACCTCGCCACCTGGGTGGCGGCGGCGGCCCGTCTGCTGGCGCCGCGCGGCACCCTGACCATGATCCACCGCGCCGACCGGGTGGATGAGATCCTGGCCCGCCTGGCTGGCCGCTTCGGCGCCGTGGTGCTCTATCCCTTGTGGCCCCGCGCCGGAACGGAGGCCAAGCGCGTCATCGTCCGCGCCCGCCTGGGCGCCCGCACCCCGGCCCGCCTGCTGTCGGGCCTGGTGTTGCATGATGAGGGCGGGCGCTACACGCCGGCGGCCGACGCCGTGCTGCGGGACGGCGCGGCCCTGGACTTCTGATGGTCTCCGGCGTATCCCGGGCGGCACGGCACAACCGGCAGACAAAATAGGACCCCAGCATGGACGTGAAGCGCCTGGAGATCGATGGCTTGGTCATGGTGAAGCCCCGTCGCTTCGGCGATGAGCGGGGATGGTTCGTGGAGACCTGGAACGACGAAAAGCACACGGCCGCCGGCATCACGGGTCCCTTCGTACAGGACAACCAGTCGCTATCGCGGATTCAGGGCACGGTGCGCGGCCTGCACTTCCAGTTGGCCCCGGCGGCCCAGGGCAAGCTGATACGCGTTGTGCGCGGGCGCATCCTGGACGTGGCGGTGGATCTGCGCCAAGGGTCCCCCACCTATGGTCGCCACGTCGCCGTGGAACTGGACGCCGAGGAAGGCTGGCAGCTGTGGGTCCCGGTGGGCTTCGCCCACGGCTTCTGCACCCTCGTCCCGGATACCGAGATCGCCTACAAGGTGACGGCGCTTTACAGCCCCGCCCATGACCGCGGCCTGCTGTGGAATGATCCGGCGCTGGGTATCCAATGGCCGGCGTTCGCCGGCGCCGTGCTGTCGGACAAGGATGGCAAGCAGCCCACCCTGGCGGACATCGGCACCCCGTTCCCGGCCTAAGGCTCCCTGGCCGGGTCGCGCGGGACGGCCTCGCGTTTATCCGGCGACCTGGGCCAGCGCCGTCGCCAGACGGGGGCCCAGGACGGCCAAGTCATAGTCGCGAGCCACCAAGTCCCGGCCCGCCGCCGCCAGGCGCCGCCGCAGGTCCAGGTCGCCGCGCAGGGCCGCCAGGGCGCGCACCCAGCCTTCCGGGCTGTCGGCCCAAAGGCCGGTGACGCCGTCGGCCACGATGCGGCGGTTCTCCCCCACCGGGCTGGCCACCACCGCCTTGCCGGCGGCCATGTACTGCAGCAGCTTGAAGCCCGATTTGCCCTGCGCGAACGGCGTGTGGGGCAGGGGCATGATGCCGGCGTCGATGCCGGCCAGCGCGGCGGCTTCCCCCGCCTCGCTCCAGGGAATGAATTCCTCCGGCACGCCAGGCAGGTTAACGGGGTGGCTGGCGATGGTCACCAGGGTCAAGGGGCCGCTGGCCGCCAGGGCCGCCAGCGGTTCCGCCAGGGCGGCCAAGTAACGGGCGGACGATGGCGTACCGATCCAGCCCACGCGAAACTCCCCCACCGGCCGCTCCGGCGCCGGCGCCGCCTGGTAACGGGCGAGCTCCACCGGCGTGGGCAGGCGCAGGAGGCGGCCGGCGCCGGCGCTTTCCGCCCACGCCGCCAGGGCCTCATTGGCCACGACCGTCAGGGCGGCGCCCGCCACCAGCCGTTCCAGCTTGTCCCCCAGCAGCCGGTGCACCGGTGCCAGGCGATGGCCGGCATAGCGCAAGTGCCAGGCGTCGTCGAAATCCAGCACGTAGGGCCGGCCCCGGAACAGATGGCGCTCGACGCCCGGGGGCAGCCAGGGCAGCGCCTCTTTCTCGATCCACAGCAGATCCGTCTTGCCGGCGGCCTTCAGGGCCGCCATGCGCCGGCGGTAGCGGCCGGCCAAGGCCCAGCCGTTGACGGGCTGGCCGGCGTACAGGCGCCGCAGATAGCCGTCGTCGAAAAAGGGCGCCGTCGTCACCCCCAGGCCCGCAGCCGCCAGATGGGGCAACGGGTCGAAGAATTGCAGCCGGCTGCTGGCCCCCAGCCGGTCATAGCGGGGCAAGGCCAAGACCCGCCCCGAAGGGTGGGGGGCGGGGGACGGGAGTGGCGACATGGCGGGCGGACGCACTGGGCCGCGGTCAGCCCTTGCGGGCCACGACCAGCAGACGCTCGACGCCGGCGGTGGTGGCGGGCGGCAGGGGCACCGCCTCCAGCACCGTCAGGCCCGCCTGGCGCAGGGCCGTCTCCACGGCGTCGCGGCGGTGCAGATAGCGACCGTTTTCCTTCAGCGCCACGGCGGGGGCCCAGGGCTCCGCCGCGTCCATCACCAGGGTGACGGCGCCGCCGGGGAGGAGCGCGTCGGCGGCCGCGGCCGCCAGGGGTGCCAGGTCGCCCAGATGGTTGGCGATGTCCGTCGATACGATCAGGTTGGCGCTGCCGGCCGACTGCTCCAGCACCTGGGCGTGATCACCATGCACCAGCTGGTCGTACAGGCCGCTGCGTGCCGCCATCCGCAGGGCGGAATCGGATGGGTGGACGCCCACCAGGTTGGCGGCGTAGGGCTTCAGCAGCGGCGCCAGGGCACCCACGCCGCAGTCGATCTCCAGCACCTGGAGGGTGCCGGCCGCCGGGCCCAAATGGCGCGCCAGGGTGCCGGCCAGGGCCGGCGACAGCGTGGCGGCGGCGCTGGCCACCGTCTGCTCGGTCAGCATGGCGGCCTGGGCGTCGTACATCTGCCGCAGATAGGCGGGATCGGCCCGGGGGGCGTGGGGGCCACGCCCAAGGCGGCCTCGGTATGGCGCAGGATGGGGGTGACGCCGCAGGCCCGCCAAGCGCTCACCAGGGCCTGGGCGGCGGCCCCGTTGCCGCCGGCCTGCAGGGCGCCCGCGACCTGCGCCGCCTCCAGCTCCGCTGAAACGGTCGGTTCCGGCCGGCTCAGCGCCTCGCGGATGGCCGCCGCCGCCTCGGTCAGGTGCCCCAGGCCGCGCAGGGCGTGGGCGCGTCCCACGTGGGGGGCGGCTTCGAACGGGCGCAGCGCGGCCAGCCGGTCGAAGGCGGCCAGCGCCTCCTGGTACTCGCCGGCCTCGTTCAGGACCAGGCCCAGGTTGGAAAAGGTTTGCGCCACATCGGGCTGGGCCTGGGCCGTGGCCCGCAGGTAATCCAGCGCCTCGCCCAGCCGGCCCAGGCGTCGCAGGACCAGGCCCAGGTTGGCGGCGGCCTCGACATAGGCTGGCCGCGCCTCCAGGGCGTTGCGATAGTGCTGCTCGGCGATGTCCAGGTGACCGGCGTCCTGGAACAGGGTGGCCAGGTTGAAATAGGCCTCCGCCAGCATCGGTTCGCGTTCCAGCGCGTCCAGGTAATGGGTGGCGGCCTCATGCCCATGGCCCAGGCGCTGGCAGGCGGCACCCAGGTTGAAACGGTAGATGGGATTGTCGGGGTCCAGCGCCACGGCCATGGCGTAGGCGCCCTTGGCGGCCTCGTTGTCCTGCTGGCGTTCCAGGGCCATGCCCAGGTCGGCCCGCAGGACGGCGTCGTCGGGGCGCAGGCCCACGGCCTGGGTCAGCAGCGATACCGCCTGGGCGTTGTCGCCGCTTTCCAATGCCGCCAGGCCTTCCGCCTGCAGGGTCAGGGCGGCCGCGTCTTCCGGGGTGGCGGGCGTGCTGTCGGTCGTGTCGGTCATGCTTCCTCCGCCGGCCGGCCCCGTCCCGGGATTGCCCCTGGGGCCCGCCTTGCTTCTCTCATCGCGAGAGGATAGGGGGCGCCGCCCTTGGTGAACAGAGGCAAGATATGCCCACCAGGCGCCGATTTACCGGCCATTTCAGGGATTTCGCCCAGCCGACGCGGCCTGCAGCAGGCCGTGGCGGGCCAGTGCGTCACCATGGCGCGTCACATGGTCATGCAAAAGGTTCGTCTGCAGGGTGCGCAACGCCGGATTATGCAGGATGCGGAAATACCCCGCCAAGGCTTGTCCGTTCACTTCCACATGGCTTTTGTAGATGTCCATGAACCAGTAGCCGCACGATGTGCAGTGCACCAGCCGCACGGTTCGGCCCCGCACCGTGTAGCCGTCGCCCGCCGGGCGGATCAGCGATAGCAGATGGTTCTGCGGCTGCCATTCCACCGGATCCAGCAACAGCGCCCGGCCGGCATGCCCCCAGCGGGGGCCGTGGATCAGCAGGGCCATGACGTTCTGCTCGAACAAGGAATGCGGCCGCATTCCCCGGCTGCGCCGGTCCCACTCGGTCAGCAGCGCCCGCGAGCGGCACAGCCAGAAGCCGACACTGATATAAGGGGCGGCGGGATCGGCGCCGCTGTCGGCCAGCAGGGCGCGGAAGGGCGCCATGCCCGTGCCGCCCTTGTCCATGACCGCCACGTCGGACAGGGTCAGGCTGTTGATGTCGGTGGTCAGCGCGATGTCGGCGCCGCTGGCCTCCAGGCGCTGGAGCAGCTGGGCCATGACGGTGTCATCCAGACCGACCGCCAGCATGTCGGCATCGATCCAGCAGAGCGCCCGCCAGGGCAGGTCGCCGGCATAGTCCAGGATGGCGGCCTTCTTGGCATAGGGATGCAGGCTTTCCGGCAGGTCCCTGGGCCGCGGCAGCAATTGACCGCGTTCCGCCAGATAGGCCCGCTGCCCAGGCGCCAGGCCGTAATCGCAGACCATCAGCCGCGCGTCCGGCAAGCGCCGGGCGAAGCTTTCCAGAAGCAGTAGCGTGGTGGCGAAATACCGCTCATCGGCGCCGGTGACATACAGGATGCCGCTCATGGCACCGTTCCCGGGATCAGGCCCAGGCTGGCGGGCCAGTTGGCGCCGTGCGCCAGGCGCAGGGACGGATACCAGGGGGTCCGTTCCCCCGACGCCGGCCAGCGCCAGTCGGCATCCGCCGGCACCAGCACCACGCCGGGGCGGCCGATGGCGCCGGCCAGATGGGCCAGCGGACCGGCGGGCAGCGCCACGGCATCGACGGCGGCCAGGGTCGCCGCCAGCCGGCCCCAGGCCTCGGGCTCATCCGCGGCGGGCACGGCCAGGGGCACGGCCGTCACGCCCGGCGGCAGGGGGGGCGCGAGGGATGGCGGGGCGTCGGCCACGCCCACCCCTGGCCCTTTGAAAGGCTGCGGCAGTGCGCCGCCTGGTGCCGCCATATACGGGCCGCTCCAGAAGTGGTTGGAATCCCATAGCGACAGCCGGTCGGGCAGTTCCTGCAGAGGAACTTGGAAATCGGCCCGTACGGCGTCCACTCCCCGCGTGGCGACGGTGATGCCGGCCAGGGGCTGGCCCGGCCCCGTGGGCAGCAGGGCGGCCCAGCCGGGCGACACCTCCACGATCACCTCCGCCCCCCGGTCACGCAGGCGGGGCAGAAGGCGCGCCAAGTGGGGCAGGGCGTCCGGCTCCACCTCATCCCAGACCAGCAGGCGGCGGCCGGAAATGTCCTGATCCGCCCGCTCCCACAGCGGGATGGTTCCATGGAGACGGGCGGCGGTGGGCTGCATCCAGCGCCACGACAGATCGGCGAAGCCGTCCCGCCACGCGCCCAGGCGCAGGCAGGCCTCGGCATGGGCCAGCCGGGCTGCGGCGTGGCCCGGCTCCAGCGCCAGGGCCTGGGCATACAGGGCCCGGGCGCCGGCGATGTTCCCCTGGACCTGAAGAAGCATGCCAGACAGATGGCGCAGGTCGGCGCTGACACCCCCGCCGCTTTCCATCTCGGCCAGGGCGGTCGCCGCGTCTTGCGGCCTCGCGGTCATGAGCAGTTGCGCGCGCAGGCCCTGGGCCGTGGCTTGGGCATCGGCGTTGGGCACGGCCTGCGGGGAGTCCGGTGGCGGAAGGCCGTCCAGCAGACACAAGGCCTCAGTCCGGCGTTCGCGCGCGATCAACAGCTTGGCAAGGCCCACCCGGGCCGGCAGCTCTTCGGCGCGGGCAGCCGGGCCAGCCGACAGCAGGGCGCGATAATGCCCCTCCGCCTCCTTCCCCGCCTGCGCCAGCGACAGGGTGTCGGCCAGGGTCAAGCGATCGGCCGGCGTCAAGGGCAGGCCCAGATCGTCCACCTCCAGCAGGGCTTCCAGCGCCTTGGTATTGGCGCCCGTCCTGGCATACGCGCGCGCCAGGGCGCTCAACCCGCGACCCAGGTTGGCGGCGATGTCCGGAATGGCGGCGGCGGCGGGCTGGGCATGGGCGCGGCGGATCAGAGCCACGCCGGCCGCCACCCGGGAGGGATCGGCCGGCACGGCGCCAAGCGATCGCTGCAGGATCAGGACGCCCGTCAGGTGCAGGGCATCGATCTGGTCCGGCACCTGCTCGAGAATGGCGGCGTAAATGGCCTCCGCATCGTCCAGCCGGCCGGCCTCATGATGGGCGACGGCGGTGGACAATACTTCGGATAGGGACGCCAAGGGGAATCAGGCGCTGATGTCGATCAGCTGGCCGCGACCGTCGGTGGGGGCGGGGCCGGCGCTCTGCCCGGTCAGCAGTTCGGTGGCGACGGCGGACTGGGCGTCCGTGGTCTGCTTCAGGGCCTGCACCTGGAACTGCAGGCTGGCCTGCAGCACGTTGGCGGCGGTGGCCGCGGCGGCCTGACTGTCGATCTGCATCTGAACCACTCCGGGGACCGCGTCTAACGGGGCGGCCGATTGCTTGCAGTATCGCGCTGATCGGCTCGCCGCTCAAGGCATAGAGTCGGGCGCCTTTGTGAAGCTTCCGTTAGCTGAGCGAGCTCATGATGCTGAAGCACAGCTGGTCGCCCTGGGCGTGCAGGGTCTTCAGCGCGTCCTTGGGCAGCGGGATGCGCTTTTCCCGGCAGTAGGCGACGATCAGGCGAGCCAGCTGGTAGGACTCCACCTGGATCTCCTCCCGCCCGCCGCCGGTGGGCAGGTCGCTGGACAGCTTCACCGTGGGCGGCGGGCCCTCCACCACCTGGATGCTCAGGATGCGGCGGCCGGCGTCGAAGCCCTCCAGCGGCACCGTCTGGAAGACCAGCTTCAGTTCGTCATTGGAAAAAATGATGTGCCGGATTTCCGTGATCATGACCGTTTCCTTGGAATTCAGGCCGTGGCGCGCTTCTTCTGGCGGCGGCGGTAGATGGTGCAGGGGTTGATCTCCAGCAGCGCCGCGGCGCGGGTGATGTTGCCCTGGCAGAGGCGGATGGCTTCCTCGATCGTCTCCTCCTCCACCATCCACAGCGGCCGGATGCGGCGCTCGGGATTGGGATCGGACTCGGGGGCGGTGGGCGCGTCGTCCAGCGGAATGGGGGCGGCCCAGCTGGTTGCGCCGGCGGGAACGCCGGGGATGCGGACACCGCCCACCGACACGCCCCCCGGCGCTGGTGACGCCGGGGCCATTGGCGGCATGCCGAATCCGGTGGGGGCGACGCCACCCAGGGACGTTCCTCCAGGAACCGGGCCGGCCAGGTTGGCGGGCGGCGGCGGGGTGAACGGAAAAGGCATGGGCCCCGCCATGGCCGACCAGCGCGGGTCGTTCAGCATGGGGGGCACGATCATGGTGGGCTTGTTCAGCGGCGGCGGCAGCATGAAGGGCTGGATGACGGCGCCGTCGTTCAGCACCACCACGTTGCGCACCACGTTCAGCAGCTGGCGGACGTTGCCAGGCCAATTGTAGGTGCGCATGATCTCCTCCGCCTCATCGCTGAAGCCGGTGAAGGACTTGCGCTCCTCCTGCGTGTACTTGGCCAGGAATTCCCGCGCGATCAGCAGGATGTCCTCGCCACGGTCGCGCAGGGGCGGCAGCTCGATGGAAATGACCTGCAGGCGATAGAACAGATCCTCGCGGAAGCGGCCGGCCTGCACCTCGGCGAAGGGGTCGCGATTGGTGGCGCAGACGATGCGCACATCCACGGCCTCCGCCTTCTCGCTGCCCACCTTCTTGACCATGCCGGTCTGCAGGAAGCGCAGCAGCTTCGCCTGCAGCGACAGGTCCATCTCGCCGATTTCGTCCAGGAACAGCGTGCCGCCGTCGGCCTGCAGCGCGGCACCGGCGTGATCCGTCGTCGCCCCGGTGAAGGCGCCCTTCACGTGGCCGAAAATCTCGCTTTCCATCAGGTCTTTGGGAATGGCGGCGCAGTTCACCGGGATGAAGGGGCGTCCGGCGCGCGGGCTGCGGCGGTGGATGGCCTCGGCGCAGACCTCCTTGCCCGTGCCGCTCTCGCCGGTGATGAAGACCGTGGCCTTGGACGGCGCCGCCGCCTCGATCATGCGGTAGACGCCGCGCATGGCGGGCGAGGTGCCGACGAAGCCTAGATAGCCCAGCGGATCCTCCACCGGGGCGGCGGGCGGCGCCGCCTCCAGCACCTTTGCCCTTTCGGCCAGGGCGGCGGCCATGGCCTGGCGCAGGCGCTCCGTGCCCGCCGGCAGCAGCAGCACGTCGACGGCACCGGCGCGCATGACGTCCACCGCCATCTGCACCGAGCCCTGGGCCGTCAGCGCCACCACCTGCGGCGCCTTGGCGTCGGCCTTCAGCTCCTTCAGCAGATCCAGGCCGTTGCCGCCCGGCAGCTGCAGGTTCAGCAGCACCACGTCGGCCGGTGCCTCCGCCAGCGCCCGGCGGGCGGCCGGCGCCGTGTCCACTACCTGCAGGGCATGCCCATCCTTGCGCAGCGCCTGGCTGTAGGCGGCGGCGAGGGACGGCGTGGGTTCGACGATCAGGACGCGGCGCGGACGGGTTTCCATGGGGCGGAGGCTTTCACCGAGACTTGAAGCCTGCGCTTATCCTCGGCGGAAATGCGTCAGGCATTGCAGCTTGCAGTTTTTCAAGCAATCGCCCAGCGCTGTCAACGCCGGACCTTGCAGGATGCAATGCCGGGAACATGTTCTTTGGGTTAGGGTGGGCGAGGGTTCCCGCTCTCGCCTCTACCCCATGGGCTCTATTTGGGCGCGTCCGACGTACGGACGGGTAGGGGGATATTACAAACGTCCACATGCCCGGCCGGCACGGGAAAGAAATCTTCCCGGCGGTTGCGACGCGCCTCGACATAGGCGGCCCAGGTGGGGGTGTCGGTGCGCAGCACGGTCAGCTTCTCGCGCTGGTCGGGGGCCATGTCGGCCGCCAGCCGCACCTTGGTGATGGGGACGCGCTGCTCCGGCTTGTCGTAAAAGCCCAGGGCGGCGGTTCCGCGTGGCAGGCTGCTGAGGATGTCCATGCCGCGCAGGACCCGGCCCACCACGGTGATGTTGCGGTCCAGGTGGCGCGGCGCCTGGCCGATGACGGCGTACAGTTCCGCTCCGCTGCCCGTGTCCAGCGCCATATCGCGGCCCACGCCGACCATGCCGTAGCAATGGACCAGCCAAGCCTGCTGGCCCTTGGCGTCGCGCGCCGCGGGGAAGCCGTCGCTGTAGCCCGCCTCGGGGGCGTAGGTGTCGGGATCGGGCAGGGGGGTGAAGGGCAGCTTGGCCACGGCGGCACCACGCACCACGAATTCCGGCGCCAGCTTGGTCTGCGCCGTCTTGGGCGTGCGGGTGTTGTCGGCGTCGCCCCATTGGGTGACGTAGTTGTCCTGCACCCGGTCCACCGCCAGGCCATCGAACCAGCCCTCGCGCACCAGCTTGCGGATGTTGTCGACATGCGCCGGGGCGAAGGCGGGCGCCAGCTCGATGATCACCCGGCCCTGGGCCAGGTCCATGTATAGCAGGTTTTCCGGATCCGGGGACCGCCAATCAGCGGGACTGGAAGCGGCCAGCACATCGGCGGCGATGGGGCCGCTCTTGGCCGCGGCCGGTTTGGCCGCATCGGCGGCATGGGCGGTGGCGGACAGGCAAACCAGGGCCACCGCCAGCCGGGCGGCTACCATCGAACGACGCATCGCTTCCCCTTCATTCCTCATGACGACCGTCTGGGGGCCGCCTTCCGGGCCGCAGGATCAATCCCCGGACCCGGACAGGGCAAGTGATTTAAGAGGAAGCTTACTTGGCGGCGATCGAGATGGTGACCGTGTCCCGGTACTGCCCGGCCACGGCCTGGTTGTTACCTGGCAGGCTGACGGCCAGGGTGCTCTGGCGGCTGTCGGGGGAACCCGCGCGGTCGGTGGTCAGCGACCCGTTCTTGGCGGCGGTCGTGTTGTCGTAGGTCAGGTTGTAGGCCACGGCGCTGGAACCGGTGGCGCCGCTTTTCAGCGTGCCGCTGTTCGCCGAGGCGACCGAGACGGTATAGCCGTTGCCGGCGTTGCACTGCTCCGTCACCGAACCCACGGTCACGGCGTTCTGGCCGTTGACCAGATCCAGCGTGGCGTTGCTGTCGGTGACCGCGACGGTGCACACGGTGGGCACGGTGGCGCTGATGTGGATGGCGCCCGTCGCGCCGGCCGCCCAGGCGGAAGAAGCCAGGGCCAGGGTGGTGGCGACGGTCAGGGCCAGACAAACGCCCCGCGCATGCACATGGGGCGTATTGGGCAGATGCTGGGACATTTTAGTCTCCAAGGGCGACGGCCGAACCGGCGCCATCTGTCGTTCATGACGGGCCACCGCCTTCTGCGGCACCCTATCCTGGATCAATTGGGTGATCCGGGACGCTGATCCAGATCTTATGTCAGTTGGCCGTCACCGTCATCAACAGATAATCGGTGTAGGTGCCGGCGATGACCTTGGTGACGTCGCCGATGACGATGATGAAGGTGTGCCGGTCCAGGCTGGAATAGCTGTAATAGGTCAAGGTGGTGCCGCTGGACGGCACGCCCCGACCGTCCACCGTCATGCTGTAGGGGATTGAGGTGCCGGCGCCGCTGTTCTCCAGCCGGCCGCCGTTCTGCGACTGGATGGACACGCTGTAGCCGGTGTTGCCCGAGACCTCCAGGTCGAAGCTGCGGCTGGCGCCGGTGGTCAGTTCCCCGAAATCCACGTTGGCGGTCGACGCGCCCAGGTTGCTGCGCACGCCGCCGACATTGACGGTGGCGGAGACGGAGGTGCGCACGGTCGCCCGCACCTGGACGATGGCGCTGTCCATGACGGCGACGACACCGCCCGAGCTGTTCAGCTGGTACAGCGTCACCGTCACCTGGTCGAAGTAGTAATTGGACCCCACCAGCTGGCCAGCGGGGACGGAGGCGTAGAAGCCAGTGGTGACTGTCTGGGTGCCGCGGCCGTTGTTGACCGCGCCGGTGATCAGGTTGTTGACGTTGCCGGTGCCATAATCGCCCACCCGTTGGGTCAACGCGGCGTCCTTGTACAGGTCATAGCTCAGCCAATTGCCGCTGAGGCCCAACATGCGTCGCGTGCCGCCCCACAGGCCGCTGTCGATGCCGATGCCGAAGGTGCAGTTGCTGCCGGCGATGTACTGCACCGTCACCGTGTTGTAGGTGGGCGGCTGCAGGGCCGCGAAGGGGTCATAGCTGGTGACGGGGGTCACCTGCGACAGGCCGCTCAGCTGGGCGTAGCAGGTTTGCAGCGCCCGGGCCGGGGTCGCGGGCAGGGCCATCAGCAGGGTCAGCGCCAGCAGGATCCATAAGTGAACGCTCCGCGGCCAGTTGGCGAAGGTGGGGCTAAGGCTTGTCGGCTGGTCCATGGCATCCAAAATAGCGGCGTCCCGGCCCGGGCGCACCCGGTCAAGAGAATGGGCCCGGCGGCGGGGGCCGTCGGGCGATGGCGGGCCTGCAAGCAAGAAGCGTTCCGGCCGGGCCTGCTTCGCGGCTTGGCGGCCGGATCCTATCCCCATGATCCTCATGGCCCGCCGCTCGTCGCCGCCGGCTTGGCGGGCGACAGGTTGATGGTCTGGCCGGGCAGCGCCTCCAGCTTCAGCGTGCCCAGCGGGAACATGCCTTCGGCCTGGGGCGGCACCGTCACGGGGATGGGCCTGTGGGGCACGCCGGTCAGCTGCATCTGCCACTCGCCGGGACGCACGCCTTCCACACGGAAGCGGCCCTTGCGGTTGGTGAAGAACTGCACCTCCTGCCCGGCCTTGGGGTCCTTGGCGTTGACGGCCTTCACGCCCTTGCCGTCGGTGCGATGCAGGACGCCGGCCGCCAGCGGCACAGGCTTGCCCTCCGGATCCAGCAGCACGCCATCCAGCGACACGGTGGCGTCGGTGCCGATGGGCACCAGGGTGCCCGTGTGGTTGCCGGGGACGATGGCCGGGCGGTCGTTGCCGATGTCATAGCCCATGGGCGCGTCCGGCACGTCCAGCAGCAGCGGCCGCACCAGGTAGGCGGAGATGTTGGGCACCACCGGCGGGCCCAGCCAGTCGCTGGACGACAGGTAGTGGCCGGTGACGGGGTCGACGCCGATCTCCTCATCCGCGATGCGCGGATGGGGGACCACCAGGGCGAAGCTGTTGGTCACCGGCCGGGTGACGCCAACATGGCCGTCGGCGAAGACCAGTCCGGTGGCGAAGTTCAGGGTGGTGCGCTCGTCATTCTGCAGCGGTTCGTCCAGGGTGGACAGGCGCTGGCTGTAGTCATGGCGGATGGACGTCTCGAACCGGTCCATGGTGTAGCCGACGGACCCGTTGGCCTGGTAGGTGCCGGTGGTGTTGGTGGCGTCCACCGACAGGTTCCAGGAATTGGTGGGCCACGGATCCTGGTAGCGCCAGTCCAGCTCGCGCTGGCGGCTCAGCGTGTCCATGGTGAAGCCGGCGGACTGCACGCCGTCGCCGAAGGTGTAGCGGAAGGCCAGGTAGGCGCTGTTGTCCGCTTCGCGCGTCACGGTGTTGCGCGCGCGGCTGAAGGTCAGTTCCAGCGTGGCGTGGCGGCCGAAGCGGCGGCGAAAGCCCAAATCCACCGAATAGCCGTCGATCTGGCTGTCGTCGCGCACCAGCTGGTAGCGGCCGCTCAAGGTCGCGGTCAGATCCTCGTCCAGCGGCTGGCCGTAGCGGGCGGACAGGTCGTAGGAAACGGTGTTGCGCGGGTCCAGCGTGCCCAGGCTGGCATAGCCGCCGGACCGCCAGCTGCCCTGCGCCGTCAGGGTGCGCTGCTGGTAGAATTGCTCATCGTTGGTGTAGTCGCGGTAGGTCAGGTCCACCGACGCCCCGCGCGATGCGCCCAGGCTGGCGCCGGGGTTGAGGCCGATGGTGCCCAGGCCGGTGACGAACAGCACCTCCGTGCCTATGACCTGCTGGCTTTTGTCCGCCTGCAGGCTGGCGCCCAGGGTCAGGTCGTCGGTGATGCCCTGGCGGTGGTAGGCGGAGAAGGTCGGGCGGCCGCGGTCATAGATCAGGCGGTCGCTGCCGGTGGTGTAGGGGATGCCCACCGTGTAGTTGAACTCCGACACGCCTTCAGCCAGCAGCTCGGAATCGAAGAAGAAGGGGAAGTCGATGGTGCGCGTCTGGCCGTAGGCGTCGGTGATGCGCACCTGCACGTCGTTGGTGCCGGATGTGCCGGGGAAGTCGGACAGGTTCACGGGTCCGGCATCCTCACGGAAGACGCGGGTGGGGCGGCCGTTCACCAGCACCTCCACCTGCGACGGCGAATCCAGGATGAAGTCGCGGCTGCCCGTGGGCTGGATGGCGCGATAGGGCTGCAGGGTGTAATTGCGGGCAATGGACAGCCCGGTCAGGGGCCGGTTGGTCTGGATGCCGGTGATGGAATAGTCCAGGTCGCCGGCCTGCAGGCGCACGGCGTCCTCGGGAAAGTCGCGGATCAGCCGGGTGGTGCCGCGCATGAAGTGGTGGCTGTACTGTTCCTGGTACTGCCCCTCCCATTCGAAGGACCAGCCGTCGATGTTGCCGCCGCCATCCAGCCCGATGTTCAGGGGCTGGCGGTAGTTGCCGCTGTCGGTGGCGGGTTGGGCGAGGAAGACCTGGGCGGTGCGCAGGTTGATATAAGCGGCGGCATCCGCCGGCTCCAGCACCTGGTAGCCGCTGGCGGCGTTGGCGCGGTTCACCACCGTCAGGTTGCGCACGGCGCGCAGCTGCGGCGGCACCTTGACCGACAGGGTCAGCTCCTTGGGGTCCACCGTGATGGAAATGGCGGCCGCACCCGGGCCGCCCAGGCTCAGCGCGCTCAGCTTGGCATAGCCGTCGGGGCCGGCCTGGGCCACCAGGTCGCTGAGCGCCTTGGGCTGGACGAAGTCGCGCAGCAGCAGGGCCAAGCGGTTCAGGTCCACCTGGGTCTCGGCGGGATCGGGCGCCACCTTGGCCGGCACCTGACCGACCTCGCGCCCCTCCACCTTCACCGGCAGGTCCAGGGTGGTGGCCTTCTCCGCCTTCTTTTTCTTGCCGAAGGTCTTCTCGAACAGGGCCTCGGTGTTCTGGTTGGCGGAGGGAGACGTCTGGGCCCGCGCCACCGCTGGCATCCCGGCCAGCACCGCCATCAGGGCGCAAACAAGCGCGCCCCGGCGCAGACGGCCGGGGCGGTCATGGGAAAAGGCGCCGCCGATCAAGCGGTTACCGGTATTCAGGCGCGACAGGCGCAACGCCGTCCTCGTATCAGGGCACCGACAGGGTCACCGTGGCGGGGCCCTGGGGCAGGTCCGCCGGCCAGGGGATATGGAAACGGCGGGTGACCCCGGCAAGGACGTTTTCACCGACCATGCCGGTCAGCTGCTCCTTGCGCAGGGTGACGGTCTTGCCATTCACCTGGGCGGTCACCTCCAGGTCGCGCATGACCTGGCGCGAGGTGCCGTCGTTGCGCACCACCACCTCCATGACGGTGCCGGTGGCCGGGGCGGCGGCGGGCTTGGGGCCCGCGGACACGACGGTCAACTTGGGCTTGGCCCCTTCCGGCACGACGTAGAGCGAGGCGACGTACTTCACCAGCAGCTTCACCTGGCCGCCCTGCACCGGCGTGCCCCCCAGGTCGATGGGCAGCTGTTCCGCCACCAGGCGGAAGGGCAGTTCCTTGGCCGGCTTGGGATCGCCCGACCACTGCACGCGAATGGACTGGTTCTCGCCCGGCTGCAGGATGATCTGCTCGGGCACGATGGCGAAGCTGTCCTCGGCGTCGGTCAGGACGTCCTGACCGTCCTGGTCCATGCCGCGGGTCATGACCTTGACGTCGATGGCCACGGGGTCCTTGCCGTCATTCTCCACCCGGAAGATCTGGGTGGCGCCGCGCCCGCTGGGCTCCATGTCCATTTCTATGGGGATCAGGCGGAACGAGGCCAGCGCGCCGGTGGACAGCAGCCCTGTGAACAGCATCAGGGCGCCCGCCAGGGTCCTGGCCAGGAACCGCGTGAAGCGGGTGAAACGGAACCGGTGAAGTGCCGACATGGATGATCGCCCAACTCTTGTAGCGTTTTAGTACAGCGCGTGTGAATGCGGCCGCAGGTGTTAAATAACGGTATATGGGTCTACTTGAACGCCGCCCCCCGGCGTTTGCGGCCCCACCATACCCAGATGCGGACGGCGTTGCATCCGCTTCCGTGACACGTTTGCGCGAATTCCGAAAGTGTCGCGATTGGGGGTCGTCTAAATCTGGTCTCCGCCGGTGCCCTGGGGTAGACCAGGACATCGCCTTTCAACAACAGACCGGTTTCATCATGGCCACCCTGTTCGTCGCGCGCAGCGCCAACCTGTCGAAATGGGCGTCCGATGTCGGCCTGCCCAAGAACATCTTCAAGGTGGGTGTGGTCGATGGCGGCGTCGATGCCGTGGCCGCCGCGCTGGCCGCCGGCTGGGCGGGGGAGAAGGACTGGACCCTGGTGAAGAAGGTCGAGGTTGGCGACTGGACGGAGGAAGAGGCGCTGGAACGCCTGTCCGCCAAGGAAAAGCCCGTCGACCCCAACTACTATCCCCGCCTGAAGGGGGCTGCCGGCGTGTATAAGCTGACGCCCACCGCCGTGGGCAACCACCTGATCGTGGCCCGCGCCATGGCCGGCAACGAAAGCCTGGACTTCAAGCTGAAGGTGGGCGACTACGCCAACTATCTGATCCAGTTTGCCCAGCCGCCGAAGGCGGTGAGTGAATAAAGGCCGCCACGGGCGGCAGGGTGGGGGCTGCCGAGGGCGGGGATGGACGGGCGGGTTGTTGCCGGGGCCGGGATCGCCATTCACCCCGGATCGTTCAACGATGCCGGACGCATGTGCCGAGGCGATAGATTCAATTCACGGCCGGCAAAGGTTCATGTGAATAAAGGGGCTGTGTTTGTTCCGGATGCTGGCGACTGTCAGGAAAAAGGGTGCCTGCGACCTGTCCTGGGAAGGGTTCCGGTGGCTTGCGGATGTGAGCCCAAGCTCATATTGGGTGTCTGGTTTATAACTAAAGCGCAATATAAATAATTATCTGTGTCCTTGTCTGCGTGTAACTAGACGATATGTGTTTATGTAATTTTGTCGTTGGGCGTATGACCATAGATATATAAACAAAATATCAAATATTGTCATCATTATTTAAATGTTACCGATAAATTTTTTCGGGCAGATACTTATTGCGCCTTCCGCGATTCGCGGCGAGCTTTTATTTATAAGTGTCAAATGGGCGATATTCCTGACTTAATATAATAAAGACGCTAATCACCGCTCCGGCATTCGTGTTGTGGAATCATCTCGGGTAACTTGAATCAAGATATCGCTCGATAGGAGAGAAAAAACATCATTGTTAACGGCGGTTAACGTCATGGTTTCGCCGGCATGTTTGAATGAAATCAGCTCCAAGACTTGACGGCATACCTCAAAATCAGTAGGGGTTTTCTTCGGGGGCTACGACGGTACGCTGTCGTGGCGGGTTGGGGTGGGGCGGCTCCGGCAGAAGGGCCAGCCCTTTGAACGTTGGGAAGGGGCATTTAAGCATGCAGGCCATTCAGCAGACGGTGGGCGCCGCCCGCCGTAACGATCGTGCGCGCGCGCTTCTCGCCGGCACATCCGCTCTCGCCATCGTCACGATGCTCACGGCATCCGGCATCGCCCGGGCGGACACCATCGTGTCCACCCCTGTGGCGGGTCCGATCACGGATATCACCGGTGGCTTGACCATCACCAACACCGGCACCATCACCGGCGCCGGCACCACCCCGGCGGTCTACACCCGGACCACGCTGACCAACGTCCTCAACGCCGGCACCATCCAGGCCGACGGCACCGCCTTCGTAAACGCGACCGCGGACGTCGGCGTCCGTGTCAACGGCACCCTGGTGAGCAGCACCTATTACACCGGCGACATCGCCACCTTCACGAACCAGGCCGGTGGCGTGATCCGGGGTGGCGCCTCCACCCAGGCGGTCGGCCTCTACAACACCGCCACCATCGGCACCCTGACCAACGCCGGCCTCATCACCGGGGGCGCCAACGCCATCGTGGTCCAGGACCACAGGGGCAACAGCGCCTCGGTCACCAACACCATCACGCACGGCATCATCGACCAATTGGTCAATGTCGCCGGCGGCACCATCCAGTCCGGCAGCAAGGCGATCCTTGATTTCGGCACGATCGGCACGCTGACCAACAGCGGCATCGTTTCCGGCACCGGCGCGGTCGCGCTGACGTCCACCGGTCACATGGCCACGCTGGCCAACTTCGGCGTCCTGTCTGGCAGCCATGGCGCCGTCGCCAGCGATGGCGCCATCACCCTGGTGGAAAACCACGGCACCATCAACGGCGGCACCGTCGGCGTCTTCAACTTCGCCACCACATCGGTGACGGGCTCCCTGGCGCAGTTGACGAACGTCTCCGGCGCCACCATCGTCGGCGGGCAGATCGCCATCATCAACAGCGGCGTCACGGGCACGCTGAGAAACGATGGCACCATCGTCGCCTACAGCCGCGTGGCGCTGGAGAACGACGGCACGCCCGAGGTGGCCTTGGGCCTGCTGGCCGCCCCCACCGCCGGCACGATCGGCGGCACCATCGGCGTCATCGTCAACAACGGCGTCATCCGCGGCGTCCTGGGCGGCGTGGTCAACACGCTGGCCAGTGGGGCCATCGGCACCATCAGCAACCTCGGCGCCATCCTCGGCACCGACGCCAACGAGGCGGTCTCCGGCCACCAAGCGGCGATCGCCAACGGCGGCGTCATCGGCGGCATCACGAATGGCGGCACGGTCGGCGGCTGGTGGGGCATCAGCAACGCCGGCACCATCACCCAGGTGACCAACCAGGGCACCATCATCGGCACCCGCCGCAGCGCCGTTTACAACAGCGGCAAGGCGGGCACGCTGAGCAACAGCGTCGGTGGCGTGATATCGGGCGCCACGGACGCCTACGGCGTCGTCAACGGCACCCAGGCCGGCGTGGGCGGGTCCATCGGCACCTTGACCAACAGCGGCACGCTGACGGGGGGCTCGGGCATCGGCAACGTTGGTGACCAGGGCGGCGTGCGCAGCACCATCGCGACCCTGGTCAATGCGGCGGGCGGCGGCATCTCGGCCGTTGGCGGCACGGTCAACGGCAACCCCGTGCCGGGCATCGGCATCCAGAATGTCAACGGCGTCATCGGCCTCCTGAACAACGCGGGCGTCATCGCCGGCCGCGGGCCGTCGTTGGGCCTCGGCACGGTGGCCAACGTCTATGTGCCCGAGGGCATCCAGAACGCCGGCGGCACCATCAACACCTTGACCAACACCGGCAGCATTTTCGGCACGGTCGGCATCAGCAACGAACAGGCCGTGGGCCCCATCATCGTGTCGGGCACCACCACCTCGGGCGGGGCGCTGCAGGCGGCCACCATCGGCACCGCCACCAACCTGGACGGCGCCCTGATCCGGGCCGCGCGCACGGGCGTCGCCAACTCCGGCGCCATCGGCACCCTGAACAACTACGGCACCCTCATCGGTTCCACGGGCGCCGGCATCGCCAACCTGTCCACCATCGGCATCGCCACCATTTCTGCCGGCACCGCCTCCAATGCCGCCATCTATGCCGGCAGGATCGGGACGCTGGCCAACGGCGGCATCATCAGCGGCCTGGAAGGCGGCGTGGTGAATCCGGGCAGCATCGGGATCATCGTCAACGGCACCGCCGGCACCATCCTCAGCACCGACCGGGTGGAAACCGACGTCCACCAGGGTGGGATCGAGAACACCGGCACCATCGGCTCCCTCTCCAACCGGGGCAGCATCGGGGGCTGGTGGGGTGTGCGTAACGCCGGCGGCGTCCTGCTCACCATGGCCAATAGCGGCACGATCGCGGGTACCGACCGCAGCGGCGTCTACAACTGGGGCGGCATCGGTGCCCTGGTGAACCTTGCCGGCGGCGTGATCAGCGGCGTCACCTATGCCTACGGCGTGGTCAACGCCACCAACATCACCGGCCACGGCGTCATCGGCACCATCACCAACAGTGGCACCATCGTCGGCGGCTCCGGCGTCGGCAACAACGGGTCCAGCGCCCAGAGTCCCACCATTGGCACCATCCTCAACACCGGTCTCATCAACGCCGTGGGCGGCACGGTGTACGGCGTGGTGACGCCGGGCGTGGGTGTGCAGAACATCTTCGGCGCCATCGCCTTCATCACCGACAACGGCTCGGGTACCCTGGGCACCGGCAGCATCGTCGCCGGCGGCGCCTCCAACGGCGCCAACGTGGCCATGGGCGTGGAAAATTACGCCGGCAGCATCGGCATCATCCGGACCAACGCCACCGCGCTGATCAGCGGCAGCATCGGCATCTCCAACGAGGCCGACATGACGCCCGTCCAGGTGGGCGCGTCGGGCACCCTCTTCGGCACCCGCACCAACGGCACCATCACCGACATCGTCAACGGCGGTACCGTTCGCGGCGCCACCGCCGGCATCGCCAACAGCGGCGTCATCGGTACGGTGACCAACACCGGTACCCTGGTCGGCACCACCCAGTTCGGCCTGCGGAATTCCGGCACGGTCAGCTACCAGACGCTCACCACCGTGGGCACGGCGGTTTCCGCCAGCACCCATACCTATCTGTACGGCGGTGGCATCGGGACGGTGTACAACAGCGGCACCATCCGGGGTGTGGCCGCCGGCCTCAACAACCAGTCGACGGACAGCACCATCGGCTTGGTGGACAATGCCGGGCTGATCACCGCATCCAGCTCCAGCAGCCGGAACTACGGCCTCGACAATCTGGGCACCATCGGCGCCCTGCTGAACGAGGCCGCGGGCATCATCACGAGCACCTGGTACGGGGTGCGCAACAACAACGCCATCGGCACGCTGGACAACGCCGGCCAGCTGACGGGCGGCGAGCGCACGGGTGTCTCCAATCAGGGCGGCAGCATCGGCACGCTGATCAACGAGGCCAGCGGCCTCATCAACGGCAACACCATCTCCTACGGCCTGGTCAATACCTCGGGTGGTGTCTACGGCGCCGGCACCATCACCAACCTGACCAACAACGGCCGAATCTTTGGTGGCACCGGCCTGGGTAATTTCGGCGGCCAGTCCGGCACCCGCCTCACTGTCCACAGCACCATCGGCACCCTGACCAACAATGGTGAGATCGCCGGCATCGTCAGTGCCATCGCGCCGGCGGCGGGCGTGCAGAACGCCAACGGTTATATCGCGCTCCTGGTGAACAACGGCACCATCGACGCCAGCGGCAGCTATGCCATCAATGGCAGCATCACCGTCGGCAACATGGCCATCGACAACCTGGGCGGCACCATCGCCACACTGGGGAACAATGGCGCGGTAACCGGCTCCGTCGGCGTGATGAACGAAGGCATGATCACGCAGGGCGTCGCCGGTGCGGCAACCTTGGTCGCCACCATCGGCACCCTGGTCAATGCCGGCACCATCGCGGTGGACGACGTCGGTATCGCCAACAGCGGCACCATCCTCAGCCTGAGCAACAGCGGCTCGATCACCGGTGGCAACGATGGCCTCGCGGCGTACAGCCGGGTGATCAACCAGAGCACCACCGCCGTGGTGCTGGGCGGCCGCATCGGCGTGCTGACCAACAGCGGGCTGATCGGCGGCAACGGCTATGGCATCGACCTTGGCGCCGGCACCATCGACAGCATCGTGAACCTGGCGGGCGGCAGCATCGGCGGCACGCTGGGCGCGCTCACCATCGGCGGCACGGGCGTGCTGGGCACCCTGGTGAACAGCGGCATCGTCGCCGGCAACATCATCAACAATTCGTCCCGTGACCTGGTGGTCGTCGGCGGCAGCGGCGACACCTACGGCCTGTTCACCGACCTGGCGTACACGGGCCGCTCCATCGCCGGCGCCACCATCACCAACACCTTCAGCAACATGGTGCTGTCCAGCGGCAACGTCGCGCTGGACGGCAGCGTGGTGGTGAACGTGGGCAGCCACACGCTGACCAACACCGGCAGCGCCACCTTGCGGCTGGACACCATCGTCAACGTGGTGGGCAACTATGCGCAGGGCGGCTCGGGCGCGCTGCTGATCGACGTGGCGTCGACCAGCATCTACGGCGGCTTGAACGTCACCGGCAACGCCGCCATCAGCGGCGGCGCCATCATCCTGAACGCCGGCAGCGGCTTCGACCTGGTGGACGGCCAGACCTACACCATCGTGGCGGCCAAGGGCGGCTCTTCCTATGCCGGTTACAACCTGGTGGCGCCGGGCCACAGCCTGACGGCCACGGCCACCACCATCGGCGGCCTGACCGACCTGGTCATCACCATCGGTGGCGGCGGCAATGGCGGTGGCGGCAGCATTGGCGGCGGTACCATCGGGTCCATTGGCTCGGGCGGCATCGCCACCATCGGTGGTGGGGCCAACGTCGGCACCGTCTCCGGCGGCACGGTCAACGTGTCCGACGGTTCGCCCACCATCGGCACCATCGGCTCGGGCAGCACGGTGAACATCGGCGCCGGCAGCAGCCCATCGGTAGGTGAGGTCAGCGGTGGCTTGGTCAATCTGAGTGCGGGCGGCACCATCGCCGGCACGCAGACGGTGAACGTCAGCGGCGGTTCGGTGGCGGTGGCGGGCACCATCACGGCACCGGTGGCGGTCAGCGGCGGCGACGTGTCGATCGCCAGCGGCGGCGTGGTCAACACCTCCACCCCCATCCAAGTGTCCTCGGGCAGCCTGTCGATCGCCAGCGGCGGCGTGGTCGCCAGCGACAAGCCGGTGACGGTATCGGGCGGCAATGTGAACGTATCGGGCGTGATCGCGGCGCCGGTGCAGGTCAACAGCGGTACGGCCAGCGTGTCGATCAGCAGCGGCGGCGTGGTGACGCAGTCGGTGACGGCCAGCGCGGGCAGCGTGAACGTGGCGGGCACCATCACGGCGCCGGTGACGGTCAGCGGGGGCAACGTGTCGGTGGCCAGCGGCGGCACCATCGTCAGCAGCCAGCCGGTGCAGGTCACGGGCGGCAGCCTGTCGATCTCCGGCAACGTGAACGCGCCGGTGCAGGTGTCGGGCACGACGGTTTCGGCCTCGCAGATCGCCAGCGCCACGCCGGTCATGACGGTGGATGCCGGTGGCACCATCAGCCAGTCGGTGACGGTGGACGCGGGCAAGGTGTCGATGAACGGCACCATCAGCGGCAATGTGGCCATTGGTTCCGGTGGCGCGTTGCGCGGCGCCGGCGTGGTGACTGGCCAGGCCTCCGTCTCCGGCATCCTGGCGCCCGGCAACTCGCCGGGCACGCTGACCTTCACCAATGGGCTGACGCAAGCGGCCAAGTCGGTGCTGTCCATCGACATCGACGGCACGGGCACCGGGGCCGGCTACGGCAACTACTCGCGCGTCCTGGTGACGGGCGGCAGCTACGTCATCGGTTCCGGCGCGGTGCTGCAGCCCAACCTGCGCGGCATGTCGGGCAAGGCCACCAACACCTACACTCCCGGCCTGGGCACGGATTTCACCATCGTGCAGGCGGCTGGCGGCGTGCAGGGCACCTTCGCCAGCATCACCCAGCCCGGCAGCGGGCTGCTGGCCGGCACGCAGTTCACGGCGCTGTATGGCGGCAACGCCATCGACCTGTACGTCACCCCCACCTATGGCAGCTTGGCGTCCTTGGGCGCCAACACGAACCAGCGGACCATGGGCCGCGTGGTGGCGGGGCTGACCGGGGCCGGCAACGCCGACCTCAACACCGTGCTGAAGGCGCTGTACGGCCTGCCCACGGTGGGGGCGTCGCTGGATGCCCTGGCGCAGATCGGCGGCGGCAGCCAGGCGAACATCGTGGCCTACAGCCTGAACCGGGGCCTGGCGGTGACGCAGGTGCTGGGCCAGCGCCTGGCGGCGGTGCGGGACGGCGTGGCGGGCGGCATGCAGGGTACGATGCAGGCCCAGTTGGTCGGCCGCACGCTCTACACCAGCGTCGCCAGCGGCGGCGACGCCGTGGCGATGCCGGTGGCGGACGAGCGCGGGGCGGCGGCCGGCTCGGCGCCGGAGGCGGGCTGGCACTTCTGGGCCCAGGGCCTGGGGGCGTTCACCCGGGTGGACAGTGACGGCAACGCCGCGGGCGGCCACAGCAACACCGGCGGCGGCCTGTTCGGCGGCGACCGCACGGTGGCGCCAGGGGTGACCGTGGGCCTGGCCGGCGTGCTGCTGCAGAGCACCTCGGGCGGGTCCAATGAGACCAGCAGCTACGGCCTGTCGGCCTACGGCAACGTCGACCTGGGGGATGGCCTCTTCGTCACCGGCAACGCCGGCTACACCTACGACCAGTACGACACGGCGCGGACCCTTGGCTTCGGCGGCCTCAGCCGCACGGCCTTCGGCCACACCAAGGGTGACGAGCTGTCGGCGGGTGTCACGGCCGGTTACCGGGTGCGGGTGTCCAACCTGACCTTGGAGCCGCAGGCCGGCATCCAGTGGCTGAAGGTGGGCCGCGACGGCTTCACCGAGACGGGGGCGGGCGCCCTGGACCTGGTGCTGCAGGACCTGGACGCCACGGCGCTGCAGAGCAGCGTGGGCGGCCGGGCCTCGGCCAGCTGGAAGACGGACGGCGGCACGGTGATCACCCCGGCCCTGCGCGCGGCCTGGCTGCACGACTTCCGCGACCGGGCACTGACCAGCCAGGCCGCGCTGGCGGGCACCACCTTCGCCGTGACCGGCCCCGACACCGGCGCCAACGCGCTGGGGATCGGTGGCGGCCTGACGCTGCAGGAAGGCGACAACCTGAACCTCTACGCCAACTACGACGGCACGCTCCGCCGGCACGAGACCGACCACGTCTTCACCGCCGGCTTCCGCCTCAGCTGGTAAGACGGCAAGGCGCACAGATGACAACGGCCCGGCGGGGAAACCTCCCGGGCCGCTTGTTATTGGGTGGGGACGATTGACGCCCGGATATTGCCTGACTAAAGTCAGAAATATGGATGACGATCAACTCTCGCGCGTGCGTCGTTTCAACCGGGCGGTGACCCACCGCATCGGCGTGCTGGATGGCAACTATCTGGGCAGCGGCCGCCCGCTGGGTGAGGCACGCCTGCTGTTCGAGATTGGCCGGGACGGCGCGACGGTGCGTGAGCTACGCGCACGCCTGGGTTTGGATTCGGGCTATGTCAGCCGCCTGCTGCGGACCTTCGAGGCGGAACAGCTGACGCGATCCGAGCCCGACGCGCGGGACGCGCGGGTGCGGCGGGTCACCCTGACGCCCAAGGGCGAAAGGGAATGGGACATGCTCGACCAGCGCTCGCGGGATCGGGCGGTCGCATTGCTGGAACCGCTGGGTCCGTCGCAGCGCCAACGCCTGCTGGACGCGATGGCGGAGGTGGAGCGGTTCCTGCGGGCGTCGGCGGTGGTGATCGAGCCCGCCGACCCCCTCGGCGACGAGGCGCAGGCTTGCCTCCAGGCCTATTTCCAAGAGTTGGCGGCGCGTTTCGACACCGGTTTCGATCCCGCGCGCAGCGCTCCGGCGGAGCCCGGGGATCTGGTGCCACCCTCAGGCTGGTTCCTGGTCGCGCGGTTGGACGGAGCGGCTGTCGGCTGCGGCGCGCTGAAAATCAAGGGGGATGGCTACGGGGAGATCAAGCGCATGTGGGTGGCGCCCCCCGTTCGTGGCCTGGGCCTCGCCCGACGTCTATTGCGGGCCCTGGAGGACCGTGCGGCCGCCGCCGGCGTGGACGTGCTGCAGCTGGACACGAACGGCAGCCTCACCGAGGCCCGCAAGCTTTACGCCCGCAACGGCTATGACGAAATTCCGCCCTATAACGACAATCCCTACGCCCAGCACTGGTTCGAGAAGCGGGGGCTGCGGCGCGACCGTTAAGCCCAGTCAGGCGGCGGCGATCTTCTTCAGCGCGTTCTCATAGGCCTCGGGCGGCTGGCCGCCGGAGATGAGGTAGCGGCCGTTGACGATCACGGCGGGCACCGACTGGATGCCGCGTGACAGCCACAGCTGTTCCGCCTCGCGCACCTCGGCGGCATAGCGGTCTCCGGCCAGGAGGACGCGGGCCTCCTCCACGTCCAAGCCGGCCTGGGCCACGGCCGCCAGCAGCACCCCCGTGTCGGACGGCGCCTCCCCCCGGGTGAAGTAGGCCTCGAACAGGGCCAGCTTCAGCGCCAGCTGGCGCTCGGACCCCTGGGTTTCGGCCCAGTGCAGCAGGCGGTGGGCGTCGAAGGTGTTATAGATGCGGCGCTTGCCGCCATTGGCGCCGGTGGCCGACATGGTGAAGCCAACGGCCGCCGCGCGGGCGCGGATCATCTCCCGCGTCTGGGCCATCTGGTCGAGGGTGGAGCCGTACTTCTGGCTGATGTGCTCATCCAGGTCCTGGCCCGCCGCCCCCATCTGGGGGTTCAGCTCGAACGGCTGGAAGTGGATGTCGGCCTCAACCTCCCCCTCCAGCCGCGCCAGCGCCGCCTGCAGACCCTTCAGCCCGATGACGCACCAGGGGCAGGAAACGTCGGAAACGAAGTCGATGCTGAGGCGCTTGGACATGGGACAGGCTTTCCGGCAGGCGGGGGCTGAGGCAGGCACCGTGCATCAGTCAGTGTCGCTATGCCGTGGCCCCCATCACAGCGGGACATGCCGGCGGCATGAGGCTTTGACTTGTGCCGCTGTAGGACGCGACCGCGTCCGCCGGAGCTTTCTGGGGAGCGTGAGCGGACTGGAAAGCGAGGACAAGCCAAGCGGGCGGATGCCCGCGCCCGGCGCCTGAGGGAACAAACGACAACACTAATACACCAGTTCGTCGTCGCCCTTGCCGGAAGCGATGACGATTTCGCCGCGGGCGGCCATGTCCTTGGCCAGCTGCACCATGTACATCTGCGCCTCGTCCACGTCGCGCAGGCGCACCGGGCCCATGGCGGCCATGTCCTCGCGCATGATCTTGGCGGCGCGCTCGGACATGTTGGTGAAGAACAGGTCCTTCAGCGTTTCCGAGGCGCCCTTCAGCGCGGTCGCCAGCTTGGCCTTGTCGACGGAACGCAGCAGCGATTGCACGCCCGAGGGGTCCAGCTTGCCCAGATCCTCGAAGGTGAACATCAGGGCGCGGATGCGCTCGGCGCTGTCGCGGTTGCGTTCCTCCAGCGCCGCGATGAAGCGGCTTTCCGTGCTGCGGTCCAGGCTGTTGAAGATTTCCGCCATCATCTCGTGCGCGTCGCGGCGGTTGGTGCGCGCCAGGTTGGACATGAACTCGGTGCGCAGCGTGCGCTCGATATCGTCCACCACTTCCTTCTGCACCGATTCCATGCGCAGCATGCGCATGATGACTTCCATGGCGAAGCTTTCGGGCAGCAGCTGCAGCACGCGGCCGGCATGGTCGGCCTTGATCTTGGTCAGGATGACGGCGACGGTCTGCGGGTATTCGTTCTTCAGGTAGTTGGCCAGCACCTGCTCGTTCACGTTGGCCAGCTTGTCCCACATGGTGCGACCCGCGGGACCGCGGATCTCCTCCATGATGGTGTCGACCTTTTCCTTGGGCAGCACCTTCATCAGCAGGCGTTCGGTGCTGTCGAAGGTGCCGACCAGGGAGCCGGTGGAACTGATCTGCTCCGCGAACTCGACGAACAGGCGCTCCACGATGTTGGAACTGACCGAGCCCAGGTTGGCCATGGTCTGGGACAGTTCCTTGATCTCGTCTTCCGCCATCAGGGCGAACAGGCGGCTGGCATGTTCCTCGCCCAGCGCCAGCATCAGCACGGCGGCCTTTTCCGGCCCCGTCAGACCCCGGTAATCTTCACGTACCCGGATCGCCATGTATCGTCGTCTCCTGTCCGGCGGGGTGTGCCACCGGATTGTTCCGGAAGGGGAAGGCTTTAGTCATGCCACAGCCCCTGAACCACTAGGGAAAGTACACCCGGCCCCGGCGGCAGGGTAGAATTTTTGTCGCAAGCGGGTCCGGCCGGGCCTCCCCCGTATAAGGGGTGTGGAACCGGCGCCTGCCAGGGCCGTTTCCACGGCAATTCGGGAGTATGGGCGATGACCAGGCGGTACATGCGGATGTGGGCGGTGTTGGCTCTGGCCTTGGCGGGATGCCAGTCCACCCCACCGGACGCGGCCAACAAGGACAGCCCGGCCGGCGGTGCCGCCGTCCCGGCGAGCGAGGCGCCCGGCGCCAAGCCCATGGCGGCGCAGCCGGCCTGCTTCTTCACCCGCGACATCGACGGCTGGAACAGCATCGACCCCTACACGGTGCGCATCCGTGTGGGCGTCAACAAGCGCTATGACCTGAAGCTGTTCATGCCGCAGCCCGACCTGTCCACCCGCCTGCAGTTGGCCATCGTGACCAAACCGGGCGGGTCGGATTGGGTCTGTTCCCCCATGGATATCGAGATCATCGGCGAGCCCCTGCACCTGCGCGTGCCGGTGCGGGAGATCATCGCCGTGCCGCCGGACCCCAAGGGCAAGGGCGGGGATCACGACAGGGATGGGGACGGCGCGGCTAAGGACGCGACGCCCAAGGACGCCACAAAGCCAGGGGCCGCTGGCGCCTGACGCTGGTGGGGGCTGGCTGAGCGGGAGGGGCGGAGCCATCGGCATGATGCCGGGCCCCGCCGGCCCCCACGGTCACTCTTCGCTGTCGCCCTCGGCGGTCGGGCCTGGCGCGGCGCGGCGGCGGGGCGGGAAGCGGTCGCCCCCGGCGGGCCCGCCATGGCTGCGCGGCGGCGCTTCGGCCCGCTGCGCGGCGGCGCCGTCGATGGAGCCGGTCCAGCCGGACGACCGCGGGCGCGCGCTGCGCTCCTCGGCGGCGGCGATGGTGCCTTCCAGTTCGCGGATACGCTCCTTCAAGGGGGCGATCATCGGGCTGCTGCGATTGCGCGCCAGATATTGTTCCAGGTCGCCCTTGAGGCGCTGCAACTGATTGCGCAAGGTCGCCAGGTCCGTTTTCGGCTTGGCGGAGCGGAAAACCCGTTCCTCGTGTCTGGTCACACCCATCCTCCATTCGCGCCGGCGTCACCCGCCGGCGGCTGGTCTGCGCCCCAGATATAGCAGCGACGGGCGTTTCATGAAACCCGGCGCGATGGGGGATGGGTGACGCCTTTCTTAACGGGGTAGTCCCACTCCCGATGGCGGCTCACGAAGGGGTGCTGAGACAGCGGGCCAACGCCTGCCGCAGGTGGGTGCTGTCCAGCGGTTTGGGCACGATGACGAAGCCCAGGCTCTCCGCCTCCGCCACCCGGTCGCCATAGCCGCTGACCAGCAGGACGGGCAGGCCCGGGTGCAGGTGGCGCACGGCCTGCGCCAGTTCCAGGCCGTCGCGGCCACCTGGCAGCACGATGTCGCTGACCATCAGCGAGATGTCCGGCCGGTCGGCCAACAGGGACTGGGCGGCGTCGGCGGTGGTGGCGGCCAGGACGTGGAAGCCCAGCGCCTCCACCATGTCCTGCATCACCCGGGACACCGCCGGGTTGTCCTCCACCAGCAGGATCTGGCGCCCGTTGCCGGCGACGTTCGGAACCGCATCGACCGGGGTGGCGCCGTCCTCTTCCGCCCGGGGCAGGTAGAGGGTGATGGTGGTGCCGGCCGCGCTGTTCGGGGCGGCGGCGTTCAGGCTGTCGGCCAAGGCCGCGCCGCCGGACTGGCGGGCCAGGCCGTGCACCTGGGCCAGGCCCAGGCCGGTGGACTGGCCGTCCCGCTTCGTTGTGAAGAAGGGATCGAAAACCCGGTCCAGGATATCGGCCGGGATGCCCGACCCGGTGTCGCAGACCGTCAGGCGCACGAAATCGCCCATCAGGCCGCCGGTGCGCTCGCTCTCGTCGCTGGCCGGGTCGATGTGGACATTGGCGGCGGCCAGGCGCAGCACGCCGCCCCGGGGCATGGCGTCGCGGGCGTTGACCGCCATGTTCAGCAGCGCCAGGTCGAACTCCGTCCTGTCCATCCGCAAGGACCATAGGCCGGGCGGCAGCGCCGTTTCCAGCCGGATGTCGCCGCGCAACGCCGGGCGCAGCAGGTCGGCGATGTCCTCCGCCATGTCCGACAGCCGCACCTGGTCCAGGTGCAGGCGGGGTCGGCGGCTGAAGGTGCGCAAATTGTGTGTCAGCCGCTCCCCCCAGGATATGGCCTGCAGCATGGCGTCCAGCACCTCGCGCTGGGGTTCGGTGTGAGGACGGCGGCACAGCACCTCCGCCCCGCTGCGCACGGTCATCAGCAGGTTGGCGAAGTCGTGGATGACGCCGCCGGTGATCTGATCCAGCGCCTGCAGCCGCTGGGTGCGCAGCAGCGCGCCCTCCGCCTGCTTCCGCCGGGCCTCCGCCGCGCGCAGGGCCCGGGCCGCCAGCGTCTCCCGCCGGGTGCGGCGCAGGGCCAGCAGCGTGGTGGCGCAGAGCGTGCCCATGACAGGCAGGGTCAGCAGCGCCAGCCAGCCCAGGCGCCGCTGCCACAATGCATCCAACTGCGCCCGGTTCACGCCCACCATCACCGTCAGCGGCGCGTTGGCGATCAGCCGGCAGGCCGTCAGCCGCTCCCATCCATCATTGGGCCTCCCTTCGGGGGCGGGCGGGCGCCAGGTGGCGCGGGTGCCGGGGCAAGCGGGATCGACCCGCGCGCCATCCGCCGCCATTGGGCGGGCGGCCATGACGGTGCCCTCGCGATTGACCAGCATGACGGTCGTGGCCGGGTCGTCCTGCGTCACCCGCCGGTAGAAATCATCGAAATAAGCCAGCGACATGGAGACGGCGGCGATGCCGGCCAGGCTGCCGTCGGGGTGGCTCAGGCGGCGGGCCAGGCTGAAGACGCGCTGACCGGCCCATTCCCCGGCATTGGCCCCCAGGCTGTCGGCTGGTGGGATCAGCAACTCCGTCTGGCCGGCGCGCAGCTGGCCATAGGCGGGGCTATCGGTGATGTCGGGCCTGCCGGCGGCGGGATGGTGGCGGCTCGCGGCCAGGGGCCGGCCCGCCGCATCCCATAGCCACAGCGTCTGGATCTGCGGGATGCCGGCGACCATGCCCGCCAGGGCGGCACGCACCTCGTCCTGGTCCGGGGAATGGGCGGGGTCGAGGTCACGCACCCGGTCCAGGATCAGCCGGTCGCTCTCGATCACCTTCTGGGCGTGTTCGTCGATCGCGACCGCGATGCGCTCCACCCGGTCGGCGGCCTGGGCGACGATGTCCCGCCGGCTTTCCAGTCCCGCCGCGGCCAGCAGGGCCAGGGGGATCAGCACGGCGGCCAGCATCTGCAGTCGCAATGCCGCCATGGCGGAGGGGCCGCGCGACCGCTCCGCCTCCGCCACCCCCGCCGCTCCGATGTCGGAATCGACCGTCACGACCGCCCTTGCGCCCCTGAATCCAGGCCAGGGCCGATCATATGGTCGGGTTTAGGCCATCTCCAATGGCGTTGCGGCCTATCCTTTTAGTTGCGTTCAGGTTAGGCCGACAGGCTCGGTGGGGAAGGCCAGTTCATGCCGCGCCCGCCATTCCGGCTTCACGTAGTTGATGATGATGGTGCGACGGACGCCCCGGAAGGGGCGGCGGGCGAAACCGTGCCAGGTGTCGCCGCCGGGAATGAACACCAGGCCGGTGTTGAATTGGCCCGACGCCCGGCCGGCATGGCCGCCCCCAGGCCCATCCATGATGTCGGTGCCGAGAGTTTCCGCATCCGGACCGGTGCTGAGATAGACCAGCATGGTGAACAGCTTGGCGCCGATGTCGGTATGTGGCTCCAGCCAGAATCCCTCGCGGTCCAGGCAATATTCGATGCGCAGGGACGATCCGATGAGGTCCACGCCGAACTGCCGCGCCAGGGTGGCCACCGTTTCCGGCGCCTGGAAGGCGGCGGCCACGGCGCCGCACACCGGATACAGCAGCTGGTTGTCGGTCGACAGGAAGGTGCGGGTGGAGTTGTGCGTCTCCCGCCGGCCCCGGGTGTCATCGATCTCCGGCGCCGCGAAGGGCAGGGTGGCCAGCGCTTCCGCCACGGCGGTCGGGAAGACGCTGTTGAGATACCAGTGGCGGTAGGGACGATCGTCCCGGTCCGCCGCGCTGAGGCAGGCGCGAACGTGGCGGCCGGTGGCGGCGTCGAAGGCCTGGGGGTCGAAGGCGAGGGTATCGGACGGGGCCGGCATGCTCATCACATCTCTCCCTTGCCGGAGAAGGCGTTGCCCAGGCGCTTCAGTCCGGCAGTGACGCCGTGGCGCAGGGTCTCGCGCCGGGCGGTGCCGGCATCCACCATCCAGTTCAGCATGATGTAACGGCGCACGCCGTCATGCGGCTTGTGGCCGTGGAAGGAATTGTCGGTGCGGCGGAAGGCCACCAGCGTCCCGTCCAGGGGCAGCACCTCGGCCAGCATGTCCTCCATGTCGTCGGCGCTGCGCAGCAGGCGCAGGCGGCCGCCGGGCGCGGTCCATGTGTCGTTCAGGTACAGCAGCGCCGTCAGGCGCTTGGTCACGCTGTCGGTGTGGATGCGCCCGTCCTTGGGCACGCAACGGCTGCGCACCGTGACCATCAAGGCATCGGGGTCCAGGTCCAGACCGAAGGTCTCGGCGAAGGCCTGGGTCGTTTCTGGCGCCGTCAAGGCGGCCAGCAGGCGGGTGAACCCGTCCAGGTCGCCCCGCTCCAGCTCCGCGCGCGAGGGCGCGGGCACCAGGCCGCCGTGGGGGCTGTCGGGGAAGTCGTGGCGGGCGGTGACGGCCACGACGGGGGCGATGAAGCCCGTCATCACCAGGTGGGGGAACGGTTCCGTGGCCGGGCGCAAGGCGCGCAGGCCATCCAGGTTCAGGACGCCATCCGTCCGGTTGGCCGGCGGCACGGGGACCGCGGATGGGGCGGGGGAGGAAAGGGCGGGCATGGATCGGAGACCTTGAGAGGGGCCAGCCGGGACGGACCCTCTGGCGATGCCTCCTTTTCCACCCGTCCCGCCGCCGGGGCGTTGATCCAGGTCAAGGTCATATCCCTCAGCATAAGTCGTCGCCGTTAACGGGATTCACCAGACTCCCAGGACAGAATGCCGGTGTGAGAGGGGGGTTCCTCAGGTCTCGGACCCCTCAAGTTTCAGGAGTGATGACGATGCGTTGGGTTTCCGATCTGGCCTTGACCCGCAAGATGGCCATACCGCTGGGCATGCTGTTGATCGTGGTCTGCGGCCTCATCCTCTATGCCGGGGCGGCGATGACCGCGCTGAACCGCCAGGCGGACCACTTGGTCGACGTGCTGGCCCTGCGCCGGCAGACGGTGATGCAACTGGCCAACGCCATGAACGAGGGCACCATCGCCGAGAAGAACCTGCTGCTGGAGCGCAACGCCGAGGCCCGCGCCAACTTCGACAAGCAGCGGCGGGACTATTTCACCCAGGCGGTGGAATTGGCCAACCTGCGCCTGGCCCAGGTCGACACCACCGCCGACCGCCAGCTGACGGAAGAGATGGTCAAGGCGGTGAAGCGTCGGGCGGAGGTGTCGGACATCGTCGCCCCCATGGGGTTGCGCCAGGAACTGGACCAGGCCTACGACTTCTCCGCCAAGGAAGGCCGCACGGCGCGCAAGGCCGCGACCGCCGCCATCAATCTGCAGGTCAAGATGACGGACGGCGAGCTGGCGGCCGGCAAGGCGGCGGCGGCGGACGAGGGCCGCCGCGCCGTCATGCTGCTGGTGGTGGCCAGCGCCATTGGCCTGGGTGCTGCCGTCACCGTGCTGTGGCTGATCGTGCAGCGCCTGGTGGCGCGCCCGCTGGTGCGCATGGCGCACACCATGGAACGCCTGGCCGGCGGCGACCAGGACATCATCGTGGAGGGCACGGCGCGCAAGGACGAGGTGGGCTCGCTCGCCCGCTCGCTGGAGGTGTTCAAGCAGAACGCCCAGCGGGCTGAGATGCTGGCCCTGGAACAGGTGGCGGCGCAGGAACAGCGCATGCGCCGCACCCAGGTGGTGGAGCGGCTGATCCTGGACTTCGACCACGCCGTCGCCGTCGTGCTGGACAATGTCTCGACCTCCGCCGACCGCCTGCACGGCGCCGCCGGCACCATGAACAGCATGGCCAATGAGACGCGGGAGCAGGCGACCATGTCGTCCGCCGCGGCGGAGCAGACCTCCGCCAACGTGCAGACCGTGGCGGCGGCGACGGAGGAGATGACCAGCTCCATCGCCGAGATCGGCCGCCAGGTGGTGCGTTCGTCCCAGGTGGCGTCGCGCGCCGTGGACGACGCCCGCGCCACCAACCAGACCATGCAGAGCCTGGCGGAGGCCGCCACCCGCATCGGCGCCGTGGTGCAGATGATCCAGGACATCGCGGGCCAGACCAACCTGCTGGCGCTGAACGCCACCATCGAGGCCGCCCGGGCGGGCGAGGCCGGCAAGGGCTTCGCCGTCGTGGCGGGCGAGGTGAAAAGCCTGGCCAACCAGACCGCCAAGGCCACCGAGGAGATCTCCGGCCAGATCGCCGCCATCCAGACGGCCACGGGCGGGGCGGTGGACGCCATCCAGGCCATCGCCGCCACCATCGGCGACATCTCGGAAATCACCACCACCATCGCCTCGGCGGTGGAGCAGCAGAACGCCACCACCACCGAGATCAGCCGCAGCGTCGCCCAGGCGGCGGTGGGCACGCGGGAGGTGACCAGCGGGGTGGTGCACGTCACCCGCGCCGCCGGCCAGGCGGGCGCCGCGGCCGGCGAGGTGCTGTCCGCCGCCGGCTCCCTCTCCGGCCAGGCCGCCACCCTGAAGCGCGAGATCGAGGCCTTCCTCACCGGCATCCGGGCGGCGTGACGCGGTAGTGCCGGAACCGCCAGGTTCGCGTTCCAGGGCGGGCATCCCCGGAACGATCCGCTTAAGGTTGACAAGAACAAAAAAGGAACATATGTTGCTCTTTCGTCAATAAGGGAGAGCGAACATGGATGGTTGGCAGCGTCGGTATCGCTTGAATAACTGCCCGGGCGGCCTGGGCGTCAGCTGCACGGGTGAGGGCGTGGCCCTGGCCGGCGTGCCCCTGCTGGTCAAGGGGGCGCGAGGCTTCCAGCCCCGACCGGGGACGGAAGTGGAAGCACTGCTGCGCCGCGCCTATGCCGGTGCCGAGCAGGGGGCCGCTATACTGCCTGGCCTGGCCAAGATCGCCGATGCCCTAAACCGGGGCGACCTGGCCCAAGCCATGATCCGCGCCGTGCACCTGCGCCTGCCCGAGCTGGACTGGGACGCTGCCGTCCGCCTGGCGCGGGCCAATGACAACCTGGCGAAGTACAGTCCCGACCAGCTGCGCGACGATGGTGGGCGCTTTGCGGACGAAGGCAGGGCGAGAAATGGGGCGCGTGCGCCGCTTGAGGTGAAGCCGAAGGCGTCGAACGGTCGCGGCGCGCCGGCCAAATCCGCAGTGCCTGCCGCCCCTTCTCCAAGGATCTGTGGGGTAGCCGACATCGATCCGAAGACCCTGCTTCAGCCTGCGGCTGCCAGGGTGTTGTATGATAAGGTATTGGCGGGGTTGAGAGAGGAGGGACTTGTTCCAAAAGAAAGTTTATATAATGAAATTTTCCACCAAACATATACTTTTGCTCCTTCATACGCCGCCATCGGGGATGGAATGAAAAATCCACAAGAGTTGGGAACGTTTGATGCGGCGAAATTTGCGGCAAGCCAACTTAAAGGCGGTCGAGTGGCCGGCGGTCTGACGGATCCGGAAACAAACACCTCGACGATTTACATGAGCGCCGCAGCATCAGGCAATATTGCGGGACTTCAAAACCTCACCCGCGAGCAAATGATGCGCTTTGTGATTCTACATGAGCTGGGACATCAGAACCAAGGTGGTCATTGCGGTGTGAAGACCGATGACAATCCAGGTGCGGAATGCTGCGCGGATGATTTTGCGCTATCTCATATGAAAATAGGTGGCTGAGATGCGATGCATTCGTATGTCAATTCGAATATTTATTCGATTTGTTGGGATCTTATCTTTCATAATTTCTCTATTTTTCCTATATATACTGAATTGCGACAATATGAATCTCTCTGCGGAGGACCTTGATCAGTCGGCAAATGTGATTGCACGAAGATTTGTTGATGATAGTGAGGGAAAGAAGGATATATATCTCTCTATTAATTACCATGATCCGACTGATGACCTCAAAAACACAATCACCAGCAATAAGTCTAGAGTTCACAATGTGAGTGAATTAGATGGTTGTTCAAGTTTTTTGGAATATGAGAAAAATAAGGAATGCCATAAATATAATATCGCGTATGTGACATTTGAAAGGATGCTATTTAGATATTTATCAGAAGTAAAACTCTGTAACACCTCTTGTGCTGGCGAATTCATGGCGATAAAAGTTTTCGGGAAATGGTTCGTTTACAGATATCATCGCTGGGCTGTTGGTCCAACGATGAACATCATGGAGGATGATCCTCCAGCCAAGTGACGGAGTGGCGGCGTGGCTTCAGCTTTCAATGCTTCCGATCATCGGACCTTCACCCGCCGCCTGATTCCGCGCACCCTCAGGTGTCCGCATCCGGACAGTGTCCGCAAACGGACGCGGGGTGTTTGCGTTCAATCCATTGATAAATAACAAAATCTAGATCTGGCATACCCTTTGCCACTGGGAAGCCCGCAGCGTCCGCCTTGTGATGGGACGCTGGCGGGGTGGCCCTTCCCGGCCCGCCCTGCCCGACTGAAAAGGAAGTGGGGTCATGATGGTCCGGAACGACATCCTGTTGGATATGCCAGAGGTCGCCGACACCCGGTCGCTGATCGAGCGGGTCGAGGATGCGCTGCTGTCGGTCAATCCGGACCTGTGGCTGGTCAGCGCCCTGCTGGTGGTGGCCATCCGCTGCCTGGGGGCGCTGTGATGGGCGCGCCGGGTTCGCCCAGCGTGGAGGGGCCCGTTGGCGGCGGCGTTCACATCGTCAAGGCGACGGGCGTGAGCGGCACCGGCGGCATGGGGGCCGGCATGGACCGCCGCGTGGAAAAGCCCAAGGGCTGGAAGGGCTGGGTGCACCGCGCCCGCACCGACAAGCGCGCCTGGGCGGCCGGCGCGGTGGTGCTGGCCCTGGCCGGCGGGGCGATCGTCCTGACCCAGACCCAGGGCGGCCAGACTGTGCGCGTGGCGGAATCGCGCCTGACCGTGGCCACGGTGTCCCAGGGCACGTTCGAGGATTTCATTCCCGTGCGCGGCGCGGTGGAGCCGCTGAACAGCGTCTACCTCGACAGCATCGAGGGCGGCCGGGTGGAAAAGAAACTGGTGGAGGTGGGCCAGAAGGTGAAGGCCGGCCAGCCGCTGGTGGAGCTGTCCAACACCCAGCTGCAGCTGGACATCATCTCGCGCGAGGCGCAGGTGATGGAACAGATCAATCGCCTGCACGACACCGAGCTGCAGCTGGAAACCAACCGCATCAGCAACCAGCGCGAGCTGGCGGAGTGCGACTACAACGTCTCCTGGTTGTCCAAGGACCTGGAGCGCAAGACGGCGCTGATCAAGACGGGCGCCTCCTCGCAGCGCGACATCGACATCATCCGCGACCAGATCAAATGGTACGAGCGCCGGCGCGAGCTGACGCTGGAGACCATGCGCACCACTGACCAGATGCGCGCCAGCCAGTACACCGAGATGCAGGACAGCACCCGCCGTCTGGAGGAAAACCTGGCCATGGCGCGCAAGAACCTGGACAGCCTGGTGGTGCGGGCGCCGGTGGACGGTCAGATCACCGTGCTGGACGTGGAGATCGGCCAGACCAAGCAGAAGGGCGAGCGCCTGGGCCGCATCGACCGTGACGACGGGTTCAAGGTCCAGGCCCAGATGGACGAATTCTACCTGTCGCGCCTGGAACTGGGCCAGACGGCGGAGGCCGCCATCGGCGCCGGCGAGTACAAGCTGAAGGTCGCCAAGATTTATCCGCAGGTCCGTGACGGTCAGTTCCAGGTGGATCTGGAATTCTTAGGAGCCGCGCCGCAGGATATTCGCAGCGGCCAGACCCTGCAGATGCGCCTGAAGCTGGGGGCCGCCACCGCCGCGCTGTTGATCCCCAACGGCGGCTTCTACCAGGACACGGGCGGCGACTGGATCTTCGTGGTGCAGCCGGGTGGCGCCTATGCCGAGAAGCGGCGCGTGCATCTGGGCCGGCGCAACGCCCAGATGATCGAGGTGCGCGACGGCCTGGCGCCGGGCGATCGGGTCATCGTCTCCTCCTACGGGGACCTGGCGCGCATGGACCGCATCGAACTAAATTGATCCGTTCGCGAAACGATCATTGAATTTGTTGTCATAAGACGGGGATGGCAAGGATGCTGAAGCTAGTCGATCTGACCAAGGTCTACCGCACGGAAGAGGTGGAGACCACGGCCCTGAACCAGGTGAACATCCACATCAAGCAGGGCGAGTTCGTGGCCATCATGGGCCCGTCGGGCTGCGGCAAGTCCTCGTTGCTGAACATCGTGGGCATGCTGGACAACCCCAGCAGCGGCCAATACTGGTTCGGGGATGAGGATGTGGCGGGCTATGGCGAGCGTAAGCTGGCCGACATCCGCAAGAAGAACATCGGCTTCATCTTCCAGAGCTTCAACCTGATCGACGAGCTGACGGTGTTCGAGAACGTGGAGCTGGCGCTGCTCTACCACGACATCCCGGCGCGCGAGCGGAAGGAGCGGGTGAAGGAGGCTTTGGCCAAGGTCAACATCGCCCATCGCGAAAGCCATCTGCCGCAGCAACTGTCCGGCGGCCAGCAGCAGCGCGTCGCCATCGCCCGCGCCGTCGTCTCGCGCCCCCGCATGCTGCTGGCGGACGAGCCCACCGGCAACCTGGACAGCGCCAACGGCGAAGAGGTCATGAACATGCTGACCGAGCTGAACGCCGAGGGCACGACCATCGTCATGGTCACCCACTCCATGCCCCACGCCCAGTACGCCCGGCGCATCATCAACCTGTTCGACGGCCAGGTGGTGGCGGAAAACCTGCGCGCCGCCTGACGCCGCGCTTCCTTTCGTCCGCCCGCCCGCTGTCTGCCGCCGCCCTTCGCCGGAAAGGGGGAATGCCGCCCCATGCTCGCCAATTACCTGACCGTGGCGCTGCGCACGCTGATCAAGCACAAGCTCTATTCGGCCATCACGGTGGCGGGGCTGGCGCTGGGCCTGACGTCGGCCATCCTGATCGGCCTGTTCGTCCATAACGAACTGACCTACGACCGCGACGTCACCGACGCCGACCACATCCAGCAGGTGCTGGTCACCGCCACCCTGCCCGGCCGCGCGCCGGAGGATGGGGCGGCGCTGCCCATGCCCGTGGGGCCTGCGCTGAAGCAGGCTTTCCCCCGGCAGGTGGCCGAGATGGCCCGCATCCTGCCCCAGACATCCAGCCTCAAGCGGGATGAAACGCTGTTCAGCGAACAGGTGGCCGTGGCCGACGCCAGCTTCTTCCGACTGTTCGACTGGCCCTTCCTGGCCGGCGACCGCGCCACGGCGCTGGACGACCCCAATTCCGTGGTGCTGACGCGCAAGACCGCCGCCAAGTATTTCGGCGACGCCGACGCGCTGGGCCGGACGCTGCTGGTGGACGGGCATCCGCTGCGGGTGACGGGTGTCATGCGCGACCTGCCGGCCAACACCCAGTTCGCCTTCGCCCTGCTGCTGCCCATGGACAGCCAGGCCAACCAGACCCCGGACTACCTGCGGGACCACTGGGGAGGGCTGATGACCCTGACCTTTGTGAAGCTGAAGCCGGAGATCGACCCGCAGGCCGGCGCCGACGCCATCCGGGCCGGCCTTCCCGCCTTCGGCGCCGCCATCCCGCCCATCCGCACCAGCACGGGCGAGGTCCATCTGGGCGAGGTGTTCAAGTTCTTCTTGGTGCCACTGACGCAGGCCCACCTGCATCCGGTGCGCAACGCGATGGTGGAGGGGACCAGCCCCCTGGAGGTCGGCATCTTCACCGCCGTCGCCGTGCTGGTGCTGGCCATCGCCTGCATCAACTTCATGAACCTGGCGACGGCGCGGGCCTCCTTGCGGGCGCGCGAGGTGGCGTTGCGCAAGGTGGTGGGTGCCAGCCGCGGCCAGATCATGGCGCAGTTCCTGGGCGAATCCATCCTGCTGACCGGCCTGGCGCTGATCCTGGCGGTGGCGCTGGTGGAGGTGCTGCTGCCGTCCTTCGCCGCCTTCCTGGGCAAGCCGTCGCTCGCCTTCAACTATCTGCGCGACGCGCGGGTGCTGGGCTGCCTGGCGGCCCTGGTGCTGGTGGTGGGCGGTGTCGGCGGGCTTTATCCGGCCGTCTTCCTGTCCGCCTTCCAGCCGGGGCCGGTGCTGAAGGGCAACAGCGGGGGCAGCGGGGCGGGCGGGCGCCTGCGCGTGGCCCTGGTGGTGCTGCAGTTCGCCATTTCCATCAGCCTGATGGTGGCGACGGGCGTGGTCTACGGCCAACTGGCCTACGCCCAGGGCCGGGCGCTGGGCTTCAACAAGGAAAACGTCGTCGTGCTGACCGACTTGTACGGCCCGGACCTGCAGCGGAAGGCGGAGACCCTGCGCGACGCCCTGCGGCAGGACCCGCGCATCGCCTCGGCGTCGCTGGCCGACTCCTATCCCGGCAGCGGCACGGAGAACAACACGGGCGTGAACCATCCTGGGGCACCGGCCGATGACGGGGCGTTGGTGCTGCGCCGCGACGCCGTGGACCCGGACTATTTCGTCACCCTCGACGTTCGGCTGGTGGCCGGCCGCGTCTTCGATCGTGACCATCCAGCCGACACCATTCCTCCGGCCGACCCGGCCAATCCGCAGAAGCTGCGCCATGGCGGTGTGGTCCTGAACCAGTCGGCCGTGCGGCGCCTGGGCTACGCCTCGCCCGAAGCGGCTCTGGGCCAGCCGCTGATGCTGCCCGGCAAGGAGGGTGAGGCGGGGGTGGAGATCACGGTGGTGGGCGTGGTGGAAGACTTCCACCAGGGCAGCGTCCACACCGCCGTGGCGCCGCAGATATTCCTGGTGACGCCCAAGAACTACAGCCAGCTGTTGATCCGGGTGAAGGCGGGGGAGATGCCCGGAGCCTTGGACCTGATCGACCGCAGTTGGCGCCAGCTGGTGCCGGACCGGCCCGTGCCGCGCGTCTTCCTGGATGCCCAGCTGCAAAGCGTCTATGAGCGCGAGACCAAGACCGGCCAGCTGTTCGCCGCCTTCTCGGGACTGGCCATCGTCATCGCCGCCCTGGGCCTGTTCGGCCTCGCCTCCTTCACCGCCGAGCGGCGGACCAAGGAGATCGGGCTGCGCAAGGTGCTGGGCGCCGGCGTCACCGACATCGTGCGCCTGCTGGTCTGGCAGTTCTCCAAGCCCGTGCTGGTGGCCAACGTCATCGCTTGGCCCGTCGCGTGGGTCGCCATGCGCCACTGGCTGGATGGCTTCGCCGACCGCGTTTCCCTCAATCCCCTGCTGTTCGTGGCGTCCGGCCTGTCGGCCCTGGTGGTCGCCTGGGCCACGGTGGGGCTGCACGCCGCCCGGGTGGCGGCCACCAAACCCGTCGTCGCCTTGCGCTATGAATAAGGAGTCCTCGCCATGAAGATGCTGGGCAATTTCCTGCGGGTGGCGGTGCGCATCCTGGTGCGCGACCGGCTGTACACGCTGCTGAACGTGGCCGGCCTCGCCATCGGCATCGCCGCCGCCAGCATGCTGGGCCTCTATGTGTGGCATGAAACGCACTACGACGGCTTCTTCAGCAAGGCTGGCCAAATCTACCGCGTGGACAAGACGGAATTCGTGCCTGGGCGCATGCCCATCACCTACGATTCCACGGCCAAGCCCTTGGGGCCGGCGCTGAAGCAGGACTTCCCCGAGATCGAGGCCATGGTGCGCATCCACAGCGAGGCGGTGGTGGCGTCGCGCGACGGCAACGCCTTTCGCGAGTGGATGCTCGTGGTGGATGCCGATTTTTTCCGGCTGTTCGACCTGCCCTTCATCGCCGGCGATCCGGGCACGGCCCTGGCCGCCCCCGGCACCGTCGTGCTGCCGGAAAGCGTGGCGCGCAAGTATTTCAATGGCGTGGACATCCTGGGCCGCACGCTGACGCTGACCAACGGCGTCAGCCTGACGGTCAGCGGCGTCATCCGCGACCTGCCGACCAACACCCACCTGCGGCGCGGGGCCATGCTAACCACCATCGGGACCCGCCTGGGCGAGAATTTCGACGGCTGGTTCACCCGCATGGACACGGTGTGGAACACCAACTTCATCCGCACCTATATCCTGGTGAAGCCGGGCACCGACCCGGCGGCGCTGACGGCGCGTTTCCCGGCTTTCCTGACGGCACGCGACCCCAACTATCTGTCGACCGGCACCAACAAGCCGGCCAAGGCCCTGGTGCTGACCGGCCTGACCCACATCCACACCGATCCCACCGGGGTCGGCGCCAACCTGCTGGGCGTGCTGCGCGGCCTGGTCGCGGTGGCCGCCGTGGTGCTGGGCATCGCCATCGTCAACTTCGTCAACCTGTCGACCGCGCGGTCCTCCCTGCGGGTGCGCGAGGTGGCGGTGCGCAAGGCGCTGGGCGCGCCGCGCGGGCTGCTGGTCGGCCAGTTCCTGGTGGAATCGGTGCTGCTGACCCTGGTGGCGGCGGTGCTGGGGTACGTCCTGCTGGAAATGCTCATGCCCACCTTCGTGTCCGTGCTGGGCATCCGGTTCGACCGGGGCTACCTCTACAGCCCCTGGCTGCTGGTGGCGGAACTGGCGGGTGTGCTGGCGGTGGGCGGCCTGGCCGGCCTTTACCCGGCGCTGGTCCTGTCGCGGCCGACCGCCTCGGTCCTGCTGAAAGGCGGGACGGTGTCGTCGGGCGGATCGGCGGTGCGCACCCTGCTGGTGGTGGCGCAGTTCAGCGCCGCCATCCTGCTGGCCATCTCCACCATCGTCATCTTCCAGCAGACGCGCTACGTCAGCAGCCAGCAGCTGGGCTTCAACGCCGAGGGTGTGTTGCTGGTGCGCGAGCTGCACCAGCCGGAGGCACGCACCCACATCGAAAGCTTCCGCCAGGCGCTGCTGCGCATCCCCGGCGTGGCCCAGGCGGGTGCCAGTTTCCACGCACCCAGCGACGGGTCGGACAGCACCGACAACTATCATGTGCCCGGCACGGTGGATGACGGCACCATCGTCTTCCGCAGCGAATTCATCGGGCACGATTATCTGCAGGCCATGGGCGTGCGGCTGCTGGCCGGCCGCCTGTTCGACCGCGCCGCCACGGCGGATGCGCTGCGCGACCCAGCGGCGGCGGCCCCGAGTGAGGGCCTCAACAATGTGCGCCCCACCGACCCCCTGGGCCGCACGGTGGTGCTGTCGTGGCGGGCCGTCCAGCGCCTGGGCTTCCATACGGCGGAAGAGGCGGTGGGCCGCCAGGTGATCTATGACGTCGACTACCCGCTGACCATCATCGGCGTGGTGGACGACTGGCAGTTCAACAGCGCCCGGACGGAACTGCAGCCCACCGCCTTCCTGCTGGACGAACGGGGCCTGGATGTCATGGCCGTCCGCCTGACGCCCGCCGCCGGGGCCACGACGCTGGCCGCCATCGACCAGCTGTGGAAGGACACCTTCCCCACCATCCCCGGGAATCGGCAGTTCCTGGACGACCATATCCGCGACGCCTACACGGGCGAGATGCGCCAGGGAACCCTGCTGGCGGGCTTCACCGGCCTCGCCATCCTGATCGCCTGCCTGGGTCTGTTCGGCTTGGCCGCGTTCACCGCCCAGCGTCGCACCAAGGAGATCGGGTTGCGCAAGGTGCTGGGCGCCGGCGTCACCGACATCGTGCGCCTGCTGGTCTGGCAGTTCAGCAAGCCGGTCATGGTGGCCAACCTCATCGCCTGGCCGCTGGCCTGGCTGGGGCTCAGCCGCTGGCTGCAGGGCTACGCCTACCGCATCGCGCTGAACCCGCTGGTCTTCGCCGTCGCCGGGCTGGCGGCACTGGTCATCGCCTGGGTGACGGTGGCCGGCCACGCCGCCCGGGTGGCGGCGGCCAAGCCGGTGGACGCGCTGCGCTACGAGTAGAAGTGAAAGAACTAGGCCGCGACCGCGGCCGCCGGAGCGGGCACCCCTCAATACGGTAAAAGGGGGGCGGAACGAGGATAGCCAAGGCCACGGATGTGGGCGCCCGGCGCCCTGAGGGAAGAGGAAGGGGGCATCATGTTCGGCAATTTCCTGAAGGTCGCCGTGCGGGTCCTGGTGCGCCAGCGCCTCTACACCGCCCTGAACATCGCCGGCTTGGCGCTGGGCATGGCCACGGCGGCCATGATCAGCCTCTTCGTCTGGCATGAGATGCACTATGACGGCTTCTTTTCCCACGCGGACCGCATCCATCGCCTGATCCGCACCTTCCACACGCCCAGCGGCGCCGCCGTGACCGTGGCGGCACAGGCCAAGCCCATGGGCCCGGCCCTGGCGCGCGATTTCCCGGAGGCGGAGGCCGTGGTGCGGGTGGTGAACCATGCCGTGGCCGTGCGTCGCGACAGCGCCGTGTTCGAGGTGCACCTTACCCTGGCCGACGCGGACTATTTCCGCCTGTTCGATTGGCCCTTCCTGGCGGGCGATCCCGCCACGGCCATCAGCCAACCCGGTACCGTGGTCCTGACGGAAACGACGGCGCGCAAGCTGTTTTCCAGCGTCGACATCCTGGACCGCGCCGTCACCCTGACCTCGGGCGTGACGCTGACAGTGGCGGGCGTCATCCGTGACCTGCCGTCCAACACCGTCTTCCATATGGAAATGCTGACCAACATCGCCACCCGTCTCAACGACGGCTGGGATGAGCCCTTCGCTGCGGCCGACACCCAGTGGCACCACAGCTTCCTGCGCACCTACCTGCTGCTGAAGCCGGGGGTGGAGCCGGCGTCCCTGGTGGCACGCTTCCCCGGCTTCCTGGCGGCCCGCATGACGGAGTACCTGGACACGGCCACGGGCAAGCCCAGCGCGACCCTGGACCTGCAGCCGCTGACCCGGGTGCATGTCGAGGGCATCAGTGACGACGGCGTGCCTCTCAGCCTGCTGGTCACCTTCCTGGGCGTGGGGGCGCTGGTGCTGGGGATCGCGGTCATCAACTTCATCAACCTGTCCACCGCCCGCTCCTCCTTGCGCGCGCGAGAGGTGGCCATCCGCAAGACGCTGGGCGGGCGGCGCGGCATGCTGGTGATGCAGTTCCTGACGGAATCGGTGCTGCTGGCCCTCATCTCCGGCGCCCTGGCCCTGGTGCTGGTGGAACTGGCCATGCCCCGCTTCCTGGCGCTGCTGGACCTGCGCATGGATGCGCACTTCATATCCGGTCTGTGGATCGCGGCGGTGTCGCTGCCCCTGGTGGCTGTGGTGGGCTTGGCTGGCGGCCTTTACCCGGCGCTGGTCCTGTCGCGGCCCCGGCCGGGCGATCTGCTGAAGGGCGGGCCCATGGCGGCCGGCGGCGGGCGGTTGCGCGCCATCCTGGTAGTGGCCCAGTTCGCCGCCGCCATCGTGCTGGGCATCTCCACCGTCGTCATGCTGCAGCAGACGCGCTACGCCAGCACTCAGCGCCTGGGCTTCATGCCGGAAAACGTGGTGCTGCTGCGCGGATTGGACACGCCGGCCGGCCATGCCCACCAGCAGGCCTTGCGTGAGGCGCTGCTGCGCATCCCGGGCGTGATCGCGGCGGGCGGCAGCCTGTGGATTCCGGGCGACGGCGCCGACCGCTTCTCCTCCTACCGCCTGCCCGACACGCCCAAGGAGAAGGAGCTGGCGCTACGCACCGAGGGGGTGGACTTCGGCTACATGCAGGCCGTGGGCATGAAGGTGCTGGCCGGCCGGCTGTTCGACCAGGCCCACCCCATGGACGGCCAGGTCACCCGACCCGACGCGCCGGAGGATGAGGAGGCGCCCCAGGGTGACAGCGTCGTGCTGTCCGCCCTGGCGGTGACGCGGCTGGGCCTGGGGTCGCCGGAGCAAGCCCTGGGCCGCACGGTGATCTATGGCGACCACACGGCCGTGACCGTCATCGGCGTGGTGGACGATGTGCAGTTCGACAGCGCCAAGTCGGTGCTGGAGCCCACCCTCTACCTGATCGAGCCCCGGTTCACGGACGTCATGGCGGTGCGGGTGGCCGCCGGGGGTGGTGCCGTCACCCTGGCCGCCATCGACGACACCTGGCGCCGCCTCTACCCCGACCTGCCGCTGAAGCGGGAATTCCTGGACGACCACATCCGCGACACCTATGCCGCCACCGCCCATCAGGGCCAACTGCTGGGCCTGTTCTCCGGCCTGGCCATCCTGATCGCCTGCCTGGGATTGTTCGGCCTGGCCGCCTTCACGGCGGAGCGGCGGACGAAGGAGATAGGCTTGCGCAAGGTGCTGGGCGCCACCGTGCCCGACATCGTGCGCCTGCTGGTCTGGCAGTTCAGCAAGCCGGTGGTGGTGGCGACGCTGGTCGCCTGGCCCGTCGCCTGGGTGCTGGCCGGGCGCTGGCTGGGGGAATTCGTCTACCGCGTCGACCGCGACCCCCTGGTCTTCGTCATCGCCGGCCTGGTGGCGCTGCTGATCGCCTGGGTGACGGTGGCGGGCCACGCCGCCCGGGTAGCCGCGGCCAAGCCGGTGCGCGCCCTGCGCTACGAATAGGATGTCCGTCCCATGCTGCTGAACCATCTGCGTGTCGCCTTTCGCGTGCTCGTGCGCCAGCGGCTTTACGCCGCCCTGAACGTGGCGGGCCTGGCGCTGGGCATCGCCACGGCGGCCATGATGGGCTTGTTCGTCTGGCATGAGACACACTTCGACGGTTTCCACAGCCAGGGCGGTCGCATTTTCCGCGTCATCCAAGCGCAATACGCGCCCGCCCTGGCCCCCACCCGCAGGATCGAAACGTCCAAGCCGCTTGGGCCCGCCCTGGCGCAGGATCTGGCCGGGGAGGTGGAAACCGTGGTGCGGGTGGTGCGCCACGCCATCGTGCTGCGCGACGGCGTGGCGCCGGTGGAGGATACCGTTTACCTGGCGGACGCCCCCTTCTTCCGGCTGTTTGATTTTCCCTTCCTGGCGGGCGACCCGGCTACAGCCCTGGTTCAGCCGGGCACGGTGGTCATGACGGAAAGCCGGGCGCGCCGCTATTTCGGCACGGCCGACGCCCTGGGTCGCACCCTGACGCTGACGTCGGGTGCCGGCCTGGTGGTGACGGGGGTGGTGCGCGACCTGCCATCCAACACGCTGTTCAGCCGCGAATTCCCCGCCACGCTGTGGACCAGCATCGCCACCCGGTTCCAGGATGGCTGGGATCCCCTGTTCGCTGCCAAGGACGGGCGGTGGCGGGACGAATTCCTCCAGACCTTCGTGATGTTGAGGCCGGGGGTGGATCCGGCCGCCCTGGCGTCCCGCTTCCCGGGGCTGCTGGCGGCCCACCGCGAAGGCTTGCAGGCGGTGGTGCCGGGCCTGGTGGAAACGCTGGAACTGCAGCCCCTGACGGCCATGCACACCGACCCCCTGTCGGGTCTGGGCATCGCGCCCGGCACCCTGGTGGCCTTCATCGCCATCGCCTGCCTGGTTCTGGGCATCGCCGTGGTCAATTTCGTCAACCTGTCCACCGCCCGCGCGACCCTGAGGGCGCGGGAGGTTGCCATCCGCAAGACCCTGGGCGGCCGGCGCGGCCAGCTGGTGGGGCAGTTCCTGCTGGAATCGACGCTGGTCGCCGGCCTGTCCGGCCTGCTGGGCCTGGTGCTGGTGGAACTGGCCATGCCCCGTTTCCTCAGCCTGCTCACCGTGCGCATGGATGCGGGTTTCCTGTCGGGCGTCTGGCTGGTGGCGGCCATCCTGCCGCTGGTCCTGGTGGTGGGGCTGGCCGGCGGGATTTATCCAGCCTTCGTCCTTTCCCGGCCGCTGCCCACCGACCTGCTGCGGGAGTCGCGGACCGCGGGGGGCGGGCGGCTGCGCGCCGGCTTGGTGATGCTGCAGTTCACAGCCGCCGTCGTGCTGGTCATCGCCACCATCGTGATGGGTCAGCAGACGCGCTATGCCAGCACGCAAAACCTCGGCTTCCGAGCGGACGGGGCCATGGTGCTGCGCGGCCTGGACCGGCCCGCGGGGCTGGCCGGGATCAACGCCCTGCATGACGCGGTGCTGCGCATCCCCGGCGTCGCCGCCGTCGGCGCCACCGCCAACGTGCCCAGCGACCGCAGCGAATGGACCAACAATTATCGCCTGCCCGAGGCGCCGGAGGGCGCGCCCGATCTGCTGTTCCGTACCGAGCCCGTCGACGTGGACTATCTGCAGGCCCTGGGCGTGCCGCTGCTGGCCGGCCGCCTGTTCGACCCGGCGCGGCCAGGCGACGTCACCAGCCACGCGGCCATCCGGGCGGGAACGGCCGGCACCACCATTCCCGTGGTCCTGTCGGTCACGGCGGCGGCGCGCCTGGGCTTGGGCGCGCCGGAGCGGGCGGTGGGGCGCACGGTGGTCTATGGCGCGGGCCTGCCCCTGACCGTCGCCGGCGTGGTGGCGGACGTGCAGTTCGGCACGGCGCGCCAGGCGTTGGAGGGCACGGTCTACCTCGCCATGCGCGATGAGCTGTCGGCCATGCTGGTGCGCCTGTCACCCACGGCCGACGCCGCCACCCTGGCCGCCATCGACGACACTTGGCGGCGCCTGTTCCCCGATCTGCCGTTGAAGCGCGAGTTCCTCGACGACCACATCCGCCAGGTCTACGCGGACGAGGCGCGGCAGGGGGATCTTCTGGCCCTGTTCTCCGGCCTCGCCATCCTGATCGCCTGCTTAGGATTGTTCGGCTTGGCTGCCTTCACGGCGGAGCGGCGGACCAAGGAGATCGGCATCCGCAAGGTGCTGGGCGCCACCGTCGCCGATATCGTCCAGCTGCTGATCTGGCAGTTCAGCAAGCCGGTGCTGGTGGCCAACCTGGTCGCCTGGCCCGTGGCTTGGATGCTGATGGGCAGGTGGCTGGGCGGCTACGTCTATCGCATCGACCTCAATCCCCTGGTCTTCGCCTTGGCCAGCCTGGCCGCCCTACTGGTCGCCTGGGCCACCGTCGCGGGCCATGCCGCCCGGGTGGCCTCGGCCAAGCCGGTTACGGCGCTGCGGTATGAATAAGGAGGCGGTATGAATAATATGGCCCTGCTGCCGAACCTGCTGTTCGTCGCCGTGCGCATCCTCTTGCGTCATCGTGTCTATACCGCGCTGAATGTCACCGGGCTGGCACTGGGCTTGGCGGCTGCGTCCATGATCGGCCTCTTTGTCTGGCACGAAACGCACTACGACGGCTTTTTCCACGACGCCGGCCGTATCTATCGCCTTGAAACTACGGAATATCTACCCGGCCGGGCACCCGTAAGCTATCCGGTCACGTCGCTGCCCATGGCGGCGCCGCTGCTGCGCGATTTTCCCGAGGTCGAGCGGATCGTGCGGGTGGATTACGAACGCCTCGCGGTGATGCGCGACGGCACGTCCTTTGCCGAGATTGCCGCCATGGCGGACGCGGATTATTTCCGCCTGTTCGATTTTCCCTTCCTGGCCGGGCAGGGGGCCACGGCCCTTGACCGGCCCGGCACCGCCGTCCTGACCGAAAGGCTGGCGCGCAAGTATTTCGGCACCGTCGATGTCGTAGGCCGTGTCCTGACCCTGGCGTCCGGCGCCAGCCTGACGGTGACCGGCGTGATGCATGACCGGCCCAGCAACAGCCATTTGCAGGGGGACCTGGTTACGCGGCTTGATACCCGGCTGAATACCGGCATCGATGACAAATTGGCCCACCGGGCCACGATCTGGGACAGTTATTTCGTCGACACCTACCTGTTGCTGCGGCGCGGCGCCGATGCGGCGGCGCTTGCGGCCCGCTATCCCGGCTTCCTGGCCGCGCATTTCCCCGGCTATCGGGAGCCTGCGACGGGGAAGGAGACCATTGCCCTGTCGCTGACGGCCCTGGGCGACATCAACCTGGAACAGGGCGCCGATGGCGCCGGGGTTCAGGGCTTCCTGGGTGTCGCGCTTCTGGTGTTGCTGATCGCCGTCGCCAATTTCGTCAACCTGTCGACGGCGCGCTCCTCCCTGCGGGCAAAGGAAGTGGCGCTGCGTAAGGTTCTGGGCGCCCCGCGGCGAACCCTTGTGGCCCAGTTTCTGCTGGAATCGGTGTTGCTGGCATTGGTGGCCATGGTGGCAGGGCAGGTGCTGCTGGAACTGGCCATGCCCAGCTTGCTGCAGGCCCTGGCCGTTCGCATCGACACGCGCTTCCTGGTCAGTCCCTGGCTGTTGGGGGCTAACGTCGCCGGTGCCGTCAGTGTCGGCCTGCTGGGCGGCCTTTACCCGGCCCTGGTCCTTTCTCGTCCCGTGCCCGCCACCTTGCTGAAAGGCGAGGGCGCGGTGGCCGGTGCCGGCTTCCGCATGGGCCTCGTGGTTTTCCAGTTCGCTGCCAGCATCACCTTGGCCATCGCCGCCGTCGTTATTTTCCAGCAGGCACGGTATGCCAGCACCCAGGCGCTGGGCTTCCAGCCCGACGGGGTGGTGGTGGTACGGGACCGATTTCCCCGTCCCGGTGAGCAATTGCCCCGGCTGAAGGCTTTCCGGGAACAGGTCGCGCATCTCAAAGGCGTGGTGACTGCTGGCGGCGCGCCCGCCATGCCAGGTGACGGCGCGGACGACGCCGAGAGTTTTCGGCGGCCCGACGCACCCGATGACGGCGCAGCCATCCTGCGGACGGAGCCGGTGGATTACGAATTCCTGAAGGCGCTGGGCGTCCACCTGCTGGCTGGACGCCTATTCGACGGTACCGCCCCCGCCGATGCCCTGCGCGTGGACGCCCCCGAAGATCAGGACCCGGCGGGAAGGACTATCGTGCTTTCCCTGGACGCAGCCCGGCGCTTGGGCTTTGCCGCCGCGGAAGAGGCGGTGGGCCAGACGGTGATCTTCGGCAAGAACTATCCCATGACCATCGTCGGTGTGGTGGACCCGGTGCGCTACACCGACGCTCGCATGGCAACGCAGCCCGTGGTCTACGTTCTTGATCCAGCGTCGATTCGCAGTCTGGCCATCCGATTGACGGATGACGCTGGGGCGGACACGCTGGCGGCCATCGACGCGCTATGGCGGGGAATGTATCCGGATGCGCCGATGATCCGCCGCTTCCTGACCGACAGTCTGGCGGACCAGTCCCAGCAGGAACGCCGCCAGGCCCTGCTGTTGGGCGTTTTCACCGGACTGGCCTTGGTTATTGCTTGCCTGGGGCTGTTCGGTCTAGCGGCGTTCACCGCCGAGCGCCGTACCAAGGAGATGGGGCTGCGCAAGGTCATGGGGGCAGGCATTCTCGACATCGTCCACCTTATGGTTTGGCAATTTTCCAAACCCGTCCTGCTGGCGGAGATGATCGCCTGGCCCCTTGCCTGGCTGGGGCTGCGGCATTGGTTGGCGGGGTTCACGTTGCGCACGCCGCTCGACCCCCTGGTCTTCGTCGCGGCCGGCGCGGTCGCATTAGCGATCGCTTGGATCACCGTCGCGGGCCATGCCGCCCGGGTGGCCTCGGCCAAGCCGGTCAAGGCCCTGCGGTACGAATAGGCGGCGAATAGGCGCCATGCCTGGCGGCGGCTTGCCTTCGGCGGGGCGGCGGTCCAGCCTGACCCCCTTGCTTCAACGAGGGGAAACGGATCATGGCGATGGCGGTGACGGGTGCCGATGTCGAGGCGGCGGCGGAGCTGTTGGCGGGCAAGGCGGTGGCCACGCCCCTGATCACCAACGCGGCCCTGGACGCGGCGGTGGGGGCCCGCGTGCTGTTGAAGCCCGAGGTGCTGCAGCGCACCGGTTCCTTCAAGTTCCGCGGCGCCTACAACCGCCTGGGCCGCCTGACCGCCGAGGAGCGGGCGCGGGGCGTGGTCGCCTGGTCTTCCGGCAACCATGCCCAAGGTGTGGCGGAGGCCGCCCGCCTGGTGGGCACCAGGGCCACCATCGTCATGCCGGCCGATGCCCCGGCCATCAAGGTGGCTGGCACGCGCGCCCTGGGCGCGGAAATCGTCTTTTACGACCGCTATACCCAGGACCGCGAAGTCATCGGCCGGGATCTCAGCGCCCGCACCGGCGCGGTGCTGGTGCCATCCTATGACGACGTGCACATCATCGCCGGCCAGGGCACCGTGGGGCTGGAGATCGGGCGCCAGGCGGCGGCGCTGGGCTTGGCGGTCGACGCCTGCCTGGTGAACTGCAGCGGCGGGGGCCTGGCCACCGGCACGGCCCTGGGCCTCAAGCAGACTTGTCCCCAGGCCAGCGTCCACACGGTGGAGCCCGAAGGCTTCGACGACATGGCGCGGTCGCTGGTCGCCGGCGAACGGGTGGCCAACGCGCCGGGCGCCAAATCCTCCTGCGACGCCCTGCTGGCACCCATCCCCGGCACCATCACATTCCCCTTGGCCCAGGCGCTGCTGGGCCCCGGCCTGGTGGTGACGGAGGCGGAGGTGCGCGCCGCCATGCGTTTCGCGGCCGCGAACCTGAAGCTGGTGGTGGAATCCGGCGGGGCCGCCGCCCTGGCGGCGCTGCTGTCCGGCAAGGTCCAGGCGGCCGGCCGCACCATCGCCGTGGTGCTGTCCGGCGGCAATGTCGACCCGGCCTTCTATGCCGAGGTTTTGGCCGAGGCGGCCTGAGAAGCTTGCGGTAAGGGAAATGACCCCGGCGCCGGGGTCATTAGGAGAGGGATGAGCGGCATGGAACTCGAAGACCGGTTGGCGGTGAAGCTGCTGGCCCAGGCCCAGGCCCTGCTGGGCAAGGCCGTGAACGAGACGCTATGCACCCATCCCGACCGCCGCCTGGTCCGCGCCTTGGTGGACGAGGCCCAGGCGATGATCGCCGAGTTCGGGGATACGTATTTCGAGGATAGGACGGGTAAGGATCAGGCCGCTTCGGGCTGACCGGCCCCGTTGCCGTCCAGCTGGGGACCTTCCCAGCTGCGCCAGATCTGGCCGCGGCTGTCCCGGGTACGGCGCTGGTCGGCGATGGCCGCCTCCAGGCTGCTCACGGCCCGCTCCAGCGCGCGCACGCTGCGGAAGCGCTGCCCGTCCAGGGCCTGGAACAGGCTGTGCGAGGCGAAGAACTGGACGTCCCGGCCGTCCTGGACGGCCAGCCCCGCCGTGTGGCGGGCGGTCTCGATGATGACGGCGGCGGGCGCGGGCGCCCGGACGATGTCCTGATTTTGAATTCGCTGGCTCATGATGAGCTCCCTCTACACCCCCGCCATTACGGGGGTGTGAAAACAACACGATGGTTTTATGGCTCAGACCCTGGGGTATGAGCGCTGCGGCCGGACGGGGCGGGTGCCAACCGGCACCCGGCGGACGTCAACAGCGGCAACCCATGCGCATGAGGGGACAGCGGCCGGCCAGGGCGGAAGCCTGGCGGTGGAGTGGGCGTCGGGTCGGGGAAGTACTGTTCATGGCCTGGTCCTTCACGTTCCGGAGGAACCACGAAGGGGCTTCGTGGCGCTTTAGCGGTTGGTGACGCGGCGCAAGCTGCTCCGTCAAATGGCCGCGGGCCGGTTGGCCGGGCCCCTCACCAGGAATGGGAACGAACGGGCGGTTGTTCCTGATGGCGGGGGGCCCGGCGCTGGCCGGGAAGGGGGCTGGGAAGCCGCCTTCCTTGACGCCAAGGCTGTCATCCGCCATCCGCACTGTCAATAAGCATAATAATGACGAATCTTTAATGTTGAATTGAAGATCCGTCCAGGATGGCTGTTTTCCTGGGACTCTGTCCCCATGCGACGGCGGGGTGGAGCATGCCGGCAGGGACGATAGCCGTCGGTGACGGGCGTCACGCATCCACTACCCCGTTCGGGTGTGCGGCAATTCAACATATTGTCGTGTTGAATTTATGGTAGATCACGCGCGCGGGCACGGGCATTGACAGTTGCCCGCGCACGCTGATCCTATGCCGGCCGGCTTAATCCCCGCATTTCCAGTCACACCTCGAAAGGGAACCGCCCCATGCGTCGTGCCTATTCGTCCCTGCTGACGGCCCTGCCGCTGATCGGCGCGCTGCTGGCGGCCCCCGCCTCCCAGGCCGCCGAGCCGGTGGTCCATATCGGCTACATCCCCGTGCTGGGCGCGGCGCCGGCCTACATCATCAGCCAGGAGGGCTGGGACAAGCAGGCGGGATTCGAGCTGAAGCTGACGCAGTTCGACAGCGGTCCCAACATGATCCTGGGCCTGGCCTCGGGCACGCTGGAGGCCTACATGGGCGGCATCGGCCCCCTGATGGTCGCGGGCTCGCAGGGCATCACGGTCAAGGTCGTGGCCTCCACCGCGGTGGAGGAGTTGGTGGTGGCCGGCGGGCCGGAGCTGTCGGCCGAGGCGGCCAAGGGTGGTTCCAAGGCCGAGGCCATCGCCCGCCTGGCGGCCAAGCTGGGCCGGCCGGTGAAGATCGCCACCCAGCCCGTGGGCTCCATCCCCGACACGGTGTTGAAATACTGGTTGCAGGAGGATGAGCACGTCGACCTGACCAAGGTGCAGATCGTGCCCATGGGCATCGACGCCACCCAGCAGGCGCTGCTGGCCGGGGCCGTGGACGCCGCCACCGTGCGCGAGCCGGCCCTGACCATCATCCAGGACCGCCAGCCGGCGGTGAAGGTGCTGGCCTATGGCAAGGACATGATCAAGGACCAGCCGGGCACCGTGCTGGGCGTCACCGGCGCCCTGGTCAAGGACCATCCGGAACTGGTGCAGAAGCTGGTGGAACTGGTGGACAAGGCGGTCACCCTGATCGCCCAGGATCCGGCCCGCGCCGCCGCCGACGTGGAAAAGGTGCTGGGCCGCGGCATCGTGGACGTGAAGACCATGCAGCGCGCCCTCACGTCCCCCGCCTCGCAGTTCGTGGTCGACCCCCGTCGCATCGTGGAAAAGACCAAGACCCTGCAGGACTTCCAGGTCAAGACCGGCGTCTTGAAGAAGGCGGAGCCGCTGGATACGCTGTTCGACGCCAGCTATTACGAAAAACTCCATAAGTGAGCATCGTCGTTTGACCCCTCCCGCACCGCCTGATGCGCCCGGGACGGCCCCTGTGGTCGTCCCGGGTAAGCGCATTCCGCCATCCGCCTTTCTGGCCAAGCCGTCCAAGCGGTATCGCGGCCTGTGGGCGCTGCTGGGCGTGATCGCCTTCCTGGCGGTGTGGGAGGCGGTGCCCCGCCTGGGCCTGGTGCGCCCCGTCCTGCTGCCGCCGCCCAGCGCCATCCCCCAGGCTTTCGTGGCGGAGGTGCGCAGCGGTGCCTGGACGGAGGCCATCCTGCACAGCCTGGTGCATTATTCATGGGGCCTGGGCATCGGGTCCCTGGGCGGCATCGCCGCCGGCGTGCTGACCGGCATGTCCCGGCGGCTGGAGGATTTCACCAGCTGGGTGGTGCGCCTGCTGCGCCCCATCCCCGGGCTGGCGTGGGTACCCTTCGCCATCATCTGGTTCGGCGTCACGCCCACGGCGGCCACCTTCATCATCGTGCTGGGCGTCTTCTGGATCAATTATTTCGCCGCCTTGGGCGCGGTGCAGGCGGTGGACCGCGACCTGCTGGAACTGGCCGACGCCTTCGGCCACCGCTCCACCCTGGCCAAGCTGGTCAAGATCGTGCTGCCGGCCGCGTCCGGCGCCATCCTGGCGGGCCTGCGCACCGGCCTGGGCCAGGCCTGGATGTCGGTGGTGGCGGCGGAGCTGTTCGGCGTGCCTGGCCTGGGCCAGCGCATGATGCAGGCCAGTTCCCTGCTGGCGACCGACATCGTCATCGTCTACATGGCCACCATGGCCCTGTTCTACGGTCTGGTCGACATGGGCTTTGTCGCATTGCGCGACCGGCTGATGCGGTGGAAGCCCTGAGATGGCCAATGCTCCCATGATCGAGATCCGTGATCTTAGCCTGGCGTTTCCAAACCCGACGGGTGCCAACCCGGCGTCGGCCGACGGTCGCACCGTGGTGCTGCGTGACTTCAACCTGTTGGTCGCGCCTGGGGAGTTCATCGCCATCGTCGGCGCCTCCGGCGTGGGCAAGTCCACCCTGCTGCGCGTGGTGGCGGGCCTGGTGCCGCCCAACAGCGGCACGGTCAGCCATGCCCAAAGTGGTGATCTGAAGGGCCGCCGGCCCTATGGCCTGGTGTTCCAGGACGCCCGCCTGCTGCCCTGGCGCACCGTGCGCTCCAACGTCGCCTTCGGGTTGGAGGGGCTGGGCCTGGCGCGGGCGGAGCGGCGGCGGCGGGCGGAGGATGCCCTGGCCCTGGTGGGCCTGGCCGACAAGGCGGGCCGCTGGCCGCACCAGCTGTCGGGCGGCCAGCGCCAGCGCGTGGCCATCGCCCGCGCCCTGGCGATCGACCCCGACCTGCTGATGATGGACGAACCCTTCGGCGCCCTGGACGCCATCACCCGCCAGACCCTGCAGGACGAACTGCTGGACCTGTGGCGGCGCACCTCCAAGACCATCCTGTTCGTCACCCACGACATTGACGAGGCCGTCTACCTTGCCGATCGCGTCATCCTGCTGGCGGGATCGCCCGCCACCGTGCGGTCGGAGGACAGGATAGGCACCGCCCGTCCCCGTGCCCGCGACGACAACGCCGCCCGGGCCCTGGCCACCCGCATCCGCGACCGGCTGTCCGACCTGATGGACGGCGGGGGGATTTGAAGAAAAAAGGCCGGGGACATCGCCCCGGCCTCTTCCCCCTAACGGTGCTTCACCTCAGAACTGGTCCTCCGACAGGGCCATCAGGGTGCGGTGGCCGGTGCGGATCAGGTCGGCCAGGCCCAAGGACGGCGCCACCACCTGTTCCACGAAGAAGCGGGCGGTGACCAGCTTGCCCTCGTGGAAGGCGGCGTCCTGGCCCTGGGCCAGCGCCTGGTTGGCGGCGATGGCGCCGCGGGCCAACAGGAAGGCGCCGGCGACGTTGCCGAACAGGGTCAGATAGGGCACGGCCCCCGCCGCCGCCGCGCGCGCGTCCGCCTTCACATGGTCCACCAGGAAGGACGTCGCATCCTCCAGCGCCGCGATGCCCCGCTTCAGGCCCTGGGCGATGGCGGCCAGGTCGTCGCCCGGCTGGGCGGTCGCCTCGTCGGCCGTTTCCGCCATCAGGGCGAACAGGGCGCGGGCGGTGGCGCCGCCGTCGCGGCCCAGCTTGCGGAACACCAGGTCGTTGGCCTGGATGCCGTTGGTGCCCTCGTAAATCGGGGCGATGCGGGCGTCGCGGTAGTACTGGGCGGCCCCCGTCTCCTCGATGAAGCCCATGCCGCCATGCACCTGTACGCCCAGGCTGGCGACCTCCACGCCGATGTCGGTGCTCCACGCCTTGGCCACTGGGGTCATCAGGTCGTTCAGCAGGCCGGCCTGTTTGGCGGCCTCCGCGTCCGGATGATGGTGGCGGCCATCCAGGGACGACGCGGTGAAATAGACGATGGCCCGCGCGGCCTCCACCTTGGACCGCATGGTCAGCAGCATGCGGCGCACGTCGGGGTGGTGGATGATGGTCACCGGCTGCGGCCCGCCGGCCACGTCGCGGCTCTGCACCCGGGTCTTGGCGTACTCCAGCGCCTGCCGGTAGGCGCGGTCGCCGATGGAGACGCCCTGCAGGCCGACTCCTAAGCGGGCGTTGTTCATCATGGTGAACATGTACTCGATGCCGCGGTTCTCCTCGCCCACCAGGTAGCCGACGCAGGCACCCTTGTCGCCATAGCTCATGACGGCGGTGGGGCTGGCGTGGATGCCCAGCTTGTGCTCCAGGCTGACGCAATAGGCGTCGTTGCGCTCACCCGGGGTGCCGTCGGCGTTCAGCAGGAACTTCGGCACGATGAACAGCGAGATGCCCTTGGTGCCCGATGGCGCGTCCGGCGTGCGGGCCAGCACCAGGTGGACGATGTTGTCCGTCCAGTCATGGTCGCCATAGGTGATGAAGATCTTCTGGCCGCTGATGCGATAGGTGCCGTCGTCCTGGCGCACGGCGCGGGTGCGCACGGCGCCCACGTCGGAACCGGCCTGCGGCTCCGTCAGGTTCATGGTGCCGGCCCATTCGCCGGAGATCAGCTTTTCCAGATACAGCGTCTTCTGCTCATCCGACCCGTGGGCGGTCAGCAATTCCACCGCCCCCTGGGTCAGCAGGGGGCCGAGCGCGAAGGACATGTTGGCGCTGGTCCAGGTTTCCAGCAGCGCGATGAACAGGGTCCAGGGCAGGCCCTGACCGCCATGATCGGGGTCGAAGGGCACGCTGTTCCACCCGCCCTCGACGAACTGGCGGTAGGCGTCCTTGAAGCCGTCGGGGGTGCGCACGCCCGTGTCCGTCAGCTTGGAGCCCTGGCGGTCGCCCACCACGTTCAGGGGCGCCAGCACGTTGTCGGCCAGCCTGGCGCCTTCCTCCAGGACGGCGTCCACCAAGTCGGGGGTGGCGGCCTCGAAGGCGGGGTAGGCGGCAACTTTGTCCAGGCCGACGACGGAATTCAGGACGAAACGGATTTCCTTCAGGGGCGCTTGATAGGTCATGGTCTCTCGGGTCCTCCCGGGGAACCCGCCGGTGGGGCCCGGCGCCCATCGCTTCAGGACAAGGGGGCGGGACCCGGCACGGCCGGCGGGTATGCTCAATGTTATTGGGCGGGCGGGCCCGATCATTGAGCGGAAGGGCCACGTCCCGTCGACGCGGGGCCCATCCTGCCGGGATGGCGGCGGGCGGGCAAGCGTCGCCGAAAATCCGCCCTGATCCGGGAAGACGCGACAGACTGGCACGTACCTTGCTTTCCCACCGGGCCAGCATCGGATCGGCCCCCTTGGCCGGTCGTTTTCCAGGTAAGTGAGGTCCGGTCGTGATCAGCGCACTGTCCACCACGCAGTTGACTGCAGCACAGGGTTTGGCGTCCTCCGCCCCCGCCAGGATCGTGGCGGCGGTGCAGCAGGCCAGCACCAAGGCCGGGGTAGATTTTTCCTATCTGCTGAAGCAGGCATCGGTGGAAAGCGGCTACGACACCAATGCCAAGGCCAGCACCAGCAGCGCCACCGGCCTCTACCAGTTCACCGACTCCACGTGGCTGAACATGGTGCAGCAGCACGGGGCCGAGGTGGGCCTGGGCCAATACGCCAGCGCCATCAAGACCCGTGGCGACGGCAGCGCCTATGTCTCCGACCCCGCCACCCGGCAAAAGATTCTCGATCTGCGCAAGGACGCCGACACCTCCGCCATGATGGCGGCGGCGCTGGCCCAGGACAACAAGACCACCCTGCAGCAGCAGGTGGGCGGCACCATCGGTGGGACGGAACTCTACCTGGCCCACTTCCTGGGTGCCGGCGGCGCCTCCAAGTTCCTGAACGCGCTGAAGAAAAACCCCAACCAGGCGGCGGACGCCGTCGTACCGGACGCGGCGGACGCCAACGACGCCGTCTTCTATGACAACAACGGCAGGGCTCTGTCCTTGGGTCAGGTCTACGACCGCTTCGCCAAGAAGTTCGATGGCACGGGCGGTGCCAGCGCGGACAAATATGCCGGGTCCACCACGCTGGGCACCGTGCAGACGGCCGACAGCACGTCCCAGCCGTGGGACATGGTGCGGGGCGCCAGCTCGTCCAAGATGCCGCTGTCCACCTACACCATCATGATGCTGAACGCCCTGGCCGCGCCCACCGAGGAGGACGACCAGGACAACAAGGACGGCTACAGCCAGCAGGAACAGCGCATGACCATCAACCGTGCCCCCAACATGGCCGCCGCCTACATGGCCAGCGCCTGAGCGGCCCGCTCAAGGCCCTGGGGCGTCCGGTGTCACCGGCACCGCCATCCAGGCCTTCACGCCGCCGTCGCTGACCTGCCCCAACTGGCCGCCGCATTGCCGCGCCAGCTGTTCCAGCAGCAAATGGCCCAGGCCGGCGCGCCGCGGCCTATAAGCATCGGAATCTTCTGCCGACCCGGTCGTTGTTGCCGGGCTTTGGCCGTTGGGTCCGCAGTGGGCCAAGCCCACGCCATCATCCTCCACCCGCAGCACCCACCGGGTTCCTTCCGTCGCCAGGTGCACGGCGACGGTGCCGCGGCGCCCGTCGGGGAAGGCATATTTCAGCGCATTGGTCAGCAGCTCATTGGCGGCCAGGCCCAGGGTCACGGCCGCCCGCTGCGGCAGCTTCAGATCCTCGACCTCGACGGTGAAGGTGATGGGCCGGCCGGCGACATGGGCGGCGGCCAGGTTCTCCACCAGTTGTCCCAGGAAGGCGCGGGCCGGCACGAAGGGTTCACGCTGCAACCGCTGCAGGCTGGAATAGACCAGCCCCAGGACGCGAACCCGTTCCCCCGCCTTGGCCAGCTCTCCCGCCTCGATGGCGCCCGCCCGGCTTTCCGCCACCATCAGCAAGCTGGAGACGGACTGAAGGTCGTTGCGGATGCGGTGGTAGATTTCGCGCAACAGCATGGCCTGCTGCTGCTCTCCCGCCGCCAAGGTGTCCAGGGCGTCATGCAATGCCGCGATGATGGACACCACCACCAGGCTGATGACGACGAACAGGGCGGGCCCGGCCCAACCCTTGGGCGGCAGGGCGGCCAACCGGTCGGGCAGCGTGGCCAGCTGCTGCGTCCAGGGCATGACGTCGTCGGCGGGGGCGAAAAAGGGCAGGGCCAGCGTGGTGCTCAGGGCCACGGCCAGCAGTCCCGGCCCCACCCCGAACCATAGCGTTCCCAGCACCAGGGCCGGGAAGAAATGCACGACGGGATAGCCATCCAGCACGTCGTCCAGCGCGATGCGCACGCCGAACGACAGGCACACCAGCAAGGCGGCTCCGGTATAGCGGACGGGCGCCGATCGCTGCCGCAGGGACAGGAAGGTGGTGATGAACGGCTTCATGGCGGCCGATCATACAGTCGCCTCGGCCGAACGCACTACTGCGGATGGCTAGGATCGTTGGAAATACAGCCGTCAGAAATAGCGTGGTCAGAAATGCACCAGGGCCGGATCTTCCGACCGGCCGGCCATCATCTGGCCACCACAGACGCCACCCGCCATCTGCGGCGGGACCGACACGGGCGCATCGGTGTCATGGGCCAGGGGGGCTCGGCCTGTCGTGGCACCACCCCGCAGCAGCCTAAGGTAAAGGGACATTGGGGAGGTATGGGGGCCAATGGGGGTCGAGGTCTTGCCAGGCATAGGCTCTCTCCCTCTCTTGGGGTGGGCCGCCGGATCAAACACGGGGACGCCACGGACTCCTTTATCTCTGCAACCAAGGGTCTCATGCCCCCCGAGTCGCCGTCAATTGACGCCAAAGGTCAGTGTTGGCCTATGCCGGCGCCCGGTTTTGGCGCCAAATCCTGTCTATTGGGGTAAGATTTTCCCGGGTTCATGAGATCGCGCGGATCCAGCAGACGTTTCAAGCTTGCCATTAAATCGATTTCCAGGGTTGACCGCGCTCGGGCCAGTTCGTTGCGTTTCTTGTTGCCGATGCCGTGCTCGGCGCTGATCGACCCGTCCAGGTCCAACACCACGTCGTGCACCGCCCGCATGATCTTTTCGCCCAGGGCCAGGAAGGCCTCGCGGTCGACGGGGTCGTCCGTGTCGGGGCGCGCGATGTTGTAATGGATGTTGCCGTCGCCCAGATGGCCGAAGGGGTAGGGCCGGGCGCCGGGGCTCAACTCCGCCACCGCCCGGTCGGCCCGCTCGATGAACTGGGGGATGCGGCTGACCGGCACGGCCACGTCATGATGCAGGGCGCCGCCCACCTTGCGCCCGATCTCCGGCAACCCCTCGCGCAGGCGCCAGAGCTTTTGCCGCTGGTCGCCGCTGGCGGCCAGGGTGGCGTCCGTCGCCTCCCCCGCCTCGATGGCCTCGGCCAGGGCCGCCTCCACCGTGTCGCGCAGGGCGTCGCCGGGCGTGCCGGCCGTCAGCTCCGTCAGGATGTACCAGGGCGACGGCTCCGACAGCGGGTCGTTCTGTTCGCCCAGATAGCGGGCGGCGCCGTCGATGGCGAAGCGCGGCATGATCTCGAAGGCCGAGACGGCGTCGCCGCTGGCCTGGCGCAGGCGCTTCAGCAGGCGCAGGGCGGCGGTCACGTCCGGCACCGCCACCAGCGCCGTTTCCATCTGGCGTGGCCGGGGCACCAGCGACAGGGTGGCGGCGGTGATGATGCCCAGCGTGCCTTCGGCGCCCAGGAACAGGTGCTTCAGGTCATAGCCGGTGTTGTCCTTGCGCAGGCGGCGCAGGCCGTTCCACACCCGCCCGTCGGGCAGCACCACCTCCAGCCCCAGCACCTGGGCGCGGGCGTTGCCGTAGCGCAGGGTCAGGATGCCGCCGGCGTTGGTCGACAGGTTGCCGCCGATGGTGCAACTGCCTTCCGCGCCCAGGCTCAAGGGGAACATCAGATCCACGTCGTTGGCCGCTTGCTGCACCGTGGCCAGGATGACGCCGGCCTCCACCGTCATGGTATGGTCCAGTGGGTCGACTTCGCGGATGCGGTTCAAGCGGCCCAGGTTCAGCAGCAGGGTGCCCTCCGCCGCCAGGGCGCCGCCCACCAGGCCGGTATTGCCGCCCTGGGGCACCAGGGCGATGCCGGCCTCCGCCGTCAGGCGCACCACGGCGGCCACCTCCTCCGTGGTCGACGGGCGCAGCAGGGCCAGCGGGGTGCTGACGGCGTTGCCGCGCGCCTCCGCCAGATAGGGGGCTTGCGCCTCCGCGTCGGTGATGTAGCCGCTGGGACCCAGCAGTTCGGAAAGGGCTGCCAGGCAGGCTTGGGCGACGGCGGAAAGGCGGGGGCTCATGGGGTTTCATCCGGAATCAGGGCCACCAGGTCGGTGACGCCCACGTCCTGGCCGGCCTGGGTCAGCAGGGTGGTGGCCTGGCCGCGGTGATGGGTCTGGTGGTTGAAGAAATGCACGATCAAGTCGCCGAAACGGCGGGCGCAGGTCTTGCCGGCGCTGCTGGTGTACGCCAGGACGTGGTTCAGGTCGCAAGGGCGCACACAGGCGGCCCAACGGCTGATGGCGGCATCCATGGTCTGGCGGTCGGCCGCCAGGCTGGCCAGATCGGGATAAAGATCCTCGTTCAACCGCGTGGGCACCGGCAAGTCCATGACCGGGTCCAGGGTGGTGTAGCCGGCGGGGTGGGTGCGGAAGCGGCGCAGCCACAACAGGTCGCCCACCATCAGGTGGTTCAGCGTGCCCAGGATCGAGTGGAAGAAGGCCCCCCGGTCGGTGGTCAGGGCCTCGGCCGGCAGGCGCGCCGCCGCCTCCAGCACCTTGGCGTTCATCCAGGCGTTGTACTGGGCCAGAAGGACGATGTGCCGGGGATCGGCCATGGGCGGGACCTCGGGGAAGCCAGGGGCGTTTGGCGCCAGAGTGTCCGCTCCCGCCCGCTGTGATCAAGTGCTAACGGTGTGGTCCGTTAACCGGTTCCGTCTTAGGGCCGGGGCGCGGCCGCCCGGCGCAGGCGGTCATTGATGGCCAGGCCCAAGCCCACGTCGGGGATGGTCATGACGGCGATGCCGCTGAGGCCGGGCTTGTCCAGCTTGCGCAGCATGGCGAACAGGTTGGCGGCGGCCTCGTTCAAATCGCCGGTGGGCGACAGGTTCAGCCGCTCCGCCCCGCCCAGCACGAAGCGGTCGGGGCCGAAGCCCAGCAGCGCTTCATCCTTGGCGGCGTTCAAGGCGTTCAGCCGCACCGGCAGGCCCGGGGCGTAATGGCTTTCCAGCATGCCGGGCGCCTTTATGCCCGTGCCCGGGGTCGCGGCGCGCTGGATGGGGCCCAGCACAGCCTCGATCTCCTCCGGCGTGATGGAACCGGGGCGCAGCAGCACCGGGTGCTCGCCCGACAGGTCCAGCACGGTGGACTCCACCCCCACCGGGCAGCGGCCATCGGCCAGGATCAGGGCCAGGCGGCCGCCGCCGCCATCACGGAATTCCTCGCGCACATGGACGGGGGCGGTGGGGCTGACGTGGCCGGACCGGTTGGCGCTGGGGGCGGCGATGGGCCGGCCGCTGGCCTGCAGCAGGGCGCGGGCGGTGGGATGGCGCGGCACCCGCACCGCCACCGTGTCCAGCCCGGCGCTGACCAGCAGCGACAGGGCGGCATCCGCCCGTCGGGGCAGGACCAGGGTGAGGGGGCCGGGCCAGTACAGGTCGGCCATCTGGTGCGCCCGCTCATCCATCACGACGTAGCGCTCCACCGCCGCCACATCCGGCAGGTGGACGATCAGGGGGTTGAAGCTGGGGCGGCCCTTGGCGGCGAAGATGTCGGCCACCGCCTGGTCGTTGCCGGCGTCGCCGCCCAAGCCATAGACCGTCTCCGTCGGGAAGGCCACCAGCTTGCCGCCGGCCAGCGCCTGCGACGCGCGCTCCAGCGCTTCTCTGGTGGGCGGGGACATGTCGGGGGCTGTATGGGACTCGGTCACGGGGCGGCACCTGGCAAAAGGGGTCACCCTATCTAGCCCACCCGTCCGCCCGGTCCAAGGGCACTGGCCGCAGGGCCGGCCTCCCCTTTTGGGGCATCACCCATTGTGCACTGCACACTTGCCCGCCACCTCCGCCGGGTCCACACTGCCGGCCACGGTCATTCCTGAAAGGGGGAGCCATCATGGCGGGGCACGTCGTCACCATCGCGCAGCAGAAGGGCGGGGCGGGCAAGACCACGCTGGCCATCCAGCTGGCCGTCGCCTGGTCGCTGGCCGGGCTGCGCGTGGCGGTGGTGGACATCGACCCCCAGGGCAGCCTGACCGCCTGGTTCGGCCTGCGCGCCCAGGCCCTGGACGATCCCGGTCTGACCCATATGCAGATCAACGGCTGGCGCACCCAGAAAGAGGTGGAACGCCTGGCGCGGGAACATGACGTGGTGGTGGTCGACAGCCCCCCGCATGCCGAGACGGAGGCGCGCATCGCCGTGCGCGTGGCCGACCTGGTGGTGGTGCCGGTGCAGCCCAGCCCCATGGACCTGTGGGCCACCCGCCCCACGCTGGAGATGGCCAAGGCGGAAAAGCGGGCGGTGCTGGTGGCGCTGAACCGCGTGCCGCCCCGCGCCAAGCTGGCGAACCGGCTGACGGAGGCGGTGGCGGGCCTGGGCGTGCCCATGGCCGAGGCTGCCATCGGCAACCGCGTCGGCTTCGCCGGCGCCATGATGGATGGCTTGTCGCTGCAGGAAACCGACCGCCGCGCCAAGGGGTCGGAGGAAATCGCCGCCCTGGCCGGCGAAATCCTGGCCCGGCTGGGCGGTACCCTGGTGTCCGGAACCCGCAGCGCCAGCGCCTGAGGCTGGGCTGCATCCGCGCGGGTGCCTTCATTGCACGGGGCGCGCGCGGCGGTGTATACCCGACCAGCCGCCTGGGGGGCTTGGGCGGCGCTGGGTTGGGGTTGCCATGCAAATCTTGTCGCGCCTGCTTTCGCGCCGTTCGCCCGCACCTGTGGAGGTGGCGGCGCCGGTTCTGCCGGACGTGGTCATCGCCGAACCGTTCCATGCCTTCATCCACCGGCTGAACGCCATCACCGTGCCCGGTGACCTGCGCGCCATCCGCGGCGGGCGGCCGCTGCAGGCCATCGTCATGGATGAGGCGGGGGCCGAGGTCCGGGTGGGGCAGATCACCCAGTCCGCTCCCGGCGTCGATCGCATCGCCTTCCCGGAATTCCCGGACGGGACGGGCCCCGCCTTCTGGCTGTTCGTGGTCGAACCGTTGGGCGAGGCCGATCCCGCCCCGCTGGTGCCGGCCCTGCTGGCCCTGGCCGCCAGCCTGGGGCAGCGGCCGCTGCTGGCGGTGGGCTGCGACGGCCCCCGCCTGGACCGCGCCCAGCTCAGCTTCGCCATGATCAGCGACGAGCCGCCGGCCGCCACCCTGCCGCCCCTGGATCAACCGGTGGTGGACGGAAGCACGCTGTCGCCGGAACAGCGGCAATGGCGGGAAGAGGGGGTGGCCATCCTCAAGGGCTTCCTGCCCAACGATCTGCTGGATCCCTACATCGCGCGGCGTGAGCAGGTGGGCCGGCCGGGGGGCTGGCGCTCCCCCACGCCTTACATGCAGGTGGAGGAGTTGCGGCGCATCTGCCTGCACCCGCCCCTGATGGGCCTGCTGAACAGCCTGGTGGGGGAGGAGATGCTGCTGCACCTCAATCTCACCGGCTGGGTGTCCACCGAGCGCGACTGGCATCAGGACGAGTATCTGAGCCCGCCCTTCGTGAACAGCTGGTACGCCGCCGTGTGGATCGCGCTGGACCGCATCCATCCCGATGCCGGCCCCTTCGAATACATCCCCGGTTCCCACCGCTGGCCCCTGCTGCGCGGCGCGCGCGTGCGCCAGTTCATGACGGATGAGGAACGGCGCCTCGCCGCCGTGACCGATAGCGGCTATGACGCCTGGCCCAGCGTCACCCAGTCCTATGTCGCGCCCATCGTGGAGGCGGAGATCGCCCGGCGCGGTGTCGAAAAGCGCGCCTTCCTGGCGGAAAAAGGTGACGTGCTCGTCTGGCACGGCCGCCTGATGCATCGTGGTTCCCCCGCGCGGCAACCGGGGTTGGAGCGGCGGTCGCTCATCGCCCACTACACCGGCGTGAACCACCGCCCCGATATGCCGGACCGCCGGTTCGAAGGGGGCGGACAGTACGCCGTGTTCCACACCCCCCTGATATGACCTCCCCCCACTCCATGAGCCGGCCTTCCCCATGAACCTCCTGTCCCGCCTCCTCGGCCGCCGGCCGAATCCCGCCGCCGTCGCCACGCCGGCGGCCGCACTTCCGCCGCTGCTGATCGTAGAGCGGGTGGTGACGCGGGTGGCCAACCTGGAGGTCGTGGAGGTGCCGGGCGACATCCGGGGCGGCCGGGCGGAGCGTAAGCTGCACGCCCTGCTGGTCGACGAGGCCACCGGTCTGGCGCGCCAGGGCCCGCTGGTGTCACGCACGCCGGATGGCCTGTTCGACGGCGACCTGCGCTGTGACCGCGTCACCGTGCCAGCGTTCCCCATGGGGTGCGGCCCCGTCTACTGGCTGTTCGTGGCCGAGGCGGACGAGGCGCCGGACGCCCAGGCGCTGACGCCCGCGCTGTTGGCCCTGGCCCGCACGCTGGGTGACCGGCCGCCCCTGGGCGCCCTGTGCTACGGCACGCCGCCGGACGCCAGCGGCGGCATCCGCTTTTCCATGTTGAGCGACCATCCGGACCCTGAGGGCCTGCCGCCCCTGGACCAGCCGGCGGTGGATGAGGGCGCGCTGACCCCCGAACAGAGGCAATGGCGGCGCGAGGGTGTCGTCCTGCTCAAGGGCTTCCTCGACGACGACCTGCTGGACCCCTATATCAAACGGCGCGAACAGGTGGACCGGGCGCTGGGCTGGATCACCCCCACCCCCTATATGCAGGTGGAGGAGTTGCGGCGCATCTGCCTGCACCCGCCGCTCATGGCCATCATGAACGGCCTGATCGGGGAGGAGATGATGCTGCATCTGAACCTCACCGGCTGGGCCTCGACCGAGCGCAACTGGCACCAGGACGAATATCTCAGCCCGCCCTTCGTCAACGGCTGGTACGCCGCGGTATGGATCGCCCTGGACCGTATCGACCCGGATTCCGGGCCGTTCGAATACGTGCCCGGCTCCCACCGCTGGCCCCTGCTGCAGGGGGAGAAGGTGCGGCAGTTCCTGTCCGCGGCGGAGCGCGACCGCGTCACCGGCACCACCGGCAGCGCCTCCTGGCCCCATCTGACGGAACGCTTCGTCACTCCCGCCATCGAGGCGGAGATCGCGGCCCAGGGGGTGGAAACGCGGCGTTTCCTGGGGGAAAAGGGCGACGTGCTGATTTGGCACGGCCGGCTGATGCACCGCGGCTCGGCGCCGAACCGCCCGGGGGTGGAGCGGCGGTCGCTGATCGGCCACTACACCGGCATCAACCATCGCCCGGACATGCCCAATCGGCGGTTCGACCATGGCGGGCACTATGCCGTGTTCGACTATCCGCTGAAGTAGGTGCTGGCGGACCGGGACGCCCGCGCGTCGGCGCCGGGCCCTCCCCAGCCGGGGCGTTCTGTGCCAAGCTGGCCGGCAGCCGCGCTGTCGGGGCCCGTCCATGACCGTTCCGTCCTCCCGCCTGCTGTCCATCCGCCGCCATGACGGCCCGCGGGACGCCTGGCATGTGGCCAACCTGGCGCCCCCGCCGGTGCTGTCGGGCTTGGTGGATGGGTATGCCGACTATCGTGAGCGGACCAGTTTCACCACCCGCCGGGAACTGCCCCACGCCCAGGCCGTGCTGATCGTCAACCTGGCGGAACCGATCGGCATCGTGGGCGGCGACGGGCGGCCGGTCACCCTGCGGGCCGGGGAGGGCTTCGTGGCCGGCGCCCACCTGGCGCCGGCGTTGTCCCGGTCGGGCGGCACCCAGGCGGGGATGCATGTCTTCCTGCCGCTCGCCAGCCTGCGGCGCCTGCTGGGCTGCCCGTTGACGGATCTGGTCGACCGCGCGGTGCCTCTGGACGCCGTCCTGGGCCCGGCGGGGACGCGGCTGGGCCAGGCGCTGGCGGAGGCGCCGGACGGGACCGGCCGCATGGCCGCGCTGGACGACGCGCTGACCCGCTGCTTCGCCGCCATGCCCGCCCTACCAGGGGCCCAGACGCACGCGCTGGCCCTGCTGCGCAACCGGCCCGACCTGGACATAGCAGACATCGCGCGGGACATCGGATGGAGCGCCAAGCATCTCGCCGCCCGTGTGAAGGACGCGCTGGGCGTGGGGCCGCGCACCTACCGCCGCCTGATGCGGTTCGAGACGCTGACCAAGCGGCTGGGGGCCGGGCCGCCGGATGAGGGCAGCGGCGGCTGGGCCGGCATCGCCATCGACGCCGGCTATTGCGACCAGTCGCACATGATCCGGGAATTTCGGGAGTTCGCCAGGCTGACGCCGGGGCAATACTTGGCCCAGTCCCTTCCGGACGGCGGCGGCCTGGTGGAGGCCGGGATGGTGGAGGTTATTTAGATCCAATCCAGGCCGCGCCGTTCGGCCCTATGGTCGGGCCAGCGGCATCGTCGCCGCCTGACAGGAGACTGAGCCCCCATGCCCACCCGTTCCCTGATTCCCTGCCTGCGTTATCAGGATGCGCCGGCCGCCATCGACTTCCTATGCGCCGCCTTCGGCTTCCAACGCCACGCCGTCTACGCCGACGACCAGGACCCCAGCCTCATCCACCACGCCCAGCTGACGCTGGGCGACGGCATGGTCATGCTGGGATCAGCCCGGCCCGGGCTGTCAACCGACGCCTATCGCTGGAAAACGGCGGCGGAGGCTGGGGGCGTCACGGCGTGCGTCTACATCATCGTCGACGACCTGGACGCCCACCACGATCGCGCCCGCGCCGCCGGGGCGGAGATCGTGACCCCGCCGCACGACAATGAAGGCTACCCCGGCCGCGGCTACCACGCCCGCGACCCGGAAGGAAACAGCTGGAGCTTCGGCACCTATGATCCTTGGGCGCCGCTTTGAGGACGGCGCTTTGATGACCAGCGGCGGGCGTATCCGGCCCGCCGCCTTACCTCTGCTTACAGCGCCTTCACCGCCGCCAGCACGGCGTCGACGTGGCCGGGCACCTTGACCTTGCGCCACACCTGGGCCACTTGGCCGTCCTTGTCGATCAGGAAGGTGGCGCGCTCGATGCCCATGTATTTGCGGCCGTACATGTTCTTTTCCACCCACACGCCATAGCGTTCGCACACGTCGCTGTCGGCGTCGGACGCTAGGGTGAAGGGCAGGTTGTACTTTTTCTTGAACTTGTCGTGGCTGGCCACGCTGTCCTTGGACACGCCGATGATGGTGGCGTCCACCTTTTCGAAATGCGGCAGGGATTCGCCGAAGCCGCAGGCTTCGGCCGTGCAGCCGGTGGTGTCGTCCTTGGGGTAGAAATACAGCACCACCGGACGGCCCTTCAGGGACGACAGGGTGACGCTGCCGCCCCCGTCGGTGGGCATGGTGAAATCCGGGGCGGGGGTTCCGACCTCAACGGCCATGGTGCTTTTCCTTCCTGGGTTCGGGCCTAGGTTTATGACGGTGCGCCGCTGATACGGCCCAGCCCGCCGGTTGGATCAGGCGGCCGGCGCCGGCAGGCGGCCGGCGGGTTCCTCCACCACCTTCTGGAAGAGGGCGTGGGCCTGCGCGGCCGCGGCCCGGATCTTTGCCTCCGCCGCGTCGAAGTCAAGGCCGTCGCCCACGGCTTCGGCCAGGGCCAGGCGCAGGGCCGGGGGCGCCTCGGCCACCTTAACCTCCCCCGCCACCGTCAGGCGCAGGAAGGCCTGCACCCGGCGCCACAGGCGGTGGATGTCGATCAGGGCGTCGGCGTCCGCCGCGTCCAGCAGCCCGGCGTCGCGCAGGCGGGTCAGGGCGCCGGTGGTGTTGGGGTCCAGGATGCCCGGATGATCGGCGGCATGCCGCAGGGTCAGATACTGCACCAGGAACTGGATGTCGACCATGCCGCCGCGCACATGCTTCACCGACCAGGGGTCCTTGGTGTGGTGCTCCCGGTCCACACGGGCGCGCATGTCGGCCACGTCGGCCAGCAGCTTGTCCGGATCCCGGCGCTGCACCAGCACGGCGCGGATGGCCTCGGTCAGCTGCGCCCGCAGGGCCGGCGGGCCGGTCAGCACCCGGGCGCGGGTCAGCGCCATGTGTTCCCAAGTCCAGGCGCTTTCCCGCTGATACCGGATGAAGGCGTCCAGGCTGACGGCCAGCGGCCCCTTGTTGCCCGAGGGCCGCAGCCGCATGTCGACCTCATACAGCGCGCCCTCCGCCGTGGGGGCGGTGATGGCGTTGATCAGGCGCTGGGTCAGGCGGATGTAATACTCGCTGGGCGACAGCGGCTTGGGCCCATTGGATTGGTCGGCCCCATCCGGCACCTGATAGACCGTGATCAGGTCCAGGTCCGACCCCAGCGACAGCGAGCCGGCGCCCAGGCGGCCCATGCCCAGGATGGCCATGCCGGCACCCCCATCCGTTCCGGTTTCGAAACAGCCATGGCGGGGCCTGTACTCGATCTCCACCCGCTCATGCAGGACGGCCAGGGCGGTTTCCGCCACGTCCGTCAGGAAGGGGCCGCACCGGTCGCCATCGGTCAGGTGGCGCAGGATCTGGATGCCGGCGCGCAGGCGCTGGTCGCTGGTCCAGCGCCGCGTCAGGTCCAGCACCTCTTCGAAGTGGTGGGCGTCGGCCAGCAGGCGGAACAGGCCCTGGCGCAATTCCTGGGCATCGGGCAAATGGTCGAAGAAGCCGGGGGTCAGCACGGCGTCCAGCTGCGACGGGCGGCGGGACAGGCTGTCGGCCAGGCGCGGCGCCGTGCCCATGATCAGGGCCACCAGCTCCAGCAGCTTGGGGTTGGCGTAGAACAGGCTGAACAGCTGCACACCGGCGGGCAGGCGGTTCAGGAACTCATCGAACTTCAGGAAGGCCTGGTCCGGCTGGGCCGTGCCGCCCAGGGCCGCCAGCAGGCTGGGCACCAGTTCCGTCAGCAGCTCGCGCGCCCGGGTGCTGCGGGTGGCGCGGTAACGGCCATGGTGCCAGGCGCGGATTTGCGCCGCCACGGCGGAAGGGTTTTGGAACCCCAGGCCCCGCAGGGTGGTGATGGTGTCGGGGTCGTCCTCCGTCCCGGTGAAGACCAGGTTGCCAGGACCGGACAGGGGCGGGGCCTCCTCGAACAGGGCGGCGTAGCGGTCCTCCACCCGGCCCAGGGTGGCCAGCAGCTCGGTACGGAAGGCATCCGGATCGGCATAGCCCAGGAAGGTGGCGACGGCCGCCACCCCTTTGTCGTCCACCGGCAGCTTGTGGGTCTGCTGGTCGTCCACCATCTGCACCCGGTGCTCCACCCGGCGCAGGAAGCGGTAGGCGGCCTTCAGATCCTCCGCCGCGTCCTCGCCCACCCGGCCGGCGGCCACCAAGGCGTCCAGCGCCATCATGGTGGCGGGGGTACGCAGGTGGGCGTCGCGCCCGCCATAGATCAGCTGCTGGGTCTGGGCGAAGAACTCGATCTCGCGGATGCCGCCCCGGCCCAGCTTGATGTCGTGGCCGTTCACCGCCTTGTCGCGATGGCCCTTGTGGGCCCCGATCTGGCGCTTGATGGAATGGATGTCCTGGATGGCGGCGAAGTCCAGGTTGCGGCGCCAGACGAAATGGCGGATCAGGCTCATGAAGTCCTGGCCGGCCTTGCGGTCGCCCGCCACCGGCCGCGCCTTGATCATGGCCGCCCGCTCCCAGTTCTGGCCTAAGCTGCCGTAATAGGCCTCCGCCGCGGAGACGGAGACGGCCAGGGGCGTGGCGCCGGGATCGGGGCGCAGGCGCAGGTCGGTGCGGAAGACGTAACCGTCCACCGTCCGCTCCTCCATGATGCGCACCAGGTCGCGGGCCAGGCGCACGAAGGTGCGTGTCATCTCATCCGGGTCGCGGGCCTGCACCACGCCGTCGTCGTAAAGGACGATCAGGTCGATGTCGCTGGAGTAGTTCAGCTCCAGCGCCCCGAACTTGCCCATGGCCAGCACGATCAGGCCGCTGCCGGCCTCTGGATCGTTCTCGGCGTCGGGCAGTCGGATGTCCCCCTTGGCAGCCAACTGGCGCAACAGGTGGCGCGCGGTCAGCCGCAACGCCGCCTCCGCCAACTGGCTCAGCGCGCCGGTCACCTGCTCCAGCGTCCATGCCTCCGCGATGTCGGCGGCGGCGATCAGCAGGGCGGCGCGGCGCTTGGCCACGCGCAGGGCCTTCATCAGACGGTCGGTGGTGGTCGGCCCGCCGACATCACCCCACAGCCCTTCCAGCATGTCCATGAAGGCGGCGTCGAAACCGGCGGTGGCCACCTGTCGGAAGAAGGACTGTTCCTTCAGCAAGGCCTGTCCCAGGAAGGGGCTGTTGCCCAAAATGGCCCGCAGCAGGGCGCCACCCGCCTCGTCGGCCGCGTAGGTCCGGGCGAATTCCGCCAGATCCGCGTCGCCGGACTCCTCCGCCCGGCGCTGCCAGGACTCCAGCCCGCGGGCCAGAAGTTCGGTATCTGCCGCTTGGGGTAGGGATTTCGCATTGAACATGGATGTCTGACCGGGCTATGCCAGGAAACGGGTCTTGCCCCCGTGTAAACCTGTCCATCGTGACCCTATGTTGCTGGGACTGGACAAGAGATGGGGCGGGGCCCCGTTCGCTGTTCGCCGTTTCGCGGTTGTGGGTTCCCCGGGCAGAGTGCCCAAGGGCCCGCAACGCGGTCAAGCCATGCCGGAAGTCTGAGCCTTTGCCCCGTCCGATCCCGCCCATCCCCCCCGCCGAGGCGCCTTCCGAGGTGTCGACCGGGACGCAGGCGTCCGGCCTCGAGGGTGGCGGCGAACAGGCGATGGGGCTGCGCGTGCCTGGCCGGCGTCCCGCCGGGCCCACCGAACCGCCGCCGCCCAAGTCGCCGCGCAGGGCGCGCAAGCGCCGGGGCGTTATCGGCCACACGGCCCTGGTCGTCCTGGAACTGGCGGCGGGCCTGCTGCTGGTGGCCCTGGTCACGGTAGGCCTGCTGACCTGGCGGCTCAGCCGGGGGCCCATGCCCATCTCCTGGTTCGCGCCCTATCTTGAGCAGGCGGTGAATTCCGGCGGCCCCGTCCACATCTCCGTGCACAAGGTGATGCTGGCCAGGGCGGTCAAGGGCGCCACGGTGGAGATCCTGGCCGACGACGTGGTGCTGACCGGCACGGGCGGCGCCACGGTGGCGACGCTGCCGGAGTTCCGCGTGGCCTTGTCGGTGCCGGCCCTGCTGCACGGCCGCCTGGCGCCCACCCGCATCGTCCTGGTCCGGCCCCGTCTGAACGCCATCCGCGAGGTGGACGGCCGGTTCCGCCTGGCGTTGATGTCGGATGACGACACCGACGACGGCAACGACTTCATGGCGGATCTGATCAGCGCCCTGAAACGGCCGCCGGATCCGCTGGAACCCTTGGGCGCCTTGACCAAGCTGGTGGTGTCCGAGGCGCGGCTGTCGGTGGACAACCGCCAGCTGGGCCTGGTGTGGTCCGCCCCCCGGGCCGACATTTTCCTGACCCGTGACCGCCGGGGCATCACCGGCAACGCCCAGCTGGTGGTGGACCTGGGCGGGCACATGACGCAGGTGGCGGCCGACCTGGGCTATCGCCTAGCCGATGGCACCGTCAGCGCCGTGGCCCATTTCTCCGGCGTCAGCCCGGCGGATCTGGCGCGCGTCACCCGCGCGTCCGACGGCGTGCTGGCGGCGGTGGGCGGCATCGACATGCCCCTGGCCGGCACGGTGACGCTGGACCTCGCCTCCGACTTCTCCCCCCGCATCTTCGACGTGGCGCTCAGCGGCACCGCCGGCACGGTCACCCTGCCGGGCCGGCTGAAGGCGCCGCTGGCCGTGGCCAACCTGGACCTGCAGGCGCGGCTGGAGCCGGGGGGCCTGACCCTCAATCACCTGAACCTGACATTGCCCGGGGCCAACGGCGCCGCCCCCGGATCCACGGTCACACTGACGGGCAGGGGGGTGAAGCGGGACGACGGCAGCTATCGCGTGACCCTGGCCACCGAAGTCAAGTCCGTGCCGCTGAACGCGCTGGATGCGCTGTGGCCCCTGGACGCTCTGCCCAAGCCGCGCGCCTGGATCATGCAGAACCTGTCGGACGGCGCCTTCGACAAGGTCACCTTCAATTTGGAGGGCAGCGCCCCGGCCGACCTGTCGGACATGGTGCCCAGCCGGATGACGGCTAATTTCGCCTTTTCCGGCGCCACCGTGAACTACATGGACGGCCTGCCCAAGGTGAAGGATGTGGGCGGCACCGCCACCTTCGACGGTGGGCACCTGGGCATCGAGCTGACGCAGGGCCGTCTGCTGGACCTGGCGCTGGGCACCTCCCGCCTGGACATCACCGGCCTGGACAAGACGGCGCAGAAGATGGAAATGACGCTGCCGGTCAGCGGCCCCATCTCCTCCGCGCTCACCGTCATCGACACCCCGCCCCTGGGCTACGCCAGGAAGGTGGGCCTGGTGCCGGCCACGGTGGCGGGCACGGCCGACATGACCTTGCGCTTCGACTTCCCGCTGGTCGCCACCCTGAAGATGGACCAGGTGAAGCTGGGCGTGCAGGCGCACCTGAAGAACGTCGCGGCCGACGGCATCGTCGCCGACATCAAGGCGTCGGACGGGGACCTGAACCTGGTGCTGGACAACAAGGGCATGGACACCAACGGCACCGCCCGCCTGAACGGCATGCCGGCCCGCATCCTGTGGCGCGAGAATTTCCCGGCGGAGGCGCCCATCGGCACCCGTGTCGCCCTGCTGGCCACCGCCACCGACCGCGACCGCCAGCTGTTCCACCTGGACTTCCCCGACTGGGTGCGCGGCCCCGTGGGCGTCAGCATGGTCTATACCCGCGACGCCCAGCATCAGGAGACCATCCTGGCCGATCTGGACCTGACCAAGTCCGCTTTGGCCGTGTCCCTGATGGACTGGCGTAAGGTGACGGGCGTGCCGGCGTCCGGCCACGTCGAGGTGGGCTTCGACCAGGGCCGTCCCCTGCATGTCACCCGCTTCCAGCTGAAGTCGGATGGGATGGAGGCGTCAGGCAGTATGGACCTGAAGCACGACTTCTCCATCGGTCACATCGCGGTGGACCGCTATCGCCAGGGCCGCACCGACGCCGCCATGACGGTGGACGTGGACGATGCCGGCGGCATGCGCATCAAGGCGGCCGGCCCGTCCATGGACGCTCGGCCCTTCCGCCGCTCCGCCAGCGGCGGCGGCAACGGCCGGCCCTTGACGGAGGCGGAGCTCAAGGCGCTGGACGCCCGGCCGCCGCTGGACATCGACTTCAACTTCGACAAGGTGGTGACGGCCAACGGCGGGCGCGAGATCGGCGCCAGCAAGGGCCAGTTCGCCCGCCGGGGCCGCAGCTGGCGCTCCGTCGTGCTGGACACGCGGGTCGGCAAGGATAACGCCGGCCACCTCGCCCTGCGCTATGTGCCCGACGGCAACGCCATGGCGCTGACCATCACCTCCGACGACGCGGGTGCGGCCCTGCAGCAGCTGGACGTGCTGGACCATCTGCGCGGCGGCAAGCTGGTGGTGAAGGGCCACAGCACGCCTGGCGACCCGCATGAGGTGGTGGACGGCACCCTGGACGTCACCGACTACCAGGTGGTGGAGGCGCCGGTGATGGCGCGCCTGCTGTCGGCCGCCAGCTTTCAGGGCTTCTCCGACTTCATGAGCGGCGCCCCCATCACCTTCAGCAAGCTGGAAGGCGGTTTCCACTGGACCGACACCGGCGTCAGCTTCCACGACGTACGCACCTCGGGTGCGGCCATCGGCCTGACCATGGAAGGGGAGATCAACCTCAGCCGCGGCATGGCCGATCTTCAGGGTACCATCGTGCCCTTCAGCACCTTCAACAAGCTGCTGGGCGCCATCCCCATCGTCGGTGACCTCCTGACGGGGGGCGAGGGGCAGGGCCTGCTATCCGCGACATACCGGGTGAAGGGCCCGCTGGACGACCTGGACGTGTCGGTCAACCCCCTGGCCGTCCTGGCCCCCGGCTTCCTGCGCAACCTGTTCTTCCTGTCCCCTACGGACGAAGATGGCAAGCCGGAGGCCAGGCCCGCCCCCCGGAAAGGCTCGGGCAAGGCCGGCGGCGGGACTTCCGCCGGCGGTGAAGGGCCGAAGTAACGGCCCTCGTGCCCGATTGACGGCCTGTGCATGGCCAAGTTGCCAGGCTCGCCCGCCCATCCCCGGGGTCGACGGGGCCGTTCGTCCGCCCTTTCCGACCCTGAATGGTTTGCCATCGCAACGCTTTCCCGGCGGGTCTGAATCGCGCGATAGTCGCGAAGTTTCAATGCATTAGTGTTTTTGGTCGCGACAATGCCCCTAAAGGTATTGCGTCGCTGGTCCATTAATCATATAAGTAAGATTACAAATAAGCCGCATGAATCAAAATCGGCGACAAGCGGGGAGGGAAATGCCATGTCGACAAATGGCATCAAAAGGCCTGGTGGCTTCCGGTGTGATGTCGGACGCACTTCGGATGGTCGACGCCTTTCAAGAGGGCTGATGGCCTTGTGGTCCGGTATTCCTCTCAGGTCGGTTTTCAATTTTCGCAAATGAAGGGCCGGACAGGCTCACGTCGGCGAAGGCTGCGTCGTAGCTGTCCCTGACAACTACGATAACAATATCGTTTGCGGAAATCCGCGGGCGATGTGAAGTAATTCTGCCTTCTATTCAAGAATATGAGAATAAATCGGGAGGGTAAAAAGTGGCTATGAACAAGATTCGGCGCCGGGGCCGTAAAGAGGGGCTTTATAAGTCTGTTTGCGCTGTTGCCATCGGCGCCGCTTTCAGCATGGCGGCCGGCACTGGGGTTCGCGCGGCGGAATTGGTTCCGGGCGCCAGTGCCGATGATGGGGGCGACCTGCAGGACATCGTCATCTCCGGCATTCGCAAGAGCATCGCCAGTGCCGCTGAGCGCAAGCGCGATGCCGACCTGATCATGGACTCGATCGCGCAGGAGGATTTGGGCAAGTTCCCCGACGCCAACGTGGCCGAGTCATTGCAGCGTGTGCCCGGTATTTCCATCGACCGCAGCAGCGGCGAGGGCCAGAAAGTCACGGTTCGCGGATTGGGTCCGCAATTCAATACCGTGCTGTTCAATGGCCGCACCTTGGCGAACGACAGCTATGGGCGGGATTTCTCCTTCGACCTGCTGCCGGCCGAATTGATCAGCGGGGCCGACACATACAAGACCTCCGTCGCGCGCGTTCAGGAAGGCGCCATCGGCGCCACCATCAACTTGCATACGGCCCGTCCCTTCGATCTGCCGGGGCCGCACGGCGTCGTCGCGCTCAAGGAGAATTTCGAGACGGCCGGCGATGACAAGCAACCGCAGGCGTTCGCGCTGCTCAGCGACACCTTCGCCCAGGACAAGCTGGGCGTGCTCGCCTCGGTGTCCTATCAAAAGCGCAGTCCTTCCATCAACAGCGTGACCAGCGACGGCTATCTGCCGAACGTCGCCGTCGGGCCCGCGTCCGCCCCGCTGTATCAGGACGTCTATGCGCCGCGAAACATCAACGTCAACAACTCCCTGGATCATCGTGAGCGGCTGGGCGCCACCCTGGTCGGCCAGTTCAAGCCCAACAGCGACCTGACCATCACGGTCGACGGCCTGTATGACCACTTCAAGGACGACGGTGACAACAAGTCCTTGGGATTGTGGTTCGAACCGTCCCAGTACACCGCCGCCGCCATCAACGCCAATCGCACCGTCACGTCGCTGACCACCGCCGGTCACGCCGACATGATCAACCAGTCGAGCATGCGCGACACCACCACGTATGAAGGCGGCCTCAACGCCGATTGGCAGGCCACCGACACGCTGCATGTGGTTCTGGATGCGACGGCGTCGCGGGCGCATAACGATGGCGCGGGCAAAAGTTTCTTCACCGTGACCGGCGTGCCCACGACCTACAGCTTCACCGAAGGGGCGGTGGGTGAGTTGCCGTCGGTTTACGGCTTCACGCCGGGTGCCACCACCAACACCAACGGCGCCTACACCCACCTGGCGCAGCGTTCCGGCAACGACGTGGTCGACCGGGTCACCGAAACCAAGCTCGACCTCGATTGGACGCCGGACTACGGCCTGTTTCACACCCTGCGCGGCGGGTTCGGCTACACCGACCGCAAGCGCACGACGTTCAGCGCCGGCACGCTGAACGTTAATTGCCTGTACTGCGGCTATCCCACCCTGACGCCGTCGTCGCTCTTGTCCACCTTCACCGTCAAGGGCCTGGGCGGCAACCTGCCGACGTCGTTCCTGGCCTACGACCCCAACGCCTACCTTGCCTATCTCAGCAGCCCGGCCGCGCTCGCGGCGCTGGACGCCGCCCAGAACCTGGCCCCCGGGACCTCGGCCGCCAACCTGCAATCGCAGTCGCAGGGCAATGGGTTCAATTCCGTGGCCAATCCGGCGGACTTCGTTCAGGAAAAGGTCTACGCGGCCTATGCCGAGACCGATTTCAAGGGCAATGTCTATGGTGTCGACTGGCTGCTGAACCTGGGCGCCCGCTACGTGGTCACGGACATGAGCGCCGGTTCCCAGTCACGCGCCCTGGTCGATCTGCTGCCGGTCACCAACGACCCAACCATCTACAACGCCGTCTATCAGAACAACGGCCAGTACGTGCCCGTCGCCGCGAGCCATCGCTATTATTCCTTCCTTCCGGACTTCAACCTGACGCTCAAGCCCACGTCGGACACGGTGGTGCGCCTGGCTGGATCGCAGACCCTGACGCGGCCCAACCTGGGGGATCTGCGCCCGGTCACGTCTTATGACGTCCTCCGTCCGGCGGACATGGAGCTGAGCGGCGGCAATCCGGACCTGAAACCCTACAAGTCCACCAATGTCGACATCTCGGTCGAATGGTATCCGACCCAGACGACCATGCTGTCCGGCGCCTTGTTCAACAAGGACATCAAGGACTACATCGTCACGACCATTGAGACCGAGACCGTCACCATCGCCAATTCCGGCAATCTGCCGGTGGGCGGCTTCATCACCGGTCCCCATACGGCCAGCTTCGCCGCCGCGCGTCCGCACAACCTTGGCAAGGTGAACGTGCAGGGGGCCGAGGTGAACCTGGTCCACACCTTCGACTGGATGCCCCATCCCTTCGATGGCTTCGGCGTGCAGATCAACGCCACCTTCGTGACCACCGACCGCACGTTCGGCAACATGTCGCCCAATGTCCGGTTCGCCATCGTCGGTCTCAGCAATTCCCAGAACGCCACGCTGTTCTATGAGAAATACGGACTGTCCGCCCGTATCGCCTACAACCACCGTGGCGGGTTCCTGTCATCGATTTCCCAAGGATATGGTGGCGAGCCGCTGTTCGTGATGCCCTATGGCCAGGTGGACACCAGCGTCTCTTACGAGATCATGGACGGTGTGCAGATCCTGTTCGAGGGAACGAACATCACCGACGAGAAATACGTGACGACCGCGCGCTACTCCAATCAGCTTCGCGGTTGGTATGACTATGGCGCCCGCTACGATATTGGCGTCCGCTACAAATTCTGAGGATCTTTCCATCCTTGCCCGGATGGCGGCGGGAATGCCGCCGCCATCCCTCAGCGGTCCTGTGGTTGCCAGGACCGCGAACCAGTAATAACGATCGGAGGAAGTTGCCGTGAAGCGCCGTTTGAAGGCTGAACGACGGGGATGGTTCAATCGGGTCGCGGCCCTGGCGTTGGCGGGGGCATGGGCCGCCGGGCCCCAGGCGACGGCGGCACCCGCGCCGTCGCATGAGGTGACCTTCGATTCCCACAGCTTCCTCATCGATGGAAAGCGCGTCTATCTCTGGTCCGGTGAATTCCATCCCTTCCGCCTGCCCAGCCCGGCCCTGTGGTCCGACGTCCTGCAAAAGATGAAGGCGGCCGGGTTCAACACGGTGTCGATTTACTTCTCCTGGGGCTATCACTCCCCGCGCGAGGGCGTTTACGACTTCACCGGCATCCGCGACATCGATCGCATGCTCGACGCGGCCCGCGATGCCGGCCTGTACGTCATCGCCCGCCCCAGCCCCTACATCAACGCCGAGGTGGACAGCGGCGGCCTGCCCCTGTGGCTGACGACGAAGAAGGTGAACAACCGCAGCGCCGATCCGGAGTATCTGCGCCATGCCGACGAGTGGCTGACCCAGGTCGACCGCATCATCGCCCGCCATCAACTGGTCGACGGGGGCGGCACGGTCATCGGCTATCAGGTGGAAAACGAATATTATCTGAATGGCGAGGACAACCGCACCTATATGGAGCATCTGAAGCAGAAGGCCCGGGCCGATGGCGTCCGCGTCCCTTTGCTCGGCAACCATGACGGCGCCTATGTCGAGGGCAAGGGGGCCATGGAGGTCAGCGGCTGGGACTTCTATCCGCAGGGCTTCGATTGCTCCAACCCCTCGGTCTGGAAGCCCGCGCCCGACATGGCGCGCAGCCGCAAGGAGGGGGAGCCCCTGTTCACCGCCGAGTTCCAGGGTGGTGCGTTCGACCCATGGGGCGGGCCCGGCTACGCCAAATGCGCGGAACTGATCAACGACAGTTTCGCCAACGTCTTTTACAAATCCAATATCGCGGCGGGCGCCACCGGCCAGAACTTCTACATGCTCTACGGCGGCACCTCCTGGGGGTGGCAGGCGATCCCGCAAAACTACACGTCCTACGACTATGGGGCGGCCATCACCGAATCCCGACAGTTCGAGGGGAAATATTACGAGGACAAGCGTATCGGCTATTTCGTGACGACGACGGCGCCCCTGGCCCGGACGGACCCCATGCCGTCGGCTTGGCTGGAAGATCGCGGCCTGGTCGACATCGCCCGCGTCAATCCCGAGACGGGGACGCAATTCCACCTGATCCGGCATGCGGATTCGACCTCCACGGCCCAATCGTCGGCCCGCTTCGCCGTGACCGTGGATGGACAAGGCATCACCGTTCCCCAAAAGGTGGGGACGGCCCTGGCCATCAATGGGCGCCAGGCGAAGATGATCGTCGTGGGGTATCCCTTCGGCGCCCAGCACCTGCGTTATTCCACCTCGGAGGTCATGACCGCCGCCACCATCGGCGGCCGGGACTTCCTGGTCCTGTACGGGGACCGGGGAACCGCGGGCGAGGCCAGTTTCCGCGTCCCGGCGAACGCCCAGGCGCGGGTCGTGCGCGGGGCGGTCCACAGCGAGATCAAGGACGGCCAACTGTCATTGGACTACACCCATGACGACTTGGCGGAGGTGGTGGTCACCGGTGGGGACCGGCCGCTGGTCATCCTGCTGGCGGATCGCCAGGCCACGGAACGGATTTGGCGGACGGAGACCGCCGCCGGCCCCGTGCTGATGGTCGGATCGCACTTGCTGCGCTCGGCCGCGATCAACGGCAAGACCTTGGCGCTGGCCGGTGATTCCGACACCGACAAGGACGCCATCGTGTTCGGCCCCGGCGCCGTCGCCGTCACCTGGAACGGGGCGTCCATCCCGATCACGCCGTCCGGCGTGGAAGACGGCGCCTTGGCGGTCACCCTGCCGACGCCGGTGCCCGTGGCCCTGCCGGCGCTCAAGGACTGGCAGGCGCGCGATGGTGCCCCGGAAATCGCGCCCGGCTTTGACGACCACACATGGCGTGTCGCGGATCTGACGACGTCCAACAGCATCACCAACCCGCTGTCCCACCCCGTGCTGCTGGCGGATGATTACGGCTTCCACACCGGCAACACCTGGTACCGGGGGCATTTCTCCGGCGCCGGTGCCGATGTGCCGCGCGGCCTGCGCCTGCGGGTGTTGAGCGGGGCCACCGGCGGCGCCTTCTCCGCCTGGCTGAACGGCCACTTCCTGGGCAGCGTGCGGCGCGGGGACGACGGCACCTTCCCCTTCCCCCAGGGCTGGATCGAAAAGGGCGACAACGTCGTCTCCGTCCTGACCGTCAACATGGGGCACGAGGAGGACTACCAGAGCCGCAACGAGAACCGGACCGGCCGGGGCATCGCCTACGCCGCGGCGTTGGGCGCCTCCGACCACGCCATTTCCTGGCGCATCCAGGGCCACGCCGGGGCCGAGGCGGCGATGGACCCGGTGCGCGGCCCCTATAACGAGGGCGGCCTGTTCGGCGAGCGTGAGGGCTGGCATCTCAAGCCCGGCGCCTTGCCCCAGGGCAAGCCGGTCACCCTGCCGGCCAGCGGGCAGGCGCCGGGCGTGACCTGGTATCGCACCCATGTGGCGCTGTCCTTGCCCAAGGACCAGGATACATCGCTGGGGGTGGAGTTTCGCGATCCGCCAGACGGGCACTATCGCGCGCTCCTGTTCGTGAACGGTTGGCAGATGGGCCAGTACGTTTCCGATATCGGACCGCAGCGCAGCTTCCCCATTCCCAACGGCGTGCTGCTGCCCCAGGGCGACAACACCATCGACATCGCCGTCTGGAAGACGGAAGAGGGGCCGGGCGGGTTAGGTGAGGTTTCCCTGGTCAATTACGGAAGCTACAAATCCAGCCTGGGGGCGCCGTCCAGCCGGCGGTGATCCGGGAATGGTGGCGGGCCTATCCGCGCCCGCCGCCGTTCGACCCCAAAAGAGGATGGCCAAGAATGAGGGAGGCCATGACCGAAGGCCCATCTGGGACAAGCGAAAATGACGCCATCCGTCGCGTCGTCGTCGTCGGGGGCGGCAGCGCCGGGTGGATCGCCGCCGCCCGTATCGCCGCCCGCAATGCGGACCCCGAGGGCGATTCCGGGGGCGACGGCGTCACGGTGGTGTTGGTGGAGTCGCCGACGGAGCCGTCGATCGGCGTGGGCGAGGGCACCTGGCCCACCATGCGCAACACCCTGGCGAAGATCCGGCTGTCGGAGACGGATTTCATCCGCAGCGCCGACGCCGTGTTCAAACAGGGCGCCCGGTTCGTCGGTTGGACCTGGGGGGGCGATGACGCCTATTACCACCCCCTGAATCCCCCGGTGGGGGCGGGCGAGGTGAACCTGTCGCCCCATTGGGAGGAAAGGGCCGCGACGGGACCATCGGCCGGGGACTTCGCCCACAGCGTCGATTTTCAGGGGGCGCTGTGCGACGCGGGGTTGGCGCCCAAGGCCATCACCCATCCCGAATTCGCCGGGCTGGCCAACTACGCCTATCACCTGGATGCGGGCAAGTTCGCGACGCTGCTGCGCGACCACGCCGTGGGCCGCTTGGGCGTGCGGCACGTCGTGGGCGACGTCGTGGCCGCCGACCGGACAGCGGAGGGGGATATCCAGTCGCTGCGCCTGGCGGACGGAACGATGATCCAGGGCGACCTGTTCGTGGACTGCACCGGTTTCAAAGGGGTGCTGATCGACCGCGTCTACAGGGTTCCGCTGAAAAGCTGCCGCCAATACCTGTTCGCCGACAAGGCGCTGGCCCTTCAGATTCCCTATTCCGTCGAGGATGCCCCCATCGCCTGCCACACCGTGGCGACGGCCCAGACCGCCGGCTGGATCTGGGACATCGGTCTGTGGAGCCGGCGCGGCGTCGGCTATGTCCATTCCAGCGCCCACACCTCGGCCGACCAGGCGGAGGCAACCTTGCGCGCCTATGCGGGGCCCGGCGCGGAGGCGCTGTCCGTGCGCAGCATCGACATCAATGCGGGCCACCGTGAGACCTTCTGGATCAACAACTGTGTCGCCGTGGGACTTTCCGCCGGGTTCATCGAGCCGCTGGAGGCGTCGGCGCTGATGCTGATCGAACTGTCCATGGACACGATCGCGGATCGGCTGCCGGCCACCCGGCGGGCCATGGACCTCATCGCCCGGCAGTTCAACGCCGACTTTCATCACCACTGGGCGCGGGTGATCGAGTTCCTGAAGCTGCACTACATCCTGACCCGCCGGCCGGAGCCCTTCTGGCAAGACAACCTTGATCCCGCCTCGTTCCCTGACGGTCTCAGCGAACGGCTGGAATTGTGGCGCCATCACCCGCCTTGCGCGGCGGATTTCCCCCGCCATCGCGAGGTGTTTTCCTGGCCCAGCTATCAGTATGTGCTGCACGGCATGGGCTTCCCCACCCGGTATGCCGGGCATCCGACGCTGGGGCCGGAACGCAGGGCCGCCGCGCGGCTGTTCGCGCGGGCGGCGGCCCAGCGCTCGGACGCGATGGCCCGTTTGCCGCCCCACCGAAGCCTTATCCGGGCCATACGCCAACATGGATTGCAGCGCCTATGACGCGGTATCGCCCTCTCGACCCCACCCGGCACGGGACGGTCCAAATGCGCCCCACGGCGGACGCGCGCGCGATGCGGTACGCCTGGGTCGGTTTGTCCGAAGTCCCCCTCGCGTCCGCCGACTTCCCGTTGTGCGTCGCCAAGGATGGCGAGACCGGCCGGTTCACCCTGGTGGCGCTTCTCAGCCTGGACCAGCCACGGAACCTCTATTGGCGGGACGGCGGGTGGCGATGCACCTACGTGCCCGACGCGGTGATGGCGGAGGGCTTCCGCCTGGATGCCGGCAGCGCCTTGGGTCTGCTCGTTGACGAGGACAGCGACCGGTTCGCCGCGCCCGGACAGCCCTTGTTCGGGACGGATGGGGCGCCAACAGCGGCGGTCGAAGCCATGCGCGTCCGGTTGCGGCGTCTGGTGGCCGACCTCAACGCCGCCCACGACATGGTGGATGGTTTCGTCCAACTGGATTTGGTCAGGGCGCTTGAGGTCGTGTTGCGCCTGCCCAATGGTGCCGAGCATGAGGTGAGCGGGCTCTATACCCTGTCGCCGTCCGCCTTGGCGGAACTGCCGGACCCCATGGTGGTGGATTTGTTCCGAAAGGGGCACTTGGCGGCGGCCACGCTGATCGCGGCCTCGGTGAACCAGATGGAGCGGCTGCTTCAGCTGCGTGGCGCCGAACAAGGGGACGGGGGGCGTCCGGACCTTCATATCCGCTTGGTGGATCACACCTCCCGCCCGTAAGGCGCGTAAAAGTGGCGGGCTCGCAGCGCCGGATGCTATCCTTTGCCCCCTAGGTGTGGGCGGGATGGCCCGGAATTGGGGGGCATATGCTTGGTGGCGTGGCGGCCTTGGTCCGCCCTCATGACCCGGCCGAACTGGACCGGGCCCTTCTGGAAAAGCGGCGCCTGCATCTGCGCACCAATCAGGCGGATGTCTTCGCCCGGCTGCTGCCCTGGTCGCTGATCAACGCCCAGGTGACGCTGACGGGGTTGCACAATGGGCGCCTGCGCCTGGTCCGCGTCGGCCAGGATCTGCCCTATGAAACGGTGGTGGGCCGCAGCAAGGCGGGCGTGCTGGCCCTCAAAGCCGCCGCCTTGCAGGAGCAGATCAATCAGGGTCTCAGCCTCGCCTTGAACCACCTGCACCATGTCTCCCCCCGCATCGCCGCCCTGGTCGCGGTGGTGGAGCGGCGCTATCGCGTGCGGGGAGGCGCCAACGCCTATGTCAGCTTCCAGCGCGACGGCGCCTTGGGGCCCCACTGGGACAACCACGACGTCATCATCCTGCAGATATCGGGGGAGAAGCGCTGGCACTGCCATGGCGCTCGCGCCGTCCATCCCCTGGTCAGCCGCAGCTATCCCACCGTGGCGGAGGCGGGGCCGATGGAGTGGGAGGACACCTTGCGCCCCGGGGACCTGCTGTACATCCCGCGTGGCGACATCCACTGGGCGGCGGTGGCGGAGGGCGGCCATTCCGTCCACCTGACCATCAACCTGGGCGGCCTGCGGGCCCGCGACATGCTGCGGGCCTTGGCCGGGCGGCTGGAGGGGGACGAGGCCGCTTTCCGGGAAGAGGTCATGGCCGTGGCGGACGGGGCGGCGACGCGCCGGCAGCTGTCCGCACAGGCCGACCTACTGCGGGGCGCCCTTGAACAGCCGGACGTGGCGGCGCTGTTCACCCAGCTGGATGGGGAGCGGGAGGCGTTCCAGCCCATGAACCTGGGCCTGGATCACACCCTGTCGGACACCACGGAGATCCATCCCGCCGCGCGTGGTCCGGGGCCGGTTCCATCCAAACTGCCGCCGGATCAGCGGCGGGTGCTGACGCAGTTGCTGGCCACGGACGGCGCCCGACTGGGGGAGCTAAAGCCGGCCCTCGCGGATATGGAGGGTGGTGCCGTGGCGCAGGCGGTGGCCGGCTTGGCCCGAGTTGGCCAGGTCTGGCTGTTCGACGACTGAGCCTCAGCGTCCGCCCTTCGCGTCCCGGATCATGTTGCGGGCGATGACCAGCTGCTGGATCTGGCTGGTGCCCTCATAGATGCGGAACAGGCGGACGTCGCGGTAGAAGCGCTCCACCCCGTAGTCGGCCATATAACCGGCGCCGCCGTGGATCTGCACGGCGCGGTCGGCCACACGCCCCACCATCTCGGAACAGAACAGCTTGGTGCAGGCGGCCTCCGTGCCCACGTCGCGGCCGGCGTCCCGCTGGCGGGCGGTCTCCAGCACCATGCAGCGGGCGGCATAGGCCTCCGTCCGGCTGTCGGCCAGCATGGCCTGCACCAGCTGGAATTCGGCGATGGGCTGGCCGAACTGCTGGCGGTCCAGGGCATAGGCCAGGCTGTCGCGGATCAGGCGCTCGGCCACGCCCACGCAGACGGCGCCGATGTGCAGGCGCCCCCTGTCCAGCACTTTCATGGCGGTGCGGAAGCCCTGGCCCTCGCGCCCGCCGATGATGTTGGCCGCCGGCACCCGTGCGTCCTGGAACACCACGTCGGCGGTATGGCTGCCCTTCTGCCCCATCTTGCGGTTCGCCGGGCCGACGCTGACGCCCGGCGTGCCGGCCTCCACCAGGAACGCGGTGACGCCCTTGGCGTCGCGGCTGGCGGGGTCGGTGCGGGCGAAGACGGTGAATAGGCCGGCATGCGGCGCGTTGGTGATGAAGCGCTTGGTGCCGTTCAGCACATAATGGTCGCCGTCGCGCCGGGCGCTGGTGCGCAAGGAACCGGCGTCCGATCCCGCCTCCGGTTCCGTCAGGGCGAAGGCGCTGATCAGGTCGCCGGCCGCCAGCCGGGGCAAGTAATGGCGCTTCTGTTCCTCCGTCCCGTCGATGACCAGCCCTTGCGAGCCGATGCCGTTATTGGTGCCGATGAGGGAGCGGAAGGCCGGCGAGGTCTGGCCTAGTTCGAAGGCCACCTGCACCTCTTCCGCCATGGTCAGGCCCAGGCCACCGTACTCTTCCGGGATGGACAGGCCGAATAGGCCGAGATCCCGCATCTCGTCCACGATATGTGGCGGGATGGCGTCATCCTCCGCCACCTGGTGTTCCAGGGGCACCAGCCGGTCGCGCACGAACCGGCTCACGGTGTCCAGCAGCTGGCTCAGCGTCTCTTGATCCAAGGCCATCGCAATCGCCCCCTCAGTTCAGGCTGGCGAAGCCGTGGCCGTCGCGCACCAGGCGCTCCAGCAACGGCGAGGGTTGCCATTGCTTGGCGCCTGTCGCCTGATGGAACCGGGTGATGGCATCCAGGATGGCGCCCAGGCCCACCTGGTCAGCCCAGAACAGGGGACCGCCGCGCCAGGCGGGGAAGCCGTAGCCGTGGACCCAGATCATGTCGACGTCCAGCGCGCGGGCGGCCACACCCTCCTCCAGAATTTTCGCCGCCTCGTTCACCATGACGTACAGACAGCGCTCCAGTATCTCCTGATCCGTGACGCTGCGCGGGGTGATGCCCTTGGCGGCGCGGTCCTTGGCGATCAGGTCGGCCGTGACCGGGTCGGGCAGGGGCGCGCGGCTGCCGGCCTCATAGCGGTAGATGCCGGCTCCCGTCTTTTGGCCGTAGCGGCCCTGTTCGGCCAGGCGGTCCAGCCAGCCGGGCGGCGGGGTGTCGGGGTCGCCGGCCTTGCGTCGCTCCTCCCGGATGCGCCAGCCCACGTCCAGCCCGGCCAGGTCGCCCATGGCGAAGGGGCCCATGGGGAAGCCGAAATCCGTCAGCACGCGGTCCACTTGTTCCGGCGCCGCGCCTTCGTCCACCAGGGCCGTGGCCTCGCGCGCCCGCTGATGCAGCATGCGGTTGCCGACGAAGCCGTAGCAGACGCCCACGGCCACGCCGACCTTGCCGATGCGCCTGGCCACGTCCATGGCCGTGGCCAGCACGTCGGGCGCCGTCTCCCGGCCCCGCACCACCTCCAGCAAACGCATGACGTTGGCCGGGCTGAAGAAATGCAGGCCGGCCACGTCCTGGGGCCGGGCGGTCACGGCGGCGATGGCGTCGACGTCCAGGGTGCTGGTGTTGGTGGCCAGGATGGCGCCCGGCCGGCACACCTGGTCCAGCCGGGTGAAGATCCTCTTCTTCAGGTCCATGGACTCGAACACCGCCTCGATCACCAGGTCGGCGTCGGCCAGGTCGTCATAAGCCAGGCTGGGGCGGATCAGGCCAAGGCGCGTGTCCGCCTCTTCCTGGCTCAGCCTGCCCTTGGCCACGCTGGCCTGGTAGTTGCGGCGGATGGTGGACAGGCCCCGGTCCAGCGCCTCCTGGGTCATATCCAGCAGCACGGTGGGGATGTGCGCGTTGGCGAAGCACATGGCGATGCCGCCGCCCATGGTGCCGGCGCCGATGACGGCCACGCGCCGTACCGAGCGAGGCATCACGTCAAGCGCCAGGCCCGGCACCTTGGCCACCGCCCGCTCGGCGAAGAAGGAATGGATCAGGCCGGCGCGCTGTGGGTTGTCCATGCAGGCCAGGAACAGCTCGCGCTCCCGCTTCAGCCCCTCGGCCAGGGGCAGGGCACAGGCCGCTTCCACCGCTTCGACGCAGCGATGGGGGGCGAACAGATGGGGGGATTTCCGGGCCAGGTCGGCGCGGGCGGCGGAGAACAGCAGGGGGCTGACGGCGGCGATGCGGTCCCCCCGCGCACCGGTGCGCCGGGGCATCAGGCCCTTGGCCCGCACCCGCTTGGCATAGGCGAGGCCCGCCTCCAAGGGGTCGTGCTCCGTCGCCACCCAGTCGACCAGGCCGATGTCCAGGGCAGTGGTCGCCGTGACGGGATCGCCGCTGAGGATCATTTCCAGCGCCTTGGCCGGGCCGACCAGGCGGGGCAGGCGCTGGGTGCCGCCGGCGCCGGGCAGCAGGCCCAGCTTCACCTCCGGCAGGCCCAGCCTGGTTCCTGGAAGCGCCACCCGGAAATGGCAGCCCAGCGCCACCTCCAGCCCGCCACCCAAGGCCGTGCCGTGCAGCACGGCGATGACGGGCTTGGAGCTGGCCTCCAGCGCCGCCACCACATCGGGCAGGAAGGGCACCAGCGGCGCCTGGCCGAATTCGCGGATATCGGCGCCGGCCATGAAGGTGCGGCCGGCCGCCAGCAGGACCAGCAGGTCCGCCTCCCCATCCGCCTGGCCCTGGGCCAGGGTGCACAGCAGTCCCGCCCGCACGGTCTGACCCAGCGCGTTCACGGGCGGCTGGTCGACGGTGATGATGCCGGTGCGTCCCTGGCGCTCATAGCGCACGGGGGTGCGGTCGGTGGCGATGCCGCTGGCGTCCATGGAACCTCTCTCCCGAAACCGGCGCCTGGTTGGGTCGGCGCCTTCCGGGAGCGACAGTAACAAAGCTCCGACACGATGCAAGATTTGCGAAATATGATTCCGCGCAGCGGAATTTATTGTGCGCCCGGCGGGATTACAATGCCTTGGCCCTCTCGATCCGTTCATGGCGCCGTTCCCTGTCGGTCGGATCAGGTCGGATTGGAAAACGGCTTCGCCGTGGCTTTTGGGGGCAGGGCCGGAGGGACCGTTTGCGGGGCCGTGGCCTCGGGTGGTGGGGTGTCGTCCTGCCAGGCCACCCAGAAGCGGACCGTGGTCCGCCGCCGCGTTTCGGCCCGCTTGTTCATGAGGGTCAGGGTCAGGATCCGGTTGCCATCCTGCAGGGTGCCGCTGTACTCGCTGCCTGTGTACATGCTGTCGCCGACGAAGGTGGCGACCCCGTCGCCGCAGACATAGCGGGCGCATTCGCCCATGGGCGCCCCATCCTGCGAGATGCCGCAATAGATGGCGACGACCTGGGCGGTCCCGGGCAGTTCCACGAACAGGTTCTCTTCCCCTCCGGGGCGGATGGTGGTCCGTGTCTGCGCCTCCGTCACCCGCACCCCGGGGGCGCCCAGGTCCCGCGCCATGCGGTTCCGGCCCTGGTAATCGTTCCAGGCCTGGCAGAAGGGATAGTCCACGACGTTGGCGCCCCGGAAATAACCGGGGTTGGTGCGCAGTCCCGCTTGCCGCCACCAGGGGTCCGGTATCGAGGCGGTCATCAGGGCATAGACCAGGCTGACGGAAAGGGCGGCCGAGATCAGGGACACCAGAAACCGCCCCATGACCGCGACGGGGAGCGGCATCTGGGCCTCAAGCGACAAATTCGCGTCCATGGCTTTCGCCCTTTCCAATTTATTGCACAATGTAGAAGAAATTAGCGCACCCATTGAGAAGGGCGAAGCGGGGTAGGGGATTCAGGGGACGCTGTTGCCGTCGTCGCGCCAGGCCACCCAGAAATGGCCGGTGACGCCGTCCTCGGGGCCGGCGGAGCGGGTGGACATGGCCAAGGTCAGAACACGGCCTTTGACGTAGGCGCTATCCTCGACGAAAGCCGAGACACCGGTGCCGCAGCCACCGCGGGAACATTCTTCGACAGCGGTTCTCCCCGCGCCCGGCCGGCTGATGCCGCAATAGATGGCGGTCACCTTGGCCGCCTGGGGCAGCAGGACCGCCAGATCCTGTTCCGTGCCCTGGCGCACCGCGCCCCGGGTGGTGACCTCGGTCACGTGGATGCCGGGCCCGCGCAGGTCGCGCGCCAGGCGGCTCCGGCCCTGATAGTCGGTCCAGGCCTGACAGACGGGATAATCGGGCTGATTGAAGCCCCGGAACTGGCCGGGATAGCTGGGCATGCCGGCGCGTATCCACCATGGGGCGGGCACCAGCACCGACATCATGGCGTAGCAGACGCTGAAAGCCAGGGCGATCGTGGCCAGAGACAGCAGCAGCCGGCCCCGATCCAGGAAGCGCAGCAGCACCAGGTTCTCCAGCCGCCGGTTGGCGATGGCCAGGATGCTTGAGGCGATGTCGCGGCGATAGCGGTTCAGGGCGGCGTCCGGCCCCAGGATCGCCAAGGCGTTGACGTAGGATTCCTCCAGGTCGCCCATGCGGTCCTCCACCTCATCGGGGGTGGCCACCAGCATCAGGCAAAGGCGGGGGAACAGGGGCAGGACGGCTGGGGTGGCGACGGCGTTGCTGTTTTCGGACGGCGTCGTCATGGCTCAGGCCCCCTTGCCCGCCAGACCCAGGCCGTATTCCAACTCGTGACGGGTGTTGACGGCGTGGTCCAGCGCCTGACGACCCTCGCCGGTCAGCTTGAAATAGCGCTTGGCCCGGCCGCCGCGCGTCGGCGTCGGCTCGCCGAGATAGGACTCCAGCAGTTCCTTGGCCGACAGCCGGTCCAGGGTGGTGTAGACCGCGCCCAGCGTGTGCTCCCGCCGGGTGCGGCGGCTCAGTTCATCGCGGATGGCCACGCCGTAGGCGCCGTCGCCCAGGGCCAGGATGACCATCATCACCGCCTGTTCCAACGTGCCCAGTGTGTTCCTGCCCATCACGCCCACCCTGCTTCCCTATTTCTTCTACAATGTAAATCTGATGGCGCGACCCGTCAACGGGAGAACGGGACGGGGGAAGGGATCAGAGCGCCCGGCCGACCAGGGCCACACGGTTGGCCAGTTCCACCAGGCGGGGGCCCAGTTCCCTCTCCAACCGCTCGGGTGTCAGGATGTAGGACGGGCCGCCGCAATTGAACGCCAGGGGCGGCTGGCCCGGTTGGGTGGGGCGCAGGGGAACGGCCACGGAATTCACCCCCTGCACCCATTCGCCCACGTTCAGGCAAAAGCCGCGCGCGCGGATCTCATCGGCGGAGCGCAGGATGCCCCGCTCCACCATGGGCCAGAACTCCTCGCCCGCCCGTTGGCGCAGGCGTTCCATCAGGGGCGCGCGGGTGGGCTGATCCAAGGCCGCCAGATAGGCGCGGCCGATGCTGGACCGGCCCAGGGACAGGCGCGAGCCCACGTCCTGTTGCAGGCTGACCATGCCGGGCGCCCGGGCGCAGGCGATGTAGACCATGCTGAGGTCGTCGCGGCCGGCCAGAGCGGTCAGCACGCCGTCGCCGGCGTGGTCGGCCAGGGCCTGCAGGTAGGGCTGCGCCGTCTCGCGGATCTTCAGCCCACCCAGGCAAGCATAGCCCAGGCCCAGCACGGCCACACCCATGCGGTACTTGCCGTTGTCGGGTAGGTAATCCAGATAGCCCAGCTTGGCCAGGGTGTAGGTCAGGCGTGACACCGTGGCCTTGGGCAGGCCGCAGCGCTGCGCCAGGTCGGCATTGCCCAGGGGACCATCGGTGGGCTCGAAACAACGCAGGATGTCCAGCCCACGCGACAGCGCCGTGACGAATTGCCGGTCGCCGCCAGCCTCATCGCCCATCTCTTCCGTGACCGGACCGCCGCGCTTCTTCAAGGCATCTCCTCCCCGGGGCGCCCGTGTGCGCCCTTGAGACTGATTATACGTCTCCGCCGCCGGAGGAAACGGCGAACGACTTTTCGATGAAGCGGAAATAGCGGTGCAGCACGCCCGCGAAAAAAGCGATCAGCAGCAAGAGGCGGATGCTTTCCCAGGACGCCGGCGGCAAGCCCAGCCAGGCCAAGACGCCCCGCCCCGCCACCAGGGGGGCCAGGCCCCAGAACTCCGCCAGGTTCAGGACCAGCAGGATGCCGACGACGGGCATGAGCAGGACGATAAAGATCCGGCCCTTCCTCACGCGCGCCATGGTGCCGGATGACAACGCCGCATTGTCCATCTGCCGGGCCAGCCGTTCGATCCTGGGGGCGAGGCGCGCCGCTGTTGGCCGGCGGCCGCGCGAAGGCCGGTAGTGTCGGCTGACTAGGGCGTCATTGCAACTATAAGACGCATAGCTATGCGATGGGTCAGGGGCGAGGGGTCAGGCCTCGTCCTTGACCTCCACGCCTATTCCAGCCCGAAGAGCTTGGGAAGGCCATTCAGAAAGCCTTGAAGTATCAATCCGATGCAGGTCATCATCGCAAGCACGACGATGGACTGTTCGTCACCGGACGGTTGGCCCGGCCACTCCAGGATGCGGTCACAGGCATCGCCGCCCAGTCCAGCCGCACCTGCCAAATTCAGGATCAGGAACAGGCCGGTTATGGGTGTTACCACCGCCGTGAAGATCCTCAGACGTCTCGCGGCGCCGATCCCGCGCCTGGTCCGGGGACGTGTCATTCTTTTGGAAGCCGGGCCCCACGCTGGTCCTGAGAATCGTGAAACGTCGGCGCTCATCGTCCGGCGCGGGGGACTCAAATGTACGCGGCACTTTACTGGATAGACGCCCAGGACCTGCCCTGGACGGGCCGGTTGGCCATCATGGCGCGGCCCCGGGCGGGCGATTGGCTGGAGGATGAGGTCGCCGGCTGGCATGCTGCCGGGGTCGCCGAAGTGGTCAGTCTGCTGGAACCGGCGGAGGTTAGGGAACTGGCCCTGATGGAGGAGGAGGCGCTGTGCCGGGGGTGGGGAATGGCCTTCACTACCCTACCCATCCCGGATCGGGGCGTGCCAAACTCGCTGCGCCAGGTGACCGCCCTGGCGCGGCGCTTGTCCCAGGAGCTGGCGGCGGGCCGCCCCGTTGCCGTGCACTGCCGTGCGGGCATCGGCCGGTCGTCGCTGCTGGCGGCCTGCGTGATGGCTTGCGCTGGCCTGGATGCGGCGACGGCGTTCGCGCGCATCGCCCAGGCGCGGGGCATGCCCGTGCCGGATACGGACGAGCAGCGTGCCTGGGTGTGGTCTTTTGCCGAGGTGTTGCCTCTGCTGGCCTGATTCAGGCCCCGTCCTTGAGTGCCACACCCAGGCCGGCCAGCGCCTTCCAGTAACCCGGATAGGTCTTGGCGACGCAGCCCGGGTCGAGGATGGTGATGTCGCTGATCTTCAGGCCGGCCAGGGCGAAGCTCATGGCGATGCGGTGGTCGGCGTAGGTTTCGATGCGGGTGGGCAGGCTCTGGCCCGCCAGGCCGGGATCGCCAGCCACCAGCAGATCGTCGCCCTCCTCGACTGCCAGGCCGGGACGGATGCGGGACAGCTCGGTCGCCAACGCCGCCACGCGGTCGCATTCCTTCACCCGCAGGTTGGTGATGCCGGTGAAGCGCACGGGCGTGGCGTTGAAGGCCGCCAGCACCGCCAGGGTGGGAATGGCGTCCTGCATCTGCGAGCCGTCGATGACGGCCGGCAGGTGGGGGAACAGGCGGATGAAGTCGTAGGCGCGGGCGTCCGGCTGGGTGAAGGCGTCGGCCGGGGTGCCCAGGTCGATGGCGCCGCCGGTCAGGGCTTCCGCCGCCCACAGGTAGGTCGCGGCCGAGGCGTCGGGCTCCACCGCGAAATCGGCGGCCTGATAGCCGGTGGCGGCCACGGTCCAGACGGTGTCGCTGGGGTGGCTGACCTGGGCGCCGAAGGCGGCCATCGCGGCGGTGGTCAGATCGACATAGCCCTTGGCGCCGATGTCGGCGCCGGTCAGCACCACGTCGGTGGGCTCGCGCCCCAACGCGCCCATCATCAGCAGGGCGGAAACATATTGGCTGGACAGGCCGCCGTCGATCTCCACCCGGCCACCCTTGTAGCCGCCCTGGCCGTTGACGGTGACGGGCGGGCAGCCGGTGGGGGCGTCGATGGCGATGCCCAGGGTCTTCAACGCGGCGACCAGGGGGGCGATGGGGCGCTTGCGCATATGCGCGTCGCCATCCACCACCACGGTGCCGTCCACAGCGGCGGCCACCGCCGCCGTCAGGAAGCGGGTGGCCGTGCCGGCGTTGCCCAGGAACAGGGGCTGGGCCGGCGCGTTCAGGCGGCCGGTGCCATGGACGACGAAGGTGGTGTCGTCCGGCTCATCCACCGCGACACCCATGTCGCGCAGGGCCTGGGCCATATAGCGGGTGTCGTCGCTTTTCAGGGCGCCGGTCAGCCGACTGGTGCCGGCCGCCAGACCTGCCAACAGCAGGGCGCGGTTGGTGATGGACTTGGACCCCGGCGGCGCCACCCGGCCCTTCAGCGGACCCTGCGGCGGAATGATGGTTGTCGCGCCCGTACCCATTTTTTCCTTGTTCCTCAAGCGCCGGCGCGGCCATCCGGCCGCTTGGCTGTCCTCGCTGCGCCCTTCGGTGCTCGCTCCGGCGCCCGCAGTCGCGGGCTACCCGATGGCGTGAGGCACGCCATCGGGCTCTCTCCTCGTCTGGGAGCCAACTTAACCCTGGAACGGATCCCGCATCAGAATGGTGTCGTCGCGTTCGGGGCTGGTGGACAGCAGGGTCACCGGCGCTTCGATCAGTTCCTCGATGCGGCGGATGTACTTGATGGCCGTGGCCGGCAGGTCGGCCCAGGAGCGGGCGCCGTAGGTGCTTTCGGTCCAGCCCTGGAAGGTCTCGTAAATAGGCTCCACCTCGGCCTGGGCGGTCTGGCCGGCCGGCAGGTGGTGAATGACCTCACCCTTGTAACGATAGCCGGTGCAGACCTTCAGCTCCTCGATGCCATCCAGCACGTCCAGCTTGGTCAGGGCGATGCCGTCGATGCCGCCCACCTTCACCGCCTGGCGCACCAGCACGGCGTCGAACCAGCCGCAGCGGCGCTTACGCCCGGTGACCACGCCGAATTCCTTGCCCTTGGCGCCGATCAGTTCGCCGATGTCATCGAACAGCTCGGTGGGGAAGGGGCCGGAGCCGACGCGGGTGGTGTAGGCCTTGGTGATGCCCAGCACATGCCCGACGGCGCCGGGGCCCATGCCGCTGCCGGCGGCGGCGTTGCCCGACACGGTGTTGGAGGAGGTCACGAAGGGATAGGTGCCGTGGTCCACGTCCAGCATGGCGCCCTGGGCGCCCTCGAACAGGATGCGCTTGCCCTGGGCGCGGGCCTCTTCCAGGCGCTGCCAGACAACGGCGCTGTAGGGCAGGATGCGCGGGGCGATCTCCCGCAGCTGGGCCAGCAGCTCGGCGCGGTCGATCTCGGGCGCGTTCAGGCCGCGCAGCAGGGCGTTGTGGTGGAACAGCAGCTGGTCGACCTTGTGCTCCAGCACGGCCTCGTCGGCCAGGTCGCACAGGCGGATGGCGCGACGGGCCACCTTGTCCTCATAGGCCGGGCCGATGCCGCGGCCGGTGGTGCCGATCTTGCCGGCGCCGCGCGCCTCCTCGCGGGCCTTGTCCACCGCGCTGTGCAGCGGCAGGATCAGGGTGGCGTTCTCGGCCACGATCAGGCTTTCCGGGGTGATCTGCACGCCCTGCGCGGCGATGTTCTCGATCTCGCGCAGCAGGGCCCAGGGATCGACCACCACGCCGTTGCCGATGACCGACAGCTTGCCCGGGCGCACCACGCCAGAGGGCAGCAGCGACAGCTTGTAGGTGACGCCGTTGATGACCAGCGTGTGGCCGGCGTTGTGGCCGCCCTGGAAACGGACGATGACGTCGGCGCGGCTGGACAACCAGTCGACGATCTTGCCCTTGCCTTCGTCACCCCACTGCGAGCCGACGACCGCGACATTGGCCATGATGCTTCTCCCTCTAAAACGGCGCTCTCAATGACGGACGCGGGGCGGCGGGATTGGCCGCGGGCCCCGCGAAATCTCAACTCAGATGGACGCTCAGACCTCGACGGTCCAGCCGTCCCGCAGCAGATGGCTGCAGCCCAGGCGCTTGGCCTCGGCCGCGTCATCGTCCAGCGGCTCCAGCGCCGCCACCGTGTCCCAGCCCTTCTCGCGCAGGCGCTGGGCCTGGGCCGCCGGGGTACCGTGGGGCAGCAGCAGGCGGCGGGCCGGCGCCGGGCCGGGCACGGACTCAATGACCGTGTCGGTGAACAGGGTGAAGCCGGTGGCCGGTTCCCCCGCCAGGGTGCGATAGCGGCCGCCGCGCCCGATCTCGCCGCGCACGCCACGGGCGAAAATGGTGAAGCTGACGCCGGTCTGGTACTCGAACCCGCGCTGTTCCACGGGGTCGATCGTGATCTGGACGTGCGGGGCGGCGCTGACGATCAGGTTCACCACGGTGGCCAGGCGCTGGCGCTCCGGCTCCGCCTCCGCCGGCAGTTCGACGGCGGCCAGGGCCTCCACCGCGGCGGGGGCGTTGCCGCAGCACGCCATCACGCGGCCCAGCAGCTCGGCGGCGGCTCCGCCGATGGCGGCCAGGCCGGCGGCGTCGCGGTGGTCCAGGGCCTCGCGCGCGGCGCGCTGAGTGGCCTCATCCAGGCCCAGGGAACGGAACAACGCCGGCACCAGGGTGGGCACCGTCAGGTCCACGGTCAGGCCTTCGGCACCCAGGTTGGTCAGGGCCTCGGTCGCCAGCAGCACGATCTCGGCATCAGCCTCGGCGCGCAGGCTGCCGACCAGTTCCACGCCCACCTGGCCGAACTGGCGCTCATGGCGCAGTTGCGAGCCCTTCACGCGCAGCACCTGGCCGGCATAGGACAGGCGCAGGGGGCGGGGGGCTTTGCCCAGGCGGGTCTGGGCGATGCGGGCGACCTGCAGCGTCATGTCGGCCCGTAGGCCCATCATGCGCTGGGACACCGGATCCATCAGGCGGAAGGTCTGGTGCGCTAGCTTGGCGCCTGGGCCCGCCAGCAGACCCTCCTCGAATTCGATCAGCGGCGGCTTGACCCGGTCGTACCCATGGCGGCCGAAGTCCGCCATCAGCTGTTCCACGATGCGGGCCTCGTGCTGGGCGGCGGGCGGCAGAAGGTCGCGCAAGCCGGCCGGCAGCAGGGCCTTGGCCGCAATGGCCTCGTCGGCGCTGTCAGTCATAATGCAGAAGGGTCCCGGGCGTCGTAAGGGCGACAGTGCCCGTTACGGGTCTTTAATCGCTGGCCGCCCGGCACGCAATTGTTTAAGCCCCGCGCCCGCTGGGGAGGGGGCATGCGGGGCCAACCTCACCGTGTGCCTGGCCTTTAGGGAGCACAAGAAACTGAGGCGAAGCCTCTCGTATTCGGCGGGTAAGCGCTTATACTCTTATATGCTTATCCGCCTATAGGCTGCGCCATGTCCGACACCTCTTCTGAAACAACGCGCTGGAGCGTTTCGGTTTCTAAAAAGACCGATATCGCCGTTCGCACTTTCCTGGCCCAACGTGGCATGAAGAAAGGCGATCTCTCCAAGTTCATTGAGGAGGCGGTCAAGTGGCGGGTGTTCGAGCAGACCATGGCGGAGGCACGTGGCGGGTTCGATGACATGTCGCCAGACGATCTGGATGATCTCCTGAACGAAGCCGTCGCCGCGACGCGGCAAGATCGCACGCCCAAAGCCTGACTGACCGGTGCGCGTCGTCGTTGATACCAACGTCCTGATCAGCGCGCTGCTGGCAAAAGCCTCACTGCCGGCCCGCTTGGTGACCCTTTGGCGAGAGGGGCGCTTCAGCCTGCTTGTCTCGACGCCCCAGTTGGACGAGTTGATGCGTGTCACCCGCTACCCGAAGATACGGGCGCGTCTGCCGCCGGCCATAGCGGGTCAGTTGATCAATGACATGCGTGAGATTGCGGAGATTGTGGAGCCTCTGCCGACAGTCTCCGCCTCACCCGATCCCTTTGACAATTACCTGCTGGCCACCGCATTGGCAGGTGACGCGGATTTCCTGATTACTGGCGATAAACAGGATTTGCTGAGCCTACGGCGGTTCGAGGGCACTAAAATTCTGACTGTTCGTGACTTTCTGACCTTATTCGGATTGATGCCGCCAACTTAAGGCCAAGAAGGGCGGGGGCTTTGCCCCCTTCACACCACCCGCACGTTCTTGAACTGCCAGGCGTCCTCGCGGTCCAGGTTCTCAGGGAACAGGGTCTCGCGGCCGTCCAGGGGGGTCCAGTCGGTGTAGACGCCCACCACAGGCCCCAGGTAAGGCGTGGCGATTTCCATGACCCGCTCGAACGAAACCTCGTCGGCCTCGACCGGTCCCTGGGTCGGATTCTCCAGGGCCCAGACCATGCCGCCCAGGACGGTGGCGCAGACCTGCAGGCTGGTGGCGTTGTTGTAGGGCACCAGTTCGCGCGCCTCGGCCACGGTCAGCTGCGAGCCGTACCAGTAGGCGCCCTTCTCGTGGCCGCACAGCAGCACGCCCAACTCATCGATGCCGTCGACGATCTCGGTCATCAGCAGGCGCTGGCGCTCCTGCTGCACATAGCCCTTGCCCACGAATTCGTGGATCGAGGTGATGGCGTCGTCGCAGGGGTGATAGGCGTAGTGGCAGGTCGGGCGGTAGGCGACGCTGCCATCCTCGTTCCGCGCCGTGAAATAGTCGGCGATGGAGATGGCCTCGTTGTGCGTGACCAGGAAGCCGTGGAAGGGGCCCTCCATGGGTGTCCAGGTGCGCACCTTGGTGCTGATGCCCGGGCGGTTCAGGAAGATGGCCGCCTGGCTGCCGAAGTCGTGGCGCTGGCCATCGGCGGGGAAGTGGCGCTCATGCGTGCCCCAGCCCAGTTCCGCCGGCTGGCAGCCCTCGCTGACGAAGCCGTCGATGGACCAGGTGTTGACGAACTCGCCCCGCTCGCGCGGTCGGTCGGCCACCTGGGTGTCGCGCTCGGCCACATGCACGGTCTTGATGTCCAGGCGCTGGGCCAGACGGGCCCAGCCGTCGCGCGTGGTGGGCACGGCCACGTCCAGGCCGTTGTCCTGGGTGATGTTCAGCAGCGCCTGCTTCATGAAGTGCGACACCAGCCCCGGGTTGGCGCCGTGGGTCAGCACGGCGGTGGGGCCGCCGGGATAGCGGGTCTTCAGCTCCAGCGCCGCCTCGCGCAGGGCGTAGTTGCTGCGCAGCGACGGCGACAGGCTGGGGTCGGTGTAGCCGCCCACCCAGGGCTCGATGCAGGTGTCGAGGTAGAAGGCGCCGGCCTCCTGGCACAGCTCCACCAGCGCCAAGGACGAGACGTCGACCGACAGGTTCAGGACGAAGTCGCCCTTGCGCAGCAGCGGCACCAGGATGTCGCGATGGTTGTCGCGGGTCAGCGGACGGATCTGGAAATCCACCTGGTAATGCGCCGCCTCGTCCCGGCCACGCGCGTCGGCCGTGATGATGGTGATGCGGTCGGCGGTGATGTCCAGGTGCCGCAGCACCAGGGGAAGCACGCCTTGGCCGATACTGCCGAAACCGATGATATAAAGTCGCCCGGGGATGGCGGCATGTTTCACGGAATGGGACATCATAAACTCTCCGGGCTTTACCAACGGTTGACCGACCGTCTGTTGCTGTCGCGAATTCGCCGGCGTTCCTTCACGGGCGCCGGCCCCTCTGTTGAATTAAGAGCGCCGTGTTTGCCTCAAGCGATGCGGCGACGCAATATGCCGTATCGCGAATTCCGCCGAACCGGGGCGGAGACCAGGCCTGCGGTCGCCACCAGCGGGGCGTCGCGGACCTCCACCAGGCGGGCCTGGTCGAAGCCGTTGAAGGCCGTACGCAAGGCGGCGCCATAGGCGCCCAATTGCCCGATCTCGATCCAGTCGCCCTCGCGGATGTCGGCGGGCAGCAGGAAGGGACCGCGCATATAGTCGGCGCTGTCGCAGGTGGGACCCCAGAAGCTGAACTCCTGCAGCGCCTCGGCCTGTGTCGGGCAAATCAGGCGCACGGGAAACCGCATGCCCAAGGCGCCGGCGTCGGCCAGGCTGCCGTACGCGCCGTCATTGATGAAAAGCTCCGAGCCGCGGCGGCGTTCCACCTGGACGACGACCGAGGCGCCGGTGGCGACCAGGGCACGGCCCGGCTCGCACCACACCTGGACGTTGGACGCCAGAATCCATGGCCATCAGGCCGTCGCGGATGGCGGCCATGTAGTCGGCCAGCGGAGGCGGGTCCATGTCCGGGTAGCGGGCGGGGAAGCCGCCGCCCACGTCCACCACGTCGATGGCGACACCGGCGGCCTTCACCACGCGATCGGCGATGGCCAGCGCGCGGGTGTAGGCCTGTGGGTCCATGCACTGCGAGCCGACATGGAAACAGACGCCCACGCGCATCGCCAGCGGCCGGGCGGCGCGCAGCAGGGCCACCGCCTCGTCGAAGGCGGCGCCGAATTTGGCGGACAGGTCGTAGGCGGCCTGCCCCTTGGGCATGCCCAGCCGGATGATGAGGCCCAGGTCGGCCGCCACCGGGTCCAGGCGGGCGTCCACGCCGTCACCGCCGGGCACGCCCTCGGCCACCACCTCGACGATCTTGGCCAGCTCATCGGCCGAATCGAGGGAGAAGTCCCGCACCGACTGCTCGAAATAGGCGGCGCGGATGGCGGCACGGTTCTTCACCGGGTGCATGTAGTGCACGGCCGCCGACGGGTACATCTGGCGGGCCAGGCGGATCTCGGCGGGCGAGGCGCAGTCGAAATGGCGCAGGCCGCCTTCGGTCAGGGCGCGCAGCATGGTGGGGTCGGGGTTGCACTTCACCGCGTACATGACGGTGCCGCGCTCGCCGTCGCCCAGCGCCTGCTCCACCGCGTCATGGAAGGCGGCGATGAACTCGCGCGCGTTGGCGGCCACCTGACGCGGACGCAGGCAGTGCATCGGCTCCGCCGGCGCCAGGCTGGCGACCAGGCTGTCCACGGTGGGGGCGGGCGCCGTAACGGCGGAGGGACGGGACTGCGCGCGCACGCGGCGCAGGGGGGAAACGGCGGAACGGAAACGATAGGCCATAGCAATACCCCTGTCCGGCTCGGTCGTCGCCCTCGGGCGTACGGGGAACCGGCTTCATTCGGCTGATCCAGGGACCGCGCGGGGAAACGGGCGTGGCGGGTGACGCCAGGGGCCGTTCAACGTCAGCGATCGGTGGGAAGGGGGAATGATCTGGTCTAGCGTCGTGATTGCCGGGCCATCGGGTCGATCCGTCGACCTTAAGACCTCAAAGCGTCAACAGACGCGTCAGGACCAGAAGGGGCTTACCGCTTCACCGCCCGTTTTATGGTGGAAAGCATGATGTTGGTTCCCTCTCAAGGCCCGGCCCAGTCACTTTGGCCGGATCTGCTTAAAAAGGACGCCTAACGTCGTTGCTTAACCATCCAAGGGTTCGGGCCATGTTCAATGACCGGGACCCAGGGGCCAGTGGCACGTGCGGGTGCGTCGCGAATTCTGTATTTAGGCGATTTGGCGGCTCAAGCAAACTTAAATTTTTGAAGGGCCGCCTCCCGCTCCTCTCAAGGCTGGATAAGGAACCTGTTGGCGCTTGCCACTCAGGTGGCGCCGCCATCACTGGCCTGGCCTTTGGAGGCCGTCTTGACGTGGGCCATCCAGGCCAGCAGGGCCGCGACGGTGACGGGGGCCACCACCACCCAGCTGGGGTCGGTGAAGGACAGGATGGCGCTGGCGGCCAGGGCGGCGTTGGCCGCCAGGATGGCCAGGGCCACCAGATCGTGCCGGCCCAGGCGGCGCACCGCCTGCTGGTAGAAGTGCTGGCGGTGGGCCTGCCACACCGGCTCCCGCCGCCATAGGCGCTTGGCCAGGGTCAGGGTCGCGTCGCTCAGGTAATACAGCGGCAGGATCAGGGCCGGCAGCCACAGGCCATCGCCCGCCGCGCGCAGCAGCAGCCAGCCGGACAGGAAGCCCAGGGGCACGCTGCCGACATCGCCCAGGAAGACGCGGGCCGGGTGCCAGTTCCAGGCGATGAAGCCCAGGGCCACGCCGGCCAGGGCCAGGGCGTAGGAACTCATGAACCCCATCAGGCCGGCGGCGAAGTAGGCGGCCGCCAGGCCCAGGCCCAGGCACAGTGTTTCCACGGCGCTGATGCCGTCGATGCCATCCATGAAATTGAACAGGTTGACGAACCACACCCACGCCAGGCCGGCCACGAAGCGGTCCAGCCAATGCGGCAGCCAGCCCTGGAACACCAGGGCCTCGCCCGGCAGGGCCGACAGGCCCACGGCCACGGCCAGCACCTGGGCCAGCAGGCGCCAGCCGGGCGGCACGCCACCCAAATCGTCGGACCACGAAATGACGGCCAGGGCCAAGGCGGCGGCGATGGTGGGCCACAGCGTGTCCATGTCCCCCGCCACCAGGCCGGTCACGGCCCAGGCGCCCAGCAGGGCCGGCACGACACCCAGCCCGCCGCCGCGGGGCGTGGGCGAGATGTGGCTGGAGCGTTCATTGGGCTGGTCCATGACCTGGCGGCGTTTCAGCCACCAGGTGGCCGCCCCCACCAGGCCAAGCGCCAGCAGGAAGGGCAGGAACAGGCAGAGGAAGGGGGTCAGGATGGACATGGGCCCTTCTTGTAAGCAACTCGGGGTGGCTTCACAAGGCCGGGTGCGGTTGACGTCCTGTCGTGCGGCCAGGGGTCACGGCGCCTTGCGCCACACCGAATAGGCCACGGTGCCGTCGCCCGAGGCGCTGGCCGGCACGCCATAGCTCAGCAGCCGGCCGTCATAGGTGTAGTCGCGCACCTGGCGCTTGCCCTCCCAATTGGGGAATGACGCCGCCTGCACGTCGAACACCAGCTGGTGATGCTCCCGGTCGATCTGGACGGTACCGAAGTGGGTGCTGGAGCCCAGGACGGCCTGTCGGTACTCCTCCGCCGAGCCCTGGGCCTTCACGCCGCTGGCGAAGGCGGGCCGGCCCACCCGGAAGATCTGCATGTTGTAGCGGCCGGCCGAATTGACGGTCAGCAGGCCCAGCGGGTGCTCGCCATAATTGGTCGTGCGGCTGCCGTCGGCATGGATCTCGTACGCCGCGTCCATCACCCAGGTGCCTTCCAGGGAGGGCAGATCGGCGGCGCGGGCGCCGGCGGATGTGCCGATGGCCGCCAGCATGGCCAGGACGGATAACCCTCTTTCGAAACGCATGATCGCTTCCTTCTTCTTGTAACCGGTTCATCTGGTTTCAGTGACACGATGGTTGCCCTCATTCCTGAAACCTGTCAATACGGTTACATGAGACAGAGCGACCCTATGGCGGAGGAACGTGACGGCTTCCGCTTCCGCGGCGGTTGCCCCGCAATCGATCTGCCGGCCACCTTGCAGGCGCGGCTGAAGCCCGCGCCGCGCGAACTACTGGCGACGCCGGAGGATGTGCGGCGCTGGATGGTGGCGGCCGGCCTGACCGACACGGCACCGCCGGCGGGCGAGGGGGATTTGGCGCTGGCCCGGCGCCTGCGCGAGGCCATTTACGATCTGGCCGTCCATCGGCATGGCGGCAGCGGCCCACCCGGTGGCAGCCTCAATTCGGCGTTGTACGTGCTGAACCAGGTGGCCGCCCTGCCGGCGGCGACACCCGCCCTGGCGCTGGCGGGCTCCACGGCGGCCGTGGCGCTCCACGGCCCCATGTCGGCCTTCATCGCCACCGTGGCGCGCGAGGCGGTGCATCTGTTCGGCAGCGGGGCACCCGTCCGGCAATGCCAATCGCCCGCCTGTACCCTGTTCTTCGTCGACACCTCCCGTGCCGGCGACCGCCGCTGGTGTTCCATGAAAGGCTGCGGCACCAAGGCCAAGGTGGCGGAGTTCCGCCGGCGCAAGCGCGAGGGGGCTTGAATAAGGCCGTCGAGCAGGGGACTGAAAATCCCCTGCTCGACGGGAACCACATTTACTCCACCACCCGCACCTTCACGTAGCTGCCGGGGGCGTCCTCGATGGCCTTCAGCTTGCCTTCACCGGGCACGCGGGCCGGGACCTGCGGGCCGGCGTACGGCTTCAGCCAGTCGGCGTAGACGGGCCACCAGCTGCCGGGCACCTGGGTGGTACCGGCCAGCCATTCGTCCGGCGTGGCGGGCAGGCTGTCGTTCAGGAAGTGGCTGTATTTGTTGGCAGCCGGCGGGTTGACCACGCCGGCGATATGGCCGGAGGCGGCCAGCACGAACTTCACCGGCCCACCATAGAGCTGGGTGGCGGCGTAGGTGCTTTTCCACGGCGCGATGTGGTCCTCGCGGGTGGACAGCATGAAGGTGGGCGTCTTGATGGTGCGCAGGTCGATGGGCACGCCCTTCAGGGTGATGCCGCCCGGCCGCACCAGCAGGTTCTTCTGGTACATGTTGCGCAGATAGAAGCTGTGCATGGCCGGCGGCATGCGGGTGCTGTCGGAATTCCAGTACAGCAGGTCGAAGGGGAAGGGGTCCTTGCCCAGCAGGTAGTTGTTGACCACGAAGGACCAGATCAGGTCGTTCGAGCGCAGCATGTTGAAGGTGGTGGCCATGGACTGGCCGTCCAGGTAACCCCGGCTTTTCATGCGGGTTTCCAGGGCGCCCAGCTGCTCCTCATCGATGAACACCGACAGCTCGCCCACGTCGGTGAAATCGGTCAGGGTCACCAGGTACATCGCGCTCTTGATGCGCGCGTCCTTCTTGGCGGCCATATAGGCCAGCGTGCCCGACAGCAGGGTGCCGCCAATGCAGTAGCCGATGGCGTTCACGCCCTCCTCGCCGGTGGCGTCCTTGATGGCGTCCAGGGCGGCCAGCGGCCCGTCGACCATGTAGTCCTCGAAATCCTTGGCCGCCAGCTTCTCATTGGGATTGACCCAGGAGATGACGAAGACGGTGTGGCCCTGCTCCGTCAGCCAGCGGATCAGCGAGTTGGCCGGCTTCAGGTCCAGGATGTAGAACTTGTTGATCCACGGCGGGATGATCAGCAGCGGCGTCTTGTGCACCGTCTCGGTCAGCGGCGCGTACTGGATCAACTGCATCAGATCGTTCTGGAAGACCACCTTGCCCGGGGTGACGGCGATGTTGCGTCCCACCTCGAACGCCGAATAGTCGGTCATGGAAATGGCCAGCTGGCCGCGGCCGCGCTCCAGGTCGCCCAGCAGGTTCTCCAGGCCCTTCAGCAGGTTGTCGCCGCCCGTCTCCAGCGTGACGCGCAGCACCTCGGGATTGGTCAGGGGGAAGTTGGTGGGCGACAGCGCGTCCACGAACTGGCGGGTGAAGAAATCCAGCTTCTTGGCGGTCTTGCCCTCCAGCCCCTCCACCCCGCGCACGGCGGTTTGCACGTACTTGGCGGTCAGCAGATAGGACTGCTTGATGAAGTCGAAGACGGCGCTTTCCTCCCAGGACTTGTCCTTGAAGCGCTTGTCCTCCTTGGCCGGGCTGATGACGGGCTCGGCCTCCTCCCCCATCAGGCGCTGGGCCGTGCGCTGCCACAGGGCCATGTAGTCCTGCCACAGGCCCAGTTGCGCCTCGATCAGGCGGTTGGGGTCGGCCATCAGCCGGGCCGTCATCTCCATGAAGGCGCCGCCCAGGTTGAACGGGTCCAGGTTGGACAGGTTGGCCGGCAGGCTGCTGAAGGGCGCGGCGATGGACATGGGGTCGGCGGCGGCGGTGCCGTCGGCCGGCGTCTGCGCCTGCCGGCCCACGAAATCGGCCACCAGCCTCTGCGCCTGTTCCGCGATGCGGTTCATGGCCAGGGTCATTTCCACCGGATCGGGCAGGCGGACCTCGCCATCCTTCGGCCCATCCTTATCCTTGGCGGGCGCATCCTTGGCCGCGGGCCTGGTGGCTTCCACCTTGGGCATATCGGCCTTGGGTGCCTCGGCCTTGGGCGCTTCGGCCTTAGGCGCTTCGACGGGCTTGAAGGGCGGCGGCTTGGGCGCCTCCGGGACGGTGGCCGGCATCACCACGCTGGGTGGCAGGGGGACGGCCTTGCGGCGCGGGGCCCTGGCGGCCACGGCTGGGGCGGCGGCGGCCTTGGCCGGCTGTTTCGCGCGCCCTCGGGCGGCACCCGGAGCGTCCTTGGCTTTTTCCGCCGTCACACCGGCCACGGGCACGGGGGCCAGCGGCTCCCGGGTCAGGTTCTTGTGCGCCTTCAGGTGCGGCGCGCCCGGCACGGGCGGGGCGATGGGGGTGGCGCGCACCACTTTCGCTTTCGGCGCGGCCGCGGTCTTGGCGGCGGCCTTGGGCGCGCTCGCGGCTTTGGCGGCCGTGTTCTTCGCCGGCGGCGCCTTCACGGGCGCGGCCTTGGCGGCCGGCTTGGGCGGCGGGGCCTTGGGCGTCGTCGCCTTCGCTGCGGTGGCCCTGGCCCGTTGAGGGGGCGCCGGTTGGGTCGGGGCGGGAGGGACGGTTTCGGGGGCAGTTTTGGAAACGCGCGGGGACCGGGTACGCTTGGGCGGGGTATCGGCCATGCTTTCTTGTTCCTTCGCCTCGATTACCAGGGGGCTGTTCTGATGGAAGCGGCGCCCGCGCGAGGTGTTCCGCGGGGACCCGGTAAGGACGCCCGCCCGCTGCCCGGCCGTTCCGCCGCCGTAAGAAGGCTGGGTTACGGCTGGTCACGGCGCTTGCGGCCCGTGGGGATTTCATACACGATCCGGCCATGATTTTCACCGACGCTGACGCACGGCCCACGGGTGCAGCCACCCAGGATGGTCACTCCAACCGTTCCCGCCCCGTCCTCGGCGCGCGCGCCCTGGCCGGTCGCGGCCTGCTGGCGCTGGTCCTTGCGGGCGCTGGTTTGAGCCTGGGCGGGTGCGCCGGCCAGCTGGTGCCTCAGGCCTTGTTCCACGATGGCCCCGAAGATCCGGAGCCCATGGCCAATGACGCCAGCAGCAAGGCCCTGTTGCTGGGTGAGCGGCCCGTGCGCCGCGTGGGGCCGCCGCCCGCCGTGTGGCCCAACCTGGCCTCGGTGCCGGAGCGGCCGAAGGACGTGCCGGATCCCGCCACTCGGCAAAAGGACATGGACGCGCTGCTGGCGAACCGGACGGCGGCGGGTTCCATCGCCACGGACCTGAACAAATATCAGGCCTCCCCGGACCAGCAGTCGGTGCAGCGCGCCGGTTCCTCCTCCAGCGCGCTGTTCGGCCCGTCCAGCGGATCGGCCGCGCCCAGCCAGAGCAAGATGCCGGTTGTGCCCAGCGCGCCGCCCACGGTCCCGGGCCGCGTGCCCGATGCCGTTCCGGCCGCCCCCGTCGCCGCCCCCGCGACCGCCGCTCCTGCCGCTACCGGCGCCGCCGCTAGCCAGGCTGGTGCCCCCGCCGCCAACGGCACCAGCCAGACCCCCCAGAACTGATCCGGCACATCCCCGGGGCCACTCGTGTCCCCTGGGGACTGGATTGGGGCGGAAAATTAGCTGGGTGCGGGCGTTCTTGTAAGCAAATGTCTTGAAACGGGATGCCCGCCCTGTGGAAATTGCTGTCGCCCGGTTTCGGCCGGGACGATACAAACCATCGGCGATCCATGCCTCCCATCCACCCTGAAATCGGTACAGACCGTCCCATGAACGAAGAGTTCCACCGCATTAAGCGCCTGCCGCCCTATGTGTTCGCCGAAGTGAACGCGATGAAGGCGCGAGCTCGCGCGGCCGGTGAGGACATCATCGACCTCGGCATGGGCAACCCCGACCAGCCCACCCCGCCCCACATCGTGGAAAAGCTGGTGGAGGCCGTGCGCAATCCCAAGACGCACCGCTATTCCATGTCCCGCGGCATCCCCGGCCTGCGCAAGGCGATCTCCGCCTATTACAAGCGCCAATTCGACGTCGACATCGATCCGGAGACGGAGGCCTGCGTCACCATCGGCTCCAAGGAAGGGCTGGCCAACCTGGCCCAGGCCATCACCAGCCCGGGCGACGTCATCCTGGTGCCCAATCCCTCATACCCCATCCATCCCTTCGGCTTCATGCTGGCGGGTGCGGCCTTGCGGCATATCCCGGTGGTGGAGGGCCTGGACAATTTCGTGGAGACGCTGGAACGCGCCATCCGCCATTCGGTGCCCAAGCCCATCGCCGTCATCGTCAGCTTCCCGGCCAACCCGACGACGCAGACGGTCACGCTGGATTTCTACCGCCCGATCGTGGAGCTGTGCCTGAAGCATGGCATCTACATCTTGTCGGACATCGCGTACGCGGAGATCTATTTCGACGGCAACCCGCCACCGTCCATCCTGCAGATCCCCGAGGCGCGCGACATCACGGTGGAATTCAACAGCCTCAGCAAGACCTACAACATGCCGGGCTGGCGCGTGGGCTTCGGCGTGGGGTCCAAGAAGCTCATCGGCGCGCTGGCCAAGTTCAAGTCCTACGTCGACTACGGCGCCTTCACCCCCATCCAGGTGGCGGCCACCGCCGCGCTGAACGGACCGCAGGACTGCGTGGAGGAGATCCGGCAGATGTACAAGGCGCGCCGCGATGCCCTGATCGACGGCCTGGCCGCCGCCGGCTGGGACGTGCCGCCGCCGGCCGCCACCATGTTCGTCTGGGCCCGGATTCCGGAGCCCTTTCGCGCCTTGGGCTCGCTGGAATTCTCCAAGCTGCTGCTGCAGGAGGCGCAGGTCGCCGTCTCCCCCGGCATCGGCTTTGGCGAGTATGGCGACGAGCACGTGCGCTTCGGCTTGGTGGAAAACGTCCAGCGCATCCGCCAGGCCTGCCGCAACATCCGGGGCTTCCTGCACCTGAACGGGCAACGGCGCGGAAGCCGCCGGCAAAAAAGTGGTCTGAGGTCCAATGGTTAAGGTCGAGGGGGAAGAGAGCATGGGTACGGCACCGCTGCGCGTGGGCATTGCGGGTCTGGGCACCGTCGGCGCCGGGGTCCTGAAGGTGCTCACCACCCAGGGCGGGCTGCTGGCCCGGCGCAGCGGCCGGCCGCTGGTGGTCACGGCCGTTAGCGCCCGTGACCGCGCCCGCGACCGGGGCGTCGACCTCTCGTCCGTGCGCTGGTACCACAACGCGGTCGACCTGGCGGCGGACGACCAGGTCGACGTGGTGGTGGAACTGATCGGCGGGTCGGACGGCATCGCCGCCCGCACCGTCGAGACGGCGCTGGCCCATGGCAAGCACGTCGTCACGGCCAACAAGGCGCTGCTGGCCCACCACGGCACGGCGCTGGCCACCCAGGCCGAGGCCCAGGGCCTGACCCTGGCGTTCGAGGCGGCGGTGGCCGGCGGCATCCCAGTCATCAAGGGGCTGCGGGAAGGCCTGGCCGCCAATCAGGTGCGCGAGGTGCACGGCATCCTGAACGGCACCTGCAACTACATCCTGACGGAGATGCGGACCACGGGCCGCGACTTCGGCGACGTGCTGGCCGAGGCCCAGGCCAAGGGCTATGCCGAGGCCGACCCCAGCTTTGACATCGACGGCGTGGACGCGGCGCACAAGCTGGCCATCCTCACCTCCGTCGCTTTCGGCACGCGGGTGGACTTCGCCAATGTGCATGTCGAGGGCATCCGTCACATCTCCGCCCTGGACATCGACTACGCCGGGCAGCTGGGCTACCGCATCAAGCTGCTGGGCATCGCGCGCCGCACGGAGAATGGCATCGAACAGCGGGTGAATCCCTGCATGGTGCCGGTGGGTTCCCTCATCGCGGCCACCGACGGCGTGTTCAACGCCGTGGTCGCCGACAGCGATTTCGCCGACAAGGTGGCGCTGGTGGGCCGGGGGGCCGGGGCCGGACCTACCGCTTCCGCCGTGGTCGCCGACCTGGTGGATATCGCCATCGGCCGGCGCACCCCAACCTTCGCCGTACCCGCCAGCCAACTGGCACCCCTGACGCCTGCCCCCTTGTCGGCGCGGCGCGGACGGTATTATGTGCGCCTAATGGTGGTCGACCGCCCGGGCGTCATCGCCGACGTCGCTGCGGCCCTGCGCGACCAGAACGTCTCCATGGAGTCGTTCCTGCAGCGGGGGCGGGCGCCGGGTGAGGCTGTTCCGGTGGTGCTGACCACCCACGATACGGAAGAGGTGGCGATGTTGCGCGCCCTGGCGGTCATTGGCGGCCTGGACGCGGTTCAGGAAACCCCGCGCATGATCCGTATCGAGGATTATTGACACACCACCGTCACCGACCCCGCCCTTATAATAAGGGGTCCGACGGCAAACAAACTCAGGGGAAGATGACTATGAGCAAGGCTATCGAGGCGCCCGTCGATCCGAAGGGCGACATCAGCCTGGTGATGGACCGCAACCTGGCCCTGGAAGCGGTGCGCGTGACCGAGGCCGCCGCCTTGTCCGCCTCGCTGCTGATGGGCCGCGGTGACGAGAAGGCCGCCGACCAGGCGGCCGTGGACGCCATGCGCAAGGCCCTGAACAGCCTGGCCATCGATGGCACCGTGGTGATCGGCGAGGGTGAGCGCGACGAGGCGCCGATGCTGTACATCGGTGAGAAGGTGGGCAGCGGCAACGGCCCCAAGATCGACATCGCGCTGGACCCGCTGGAAGGCACCACCATCACCGCCACCGGTGGCCCCAACGCCCTTGCGGTCATCGCCATGGCGGAGTCGGGCGGCTTCCTGAACGCCCCCGACGTCTACATGGACAAGATCGCCGTGGGCAGCGGCCTGCCGGAGGGCGTGGTCGACATCGATGAGAAGATCGAGACCAACCTGAAGAACTTGGCCCTGGCCAAGCATGCCGACGTGGCGGAACTGGTGGTCTGCATCCTGGACCGCCCCCGCCATCGCGAACTGATCGCCCGGGTGCGCGCCGCCGGCGCCCGCATCATGCTGATCGGCGATGGTGACGTTTCCGGCGTCATCTCCACCGCGCAGCCCGACAGCGGCATCGACCTGTATGTCGGTTCCGGCGGGGCGCCGGAAGGCGTGCTGGCCGCCGCCGCCCTGCGCTGCATCGGCGGCCAGATGCAGGGCCGCCTGCTGTTCCGCAATGACGACGAACGCGCCCGCGCCAAGCGCTGGGGCGTCACCGACCTGGACCGCAAGTACGGCCTGACGGATCTGGCCAGCGGCAACGTCATGTTCGCCGCCACCGGCGTGACCACCGGCACCATGTTGCGCGGCGTGCGCCGCTATCCGGGCGGCGCCTACACCCATTCGGTGATCATGCGGTCGAAGAGCGGCACGGTGCGCTATGTCGAGGCGCATCACAATCTCCGCACCAAGACCAAATTCATTCCGGATGCAGAATAACCTTACGTTTGTGGGCTCGCCGGCGGGGGAAACCCCGGCCGGTGAGCCACGGCCCCTTTTAGGGGTCGCCCGCTCGGCCACCGGTCGGCGCTGGCTCGCCCGTCCGCATGACGAGCGGCTGGCCCTGGCCCATGCCCAGCGTGGTGGCCTGCCGGAACTGGTGGGCCGTGTCCTGGCGGCGCGCGGCGTCGACCTGGACCAGGCCGAGGATTTTCTGGGCCCCACGCTGAAACGCTTCCTGCCCGATCCCCACGCCCTGCTGGACATGCAGGCAGCGGCCGAGCATCTGGCCGATGCCGTGCGGCGGGGTCGTCGTCTGGCCGTCTTCGGCGATTACGACGTGGACGGCGCCACCTCCTCCGCTCTGCTGGTGCGCTTCTTCCGGGCCGTGGGCGCCGACATCCAGGCCTACATCCCCGACCGCATCAATGAAGGTTACGGCCCCAACGCCCCGGCGCTGCTGCGCCTGCGTGAGGCCGGGGTGGACCTGGTCATCACCGTCGACTGCGGCGTCACCTCGTTCGAACCCCTGGCCGCCGCCGCGCAGGCCGGGCTGGAGGTCATCGTCGTCGATCACCACAAGGCGGAGCCGGCCCTGCCCACCGCCCGGGCGGTGGTCAACCCCAACCGCCTGGACGAGACCGTGACCGACCGCCTGGGCACCTTGGCGGCGGTGGGCGTCAGCTTCCTGCTAGTGGTGGCCGTCAACCGGGTCCTGCGCGCCGCCGGCTGGTACGCCAGCCGGGTGGAACCGGACCTGATGGGCTGGCTGGACCTGGTGGCGCTGGGCACCGTCTGCGACGTGGTGCCCCTGGTGGGCCTGAACCGCGCCCTGGTGGCCCAGGGCCTGAAGGTCATGGGCCGCCGCAACAACGTGGGTCTGGCGGCCCTGGCCGACGTCGCCGGCATCAATGAACGCATGGACGCCTACCACGCCGGCTACATCCTGGGGCCACGTGTCAACGCCGGCGGCCGGGTGGGCCGTGCCGACCTGGGCACCCGCCTGCTGTCCACCGAAGACCCGGTCGAGGCGCGTGAGCTGGCGGCGCAGCTGCATACCCTGAACGCCGAGCGCCGGGCCATCGAGGCACTGGTGCTGGAAGAGGCCATCGCCATGGTGGAGGCGCAAGCCGCCACCGACGCCTTGCTGACTTCTGGGGCCGGCGCCGGGGCACTGGTGATCGCGGGGGCGGGCTGGCATCCCGGTGTCATCGGCATCGTCGCTTCCCGCCTCAAGGAGCGCTATGGCGTGCCGGCCTGTGTGGTGGCGCTGGAGGGTGGCATCGGCAAGGCTTCGGGCCGCTCGGTCCGGGGCATAGACTTGGGCTCGGCCGTCATCGCCGCCCGCCAGGCCGGCTTGCTGATGGCCGGCGGCGGCCACGCCATGGCGGCGGGGTTCACCGTGGCGGAGGACAGGCTGGCCGACCTGCGCGCCTTCCTGGCCGACCGTATCGCGCAGCAGACAGCGGGGCAGGGCCCGTTGGTGCCCACCCTGCACCTGGATGGCGTGGTGTCGGTGCGCGGCGCCTCCGCCGATCTGCTGGGCCACATCACCCGGCTGGGCCCCTTCGGCACCGGCAATTCCGAACCGCGCCTGGCGGTGGCCGATGCCCGCATCGTGCGGGCTGACGTGGTGGGGGGCAACCATGTGCGCTGTGTCCTGTCCTCCACGGATGGCGCGCGCCTCAAGGCCATCGCCTTCCGCGCCATGGATGAGGATTTGGGCCCGGCGCTGCTGAACCACGGCGGTCGCCCCATGCATCTGGCCGGCACCCTGCGCGCCGACCGCTGGAACCGGGCGGAGGGCGTGCAGCTGACCATCGACGACGCCGCTTTGCCCGGCGTATCATGAGGGCGGCGACATTTATATCGGTCGGGTGGGGCAGCCGCGCTGTGTCTGCACCGATGGCCATTGTACGAAAGTAAGAAAACCGTCATCAGGTCCTGCCAGACCTACGGCGGCGGTCAATCCACATTTTCCACGCCCGGCTTGGATGTATGATGCTGGTCGTAACGCCATTTACACTAGGTGCCGACGGCCGTTATGCCCGCGCGCCCGAGGCTAATTGCCGTTGCGCTGGGTGGTTTAACCAAAATCATCTTTCCATCCAGCTTGAATTGCAGCCCCATCGGTCCTTCTTCATTACCGGGTGTTTTCAAATTATTGCCTGGCGTATTCGAGATTCCAGACAGTAGCGGCGTCTGCTGGTGCCAATTTATGCTTGGCCGTAACCGGGCTGTCACCGGTTCATCATTTTCCGATTCAGGGAAGGACTGGATTGACAGCGGCATTGCATTAAACGATCCTTAAGGCGCTGGGGCTGTTCCATCTCGCCGTTATTAGCGGTGGGCTGTTCTCGAGCGGCCGGCCGCCATAAAGCCGCAGGGCCGATCATTACAACGCAGGAAGGTTCCAAGGGTCCGCCCGGGCAGCCGAAAAGGATATCCGGGGGGGATGAGGGGGTATTGATGTCGGGACAGCCTGGAACGAAACGGGTGGTCGCGGCCGCGCCGGAAACACCGGCTGATGTCGGGACGCAGGAAACGACCCTCAGCCGCCTGGAATCCCACTTCCGTACCCTGGATGAAGGGTCGCTGGTCCGGGTCGCCGCCGCCGTGGAGAAGGCCCGGGCGACGGAGACGGGTGCCGCCTCCGACGAACAGATCCTCACTTGCCTGCGGCCCATGCTGCGCAGCCTGCGGCCCGTGCGCGTGCCCACTTTCCAGCGCGCCATGTGCGTCTGCCTGGAACCCTACCTGGTGGATTCGATTCCCGTGGGCGCCATCCGGCGCGCGGTGGTGTCCCGCTCCAGCCTGGCGCCTTGGTGGCGCCTGCTCATGGGCTCCCCCTACCGGCCGCGCCTGGCGGCGGCCACGGCCGAGTATCGCAACGCCGTGGCGTCGGAACGGCAGGATGAGATCGACGCCGTCGTCCAGTTCGGCCGCAGCATCGCGGCGGAGGCCACCACCACCCTGCTGGCGGAGGCGGCGCAATCCGCGGTGCGCAAGCGGGAACTGGAGGTGCTGCTGGGCAGCGAGCGCGCGTTCGAGGACGCGGCGGAGATCGCGCGCATTCTGGGCCTGGATCCGTTGCTAACCCCTTGGTTCGACCAGATCCGTGCCGTGTGCCCGCGCACGGCCGACGGCCGGGTGCACGACTTCAACCCCCAGGGCACGGTCATCGCCAAGAACGGCTACATGCACCTGCATGCCGCCGACCGGGAGGTGGTCGACTATTACTTCCACGGCCTGCTGCGCCTGCTGGCCCAGCCGTGGCAATCGTTGCGCCTGGTGCGCCTGCTGTCGGCCGACCTGCTGCGCGCCGGCGGCGACAATGCCGGACTGCAGATGATTCCGGCCAAGCTGTTCGGCGACCTGACCCGCACCTTGGCGGAGATCGGGCGCACGGCGGCGGGCGACCGCGGCATGACCCGCCGGGTGTGGCTGATGACCTGTGCCCGCCTCATCTCCGACGCCGGCGCCATGGTGCAGGGCATGGCGGAAGAGGTGAAGGAATTCGGCAACGCCGGGTGGGAGACCATGATGGTCGAGGCCCGGCAGAAGGTGACCCAGGCGGCCGATCAGTTCGCCAGCGTGGCGGTGCGCGATGCGGCCCTTGTGCTGCCCCAGAAGGAGGTACGGGAAAAGCTGGAGGTGCGGCTGGTGCCGGACATGGCCCAGAGCCCCACGGATGACGAGGTGTCGGTGGCCCAGGCGGCCGCGACCTTGTTCACCGCCTGCCGCAAGGTGGCGGAAAAGGAAGGCTTCGACCGGTCCATCCGCGCCAAGGAGGCGGACCTGGAGGCCACCTTCCACACCGCCATCACCTTCCGTTTCGAATATCTGCGGGCACGCGGCAAGAACAAGGCCGTGTCCGCCCAGTTGCAGGCGTTGGAGAAGGTCTTGCGCTCCATGCCCAAGACCGAACCCATGCTGGACCTGATCCTGAAGGCGGAACGCGCCATCGAACGTTTCCGCTGACCAGGAGTCCTCCCGTTTTCCCGCCCGACCCGGCCGCGCTAACAGGCAGACCCCCTATGCGCGAAAACCGGCGGGCGGGGCTTTTTATCCGCTTGCCTTATGGGGGCCAGATCATTATGTATCCACCCCGCCGTCCCCTTCGTCTAGAGGCCTAGGACACCGCCCTTTCACGGCGGCGACACGGGTTCGAATCCCGTAGGGGACGCCAAATTTGGCTAAGTGCCTGATTTAGCTCGCATATCAGCCTCCGCTGGAAAAATCGCGTGACACACGGATGTGACACACGCTGCGGAGGTCAAAATGTCCCCCATTCCATACGTCGTTCAGCGCCGCAATGGGCTCTACTTGCGCGTCCGGCTGCCCTCGGATATCGCTACCTTGACGGGGCGGAGCCATCTCACGCGGTCCCTGCGGACGGCGGATATTCGCCGAGCCCGTCCCACCGCGGCCGGGCTGCTGGCGCGGGCCCATAGCGAGTGGAAGGAGGCGCGCCGGTCCATGGTCGCGAGCTTGCTGGGGAAGTCGATCGACGATGTGACGGCTGACGATTTGCCGTTCCTGACTGATGCGCAGATCGACGGCCTGCCGGAACAGGAGCGGGCACGGGTCTGCGCCCAACTGGTGGCTGCGCTCGACCGCATGGACTTGCAGGCCGAGCGCGATGAACTCGAGGCGGAGCGGCTTGAGGTTCAAGCTGACCGACAGGCGATGGAGACGCGGCGCCTGGCAAATATCGTTGAGAACCGTCAGCGCCTGGAAGCGGGCCAGGACCTGCTGCATCGCGTTCATAAGATGGCCCTGGATCTGTCCGGCAAGGCGCGGGAGCTGTCTGTACAGAAGCGAGACTTGGCCGAGCAGGCTGAGACCAAGGCCTTGCTGCGTGAAATCATGGCTGGGGTGGCCCAGCTACGCATGATGGGACCGGCACCACCATCACTTCCACCAACGGCCACGGCACCGTCGCCGGCTGAGAACATGCCCTGGGATGCCTTCACGGAGGGATTCTACCGCGACAAGCCGGGCCTCGGCGAAGGGTCGCTCGCCAGTTACAGGCAGGCGTTTCGTGAATTCAACGATCTATTCCCGGGAAAGAAGCTGGGCGGAATTACAAAGGCCGATATCAAGGCCTTCTGTGACCATCTCCGAGACCGTCCTATCAATCGGGCGGGGCGAACCGCCATGTCGCGCGACAATATCATAAAGTTATTGGGCCACATCCGCGGCTACCTGGACTGGACAGTCTCCGCCGGGCTTTTGACGACCGGAAACCCGGCTGCCGGTGTCCAGCCCAGGGCGGAGACCCGCGATGAAAGGATGGGGCGGGAGAAGCGCCGGGCTTTCAATGACGAGGAATTGGCCAAGCTCTTCGGCAGTCCGCTGTTCGTCGGGTTCAAAAACCAGTCCAAGCGCTCTACGCCGGGAGAGATGCGCGACCGGGATGAACCCTTTTGGTTTTTTACGATCGCTGCCCTGACAGGGGCCCGCGTCGAGGAGGTCGCGAACCTGCCGGCCGAGTTCGTGACGGTTGGATCGGTCGAGTGTTTCGATTTCATGCACGCCGGCAAAACCGCCGCAGGTCCGCGCCTCGTGCCCGTGTTGCCGGCGCTCTGGCAGATGGGCCTGCGGCGATGGGCGGATGGCCGGCGCCGCCTGGGTCTGGGCATGGTACAGGGGCCGAACGCCTACGACGATTGGTCCAAGTGGACGAATCGCTACCTGCTGAACATTGGGCTCAAGGCGCCCAACCTCGTGACTTATTCGCTGAGGCATTCGTTCCGCCAAGCGCTGCGGACAGCAGGCTTACACGCGGAATTGATCGACAAGGTCTTCGGGCATGAAGGGGATTCGGTCGGCGCCGGCTACGGTCGAGAACTCGCCGCCGCCGAGGCCGCCCAGGTGATTGAAAGGGTTAAGCTGCCGGTGAACCTGGAGCACCTATTCATCCATCAGGCATGACGCCTGCAGGCTTGGAGGGATATCGCATAAGGGCGCCCAGCCTCGTGGGCGCTGAGGTGGATTTTTGACCGAAAGAAGCCACAGGAGTGCCCAGCGCCTAATGCGAGGGGCACGGCCTTGGCTGTTGCAGACTTGTCGCCTCCACTCGCCAACCGGCGGCCGAACCAGGCCGACCGGGGGCGAGACCCATGAGCTGTTTCCTGGTTTCAGCACTGCCAAAGGCCACGCCAGGAAGATCGCCGCGGCTCCAGCGCCAGCAGCCAGCCTCGAAATGTAGGCATGGAGGTACAAGGCCACGACGTCCGTCGCAAGGAGGAGCGTGCCCGTATGGACGCTCCGGTACTTTGAACACATCGAGGCACCACACGCCGGACAGGTGAAGGGATGATCCCGCCTGTGTTCCGTCGCCTTGCCGTGGGCGATGTGATTGCCGCCCCACGGACGGATGTGGCGAGGAAACGGAGTGATCACTGGTTCTCCATCATTAACTACCGGACCTCTTCCAGGGTGTTGACCATGGGGGCGACGTCCGGGCCGAACGCATCGTCAAGCTCATTCATTTCCCAGTTCAGCCTGTCAGCGGAGGGCATAGTCCGACAGGCGCCGCTCGAACGTGCGGAATGAGCTGCAGAACCGGGTGCGGCCAGAATATTCCGGGTGCGTCTTCCATAACACCGCCAGTGTGACGCCCGGCCACTTCAACTCGTGGGCCAGCGCCGGCCAATTTGGTTCCGCTGCGTGGGGGGATCCTTGTTGAACGCCGGCCTGGCGAATAGCAGGGCCTCCAGCGTGTTGTCGGTGGGGTCAGCCAGGTCAGACCTGCAGTCTCTGCCGCTTCATCAGCTCTCTATTCGCCAGCATCAGGGGGCCTCGTCGATGACCACGAGATGCCCAATGCCCAAGTTGCGGACCGAAGGGAAAACGCAGAATGCTGCCTGCCGCTTGGCCAGCTTCAGATCGGAGTGCTGACCGACTTCAGCCAGATATCCGCCCAGCTTCAATCAAAAATCCACATTCGGCCATGCTGGGCGTCGCCGGGCGGATGCTTGCCAACAGGCACGCGCTGGCCAAAGCCGAAGGACGAGGCGGACGCAGGTCAATGGTTTCTAGCGACACTGCATTCCGCATAAAAAGTACAAATGTACTATCTCGTTCTGTCGGGTCATGGCGGTGTTCCGGGTGATCCCACGCATAAACAGGGAGCCAACAGCGTGGGTGGACTGAGCGGGACTTTGCGGAGTGGTTGATTGATGAATTGTCTCGACGGTGCTGCCCGTCAGAGGCGGTCGTATATGTCAGGGGGTCGGGGAAGGGGTGGTCGCGATAGGGACTGAGGCCGACTGGCACGGTTGATATCAACTAAAAAGAGCGCTTTGGGTAGGTTGCAACTTTTCCAAAGCCGGCTTTGACGTTGGAGATGTCCAGATTTCCATAGAAGTCAATACGTTATACGCCGACCTGCGCCGACGCAGCTTAACAGTTCTGTTAAGCGGGGGATGGACAGCGGATTTCACACACTCCCCCCTTTCCCTCTGGAAAGAAAGGATCTCCGATTTGCTGGTTGTCAATAAAGCACATTAATATCAATAGGTTGCGTGCCGACCCCCATGTTGGCAGATTAACAGAATCGTTAATCAGAATTAGGGGCGCCATGAACGAAGCGCGGAGCCAAGATAGGATGGGAATTCGACCTCATTTGGTTGCGCACGAGATCTGCAACAAATTTTATATGCAACTAATTGATGCACAAAGAAAAAGTGAACTTTTGTGAAATCCCGCCTCGAAAGCTAGGAAATTTCCTACGGTTCGCCTTCCGACAGAGTCCAAATTTCACACTTACGTACATAGAGCCTCCCGGTTCCCACTTTTCTGGACTGGTTCTATCGAGATCGGCCCGGTCCACGAACACGTCGACATTGGCACTCTTTATCTGGCGTCGGTGGATCACTCGATCGGTCGAAGTGGATCATCCTGATCCGGGTAACGGACCCCCGCCTCTGCCGGTCGGCGAGCGACTCCCACTACCGTGTTCAAAAGCGCTGAAACAGGACTCGGCTGGTGCCCGCATTGAAGCCCTCAAACTGCCCTGATAGAACCGGCATCCAGCTAGCCTAGGCAGCCACCAAAGGGGTTTGGTCAGATATTGGCTGGCGATAATACGAGCGTACTGTGAGCTAGCGATGGCTCTCCATTACGCCCCGTAGCCAGATCTTGGTGTCGGGCAAGAGCCGGCTCGCCGCCCATCTAGGGCGTAGCAGCCCGCTAGACGTGCGCCGCAGTGGCCGACAAGCGGTGTACTCCGCGCCGCAATTCTTCTCGAACGCCTGGGGATCATGGCTGCCGTATTCCACGGCCAGGGAATGGTCCACGATCAGCTGCGTGGGTACTACCGGGTTGACCTTGGTCAGGTCACCGCCCTGATCTGCGATGGCGTCGCGCAGGCCCGCCAGGTCCACCAGGGCCGTCTGGCCCGACGACGCGGGCGGGGTACCAGGGGAAGTCCAGGTCGCGCCGCCGCTCCACCAGTTGGCGCAGGGCGTCGGTCAGCTGCGCCGGGTCGCAGCGGCGCACCAGCTGCTCCGCCAGCACGTGGGAGACATAGGGCAGGCCGGCCCAGGCGCCGGGGCGGATGGCGTCCACGGCGGCGGGCGCGTCGAAGTGGCGCCTGAATTTTCCCCAGTTTCGCTGACCGGCGAGGTCCCGGGGGGCATGCCCCCGGGACCTCGCGGCCGCTTGGTCACCCAGACTGTCCTCGCAGGAGCGAGGGAGGGGACTGGTGGTCACACTTGGGGAACTCGTCATGATCCTGGAACTCGCCCGTGAAGGGCTAACCATCTCCGCCATCGCCCGGCAGACCGGCCTGGACCGCAAGACCGTCCGTCGCTACATCGCCCAGGGGCTGGAGCCGCCCCGCTATACCCTCCGGCCGCCCAAGCCCACGGTGGTTGGGCCCTATGAAGCCTACCTGCGCCAGCGGGTGATCGCGGTGCCCGGGCTGAGCGCCCGCCGTCTGCTGCGGGAGATCCAGGCCTTGGGCTATCCCGGCGGCTATACGGCGGTGAAGGATTACCTGCGCACCGTGCGACCGGCAGCGGCCAAGGGCTTTGAGCAGCGGTTCGAGACGCCGCCGGGGCATCAGGCCCAGGTGGCCTTCGCCCACTTCAAGACCAGCTTCACCGATGAGCCCGGCGTGGAACGGGTGGTGTGGCTGTTCTCCCTGGTGCTGGGCCACAGCCGCATGCTGTGGGCGCGCTTCGTCGCCCGCCAGGACCTGGCCACCGTGCTGAGGTGCCATATCGCCGCCTTCGAGGCTCTGGGCGGCGTACCCGCCCGCATCCTCTACGACCGCATGAAGACCGCCGTGCTGGGCGAAGCGGTGGAGGATGACGGCGCCGATGGCGGCATCGCCTACAACGCCCGCCTGCTGGACCTAGCCACCCATTACGGCTTCCTGCCCAAGGCCTGCAAACCCTATCGCGCCAAGACCAAGGGCAAGGTCGAGCGGCCCTTCCGCTACATCCGCCAGGACTTCTTCCTGGGACGTACCTTCCGCAACCTCGATGACCTCAACGGCCAACTGCGCCTATGGCTGGACCAGGTCGCCAATATCCGCCGCCACGCCACCACCCAGCGCATCGTCGTCGAGCACTACGCCGATGAACGGCCCCACCTCAAGCCCGTCCCCGCAATCCCCTATGCCACCGTGCTGTCCCTGGAACGCCGCATCACCAAGGACGGCATGGTGTCCGTCGGCGGCAACCTCTATTCCGTCCCCGACAGCACCCGGCGCCGCGCCGTCGAAGTGCACCTCACCGCCGACCAGGTCCACATCCTGGAGGAAGGCCGCCGGATCGCCGTCCCCCCTGTGCTGGAAGGGCGTGGGCGCCGACACCTGATCGCCGGGCATCGTGTCCTGCCGCCACCTGTCAACAGCACGACACCCCGGCAAAGTGTTCCTCAGGCGCCACCATTACGGCGGCCCGGCGAGATCGTCACGCCGCGCGACCTGGCGATTTACGACGCCATCGACCGCCACCGTCGACAGCATCCGGCGCCATCTGGTGGGCCCGAAGATGCCGCCCAGATCGGCAGTGACCTTGTTAGAATATATAAGCGCTGTAGCAACTTGCCACGATACCTACGTGTGAATTTCTCTTAACGTAGCGCGCAGGCGTGGTAAAATACCAAGGAATTAAGCGGATTTTCGGGAAAAATTGCTATCTGTGGCTGTAAAATAAGGAAATATGATGCCAAAAGTATTCTATGATGCTATTGCCAATTCGGCCATTATAGGTCCCGAGCTTCCATTCGTTCATACAACATCTTCTGTAGATTTTGAATTTCACATAGGTCCAGATGGAGTGCTTAAGGCAGAGAAGTGCCCGGTCTATAATGAAGAGTTAGTATATTTATTTTATGGAAAGCCATCTTATCGTCCCAAAGACGGAGAAAAGATCCATAAAGCTTCGATGAAGCAATTTGCTCCTGTTTGTCTTGTATTGAAAATTCCAGATGGTGTGGAGCCGAAAAGAGTATTGCCTTTCGATAGTGGTGCTTACCATAATGGTGTCATGACCAGTGAAGGGCATGCGCATAGAAGACTGAAGAAAGACGTTTTTGAATCAAGAAGTAGATCGGCGGCTGGGAAAATAGTCGGCGTATTCTTTGGATCGAACAAAGATTACTATGATGAAAATCCAAAAACGGAGTTTGGTGTAGATCCAACTCATAATACTTGTGTTGAGACATTTGTTAGTTTGATATCGAGGACGGGAAGCAATCTGGGCGACTCCAGGCTTAACAGTATTGAGATACAATTCGCGGGAAAAGTTGAATTGGCCGGTACGGTGATTGCTGTGGCAATGGCTGATACGCTATATCAGTGTCGAGATGAAATACAAAATATATTAAAGGATTGGGGAGCGGAGCCACTACTTTATCCGCTAAATGGTCGATTTACGCAAAATGAATGTTGTGCATCTATAGAAAATCTCGTGAGAACTTTTTTGGAAGAAAAGGGTTATTTGAATGACTGATTCGCTCAATGTGATTGGCATATTTTTCCCAATGCCAGGAGTGTTCGGATTTCAGGTTCCGGTTTTTTCCGTTCCTGGATCCAATTCGATGTGTATTCAGAATATAAATAGCGCGGATATAGTGGTTTCTTGGAGAGATTTCGCTTCTGAAAATATAGAATTTGAATTCATAGGTATATCAATGCGGGCCGACGTAGGGGGTTCTGGAATTTATGCGATAAAATGCCCTGATGGTAAGCTCTACGTTGGAAAGAAGGAGACCTTACGTAATGTAATTTCATCGAATCTGGACGAAGGCGTATTTCGCGATTTTCCAGTATTAAGATTTCAGATTAGTTCATTTTTTTGTCTTAAAGAAAGACTGTCGATCGATGCCCGTGACGCATATACATGGTTAGCGCGTTCTGCATCTGATTCGGTTGCCAATTCATGGGTTCTTGAGACTGCAATTACGCCCATTGTGCGTCTATACGTAGAGGCGTACTTAGACAGCAAGCAAAATAACGGGCTGCCGAGAATTGCAGAGTTAATCAGAGTAAGAATGAGCAATAACAGTATCACTATATATTCTGATAACGTAAGGGGAGACTGTATTTTTTATGATAAAATATCAGATGTATTAAAACATATAAATGGAAATAGTGTCGAAATATTAGGTGAGATACAAAATATATGGGCGATATCGGCGATAGTTGTTGAGGAGATTGGCCATGATTATAGTGATAGTCCAGATAGTAATGAGACTATTGATCTTGTCCTTATGGAGGCAAAAGATTTTCTTAGCAGGGAGTATTTCGAAAAAATTAGAAACACAAGAAATATTCCTCGAAGAGCTAAGGCAAAGGCAGCCGCAATTCACTCATGGATAAATGAGATGAAGAGGATAGGGGATATTATTGTCTACATGGATAAGAAGAATTCTCCGATAAATAAAAGGCAACTGCAATTGGATTTCGATTCCTCTTTCCAATCGATTGAGGCTGTGGCGGCGCAGTTTGTGGAAAAATATGGGAAATATAGAAAATATAAATGGACAATAGAAGATTTTAAGATAGGCGAAAAATATAGCAGTCATTTGATATCGACTTTCTCTGAAGTCTACAGTAATCGCCATGGTGGTATTTATGCGATTGGGAAAAATAGAGCCTATTCTGCCGTCATAATAAAGGCAACGGTTGGAATATATTTTGATCATAAAAATGAATTGTCGTCGGCAAAATATAAAAACGAATGGGTGGAAAGGGGTGTTCGTATTAAATACTACCTAAAGATAATGAAAATAAATGATGGCTATATAAAATATAGCAAAGATAACCATCTTCTTTTGGGGTCTTCAGATATTCCGATTCACGTATTTGCTCGAGATGAAATGAAATCAGAATATACATATTATGGAGTTTTTAGAAAAATAGGCGAGTTTGAAGACCATTCAAAGGGAGTTTTTTTAATAAAAACGTAAATCCACAGATTGTATTCCATGGATATACGGCCCCACATTTAGGCGATTGTTGTCAATGGGCTTAGGGATTCTGCAAGTATTATTCGGCAGCTAGCGCTACTCTTTGCTCCGATATCAGGGACCGGACGATAGCCTCCATCACCGGCGGGCATACTCCATTGCCTAGCAGCCTGACTTGGTCCCTACGCGATCCGACGGGTAGCTGATAACCACTCCCGAAGCCCATGGCACGGCGGAGTTCGGGCACCTGGAGCATGCGAAGCATCGGCTCGCCATCCTTCCATGTGACCAACCCGAAGCGGTCAAGCGTCGTCAGCGTCCGGATCGGACGGTCGAGTGGCTGCCAGCCACCACCGCCATCCGAGCCGTAGTACACGATCAGGAAGGGCACACCCGTTCCGAGGGTCTTCATGGCGCGCTCGGCGCGGGCAATGGTGCCTTCGGCCCGACCGGGCCGATAGAGTGGTTTCGACTGCCAACCGCCGTCCACAAGGACATCGTCAGCTATTGTACCCGGTGGCAAGTTGCAGGGTGGGGATACGGGAACGGGTACCGCTTCCCGATCACAAAGCAGGAACAGCCGCCGCCGGGACTGGGGAGTTCCGAAGTCGGCAGAGTCGAGCACCTGCGGGAGGACGTTGTAGCCTAGCCCATTGAGGTCCGAGACAAGCGGATCGTATCCATCCCAGCTCCGCATATGGACCACGTTCTCAATCACGATCCAGCGCGGTTGCAGCTCCCTTGCGAAATTTGTGACGTAATGGGCAGTCTTCTTGCTTCCCTCGTCACGCGGGCGGGAGCCCTTGGCGCAGGTGTGGTTGGTGCACTCCGGAGAGGCAAGGAGAAGGTCAATTTCGCCGATTTCGCCAAGAATGGAGGGGCCGGAATCCTCCTCCATCCTGACGTTCACGGCCTTTGCGTTGGCGAAGTTTGCCTCATAGGTTTTGGTCGCGATGTCCCATGCGTCCACGCCGCAGACGATTTCCGCCCCCGCATTCTTCGCGCCCCAGCTGCTCCCGCCGCCGCCACAGAAAAGATCGATCGTTCTCAGTCGCATCGTCAACAATTACCGGCTTGTGGAGCTCTTTTCCACTTCATTGACCATTTCCATCCTCACATCCCTCCAGGTGTGGCAGTTCGGAGATTCCTTGGTCGGTTCCTTCCAGCCAGCGCACGAGAAGGTCTTTCAGATCGGTCTCCGAACTGCTCCTTGTCGTGCATTCCCACACGGTGAGGACGCGCCAGCCTGCCGCGAGCAGTTCCGTGACGGCGGCCTTGTCCCTCTGCACGTTGCGTTCCAGCTTCGCTTTCCAGAACTCGGTGTTGGACGAAGGGACCTTTGCGTGACGGCATCCTTTGTGGCAATGCCAGAAGCAGCCGTGAACAAACACGGCCGCCCGGCGACCAGCCATGACCAGGTCGGGCGCGCCTGGGAGGTCTTTGCGGTGCAGGCGATAGCGCACTCCTGCTGCAGTCAGTGCCTTCCGGACTGCCCACTCGGGTTTGGTATTTTTGCCGCGGATCCCCGCCATCATCCTGCTGCGGACGGCTTTGGATACACGATCGGCCATCGGGCTCTCCCATCAGCGCATCTCGGGGATGTTATCCATGGGAGCCGAATAGGTGCTTTCCCGGACAGCATCCCAACATTCGGGCTTTTTCGCCCATTCCGAGACCATCTTGCCCTCAGCTGAATAGTGAAGGACATCGTTGACGCCCTTCGCCCAGGTCGTGATCTGTTCCTGCAATTGCATTGAGAGGTCCTGATGGATCCAGATCCCATCCAGGTCCATCTTTGGGCCAAGCCGGTCTGCCAGGATGGAGACCGTGTATGCGGCCACGTTCGCCTGGAATGCGGGGAACATCGGACGGACGAGCTTCTGAACTTTCTTGAAAATGATGGCCTTGGCGATCATCCGCTTGTAATCCGCCACGGTAGGTAGGGCTGCTGCGGGCTGTCCATCGACTTCCTTGAACCCTTCCATGAAGCGCTCGAAGTTCTTCTGGGAGCCGAAGCAGACATGGTGCGGCTTGCGGTCCCAAGCATGGAGATATTTCGCCAGGTCGGTCTTCGTGATCTTCCGCGCGGCGGGAATTGCCTCCTTCAGGTCCCTGAGCTTGGCGGGCGTGGAACCTTCCCGCGCCAGCATCGTGTTGTAGCTCCCCGCCGCGCGTTCGTAGAACCAGCGGCCGATGCCGTCCGGGCAATAGGTTGACAGGGCAAGACGCTCCATCTCGACGTGAAACGGTTTGTTGGCGGACAAATCCGACATCTTAACTGCGTTCTGGCTGTTGGCGTACTTTGAGATGTCAGCGATCAGGGCTTCTTCGTCCGGTCCATCCTTCGACTTCAGGACAATGATTTTTGCAGGAACGCGGACCCGTCCCAGATCGACCTCGGGATTGCGTTTTTTGGTGAAGTAGATGGAAGCGGTGGTCTGGCCGCCGTTGACCACCTGCATGCCCTTGAGCCAGAGGATGCCAGGGGTACCGTCATCCGTCTTTCCGAGATGGATTTCGTCGGCGACGAGGACGATGCCATTATTGTAGGCCATGAACTTTTCCGGGTCGTCGCGCAATGTGTCCCGGATGCCGCGATTCACCTTGCCGGTGACGGAGAGGAACGACCGCACATTTGCCTCAAGCAGCCGGGCGCCGTATTTCTCGTAGATAAACCTGAGCGCCTCGCCCGGAATGGCCGTCAGCGCGTAGTCGTAATCGGCCGCCTGGCCCGGCACATACACGCAGGGCAGCGCCCCTCCCGATGCTTCCGCGAAGTTTACCACCAGCTCGTCGCGTGGCTTGCCCGATGACCAGTGGCGGTGCAGACGCTCAATGTCCATGACCTCGAGCTTGATGGTCTTGCCCTTCACCTCTCGGGTCTTGAAGTTCTTCGCTTTTGCCAGGCGATCCGTTAGGACATAGATGCGTATCTGGTCCAGATTTTCGTAAGTTTCCCTTATGTTGAGCACCAGCCCATATGCCTCGTGAGTTTCCTCCATATTCTGGAGCAGGCTGCCGTCCGCAGCTCGGGTGAGGAAACGGATGCACTGCTCGGCCGCCGTTTTGGTGTCCGCGTCCGAGATGGACGTTACCGCATCCACGCCGGCATAAAGGCTGACGAAAAGATCGATCTGATCAGCCTCCTCCGAGATGGCGTATCCACTCAGCCGTAACGTTCCGACGTTTCCCCTGCCGGTATGGAGGTAGTGGCATACGACCGGCTCAAAGGTCATGCCCACTTCTGCCATGTGCTGCATCACGACCTCGGCGAAGACGAGCTCGGGGTACAATAGCTCGGTTTCGCCCCGGACCTCGGCCTGGGTCTGTCTGAGAAACTCCTCAAGCTCCATTTATTTTCCCCCTAACATCTCAAGCGCATGCACAAGGCCGACATCGATAGCACCGGAGAGGTCAAGGTCGACCTCATAGCGAGCCTTTCCGATGCCCGGATTGACAGTCATCCGGGTCAGCCTGGGAAAGGCGCCTTCGACAGGCAGGATGGACGTGCCTGAATGCGTGAAACGACGCACATACCTATCCGCGAAGGCCTGAAGATAGCCGGCCTGCACCAGCCGGCTCTCGAAGGTGCCGAGAGCCGTCGGTTCCGCACAGAGAATTCCCCTGATGTCGTCGGCAAATTCCGGCAGGCTGACGCCCGCGCTACCGAGCGTGAGCCGCACTGCGGCAACAAAAAGGGGCTGCCGGAGCGTTTCGTCGAGTTGCTCCAGAGAGCTGACCGTGGCCGGAAACCCGTTGGCGGACAGGGTGGTCTTCACCTCGATGGCGCCGGGACCAATAAGGAAGTCATGGAGGCCGTCGAGGGGGCCGTGCCAGGCATCCAGGACGGAAGTGGCTGGCATGCCTGCTCCGAGCAGGGATTTCAGCACCACCATCTCACCGAATAGGCCCGTCTCAACCTCTTTACCGAGAACACCATCATGGCCGCGCTCCATGAAGTCCTGCCACGCGCGGATTCTCGCCAGAAAAAGCTGGAAAAGCCGTTCCTCACCGACGGTGGCACACCCTTCAAGCAGTCGCACCACGTCTCCTGCCATCATGGCGAACAGATCGAGACCTCCTGCGGCCTTGCGGGAAAGGGCCAGCCAGGCGTGTGTGCTACCCAATATTTCAGTGAACGGTTTGGCGACGCTGAAGCCGTGGCCCTGCGGGAGGTGGGCCTCCGGTGGCGGCCTGATGCCGCGGAAGCCGACGATGATTGCCTCTTCGTCTCCAGGGCAGTGTCGCCCTGCAAGCAGTCGGCATGGGGCGTCCAACTGGATGGGGATCGTGCGCCATCCTTCGCCGCCGTCTTTGCAGGAAAGGGCTCGCCACGCCTGGCGCAGACTCTCGGCGTCAGTCAGCGGCGCCATATTCCTGCTCCCATGCAACGTTGTTGACCCTGTATTCCACCTTGGTGCCCGAATTGCTGTCCGGAAAGCTGATGGAGAAAGCAACCACAGGAGGCGCATCGGTCGGCAGACCTGCTTCATCGCCGGCGAGACTGGGATCGATGACATATACGAACAGTATTCCCCGATCCGGACGGGCTGGAACACCCTCGGCCCCAAAGCCTTTTACGCGCCGTATGGATGGGCCATTGGGGGCTTCGGGAGGTTCACCCGACCCGTGCCTCGCCGGGTCCGCGTGGAATGCAGCCCGCGTGATGGAGAGCGCAGCGTTCCAGCTCGCTTCGTCCAGATCAATCGTCTCATCGCGGGGTGACATCAGGCGGCGGATCGAATAGCGGTCGGTATGGGACCCGTGTGCTGCGCGTCGAAGCATATCCACGGAGACGCCGGCCCTTAACTGCACAGGCATACCGTCGCCGCCGCCAATAAGCGCGACTGTCCAGCTGGTCAGCTCTCCCTCCGCGACGAGAGACGTTATGAACTGGGAAAGCAGCGCGCCATTGACCTTGTGGGCTTCCGGGTGAGTCTTGTAGGCGGTGAGGAAGTCGATGATATCGGAAGGGGGGACCCCCTCCCACAGGTATCCCTGCCATGTCTGCCTGGTTCCGCCCCTGGTCCTGGTGGGGTTTTCCTCCGGCGTGCCAAGGGATGACACCAACCTTCTGGCTGTCGAGAGATTTCGCTCGAGCACATCGCGCTCCCGGTGGAACGCCACAGTTTCGAGGAGCAGGCCGCTGAACGACAGCATGAGGTTCCGGGCCGAGCGCATTTTCAGCCGCGATGTCACGAGAAGTACGGGGTGAGATTGAACCTTCAGTCCGTAATCCCGTGGTGTCGCGCCGCTATTCGCCATCAACTCGAACTCCTCGCGAAGCTCCTCGGACGCATCAGCGATATGGCCGAACCACGCGCAAAGTTCTCCCGTAGTGTACAGGCGGCAGAGATCGAGGTAGCCAGGCCTGTAGCCGAACCAACGCCCCATTTGCATGAGGGTGTCGTACATCTTCGATGCACGGAGAAAATAGCTGATCGTCAGGCCCTCAAGCGTCAGGCCTCGGGCAAGCTTGTCACCACCAATGGCGATTACCTTGAGACCGGCGCCATCATGGTCGGCATAGTCGAGGGCATCCTTGGCTGTACCGTTGATCATGCGGACCTGGATGTCCGAGACGGTGTCCGCCAGCTTGGCTTCGATCTCGTCCCAGCCGAACGTATCTCCAATCACCAGATCAGGGTGGCTTACGGTCATGCCGGAGGTTGTTGGCTTGAGGTCTCTTTCCCAGAGCTGCCTGAGCGCGGAGACAATCGGCTCATGGCCGATCCGCCTGGTCAAACGCTGCTTGATTTGACGGAGGCGTTCCTCAACCTGTGAGTGGACCGCAGTCTGCACAGCAGTGAACCGGGTCACGTGGATGAGCATCGAACTGTGTTCGTCTGCCTGTCCCCTCAAGTTGCGGATCGCGCAGGCCAGCACGAAGGCATTGATTGCCTCAATCAATGATTCGGGAAGCGCGTCCTTCCCATTTATGAGCGGCTGGTGGCCGTTACGATGCTTGGGCGGCATCCAACCATTCAGGCCGTCGGATGTGCAGTAGTCATCGATCTGCCTGACCAGCGGAAGTCCACCCTCGCGACCTTCCTTGCCACTTGCCCCGAAAACCTTGCCGGGGCCGATGTAGTTCGACGGAGCGGCGAGGTTCACGATGAAACTGGCTGGAAAAAGATCCGGGCCTTCTTCTCGGGTCTCCCCGCGTTCATGGATGAAAATGTTGGCGAAGGGAGTGGCCGTGTAGCCGACGTAGGCTGACCGCGAAAAGGAATGGAGGATTCGTCTTGTCAGCTTGTTGATCGCTGTGGGCTGGTGGTCAGGGTCGGGCTTGCCATCGGAATCCAGCACGGTCTCGCCCGTATCCACACTGGCGTGGTCCGCCTCATCGTCGATGAGGAGCAGCGGCAGATTGGTCACGATCTTGCGGCCGGTTTCAGGGTCGTGGACGTTGGCAACGTGATTGCGGATCCAACGCAAGAGACGCTCCAGCACCGTCTTGTTTTTCTTGACCACAAACAGCCAGGGACGTTGCTCTGGGGTGATGCCGAGCTTCTGGGCGATGCCGGCGTTGAAGTCGCCGCCATTGGTGCGGTTGGTGGCATAGTTGGGGCGGATTGCCGGATCGCTGTCTATCTCACTGACGCCGATCGGCAGGATGTCCTCGTGGTTGGGCTTCGTCTCGTATCCCAGGAAAGCCTCGTCCAACCTCATTTGGGTCTGGGATCGCAGGTTGTTGTGTAGGCCGGCGAGGACGATAACGATCTTGTAACCCGCATCGGCCGCCTTGCAGATTAAGCCGCTGTAGTGGCCCGTCTTGCCCGATTGCACATGGCCGACGACAAGACCACGCCGGTCCCATGGCCCTTCACGGCGTGGATCCTCAAGCATGGCCAGAACTGAGTCCGTCGATTTGTCGAGGGCTTCGACCGCCTTGTAGGACAGCTTGCGCTCAAGCCACTCCCTATAACGCTGCCAATATCTCCAATCCTGTTTGCGCGCCGCCACTAACCAAGGGTCATGACCGGAGTTGCTTTTCAGGGTCGTATCCTCGCCTATCCAGAGACTGAAGCGACGTATCAATTCATCGGTGACCGCTTCGCGATCAAGGCCTTCAGCCCATTTGGGCTTCATGGAAAGGACTTGGTCGATCTTCTCGGAGATCAGGGCAGGGGTGATTGTTGACCTGTCGTCTTCGTCAACCAGCAATTCCTGCACCAGCTTGACGACCTTCTGACGGGTCTCATCGGCTGCAGACATTATGTCATCCCTCTGCATCCGGAACGTCGGGCAGGCTCCTGACAAGTTCCGGGTAGTTGTGGAAAGGTTCGGTGCTGAGAAGGCGCTCCCGTGCGAGTTCGGGCGACATGGCCTTCCTCAGGATGAAGTTCCTGTACATGGGCAGGAGGACTGAGCGGACTTCGGCGGGTGCTTCGCCCGCAAAACCTGTTCTCGGCGTCTCCTTGCCCTCGGCTGTATCCAGCCACATTCGCTGCACTGGGACAGTCTCCTCGATGACTCTGATCATCGCTTTGATCTGCGGGGCAAGATGGCCGGCCTGGTCCAGCACCTCGCGGACAGCGGGATGGGAATCATCGATGCGGTACCGCACTCCTCCCTTGAAGTGCTCGGCTCGCCATGCCTGGACAACGGGCTTTGCTCCACCGACGCGGACAGGCTGGCCGCGGTGCGCGAAGACCTTCCGCGCGCGTGAGCGGGCATCCTCAGCGAGCCTGGTCAGCGCTGGCCGAAGACCGACAGGCGGTTTCGCGGAGGACTTCCGTATGTCTATCTTCCATGCCGCATCGGCAGAGTTCGGGATGTCCAGTCTGATCCGGGCAAGACGGTGGGCTTCTTCTTTCGTCCATGACCGTCCATGGCCAAGACCAAGCCAGCTACCCGCCACCAGAAGGCGTTCATTCCTGTAGACGTAAAATCCCTGCTGTGCCGTCCAGCCGTGCGGTCCACCGCCGCTCTCCACCTCATCAGGTGTCAGGCGGTCCTTATGTGGCAGGACGTGGCATTGGACCTGGACATCGCCCAATGGAACCACAGGAGAGCTGTATGTGGCGGGATGAGAAGCCATGAAGGGATCCCAAGGGGAGACTGACCTTCCATTGATGGTCAATCGGAGTTTGGGACGCGGCTCGCTCAAATAGCGGTGAAAGACCATGGCCAAGTGCCGCTCAACCATGTCGATGAGATCGAGGAAATCCTGTTCCTTGAAACCGGGCGTGACGATACGATCAAGACATTCCCATAGAACCAGCGTTCCCTTGCCGGCGTCGGCCAGGGGGGCGATCAGTCCCTCGGAGCCATCGGCAGGTCCTTCCAGAAGGTGCCAACCGTCATCTGAAGCCGCGAGCACATCGAGGTCCCAACGCAGACAGTTGATCTCACCCCTGTTCACCGATGCCACCGTGAGCCGACGGCACTGGGAAAAGGACGCAGTCTTCAGGCCCAGGCCGAACCGGCCAAGGTCTCCAGCCTCTCGCTGGTCAAGAGGGCTGCGCTCGCCGAGACGCATTGCAAGGTCAAGAGTGAGGGCGTCCATTCCTTTGCCATCGTCGAGGACGGCGACATGGCTACGTCCGCCAGCCCAGCTGAAAATCAGCGACACGTTGCGGGCGTTTGCAGACAAACTGTTGTCTATGATGTCGGCAAGCGCGGTAGCCGTGGAATAGCCGAGTCCACGTAACGCTTCGATCATGGCGGACGCGCGAGGCGGTGCCGATCGCGATCTCGCTGGAGGCATCGGTATGTGCTCCATCAGCGGCAATCCCGGAATGTCTTGATACGACCGGGATGGCTTAGTCTTCCAAGCGCCTTTGCCTCGATCTGGCGGATGCGTTCCCGGGTGACTCCAAACCGCTGTCCGATCTCTTCGAGCGTGTACTCCCGTTCGTATCCAATGCCGAACCGTAAGCGTATGACCGTGGCCTCACGTGTGGGCAAATGTTCGAGTTGTTGCTTGACCAGCGCTTTGATTTCCGCAGCGGCGAGACTCTCTTCCGGATCTGGTTCCGGCGATGCCATCTCTGCCGCATGATGGCCTATGTCCTCAGTGTCCAGGGAAAGCGGCTCTTCGGCGATCGCCAGAAACCTCAAGACATGCTGTAGTGGAACCTCCGTCAAGGAGGAGAGCTCCTGCGGAAGCGCGTCGCGGCCCGTAAGCGCCAGGACTTGGTTCTGCACCTTCTGCAGCTTGCGCATGGATTCCTGCATGTGAACGGGAATCCTGATGGTGCGCTCCGTATCTGCAACTGCCCGGGTGATTGCCTGCCTGATCCACCAAGTCGCATATGTGGAGAACTTGTTACCACGACGGTGATCGAACCGTTCGACGGCCTTGAGCAGCCCGAGGTTCCCCTCCTGTATCCTGTCAGGCCAAGTCAGGCCTCTGAATTTCCTGGAATCCCACACGACCAGCTTGAGATTGGCGAGAGCGAACCTCTCCTTTGCCTGCCGCGCGTCTTCGAGACCGGCCGTCATTACACGGCGGGCATCACCTCCCGATGGGTCTGTTTCCACGGCATGTTGGAGATGGGAAACGAAAGTGCGCGAAAGGCCTAGGGTGGCTAGCCGCTCTCCGAACTGTTGGGCGAAGCTGCTGCCCTGCCCTTGTAGCAACCGCCGGCAGAGCTCCCGGACCACCTCCAGACGATGCAGCAGCTCCGGTGGCAGTGACGGTTCCGCCTGTGCATCGTCCGTCTCAGCGACGTGGTCGCCATCCTCTTCGGGATGGGCGTCATCCTCCTGGTCAAACTCGAGGAACGTCTCAGGAGCCATCTGCCCTGCGATGACTGCTTCGATTGCCGCAAGAAGGTCGGACACGGCAGCCGGACTCATCGCAACTGCAGTCAATGCAGCCTTTGTGCCGCGCTCGATCTCCGTTGCCAGGAGCGCCTCGCCTTCGCGGGTCAGGCGATCGCTGGGCAGCCTGCTTACATAGTGGGTTAGAGGGTTTGCCTTGTTGGAATTGAGATTCCGCAAGAACGCCAACCCTTCCGCCATGTCGTCGTAAAGGCGGTCGTTGTCCTCCGGACTACCAAGGTTGTCGGGGGCGATAGGATCATCATCTAGGATAATCCCCATGTCTCCGAACATTGTACGAAGATTGGTGACATAATCAGGATCTGGCTGATCGGGATCGTCCGGATCGCGCCGTGCGACCCGGATCAAGTTTTCCTCCCTTATCCGTCCGTTCACGATGGCCGCCATGACGAGTTCCTTGAGGTCTGCCTCCTCATCCTCGTCGAGCGTCTCCCTTCGGTGCACTGAAACCAGGATATCTGGCAGTTCAATGTTGACCTCTTCCCACCCCGCATCCGGGTCGATGGGAGTGTGACGAGAGAGCCGCTGTTGGAGATTATCCGCCCGGCTGGCACAGGTGGGGTCGGCCGGGGGAGGGGGAGAGTCGGTTTCCTCTTCCCACCCCGATAGATCGAACTCCCCTCCGCTGTCCGCTGGAGGGGCGGGGGCCCACCCACAGGTGGCCTCATGCAAGGCTCCGTTCGGAGCTTTCTGCGGAACTTCCGGGTCTGGAGGAATGCACGCTGATCTGGTGCTGCTTTCCGCCAATTCGGACAGGCTGGCGGGGCTGGTGTGTGCAAATGGTTCGATCATCGACCGATCGACAGACGAAGCTGTTGCGGTTGCCGCCGGGAAGGTTGGACTGTTGGGGCTGATCACCTGTTGTCGGATTGGCGTAGGTTCCGGAAGGGACAACGCTGCTCGGATAATCCCGGCGACAACATGATGGCCTTTTGTGGTTGCTGCCCGTAACGCGTCGTTGCCGTCCATGTCGACGTGGGTGAGATTTGCGCCCGCGTCGAGCAGAAGCTGGCAAATTTCGGAATGGCCTCGGGAAGCGGCAAGGATGAGGGGCGTCCGCCCCTTGTCGTCCATGGCGTCGACGGCCCCGCCAAGGCGAAGGTGCAGTTGCACTGATGCCGTGACTCCAGACAGGACCGCCATCCGGAGAATGGGCGTCATTCGCTTCCGCTCGAGGAGAGTCGGCTCATTCATAAGGCAAGCATTCGGCCTTTCCGCGAAGATGGCCAGAGTATCCTCCGCATTGGGTGGAGCGACGTACTGGCCTCTTGGGTGCTTTTTGCCGAGACCAAGCTGTATGACTGTACCTTCTCATGAGAGATACCACCCAATGAGCCCAAGCTGCCGCTCATTCCGCCTCGAGGTCTTACTCGGGACATCAGCCCCCAGGGCGCCCTGACACATCCAATGTTATGCGAACGCCGGATTGTCCAAATCTTATTGCCGCTACCAGAAAGGGTTCCAATCAAAGATACTCGACGAAAACAAGAATATGTTCATTTGTGCGACTACGTCGATGTAGGCTCACTGGCTCTACTCTGGCAAGGAATTTTCTGATTGGCCACCACCTAGGGGGATAGGAATTTTGCTTGGTCTCAGCAAAAACATCTGAACGGTACCGGCTTCGCCGGAGGCTCCAACTGGAGGCGAGTGTCATGAGATCGGTTGCAGACATCACCCCCGGAAAACGACGGAATTCGAAGCTGAACGGCATGTAAATAACGGGCGTCGAACGCGGTTGAGGCTTTCCCAATTCGACAATGTCGATGATATCTCCATTCCACGCCAACTCTCAGTTCGCGGAATCAGGTCGGCAGGTCTTTTCTTGCTGTAGATCTGCTCTAGTATCTGGGCGTCGTGGGTACCGATGTCAGAAGATTTACCTGTTGATCCCACGCATTATTGATAAGTGCCGGAGTGCGCCTGAACTGGTTGAGATTTTTGACCTTCTTCACCTTGAATAGAGGTTCTTACAGTGCGGTCACCAAGGAGATCACAATACATAAACGTGTTTTGAATTGTACAAGCCGGACGGCACCTAGGCTGTGTCGTCCAGTAACTGCAGCAGCTCGTCACTGGTCTTAGGTTTTTCGGGGCGACAGCATCACTCTCCTTCGCGGGTACAGCGAATAAGGCTGCGGCCAAGCCGGTGGCTGCCGCGGACGTCGCCACTTGGTTGAAAGCGCCTGCGGTGCCCTTTCGGGCATCCGCAGGGTGTCTTGGCGTGGTCGTTGGGGGTTCACTGCATTCCGCCGATGGGGACGAGGACCGCGATGGCGGTTTCATCAGCCGCCGGATCCAGTGACGCCAACTGCTGCATCAGGTCACCCGGGCGCATGCACCGCCGCGCCTTCCTGGCGGCCCGCCTCGCCCCCCGTACCCATTGCGTCACATGAGCCCCCGTGGCGCCGGCGGCGGCGGCGATGGCCGCCACTTGGAAGAGGTCGGCACCGGGCAGGTCCGTCCCCAGATGGTGCCTGAAAATGCCGATCAGCGCCGCTGTGTCCGGTACCGGGATGCTGATCACCCGTTCCAGGCGGCCGGGCCGTAGCAGGGCCGGTTCCACCACCTCCGGCATGTTGGTGGCCCCTACGACGATCACTCCCGGCCGGCCGGCCACGCCGTCCAAGTGCTCCAGCAAGGCGTTGACGATCTGGCGCTGATAGGTGCTGTTGTAGCCGTGGGAGTTGGCCGTGCGGCTGGTGAAGCCATCGATCTCATCAATGAACAGGATGCAGGGGCTGGCCTCGGATGCCTCGGCGAAGGTGGCGTTCATGGCCTTCAGCATCTCACCCTGGTGTCCCGCCGCCTGCCAACTGGCGTGGGAGCCGAGGATCAGGGGCACGCCGCAACTGCGCGCCAGGGCCGCCGCGAATGTGGTCTTGCCCGTGCCCGGCGGGCCGGCCAAAACGACGCCGTGTTCAACCGCGTCCCACCCGATCCGGCCCGCGCCGTAGTCGACCAGGTCCTCGGCCAACTGACGCCCCCAGGCCACCGCTTCATCCATTCCCGCCAGCTGATCCAGCGTCGGCCCCGCCGGAGGTCCTTGAACCTCGGGTGCCGGCGGCGCTTCGGTGGCCGCCTGCATTCCCCGCTGAAAACTCGTCCGCGTGGCAAGGGACTTGCGGACCGCGGCCAGCCAATCGTCGGCTGTGATCCCGTCGTACCACCCCAGTGCCAGGTCACCGGGGACCACCTGGCTGGCGAAGGGGTCCGGTAGCAGTTCGTAGGGGAAGTTGGGCCACTGTCCCGTCCGGTCGTCGATGAATTGCATGACCTGCAGGTTCGTCGGCCCCGGCAGCCGGGCCTGCCCGCGCCTCGGCAAGCACCAGAACTCGAGGGGCAGGTCATCGGCTGAGAAAGCCACCCCGACCATGCTTCGTCCCCGATGCCAGGCGTCCGTCACCGCAGCCCCTGCGGTATCCCACGAAAGGGGGCCGGGGCTTTCCGGCACCATCCACGGGTCGTCGGTGTGGTCGGCAGTGTCGTCGGCCGTCCGGTTGTTCAGCAGGTGGCGGAGGGCCGCCCGAACCGGCCGGAGCCAATCAGCACTCGGTACCAGCAGCAGCGCGGCGGTCTGGGCATCGGGGATGACCTGATGGTCACTGCTCTGGGTGCCCCCCAATTGCAGGTCCAAGTCCGTACCCTCGATCGTGTCCAGGATCATCCGACGGGCGAACTCCACGTCGATGGGCAGGACGGGGTGGGCGGGGGCCGCGTCGAGCAAACGCTCCACATCGGCGATGGTGAGGCAGTCAAGATTGTCCATGCTTCAGAACTCCTGTTGCAAGCCGTAGGGATCGAAAGAGGGGTTGTGATCGTGAATGCTGTCGCCATGGCCGCGGGGATTGGCCCACAGGGGCGTCCGGCCGACGGCGAGGTTGGGTGGCGGGTCGTGGATGTGGCCGTAGCACCAGGCATCCGGCTGGTACCGCTCCACCAGCCAGTCCAAGTGACTGGCGTAGGCGCAGGACCACCGATCCTGCTGCGCCCAGGCCGGCAGGCACCGCGCGGACGGGGCGTGGTGAGTGACCACGATGGTGGGGCCGGTGTGCGGGGCGGCCAGCCGGCCTTCCAACCATTCCACCGACTGATGGTGGAGGGTGGCCGTGTCCAGGGGGCGCAGGCGGCGGTAGCCGTCCCCGGCTACCCGGATCTGCCGATAGTCCCGCATGTGCGGGCTGTAGGCGTCGCCGACCAACATCGCTGCATCGGCCCTGACCAGGCGGTCGTCGGCACCGGCGAACAGCCGGACGTCGGTCCAGAGGGTACAACCCAAAAAACGAATGCCTTGAACGACCGCCTCGTCGCGTTCCAGCAAGGTTACGCCCAGGCTGGCCAGCCTGGTCCGTAGCCTATCCATGCCGTCATCGATGCTGGTGCCGAACAAGTCGTGGTTGCCGGCGACGGCCAGGACATGGTCGCAGCCGAACATGGCCCTGGCGTCGGGCCAGGGCAGGCCACGGGCCTTGACGTTCAGATCACCAGCCAGGACGACGATATCGGCCTGCAGGTCGGTGGGTGGTGTCCAGGGGGCGGAATTGAGGTGGAGGTCGGAAAAAGGGCAACACGGACCATGATGGGGCTCCGGAACTGGCCTGGGACAGTGCCCAGGCCAGCGAAGCCCAGGCGCGCTTAAGCCGTGGCTATGGCCACCGGCGGACGTTTGGTTTTGGCGCGCATGGTCATGATGATTGTCCTTTATCCGGCGGTCAGAGTGGGATCGGGATACCGCCCTGAGCCTTGAACTCGGTAGCGGCGAGGCAATAGTTGAAGTCGGCGAGGAGGGCCGGCAGTAGCAGGAGGCCAAACCCCAGGATGGGGATAGTCAGGATGCTGAAAACAACGAAGAACGTGACGAAGAGAATGGACCTCTTGAGGTAGTACAGGTCGCCAGAGGGTGTCCTGATCGCCCGGATTTGTCGGCCACTCAGCCAGTTTCCGTTCCAATAAATGGTCGTATCGCCTTGGGCGTGGACGTTGAGGAAGCTATCCAGCGATTCCGCGATATGAATATTGTTCAGGACGATGTCGCCGATCTTCACCACGGAATACTTGCTGAACTTTCCTGCAACGATGCCATTGCCAAGAAGGCTGAGTCTTCCAGTCACTGATCTCATGATGCACCTACGTCTGTCGGGGCGCACGGCGGCCGAACCGGAAGGGCTTTCAAACCACAAATCCAGGTGGGCCGCCGGCTGGGGCCGGGGGCGGGGAATACGGCAGCCGCCTTGGCGACTGCCTAGCCTTTGGCTTTGACGTAGGGGACGGAACCGAGCATCGGGACCTCGAGCGTCAGGTCGTTCCTGGTGCGGTGGGCGGTGATGCTGTGACCATCGGCTGTGACGATGAACCAGGTGTCGCCATCGTGCTTGTAGCTCACCGGGACGGCAGGAAAGCCGTTGCTGGGGACCATAGCGCCCGCGGTGAACTCGACTGTCTCACCGAAGATGGCCGCCTCCTGCTGCTCTTTCGTGGCCGCCTTGGACATCTCCCATTTCCCCAGCACCGGGTTGTTGTCGCCGCAGGCGGTCAGCAGCAGGCCGACGCTGGCGATCACGGTGAGGCGGGTGGTGGTGCGGAAGAAGACGGCCATGATGGGTAATTCCGCTTGAGGGAAGATGGAGTTTAGGGGTGCTACCGATACGCGAAGCAAAATAGGGCAATTCGTCCTTTTATGCCAGAACGCCCTATCCGCTGTCTATAGGCAGTGGAGTGAAAAATGGGGAACAAGGACCGATTTTCGGAATCCTACCGGCGGATCGTGGAGGGGCTGATCGCGGCCAGGAAATCCAGGAAACTGACGCAAGGGGACGTGGCCGCCCGCATGGGAACGGACCAATCGCAGGTGTCGAAGTTGGAGCGGGGGGAAAGGCGGGTCGACGTCATCGATTACGTCCGCTATTGCCGCGCCGTGGGACTGGCCCCGGGTGCGTTGCTGGACGCGGTGGACAGCGAGGGCGATTAACGCCTCAGGACGACCGAGGTTTTATGCCGGTGGCGACGGGGAGGGCAGTCATGATAGGGCCTGTTCTCTGGGCTCTGTCGGGCTTACAAAACCACATTATCCTATAATGGGATAATCCGCAATTGGGATTATCGAAAAAATCGGCCTCAGCAATCCGCCGGTTTTCATGCCCAAGTCCCTTCGTTCGCCCCAGCAACAACAACTGCAAAACCTGCTCATCGAATTGCGTAAGGCGAAGGGCCTGACGCAGACCGACGTGGCGACACGGCTGCGCCGCCCCCAGTCTTTCGTCGCGAAGTACGAGGGCGGTGAGCGGAGGCTGGACGTTGTGGAATTCATTGAAGTGGCTCAGGCGCTGGATGCGGATGCCTGCTTGGTGCTGGGTGAATTGATCCAGCGATCACCACCAGTCACAACCGAATGAACCGGCTGGGAAACTAGGCAACAAGGCCGCTACGAATACCGACAACGTCTGCTTTGCGTCCCATCTGGTTCGTTCCTGCGCCCGATGCTCCTTTCTAAAAACCTGCTGCCCCGGCGTACCGGCACCTGCCTGACCCAAGGACGGGGATTGGGACTTTGCTGCCATTCCCAAGCGGTGCGTCGAATGACATCTTATTAGGAGATACGGCTTTTGTGCGTCCGGTAGGACAGAACGAGTCCATACTTCTGTCTGGAATCCTTTCTCCAAGGCCTGGCCGATGAAACGGCGCCAGAACCGGTTGCGCTTGCGAGGCTGGTGCCGGATATGAAGCGGGCCATATACGACGGATACCTTGGGGATGATCTATTGGCCCGATGCTATGCGAATGAACGCGTAGATGCTGGCATGATTCCAGTAATCGCAAGTGATTTGTTTAAGCGCCGGCCAGCCAGTTAGCAGGCTGTTGAAAAAGCCTATGGCTGCCCGAGTGTTGGCATGATTCACTGTTAGCCTTGGAACGGAGCCGAGGGCGGCATGCGGGGATCGGACGAACGGTCGGGGGAGTTGTTCTCCTACGTTGATCTTGAGATGCGGGTGCGGGCGGACCATCCACTCCGCCCGATCCGGGAGATGGCGAACACGGCGCTGGCGGTTCTGTCGGGTGACTTCGGCGCGCTTTATTCCGGCATGGGACGGCCGTCGGTCGCGCCGGAGATGCTGCTGCGGGCCATGCTGTTGCAGGCGTTCTACTCGATCCGTTCGGAGCGACAGTTGATGGAGCGGCTGGAATACGATCTGCTGTTCCGCTGGTTCGTGGGCTTGGGCTTGGATGATCCGGCGTGGGATCATTCGACCTTCTCCAAGAACCGGGACCGCCTGCTGGACGGGGAAATTGCGTCGAAGTTCCTGGCTGCGGTGCTGGCCCAGCCCCGGGTGAAGCGGTTGTTATCGAGCGAACACTTCAGTGTCGATGGGACGTTGATTGAGGCTTGGGCCTCGCAGAAGAGCTTCAAGCCGAAGGCGTCCCCGGACGGCCAAGGTGACGACGGAGATGGCGGTACTGGTGGCGGGCGAAACGCTCCTGCGGACTTCCGCGGTGAGAAACGTTCCAACGAAACGCATGAGAGCACGACCGATCCCGATGCCAGGCTCTACCGGGAGGGTGCCGGTATGGAAGCCAGGCTGTGCTTCATCGGGCATGGACTGATGGAGAACCGGTTGGGGCTGATCGTGGACACACGGCTGACCCGCGCATCGGGGACGCGGAACGACTGGCTGCCCTGGTGATGATCGAAGGCTGGGCCAACCGGCCTCGCGCCATCACCTTGGGTGGTGACCGGGCCTATGACGCCGCCGACTTCGTGGAGGAACTGCGGACGCTCAATGTGCGCCCGCATGTTGCCCAGAACACCAGCGGGCGGCGTTCGGCCATCGATGGGCGCACCACCCGCCACCCCGGCTATTCGGCATCCCTGAAGGCGCGCAAGCGCATCGAGGAGGCCTTCGGCTGGATAAAGACGGTGGCTGGCTTGCGCCGAACCAAGCTGCGTGGCCTTGCCAAGGTGGACTGGGCCTTCGCCTTCACGGCCGCAGCCTACGACCTGGTGCGCCTGCCCAAGCTTCTGGCGGTCACCCCATGAGCGGCCCGGCGGATTGCAGGGTCCTCGGCCGCTGGCGGATCGTTGAAGCTGATCTCTGGGATGGCAGCTACCTCAACCTGGCCGGGCCCGCCACGCTGACCATCGGCAACGACGGCCACGGTGAAATGGCCTTCGGCGAAATGCAAGCCAGCCTGGACCTGCAATAGGGCCGATCCATCGTCTTCTTCCGGTGGGGCGGCTTCGACGAGGGCGATGAGGTTACGGGCTCAGGCTCCGCCGAACTCAACGATGACGGGACACTCGAAGTCGAACTCTCATACGACAACGATGACGAGGTCACCCTAAAAGCCCAAAAAATCTGACTTCTTCAACAGCCTGTTAGTCACCGCTATGTCTGGTCGCGTAGCGCAAAGCCCGCATATCTGCCGTCGCCGGATATTTGCAAGTCGAACCATCTGCCCTTTTTTGACGGACGAGGCTCAGGACCGTGCCAAAAAAGATTTCCGGAGCCGCGTGCGCACACCTCAGCAACATAGCTTTTTTCATCCGCGTACATTTCTGGCCGGATAAGGAGTGATACCTTCACCTTTTTTGAATCCAGAGTGAATAGTTCGTTAGAATCGGCAAAAAAATATCCATTTACTTTTCCTGGCGTAAAATTATATTCTCCATAAATGATACGATTTTCCCAGTCACTACTCTCGATTGGGTCACGCATTAAACTAATGTGTACGAACGCATCGTTATAATTCGTCCATACGTTGTTAATTCGGAGCGTTGTGGTCTTGCGTACCTCCGGCGCGAGTGTCTCCCACGCCGTTACGACTTGCTCCAGAGTCCCTGGGATTTCTGCAGCACGAGCCTCTGCCAAAATCAATGCCACTTCAGCCGGATTCGGTATCCCGTTCCACTTCCGCTTGGGCAGTTGTTCGATCAACCCGAGAACAGACGGAATGAGTGGTTCCTCAGTCTCAGGATTCTTCGGCGGAGGAACGCCCGTTCCGTCGCCATTCCGCGGCTCATTGTAATGCTCGCACAACGATTTATGCCCGTGTGGCTGCGCGGAATAGAAATGAACCCCTGGTCCTTTCGCTGGACTGCTTTTCTTCGGATGAACCTCCACGTAGCAGTCTTTGAAAGTACACAGATAATGATGCTCTATTCCTGCCCGACGCTTGTCTCGCGCCAATTCGGCTGGTTCGATAAGGCCCGTTTCGTAGCAAAGAGCTTTGACAAGCACCGTTTTTCTCCTAATCCATCGCCTCTGGCATGGGGTTAATCGGTGAATACAGTGTTAGTGTTTCCGTCGCACAGAGCTGGTTCAATCGAGATTTCCCATATGGATGGCCATCCGCCCCCGATTTTCGCCAGAATAGCCTGATCCTTGTCCAACCGAAAGGCGGAGTGGCGCGGCGACAGCTTTCGCCGCAGCAAAATCGCCAATCCGACGGCCATGACCGGGCCTCAGTGGAACAATTCTAGGCTGCTTTGCAACAGGTTGGACACACTTCGCCTATCGCTTGTGATCGCGTCCCCGAACGTGGTGTAGCTCGCGCCTTGGCGTCGTGCTCTCCGGCATAGCCGGCTGTGTCATGCTGCCATGGTTGCCAGCATGATGGCTGGATCATCGCTGAGCGGGGCGATGGTCTCAAGGGTCATGTAGCGGGCGCGAGCGAGCACCTTCGCGCCGATCTTCACCACCTTATCGCGGATGGTAGTCAACGATCAGCTTTCAATCTCGTCGGGCAGAGCCAGGTGCGCAGGAAATTGGACAGGTTGTAGGCCAGGGCGTGAAGCTGGAGCCGTACCGCGCTGGCCTTCATCGTCCGGCATGACAGCCGGGTTCACTTCACCGCGTTCTTGCCAAAAACATCACCTTGATTTTTATGCCTGATTCACAATCAGGCGTCACGAAACCACGAAGTCATCTGGGAAATCCTGGTCCGTATATTTCGCGCAAAGATGGAAAGTGGGTGGATTCACTGTTGCTTATGCACCAGAATTTGAGATGCTCGAGCCGAGGAGGCGTGCAAGCAGATACAAGCTCAACGAGAACGCCTTGGTTCCACGCGGCTTTCTCCTTTATTCGGTGACGAGGCATTGGGGAGTGGAGTTTGGCTTCTTTCGGGATGACATATCTTTCGCCGGACGCGATGCGCGATGCGCGCAAGTTCATGAACGCGGATCAAAAAGGTGTCCGTGACGAGATCGGCTTCCTGATCGTCCATCAGCGTTATGCTGACCGCTTTTTTCCTGGCACCTCGGTCCTGCACACCCGGCTGCGTTACGTCCTGTTCGTGCCTTGGCTCTACCGAGACGAACAAGCGAAGCCGGCAAGGGGGCAGCGGACCCAAGACAGTGTAATGCGCCGCGAATATCTGCTCACGGGGCGGCTGATGAAAGAACCGTTCGGCGTCATCGGCATCCGAAACTACCCCCTACCTGTCGAGCAGCGTCCCAGCCAGGTATATTGGGGGGCGCTGCAACGCTGGGGCATTGTGCGCGAGCAGGAGGGGACAGGGCCACTCAGCCGGTATCAGGTCGAGCGCATCGTTTCCGGTAAAGCCGGCGGCCCACTGAAGGACGACGAGGGGACGTTGCTGAACGGTATCTCCTGGCCTTTCGTGTGTCCCGAGCCCCCCGAAGAATGGTATCAGGAGGGGGAAGGCACGCTCAGCTTCGATCTCACCGCGAAAGAGAAGAAGTTCCTGGCGAAGCGGCTGCGAAGCCTCACCTCACCGAAGAACCCGGGGGCTCGGTCGATCTTTTCGCTCTTGGTCGGGCAAGACGTGTCATCGAGCCGGACCGCATGGAGTCCCCAAATCCGTGACCTTGCCGAAACCGAACGGCCGGCGCTCGAGCGCGCGGGGTGGGCCGCCGCGTTGGCGGCGATCGGCCGTGCTGTCTATGCTGCGCAGGTCGAGACGCTGTGCGACACGCTAGACGGAAGCAAGCGCTCCTCGACCCAGCGCGACGCATTGCCGGAGGTCCTGGAGCGATGGGGGGGCAGGCCGACCGGCTCGACTGGACGGCTTTTCTCGAGGACATGCAGGACAGGAGCGAATTCTCGCCCGTCGTCTCGGTCGCGCTGGGCGATACGTTGTCGTGGATCCGCGCCGGGCATAGCGATCCGATGCGGCTCGAGGCGGTGTACCGTGATGCAGAGATCCATCGGAAGGGCCGCCGCGCGCGGCTGTCGCGCAATCAATCCGGGCTCGATCAGCGTGCCAACTGGGACAATGATCACCATCCGCGCGGCGAGCCGCTCCACTATCGATGGGACCGGGTGCAGATGTTGCTCAGGGATCTCGTGGGCGCATGAAGAAGGCTCCGAAGGATTTCCCGGGCCAGGCGTTTCTCGAACTGCTGCGACCGCCAAAGCTCATGCGCACGCGGTTCGCGCTGTTTGCCGCCTATTCAGCCGATCCGATCGTGCTGGGAGGCGCCCTGCTCAACCTGCATGCGCGCGGCCGCGACAATGCCAGCGGGAATAAGTCCGACTTTGCCGGTGCAATCGAGGCACTGCGCGACCGGGTCCGGTTCATCGTCCAGCGCGGGCGCATCCATCGCGGCCCCAAGCTTCCACGGATCGCCGCAGTGCTCGACCAGTTCGTGGTCGAGATGCCGTATCGCGAGCGCTCGAACAGCTGGCACCCGAAGGTCGCGCTGATCTGCTACGAGGACGACAAGTTGCACCATTTCTGGCGCTTCTGGATAGGCAGCCGCAACCTCACGACCAGCCGGGACCTCGATCTTGGGCTCGTGCTCGACGGCGAAAGCCGCCGGCGCAAGGGAAGCCAAGCGATCAGCGGCATCGACGCGCTTGGTGCGACCTTGGCGCGGGAGGCGGGCCTCGCCGACCTCGATCCCGACGATTTAGCGGGTGAGCTAAAGACGGTTCGGTGGATGGCCCCGGAGGGCATCCATGTGGACAGCGTAGATCTCTGGACGCGCGACGCAGAGCCGGTGCCGCCGTTTGACAGGCCGGAAGCTCGCAAGATCGTGGTCCTGAGCCCCTTCCTGTGCGACACGTTCGCCGCCACACTCAACGATATGACGGCTGGTTGCTCCGACCGCACGCTCGTCACGACCCTGTCAGCGGTACGCAAGCTCGGGGCGGACGGGCGCGCCGGCCTATCCGACTTCAAATTGCTCTCGCTCGCCGTGCCGAGCCCGAATGGGAGTGATGTGGAGGACATCCCGCGCGAAGCCGCCCGCAATTCCGCGACCGATGAGGAGGATGAGGGGCAGGCCGGCACGGCGCATTCCGGTTTGCATGCCAAGCTGTTCGCTTCGATCAACGGCGGGCGCATCGACATCGTCGCCGGCAGCGCCAACGCCACGGATCGCGCCTGGTCGGGCCACAATGCAGAGGCGGTTGCCCGGTTTAGCGGCGGCATCGCTGAGATAGACGGCGTCATCGCGATCATCAACTCCGCCACACCGATATCGGCGGCGCTGCTGGAGGTGCTCTCTGACGAGGGGGAAGCCAATGCGCCCAAGCACCAGCTGGAGCAGGTTCGATGGATGCTGGCGGACATGCCGTTGACGCTCCGGCGCGATAGAAAACTATTCACACTTGAGAGTGAACAGGCACCATCACTGCCGGCCTCGGCCCGCCTCGAGGTCGGCCTCGCGACGATGGCGCTATATCCTTGGGAGCACGGCGCGATGCAGGTCGCGCTCGGCGAGGCCCCGCTTTCGCTGCAGACCGATCTCGTCCAGTTCCGCCTGACGCTCGGCGACCTGCCGACGGCTTCCTGGCTTCTGCGCGTGCCGATCGCACCGATGATCGACGGCGACCGCAATTCCGCGGCGATCAGTCGCTTCCTCGGCGTCGGCGGCATACAGGCTTGGCTGCGCGAAATGTTGGAGGGTAAGGCCGGCGCGGGTGCCGAGGACGATTGGGATGTTGAGTCGGATGGAAGGGTGGGCCGGCGCAAGAGCTGGAAGCATGACGGCTTCGCGCTCGAGGATATCCTGACGGCTTGGGCGAAGGATCAGGTGCAGAAAGCCAATTCCCTTAGGCGGGTCGACGCGATGCTCGATCGCTATGTCGAGGCCGTCCTCGCGCATGGCGAGCATCTCTCGAAGGAGGATCGCGCCGACCTCATGGCGCTTCAGGGGACCTGGAGCGTCGCACGCGACGTGCTGTTGAAGAAATGAGTAGCACCCCACGCCCGTTTCAGGAGGCCACGGTCGCCGCCGCCGTCGAGGCGCTCACCGGCAAGGGGAGCCGCCGCTTCCTCGTCGCTGACGAAGTCGGATTGGGCAAGACCACGGTCGCACGCGAAGTCCTGCGTCATCTGTCGCGAGGCGGCACCAAGCCGTTCACAGTGTTCTACGTCACCAACAACACGCGCGTTTCCGATCAGAATGCATCTCGCCTCGTGGACTTTCTTGGGAACAAGGGTGCTAGGCGGCGGGCGCTCTCTAAGGTCGACCGGCTGTCGATGATCCCACTCGACCAACGACCGCTTACCGAGCCGCGGTCGCTGCTTCGGGTTTATTCGCTTGCACCGCAGACCTCGTTTCCGGTCGAAGGCAAGCATCAGTCGCCGGGGGCGGCCGTCGAAAGGGCATTCCTCGGCCTCCTGCTCCAACGCGCCGTACCGGGGGTGTCGGAGAAGCTGCCCGCGCTGTTCATCCAGCAGCGCGCCGGAAAGAGTTGGGAAGGCGCATGTCGCACCGCCGATCGGCTCATAGGCGGTATCGATCCGAAGCTCGTCGATACCTATCGCAACGCGCTGGAGGCGCGCTTCAACCCGGAAGGCAAGAAGAAACCTAGCCTGGCCGACCGCATTGCCGCTGCTGCAGACACCAAACCCCACTCGCGCACCCTGATCGTCTTGAGGCGGCTGCTTGCCGAGGCGTGTCTGGAAGCCACGCCGCCCGATCTCATCATATTCGACGAATTTCAGCGCTTCCGAGAGATGTTGGCTCCCGCAGCCCGTGATCGCCTCGGCTGGGCGCTGCTCGGGATCGGGCGGAAGAAGCCGGCCATGTTGCTTCTGTCGGCGACACCCTACCGCCTCTACGGCGAGTCCTGGGATGGCAAGGACGGGCCGCAGGCGCATGAAGAACTGTTCGAGACGATCGAGTTCCTGACCCGGAGCAAGGATGCCCGCGCGGAAGCCGAGCATCTGTTTACCAGCTTCGGCGAGATCCTGCGGGCGATCGGCGACGCGGAGGGGGATGTCATCGATCACCTATTGCGCGAGCGCGCGGAAGCTACACGCGACCGCATCGACGCGCTGTTGCGGCCATGCATCGCGCGAACCGAGCGCCCGCCGTCGACCAGCGAGGATTATCGGACACGCTGCATTCCCCTCCCAGTCTCACCGTGCGATCTGCGGGTGTTCAAGCAGTTTGCTAGTAAGGTATCGGCAAGGAACAAGACTGCCGCATCAGCCTACTGGCTGTCAGTCCCGCTCCCCGCGCAGGCGCTCGGATCCCGCTACAAGATTGCGGATAAGATCCAGTTCGACCGCATGCCTGGCGCCCCTTATCTGCGGGCAGGCAAGCATCTTGCCGAGGCGAAGGAAGGCTGGGGCAGCGCGAAGCTGCGAGCGCTCCAAGAGATCGCGAAGAGCCAGGAACTAGCGCTCCCTTGGGTCGCGCCCTCAATGCGGTGGTGGCGGCTCGCGGGGCCATGGGCCAACGCGCCCTCACAGAAGGTCCTGCTGTTCAGCCGCTTTCGTGCGACGCCGCAGAGCGTCGCCGCACTGATGAGCCTTTGGGTCGAAAATGCCTACCTCAACACGGTGGGCGCCGATCGCCGTCGCACGTGGGAGAGCAAGCGTCTCGCGCCACAGTCCGGCTTGCCGGTGATGGGGCTATTTCACCCTTCTCCGTTCCTGATCCGCACCACAGATCCGCTAAAGGGTCACCACGCAAAGGTGAGTTCTGCACTCAAGACTGTGACCAACCAGCTCCGCCGCGCGCTGAGCGCTCTCAAAATTGCCGTCCGCGATAAGCCGAAGAAAGACGCAGAGCGCTCCCGCCCACTGTGGAGCCTACTTGCCGCGATCGAGAAAAAATCGGGCGATTATGACGCCACCCAGGCGGCATGGGTCGCAACGGCAGGTGATGAAGCCGTGCTTGGGCGGATCGTCGCGGAGCGTGATGACTTAGAGGCGATTGAGTGGATCAGCACCAAGGAATTTGACCGCCTCGCCGAGATCGCGCTGTCGTCGCCTGCCGTGGCCGTTGGTCGCGCGCTTCTGCGCCACTTTCCGAAGGCTATCGGCGCCGAGCATGTTTACGATCTTACTTGGTTCTGCTGGCATCGTCTCCGCACCTATCTCGACAATCGTGTCTTCTGGGGCCGGCTCGGCGATGGCAGCATCACCGAAGTGCTGGTCGCCGCGGTGCGGGATGGCTGCCTCGAAAGCGTGCTCGACGAGCATTTCTGGCTCGCACAAGGGCAAGTCGATGCCGCGCAGCTGCTGGACGAGCTCGGCTCGGCGCTGCACGCCTCGCGCGGCTGGTTCACCTTTCGCGGCATGCCGACATCCGCAAATACGATACGTCTGCGATGCCACGCCGCCGTGCCGTTCAGCGGCACGGAGAAGGCCGATGCCGAGACGACCGAGCGAGCGCTTTCCGATTCCGAGGTGGATGTGCCGCCGCGTGCCGAGGGTCTCAGACGCGCTTTCAACACGCCGTTCTGGCCGCATGTCCTCGCCACGACGTCGATCGGTCAGGAGGGACTCGATTTTCACAGCTGGTGTCGGCGGATCGTCCATTGGGATCTCCCGTCGAACCCGGTCGACCTTGAGCAACGCGAAGGACGAATATCGCGCTATGGCGGTTTGTTGGTCCGCCGGCCGCTCGGCGAAAAGGTGCGCGAGGACGCGGTGGCTGCCGGCAGGTTCGGGCGATCGCCTTGGAATGCGGCTGCTGCACTCGGCGAGGAGCTGTTCGCCAACGACACTGGACTGTCGCCGTGGTGGACGTTCGAGAACGCCGATATTGACCGACATGTTCTGGCATTGTTGAAGAGCCGCGAGATCGCGCGCTTCGATCATCTCCAGCGCCAGCGTTTGCTGTACCGCCTGGCCCTTGGTCAGCCGAACCAGGAGGATTTGGTCAATCACCTTGCGCGCGGCAGTGACGAGAAGATCGCAGCACTCAGTACTCTCGCTCTTGATCTCCGGCCGGCAGCAGGGGCGCCTAAGCAACCTCTCGGTAGCGACGCAACTAATTCCGCGTTGCACATATGACCAGTCTTGGGCGCGTTGTCGGCAGCCGATACCGAAGAGTGGATGTCGGGAATGGCGGTTATCCCAGTTGGGGGCCATCAACCAGACAGGCAGGAGACGACCCCATAGCAGTTGCTCCGAGACTGAATGCCAACTGACTTCGAAGATAGTGAAGCGATAACCCTAACCTCCCACACTTCAGCGCTTGCCCCCGCACCGAGATCTTAACTTTCAGCTCTTGCAGCCTACGGAGACGTGACGTACTGTGGTGCCATTCGCGATCTTCCAGATCGCGAGGCTGGAGTTTCAGCTAAATCAATAGCTGAGCCATAGATGGCGAAACCTCCCGTAGGGGACGCCATCCACCGGATGGCCGCACATAGGATGGATCACCCTTCATCCGCCTCATGTCCCCTTCGTCTAGAGGCCTAGGACACCGCCCTTTCACGGCGGCGACACGGGTTCGAATCCCGTAGGGGACGCCACGCCTCCAGCGTTTCGGCTGGATTTTGCGGGACAATCTGGGGACAAATGGATCCGCGGGACATCCAGCGGAGACAGCATTCCCATGGCTACCATCGCCCCCCGGAAGAACCGGGACGGCCAGGTCATTGGCTACCAGGTGAAGATCCGGCGTACCGGCTTCCCCGCCCAATCCAAAACCTTCGAGACCAGGACCGACGCGAAGCGTTGGGCCGCCGAGATGGAATCGGAAATCTCCCGTGGCGTCTTCGTCGATCGCAGCGAGGCGGAGCGCAACACCCTGGGTGACTTGATACGCCGGTATCAGGCGGAGATCACACCCACCAAGCTGGGAGGCGTCAAGGAGAGGGGCCACTTGGCGGTGATCCTGGATGACCAGATCAGCCTGATGCGGATGACCATGCTGGCGTCGAAGGACGTGGGCGCCTTCCGTGATCGGATGGCCGCCGCCGCTTACGCTCCGGCGACCATCGTCCGCCGGCTGAACCTTATCGCGACCGTCATCAACCACGCCCGGTCTGAATGGGGTGTCCATGTGGTCGACAATATGGCGTCGGCCAAGCTCACAGCGCGCCCGAAGGGGGCTGACCGGAAGCGGGAACGCCGGTTGCAGCCCGCCCGCGTCATCGCGGGACAGGAGGAATATCCCGCAGAGGAGGAAATCCTGTTCAAGGCGCTTGCGGTGGGCCGTCACGCGGCTCTGACGGTGCCACTAGCCCGGCTGGCCATCGAGACCGCCGCGCGGCAGGGCGAACTGTGCTCGCTCGACTGGAAGGACGTGGACCTGGAGAAGCGGGTCATGACCATCCGTGGCTTGAGCGGCGTAGGCTCCAAGAACGGCGACGTGCGTAGGGTGCCCCTTTCCAGTGCCGCGGTGGAGGCCATTCGTTCTCTCCCCGGGTTCGGGGCCAAGGCCGGCCGGCTTTTCCCGGTCGACCAGAACGCGCTCAAAATCACCTTCGCCCGTACAGTGGGGAAGAAGATCCCCGACCTGACCTTCCACGACCTTCGGCACGAGGCGACCAGCCGGCTCGCCAAGGTTTACACCAATCCCTTGGAGCTAATGCGGGTCACCGGGCACAAGACGCTGTCGATGCTGAGCCGGTACTACCACGCCGATGCGGAGGAACTGGCTCAGCGGCTGGCGTGAGGGTAAAGCTCAACAGCGTGGTCATGCTTGAGGCGCTAATGAAGAAATGGCTGTTCAGAACCATTCCGCATCGGTGGTGACAAGGGCAGGATATGCGCGACCTAGGGCTTCCAGCTGTTCGAAATCAACAAGCTTATCGACCGGCTGCTTGCGAATAAGGTCCAGAGCTTCGGCCGCCTCCAAAGGTTCGGTATCCTGAGCTATGGGCGCGCGGACGAACTCCATCAACTGCTGGCCCTTAAGGGCCGCATCATAGACCGCTCGGACCTCCGCCATGCGTCTTAAATTGTCCAGCGCCAGGTACAATGTCGAGCGATCGGTCAACAAACACCGGTCGTCAAATTCGAGCAATGCATTAAGGGTATATTTGTAATGGGCTCCGGGTACGCTATTCGGCAACAGGAATAGCCTCAGCGATTGGCAGCCCGGTTCCTGTACCGCCTCGCCCAAGAGGCGGCAGACTCTATCGCTGCTCAGTCCTTCCGGGCGGATCACGGGGTGGCCGCCGATGACAGCTGGTGGGGTGGAGAAGCATAATCTTACGCCTGGTCCCAAGGTGCCGCTGGCGGGGATGAACGCCAGGCCTTCCTCCTCAAACGCTCGTCGGATGGCGTTGACCGTGACGTCCTTGGGCGTGGTCAGGCCGCGTTCAATGTTGTTCAGGCTGGTGGTGGACAACCCGCAACGGTACGCTAATGAAGCGCGCCGGGATTGTCGGAGGCGTTTTGGTTTGAGTCAGGCGGCCATCGCCGGAGTGTCCGTCATGGCGTGGAAGCGAGCCTCAGCTTCGGCGGGCGGGATGTTGCCAATGGGCCCTAGGATCCGCCGGTGGTTGAACCAATCGACCCATTCCAGGGTGGCGTATTCAACGGCCTCGAAGGATCGCCATGGCCCACGCCGGTGAATCACCTCGGCCTGGTAGAGGCCGTTGATGGTTTCCGCCAGGGCGTTGTCGTAGCTGTCGCCGACACTGCCGACCGAGGGCTCGATCCCGGCGTCCACCAGGCGCTCGGTGTATTTGATGCTGACGTATTGAACGCCCCTGTCCGAATGGTGAACCAGGCCGCCGTGCTTGGCTGGGCGTCGTTCATGCAGGGCCTGCTCCAGGGCATCGAGCACGAAGGCGGCATGGGCCGTCCGCGACACCCGCCAGCCGACGATGCGCCGGGCGTAGGCGTCGATGACGAAGGCCACGTAGACGAAGCCCTGCCAGGTGGCGACATAGGTCAAATCCGACAGCCACAGCATGTTCGGCCGGGGCGCATGGAATTGCTGATTGACGTGGTCCAGCGGACAGGGCGCTGCCTTGTCGCTCACCGGCTTGCCCCGGATTACACCTCGCAGGCCCAGTTCCCGCATCAGTCGGGCGACCGTGCAACGCGCGACGGCGTGGCCCTCCCGCTTGAGCTGGTGCCAGACCTTGCGCACGCCGTAGACGGCGAAGTTCTCGTCGAACACCCGCCGTATCGCGACCTTCAACCGTGTGTCCCGCTTGGCCCGCGCCGGCAGGCGGTCCGGGTCGGAACGCCGCGACGCATGCCGGTGATAGGTCGACGGGGCGATCGGCAACACCTGGCAGATCGGCTCGACCCCGTGCGCACCCCGATGCTCATCAATGAAGGCAATCATGGCTTGAACCGGCGGTCGAGCTCCGCCGCCGCAAAATACGCGCTCGCCTTGCGCAGGATCTCATTTGCTTGGCGCAGTTCCCGGTTCTCCCGTTCCAGCGCCCTCAGCCGTTCCGCCACATCGCTGGGCACACCGGCCCGCGTGCCTGCTTCAACCTCGGCCTTCTTAACCCATTCGTTCAGCGTCTGGCCCGAACAGCCGATCTTCGCCGCGATCGACATCACCGCCGCCCAACGGGACGGATGATCCTTCTCATGATCCAGCACCAGCCGCACCGCGCGGGACCGAACTTCGGGGAAAACTTGTTCGTCGTCTTGCTCATCGTGGCTTCAGCCTCTCAGGAGTGAAAGCCTCCGACAATCCCGGCGCGCTTCACCTCGCGCACCCATAGAGTTGTCAAGCAGACTCCAGTCCTCGGACAGATGGTCTCGAGCTTGATGGAGCAGGATGTTCCAATTTGGATCGACAGCACGAAGGACCACCTTTTTCAGGGCACATGTATAGGAAAAATGCGGCGTGCGCGATGTTACGCAACATGTGCACAACCGTTTCACGACCGCTTCTCGATTTCCCGGTCCATCGCGACCGCTATTTTAGAACGGTACCGGGCCGGCTCGGCCGACGCTGTCGCAAGGCCCCGGCTTGGATGCCGTGCCGTGAGGCGCGGCGCCTTGCGCCGCAGAAGAGGAGTGATTTTCGGATGTACAGGATAGGAAAGTATGCCCTGGCTTTGGGCATCTGCGCTGCCGTGCTCGCGGAGCCCGCCATGGCGCATCATTCCTTCGCCATGTTCGACAAGAACAAACTGTCCGAACTCAAGAGCGTGACGGTGGTTCAATACACATGGGGCAATCCACACGTCTATATTATTGTCAAAAGTGACGAGACGACCTACACGCTGGAATGCGGAAGTATTTCAAACATGAGCGAGACGGGCTGGAAATTCAATACGCTCAAGGGTGGTGACAAGATCGACGTCGTGTTTTACCCGCTACACAACGGCAAGCCGGGAGGAGCGCTCAAAGTCGCGACTCTGTCCGACGGCAAGAAGTTGGAAGCGTGATGATCGACGCTTGCAAGCCCGTATCAGAATAAAAAAGGACAAGGGAAGGTCCTAAAATGGACTTTAAAGATATAGCGAGATTCGCTCTTGCGCTGACTATTTGTACGGAGTGGGTCGCCGACACCGCGTTGGCGGATACGGCCACCGCCCGCACCAAGGGTGAGCCGAACATCACCGGCGTCTGGGAACGTTATCCTAGCGCCTTCCCGGAGGGGGTCACCGCCTTCGACGACATTCCACCACCCGGTAATGGACCCGACCTGAAGGAGCCCTATGCCAGCCAGTGGAAAGCTCAAGAGGCCAAACGCCAAGCGGCGCTGGACGCCGGCACACCACTTGTTGACGCTAGTACGCGTTGTCTGCCTGAAGGCATGCCGACGATCATGCAAGCCATCTATCCCATCCAGATCCTCCAGACTCCGGGGCAAATCACGGTTCTGGCGGAGCTTTTCATGCAGACCCGCCGCGTCTACATTGACCAGCCGTTTCCGGCGCCCGATGACCTTGCGCCATCATATTATGGTTTTTCATCCGCGCATTGGCATGGAGATACCCTTGTTGTAAAAACACGCGGTATTCGGAAGGACGTCCAGTTCTTCGAAATTCCTCATAGCGATGCGATGACCATCGCGGAACATTACCGACTGATCAAGCCCAACAGGCTGAGGGTAGATATCTCCATTGAGGATCCAGTATATCTCAATACGCCATACCGCTTTACATATGAATACAAGCGGAATGACAAATACCGGATATCCGAATATGTTTGCGATCATCGCCTTGACGTGATCAATTCCGATGGGACCGTGTCCCTAGGGGTAAAATGAATCGCAACGGCTTCAGGGCGCTTTATAGTCTCGCGGCGCTCCTGCTCTTGCCCTGGAGCGCCGCGCCATTGACCGCTGGCGCGCCGCCGGAGCCAGCCCAAGAAGGCAAATGAAGACCATCAGTACCTCGGCACCCGATGCGACTTCGCACGCCCTGGCCGAAGAGGCGCGCGAAGTGCGGGATTTCATCGCCTCCAATCGATCCGAAACCCTCCTGCGTCTTTTCGATTTTCTTCTTCGGCAGTCGATCGAGGGGCGGCGACCCAAGGAAACGGAGATCGCCGTGGAGGTGTTTCCAGGGGGCCCTGCCGCTTCGGGCGTCCAGGGCTCACAGGTACGGGTCGGCATTTATCGCCTCCGCAAAAAACTTGATCTCTATTATGCGGACAAGCCCGGGAAGCGCCTCATCATTCCGCAGGGCGAGTACGGGTTCGTCCTCAAATCGCCGGATGCCTCCAACCACAATGAAAAAGCGCCTGCCGAAGACGAACGTGTGCGGCCGCGCCATGGCCACTCCGTTCGAGTGGCTGCCTCTATCCTGCTTTTAGCGAATGTCGCCCTGGTCTGGTTGCTTTTCAGAGGCACCATCGGCGTTGGCGGCCCGGCTGACCAACCGGCGTTCTGGCGGTCGTTCGGGGAAAAAACCACCGTCTTCGCTATGGGCGACTATTTCATGTTCATCAGCAAGCCGAGTGAAAAAGGGGTTGAGGAAATCATCCAGGATCCGTCCATCGACTCTGCCGATACGTTTTATGAATATGTCACCAAGACGGCAAGCGAAAGGGACAGCCTCAGAAACGAGGATCTCTATGCGGTGAGTTCGGACATTGTGGGTTCGATCAGCAGGCTGTGGTCCTACCTCAAGGATTACCGGCTCACCGCTGTGGCATCGTCGGCGCTTGATCCCAATATCATGAAAACGTCGAATATCGTCTATGTCGGCGCGCTCGATGCTCTTAACCCATTGCTGAAGAACCCGCTTTTCCGCGCTTCGCAATTCAACTGCGCGACCACGTGCTACGAGTTGGTCGATAGGCCGTCCGGCCGACGGTTCCTCTCCGACAGCCCCTACCTGTTGGATGACGGGATCATCCCCCGGCGCGACTATGGCTATATAGCGGGCTTTCCGGGACCTTCGGGTAATCAGGTCCTGATCGTTTCCGGCACGGGGGACGCCGGAGTTACGCAGATGGCCGGCATCGTCACCGACGCGAACAAGCTAGAGGAGCTTCGCCAACGGGTCGGAGGGAACCTCAGATCATTTGAGGCCCTGTACCAGGTGCGCACAATGTTCAGTCAGAGCTATGGAAATTTGCTTTTGATTGCCCGGCCGATCAATTCCGACCGGATTTGGGAAACATCGGTAAATAATGGTTCCGTGCCCTAACGACTGGCGGTCCCTGGCCCTCCGTTTTCAGTGGTCGCGCGATCAGAAGGCTCGTGTCGAATATCAGCCCTCCAACGGTGCGGACCTGATAGAGCGCCTCGAACGCCGCCGCGCCATGCGTCTGACGGGCCAGCAGGTCGAGTTCACGCTTGTCGGACACAAGCTTGACCATACGGGAAAGCCCGGCATCCTCGATGCCGGAGATGACAAGGATCTGGTTGCCCGACGGCCCGGGATAGCTGGCGACATAGCCATAGTCATAACCGTAGGCCGGCGCGGCTGGATGCGTGGCGTCCGAATTCTGTGCGGATTCGGATCGCGCCGTGAATACTTTGCCTGAGGCTATGTCCCTCATCTCATCGAAATTTTGGCTGGGGACGAAACCGGACATTTGAAGGATGGGGGAACGCGGCGTCCCCAGCTGTGCGAAATAGTCGATAAATATGACGTTCCCCGAGTCAATCGCGTCCTGGGATAGTTGCGACACCGGGGTCATGTCCGGAATGCCGTGGTCGGCGCGCATGGCCGATACCAACGGCAAGATCGCCGCCGCTCCGGTGGCCACGCGCGCCGGCACCCGGTGAATGTCGCGATCGTGCAGCTTGCTGAAGTCGTCGGGATGCAGAGTCAGGTAATTATCGAGATCCCGTCCTGACTGGATTAGAGGATTCATTATAAGGCGCCGTGGCTTGCCATCGGGGCCACTTTCTACAACCACATAGAAGTCGCCTACGGCGATCACAGGCAACCGTTTATGCACCGCGACCGGCCGCCAAAAGGCCGTCTGCCAGAGGGGCGACGGGCCACGGTTCAGCTGCTCGAAAAGGAAGAAGGCAGCCCATCCAAGCACGCTCGCGGCGAACATGACCGCGAGCCGCCGCCAAGCCGCACTTCGGGCGGGCGGCGGTTCAGGAGGGGGTACGGCTTCCTTCTCCTCCGTATCCTCAGGCCCGGGGGCCAAGATCAGGCGATATTCCCCTTTGGGGATCTGCAAGCGAGGTCCGCTTTTTCCCGTATTGAAATGATCCAGCCGCTGGCGGAGCCGGGACATATGCCCTCGCACCATCGAATCCTGCGAGGTGTCGAACGCCGCGCTCTTGCCGAATACGGCCATGGCTATTTCGATTTCCTTGGGAGCCCGGCGATCCGCCGAACGCTCCAAAAGATAGTCGAATAGCTGCGTCAGGATCACGGAGCGGTTTTCACCCAGCAGCACCGCCCGGAACTGCGAGGCCTCAGCGGCGATCAGCGCTTCTTTCTCATCGCCGGGCTGATCAGTTGGCACGGTGAGGTTCGACCGCATAATGGTTACCAGCAGGAGGTATCTCGTCCTGCCCCATCCGGAGTGTCAATGCGCCCCCCTTTGTTCAAACAGTTCGGCATTGCAGCGACGAGGCTGGCGAAACCGGGGCCTATCGTCAAGCACGGCCGGTTACGGCCTGGATCGTCGCGTCAACCTATATCCAGGTCGACGCGCTGGGCGTTGAAGGAGTAGCCGGGCATGGCTCTCCGCATCAGGGCGGATTCGGCAATGGCCGTTTCCTCCGAGGTTACCGGGCCCGCGGTGCCGGTACGGTCCGTATTTCCGCTGAACTCGCGGATTCCTTTGAGATCGGCCCAGACAAGCCAGAAGGACTTGCCATCGGGTGCGATCCATTTAGGCGCGATCTGGGGTGAATACGCCCGCGCGGCGGGGTCGCCACCGGGCGTCCAGGCGGCCTCCTCATGTACCTGACGCCAGGGCCCCCAAGGTGTCGCGGAGACCCAGAAGCCCAAATAGCCGGGCTTGGCGAATTCAGTGCCGTCAGGGGCGCAGCCCGTCCCGGCGCTGACCATCATGTACAAATCCAGGGGTTCGTTATAGACCACGCTCGGCAACCATGTTTCGACGACGATGTCGCCGGGGAAAAGGTTGGAGCGGTTGACCCAGCCACGCGGAAATACATGGACCGGCTTTCGTCCGCCGATGTCAGCCACCCATCGTGCCACGCCATGGCCCGCCCATCCTCCGAAGAACTCATAGGCGTCGCGGTTGGGTATCCGGTCGATGGGCACCCGGAACATCATCAGCTCGTTCATCAGGCCATCGATATTGCCATTCGGGCCATATACATAAATATACCCGTCGCGGTTCGCGCGATAATCCTGGCCCATCTGGAGAATGGAAAGCAGTGAGAAACAGCCGTTTGGTTCGTTGAAGAAAGCGAGCCGCTTGCGCGACTGCTCCCTCCATCCCTCCCATCTGACCGGAGAGGTACCGTCCTGATTGCGCCATGACCGCCCACCGTCATCGGATTGAATGAGCTTGGCGGCTGTCCAGCGGCGGGGCCGCTCTGCCGCCTGGTCCAGCGCGCTCAGAAATTGATATATCCGGCCGCCCACAGCCAGCAGGCCATGTCCGTGATAATGAGGGGCGTCTTCCGGTTCGCCGGCTTCATCGACATGCGGGTAACCATCGAATTGGGTCACGGTGGCGTCGGTCGGGCCGCCACCGATGCTCCACAAGGACCTCTTGAAGGATTTCGTGGGAGGATTGAGCCAACCTGGCCCGTCATTGACGACGACCAATTGACGATCGTCCGCACCCCAACTCATCTTATAACCGTCCCCCAGGCTGGGCAGCCTCAGTATCGTTTCGTCTTGCCGCCGCAGGGACCGGACGGAAGCGGCGCCCCCCGAAGGGCGGAGTGCCGCCAGCACACCGGTGCTGGCGGTAGGCAGCGTCTGGGCCGCCATACCCATTGCCAGGGCCTGTATCAGGAAATCGCGTCTTTGCGGCATGCGAGATCACTCCGTGATCGAGGCGTTGGTCACCCTGCAGGAACTTGAGGTTTTTTCCAGCCGGGGCGGGCCGCCTCGGCTGGCTGGCTGCCCCTGGCCGGTCAAGCAGGCGACCTTCGAATTCAGGTCGCCGCGAAGTCCGCCTCAGAAACTCTGCTGGAACTGCACGCCGAACTGGCGTGGGCGGCTGACCACGCCACGGGGGTAGCGTTCATAGGTTCCGTCAGCAAGAAGCATCTGGCGTTCGAAGCCCGCGGCAGGCTGGTCACCAAAGTTCAGGCGTTCATCCAGCAGATTCTTGACGTAAAATAAGACCTGGGATTGCCCGAAACTCACGCCGATATTGCCGTTGACCATGTTGAACGCCTGGCGCACCACAAAGCCTCCGCGCCCGGTCGGGACATCGACGGAGCCAGTATAGCTGTAGTCGGCAGCAATAAAGAGCTGATAGTCATGACTGAGGTCCACCTGGTAGAATCCAGATATGGTCCCACTCCATTGCGGAACCTGAGAAAGGGGACTGTTCGCGGGTTGCGGCAGCACGCCGGGATCCAGAAGGACGCCATCGGTATAGCCGAGCCCCAACTCGATCGTGAACGGCACCCCGGCGAAGGGACGGCCGGAAACCTCCATTTCGCCGCCCCGGATACGCGCCTTACCCGCATTCGTCGTGACGGACAGGGTGCAGGTGGGCAAATAAACCGACTGCTGGATGTCGGACCAGTCAATTTGAAAGACCGCCGCGGACGCACTGAGCCGGCCCTCTGCCAGCCGGCTCTTGATTCCGGCCTCATAGCTCCACAGCGTGTCGGATCGATACTGCCGCAACGCATCCCCATTCAGGCCCAAATGCGCAAGGTCGGCCGAACAAAGATCCGCTGGGAGGGATTGCTGCGCGCCCCCGGCCCTGAAGCCCTTGGACACAGAGGCATAGATATTGCCCTGCTCGTCCAGCTTATAGGAGACCACGGCTTTGGGAATGAGCCCCAACTCGCTGTTCCCAATGGCTGGCACATAGGATGACCCGGCGGGTAGGAAGACGAATCCCTGGTCCTCGTTTGCGTCGGTCTTCTGATTTGTCCAATATTGCCGCAGGCCTGCCGTGACGGTCAGCTTCGGGATGATCTCATAATATAGTTCGCCGAAAAGCGCCGCATCGTTGCTGTGAATGAACGTGCCATTGGCGGCGAGATAGGACGGATTGAAGCCCGCGTCGGCCAGCGCCGGAATCGGAGTGACCGGCACGGTGTCACGGCGGTTCTGATGCTGGTAGAATACCCCGGCAATGCCGGAAAGGTGCGGTAATAGCGTGCCATCATCGAAGGAAACGCGACTTTCGTGCGTGAGCCGCGTTTCGGTATGGTGGGTATCCTGGTAAATGGGTGTATTGCCGAAGTCGATCCCCGTAGCCTGGGTAAGGTACAGGTTGCTCCCCTCGGTGTCGTCTTCCCGCTCGTTGATCCGGCGCGCGAAATAGCTGGTGGAAGAAGCCACGGAGAAATCGTCTCCGGTATAGTTCAGGACGAACGACCCAATACCCCAGCGATCTCGGGAATATTCCTGCACGTCTTGGGCACGGTCCACCGTGTAGGACAAGGGTTTATAATCGGGGTAGGGTACGTAGGCGGCCGGAAAGCCGTGCAGGTCGCTTGACTGGCCCATGGCGCTGATGGTCGCCTCCACCTCGTCCGTCAGTTTGGCCCGAAGCGTGACCGACGCCGCGTAGGTGTCATTGCGACCCTGTCCATCCCTGGAGACAAGATTGCCGGAAGCATCGGGAAACCGGCGCGTGATGAATCCGGAATCCCGAGTATCGGCAATGGCGACATCGAGGCCGAGCTGACCGGGAGCAAGCACGACGTTTGCGACGACGTTGCCATCATAATCAAGCCCCCCGCCTTCGGTTCCGCCGCCCTGCACCTGCACCTCGCCCGAATTCTCAGTCAATGAAGGCTTGCGGGTGATGAAGCGCACGTTGCCCCCCATGGAACTGGCACCGAACAGGGTTCCCTGGGGGCCCTTGAGCACTTCGATGCGATCGAGGTCCAGCGTCAACGGACTGACGGATGAGGGCACCGGCGTGTCATTGATATAGTAGGATGTCGTCCCACTGCCGGCCACGCCACGAATGGTGGTCTGGCGGCTACCGCTCCACAACAGATCCGCTCCTTGACCATATTGGAAGGTCAGGTTGGGAATGCGGGTCGCATAATCGGTAAAATTCTGAATGTTCTGCGTCTTCAGATAATCGGACGAATAGGCGGTGATGGAGGCTGGGACGTCCAATGCCTTCTCATCCTTCCGCCTGGCCGATACGACGATCTCGGCAATATTGAGTCCATCGCTGCCGTCATTCTGCTTCGTGGCTTGCTCCTGTGCATAGACCACGCCCATTGGGGTGGACAGGACGGAACAGGCGAGCAGTAGTACGCGTAAAGACATGAACGTTTTTCGTTCATTTGGAATTGCGGTGCCGCATTCCAAGACCAGCCGATTCTTCAAACCCGTCATGACGGTTTGCTCTCCCCGATTTTGAAAATATGTTTGTTGGCCAGCTTGCGCTTCGCTCCCAGTCAGCGCTTGTCGCGGTTCAAGCCTCGACACCGTCATTTGGCTGGTGCTTCGCCGGCCTTGGCGGTCGTTTTTGGATCACAACAATGAAGCTGAATACGCATATTTGTTGCTTAATGTAAACGATGCCCGAGATAAACGCAGCAAGGCTGCTTGAAACTGTCCGGAAACGTTTCGGAGTATCCCGTAACGTCGTCCGAGAGCGCCCGTACGTGTGTACGTTCCCCGGTCGCGGTTGGAGGGACAGCATGTCAAGGCGACCAGGGGGCCCGAAGGCGTGACCCCGAAGGCGTGACCCCGAAGGCGTGACTAGGACGGCAAGGCGCGACCGGCATCGGCCCTGGCGCTACGGTTGATGATGCGTGGGCATCGGCACGCTGCTGCGCGTGGTTCGCCGCACCAAGTCATCACGAATACCAACGGCTTCCTGGCCACCGGTCAATTCTGCGGCTTGGAACTGTTCACCCCAAGGAGTGCACTCCAGTACCGGGTCAATGTTCGGTGCAGATTGACAGGCCAGTCCCAGTCAATTCCTGGATTTCCATCTCCATCAGCTACCGGGTCTTGGCATCGTGACTGGAAGAGCGCGTCTGTTGTCGCGCCGCTTCATTGGCGTCGTAACCGTACGTAACTTGCGCGCTGAGCCTTCCCCTGCCGGATATGGGTGGAAAGCACAAAAGGGAGGTGAACCGTGCAGGATTTAGGGGCGGTCCAGAAGGGCGGACGCCGCGCGTGTGAGGCTGGAAGCTGTTGGAAAGGAACACGCGCCCTCAAGGTGACCATGCTGACAGGTTGTCTGATTTCAACTGTCAGCCACATCGCGTTGGCGGAGACGGACAACAATATCGCCGAAGACGTGATCGTGACCGCCGAGCGCCGTGATTTGATCGGCAGCGCACTGACCTCCAGTCAGGGAGTGGTGGTCAAGGACGAGTTGGACCTGCTGCCGGCCTATCGCGTGGGCCAGATGCTGGAAACGGTGCCGGGTCTGGTGGTGACCAGTCATAGCGGTGAGGGCAAGGCCAACCAATACCTGCTGCGGGGGTTCAATCTGGACCACGGCACCGACTTGGCCGTCAGTATCGACGGCATGCCTGTCAACATGCGCACCCATGCCCATGGCCAGGGCTATACCGACCTGAACTTCGTCATCCCGGAACTGGCCAACGGCTTGGGTTATACCAAGGGCCCCTATTTCGCGGCCCAGGGCGACTTCTCGGCGGTTGGATCGGTCCAGATGGGCTACGGCGACCAGATTGCGAGCCAGATGGCGTTGACGGCCGGCACGCTGGGCTATCAGCGTGCCTTTGCCGCCGGCACGACCGATCTCGGGCCCGGTCACCTCACCGCGGGTGGGGAACTGGTGCATTACGACGGCCCCTGGGACCATCCGGACAACCTGCGCAAGGGGAACGCCGTGCTGCGTTACGGCCAAGGCGACCATTACGATGGCTTCACCGTCACCGCGATGTATTACCATGCCTTATGGAACGCCACGACCGATCAGCCGGCGCGCGCCATCGATGACGGCTTGATCGGCCGCTACGGCACCTTGGACCCGTCGGATGGCGGCAAGGCTCAGCGCATGAGCCTGTCCGGCACCCTCGCCCTGCCGGTGGACAAGGGCTGGCTGGCCGGCGGCGCCGTGAAGGCCAACGCTTATGTCGTCAACAACCAGCTGACCCTGTGGAACAACTTCACCCATTTCCTGGATAATCCGGTTCTGGGAGACCAGCACGAGCAAAACGAGAACCGCATGGTGGCGGGTGGGGCGGTCAGCTACGCCAAGACATTGTCCTTGTTCGGTGTCGACCATGAACTGCTAACCGGCCTGGATGTTCGTTTCGACGACGTGAATGTTGATCTGCTGGCCACCCACCAGCGCGTGCTTTATGAGGCACTGGGCGACGACAACGTCCGGGAGGCCGGCGGCGGCGCCTACCTTCAAGCGATCAGCCATTGGACACCCTGGCTGCGCACCGTTGTCGGCGCGCGCGAGGATTACCTGACCGGCACTGACCATGGCACCAACGCCGGCGTGGTGGCTGCCCGCCTGGCGCAGCCCAAGGGCAGCGTCATCGTCACGCCCTGGGAGAGCACGGAGGTCTATGTCAGCGCGGGTCGCGGCTTCCATAGCAATGACGTGCGCGGCACAACGCAGGGCAACGCGCCGCTGCTGCCCAAGGTGGACGGGGCGGAGGTAGGCCTGCGCAGCACCCTCCTTCCCAACCTCACGGCCACGCTGACGGCCTTCCAGATGGATTTCGTGTCGGAACTGACGTACAACGCCGACGCGGGCCAGACGACGGCGGGACGTCCCAGCCGGCGCCGGGGGCTGGAACTGAACACCACCTACGCGCCCTGGTCCTGGCTGGAACTCTATGGCAGCGTCGCCTTCAGCCACGCCCGCTATACCGACCGCGATCCTGCGGGCGATTTCATCCCCGATGCCCCTAAATACATCGGTTCCCTGGCCCTGTACCTGAAGGACCTGGGATCATGGGGCGGGGTGGGGCCGTGGGCCGCCGGCACCTGGGCGGAAGGGCGGCTCTCGGGCGGGCTGGAATTCCGCTATCTCGGCTCCCATCCCCTGATCGAGGACAACAGCATCCAGTCCAACGGGTATAGCGAATGGAATCTGAGCCTGGACTATAAGCTGGAGAGCGGCCTGCGCCTGGGTATCGGCGTCTACAACATGTTCAACAGCAAGGACGATGCCGCCGACTATTATTACACCGACCGCCTGCGGGGCGAACCGGCGTCAGGCGTTCCCGACATGCATATCCATCCGCTGGAGCCTCGCTCCGTCCGCTTCACCGTCGCCCGCCAATTCTGACTCCCGTGGATGTTCATCCCAGGGCGGATCGCGCGACACCGGTAACAGGGTTGGCGCGATCCGCTCATCGGGACGACAGGGAAGGCGGTTGCGGCGCGACGAGACGCGACGGGCCCCTATGATCCTTTGGGCCGCGACCAGGCCCAGCCGGCGATGCGCCAGCCGGCGCCTTCCCGGCGCAAGGCGACGGTGAAGATCGCCCCCAATTCCGCGCCCGGCTTGCCGTTGAGCTTGTACCGGAAATCGGCGGGGACGACGACGTATGCGCTATCCGCCTCGACATCCACCCGCCAGGGCTTGCGCAGCTTGTTGACCCCGTCCGTCAGGCCGATCGACTGGTTGAATGCCGCCAGTCCCGCCGCCCAATGGGCGCACGTGTCCTTGCCGTGCCACTGAAAGGGCGCGAATTCGTCAACGATCGACGTTTCCTCGGCACAGGCGGCGATCGCGGTCGCGACGTCGCCCCGGTTCAGGCTGTCCACCCATTGGTTGACGGTCTTCATCACGTCGTCGCGGTCGGCGGCGACGGCCTGCTGAGTCAGTAACGCCATACCGGCGGCCGCGATCGTGAGGGCGCGCCTGGCGCGCCGAAGCATCTGTTTCATGGCTTCTTCCTGGAGATGAAAAGGCACCCCCCCCCCGGGGAGTACCGGCTAGCGCGCGACCACGGGATGGCGCAGCGTGCCGATGCCATCGACCGTCGCGACAATGACGTCGCCCGGCCAGACCCATTCCTGCGGGTCCCGGCCGGCGCCGACGCCAGCGGGTGTGCCGGTCGCGATGATGTCGCCTGGCTCCAGCGTGATGCCCCGGCTGATGTCGGCGACCAGTTCGTCGACCTTGAACAGCATGTACGCGGTGTTGCTGCGCTGCTTCTCCACGCCGTTGACGGTCAGCCACAAGTCGAGTGACTGCGGATCGGGGATTTCATCGGCGGTGACGACGACCGGTCCCAAGGGGCAATAGCTATCCTGCCCCTTGGAATAAATCCATTGGCCGGCGCGGCGACAATCACGTGCGCTCATATCGATGCACACCGTATAGCCGAAGACATGGCGCAGGGCGTCGGTACGGGGCACGCTTCTGGCTTTGGTGCCGACAATCACCGCCAGTTCCACCTCCCAATCAAGCTGCTGCGTGATCTTGCCGTCATGCAGGATAGGCTCGCCCGGTCCGATGACGCTGGTCGGCGGCTTGGAGAAGATCACGGGTTGGCGCGGCAGGTCCGGCGAGGTGTCGAGCGACTTGGCGCTCTCGGCGACGTGCTGGGTGTAGTTGAGGCCGATGCCGAAGATGTTCTTGCGGGGGCGGGGGATGGGCGCCAGCAGCGTCACGTTCGCCAACGGGACGGCGGTGCCGAGTGGGAACCCTCCTTCGCACTCCGCGATCAACCGGGTGGCGATCGCCACCGCTCGCGGACCCAGATCGATGAATTCCAGCATCGAAGAGGGGAAGGGAACGTTTTTCGCGCCGCCGAAGCGGGCCAGGTCGATCACGAGATCGCCGGCGATGGCGCCGAGGCGCGCCGCCGACTCCACATCGGCGCGGTAGGTGACGAGACGCATTGAAATTCCTTCAGGGTTGGTCAGGAGAGGACCGGCTGATGTCCGCCGTTCTCGCCCAGGGCTTCTTCGCGATAGAGACCGAGCGCGTGCATGACGGGCAGGTCGTGGAAGCTGAACAGGCAGGCGTCCTCGGTGGCGGAGGCGTTGGCGTGTTCGTGATACATCCAGGATGGGACGACGAAGATATCCCGCTCCCGCCAGTCGAAACGCTGCCCGTTGATCACCGACCAGCCCCGGCCTTTGGCGCACTGATAGACGAAACTGCCGGTCTGGCGGTGGGCCTTGGTTCTCTCCCCGGGTCTCAGCATTTGCATCGTCGCGCCGATGGTCGGCATCACCGGCCCGCCCGTGGCCGGGTTCACGTAATCCATGATGAGGCCGTCGAAGGGTGAGCCGTCCGAGACCCGCGCATAGCGCGACAGCGCCTCATAGGTCGGCGCCCACTCATACTTGAGCAGCGGCGAATAGCGTTTGGCCCAGTGCTGGCCCGCCGGCCGCAAGCCGGATCCGGCCCACATGGCGAGACTGTCGTCCACGGGGTGGGCGACGGCCTGCTGAAGCTCCGGGTGGACCTCGTAGAAATTGGCGTCTAGCGCGTTCATCAAGGGAATGTCGAGCCCGTCCTGCCAGATGCAGACCGTCCCGTCCTCCGCCACGCCGTGTTCGTGCCACGTGCCGTTCGGCGTCAGCACGAAGTCGTTGGCGCCCAAGGTCATCTTGTGACCATCGACATTGGTGAAGGCGCCGCTGCCTTCCATGATGAAGCGCAACGCCGACGCGCTGTGGCGGTGGCTGGACGCGCACTCGCCTGGTTTCATCACCTGCAGTCCGGCATAGAGCCATCCCACCGCGGCGACGACATCCGACCGTCCCTTGTTCTCCAGGTAAACCACGCGGCGCCCAGCCTGCTCAGGCGTCACGAGGTCAAGCGCCCTTAGCACGTCCTGGCGCAGGTCTTGGAACCGCCAGATCATCGGAACCGATGAGGATCTGGGCTGCCACGGTTCGATCTTGTTCGCGACGGTCCACAGCGCACCCGTTCCCAAGCGGCTGAGCCGCCGATAATAGTCAATCAATTCAGGTGTATCGGACACATTGGCGCGGCCAACGACATCCTCCCGATACGCGTCGTAGCTGAGCTCGGGCATGACGCCCTCCAAGGATTTATTATAGGCTTAAAATATCTTGCCAGGTCGGCAGATGCAAGTATCTTGGCGGGAACAACAACGCCGCCAAGGCGTCCACGGATGGAAGCGGGAGGGTGGCCGTGCATATGGACTTCGATTTCAGGCAACTGGTGGCGGCGGACCGCTACAAGCTGATGAGTGCCGCGATAACCCCCCGGCCCATTGCCTGGCTGACCACCCTCTCGGCCGAGGGGTATCGCAACGCCGCGCCCTACAGCTTCTTCAACATGATGGGCTCGGAGCCCCCTCTGATTGCCATCGGATTGATGCGCCGCCCCGACGGCACCTTGAAGGACAGCGCCAGGAACATCTTGGAGACGGGCGAATTCGTGGTGAATCTGGTAAGCGAGACGGACGCGCCGGCGATGAACTTCACCTGCATTGACGCGCCCCCGGAATTTGACGAACTGGAGCATGCGGGGGTCGCCGTCGCGCCCTCGGTCGCGGTCGCTCCTCCACGGATCGCCTCTGTTCCGGTCGCGATGGAATGCCGGCTTTTCCACCATGTCGATGCCGGGCAGTCCACGGTCGTCCTGGGTGAGGTGCTGCACTTTCACATCCGTGACGATCTGGTTGATCCACGGCGCCTGCATGTGGACACGTTGGCCATGGCGCTGGTCGCGCGGATGCACGGCGCCGGCTGGTACACCCGCTCGACCGACCTGTTCCAGCTTTCACGGCCCTCCTATTCGGAGTGGCCGGGGGCGGCGGGCTGATTACAGGGGCGCATCCCAGACGCGAAGGGGGGTGATGATTAGGTTGCCGATTTTGCCGTTGGCGGCGATGGTGACACTGGCTTCGATGACGCCACCTTCAAAGCGCGCGCGGTAGCGATACAGCGTGTCGCCGCACATGTCCTGCCGGCCGAACGGTGCCAGCTCCCGCAACTGGCCGAGCGCGGATATGGTCTTGGTGTAGCCGGCCATCAATTCCGTGAAGTCCAGCTTGGCGTAATCCGTGAAGTCGCCATAGGCCATCCGACCCGCCGCTATATCGCCCAGCAGGCGCTTCACCCGCTCGGTCATGGGCGGTTCCCCGTCGTTCGCCGGGGTGGCGGGTGCGCGGGCGAGGCCAGGTTCCACGATTTCCGCGACATGGCGGGCGATGGTCCCGGCGTCGGCGTTGTCGCTGTTGGCAAAGACGGCCACCGTCAGGCGGCCTTCGAGATAGCGGACGGCATAGGTCTGGAATCCCTGCCAAGTGCCGGAATGCCACCACACGCTGTTTTGGGTGTCGGTTTGCTGGAACCAGCCGAATCCATAAGGGTAAACGCAGCCATCGTTCAGGCGGGCCGGCTTCGCGACCTGGGCCCAGGAATCGTCGGTCAGCACCAGGCGGTCTGCCATGCCCACCGCCCAGGCCGCATAGTCGAGCACGGACAGGTACAGGGACCCGTCGGCGGTCGAGTTGGCGGTTGGCGAGATCCATTCGGCGTTGCGCAGCGTGCCGTCCCGCGCCTCGTAGCCTGCCGCCCGGTTGGGGATCACGGCCGTCTCATCGATGGCGCGCGCGGTGCGCATTCCCAGTGGCGTGAACACGCGCTGTCGCAAGAGGTCGGCGTAATATTGACCGCTCACCCGCTTCACAAGGAAGCCGAGGACGATGTAATCGGAATAGCTGAACCGCCAGCGGGCGCCGGCGGGGAAATTCAGCTTCTGGTTCGCGATGATGTCCAGCAATTGCGCATCGGTGTAGTCGGCGCGGAAATCGCCATTCGGCGTCGCCGGCAGGCCCGACGTGTGGTTGAGCAGTTGGCGGATCGTGATGGGCCGCCAACTGGGTGGCACTTCGGGAAGGTGGAGACGTATGGAATCGCCCAACCGAATTTTCCCATCCTGGACCAGCAGCATCACTGCGGCGGCCGTGAGCTGCATGCCGATCGCCCCGGTCTTGAACAGCGTGTCCGCATGGACGGGCACCTGATGCTCCAGGTTGGCTGAACCGTATCCTTGGGCGCGCAGCAGCCTGCCGTCGCGCACAATCGCGACCGCCAGGCCGGGAATGCCCTCGCGGGTCATCTCGGCGGCGATGTAGTCATTGACCGGTTCCGCGGTCGCGCGCGCCGGCATTCCGAGCAGAATGGCAGCGGCCAGAAGGTATTCGATCCTGTTCATGGCGAATACCCTTGCAGACGGGGAAAAATGGAACAATTGCCGAAGCGGTCATTTCCTTGGCGAAAGCGGTCGTCCGTCAGCCCGGTGCGCCTGACAGCTTAGTGTGGGATCGGTGCTGCCGCTGGCGTGTCCGATGGTGATGGTGTGCCATCCGCTGTCGCGGATTTATCCCAGATACCCTGGGACCGCAGTTCGCGATGCAGGACTAGGGTGGCGCCAATATTGAGGTTCGCCATGGCACGAACCCGGTAAAGCATTTCAAGGCCACGAAAGGATACGTTCCCGTTAAACCCGGCCGCGGCGATGCGAGCGGGATCACCCGCCAATTCAGCCATTTCCAACAGGCCGGGATCGCGGGTTCCCGCGATGATCATGATGGTGTTTCCGGCGGGCCCGGGCAGGCTGGCCATATAGCCGTAATCCACGCGCGGTATGCGCTCCTCGGTCAGGACGACACCGTCGGACTGATATTTCGTGCCAGTCGCGGCGTCGGTCAAATCATTGAACGTGTCACCAAGCGTGAAGCCCGAAGCCTGGAACAGGGGATCGCACAGCAGGACGCTGAGGCCGCTCAACAGGCCGACGTAGACAACGTCGGACGACTTGAATGCGTCAGGAACCAGTTGCGAGGCCGAAATCAGCTTGATGGGGCGTGCTTGCCCTCGCGTGAGGTCGCGTAGGATGGCCTGGACCTTCTCCAGCGCCATAATGGTGCTGGATGAGACATATTGCTCCCTGGGAGGGGTAATGCGTTCACCCTCCTCCGGATGGCGCATCAGGTAGATGTCCAGGTCGTCCCGGGTGAGAATGGAATGATCCCAGACAAGACGGGGCACTGCGGTGGACGTGGGGCCCTGGCTTCCCATCTGGCCGAACAGGAAATAGTCGCCCATCACGATGGTTATCGGCCGGTCGCTCTTGGCAAGGGGCCGCCAGATGGCGGGCCATGTCGGCCGGTCCTGGACGGCCGGAAAAAGGAAAAGAATGGCAAGAAGCGCCACCAGGCAGGCAGCGCCCAGCGCCAGGCGTGAGCGCGGCACCGATCGCGCCCGGCCCGGAGGGACCTGCTCGGCGGGGGCCACCTTCGGCACGACCGTTTCGGCAACGCCGGTCAGTTGGACGCTGTACTGCCCCAGGGGAATCATGAGGCCTGGGTCGGGGCGGTCCTTGTAAACCTCATCCATCAGTTTGCGCAGGCGGTGGATGTACACCCTGACCGTCGCATCCTGGGGCGCGTCCAGCGTCCTGCCGGTGGAAAATATTTCGTTTGTTATCTCCAGCTCTGTCGGCGGCCGCAGGTCGATGGTTCGTTCCAACAGGAAATCGAACAGGCGCAGAAGCTTGTCCGACCGCTTGGAGCCCAGTTCGTCGCGCAGGACCTGCGCGGCTTCGCGCAACCGGTCTCCGCGGAGTGGAGCGCCGTCTCCAGCGGGAGCCGGTTCCTCGGCACCGTGCTGGGGTGGGGAAGGTTGCCGATGAGACCAAAGCTTCATGCCGTTCAAACCTTCAGCAACGCGCGTCCATTTCAGGAATGTCCAAATCCTGTAACGCTTCCCCCACTGTCACGGCGCTGCCGCCGCTGGCTGGTTGGCTTAGGGATTCGGGGGCCATTACGGAGCAATTTTAATGGGGAAGATGCCGGAAACCCTATTGAAACGTCCCCGCGTTCCCGCCCTGTAACGGTTTCACAACTGTAATCGCCGCCACGAGTTCGGAGCAAGTGCTAAGACTTTTCCAGGGCATCCCTTACCGGCGCGAGACATCCGCCGGGGTCCGAGCCGCACGTGGGAACAGCACGTGGCAACGGGGAAGCGCCTGTGGCGGCCGGATAAAGGGAGCAAGGGATCGGGCGCCAGGGATTGCTTCAGACACGCGCCTGAACGTTCCCGCCTTGGTTTTTCGCATCGTCCGGATGAAGGCGACGGCGTGGCCGCGCGGCGCGCGACACGCGGTCTTAAATAAACAGGAGTTGATTGATGAAACTGGTCAAGAAAGCGGTATCGGCGGCTGTCGGCGTCGGTCTCGTCGCGGCCGTGGTCGCCATGCCGGCCTTGGCTCATCACTCGTTCGCGATGTTCGATCAGACGAAGATCGATCAGCTGAACAAGGCGACCGTCACCGAATTCCGCTTCGCCAACCCGCATTCGTTTGTCGTCGTCAGCGCCGAGGGGGCGAATGGAAAGACCAGTTACGCCTTGGAATGCAGCAGCGTGAACATGATGAGTGCCGCGGGGTGGGATCCGACGACGATCAAGGCGGGCGACACCGTCAACATCGCGTTCTATCCGCTCCGCGATGGGCGGCCCGGCGGGATGCTGAAGACGATCACGGTTCCGGATGGCAGGACCTTGAGCGGCTGGTGATGCCGATGGCGGAGGGCGCGGCGCCCTGACCAGCATCCCCTTGCTGGCGCCTTGGCGCCGCGTGCCGGATGGCGACCAATTTATAAAGAGTCAAAGGGACTGGGAGGTTTGTGATGAGAATGGGGAAGCCCCTGCTGCTCGCCGTGGCTGTGGCGGCGATCTGCGCCGGGCCGGCGGGGCATGCCACCGCGGCGCCCGCGCGTCATGCGGCGGAGCCTTACATGACCGGTATTTGGGAAATATATCCCGACCCTTTCGCCGGCGACGAAAACACCTTCAAGGAGCTTCCGGTGCCCGGCGACGGGCCGCACCTGAAAGAGCCATACGCGACCCAGTGGAAAGCGCTTCGGGCTGAGCGTGACGCCAAGCTCAAGGCCGGCACCCCGCTCGTCGATGCCAGCACGCTGTGCCTGCCCGAAGGCATGCCAACGATCATGGGGGCCATTTTCCCGCTGGAATTCCTCCAGACCAAGGGGCGCTTGACCGTGCTGGCCGAGTTCCTCAGCCAGACGCGGCGGATTTATCTCGACCGGCCGATGCCCCCCCCGAACAAGCTGGTGCCATCCTACTACGGCATGTCCATCGGCCATTGGGAGGGTGATACCCTGGTCGTCACGACGCGTGGCGTGAAGGAGGACGTTCGCTTCTTTGAAATTCCTCACAGCGGCGACATGACGATCACGGAGCGCATCCGTCTGACCGCGCCGGACATGATGGAAGACCAGATCACGATCGATGACCCCAAGATGCTCCTCGAACCCTACCGCTTCACCTATGGTTACAAGCGGAACGATAAATACCAGATCATGGAATACTACTGTGACCGGGAAGATCCGCTGTTCAAGGTCAAGCCGGATGGGACCATCGAAATGAAATCAATCAGCGAAATCAAGTAAACGGGTTTCGGATCGCCCCGCCGGTACGGCGGCCCTGTCGTCAGCCCTTCCGCACCGTCGGCCGCTTTCGGGCGGCCGCGCGTTTCCCCCAGGCAAGCCGCTCGCTTTTCCCGGGAGCAGGACAGCATGTCGCATCGACGGAATTTTCTTAAGCGGGCCCTGGCAACAGGGGTCGGGGCGGCGCACACCCTGTACGCCCCGGCGATCCTTGCCATTGCCCGGCCGGGTGCCAGCCGTGCCCACGACATCGTCTCGGCCATCCGGCGCGACGACACGACCCGACGGTCGCGGAACCTGGGCGACGGCTATCACATGACCTGGACCGCCGCCGATCGCCAGGTCGTGATCGTCAATGACGGCACCGGCTGGGCCGATCCCCCCGCCGCCTTCTACAACACGCGACTGTGGGCGATGGACGGGCCCGCCCAAGGCGCGACATTCGGCGACATCACCGGCTACCCTGAACTCGACCGCGCCACGCGGCCGGAAGGTGCGCCGTCCTATTATGGTTTTGGCCTGCTGTCGGTGCGTGGCCGGCTGTACCAGTTCCTGAGCACGCTGGACGATGCCAAGGACCGGCCACGGCACTGGACGGGGGCGAAGCTTATCCATTCCGATGACGGCGGCCTTAGCTGGCGTAACCAGGACGGCTCCGCACCGGTGGTATGGGAGGACTGGGGGGACCAGAACCGTGACCGGTTCGCGTTTTTCGATGAGCAGGACGGGTGCTTCTCGCTGCTTTCGATCCTGCAGATGGGGCAGGACTATCGCGCCAATCGCGATGGCCATGTCTATGTCTACAGCCCGAATGGAAGCCGTGATGGCCGGATGAATGAGCTCGTGATGTTCCGGGTGCGTGTCGAGCATATCCTTGAGCGGCGCGCCTATGAGTTCTTCGGCGGCCACCTCGCGGGGGGCGATGCGCGCTGGGTCGGGAACATCGCGGATCGCAAGCCGGTGCACACCTTTCCGCGCGGATGGGTCAATCATGCCAACCTGTTCCCAGGTGACCTCGTCCTGGAATCCTGGCTGCCCAGCGTCGTCTACAATGAGCCACTCGACCTTTACATGATGGCCAGCGCCGGCATCGGTTGCGCGCCCGATGGAACGGAGTTCGGCAAGCCCAGCTATCTCGGCCTGTGGGTTGCCTCGGCGCCGTGGGGGCCCTGGCGGCAGGTGCATGAAGAAACCGCCTGGATGCCCGGGGGTGACATTGCGGCGCGCGCCTACGGGCCCCAGATCGCGCCGAAGTGGATCGCGCCTGACGGCAAGTCGTTTTGGCTGGCCTGGGCCGACCTGAACGGCATCCGGGCCTTCGCGAAGGATGAAGACCGGCTGGCAGCCGCGCTTGAAAAGGCGGATGGCGCCCAGGCGCGGGCCGGGATCGAGGCGAACTTCCTTCACCAGTACATGCCGGGCTTTTCCTTCAACGCGCAGCGGATCGACCTGGTTCTCGGCTGAGGGCAAGAGCCGTACCGCCCCGGGCCAAGCGGTTGGAATGAAAACCGGCGGAATACTTTAGGCCTAAACATATGCGCATGCATATCAATGGATGACGGACATGGCTGAGCGTTCTTTTGCCAGAGAAGTTGAGCATCTGCGACTGGGAGACGGCGACGTCTTCCGGGGCGAGGCCATTCTGGCGATCACCAAGGGTCTGCTTCAGGCCGGCGTCTCTTATGTGGGCGGATACCAGGGCTCCCCCATTTCCCACCTTATGGATGTCCTGGCTGATGCGAAGGACATCCTCGACGAGCTGGGCGTTAACTTTCAAAGCTCGGCGAACGAGGCCACGGCGGCGGCCATGCTTTCGGCCTCCGTCATGTATCCCCTGCGGGGAGCGGTGGCATGGAAATCCACGGTCGGAACGAATGTGGCATCCGATGCGCTGGCCAATCTCGCGTCCGGCGGCGTCACCGGCGGCGCCTTGGTCATCATCGGCGAGGATTATGGTGAGGGCTCCTCCATCATGCAGGAGCGCACACACGCCTTCGCGATGAAATCGCAGATGTGGCTGCTCGACCCGCGCCCTGACCATGCGTGCATCGTCAATTTGATCGCCCGTGGCTTCGAGTTGTCGGAAACCTCGAACACGCCGGTCATGCTGGAGGTCCGGGTCCGCACCTGCCACATGCACGGCAGTTTCGTGTGCAAGGACAATGTCCGCCCATCCTTCACCATCGATGACGCGCTGAACGCGCCGAAGCGGGATCTCAGCCGCATCGTGCTGCCCCCGGCGGCCTACGATCATGAGCGGGAAAAGATCGCCCGGCGCCTGCCGGCGGCGGTCGATTTCATTCGCGCGCGCCGGCTGAACGAACTGTTTGGTCCGGCCACGGGCAAGGTCGGTATCGCCCTGCAGGGTGGAATGTACAACAACGTGATCCGCGCCTTGCAGTATCTCGGCCTTTCGGACGCGTACGGCAACACGCAGGTCCCGCTTTATGTCATGAACGTCACCTATCCGGTGATCGACAGCGAGATCGCCGATTTTTCCATGGGCAAGGACGCCATCCTCATGGTGGAGGAAGGACAGCCCGAATATCTGGAGCAGGCCGTCAATACGGTGCTGCGCCGGCGCGATATCAATACGCGCGTCCGCGGCAAGGACGTCCTTCCGATGGCCGGCGACTACACAATACAGGCGCTCGCGAAGGGCATTCAGGCGTTCCTGGACGATCATTCCCCCAATCTGCTGGGCAACCGCCCCCCGGTTCCGGATGCCAGCCCGGTGCTGGCGGATCCCAAGGTCGAAAGGCTGAAGTCCGTTGTCCCGCCCCGTCCGCCGGGCCTATGCACCGGCTGCCCGGAACGCCCGATCTTCGCCGCCATGAAGCTGACGCAGCAGGAGCTGGGCGACCATCACGTGTCGGCCGACATCGGTTGCCACCTGTTCTCCATCCTGCCGCCCTTCAATATCGGGACGACCACCATGGGCTTCGGCCTGGGTGCCGCCTCGGCCGCCGCCTTCAGCAAAGGAACCGGCAAGCGCTCGATCGCGGTCATGGGCGATGGCGGTTTCTGGCATAACGGCCTGACCAGCGGGATCGGCAACGCCGTTTTCAACAAGCATGACGGCGTCTTCGTCATCGTCGACAACTTCTATTCGTCGGCGACCGGCGGGCAGGACATCCTTTCCTCCCGCGCGCACAACAAAAGCCGCCAGACGAACAACCCCATATCCAAGGCGGTCAAGGGGGTGGGCGCCACCTGGGTCCGTGAGGTCGATCGCACCTACGATGTGGGCAGGATGCGCGCGGTGCTGAAAGAGGCGCTGACGACCAAGGAGGAGGGGCCCAAGATCATCATCGCCTCCTCCGAATGCATGCTCAACCGGCAGCGGCGGGAGAGGCCCCTCACGGCGAAGTCGATCAAGGACGGCAAGCGCGTAGTCAAGGAGCGCTTCGGCGTCGATGAAGATGTCTGCACCGGCGATCATGCCTGCATCCGCTTGTCCGGCTGCCCGTCTCTTTCCGTCAAGCAACTCGACGATCCACTGCGTGACGATCCGGTCGCCGCGATTGACAATTCCTGTGTCGGCTGTGGCAATTGCGGCGAGGTATCGGAGGCGGCCGCCCTCTGCCCGTCCTTCTATCGTGCCGAGGTGATCCACAATCCGACGCGGTGGGACAGGGTGACGGCTCGGCTTTCCATGGCCTTGATCGGCTTCCTGCAGCAGCGGCGAGCGCGCCGCCGCGTCGCCTTCGAGGTGGCGTGATGGGGGACAATATTGTCCGGCTGCCGCTGGCCGCCGCGGGTGCCGCGACCGAACGGCCCATTTCCATCGCCATCGTGGCCATGGGGGGACAGGGCGGTGGCGTCCTGTCCGGGTGGATCGTCCAGCTGGCCGAAAATGCCGGCTGGGTGGCGCAGTCGACATCGGTGCCCGGCGTGGCGCAACGTACGGGCGCCACCATCTACTATATCGAGATGATGCCGCTCGCGGCGGGCCGGAAGCCCATACTGGCGCAGATGCCGACGCCGGGCGATGTCGACGTCGTCCTGGCGTCGGAATTCATGGAGGCCGGCCGCTCGATCCTAAGGGGGATCGTCACCCCCGAACGGACGATCCTGATCGCTTCCGACCACCGCTCCTTCGCGATTTCCGAGAAGAGCGCGCCCGGCAATGGCATCGCCGACAGCGATGCGGTGGCCGATGCCATCGGCGTGACGGCGCGGCGGCAGATCATCTTCAACATGGATGAGCTGGCGGCGCGCAACGGCAGCGTCATCTCCTCGGCGATGTTCGGCGCGCTGGCCGGATCGGGGGGGCTTCCCTTCGACCGCGACGCGTATCACGCCGTGATCAGGCAGGACGGCAAGGGGGTGGCCGCAAGCCTGAAGACCTTCGACGCCGCCTTTGAACGGGCGGCAAATCCGTCCCCGCCGCATGTCGGGGCGGAAATCCCGGCCGCGTCGCGGACGGCCGGTGTGCCCTCATCCTCCGCCGATCCGCGCGTGGCCCGTCTGCTTGACCTGCTGCGCACCTCCCTGCCCGAGGCCGCCTGGCCGATGGCGTGGGCGGGCCTGCGTAAAGTCGTGGATTATCAGGATGAGCGCTACGGGACCGAGTATCTGGAAATTCTGGCGCGCCTGCATGCCGTCGACCGGCAGGCGGGGGGCCAGGACCGAGGCCATGACTTCACCGTGACGGCGGCCAAGTATGTCGCGAACGCGATGACCTACGATGATGTCATCCGGGTCGCCGACCTGAAGACGCGCGCTGGCCGGCGCAGCCGGATCGCAAGCGAGGTGGGGGCCGGGCCGCACCATGTGCTGACCACCACCGAATTCATGCATCCTCGCATGGAGGAGATCGCCGGCCTGTTGCCGGCCGGCTTTGCGCGCTGGCTGAAACGGCAGGGTGCGATCTATGCGTGGCTGGACCGCCGGGTGAACAAGGGGCGCCGCGTGCGGACCTATTCGCCCGCCTGGTTCCTGACGCTCTACACGCTGGGCGGGATGCGGTGGTTGCGCCGGCGCTCGTTGCGGCATGCCGAGGAGGTGGCGCACCGCGAGGTCTGGCTGGCCTGCGCGTGCGACCTTGTCCGCAAGGATTATGTCCTGGGCGGGGAGGTGCTGAAATGCCGCCGGCTGGTCAAGGGCTATTCGGACACGCACGCGCGGGGACTTTCGAGGTTCGACAAGGTGATCGCGGAAATCCGCCGTCTCGCCCACCGCGATGATGCGGCGAACTGGGCGAGGCGCCTGCGTGAAACCGCCATCAAGGACGGGGAGGGGGGCGATCTGGACGGCTTGATCCGCACGATCCGCTCCTTCTGCTGATGATGGGCCGAGGCTGTCCGGAGGTGAGTGCGTGGACGATGCGCCGCCGGCTTTCTTTCCTGGAGGATGTCTCCCGGAGGATGGGGTTCCTGGCTTTCCTCATGCTTGCCGGCTGGGCCTGCGGCGCGTCGGGAGAGGTGCCTGCAATGCCGACGATCATTCCGGTGCCGCCGAGCGACCAGCCGCCCCTGTCCTCGGCGCTGCGGGTCACCAACCCCGGGACCGAATATATCGATCTCGACGGGAGCGGCTATGCCGAGGAGGAGTATTATATGTCGGGCGTCGCCCCCGCGATCACGGCGCAGGGAGCGACCCTTTTCCAGGTCCCCTATATCACCCGCATTCTGGTGCGTAAGCCCAAGGATCCAAGGAAGTTCAACGGCACCGTGGTGATGGAGCCTTTCACTTGGATCGGCGAGCGCGGGGCGGGCTGGATTTTGACCAAGGACTATCTGATCCGGCAGGGCTACGCATGGGTGGGATACACCCTCAACATCAACAAGCCCGCGCAGGATCCCAAGACCACCACCGATCTCGATTGGCGGCCCGATCCGGAACCGCAGGACCTCAACCTCGACTTCATGCGCCGGTTCGACTACGCGCGCTACGCCTCTCTCGGGACGTATTACGATCCCGCGCGGTTCCAGCGGGGCGGTCACGCCGATCCCTTCGTTCCGCAGTCCCAGGGTATAGGCGCTCAGCTTGCTTTGGCGCTGAAGTCAAATCTTGCGGATGGTCCGGTGCGGGGGCTGGAGGTAAGGCGGGTCTATGTCGACAGCTGGGCGGTCACGGCGCAGGTCTGGATGGACTATCTGGATCAAGGCCGGCACCAGCAGTGGCGCATGCCGGACGGTCGGCCCCTAATCGACGCTTATATGACGGGCAAGATGTCCTTCGGTGAGGTTGGGGGTGATGCCATCCGCGTGCCCCGTCACATGCCGGACGATGCCCCGTTCGTGGTTGTCTACAGTCAATCGGAAGCCATGCACGACGCGATTGAACAGATCGACCTGCCGGTCGACAGCGACCGGCCGCGCCTGCGCTATTACGAGGTTGCCGGTGTTTCCCACCTGCGCCTTGCCGATTTGGGAACCGAGGAAATTGAGGATTTGCCGGCGGATGTGGGCAAGGAGTCGGACCCGCGCTGTCGCCATCTCTATGACGAACCCGCGCAGATGATCATGTTCGCCCTTTTTGACGACATGGACCGCTGGGTTCGCGAGGGCCGCCCGATGCCCAGGGCCCCCCGTTTCAAGCGGGAGGGGCGGGGCATCGCGCGGGACGCGCGAACCGGGAACATGGTGGGGGGCGTGCGGCCCGCCTGGGTCGAGGTCCCTGCGGCGGCCTATCTCACCGACCAGGAGACCGGCTGCGGCATGGTCTACGACACCAAGGTGCCCTATGCGCGGGACACGTTGAGATCGCTCTACGGCAACTTCGCCGCATATGCCCGCAAGTTCGAGGCGGCGAAGGTGCTTTCCGAAAAGCAAGGCTATCTGCTGCCAGCGGACGCTGCGCGTCTGGTTCCGATCGCAAGGCCGGATGATTTCTGAAAGGTGGCACGCAGCGGATCATTTATGAGACAATGACGTAAATTTACATATATTGTTTATTATAGTGAACACACCCTGTGACGCTTCAGGAGGCTCGTTGAATGTCGTGGGTATGGCCGGAGGGCATCAGGAACCTGCAGGGCGGTGGCATCAGGCTTGAGCCGCTGTCCCTGGATCATGTCGCGGGCTTGACCGAGGCGGCGGCGACCGCGACCGACCATGAATGGGACATGGGCTTCGTTCCCAGGCCAGACGACATGAAGGTCTATGTCAGCCGGGCGATTTACGATCTGCGGGCGGGGCGGAGCTTTCCATTCGCCGTGTGTCTGGAGACGGGGGAACCGATCGGTACCAGCTGGTTCCGGGTGTTCGATCCATGGCGCAGGAAGTTGGAGATTGGCTTCACCTGGTACGCTGCGCCCCATCGCAAGGGCATCGCCAACCTTCAGACCAAGCTCCTGCTCATGTCCTTCGCGTTCGACGTGCTGAACTGCATACTGGTCGAATTCCTCGTATATGAAGGCAACCTGCCGTCACGGCGCGCTATCGCCGGTTTGGGGGCGCGCCAGGACGGGATGCTGCGCCGCGTGATCCCCATGGGCGATGGCACATTCGGCGACGTGGTCGTCTTCAGCGTCTCGAATGACGAATGGCCGGTGGTGAAAAGCACCATGGCCAGCAGGCTGGAATCGCGACGGCAAGTACCGCTCGACGGGTTCCGCGCCGCTGGCCCAACTGGATCCTGAAGAGGCGCCCGCAGGCAGGGAGAGAGTCTTCGCCGGTGCGATTCCCGGACCAGGCCTGCAGGCCTGAATTTAAAAAGTTTAGGCCTAAAATAGTAATTCGTACACATGGGCCCATAAGCCCCGGTGCATCGACATCAGGCTGCGCGCCTGTTTGAGTGAGGGTGTTGTGAGCAGCGAAACTGTCTTTTCGAGGTTCGTGTCGGCGGCCGGCAAATATCCGGGCAACCCTTTCCTGAACGTGCTTCCCGAAACGGCGGAGATATATGGCATCGACGCCGGGGAGATCACCTATGCCGTCATGCTGGAGCGGGTGCGGGCGCGGCAGAAGGCGTTGCGCGCTGCTGGGTTCGGCAAGGGCAGCCGGATCGGTCTTCTGCTGCAAAATAGGCCGGACTTCATCGAGATCTGGTTCGCGGCCAATGGGCTTGGCGCTTCGGTGGTGCCGATCAATCCCGACCTGCGGCGCAGCGAACTCGAATATCTGATCGGCCATTCGGAAATGAATGCCGCTTTCGTTCTGCAGGATCGGCGGGCGGAGGTGGCCGCGGCGGCACAGGCCATTGGCAGCGCCATGGTCACGCTGCTACCGCAAGAACCGCTCCCGCAATTCCCGGGGGCGGCACCTGACCTGACGGCTCCGGATCGATCCACGGAGGCGGCCCTGCTTTACACATCCGGCACCACCGGCGATCCCAAGGGCTGCGTGCTGGCCAATGAATATTTCCTCCATTCCGGTGACTGGTATCGCGATGTTGGGGGGCTGATTTCGCTGAGCCCTGGGCTGGAGCGCATGCTTACCCCCCTGCCGGTGTTCCATATGAACGCGATGGCCGTATCGGTGCTGGCCATGATCACCGTTGGCGGGTGCCTGACCATCCTGGACCGCTTCCATCCCACCACTTGGTGGGATTCCGTGCGGCGCAGCGGTGCGACCTGCCTGCATTACCTTGGGGTCATGCCATCCATGCTGATGAAGGCGCCGGCAAGCGATCAGGACCGGAATCATTCGGTACGCTTCGGCTTCGGTGCCGGCACGCCCCGCGAACTTCACGCGCCTTTTGAGGAACGCTTTGGCTTTCCCTTGATCGAGGCTTGGGCGATGACCGAGACGGGCAGCGGCGGCGTCATTTGCGCCAGCCATGCGCCGCGCAAGATCGGCACCAACTGTTTCGGCCGGTCGACGGGGGATGTCGAGGTGCGCATTATCGACGACGCGGGTGGGGAGGCCGCCCCCAACGCGCCGGGCGAGTTGCTCGTCCGGCGGGCGGGGGACAATCCAGGTTACGGCTTCTTCAAGGAATATCTCAAAAATCCCGGGGCGACACAGGAAGCCTGGCAGGGCGGCTGGTTCCACACTGGCGATATCGTTTCCCGCGATGACGATGGCGATCTCCATTTCGTGGATCGCAAAAAGAACGTCATTCGCCGCTCTGGCGAGAACATCGCCGCGGTCGAGGTGGAGGCGGTCCTGATGAAGCATCCGCTGGTGAAGCAGGCGGCCGTCGCCGCCACACCCGACGACCTGCGCGGCGATGAGGTGGCGGCGCTGATCGTAACGCCCGCTACCGAAGCGGGCAGGGGGGTGGCTGAGGAAATAGTGCGGTGGAGCCTGGGGCAATTAGCCTACTACAAGGTGCCGGGCTGGGTCGCTTTCGTGGCGGAATTGCCGCGGACCCCGACGGAGAAGATCCTGCGGGCGGCGCTCAAGGCGCTGGTTGCCGAGAAAATGGACGGGGGCGCCTTCTTCGATACGCGCGCGCTGAAGCGGCGGCAAACATGATCCGCGCCCAAGCTTCCTACGATGGTGTCGTCCTCTGCGCGCCGGTGACGGTGGCTTACCAGCGCTATTCCAGCCAGCCTGCCCACTGGTGGGCTGGGCGGGCGATGCGGTCTCTTGCCGAAGCGACAGGGTTCGGCCCGGCCGATATCGACGGCTTCTGCTTCGCCAGCTTTTCGGCGATGCCGGACACGGCGGTCGGCCTGGTCCAGCATCTGGGCCTCTCCCCCCGCTGGCTGGACCATATTCCGACCGGCGGCGCGAGTGGCGTCATGGCCCTGCGCCGCGCCGCCCGCGCGGTGCAGGGCGGTGACGCGGATGTCGTCGCCTGCGTGGCCGCCGACACCAACCGCTTGGACAGTTTCCGGCACACCCTGGCGACGTTCTCGCGTTTCTCCCAGGATGCCGTTTATCCCTATGGCTTCGGCGGGCCGAACGCGACCTTCGCCCTTATCACCGATGCCTACATGCGCGCCTATGGCGTCACACGCGACGATTTTGGCAAGCTGTGTGTCGCCCAGCGCCGCAATGCGCGCTCCAACCCGCTCGCCCTTCAGCGCGGGGAACTGACGTTGGACGACTACCTGCGGGCGCGGCCGATTTCCGATCCCGTCCATCTCTTCGATTGCGTGATGCCCTGCGCCGGGGCGGAAGCCTTCATTGTGACGACCCCGGAGATCGCCGCGCGGCGTGGTCTGCAGATGGCGCGCATCCTGGCGACGATCGAGCGGCACAACGCCTATCCGGACGATCCGGTGCAACTGCGCGGGGGATGGGCGATGGATGCCGATTCCCTGTGGGCGTCGGCAGGGATCGCCCCGGCCGAGGTCGATATGCTTCAGGCTTATGACGATTATCCGGTGATCGTGGCGATGCAGCTTGAGGATCTGGGCTTCTGCGCCAAAGGCGGGGCCGCGGAATTCATTCGGGCGACCACCTTCGAGATTGGCGGCGACCTGCCGCTGAACACCAATGGCGGCCAGCTGTCGTTCGGTCAGGCGGGGGCGGCGGGTGGTTTCCAGAACGTGACGGAAGCGCTGCGCCAGGTGCTGCGCCAGCCATTGGGGACCCAAGTGCCGGATGCCGATATCGCGGCGATATCCGGGTTCGGCCTGGTGAACTACGACCGCGGCGTGTGCACCGCCGCCGCCATTGTCGAGGCATGCCGATGAACCGTGAGAAGCGCGACCCGCTCGCCCGACGCAAGGAACGGCACGTCCCCCCAGGTGCGCGCAGCCGCGCGATGCATGCAATGTCCGCCAGGGCGGCCATGGGGCGCTTCGTGTTGCAGGGGTGCGTGGACTGCGGCGAGGTCACCTATCCCCCGCGCGATGCCTGTCCCCGTTGCTGGGGTGAGCTGCAATGGACTGACCGCGACCGGGGGGCGCGCGTGCTGTCGGAAACCACCATCCGTGTTTCGACCGATCTTTACTTCTGCGGCCAGCTGCCCTGGCGCATGGGCAAGGTCGAATTGGATGCCGGTCCGGTGGCGCTTGCCCATCTGCACGCCGGTCTGAAGGTGGGAGAACGGGCTGAGATGCGGTTGATGCTGGACAGGGGTGGAAATGCGGCGCTTTTCGCCCTGCCCGCCGGAAGGGAACCCGACATGGGCGATCGGCAATGGCGCGAATTTGTCGTTCCGGTGAAGGACCGCACGATCCTGGTCAGTGACGCCCGCAGCGCGATCGGCCGCGCTGTCGTCCACGCGCTGCACGCGGCCGGCGCCGGCCACATCGTTGCCGGACTGGCCCCACCCGCCCGGGTGGCGGACCAGTCAGACGGCGTGTCGGGACTGACGCGGGTTCAGCCGGTCCCCCTTGACCTGACCGATCCGGTCATGGTCGCGGAATGCATGAGCAAGATAGCCGGGCCCTTGGACATCGTCATCAACACCGCACGCCTGGTGCGGGGCGGTGGCGTCAGCGCGGACGGCAACCTGGTGGAGCAGCGGCGAATGCTGGACATCGCCGTTCTGGGGTTCATGCGCCTGGCACAGGCCAGCGCCCCCCTGTTGCAGGGCCGTCCATCCGGCGCCTTCGTCGACCTCCTGTCCGCACAGGCGCTGGCCGGCGATTCCGATTGCGCCGGCTATGCAGCCGGTGAAGCGGCCCGGCACTCCCTCTTGCAGAGCTTCCGTCACGAAATGCGCGCCGTGGGGGTCCGGGTGCTGTCGGTCTTCACCGGACCCAGCGATGACGAGGATTATCAATCGGCTCCGCCCCCCAAGGTCGCGCCCCTGCGGCTCGCCCGGGCGATCATCGAGGCGCTGGAGGCGGGGCGGGAGGTTTCATGCGTTGGTGATGTCGCCGTCGACGCCATGGACCGTTGGCTGGCCGATCCCGCGCTTTACATGAGGGAGAAGAACCTATGATCGCGATGGACCCAACGCTTGCCGGCCTGCTCGCCGGCATCGCTTCACGGCGGATCCGCACCGTCGATCTCACCAATACGCTGTCACCGGATTTTCCGGTCATCGTCCTGCCGTCGGAGTTCGGCCAATGCGAGCCGTTCAGGATGGAAACCGTTTCCCGCTATGACGGGAACGGCCCCGCCTGGTACTGGAACAATATCTCGATGAACGAGCATACCGGCACGCACTTCGACGCGCCGGCGCATTGGATCACGGGCCGCGATGTGCCGAACGGCACGGTGGACGAGGTCAACCCCGACGACTTCATCCACCCCGCAGTGGTCATTGATATCAGCCGGGAGGCCGCCGCCGACGAGGACTTCGTCCTGACCCGCGCTTTCCTTGAAGATTGGGAGGCCCGTAACGGCGCGATTCCGCCCCGGCACTGGATTTTGCTGCGCAGTGACTGGTCGAAGCGGGTGGGTACCGTGTCCTATCTCAACCTCAGGGAGGATGGCGCCCATTCACCCGGGCCGGATGCGACTGCCATGCGCTTCCTGGTGCATGACCGCGACTGTGTCGGCCTGGGTGTTGAAACCGTCGGCACCGACGCCGGGCAGGCCGCGCATTTCGATGAGCCCCTGCCGGCGCACTCCATCCTGCATGGCAACGGGCGCTTCGGCCTGCAATGCCTGACCAACCTCGACCGGCTGCCCACCTTCGGCGCGGTGGTGATGGCGATGCCGCTCAAGATCAAGGGCGGTTCGGGGAGTCCACTGCGCGTGATCGCCTTGGTCGCGTAAGGGAGGGGCAGGCTTTCATCCATTCGCGGGCTTCGGGCTGATCGCACCGACATCACCCCAAAGCCCGCGCTGTATGGTCCATGTGCATTACCGTTTCATGGCGTGTTGTTCCCGTATCAAACCGTTTCACCATGCCGGGATGGCGGGGCATGGCGGTATTCCTGGCAGCGGGATAGTCCTAACGCGCCCCACGCGGCGCCGCACGACTGTCATCGACAGAGAAACATCGGGGGCCCGTCCCATTGGCCGCCGCGTCGCCCATCACCCATCAGGGGGAAATCGAGGGATGTCTGTACAAGCATTCGGCCAGTGGCTCTACACGACGCCTGCCGCAGCCGCCATCCGTGAGACCGTCTGGGTCATTCCCACGGTCCAGGCCATTCATATCCTTTCCATCGCGGTTCTGGTCGGCTCGGCCCTGGTTTCCAATTTGCGGCTGGCCGGCGTCTTCGCGGCTGATGAGGCGCCCACGACGATCATACGCCGTTATCTGCCCTGGATGTGGTGCGCCTTGGCGGTTCTGCTGCTGACGGGCCTTCTGCTGATCGTGGCCGAGCCGGGCCGCACGCTGAACAATGCGGTTTTCTGGACCAAGATGGCGCTGGTCTTGTTCGCCTTCGTGCTGACGCTGGTTTTCCAAAAGCCGCTGCTCAACCGCCAGTCGGCTGACAATGGCCCCGACAGGTCAACCATGACGAAGTCCGCAGCCTGGCTTTCGCTGGGCCTTTGGCTGGCCGTGATCTTTTGCGGCCGTTTCATCGCCTACACCTGATCCAGCCACATGGCGCGCGATCGTTATTCGACTTAAGCCAGGGGGCCCATCATGTCCTTGCAAACCGTCCTGCAGAGTATTCAGAATTCCGGCCTCTCCCTGTGGATCCGCCAGAACCCCGCCATCTTCCCCATCATTGAATCGCTGCACGTGGTCGCCATCACGTTGGTTTTCGGCACGATCATGATAGTCGATCTGCGTCTGCTCGGCTTTGCCTCGCACCGGCGAAGCGCCAACAAGCTCATCGCCGAACTGCTGCCCTTCACCTGGGGGGCCTTTATCCTCGCTGTGGTGACGGGAAGCCTGCTTTTCACGGCGAACGCCCCAGCTTATGCGAATAACACCCAGTTCCAGCTCAAAATGCTGGTGATGCTGGCGGCGGGCGTCAACATGGTGATCTTCCATATGACCGCCCATCGGCGCATCGCCGTGTGGGACAGCGTGCCACCGCCGACCGCCGCGCGGTTGGCCGGGGTGACATCCCTCATATTATGGGTGGCGGTGATTTATGTCGGCCGCTGGATCGGGTTCACGTTGGACATACTTTTCTGATCGTACGTCCTTTTGACCCCGACATCGCCGCCCTCGCCGCAGCAGGGCGGCGGTTACCCTTTGGAGGTCGGGAACCGGGCGCGCTAGACCGCGTGAACAATTCCCTCCAAAATGCTTGACCGCATGTCCTGGGGCCATGGGGTCGCTCGACGGGTTTGCAGATCCATGCAGACCAAAACCACATTGGCCTGCAATCTCACCCGGTCGTCTCCGCTGAACACGACGTGCAGATGGCAACTGCTGCGGCCGACTTCACGCGGGGATATGGAGATCGTCAACACATCGCCAAGTTCACTGGGGGAGACGAATTCGACGTCGAGCTTGACGGTCGGTACCCCAATGCGGTGGTGAAGATGCAGGGTCCTGAAGTCCTGTCCGAGCGCTTGCGCGCACCAGTCCTCTACCGCCGCATTCAGCATCTCGAAATAGCGTGGATAAAAGACGATGCCGGCCGCGTCGATGTGGGCGAAGCGGACCTGGGTGGTGGTTTCGAAAGGCATGTCAGTTCTCTTTGGAAAGAAGCGACCGGAGGTCCGTCAGAAGCTCCAGCAATGTCGCCATCCGCTCAGGGGGGAAGTCGCGGAACACATCCGCGATCCATTGGTGGTGGGCCTCGGCGAGGGTGAGGAACCGCGCCCGTCCAGCCTTGGTCAAGGACACGATCGCGGAGCGGGCGTCCTGCGGGTCAACCGCCGACTGCACCAACCCCTGCACCTGCAGCTGGCGCACGATGGAAGTCACGTTGCCGTTCGAGACCAGGAGCGCCCGCGACAGGGCCCCCATGCTGAGGCCGCCCGGGACACGGTAAAGCGCGGCCATGACATCGAACCGCGGCAGCGTGGTGTCGAACTGTTCTTCGAAATTGCGCCTCAGGCGCTTCTCGCCAATCTTGGCGCAGCCGAGTAATCGAACCCACATGCGCAGTTCCGTGGAACCCGCCCCGATGGGGGAGCGCTCGTCACTCGTCTCGCTATCGGCAGTCATGTGTACTCTTGTGCGTCTGGATGTGTGCGTCTGGATGACAGGAATCCGCTGGCCCTTGGCCGCGGCTGGCCCAGCCGTCTCCGCTTTAGTTTAGGTTTAAAGCAAGAAGGCGGTTTGTCCAAGTGGATTACCCGGACCCGGATATCCTGGGTTCGGCGCCGGAAATCCGCAATACCAGGTTGGGGGCGGTCGGCCGCCGACGCTTCAGCGGATCGCCCGCACGAAAACCGGACGTTGGCTGAGGGCCACGCCATTGACGACGCGGATCTCGAAAAGGGCTTCATAGTCCCCGTGAATGTCAGCCCGGGATTCGATGGTCCGCAGTTGCTTTGAATTGGAAACAAGACCGGCCATATTCCGCACGGCCGCATCCCCGATCCCGGCAACTACGAAAATATGTTTGCCCATGGGGCCGGGCAGGCTGGCGATATAGCCGTAATCCACCACGGGCTTGTTTTCCTGGAGGGCATCCAGATCGGCAGCAAATCGATTGCCGGAGGTCGCATCAACCAGTTCGTTATAGGAATCGCCAAGTCGCAGGTGGGAGGTTTGGAATATTGAGGCAGCCACGCGCCCCAGGTCGGAAAACCGCCCTACGTAGACGAGGTTTTCCGTTCCCAGAAGGTCGACTCTGAGTTTCGACCCCGGGACGAGCTGCATCTGGCTGGCATTGTCCGGACGGGATCGCGCGATGGCGTTCTGCACGGTCCAGGCGGCGACCACCGTGCCGGCCGGTGCGAGATTCAGATCCAGGTCGTAAAGCCGGTAGAACGCATCGGGATGCGTTTTCAGATAAGCCCCGAGATCGTCGCGCGAGCGAATGCCGGGCTCCAGGATCATGCGCTGCACTTCCCGCTGGTCTTCCGTTTCGGCGACCATGAAAGCGTCACCCACCACCAACTGCGCCGTTTCGTCCGTCGCCAGCGGTCGCCAGAACGCCGTCGACCGCAATTGCTCCTGGTCCCCCCGCTCTGCCCAATGCACTGGCCCCGGGAACCAGAACGCAAGCCCGCTGAAGGTCATGATCAACAACGCGCCGAGCACGACAAGCCGCGGCCGCGTGCCCAGCTTCGGCCAGGCCCAATTCCCCGGCGTCAGCCTCGGGGCGCGGCCGTCGGGTTTGCCGGGCGGTACGGCCAGGACGATGCGGTATTCGCCTTTGGGAATTTCCAACCTGGGACCCGGCTGGCCGGCGTAGAAGTCATGAAGCCGCTTTCGCAGCCGATGGACATAGACGCGGACCCCGGAATCCAGCGACTGCGATGTCGCACCCGGAGCGTCGTTTCGGCCAAACACGGCGAAGGCGATTTCGATCTCCTTCGGCGCGCGCTCGTCATTGGATCGCTCGACCAGAAAATCGAACAGCTGCAGCAGGGCGGCCGATCGGGCGGCTGTCAGCGCGACCCTGAATTTCGCCACCTCCTCATCGAACGCTGACGCAGAAACGGGGGTATCACCTGACCGGGGAACCTTCACGCCTCGCTCCATTCTGTATCGGTCAAGTTTTTATCCGATCACGGCCCGTCGTCGGCCACCCAGCCGCGCACCTGCCCCTTGTGTTGCGGAAATCTCTCCCCGGCACGGCGCCGGTCGCCGGCCGATCGCGAGGAATTGCTAGGGTAGCAGCAAGGATCACAGCCTTTCAAAAATGTTTTGTTAATGACGCGCCAAAAACCTCGCAATGCGTCATTCTGGCTGGGCAGGCCCGGGGCTTTCCGGTCGCTGGCCATGTTGGTCCTGCGCCGGGAATTGGCGTATTGGCATGCCCCCGCCACATGATGGGGCTATCGCGTATTTTTTGAGTAGCGACCAGGTGAAATGCCGGTCCAGTCCTTGAAAGCGCGTGAGAAAGTCGCCGTGTCCGAATATCCCAGCTGTTCGGCCGCTACGGAAAGCGGAAGATCGGCTGCCGCCAGAATCAGCCTTGCCCGCTCCTGCCTGGCCTCCTGAAGCAGCGCCCGGAACGAGGTTCCTTCCTCCATCAAGCGCCGGCGCAGGGAACGTTCGGAAAGCTTCAGTTCCGCCGCGGCCAAGGCGCAATCGACCCGGGCGCGTCCCAGCCTGCGGGCGATAATATCCTTAGTCAGGGCGACCAGCCCTCCGCCCGGCGCGGCCGCCGGCCCCATCAGGTCCAGCAGATGCCGTTCCAGGACGGACTTGAGTTTTTCATCCTCGGGAGACAACACGCTCACAAGTGGCTTGTCGAGGTCTTCGTTGCGGATGATCAGCGCGTTGGCCACTTGGTTGCCCAGAACCGGCGCTCGGAAAAACCGCGAGAGGAACGCGTCCCGTCCGGTGATCGGATGTTCGAGATGAACCTCGGCCGGGGACCATTTTGCGGACGTCAGTTGCCTGACCAGGTTGGCGTATCCCGAAAGCGCGAATTCCGCGTCCTGTTGCCGGGGCCAGATCCGCGGGTCCTCGATGCGATAGCTGTAGGTGGTGCGGTCGGGGCCGATTTGGCTGTCGAACGAGGTTTTGCTCTGCAAGCGCGACTGGAACAGCGTGAGACAGTCCAATGCGCCGCGCAACGTCCCGGACGCGCGTAGCAGGGCGTGGAATGGTCCCAGATCCGCGAGGCCGAACGATTGCCCCATCTCAAGACCAAGGTCTGGTCGCTGGAACTTGGCGGCAGCATGTTCCAGCAGCGCGACGTAGCGATGCAGAGGCACGCGTTCGTAGGGCTTATCAAGTTGTGACCGGAAAAACCCATAGTCCCGCAGCAAAGGATCGATGCGGTCGTCCACCTCAGAGAGGACGTTCAACAGTGCGGTGAGAAATAGCACCCGGATCGTCGGCTGATCGATCATTGCGGCGTCGGCATCATTCGGCGATGCGGCAGCGGTTTTAGGCATTTCTTGGAACCTTCCCTGACCAATTCTGCAAAGCAGCGGTCCCCCCCTGCAATTTACACATTCTTCCCCTTCGTTGAAATTGCCCTTGTCCGCACAAGACCAGGACCGCTTCCCAGCCACGGCGGCCGGTGACCGCAAGGTTCGGGGAAATGCTGACGGCGGTCGTTTCCGTCCTGAGCGGTTCCATCAATCGACGCCAGTTCAGGCCGCCGCGGTGCCGCGCCGCTACGGGGCCTGTCCAGGTCGTCAGCAACCCGCCCCTCTCCTGAGCTGGAATCATGAACACCTTGCCCAAGATCGATTTTATCTATCTTTCCGAACCGGACATGATCCGGGCCGGCGTGACCGATATGGCCGCCTGTGTCGACACCATGGAGGAAATGTTCCGCCTGCTCCATGTCGGCGACTATCGCATGGCGGGGCCGGACAGCAATTCGCACGGCGCCATCGTGGTCTTTCCGGAGGACTTGCCTTTTCCGGACATGCCGAAACCGACGGCGGATCGACGGTTCATGGCCATGCCCGCCTATTTGGGGGAAGCTTCCGGACCGCGGGAATGAAGTGGTACGGCTCGAACATCGAGAACCGCGGTAAGGGCCTGCCCCGTTCCATCTTGATGTTCATCCTCAATGATGCCGACACGGGCGCCCCCCTGGCCGTGATGTCGGCCAACCTGCTGTCGGCTTATCGGACCGGCGCGGTGCCGGGGGTGGGCGCCCGGCATCTGGCACGGAAAGAGTCGCGGGTGGTCGGCATCCTGGGCCCGGGGGTTATGGCGAAGACCTCGCTTTCGGCTTTCATGGCGACCTGCCCCCACATCGATACGGTCAAGGTGAAGGGGCGGGGGCAGCAGAACATCGACACCTTCCTCGCCTGGCTGAAGCAGACCTATCCGCAAGTCACCACCGTGACGGTGGTAGACACCGATGAGGAGGTGGTGCGCGGTTCCGACATCGCCACCTTCTGCGCGTCGGTCGCGACGGGTGACCCATCCAAGTACCCGACGGTCAAGCGTGACTGGGTCAGCCCGGGGACCTTTCTGTCGATGCCCGCGCCCTGCAATATCGACGAAGGGATGGAGGCTCCGGAAATTCGGAAGGTGCTGGATTTCACCGGCCTTTACGAAACCTATCAGCAAGAGAATCCCAAGCCGGTCCATAACCTTATCCCGGCGGTGGGCGTGCGTTTCTTCGATTTGGTGGACGAAGGCCGCATCGCGCGCGGGCAGCTTGAGGATCTCGGCAGGATTGCCGCGGGCGATGCCCCCGGCCGCCGCAACGATGATGAGATCATCATCCTGTCGGTCGGCGGCATGGCCGTGGAAGACGTCGCCTGGGGCACGCGGGTCTACCGCAACGCTCTGGCCAACGGAATTGGCGTGAGCCTGCGCCTGTGGGACGAGCCCGCCCTGCGATAACCCCCCCCGTGCCACCCGCCGCAAATCCCCCCCTACCCATACACCTCATATCGCATGGAGAGCTTGAGATGCCCGATGTCATCAAGATCAAGACCGGGAATAAGTTCGAGGAACACGGCAGCTACTCGCGTTTGGTTGCCGTCGACGATCTGATCTTCGTGTCCAACACAGCCGGCCGGAACCCGCGCACCAAGGTGCTGTCCGATGATCCGGCAGAACAGGCCCTGCAGGCGCTGAGCAATATCGAAGGCGCGCTGGCCGCGGTCGACGCCACGCTGGAGGACGTGGTTGCCGCGCGGGTTTTCGTGCAGTTCCCGGACGATGTGGAAACCGTCATGGCCGCCTACGGAAGCCGGATGCGGGGGATCAACCCCACGCTGACCATGACCTGCCCGCCGCTCGGCTCCCTTCAATACAAGGTGGAAATCGAGGTTACGGCCTGGCGCGGCGCGTCCAAGGCGACTGTGAAGGAAATGCGGATCACCCTGTGAGCGTGGCGTCCACCCCGCGTGGCGGCCCGTTGGCGGCATGGGGGATGGGCGCCTGCATCCAGTTTGAAGAAACGGACCATGGCTCCTGACATAATACCTGTAGAAACGTCCTCGGATTTTCCGGCCGCAACCACCGTCGTCGTCATTGGTGGCGGCATCGTCGGCCTGGTGGCGGCGCTGACGCTGGCGGAGCGTGGCGTTCCGGTGGTGGTGCTGGAAAAGGGCCGCATTGCCGGGGAACAGTCGTCCCGCAACCTCGGCTGGGTGCGCAAGATGCTGCGGCCGACACCGGATTTGCCGATGGCTCAGGCAGCCGAGGGCCTTTGGGCGGAGATGCCGCGGCGGGTTGGCGGCGATTGCGGCTATCGTCCGGCCGGCATCATGTACGTCGCCCGAACGCCGGCGGAAATGGCCGCGCACGAGCGTTGGTTGGACTCGGTCAAGGGGGCGTCGCTCGACAGCCGCCTGCTCAGTCCCCGGGAAATCACGGAACTGGCGCCAGGAGCGGCGGAACCGTTTGTCGGTGGCATATACACTCCGTCCGACGGCCGAGCCGAACCCACGCTCGCGTCCAGTGCCATCGCCCGGGCGGCCATGGCGAAGGGGGCGGTCATCGTCGAGAACTGTGCCGTCCGTACACTGTCGACGGCGGCGGGTGCCGTCGGCGGCGTTGTGACCGAACGCGGGGAAATACGGTGTGAGCAGGTCATTCTGGCTGGCGGCGTCTGGTCGCGGCGCTTCCTGGGGAATCTCGGGATCCGGTTGTTGACCTTGCCGTTGGTCGCGTCCGTGTTGCGCACTGATCCGATGCAGGGCCCCACCGATATCGCCGTCGGCGGACCGGATTTCTCTTTCCGGAAGCGGCACGACGGCGGCTACACCATCACACAGCGGGGCGCGCTGTTCGCGCCGCTGCTGCTCGATCACTTGCTGATCGGCCCCCGCTATCTTTCAACGCTGATGGCGCAATGGAAGAATCTGCGCGTCACGCTGGGCCGGGACTTCCTGGATGATCTGGCGTTGCCGCGGCGCTGGGGGCCGGACTCGGTTTCCCCGTTCGAGCTGGTCCGCACGATGGACCCGCCGGTCAATGTGGGCCTCAACGAGGAAGCCATGGTTAACCTCACGGCGGCCTGGCCGGCTTTCCGCAAGGCGTGGGTGGCGCAGGCATGGGGTGGGATGATCGATGTCACGCCGGACTCGCTGCCGGTGATCGGTCCGGTGGCTGGAATCCCCGGCCTGATCCTGGCCTCCGGCTTTTCCGGCCACGGCTTCGGAACCGCACCGGCCGCCGGACAGCTTGCCGCCGACCTGGTCATGGGCAGGGTCCCGCTCATCGACCCGGCTCCCTACCGGCTTGATCGTTTCCAGGTCTGATCGGTCCTTGAGCAAAAAATGGCCCGCCGCGTGATGGGCAAAAACGCGGCGGGCCTTGACTGTGCCGCCGCTGGCCTGAGAGGGCTTAAGCCGCCGGCGACACCTCAGTACCGCATCGAACCGGGGTCGAGCCGCATGCACACGGCCTTGGGCTCGGTAAACGCCTGCATCGCGTCGCCGCCGAACTCATGCCCCAGGCCCGACAATTTGTGCCCCCCGAATGGCATGGTGAGATCCAGGACGTTGTGGGTGTTCAGCCACACCGTGCCGGCGTCGATCCGTTCCGCCAGCAGGTGCGCGCGGTCGAGGTCGCGCGTCCAGATGCTGGCGGCCAAGCCGAAAGGCGTGTCGTTGGCCATGCGCACGATGTCACCCGGGTCCTCGACACGTACGGCGCAGACCACGGGTCCGAAGATCTCTTCCCGCATCACGGACATTTGCGCCGATACGCCGCCGAGCACGGTGGGCTTGTAGAACCACCCGCCACCGTCGACGGCGCCGCCGCCGGCCAAGGCCACGGCGCCTTCAGCCAGGCCATTTTCCACGATGCCATCAACCCGATCGCGGTGTTGGGCCGAGATGAGCGGCCCCATCTGGGTGGCCGGATCGAAGGCCGAGCCAATCTTCAGGCCGCGCGCGATTTCACACACACCCTCGACCACCCTGTCAAAGATGGGCGCCTCGACCAGCAGCCGCGAACCGGCGGTGCAAATCTGACCTGAATTGGCGAAGATGGCCGCCGCCGCGCCCGGAATTGCACGGTCCAGATCGGCATCGGCAAGAATGATTGTCGGCGACTTGCCACCCAATTCGAGGGTGACCCGTTTCATCGTCGCGACCGAGGCGGCCAGGATGCTTTGGCCGGTGGCCGTGGAGCCGGTGAAGGCGACCTTGCGCACGGCCGGGTGACCAACAAGGGCAGCGCCAATCTCCATGCCGTCGCCGGTCACGATATTGACCGACCCTGCCGGAAAGCCGGCCTCCACGATCAGTTCACCAAGCCGAAGTGTGGTCAGGGAGGTTTCCGGCGAAGGCTTGAGGACAACGGTGCAGCCAAAGGCGATGGCCGGCGCAATCTTCTGGATCGCTTGGCCCAGGGGGAAGTTCCATGGGGTGATGCCGCCGACGACGCCCAGGGGCCGCCGTTGGGTGTAGGCGCGATAGACGGCGTCTTCAGGCACCAGCGGCGAATGGGAGACATAGTCACCCGCGATTTTCGAAGCCCACCCCGCGTAGTGCCGCAGGCCGTCGATGGTGAACTGGAGATCAATCGCCCGCGTGACGGCCAACAGCTTGCCGCTGTCCAGCGACTCCAGGGCCGCCAGTTCCTCCCTATGCTTTTCCACCAGCAAGGCCAGGCGTTCCAGCAGCCTGCCGCGGTCCAAGGGGCGCATCATGCGCCACGCGCGGCTCTCGAAGCAGCGTTGCGCCGCCATCACCGCGCGATCCACATCCGCACGGGAGCAGGCGGGGAACTGAGTAATCCTACGGCCGGTCGATGGATCGAGCGCATCGATCATCCGGCCTGGCCGGAGAGGGGAGGCCAACTGGCCGTCGATCAGCAGCAGGCCGCTGGGCAGGGGCGGCGAGGGTGGGATGGCCGCCTTGCCGGAAGGCGCCCGTTCGGACTCGTTCGACGTCATTGTTCACTCCAGGAAGGTTGGCCGCCGCGCCGATGGCCGCATGGCCATTCCGATGCGGGCGGCGCGGTCGTCACGCGGTCGCCTTGACCTTGATCTCGTGGATGTCCTCCCCCGGGAGGACTTCTTCGATTTGCGTCGCGCCAACACGCGCATACATGTCCGGGTGGAACTTCCGGAGGCAGGTGCCGTGGGTGAGGCCAATCGCCGCGACCGCCAGGAAAAGAAAAGGCAGGCAGTTGATGGCGAGAAGGTCCGTGCCGGTCAGGGCGGAGTAGTTCCGCAGGGATAAGTAGGTGGCGACCGCGATCAGGAACCCGCCGATCAAGGGCGCGGCGGTCTTGCCCGCTGAGAATTCGCGCCGGCGGGCGAAGTACAAGGGGATCGAAAGCGAGGTCGCCGTCAGGAGTATTTCAAGGCCGACCGCCCCCATCGAGGAAAGGCTGGTGGCCAGATTCAGCAGCGGGTCAAGGCCAGCCAGGGCAAAAAGGGCGACGATGCCTGAAAAGATCGCGGTCAATAACGCGCATGCCATGTAGGGCGACCCGTGGACGGGATGCGCCTTTCCCAGCGGGGCGGGCAGAAGCCCATCGCGCGACAACGCGAACAGGTAGCGCGTGATGTTGTTGAAGAAGCCAAGCGCCGCGGCGAACAGGCTGGTCACGGTGAGAAGGTTGAGCGCATCCCGGCCAAGCCCGCCCAGATAGCGTCCGGCAATACCTGTGACAAGCCGACCTGGATCGGCGAGAGCGACCGTTTTGATGGCGTCGGGTGAAACGGCGAGCACCAGGCACCAAGCGGAAAGCACGTAGAAGGTGCCGAGTATCAGCACCGCCCCATAGGTGGCGCGCGGAATGGTGACCTGCCGTTCCTTCGCCTCTTCCTGGTAAATCGCGGTGGCCTCGAAGCCGATGCAGCCGTTGATGGCGTAAATCACGGATATGCCCAGGTCCGGCGCGAACACGGTCGATGGCGTGAAGCTGCTGAAATCCAGTCCCGAGAAGCCCTTCTCATAAAGGACCAGACCGTCGATCAGGAGGATGAGGCCCACTTCCAGCAACAACGCCACCGTCAGGACCTTGGCCGCCATCGTAATCTTGCGATAACCCAGCCAGGCGATGATCGCGATGCCGGCCGCGGCCCACAATTCCCACCGGCTTTCGATGCCGAAGGTGCTGCGCAGGAAGTCCGCGGCGAAGAAAGCCATAGCGCCGAGCGTGGAGGTGCCAGCGCAGATATAGGCCAGCACGGCGGTATAGGCGGCGGCGATCCCCGCCTCCTTGTTCAGGCTGGCGGCGATATAGGCGTAGAAGGCGCCCGCGTTCCTCACATGTGGTATCATGCGGACATATCCGACCGCAAACAGCAGCATGACGCCGCAAATGCCGAGCTGGGTTCCCGGCATTCCGGCACCGTTCCCGAAAGCGAAGGCCAGCGGGATGATCCCCGCCAGCACGCCCATAGGGGCCGCGCAGGCTAGGATCATGAAAATGATGTCGCCCGTCCCCAGCATGCCGGGAAAGAGACCGGTTCGGGGGGCAGGATAGGATGCGGGACGGGTCATGACGGATTGCAGTCCAGGGGTGGGAGGGAAGGCGGTGGGGATGTGTCGCGAACTGGTCAGCGGGGGCTGCGACGTTATCGTGAGCAGCGGCCCCTGCATGTCGATGTGTCAGCCGATAGGCGTCTGCCAAATTTTGTTTACGCTTAAATTAAAATATGTGTGCCCAACGCAGCCGGTCCATAACGGGCGAGGCATGGCTCATGGAAGCCTCCTGCCAGTGTGGATAGCGGCTTCGCTATTTAAAAATATACTGAAAAAACAATATAATATACGCATGCGCCGCAATTGATGTGCCCTTCGGGCTTTCTTTGTGCCGGCGCAGCGCATGTTCCCCTGAAGGTCAATGCTTTAGGTTTAAAATATCTTGCTTGCTGGCCAAATGCAAGTATCTTGGCGGGCATATCGGCGCCTTGAAGGCGCATCCAGCGTGGAAAGGATCGACATGCCCTCGTCGCAGTTTCGTGTCGCCGTCGTGCAGGCGGCGTCCCTGCCGCACGACGCGTTGGCGTCGGCGCGCAAAGCGGCGGACCTCATTCGTGAGGCGGCGGTGACCGGTGCGCGCCTGGTGGTTTTCCCGGAGGCCTTTCTGGGGGGGTATCCCAAAGGGGCCTCGTTTGGCACGCCCGTGGGCATGCGCATGCCCGAAGGGCGTGAGGATTACCGCCGGTATCATGAGGCGGCGATCGCGCTGGACGGGCCCGAGGTCGAGCTGCTGGCCGAAGCGACGGCGGCGACAGGGACGTTCGTCGTTATCGGGGTGATCGAACGTGACGGCGGGACGGTCTATTGCACCGCGTTGTTCCTCGATGGGGAAAAAGGCCTGGTTGCCAAGCATCGCAAGCTGATGCCCACGGGGGCGGAGCGGCTGATCTGGGGTTTCGGCGACGGATCGACGATGCCCGTCATCGAGACGCCGCTGGGGCGGATCGGCGCCGTCATCTGTTGGGAGAATTACATGCCCATGATGCGCATGGCGATGTATGACCAGGGTATCACGCTCTATTGCGCGCCCACGGCGGACGACCGCGACAGTTGGGCCGCCACCATGCGGCATATCGCTTTGGAGGGGCGCTGCTTCGTCCTGTCGGCCTGCCAGCACATCACGCGGGGCGCATATCCCGCCGACTTTGATTGCGCATTGGGGGACGATCCCGGCACGGTCCTGTTGCGCGGTGGTTCGATGATCGTGGCCCCCCTCGGGACGGTGCTCGCCGGGCCGCACTTCGGTGGCGAATCCATCCTGTATGCCGATATTGATCCGGCTGACGTGGTACGCGGCAAATATGACTTTGACGTCGCGGGCCACTATGCGCGGCCCGACATCTTCACCCTGACCGTCAACGTGGTGGCCCAACGCGCGGTGAGGCGCGAGGGGCGGGAATAGGACATAACTGCGGTCGGCGTCAGGGAAAATAATCGCGTCCTCCATCCGGTTCGACGCTCAAGGACGTTCAGCCGCCTCACGACCAGTGCGGCCGTTCACTCGATCCGGAAAGCTATGGAAAGCGGCGGGGCTGTTCACCCATCAAACGGTTTCGCAACCGTTAACTTAACCGTAACAGGGCGTACGCCTGTCTTTATTGGCCGGGTGTGGCAGCCGTCGCGGGGCCGGCTGGCACGCGAGGTCGGAGGAAAAGGTGTCTGGCGCGGAGATGGACGTGACCGTTCAGGTCCCCGGTGCCCCAGGACGTCCACTTCGGTCGATCAATCGGTGGCTTGGGCAAGGCTGGCCGTTTTGGTCATTCCGCCAAAGGTGTTCGTCGCGCCAGTCATGCACCCGCTCCGGTGATGGGGTGGCGACAAGATCCAGAGCGTTCACGCTCTCCCCGGTATGGGCCGCAGGCTCAACCGCGGAATAGAGAAAAATGACAAAGCAGGGAGTTAGGAGACATGATGTTCAATAGTGAGCCGCGGCCGCTGGCGGTGGCGGCCAAGATTTCGGCTGGCGGGCGGGTTATGGTGAGCAAACGCCGGTTCATGAGGCGGGCTGCCTCCTGCGCACTGCTGGCGGGCTACGCCTTGACGGTGCTCCAGGCTGGTACGGCCGCGGCACAGCAGAATAATTCCGCATCCACCTCCGCCGGCGACGAGCAGCCGCCCTTGCAGGAAATCGTCATCTCCGCACGCCGGAAGGACGAGCGGCTGACGGACGTTCCTGTTTCCGTAACGGCGATGTCTTCGGACTTCCTGGAAAAGCAGAACATACAAAGCTTTGCCGACTACGCGACCAAAATCCCCAACTTGACGTTCCAATACGGGCAGGGATCGGATGGAACGTCGGTAGGATTCAGCGGCGGGCGTCAGACGACGATACGCGGGGTTACCGGGACGAACACCACCGCATACTATCTCAATGACACACCGATACCGGAAACGGTGAGCCCGCAGACATTGGGCCTTGAGCGCATCGAGGTTCTCAAGGGGCCGCAAGGGACGCTGTTCGGTGCCAGTTCGATGGGCGGCAACGTGCGCTTCATCACCAAGAAGCCGTCCCTTACGAACAGCGAATCCTCGGTCCAGGTCCAGGCGGGGGGTACGGACGGCGGCAGCATGGACGTAGGCGGCAATGCGCTGACGAACGTGGTCATAACGCCGGGCAAGGTGGCGATGAATTTCGCCGCCGGCGCGCAGCGGGACTCCGGTTATATCAAACGTGTTTTCCCGGACGCCGGGGGCAATCCTGTTACCAGGGACGGGCAGGGACGCCAGGACGACTTCTCGGGAATGACCACCTTGCGTGTCCAATTGACCGAGGATCTGGAGGCCTCACTCACCGCGATGGGGGAGGTGTCCGAACTGCATGGCTTTCCAGCCGCCTATGTTCCCCTGCCGGACTTCAAGCCGGTTTCCTACACCGTTCATCGTGACCGGGATGTTCAGGAATACTCCAAGGATCATTGGGGTCTCGGTTCCCTGGTCCTGACCTACAACGGCAACGGCTATTCCGTCGTATCTTCCACCAGCTATTTCGACCGCAAGGTACGGGAACTGGAGGACGATACCGAGGGCACGAATCAATACTTCCAGTCCGGTTTGGGCATCAATCTCCCGAATGACCCCGCGCTCTATGTCATTGATATTGTGCAAGATAAAAGAGTCACGCAAGAAAGTCGAATTTCCTTCGACGAGGGTACCCTCCTGCCTCATCTGTCCGGGGTAGCCGGTGTCTTCTATCAAGAAAAAGACGTGACCTTCCGTCAGCCGCCGGTTCAGGTGCCGGATTTCATTACCGCCGGCCTTCCGCAGGACTACCAGAATTCGGATACGATCCCGACGCAGGAAGAAAACGTCGCCGCATTCGGTGAGCTGTATTATGAGGTCGTGCCAAAGCTGACCGTCACGCTCGGCTTGCGGCAATACTGGATCACGCAGCATGGCGACGCGCATGTGGCCACGGGCGTGGTCAACCCCCCCGATGGGGCCTACGCTCCGGAGCTGAACAATTACCAGTCGGGCCTGGTGCCCAAAGGGGTGGTGTCCTACAAGATCGACGACGATGCGATGGTGTATGCCTCGGCGGCCAAAGGCTTCCGCGTCGGCGGGGCGCAGGCGCCCTTGCCCGCCTTCTGCGCGGCGGATCTCGCGGCGATCGGTGTCAGCGCGGAGAAGGCGCAACGTTACCAGCCCGACTCCCTATGGAGCTACGAGGTCGGCGCCAAAGACCGGCTGGCCGATGGGCGCTTGAACATCTCGGTGGCCGGGTTCCAAATCGACTGGTCACAAGTTCAGCAGCAGGTCCAGCTTCCTCAATGCTCCTACAGTTTCCTGACCAACGCCGGCCGGGCGCAAATTCGCGGCGGGGAGCTGGAGCTGTCGGGGCGCCCGTTCGCCGACATCCCGCTGACACTTCAACTCGGTTTGGGATATACCGACGCCGTGCTGCAGGACCCTGGCCTTATTCCCCAGGCGCCGGACACCCGCCTGACCCAGGTCCCGAGATGGACCGGGACGGTATCGGGATATTATGAAACCCCGATCAACGCTTCCACCGATCTGTTCGTCGCGGCGGACTACAGCTATACGGGGTCGGTCCTGGTCCCGAATATCGGCGCCGACGGCTTTTTGAGGCGTCAGCCTTTCAATATCGTCAACGGCAATATTGGTGTGCGCTTCGGTGGGTCCACGCTGTCAGTCTATGGCAAGAACCTGTTCAATGAACATTTGAATTACGGCAACCTCTATCCGTCCGGCTTCGTCCGCCAGCAATTCCTGCCGAACGGAACCTCCCAAAGCTTGCCAATGGCTGCTGTAAGCCGGCCTCGCCAGATCGGTATCCAGTACAAGGTCGATTTCTGAAATCCGTGGCGGCAGGCGTTTACTGGAAAACGCCAATCGCGGCGCCCGGCGGTAGTCGACGCCGGGCGCGTCACCCCAGGTTCGAACGGTTTCAGAACCGTTACCCTGTCATGAGGAACCCGCGCGCGGGCGATCGTTCGAAAGCGCCCCGCCGGAAGCGGCCGGCACGTTGCGAGGCGTGCCGTCCATCCCTAGGGACAACGGGCGAGCCGAGATGTGGAGGTTTCAGTCATGAAGAGTGGAAGATGTATCGTGCTGCGGGACGGGTGCGGGCCTGCCGCCGGCGGTGCCGATCCTGGCGCAACCCATTGCTCCGGTGACCGCGTATGACCAGGCCCGACGTTGGAAGGGAAAACCAAGCCCGTGCAACTATGGCGGCCGCCCCGCGGCCCCGCCTGCGCCTGTCCCGCACCACGGTGGCCATCCTTTTGGTATGCGGTGCTGTGGCTGGGGGCGGGCGCTGGTACGTTTCGCGTGCGGAATCGGCCCAGGTCGCCTCAGCGCGTGAGGCGAAGTCCGGATCGCCCTTCAAGGTGTTCGCGACCATCCAGGAGCTTATGGACAGTACGGTCGACCCTGCGGCGGACGGCGTTTGGGATTCCGTCGCGGTCATCAGCACCGAGGCGGGCGTCGAAAAGCGGGAGCCGCGGACGCCGGAGGAATGGCAGGAAGTCCGACGCCATGCGCTCACTCTTCTCGAGGCGATGAACCTTGTGGTGATGGAGGGGCGCCACGCCGCGCCGCCGGGGGCTCAGCCGAAGCTCGGCGAACTCGACCCCAAGCAGATTGACGTCCTCATCCGGGCGAACAAGCCCTCATTCGCCGCTTTCGCCGACGATGTCAGGGCCACCACGCTCGAGGCCCTCGCAGCCATCGACAAGCGGGACGTCAAGGCGCTGGTCGTGGCGGGCGGCAAGATCGACCAGGCTTGCGAGGGGTGCCACGTTACCTTCTGGTATCCGGAGTCAGCGGCCCCCCGCTGACCGGGGGATGGTTCAGTCCGTGGTGTCGGCGCCTGACGCCACGGACTGGCGGACGCAATGGAAGGCCCGGTCAAAATAGATCAGGCCATCGGCGCGATCATTGATGCGGATGGCCTGCACCCGGGCGAAAAGCACGCCATGGGTGCCCACGTCGTTTATGGCGTCCACCGTGCAGTCCAAGGCCACCGCGGCGTCGCGCAGGACCGGCGCGCCGGTCTGGAGGGTGTCCCACTCCAATTCGTTCGCAAATCGCTCAGCGGCCGGGGAACCCGGTGTCGCGAACAGCCTGCATAGGGATTCATGCCGCGCGGCCAGGACATTGACGCAGACGACGCCGTTTGTCTTCAAGGTTTGGTAGCCCCGCGACGACCGGTTGATACAGGCGAGCAAGGTCGCCGGCTGGTCGGTGACACTACAGACGGCTGAGACTGTCATGCCATGGCGGCCGGCGGGGCCGTTGGACGTGATGATGCTGACGGCCGCCCCCAGCCGCGCCATGGCAGCCCGGAACTGATCTTTTTCCACCGGCATGGTCTCTCTCCGATGCATTGGTCCGGACCGCGTTCCAACGCCGCGCTGGCCGGTTTTTGGATCATAATTGGAACAATCATCGGTTAACAAGACAAACGTTGCTAAAGAGAGACAATTGAGGTATGCTTACCGGGCCATATAATTTGTTGGGGGGCTATCCAGAATGACTGCAGAGAGCATGCCCGTGTCCTGGCCTCAGGGGCCGGCCTTCGCCGTGCGGATATGGTGATGGCGCATCCCACCCGGCTTGGTACACCGGGACTGCTCGCCGCCGTGGTGCTTGGCACCCTGGGCGGTTTGACGATCATGATCGTGCCCGGCTTTGTTGGCTTGGTCGGCAGTCTCACCGGACTGGACGATCAGTCACTTGGGTATGTGGCGTCATGGGACATCAACGCCATGGCTGTCGCAATCGGCGCCGGGACGTTTCTCATCTCCCGGTTCAACTGGCGCCATTTGGCGCTTCTCGCCCTGGCGATCATCGGTATCGGCAATCTCTGGACGGCCACGTGCGGGACCTATCCCGCGGTTGTCGCCGCGCGTGTGCTGGCCGGGTGCGGCGAGGGGCTGGCGATCGCGGTGTCGTTCGCCGCCTTGGGAAGCGCCCCCAATCCCGATCGCGCTTTCGGCATTTACCTGGTGGTCGGTCTGGCGGTGAGCGCCGGGATCCTTGTGGTCCTGCCCGCCCTGCAGGTGTCGATCGGGCCGTCGGCGATATTCATCGGGCTGGCGCTGATTGCCGTGTCCGCCGCCGCTGTCGTGAAATGGCTGCCAACCCACAGTTCCATGTCCGCCGCCAACGCCCTGGACGGTGTTTCCGTCCAAAAGGTCCTGACGGTCGCCGGGCTTGCGGGCGTGTTCCTGTATTTCATCGCCCAAGGTGCCATGTGGAGCTACTTTGAGCGGATTGGCGCGAGCAACGGCATTGACCCGGACATCATCGGCCAGGCCATGGGGGTCTCCTCCTTTTCAGGCACGGGCGGGGCGCTGGTCGCCGTTCTTCTGACGAACCGGGTCAGCCGCGCCTGGTTGCTGGCCGGCAGCGGCGCCATCTCCTTGCTGAGTTTTTGGCTGTTGATGGGGACCGTGTCGGCTGCGCAGCTGTTCGTCGCCGGCATCCTCTTCAATTTCGGATGGAACCTCGCCCAACCCCTCCTTTCCGGCGTCTGCGCGGAAGCGGATGCGAGGGGGCGTGTCGTCGTTGCCATGGGATGCATCCAGACCGTGGGCTTCGGCGTCGGCCCCGCCTTGGCGGCGGCCTTGCTGACGGGCCACAACTTCGTGCCGGCGGCGTGGATGAGCACGGCGGTCCTGATCTGCAGCCTCGCCATCGTCCTCGGCGGCTTGCGGGCCCGTGGTCTGCAAGCCCTACCCCACAATTCCGCTGTGCCGTGAACGCAGCCGCACATGTTGGGAAGAAAATGAAGCTGGAATTGAATGAGCGCGTCGCCATCGTCACGGGCGGCAGTTCCGGCATTGGCCGGGCCGTGGCCAAGGTGCTGGCGCAAGAGGGCGCCCGGGTGGTCATCACCGCCCGGTGCGGCGACAAGTTGAGCAGGGCGGCGGCGGAACTGGAGGCGGAGACGGCGGGGACAGTCCTGCCCATTCCTTCGGACACGACCGACCAAGCCCGGGTCGACAGCATGGTGACGGCCGCCATCGACGCCTTCGGCCGCATCGACATCCTCGTCAACTGTGCCGCCAACCCGTCCAGCCCGGCGCATGGCGAGATTCAGCATCTGGATGACGGCGCCTTGCTGGGCGATCTGGACACGAAGGTGGTGGGCTATGCCCGCTGCGCGAAGGCCGTGGCCCCCCACATGGCGCGGCGCCGTTGGGGCAGGATCATCAATATCGGTGGACTGACCGGCCGGTCATCCAGCCTGCTCAGCGGCATGCGCAACGCGGCCGTCTGCCACCTGACCAAGACCTTGTCGGATCAATTGGGCCCCGACGGCGTGACGGTGAACGCCCTGCATCCCGGCGTCACCCAGACCGAGCACATCGTGGAGCTTTTTGAGGCCGAGGCAGCCAAGCGCGGCGTGACGCCCGCCGAGATCGAGGCCGAATTCTCCGCCGCCACGCCCATTCGGCGTGTCATTCGGGCGGAGGAGGTGGGGTACGCTGTTGCCTTTCTCGCGTCGCCCTTGGCCGCCGCCATAACGGGGGAGTCCCTCGCGGTCGATGGCGGCATCACGCGGGGCATCTACTTGTAAGGAGAAGAATTGTGCAGACAGAGGAGGCGCGGGCGTCGTCCGCATATACCCAGGCCCCCAGGTCGGGCCAGGTGGCCAACGACGCGTCGGACCTGGTCGCCGGTTTGCTGCGGCGGGCCGAAGACTTGGTCCCGACGCTGAGGTCGCGGTCGCGGGGGGCCATCGAAGCGGGGCAAATTCCCGCGGAAACAATTCAGGACTTCGCGGACGCCGGCTTTTTCAAGGTGCTGCAGCCCGCGCGCTATGGCGGATACCAACTGCCGCCGCAGGTGTATTGCGCCATCGCCCGGACCTTGGCCGAGGGATGCATGAGCAGTGCCTGGGTCTACGCGGTCATCGCCGTCCACAATTGGCAACTGGCGCTGTTCGACGATCGCGCGGCGCAGGAGGTATGGGGCGGGGACCAGGCCGTACGCATCAGCTCTTCCTACATGCCGGTGGGCAAGGTCACGGTGGTCCCCGGTGGCTATCGGCTGTCGGGGCGATGGGCGTTCTCAAGCGGCTCGGCGCATTGCGACTGGGTCATCCTTGGCGCGATGGTGCCCTCGGCGGAACCGGGCGGCAGGCCCGACCCGCGCAACTTCCTGATCCCCCGGTCCGATTACCGGATCGTCGAGAACTGGGATGTCATGGGACTGCGCGCGACGGGCAGCAACGACATCGTCGTCGACGATGCCTTCGTGCCGGAGCATCGGACTATCAGGGAACTGGACATGTTCAACATGAACTGTCCGGGGCATGCCCACAACACGGCGGCCCTCTACAAGATGCCGTTCGCGCAGATCTTCAACAGGACGGTGTCCACCACCTCCCTGGGCGCGCTGAAACGCGCCTTGGATGTCTTCGTCGAAACAACGAAGGAGAAGAGGGCCACCTACACCGGTGATCGTCTCGCCCGGGACACCACCATCCAATACGCCGTGGCCCAGGTGGAAAGGGCGCTGGACGAGCTTTCCCTCGTGCTGGACCGGGATTGCCGCGAATTGATGGAAAGGGCCATCGGCGGCGACTGGCCAGTCGAGAGACGAGCGGCGCTGGGGGCATCGACCACCGGCATGGTGGATCGCTGTGTCGGTGCCATCGACACCTTGATGGCGTTCAGTGGCGCCAAGGCTGTGTTCCGGGGCAACCCCGTCCAGCAGGCATTCCTGGACATTCACACGGCGCGGGCCCACGTGGCCAACAATCCCTACCCGTATGCCCGCAACCTGGGCGCCGTGCGTTTCGGATTTGATAACGATTCCCTAGATATCTAAGCGGGGGATATCTAAGCGGGATGGCGGGGCGTCCGCGCGACGCCCCGTTCCGGCGGCGTCCTACGAGGCGTCCGCATATCCGAAGGCCTCATCATCGCTTCGGGCCTTGGCGGAGGGAAGGTTGGCGGACAGGAAATCGACGAACGCCTTGACCTTGGCCAGAAGGTAGTTGCCCCTGGGGAAGATGAGGTACAGCGGCACCTTGGCCGAGACGTGGTTTGAAAGCACCACCTCCAGCCTGTTGCCGGCGATGTCCTGCTCCAGCAGGAAACGGGGAAGGAACGCGATCCCCATGCCGGCGAGGATGGCCTGGCGGGTCATCCGGACGCTGTTTGAGGTCAACTGGCCGCGGACGACGGGGACAACCAGGTCCTTGGAAAGTTGCCATTCCCCCGGCCGGGAGAGATGGGTTTCAACGACGCAGTCGTGTTCCTTCAACTCCGCCGGGGAGGAGGGGGTGCCGTGCTTGGCGAAATAATCCGGCGATCCCGCCAGCACCATGTCGTATTCGCAAAGCTTGACGGCATCGAGAGCGGAATCGTAAGGCTCCCCGACCCAGAAGGCCGCATCGAAATGCCCGCGCAGCAGATCCACCTGGCTGTCGGAAAGGTTCAGGTGGACCCGGACATCGGGATGCTGGGTCAGGAATTGGGGAATGAACTCGGTCACGCGGAATAGGGACGCCACGACGGGGGCGTTGACCTTCAGGTCGCCGCGGGGTGTCGTCAGCATTCCGGCCATGACCTGGTTGGCCTCGTTGACCTCGTCGATGATGCGGGCGCACCGGTCGTAGATCTGCTGCCCGGCGGGCGTGACCGAGATGCTGCGGGTCGTCCGGTCCAGAAGCTTGGTGCCAGCGTCGCTTTCCAACTGGGCGATCTGGCGGCTGACCGCCGCCTTCGAACAATTCAGCCACTTCGCGGCCGCCGAAAAGCTACCTGTGCTGACCACCGCCGCGAACGACATCAAGGCGACGGCATTCCCAACTTCAATCTTGTCATCCATGGCACGCATGCGTCGTTATTTTTGCATTAAGTGAACAATAGCGCCAAGGTTGGCCTGAAGGTCAACAATTCGATCGGTCTCCGCCAATGTTTTTCTCGCAAAAGGCGCCTTGCCGGGGCCTGAAACTGGGCACAGCGGGCATGGGTGATGATGGCCAAACGGCAATCACGCCCGTCCCTGCGGGGCGGACGTGACTGCGCATGCTTGGGCCACCGGAGGATGGACGGCATCAGCGATCGAACGTGATCAGGTCAGCCTGCCCCTGGTTCGCGCCCAACTCGGCGATGGCGGCCCCATTGTCGGGCGGAATGATCTGGGCGAACACTTCCAGCTGATGTCCATCCGGATCATAGAAATAAATCCCGTTGGAAACGCCGTGGTCCAGGACCTCGTGGATGACGACGCCCTTCTCAAGGAAGGTGGCGTATATGTCCTTGAGCTTGCCGATATCGCCGCCGACATCGATTTCGAGGCCGATATGCTCGAACTCCTTGCCCTTGGGGGCATCGGTTCCGCCCGGGAACAAGGCGATGTCGTGATCGTAATAACCGAAGCTCAAGAAAATGCCGCCCGCGTAGGGGCCCTCGGCAACGCGTGCGCTGATCTTCATGCCCAGGATTTCGCCGTACCACCGGGCGGACTTTTCCGGGTCGCGGACATAAAGGACCACATGGCCGATACGCTTGACCTTAGGGGTGATGGGCATGGTCGTCAGCCTCCGCGCCGGGTACCGCCGGCAGCCAGACAATGTCGGTGATCTCGCTGAATTCGCGCCACTCCTTGCGCCAGCTGAGGCCACCGTCCTCGCTCCGGTAAAGGTGGCCGAACTTCGTGCCGGCGAGGATGAAGTCCGGGTCGGCCACGTTGGTGCCGATGGCCCAGAAGCAGGAGTTCGGCTGGGTGGGCAAGGGAGTTTCCCTCCAGGTACGCCCCCGGTCTTCGGATCGCAGGATGACGCCCGTCGAGCCAGGCGTGCCATCGCCGATGCCCAGGATCAGCTCACCGCTTTGGGGGCGCCGTCGCAGGACACGCGTGTAATAGAGCCCCCAGGTTTCCTTGGCGTCCATTCTGGTCCAGGTCACGCCATCGTCAACCGATTTGTAGATGCCGTTGACGACCAGGGCCAGGATGGTTTTCGGTTCGCCGGGGAACACGACGATGTCGTGCAGGTCCGAGTTGCCGCGACTGGGCGCCCAATCGGTATCCACGCGCTGCCAGGAGTTGCCGCCGTCGCGCGACCGGAAAAGCCCGCCTTCCTCCACTCCGGCCCACACGCCCAAGGGGTCGTCAGGGTCGACGGCCAGGGCCAGCATGCGGGGGCGGCTCACCCCGGCGCATTTCGGCGGCATTTCCAGCCCGGTCCGGCTCCAGGTCTTACCGCCGTCGCGGGAACGGAACAGGATGGCGAGCGACGGGGAACCGGTCCCGGCATACATGATGTCGGGATGATCCGGATGCACAGCCAGCTTCCAGATGGTGTAGTCGTTCAGGGCGCTGTCGATGCGGGTCCAGTTGGCGCCGCAGTCGCTGCTGTGGAATAGGCCTTTCTCCGTCCCGGCGAACAGGGCCTGGGGATCGCGCGGATCGGCCAAAAGGCAGCGGACGCAGTCGTCGTATTCCAGTTCCTGGTTGATGGTCAGCCGTCGCCACGTGGCGCCATTGTCATGGCTGCGCAGGACCGCCTGGCCGTCGGTCGAAACGATCAATGTCTTGTTCATGTCGGTTGCCTCGTTATCGCGGACTGCAAATCGCCGGCGTGGCGTCAGGAGAGGTTCACCCAGACGCTCTTGGTTTCGCTGTAGAGTTCCATGGCCTGCCGGCCATGCTCCCGCCCCCATCCCGATTGCCTGAAGCCACCGAAGGGGCTCGCGGGGTCGATCATGTTGAAGCAGTTCACCCAAACCGTGCCGGCCTTGATGGCGGCGGCGGTGCGGTGGGCCGCCTTGATGTCGTTGGTCCAGATTCCGGCGGACAGGCCGTATTCGGAATCGTTGGCCTGAGCCACCAGGTCGTCCAGGTCGGACCAGGTCAGCGCGGCCAGGACGGGCCCGAAAATTTCCTCGCGGACGATGCGCATGGTGGGCGCCGCATCGACGAAAATGGTGGGCTCGAAAAAGAATCCCTTGTCTAGGGCGGGAGGGCGCCGCCCGCCGGCGGCCAGCTTGGCACCCTCCGTGGAACCTACCTCGACGTAATGATTGACCCGGTCCCATTGCTCTTGGGAAATCAGCGGGCCGAAGTCCACGTCAGGCCGCAGCCCGTCGCCGATCTTGAGCCGGGCCGCGGCACCGGCGATGGCGTCCAGCAGCTCATCGGCACGGCTCTTATGGACGTAAAGGCGCGATCCGGCGGTGCACGTCTGTCCCTGGTTGAAGAAGATGCCCTGGGCGATTGAGGCCGCCGCCGCTTTTAGGTCCGCATCCGGGAACACGATTTGCGGCGACTTGCCGCCCAGTTCCAGTGACACCTTCTTCAAGTTGCCCGCCGAGGCCCTGACGATGGCCTTGCCGACCGCCGTGGAACCGGTGAACGCCACCTTGTCGACGCCGTCATGTTCCACCAGGGCGGCACCGGCATCGCCGAAGCCGGTGATGATGTTGAAGACACCGGGCGGAACACCCGCCTCCAGCGCCAATTCACCCAGGCGCAACGCGGTCAGCGGGGTCTGTTCGGCGGGCTTCAGAACCACCGCGCATCCCGCCGCCAGCGCGGGCGCCACCTTCCACGCCGCCATCGACAGCGGATAGTTCCAGGGAACGATGAGGCCCGCGACCCCAACGGGTTCACGGGTCGTATAGTTCAGGATCTGCGCGCCACTGCGCGGCGACACCGGCAGCGTTTCGCCACCGAACTTGGTGGGCCATCCGGCGAAGTAGCGGAATGTCCTGATGGTTCCCTCGACCTCGACGGCACGCGTCAAGGTCGCCGGCTTTCCGTTGTCGAGACACTCGAGAACCGCGAGGTTCTCGGCGTCGCGCTCGACCAGGTCCGCCAGGCGGAGCAGGACGCGGGACCGGTCCACCGCGGTCATGCGGCTCCAGGCGGGATCGCTCAGGGCCTTCCGGGCGGCGCGCACGGCCAAGTCAACATCCGCCGCCGCGCCGTGGGCGACATGGGCCAGGACTTCCCCCGTGGCGGGGTTGACGGTTTCAAACGTACGGCCCGACAGGGCGTCGACCCATTCCCCGCCGATCAAAAGGCGCTGGGGTCGGGCCTTCAAGGCTGCCTTGAGGTGCTCGGCTCTTTCGATGGCGGTCGTTGTCGTCACGCGCTTGCTCCCGGTCCCGACGTTGAAGGATGTCCTGAATGGCTTATGGCGGCTTAGATAGCATGGTCAACAAAAATAAACAATGAGCGTGATATCGATGAACTGTTGCGTAATCGGGACAATTCGGGCATAGAACGGGACGCCCACCCTAGACAAGGTGATCCCATGGTTCCGTCCCCTGCCATTGAACTCGCCACGGCCCTGGTGGCGGCGCGCTGTACAGGGCGTCCGGTTGACCCTGCGACGGCAGCGTACCTTCCGGCCAATCTGGCCGAGGCTTATGAAGTACAGGCGGCGGCCGTGAGGCTCAGGGGCGCCGCAGTGGCAGCATTCAAGATCGGCCTCACCAGCGCTGCGGCGCAGGAAGGTTTGGGGGCGGTTGAACCGATAGCGGGCCGGCTGGCGCCGCCCGACATCAGGTTTTCCCCGGCACGGATAGAGGCGGGCAGCCATCTCAGGATTGTCGAGGCGGAGGTGATTTTCCGTTTCGATCAGGATCTTCCGCCCGAAGCGGCACCGTTTTCAAAAGCCGACGTGATGCGCGGTATCGGCTGCGCCTTCGCGGGCATCGAGGTGTGCGACACGCGGTTCATGGGCGATGATGACACCCTCGCGCGTATCGTGGCCGATAATGGCAATGCCGATCTGCTGGTCGTGGGGGAGCCCTTGCGCGACTGGTCGGAAGAGGCGTTGCGGGGCCTCACGGTCACGCTGATCCGCAGGACGCGGCCCGACGTGCGCGGCTCCACCGCGAAAGTCCTCGGTCATCCGCTGGAGGCGGCGACCTGGCTGGCCAACTGGCTGGCAGCGAGGGGGGAAGGGATACGCTCAGGCCAGCTCGTCGCCAGTGGCAGCTGCACCGGCATGACGGTACTCGGACCTGATGAAGAGGTGACGGCGACCTTCGGCTCGCTCGGTAGCGTGTCGATGAGGTTTGTTCAGGCATTCGGGCTGAAGGAGGACAGGGTATGAGTGTGGATTACGGCCTTGCCGGCAGGGTGGCGATCGTGACCGGGGGAAGCGTCGGCATCGGCAAGGAGACGGCGCGACAGTTGGCCAGACAGGGCGCGAAGGTGGTCATTGCCGCCCGGACGCGCGATGCCCTTGAGGCTGCGGCCGAGGCGTTGCGGGCTGAAACCGGTGGCGAGATCGTTGCCGTCCCGGTGGACACGACCCTTCGTGCGTCGGTCGAAAACCTCGTTTCCGAGACCGTCCGGCGGTTTGGCGGTGTGCATATCCTGGTCAATTGCGCGGCGGCTCCCGGGGGGCTGGTCCGCAACGAGATCGAAAAGGCGGACGAAGACGGCCTGATTGCGGACCTGAACACCAAGCTGGTCGGCTATTTCAGAATGTGCAAGGCGTGCGTTCCCCACATGCGTCAGGCGCGCTGGGGACGCATCGTCAACGTGGGCGGCCTTACCGCGCGTTCCACCGAAGCCCTCAGCGGTATGCGCAACGCGGCCTTGGTCCACCTGACCAAGACTTTGTCCGATCAACTGGGTGTCGATGGCATCACGGTCAACATCGTCCATCCCGGTGTGACGCGGACCGAGCACATCGAGGCCTGGTTCGCCGACATGGCACGGGCGGAAGGCACCAGCGTCGACGCCATCATCAAGCGTGAAGCGGCGGACCCAGCGGCGATCCGGCGGATGCTGGAAGCCGATGAGGTGGCGAACGCCATCGTGTTCCTGGCGTCTTCGCTTGCCAGCGGCCTTACGGGCGAGTCCATCGCGGTGGACGGGGGACTGTCCCGGGCGGTGTTCCTCTGATCGGAATGCACCAAGTGTGATTGTTCCGAAAAAGGAACTATTAACTTGATATAGCCATATTGTTGTGAAAAAGTTCCTTCAAGAAACTGACAACTCAGCGAACGGGAGTTCCCATGTCCAGCCGCCCCGCCAACTTCCACGGCCTGCATATCCGCAAGTGGTATGAGTTCCAGGAGGAGACCCTCGCCATTGAGACCGGGCCGCTGGCCGATGGTGAACCGGTCGTGAAACTGGTGGTGGCGGCCGCCATCGCCAATCCCAATGCCGGGCGCTTCGTCGCCTCGTTTGACGAGGTCATCGCCGCGTCCGAACATCTGGGTATCGAGTTCGCGCGGCGCTTGACCACCCGGCTCGCCGGCCGCGCGGTGCAGAGCTACGGCAAGGCGGCTCTGGTCGGCGCCAACGGCGAGTACGAGCACGGCAACGCCTTCCTGACCACGGCCTTCGCCGAACCCATTCGCGAAGCCGTCGGCGGGGGCAAGGCCTGGGTCCCGTCCACCGGCAAGCGTGGCGGGCCGGGAACGGAGATCGATATTCCGCTGGCACACAAGGACGCCCTTTACGTCCGTTCCCATTACGACACCTTTTCCGTGACCTTCACCGACTCCCCCGGCCCGGACGAGGTCGTCATCGCCATGGCGGTTGCGACGCGTGGGCGCCTGCACGCCCGCCTGGGCGGCATCTCGGTGGATGAGATCATCGGCGAAGACGGGCTGCGCTAAGGGCGGATGGCGATGACGGACCCCACCTCACCGGCCCCGGGCAATGACCGCCCCGTCGCCGAAGGCCTGCTTCCCGGTGAACGTTTAAGCATCCGGATGATCAATGGCCTGCGGCTCGCGGTTCGCGAGTGGGGTCCGCCGGACGCGCCGCCGGTCGTGCTTCTTCATGGGCTTCGCGGATATTCCAGCACATGGCGGACCCTGGCGCGGACGCTTGCTCCGTCCCATCGGCTCATCGCCGTCGATCAGCGTGGCCGTGGCGACAGCGATTGGGATCCCGGCCGCAATTATTATACGGACAGCTACCTGGCCGACCTTGAGGGCGTCGTCGACAGCCTCGGTTTGACGCGCTTCCACCTGATAGGCCACTCCATGGGCGGCACGACCTCTTATGTCTATGCCGCCAAGCACCCCACGCGCCTGGCGGCGCTGATCATCGAGGACATCGCGCCGGGCTCTTCGGCGCGGGGGGCGGGTGCTGAGCGCATCGTTGCGGAGATGGCAGCGCTGCCCCGGGAGTTTGCCACCTGGGGCGAGGCGCGGGCGTATTGGCGTAAAAGCCGGCCGATGCTGAGTGCCGAGGCCATCGAGCAGCGCATGGCCGAGAGCCTGAGAGAGGACGCCGCCGGCCGCATCGCCTGGCGTTACGACGCCGAGGGGATCAGCCACACACGGATCGCCCCCAACCCGCAGCGGATTGTCGACCTGTGGCCGGCCGTGGAGGCGCTGCGTGTTCCAACCCTCGTCATCCGGGGGGAGCGTTCCGACTTTTGCGCCGCCGATACCGTTCGCGAGATGACCCGGCGCAATTCCAACATTTCTTCGGTCACGGTCGCCGGCGCCAGCCACTACGTGCACGACGACGCCCCGATCCCTTACGCCCAGCATGTCGGCCGGTTCCTGGCCGCACATCCGCTCGGTTCAAGCTGACAGGAAACAATGATGACGTTCGACATCCAACGCGCCGGGCAAATCGATCGCGCTTCCCTTTTCCATCCCTTCACCTCCGTGGCCGACCTGATGCGCGACGGGCCCCTGATCATGGCCGAAGGGAAGGGCGTGCGCCTGAAGGATATCGAGGGGCGAAGCTACCTCGACGGCATGGCCGGTCTTTGGTGCGTCAACCTAGGGTATGGGCGCGAAGACATCAGCGGCGCCATCGCCGCGCAGAGCACCAAGCTGTCCTTCTTCCACACCTTCAACGGCCTGTCGACGGACGTGGCGATCGAATGCGCCCACGCCCTGTTGAAGCGGGCGCCGGTTCCGATGGCCCGCGTGTTCTTCGGGGCGTCGGGCAGTGACGCCAACGAGACCCAGCTGAAGCTGATTTGGTACTACAACAATCTGCGGGGCCTGCCGAAGAAGAAGAAGGTCATCGCGCGGTGGAACAGCTATCACGGATCAGGTGTGGCCACTGCCAGCCTGACCGGGCTGCCGGGCATGCACGCGCTGTTCGATCTGCCGCAGGGACCGATCCTCCATATTTCGAATCCCCATCACTATCGCAAGGCGCCTGAGGGGGTGTCCGAGCGGCAGTTCTCCCGTCAGCTCGCCGCCGAACTCGAGGCGCTGATCGCCCGCGAGGGGGCGGAGACGATTGCGGCTTTCTTCGCCGAACCCGTCATGGGCGCCGGTGGCCTCATTCCTCCTCCCGAAGGGTATTTCGAGGAGATCGTTCCCATCCTGCGCAAGCACGACATCCTGCTGGTCCTGGACGAGGTGGTGTCGGGCTTCGGCCGCCTGGGCACTTACTGGGGCAGCCAGCGGTTTGGCCTGGAACCTGACCTGATCACGGCCGCCAAGGGTGTGACCAGCGGCTACTTCCCCATGTCCGTCTGCTTCGTGTCGCCGAAGGTATGGGACGTGATCGAGGCGGGATCGGAAAAGGCCGGGCTGTTCGGCCATGGCTACACCTATTCGGCTCACCCGGTCGCGGCGGCGGCGGCGTTGGCCACCCTCAAGGCCATTGACCAGGAGGGCGTGGTGGAGAATGTGGCACAGCTGGGCCCCTATTTCCACGCGGCCATGCGCGAAGCCGTGGGGGACCACCCGCTGGTGGGCGAAATCCGCGGTCTGGGGTTCATGATGGGCATCGAGCTGGTGCGCGACCGCGCGGCGAAGACGCCGTTCGCGCCGGAGCTGCGCGTTGGGCGCAAACTGCTGAAGGACCTCGTTGGTCGCGGCCTGATTTCCAGAGCCCTGGGCGACACGATGGTGTTCGCGCCACCGCTGGTCGCCACCAAGGCCGACCTCGATGAAATCATCTCCCTCTTCAAGGCGGGGCTGGACGCCGTCGCCCAGGAGGTATCATGACGACCACCCGCTGGAACGGGGCCCATCGTCTGCTGCGGGCCGCCCGGGCGAGAGGAATAGACATCTGCTTCGCCAATCCCGGAACGACGGAACTGACCCTGGTCAGCGCCCTTGACGATGTTCCCGGCATCAGGCCCGTCCTGGGGTTGTTCGAGGGTGTGTGCACTGGCGCGGCCGACGGCTACGCCCGGGTTTCCGGCAAGCCGGCGCTCACCCTGTTGCACCTCGGTCCCGGCCTGGCCAACGGCTTGGCCAACCTGCACAACGCGCGGCGCGCCAGGTCGCCGGTGGTGAACATCGTGGGCGATCATGCCACCTGGCATCTGCCGTTCGATGCGCCGCTGACGTCGGACATCAACTCTTTCGCCAAGCCGGTGTCAAAGGCCGTCATCTATTTGCGGGACGCGGCCAGCTTGCCGGCCCAGTTGCAGGAGGCGTTCGACATCGCGTCGGGGCCGAATGGCGCGGTGGTCACCGTGATCGCCCCGACGGACGTGATGGATGCCGAGGTGGCGGAGGCGACTTCCCCTTCGCCGACGCGGCCATCGGGCAAAGGCGCCGTTTCGGATGTCGCTGTCGATGCCGCTGCGGCGGCGCTGTCACGCGGTGGTCCGCTTATCCTGTTGCTCGGCGCCGACGCCCTTACGGAGCGGGGACAGCGCGCGGCGGCGCGCGTCGCCGGTGCCGTGTCCGCACGGCTGCTCATGGAATCCTATCCGGCGATCGTAAGTCTGGGCGGCGATCTCCCGCGTCTCGAACGCCTGGCCTACTTCCCGCAGGATGTCCTGAAGCAGGTGGGGGAGGCCACAGTGGTCCTGGTGGGGGCGAAAGCGCCGGTGAGCTACTTCGGATACGAAGGGCAACCCAGCGCGCTGGTTCAATCGGACCGCATCATCGAACTGTCGCGGCCGGATGAGGATAGCGTCGCGGCGCTGGAAGCCCTGGTGGCCCGGATGGAGGCGCCGGCGCTGGCTGCGGAAACCGCTGCCACGCCAGCGGTGCCATCCGACGCGGGCGGCGCCGGGCCTCTCTCCCCGGTGGATGTCGTCGATGATCTAATCGACCGCCTACCGGAGGGGGCGATCATTTCCCTGGAGGGCTCCACCCTCGGTGGCCCCTTTCTGCAACGCGCCTACCGTGCCCGCAAGCACCGCGTGATGACGAATACGGGTGGCGCGATCGGCCAGGGCTTGCCCTGTGCCACCGGGGCTGCCCTGGCGGCGCCGGGTGTGCGCGTCGTGTCGCTGCAATCCGATGGCAGCGCCCAATACACCGTGCAGTCCCTCTGGACGATCGCCCGCGAGAAGCTGCCGGTCACCGTTATCATCGCGGCCAATCACCGGTATGGAATATTGCAGACCGAGTTGAAGCGGGCGGACGCTTCCATCGATGGCGATGTGACGGGCCGCTTGACCCGGCTCGACAATCCCCGGGTGGACTGGACAGCGTTGGCGCAGGGATACGGCGTTCCCGCCACCCGTGTGGCCAGCCGCCGGGATCTGCAGCTGGCGCTGAAGCAGGGCTTCGATGAGGCGGGTCCTTTCCTGATCCAGGTCGATCTGCCCTGACCTTCGCGGCCAAATGCCGATCACGTTATTGGCTCCGCCTGATGCTGGGAGATGGAAAGCGGCGGAGTCTCAGTTTTAAGAAAAAAAACGTCCGGGTATGTCCTTTTGCCCGCCACCAAGTGATGGGTCCAATCAAAGGCCCCCATAAGAAAAAACAATGCAATCCAGACGAAAATAACATGCCGTCGAAAAAACTCGATGGCCGTGAACAGAGAGGGTTGTCTTATGGAATTATCCAGCAGGGGCGGCTCGGGCAAGCCGTCACGACTCCTTCCCATCATGCTGCCGGTCATCTTGGCTGGGTTGCCTGGCGGGGCGTGGGCGCAACAGCAAGGACCATCGACCGACGGGGACCAACTGACGGAAATCGTGATCACAGCTGAAAAGCGTGTGTCGACGGTTCAACAGACGCCGATCAGCATCACCGCCGTCAGTGGCGACCAGTTATCGAAGGAAGGGATCACTGACGTGGGGCGCCTGGCGTCCCAGGTTCCGGGTATCGCCATGGCGTCCGAGGGCCCAGGGCGGACGCAGTTCAACATTCGCGGACTGTCCAGTTCCGGTGGGTCATCGCCGACGGTGGGCTTTTACTTGGATGACGTGCCGGTTACGCCGCCGACATCGCAGCTGGCATCGGCCGGGAAGGTCATGATCGATCCAGATTTGTATGATCTGGCACGCGTGGAAATCCTCCGAGGCCCCCAAGGCACCTTGTACGGCGCCAGTTCGATGGGCGGCACCATCCGTCTGATCACCAACGATCCCGATCTCGAACATTTCTCCGGGCGTGTCCAGGCGGGTGTATCCGGCACCGACGGCGGTGGAGTCAATTATAGCGGGAATTTCATGCTGAACGTCCCGATTGTCAGTGACAAGCTGGCGCTACGCCTGGTTGGAACGGAAAAGTACAATTCAGGCTTCATCGACCGTATTGTGACCAACGATTTCCCGCTGCCGAACGGCACGATGCGCGGCGACGTCGCCGGCGCGCCGGTGGCGAAGGTCCATTCCAATGATAATGACGATAGGACAACCGGCTTCCGCGCGACCTTGCTTTTCAAGCCCACCGAGGATCTGAGCATCGAGCCGGCGATATTCCATCAGCGGCTCACCACCGGCGCATTGTCGGCCATCGACATGCCGCCCGGCACCATGGCGCATTACCAGCCTTATGACGTGCCGGAGTCCTCCTTACAGGCGTTCGACGACTACAGCCTGCGGATCAAGTATGATTTGAGCAATATATCGTTGCAGTCGATCACGTCTTTGCTCCGGGGAAGTTCCTACGTCAAAGAGGATGATGCCGAAAGCCAGTATTTCGCGTTCGGTCCCATGGGGCCAACGGGATTGCCCACGGACAACAGCACGACCGAACGGCATTCCTCACACCAGTTTAATCAGGAGCTGCGCGTATCCTCGAACGATGACTCCATCCTGCAATGGGTGGCGGGCGGCTTTTACAGCCGCTTCTCCGACCATCTCCTGGTGCGCAACACGGTGAACGACTTGGTTCCGATCTATGGCACCGCCAATGCGTTCACCGACGTCGAGCCCGACAGCCTGACGCAACAGGCGCTTTTCGGCGAGGTCAACTATCAGTTCCTGCCGGACTGGAAGGCGACGGTTGGCTTGCGTTACTTCCACTACCGGTTCGAATATCAGCAGAACGCCGATGGTCTGGCCGCCCAGACGGGGACGTTCAGCGGCGCCGCCGGCGCCTATGGCCTGACGCCCAAATTCACCCTGACCTATACGCCGGACAAGAACCTTCTTTTTTATGCCACGGCCTCAAAAGGCTATCGTCCTGGCGGTCCCAACCTGCCCATCCCGACCAGCGGCGTCGTCGATTGTTCCTCCTCATACCAGCAGCTGGGCATCAAGACGGAGCCGTCGACCTTCGGTCCGGACGCGGTTTGGAACTATGAGATCGGCGAGAAGGCGAAGCTTCTCGATGGCCGGATGACGCTGAATTCGTCCTTCTATTATATCGACTGGCAGCGCATCCAACTCCAGACCACGCTCGCATGCGGGTATTTCTTTACCGCCAACTCGGGCAAAGCCTATTCGGAGGGTGCCGAGGTTGAGGCCAGCGTGAAACTGGGGGGTGGCTTTCGGCTCAACCAGTCGCTGGGGACGACGCGGTCGGCGCTGACGGATGCGGCCTTGCCCGGAAACTCCCCGATCGGTCAGCAGCTTCCCGATGTGCCGCGTTGGACGGCGACGACCTCCCTGGAATATTCGCGTGACATAGCCGGCGATCTGACCTTCAGCGCCCTGGTGACGAACCGGTTTGTCGATGCGCAGTACGATTACAGCGCCGTGCCGGCCAGTTATTTCCAAAAGCCAGCCTACGACCTGGTCGACATGCGCATCGGGTTGGCGGGTGGCAGCTGGACGACGTCGCTTTACGTCGACAACCTGTTTGACCGCCGCGCGGTCACCGGCATCAATCGGAACGTGGCCCAAAACAACCCTTATTATGCCCGCGTGTTCATCAACCGGCCCCGGACGATCGGCGTCACGGCGGAGACGGAGTTCTGAGCGCTCTTGGTGTAGGGCCCGGGCCGGCTTGGAACGCCGACCCGGGCCTTGGCCCGAGATCCACAAATTTCCGGAGGGAGTTTTGAACTCAGCAAAGAAATACCCTTTGGCCATGCGGCTCATTCATTGGTTCCGCGCCGCGATTGTCCTGGGGATGATCTGGCTTGGTTGGAAGATGGTGTCGCTGGGCGACAACATCCCGGCGAAGTTCGAGGATTTTTACCCCCTTCATAAGTCATTCGGCCTCGTGGTGATCATCCTGGTGGCCGTCCAGCTGGTATTGCGGGTGCTCGTGCCGACGCCGGCGCTGGCCACTGGCCTTTCGAAGTTCGAGGCCATTGCGGCCAAAATCGCCCATGTGGCGCTTTATGTGCTGATGATCGTCGTTCCTGTGATCGGATATTCACGCTCGAGCACTTTCTCGGAAAGCGACGGCGTTACCTTGTTCGGTCTCAAGGTCCCGGAACTTCTGGGGAAGAACGACGCACTCTCCGAGACGTTGAGTTCCATTCACGCGGTGCTGGCATACACACTGCTGGCCGTCATCGTCATCCATGTATTGGGGGCGTTGAAGCATCGCATCTTCGACAAGAATAAAAACAATGATCCGCTTTCGCGGATGATTTGACGGCACTGGGTCCTGATTTAGACGCTTGGGTTGGAGACGTATCGTGGCAAATCGCTATCTGCGCGAACAAAATTATATCGACGGCAAGTGGGTGAACGCGGATTCGAGGGCCACGATAGACGTTATCGACCCCGCGACTTCGGTGCGCATCGGCACCGTTCCGAGGTCTGGCCAGATGGAAACTCGGCGCGCCATAGCGGCGGCGGATGCCGCGTTTCAAACCTGGCGCCGGACGACCGCGCTGGAGCGGTCGCAACTCCTGCGCAAGCTGCATGACCTGATCCTGCAAAATCAGCAGGCCTTGGCTGAACTGCTGACGCTGGAACAGGGGAAGCCGTTGGCCGAGGCTACGGGTGAAATTCGCGCGTCCGCCGCTTACGTCCTTTGGTTCGCCGAGGAGGCGCGGCGGGTTTATGGTGAGGTGGTGCCCTCCCCCTGGGCCGACCGCCGCATTCTGGTCACCAAGGAACCCGTCGGGGTGGTAGCTGCGATCACGCCCTGGAACTTCCCGTCATCGATGCTGGCCCGCAAGCTTGCCCCCGCTCTCGCCGCCGGTTGCACGGTTGTCGCCAAGCCGGCGACCCAGACGCCCTTCTCGGGTTTGGCCTGGGGGGTGCTGTGTGAAGAGGCCGGCTTCCCCCAGGGCGTCGTCAACATTGTGACCGGCAGCGCCGGCGAGATCGGCGACGAGCTTTGCTTTAGTCCCATTGTCCGGAAGCTGACCTTCACCGGGTCGACCGAAATCGGGAAGGTCCTCCTCGCGAAATGCGCCGCCACTGTGAAGAAGGTGTCCATGGAGCTGGGCGGCAACGCCCCCTTCATCGTCTTTGACGATGCCGATATCGATCGCGCCGTGGAAGGGGCCATCACCTCGAAATATCGCAATTCCGGCCAGACCTGCGTTTGCACCAACCGGTTCCTGGTACAGTCGCGCATCTATGATCGGTTCGTCGAGAAGCTGGCGGCGGAGACTGGGAAGCTGAGAGTTGGCCCCGGCTTGGAACCGCGCACGCAACAAGGTCCGCTTATCGATTTAAGGGCGGTGGAGCGGGTTGAGGAATTGATCCGGGACGCCATCGACAAGGGGGCGGGCATCGCCATCGGCGGCAAGCGTCATGCGCTTGGTGGAAACTTCTTCGAGCCCACCGTCATCTCTGGCGCCGGCTCCGAAATGCTGTGCATGAAGGAGGAGATCTTTGGTCCCATCGCGCCGGTGTCCCGCTTCGAAACCGAAGAGGAGGCAATCGCCCGAGCCAACGAAACCGAGTTCGGGTTGGCCGCATACTTCTATACGGCCGACCTCGCCCGCGCCTTCCGCGTCATGGGTAGTCTCAAGTACGGCATGGTTGGCATCAATGAAGGTTTGATCACCACTGTTGAGGGCCCTTTTGGCGGTTTCAAGGAATCCGGAATTGGCAAGGAAGGGGGGCGCCAGGGTATCGATGACTATATCGATACCAAGTATGTGTGCCTGGGCGGTTTGGGCAGCTAGGGAATGACGCTGCTGATCCCAATGGCATCAAACGGTTACCGTGCTGATCGGCGCCAAAACCCCATCTGGTTCACCTAAGGCAGGGGTTTCACGCAGGCCGTGGGGCCTCAGGCCCGCTTGCGCCCCGTGACCATGGCGCGGACCAGGTTTTCCCGGTGCAACATGCTGGACAGGATCACGCCGCCGACATGTAGGACCACCAGGATAAGGGTTACCGTGGCCGCCGCACCGTGGATGTCCTCCATCGCGTCCTCTCCCAGAACGCCGCCACCCGTATCCAGAACGATGCCGGTGGCCACGGTCAGGAGCAGGCTGACCAGAAGCGCCACGATCATGGCGCCGCCCGCCGGGTTGTGGCCCATATACCGGCCCGCCCGCCCCTTCACCAAGGCTCCCATGTAGGAGAGGAAGCCGCCTGGGCTGGGCACGAACTCGGCGAACCGGGCATGCGGGGTGCCGATGAGGCCCCACAGGGACCGCACCCCGACCGCCACCAGGATCACGAAGCCGGCAGCCTCATGCACGGGCATGACCTCTTCGGCCGACAGCCAGGCGACGACGAAGGAGGCGGCGATGGTCCAGTGCAAGAGGCGGATGACCGGATCCCACACCGTCACCGTGCCGGTGGACACTTTGGGAGTAGCGGCGCCCGTGGGGGCGCCGTCGGAGGGGATGGGCATGGTCATCAGTCCTCGTCCTTTTCCGTTTTCAGGATATCGCCCGTGCGGGCGTCGATGGCCAGTTCGACGCGCTTGCCCTGCGGGTCGCGGGCCTCGACCTTGTAATTCCTGTCGCGGTGCCGCTTGATTTCGGTGATGTCGGAATAGCCCTGGGCGGTCAGGCGCTCGATCAACTGCGGGACGGTCAGGGCGCTTGCGTCCGCTGCTTTCCCCGGCTGAGCCTGACCGGGGGGCGCGGTCTCGACAGCCAGCGCGTAGCCGCCGATGGCCAGGGAACCCGCCAGCAGCGCCGCCGCGGCGATTTTGCCATACATCATGGTGTCCTCCGTATTGGGATTGGATGGTGGCATCATCCTGGCGGGGTTCCGTTGAACGGGACCTGAACGGCGCGTTCAGGCTGCGTTCAGGAAAGGAACGGTCAACTATGCCGATGAGATGGACCGTTGCCCTTCTGCTGCCCCTGCTGGCCATGCCCGCCGCCCTGGCGGACGCGGACCAGGACCAGGACCGCGCGCGCGCCGCCGTGGAACAGGGGCGCGCGTTGCCCCTGCGCACCATCCTGGACCGCGCGGCGGCCCGCTTCCCCGGCCAGCTTCTGGAAGCGGAATTGGAGGAGGAGCACGGCCGATTGGTCTATGAGATCAAACTGCTGATGGACGGCGGGCGTGTCGTGAAGCTGCATTACGACGCCCGAACGGGCGACCTCCTCGCGGTCAAGGAACGGGGGACGGAGAAAGACCGCAGGCCATGAGGATACTGCTCGCCGAGGATGATCCGGCGCTGCGCCGTCAGCTTGCAGAGGCGCTGGCGGATGCAGGCTACGCCGTCGACATGGCCCCTGACGGCGAGGAGGCCGCCTTCCTCGGGGAGAGTGAGCCCTATGACGCCGTGGTGCTGGATCTGGGATTGCCGGTGCGCGACGGCCTGTCCGTCCTGCGCGCGTGGCGGGCGGCGGATATCACGGTGCCAGTGCTGATCCTCACGGCCCGTGGAACCTGGCAGGAGAAGGTGGCCGGCATCGACGCCGGCGCCGACGACTACCTGGCCAAGCCGTTCCGGATGGAGGAACTGCTGGCCCGCGTGCGCGCCCTGATCCGCCGGGCCGGTGGGCTGGCGGCGGCGGAACTGCGCTGCGGCCCCGTGACGCTGGACACACGCACCGGCCGGGTGACGGTGGACGGCCGGCCCGTCGCACTGACGGCGCATGAGTTCAAGGTGCTGTCCTATCTCATGCACCACCCCGGCAAGGTCGTGTCCCGCACCGAATTGACCGAGCATGTCTACGCGCAGGATTTCGATCGCGACAGCAACACCATCGAGGTGTTCGTCGGCCGACTGCGCCGCAAGCTGGGCGGCGACCTCATCCGGACGGAACGGGGCCTGGGGTACCGCCTGGAGGCGGCGCGGTGATACCTTCTTCGCTGACGACCTCCTCACTGACCCGGCGCCTTTTGCTGCTGTCGGTCCTCTGGATCGCTCCGGCGCTGGTCATCACCGGCATCATCCTGACCGACCTGTTCCGCACCCATGCCGAGGCGGAGTTGAGCCGGCGCATGGCCCAGCACCTGGATGAGTTGGCGGCGGTGCTGGAAGTGACGCCGGACGGCGCGGTGGCGCTGGCCCGGGACCTGAGCGACCCCCGGTTCCGCCGCCCGCTGTCAGGGTTGTATTGGCGGGTCGATGGCCCTGGGAACCAGGTGCTGCGGTCGCGGTCGCTCTGGGACCAGGCCTTGGACCTGCCGGCGGACACCCCCAAGGATGGTGAGGTTCATCGCCACAGCCTGACGGGACCGAACCGGGCCCCGCTGGTGGCATGGGAGCGCAGCCTGCGCCTGCCGGGAACGGCAACACCGGTGCGCGCGGCCGTGATCGTCGACGCCAGCGATGTGCAGGCCGCGACGGCCGGCTTTTCCCGGGTGTTGGGCCTGTCGCTGGCGGTGCTGGCCGCCGGTCTGCTGGCGGCGGCGGCCATCCAGGTGCGCCTGGGGCTGGGACCGCTGCGGCGGATGCGGGCGGCCCTGGCCGATCTGCGCGCCGGACGGTCGAACCGCCTGGAGGGCGCCTTCCCTGGCGAGGTCCAGCCCGTGGTGGACGACCTCAATCTGCTGATGGAGGAGAACCGGATGATGGTGGAGCGGGCGCGGGCGCAGGCGGCTGATCTGGCGCATGCGCTGAAAACCCCGCTGGCCGTCATCGCCAACGCCGCCGCCGCGCCGGGCGGCATGGACCCGGCGGTGGTGGCGGCCGAGGCGGATCGCATGCGGGGTCAGATCGAACGGCACCTGGCCCGGGCGCGGGCCGCGCCGGCGCTGCTTCATTCCTCAGGCGGAACGGTTGTCCTGCCGGTGCTGCGGCAGATCGCCCGCACCGTGGCTCACCTGCATGCCGAGCGCGGGGTCGATATCCAGGTTGATGGCGACGCGCTAGCCCGGGTTCGAGCCGACCCGGTGGACCTGCAGGAAATGGCCGGCAATCTCATCGACAACGCCGCCAAATGGTGCACAGCGGTGGTCCGGGTGACGGCCACGGCGGCCAGCGGCGGGGTTGTCATCACCGTCCAGGATGATGGGCCCGGCATTCCGGCGGACAGGCGGTCGGACGTTCTGGCCCGGGGCGCCCGCCTGGACGAGGCGGTGCCGGGTACCGGCCTGGGGCTGACGATAACGGAGGAGTTGGCGCGCCTTCATGGCGGAAGCCTCAGCCTGGACACATCGCCGACCGGTGGGCTCAGCGTCTCGCTCCATCTGCCACAGGCGGCCCGCTAATCCCCAAATGGCCCGGTTGATCCCAAGGGACCGGCCCGGTGGCGGCGTGACGCTGCTGGGCGCGGCTGCTACCCTGCCCAACCGCCGGGGCATCGGCCCCTTTCCCGCCCGTCTGATATGGCAGCGCCCGTGACTCTCCAAGGTATCATCCAGGACATCGTCGACGAGATGCGGGCCGCGCCTGATCGTGGCAAGGTCGCGACCTACATCCCCAGCCTGGCCAAGGTCGACCCCGCCAGGTTCGGCATGGCGGTCTATACCGTCGATGGGGAATGCCACGCCGGCGGGGATGACGAGGTCGGCTTTTCCATCCAGTCGATATCCAAGGTCTTTTCCCTGACGCTGGCCCTGGGCAAGGCGGGGGACCAGCTGTGGGAACGGGTGGGGCGCGAGCCATCCGGCACAGCGTTCAATTCCATCGTCCAGCTCGAAGCGGAGCGGGGCGTTCCGCGGAACCCCTTCATCAATGCCGGCGCCATCGTCGTGACGGATGTGAATCTGGCGGGGCATTCGCCCCGTGAGGCCATCGGCGAACTGGTCCAGTTCGTCCGCTATCTGGCGGAGGATGAAACCATCGCCATCAATGAAGAGGTCGCCCGCTCGGAGGAGCGCACAGGCGAGCGCAACCGGGCCCTGGCCCATTTCATGAAATCCTATGGCGTGCTGCGGCATGCGCCCGACCTGGTGTTGGGCACCTATTTTCATGCCTGCGCCATCGAGATGACCTGCCGCCAGCTTGCCGCCGCCGGACGCTACCTGATGCTGGATGGCCGCCATCCCGGGGGCGGACGCACCATTTCATCCATACGGGCCCGCCGCATCCTGTCCCTGATGCTGACCTGTGGCCACTATGACGCAAGCGACGACATCGCGTTCCGCGTCGGGATCCCGGCCAAGTCCGGCGTCGGCGGCGGCATATTGGCCATCGTTCCCGGCCGGGCCTCCGTCGCCGTCTGGTCCCCCGGCCTGAACGCCAACGGCAACTCCCAGCTGGGCAGCCTCGCCCTGGAGCGCCTGGCCGAGGCCACGGGGTGGAGCCTGTTTAATCCAGGCCGCCTGTCAGATCGATGACGCGGCGTGGTGCCGGCCTGGACGGAAAAGTCGCGACCGCACCGGGGGTTGCGATCGCATTTTGCAAAGGCAGTCGCCGGTCTCATGCCGTTGGCATTACTTTCCATCCTCCTCGCGCACCTTGCCTTTTCGGATGAACTTCCGCACCAATGACGTTTGTTTCCCGTCATAGCGGTCGCCTTTATGAGTTCTTCCGCCCCCGCCTTCCGGCCTGCGAACCCGGACCAGCTCGACCGCATGGTGCGGGTGTCGTTCCCGCTGGGCTGGCTGGTGTTCGGCATCTTCCTGGCGGCCGTGCTGGGCGGACTGGCCTGGTCCCTGGTCGCCACTGCGCCGGTCAAGGTGGCGGGCAACGGCGTGCTGCAGGGCAGCGGCGGCGTGGCCCTGGTGACGGCGCCCAGCAGTGCCGCCATCACGGCGCTGAAGGCCAGTGTCGGCGGCGCCGTTAATGAGGGGGAGATCGTCGCCGTGCTGGCGGACCCCGTGCTGAACGCCCGGCTGGAGACGGTCCAGGCCCGCTTGGCCCGGCTGGAGGCGGAGGAGGGGCGGCTGAAGGACTTCCAGGCCCGCGCCCGGGCGGCCCGCACCCGCGATGACGAGCAGCGGCGCCAGGGGTGGGAGCAGGCCTTGCAGCAGGCCCGCCAGCGGGAGGCGGCGCTGGGCCAGGTGTTGGCCAGCCAGCATGAGCTGATGGGCCGCGGTTATGCCACGCGTGAGCGCATCCTGATGACGGAGAACGACCGCGCCCAGGCCCAGCGCGACATCACCGCCGCCCTGAACGCGTTGAACACCCTAGGCGTGGAGGCGGACGAGCGCGCCATCGAGGATGAGCGCGAGATGCTGGAACTGGAGAGCAAGATCGGTCAGGGTCGACAGGATCTGGCCGAGGCTATGGCCGAACGCGCGGCACGGACCGAAGTTCGCGCCCCCATCACCGGCCGGGTGATTGAGCTGTCGGCCGCCACCGGCGACCGGGTGGCCGCGGGTTCGGCCCTGATGCGCCTGGTACCGGAAGGTCGGGTGGTGGCGGGCGACGGGCTGGTGGGTATCCTCTACGTCGCCCCAGCCGATGGTAAGAAGATACGCCCCGGCATGGCGGTGCAGATCATTCCTTCCACCGTGAAGGTGGAGCGTGACGGCTTCATCCATGGCGAGGTCATCCGCGTGTCCGAGACGGCGGCGACGCGGGAGGCGGTGCAGCAGACGCTGAAGAACGACGCCTTCGTCACCAGTCTGATGGCCAACGGTCCGCCGTTCGAGGTGCGGGTGGCCCTGCGGCGCGATCCCGCGACCGTCAGCGGTTTCGCCTGGTCATCATCCCGGGGCGCCGCGCGGCCGGTGGAAAGCGGTACCGTCATCAAGGGCGGGGTGGTGGTGGAGCGCACGCGCATCATCGCCCTGGCCTTCCCCGCCATCGAACCGGTGCTGGACGCCCTGGGGCTTGAGCCGTGACGGCAGCGGCGGCGGTGTCCGGCGCGGTCCGGAAGGCGATGGCGGCACGTCCACGCCCCGTTCCAACGGTTTTCCAGATGGAGGCGGCGGAATGCGGCGCCGCCTGCCTTGCCATGGTGCTGGCCCACCACGGCAAATGGGTGCCCCTGCCGGAGTTGCGCGAGGCCTGCGGCGTTTCCCGCGACGGCAGCCGCGCCTCCAACATCGTGCGGGCGGCCCGGGCCTATGGGCTGGAGGCCAAGGGCTTCCGCTGTGAGCCGCACCACTTGGCCGACATCGCCATGCCCTGCATCGTCTTCGTCGATCTCAGCCATTATGTGGTGCTGGAGGGCATGACGGGCGGCAGGGTGCAGCTGAACGACCCCGCTGCCGGCCGCCGCGTCCTGACAGCGGCGGAGTTCGACGCGTTGTTTTCCGGCATCGTGCTGACCTTCCAGACGGGGGCGGATTTCCGCCGGTCCGGCGCCGTGCCCAGCACCTGGCGCGACATCGCGGCCCTTGTGGCGGGAACACATGGGCCCCTGGCGCTGGCGGTGCTGGCGGGCGTCGCCCTGATCCTGCCTGGGCTGGTGGTGCCGGCGGCGACGCAGGTCTTCGTCGACTATTATCTTGTGCAGGGCCAGGCGGACTGGGGCGTGCCCCTGTTGGGGGTGTTGCTGGCCACGGCGGTGGTGCAGTGGGGACTGACGGGCCTGCAGAACAGCCTGCTGGTGCGCCTGCACACCCGCATCGCCATCCTGGCGGCCGGCCGCATGGTCTGGCGTATGCTGCGCCTGCCCGTGCGCTTCTTCGGCCAGCGCCACGCCGGCGCCCTGGCCGGCCGGGTGGACCTGGCCCGTCCCCTGGGCCTGCAGGCGGCGGAACAGCCGGTGAAGGCGGCGCTGGCCCTGGCGTCCAGCGTCTTCTTCACCCTGGCCATGCTGCTCTACAGCCCCATCCTGACCCTGGTCACCCTGCTGGCCGCGGCCATTCCCATCGCTGCCTTGGCGCTGACGCAACGCCGGCTGGAGGAGCGGGTCCGCAAGGCCGGTATGGCGGCCATCAAGGTGCATGGCCGGGCCGTCCAGGGCATCGGCATGGTGGAAACCCTGAAGGCCAGCGGTACCGACGACGTGTTCTTCGGCCAGTGGGCCGGCCTGCTGGCCGCCCTGGTGCGCGACCGTCAGGCGGCCGGCCGTATCGAGGCGCTGCTGGGCGCCGTGCCCGACGGTGTCATGCTGCTGAACCGGGGCCTGGTGCTGGCCCTGTCCGCCGGCTTCGTCATCGCGGGCAGCATGACGGTGGGCGAACTAGCCGCCTTCCAGACCCTGATCACCGCCTTCGCCGCTGCCTTGTCCACCCTGATGCGTCAGGTCACCAGCCTGAAGCAGGTGCGCAGCCCGCTGGACCAGTTGGCCGACGTCGCCACCACGCCCCTGGCCTGGGAATTCGCGGGCGACCGGCCGGACGCGCCGGCGGCACCCACCGTCCGCGATGGCGCCAAGCTGAGCGGCGCCCTGGCCGTCCGCGACCTCGCCTTCGGCTACACCCCTCAAGGGGCGATGGTGGTCAACGGCGTGGATCTGGACATCGCTCCCGGCGCCCGGGTGGCCCTGGTCGGGGCGTCGGGCAGCGGCAAGTCCACCGTCGGCCGTCTGGTGGCTGGGCTGTTCGACCCGCTGGGCGGCGACATCCTGTTGGATGGCCATCCCTTGCGCGCCGTGCCGCGCGACCGGCTGCGCGCGTCGCTGGCCATGGTGGACCAGGATATCCTGCTGTTCGAGGGCACGGTGCGCGACAACCTGACCCTGTGGGACGAGGCCGTGCCCGAAGCCCGGATCATCCGCGCGGCCAAGGACGCCATGATCCACGACGACATCGTCGCCCGCGTCGGCGGCTACGGTGGCCGGGTGGAGGAGGCCGGCCGCAACTGGAGCGGCGGCCAGCGCCAGCGGCTGGAAATCGCCCGCGCCCTGGTGATGGAGCCCAGCTTGCTGATCCTGGACGAGGCCACCAGCGCCCTGGATCCGACGGTAGAACAGGCGTTGATGGACAATGTCCGCCGTCGCGGCTGCGCCTGCCTGATCATTGCCCACCGCCTCAGCGCCATTCGCGACTGTGACGAGATCATCGTCCTGAAGGACGGCCGGGTGCTGGAACGCGGCGGCCATGAGGCGCTGATGGCGGCGGGCGGCGCCTATCGCCAGTTGGTGGAGTCGTGAGCATGGAGGATGCCGACCGGCTGGAGGGGGAGGAGCGGGCAGCCCGCGATCGCCATGCCGGCCTGCTGGCCATACAGGCGCTGGGCGGGGTATTGGGACCGGACCGCAGCGCCACCTACGCTCCCCTGTCGGAACAGCCCCTGGTATTGGCCTTCGCGCATCTAGGCGCGGTGCTGGGCTTTGAGGTGCGCCTGCCGCCCCGCCAGCAGGAGGGGGCGCCGATGCCGGCGCTGGAGGCGCTGGCCCAGGCCAGCCGCGTGCGCCTTCGGGGCGTCCAACTGGATCCCGGCTGGTGGCGGCAGGACAGCGGCGCCTTCCTGCTGCTACGGCCGGCGCCGCTGTCGCCCCTGGCGCTCAGCCCCGGCGGGCGGGGCCGCTACACCGTTTATGATCCCGACACACGCGTGGCGCGGCCGCTGCCGGCGGCCGAGGCGGTGCTGCTGGCCGGCCAGGCCTACGCCCTGTACCCGCCGCTGCCGGACCAGGCACTGACGCCGGGCAGCCTGGCCAACGGGTTGCTGCGCGCCCGGATGGGCGACATCGCCACCCTGGCCGGCGGCACCCTGCTGGCCGGCGTGTTCACCATGGGTGTGCCGCTGGCCATGGGCTACCTGCTGGAAGGCGCCATCCCCGACAGCAATCTGGGCCGGGTGGTGCAGGTGGCCGTCGCCCTGGCCTTGCTGGCGGTCATGACCCTGCTGCTGCGCCTGGCCACCCAACTGACCATGCTGCGCATTGAGGGGCTGGAGGGCAGCCGGGTGCAGGCGGCGGTGATGGACCGCCTGCTGCGCCTGCCCACCGGCTTCTTCCGGGGCTACTCCACCGGCGACATGGCAACCCGGGTCATGGCCGTGGCCCGCCTGGAAAAGGCGCTGACCGCCTCCACCATCAATGCTGTGATGACGGGGATGGTGGCCTTGGTCTCCTACGCCGTCATGCTGGGCTATTCCTGGCGCCTGGGCCTGGTGGCTATCGCGCTGACCCTGATGTTGGCCGTCGTGACCGTGGTGCTGGGGCTGTTGCGCGTCCGGCACGAGGCCGCGGCCATCCGGGGGGACGCCCGCATGTCCGGCTTGACGCTGGAACTCGCCAGCGGCATCGCCAAACTGCGCCTGGCGGCGGCGGAGGACCGGGCCTTCCTGCGCTGGGCGCGCCTGTACGCCGAGGCCAGCCGCGCCCAGTTCGGCGCCGACCGGGCGGCCGGCCTGCTGGACACGGTGGGCGTGGGCTACCAGGCCTTCGCCACGGCGGCGCTGCTGGCGGTCTGCGTCATGGGCGGCTGGACCGACACCGTCGCCCTGGGCCTGCTGGCCGCCTTCGTCACCGCCTTCACCGCCGCCCTGGAAGGCCTGCGCGGCCTGGCGGCGGCTGCCGTGGAAATGGTGGGCCTGGCGCCCATCGTGCAGCACGCCCGCCCCATCCTCCAGGCCCTACCGGAGGCGGCGGATAAGGCCGACCCGGGCACGCTGACCGGCGCCATCGAGCTGTCGCGCGTCACCTTCCAGTATCAGCCGGACACTCCCCGCATCCTGGACGCCCTGTCGGTCAGCGTCCGGCCTGGGGAGTTCGTGGCCTTCGTCGGCCCGTCCGGTACGGGCAAGTCGACGCTGTTCCGCCTGCTGCTGGGTTTCGAGCGGCCGGACGCCGGCCTGGTGCTCTATGATGGCGTCGACCTGGCGGGTCTGGATTTGCGGGCCGTGCGCCGACAGTGCGGCGTGGTCCTGCAGCACGGCCGCCTGATGCCCGGCACCTTGATGGACAATGTGCTGGGTGCCGCCACCCATCTGGGGCAGGAGGCCGCCTGGGACGCGCTGGCCCAGGTGGCACTGGCCGACGACGTGCGGCGCATGCCGATGGGCCTTCACACCCTGATCACCGACGGCGGCGCCGGCCTGTCGGGCGGGCAGGTCCAGCGCCTGCTGCTGGCCCGTGCCCTGGTGGCCCGGCCACGCATCATGATGCTGGATGAGGCGACCAGCGCGCTGGACAACCATACCCAGGCGGCAGTGACCGCCAGCCTGGACAAGATCGCCGGCACCCGCCTGGTCATCGCCCACCGCCTCAGCACGGTGCGGCGGGCCGACCGCATCATCGTGCTGAACCAGGGCCGGGTGGAGGAAGAGGGCGCCTTCGATACCCTCATGGCCCGCGACGGCTTCTTCGCCGCCTTCGCCCGGCGTCAACTGACGCGAGACACCTGACGGGGCAGCAGCACGTCGCAGGCGAAGTCCGGCGCCAGGCGTCGGACCAGCAGGTGTCCCAGGCCGGCATGGCCCCGGAACAGGGCGGCATCGTCGGGTGCGCCCGCCACGTCCGCCACCATCAGTCGGCCCCGCCCGGCCGCCCAGTCGGCCAGCCGGGTGTTCAGGGCGGTGTCGATTTCATCCTCCACGCCCGGCGACCGGGTGGTCAGCGTGGCCAGGATCTCCAGCCGTCCGGCCTCGCCACAGCACAGGTCGTCCACCTGGTCCAGGGGGGACGCTCGCAAGGTTGCCAGTGCGGTGTGCAGGTCGGCGGCCAGCCGGCCGTCCTTGTCCCCCAGCATATCCATCAAGAGCGTGCGGGCCAGGGCGATGCCGGGCGCGCCATGGCACCATGTGGACGAGCCCTGCTGGCGGCCTGTCTGCCAATCGCCGGCGGCCGGATTGAACAGCGCGTTCTCGTAGGCCACGGCCTCCCATGCCGCGGCGTGGCACCGGGCATCGCCGGTGGCCGCATGGATGTGGGCCAAGGCGGTGGCGATGCCGGCGGCGCCGTGGGACAGGCCGGCCAACCCCGCCCGCCGCCGCCCGGGCCAGTGCCGGCCACCCACGCCATCGGTTTGGGAGGCGGCCAGCAGTGCCGTTCCGCAGGCGGCCATGGCCTGGGCAACGACCGGCCCGGGTTCCAGGACGGCCAAACCCCAGGCCAGGCCGGCGGCGCCGTCCATCACATCGGACGCATCGCCCACCGGGCCATTCTCGATCGCCAGCGCCAGGGGCGTCTCGACCGCCAGCGCCAGGGCGTCATGGGCCAGGGCCGGGTCGGCCAGCAGACGGGCGCACCAGGCCAAGCCGGCGATCATCCCCCCCAGGCCGCGCCCATAGCCGGGCCCGAAGCGGCGGGCCAGGCGCGGTGCCTCCCCCCGATGGATGGCGGCCCGCAAGGGCTGCTGCGCCTGCCGCGCCAGGTCCAGCAGGCGCTCGTCGTCCAAGGCGCGCCCGGCCTCCGACAGGAAGACGGCGATGCCACCGGCGCCGTAGCACAGGCCCGGCCCCGCCGGGGCGGTCAGGGCCGGCATCTGCTCCCACAGCCGCACCCAGCGCAGCGCTCCCGGTTCCTGACCCACGGCCAGATCGGCCACCCGGTCGGCCAGCGCGCGCAGGGTGGTGCGGAAGTCGGGGCCTGGGACGGCTTCCGCTACGACGCCCACGTCCTGGGGAGGCAGGGTGGGGGGACGCCGGGCGGGGGGGCGCAGAGCGGCGCGTAGCAGGGCCGTTGTTCGGTTGATCGTTGCATCATCCAGTGCGGCGAGCGCCGCCGTCACCTGGTCGTACGGGGGGATGGCGAATACCGGGCCCAGGGGGCTGGCGGCCGTGCCGGCGGCTTCAACGCTCCAGGCCTCGCGGCCGCCGGGACGGAAGGTGAAGGCCGGGATGTCCAGACGGTCCAGGGCCCGCGCTTCCGCCGCCAGCGCCCGCCGCCAGGCGGCCGGATCGCCCAGCAGTGGCGCGCGGCCGGCGGCCCGCGCCACCTGGCGCGTGAAGGCGGCCTCATCCTTGGCCCCCTCGCCGATCAGCGCGGGTGCCAGGACCAGCCCATAGAGGTTGGTGGCGGCCAGCAGCAGGCGGCAGCGGACATTACGGAACCGGGCCAGCGAACCCTCCGGCGCCATCAGCGCCGTCTTGTGCGCCACTAGGGTGCGCAGGGTGGCCTGGAAGCCGTCCAGGACGGCCGTGCTGAAATTCCGTACGTCCAGGGGGACGCTGCCCAGACTGGGGCCGGGAGCGAAGCTGGGCACCGGCTGTTCGCCCAGGTGCAGCCAATCCGTGCCGGCGTGACGCACCACGGTTTGCGGCCGGGGCGCCAGGGGGCCGGAGCCAGCGGCGGCCAGGGGCGCCAGCGTCGCCCCTCCGTCGAAGGAGGTATAGACCGGCAGGATGCCGTTGGCGAACAGGTGCGGGTCGTCCAGGGGATCGGCCACACCCAGATCCGCCGGGCCGGGCTGGAACAGGCATTCCAGGTCGACGATGACGGGAAAGAGGCCCGCCGGGATCAAGTTGTCGGGATGGATGTCGCTGCCGCGCAGCAGGAACATCAGGGCCAGAAGGCCGCCGCACCGTTCCATATAGGCGTGCGCCCCGGCCGCATCGGGCAGGGGGGCAGGGTCCACCCATTCCATCCACCCATGGTCGCTGCCGTCCATCACCCACGGGACGCGGTGGGCCGGGGCGGTGCCGGCGGCGTTCAGCCGGTCCAGCAGGTGCCCGAACGCCGCCTCCGCCGCCAGGGCGCGGGGCTTATAGGCTATGCGTGTGCCGTCGGCCAAGGTCACGCGGATGACCGTGCAGCCGCCGCCATGGGGGTCGGACAGGCCGGGGGTGCCGTCGGCGATCGCCGGCACGGTGCCCCGCCACGCGGGATGCCGGACGGCCAGGGCGGCGGCGTCCTGGTGGAAATGGCGGGCGAAGGCCGTGATGGCGTCCACCCAATCGGTGCACATCCGGTCCAGGCGGCGGCGCAGTATGGGCCAGTCGGCCAGCAGCGTATCGACGTGCGGTCCCCGGGCGGCCGTGGCGAAGGCGCGATAACGGTCGCGGGGCACCCAGGCTGGCGGCTCATCATAAAGGCGGGCGATGGCGGGCACCGCTTCGATCTCCTGGAACGCCGCCGTCAGGGCCGGGCCGGCGACCTCGCTCAGGCGGGCTGCCAGCGCCCCGATCGCGCCTCGCCGGGCCGACAGCGGCAATACGACGCCGCCGGCCAGGGACCGGTCAAGACGCTCCGCCGCCCGGTCGACCAGCGGCGCCAGGATGTCCAGGAACGGGGTGTCCACAGGCGACGCCGTCACTGCGGGCGACTTGCCCGGCCTTACCTGGTGAAAATGCAGTAGCAGCCTTTGGTGTATATGCAGTAGGGGGAGCCGCCGCCGGAAACATGGTCCAGCGCGTCGTCGTCCAGCGGTTCCATCTGGGTGGGCGCGCTGCCGGCCCGGGCGGCGAAGACGCCCTCGATCTCGTCGGCGGTCAGCTGGATGCCGCGCGTGGCCGCGAAGTCCGCCAACGCCTTGGCCGCCGCCTTCACATCGCCCCCGCCGGCTATGCCCTTCAGTATTTTCTTGTCCGAGGCGATCAGGGCCTTCAGTTTTTCCAGTTCCGACTGCGACATGACATCATCCCCCACCAGTGTCCGGATCCCGGATACACGGTAAAGAGCGTGGCATCAATACGCTGGTAAGTTGCTATCGCTTTAGTGCGGGATGGCGGGGTGGATTTTCAAAGGCCACCTAGCCGCCAGAGGTTGACGGCTGGCAAAGCCATAGGTCCCGTCTTCAAGGACCCCCTGGGCGCGGAAGGCGTGGAGAGTCTAAGCCTTGCAGGGCGGCGTCAGAAAGATGTCGGACATCTGCGAAACCCAGTTGCGCCAAGCCGATCCCATGTGCCATATGTTCACCCCGCTTGCGGCGCCCCGATTTTTTCAAGAGGTGGCGTATTTTCCGCAAGCGAATACAGTATCTTGTATCCCCTTGCGGTGAAGTCTGCCGTAGGAAGGCCATCCCCCGGGTGGCCGCACATAGGATGGATTACCCTCCATCCGCCTCATGTCCCCTTCGTCTAGAGGCCTAGGACACCGCCCTTTCACGGCGGCGACACGGGTTCGAATCCCGTAGGGGACACCACGCTTCCAGCGTTTCGGCTGGATTTTGCGGGACAATCTGGGACAGATGGATCCGCGGGACACCCGGCGAGACTGTATTCCCGTGGCGACCATCGCCTCCTGGAAGAACCGGAACCGCCAAGTCATTGGCTACCAGGTGAACATCCGGCGTAACAGCCTCCTCACCCAATCCAATCCAAAACCTTTGAGGCCAGGACTGCGCCAAGCGTTGGGCCGCCGAGACGAAATCAAAAATTTCCCGTGGCGCCCTCGTCGGTCGCGCCGAGGCGGAGCGCAACACCCTGGGGATCTGATCCGCCGCTGTCAGGTAGAGATCACGCCCACCAAGCTGGGGACGGCAGGGAGAAAGGCCACCTGGCCATGATCCTGGATGTCCAGACCAGTCTGATGCGGATGACCCTGCTGGCGTCAAAGTGTTAACATAAGGCCCGCCCCGGCCACAGGTGGGGCGGGCCTTCGGCCTGTTCCATATGGGCGTGAGGGGGGCGTCGCCTTGACCTTGCGAGGCCACCTGTGGGCTACGGGCAAAAGAGCGAGGCATGCGCCGGACACATGGATTGCAAGCGCGTCCGCATGGCCTGCGCGCGCTGGTGTTGCGCGCGCCCAAGAAAAACAACCAGATGTCGGGGGAGGTGCGAAATACCATATGAAAACCAACCGGTTGATCTTATGGCGAATATATGTGAAAGATTTTAAATATACATATTTATGATGTAAAAGTATTTATCAACCGCACTTCCCCATGCATGCTGGGGCTGGGCGTGAAGGACGCCGGTCTGATGGCAGGGACAAGGCATGCGGCGGCGGGATTTCCTGGAAGGCATGGCGGGGGTAGGGTTGCTGGCGGGCATGGCACCCGTCCCGGTGGCGCTGGCGGATGCCGGTCCAAGGCGCGGCGGCACCTTGGTCGCCACCATTCCCGGGGAGCCGACGCATCTGGTCTCCGCCTTCGATTCCACCATGACCATCGGCATGGTCGGGGCCAAGGTGCTGGAAGGTCTGGTCACCTACGATCTGGACCTGAACCCGCAGCCGGCGCTGGCCACGGCCTGGGTGGTGGGGGATGGGGGCAAGTCCATCACCTTCACCTTGCGCCAGGGCGTGAAATGGCACGACGGCCACGACTTCACCTCCGCCGACGTGGCCTTCTCCATGATGAAGGTGTGGAAGGCGCTGCACCCCTTCGGCCGCGCCGCCTTCGCCACCGTCACGGGCGTGGACACGCCCGACGCCCACACCGCCATCGTGCGGCTGTCGGCCCCGGCGCAGTACCTGTTCGGCTATCTCAACGTCTACGGCGCCCAGGTTCTGCCCCGGCACATCTATGACGGCACCGACATCCTGACCAATCCCGCCAACGCCGCCCCCATCGGCACCGGCCCCTTCGTCTTCAAGGAATGGCAGCGCGGCAGCCATGTGCGTCTGGCGCGCAACCCCAGCTACTGGCGGCCGGGCCTGCCCTACCTGGACGAGGTGATCTTCCGCTTCATCCCCGACGCCTCCGCCCGCGCCGTGGCCGTTGAATCGGGGGAGGTGCAGCTGGCGCTGGGCGGGGCCATCCTGCCCTCGGCCATCAACCGCTTCGGTGACAAGGGGCGCTATTCCATCAACACGGATGACGGCCGCTACCTGTCGTCCATCACCCTGGCCTTTTTCAACACCCGCCGGCCGCAGTTCGCCGATCGCCGGGTCCGTCAGGCGGTGCTGTCGGCCATCGATCGCGACGCCCTGGTGCGGCTGGTCTATCGCGGCCTGGCCAAGGCGGCGACCGGCCCGGTGCCGTCCACCAACAAGCGCTACTACACCGACAAGGTGCCGGCCTTCCCCTATGATCCCAAAAGGGCGGAGGCGCTGCTGGATGAGGCCGGGTTCAAGCGCAAGGCCGATGGCACCCGTCTCAGCTTGGTGCTGGACATCCCCAGCGCCGACCAGACCCACGCCGCCGACGTGCTGAAGCAGCAGCTGGGCAAGGTGGGCGTGGATGTGCAGATCCGCGCCAGCGACCAGGTGAACTACCTGCGTCGCATCTTCACCGACAATGACTTCGACCTGTCGCTGGTCGGTCTGCACATGCTGCCCGACCCGACGCTGGGCGTGCAGCGGCTGTACTGGTCCAAGAACATCGTCAAGGGCGCGCCCTGGACCAACGGCTCCGGCTACGCCAATCCCGAGCTGGACCAGGTGATGGAAGCGGCGCAGCGGGAGCCGGACGACGCCAAGCGCCAGGCCCTGATCACCCGCTGGCAGGAGATCGCGGCGACGGACGTGCCCATCCTGGATCTGGTGGAACAGGTGTGGGTGACGGTGGCCACCACCCGTTTGCGGCGGCCCACGCCCCAGGGCGACGGCCTGTTCGACACCTTGGCCGACGCGTGGCTGACGGCATGATCGTCCTGTCACCACGCGCCCGCGGCCTCGGCCGCTTCATCCTGGTCCGGCTGGCGCAGGTGGTGCCTGTGGTCCTGGGCATCGCTGTGCTGAATTTCTTCATCCTGCACCTGGCGCCGGGCGACATCGTCGACGTGCTGGCGGGGGATTCCGGCGGCGCCACGCCGGAATACATGGCCGAATTGCGCCATCGCTTCGGCCTGGATCAGCCGGTGTGGGTACAGTTCTACCGTTATCTCCTGAACCTGGCGCAATTCAACTTCGGCTACGCCTACCGCCATGGCATGCCGGTCTTCGCGCTGATCGCCAGCCGCCTGCCGTCCACCCTGCTGCTGATGGGGGTGTCGCTGCTGTTGACGGTGACGGTCAGCACGGCGCTGGGCGTGCTGTCGGCGACCCGGGTGCGCACCTGGGTGGACCAGGGCATTTCCATCCTGGTGCTGGTGGCGCATTCCATCCCCGGCTTCTGGCTGGGCCTGATGGCCATTGTGCTGTTCTCGGCCAAGCTGGGCTGGCTGCCCTCGGGCGGCATGGTCTCGCTGGATCGGGCGGGGCAGGGCTGGGGCGCCCTGGTGCTGGATGTCGCCCGCCATCTGGTGCTGCCGGCGGCGACGCTGGCCGTTTTCTACCTGGCAGTCTACACCCGGCTGGTGCGCTCCTCCCTGCTGGAGCTGCATGGGGCGGATTTCGTCCGCACGGCCCGGGCCAAGGGGGCGGGCGAGGCGCGCGTCATCCTGGTGCATGCCCTGCGCAACGCCCTGCTGCCGCTGGTCACCATGCTGGGCTATCAGTTGGCCTCGCTGCTCAGCGGCTCGGTGGTGGTGGAGTCCGTCTTCGGCTGGCCCGGCCTGGGCCGCCTGATCTTTGACGCCGTGCTGGCTCGGGATCTGAACCTGCTGCTGGGCATCCTGTTCCTCAGTTCCATCCTGGTCACGCTGCTGAACGTGGCGGTGGACGTGGCTTATCGCCTGCTGGACCCCCGCGTCGCGGTCGGGGGGCGGCGATGACGGCGGATATCCTGTCCAAGGTCGAAGGACCCCGCGCCGGCCGGCTGTCCCGGCTGCGGGCACGGCACGGCGGCCTGCGCCCCTTGCTCCTGGGTTTGGTGCTGCCCCTGGGTGTCATCGCCACAGCCACCCTGGTCCGCCTCATCGTGCGCGGCGACCCGTGGGAGATGGCGGGGCCGCCGCTGCTGTGGCCGGGGGAGGATGACCAATTCCCGCTGGGCACCGACGCGCTGGGCCGCGACATCCTGACCGGTATCGCCGCCGGCGCTCCCGTCTCGTTGCTGATCGGCCTGGTCAGCGCCGCGCTGACCGTGGGCCTGGGCATGACCATCGGTGCCCTGGGTGGCTATTACGGTGGCCGGGTGGACGCGGTGCTGATGCGCGTGACAGAGCTGTTCCAGACTGTGCCGCAGTTCATCCTGGCCGTGGTGCTGGTCGCCATCATCAAGCCATCGGTGGCGACCATCGTCATCGCCATCGGCGTCGTCTCCTGGCCGCCCACCGCCCGTCTGATGCGTGCGCAGTTCCTGGCCTTGCGGGAGCGGGAATTCGTGCAGGCGGCCCGCACCCTGGGTATGGGCGACTGGCAGCTGATCCGTACCCAGTTCCTGCCCAACGCCCTGCCGCCCATCATCGTCATGTCCAGCCTGACGGTGGCCCTGGCCATCCAGACGGAGGCGGCGCTGGCCTTTATGGGCCTGGGCGATCCCAACGTCATGACCTGGGGCGGCATGGTCGGGGCGGGGCAGCAGGACCTGATGGGCGCCTGGTACGTCTGCGGCCTGCCGGGCCTGGCCATCCTGGTCACGGTGCTGGCCTTCAACCTGCTGGGGGAATGGCTGAACGACGCCCTGAACCCCCGTCTCGGCGAGCGATAGGAGGGGGCCATGGCACTGCTGGAGGTACGGGGCCTGAAGACCTGGTTCGACACGGCGCGCGGCACGGTCCGCGCCGTGGACGGTGTGGACTTCCATGTCGACCGGGGGGAGACGCTGGCCCTGGTGGGGGAAAGCGGCAGCGGCAAGTCCGTCACCGCCTATTCCCTGTTGCGCCTGCTGGCGCCGCCTGGCCGTGTGGTGGGGGGCCGCGCCTTGTTCGACGGCGTCGACCTGCTGACCCTGGACGCCGCCCGTCTGCGCGCCCTGCGCGGCGGTCGCATCGCCATGATTTTCCAGGAACCGATGACGGCGCTGAACCCCGTCATGACGGTGGGCGCCCAAGTGGCGGAAGCGGTGCGGTTGCACAGTCCCGTCAGCCGGCGCCAGGCCTGGGACCGGGCGGTGGAGCTGCTGGACCGGGTCCGCATTCCCGCCGCCGCCACGCGTGCCCGCAGCTACCCGCATGAGCTGTCGGGCGGCATGCGCCAGCGCGTGGTCATCGCCATGGCGCTGGCCTGCCAACCCGACCTGCTGATCGCGGATGAGCCGACCACCGCGCTGGACGTCACCACCCAGGCGCAGATCCTTGACCTGCTGCGCGACCTGCAGCGTGACATGGGCATGGCCCTGATCCTGATCACCCACGATCTGGGTGTGGTGGCGGAGGTGGCGGATCGCGCCGCCGTGTTCTACGCCGGCAGGGTGGTGGAGCAGGGGCCGGTGGCCGGCCTGTTCGACCGGCCCCGGCATCCGTACACCCGGGGCCTGTTGGCCTCCTTGCGGCTGGAAAATGCGGTGCCCGGCACACGCCTGCCGGAGATCGCGGGCACGGTGCCGTCGCTTCTGGACCTGCCGCCCGGTTGCGCCTTCGCGCCCCGCTGCGGCCAGGCCACCGACGCCTGCCGCCTGGCGACCCCCGTGCTGGCTACCTCTATGTTGGACGGCGGGGATGGATGGCAGGCGGCCTGCTGGGCCGAGGTGCTGTCCATCCCCCGGGCCGAGCGTATCGCGGAATTGGCGCTGTCATGAGCGTGACGACCGACCTGCTGCGCTTCGAGGGCGTGGCCAAGCGCTATGGCGCGGTGCAGGCGCTGGCGGGCATCGACCTGGCCGTGCGCCGGGCCGAGGTGGTGGGCCTGGTGGGCGAAAGTGGCTGCGGCAAGTCCACCCTGGGCAAGGCCGCGGTGCAACTGCTGCCGCTGGATGCGGGCCGGGTCACCCTGGATGGGCAGGACCTGGCGGCACCACTGCCCCGCCAGGACCGCCTGGCCCGTCGCGCCCGTATACAGATGGTGTTCCAGGACCCGATGGCCTCGCTGAACCCCCGTGCCACCGTGGGCCGCACGCTGGAGCAGCCGCTGGCCGTGCATGGGCGCGGCACGGCGGCGGAACGGCGCGAGGCGGTGGCCGCCATGCTGGCCCGCGTCGGTCTGCGGCCGGACATGGCGCAGCGTTATCCCGACCATTTCTCCGGCGGCCAGCGCCAGCGCATCGGCATCGCCCGCGCCCTGATGCTGCGCCCCGATCTGGTGATCTGTGATGAGGCGGTATCCGCCCTGGACGTCTCGGTGCGGGCCCAGGTGCTGAACCTGCTCATGGATTTGCGGGCGGAGATGGGGGCCGCCTACCTGTTCATCTCCCACGACCTGTCCGTGGTGCGGCACATCGCCGACCGGGTGGCGGTCATGTATCTGGGCCGCATCGTGGAAACCGGCACCCGGGATGAGCTGTGGCGGGAGCCGCTGCATCCCTACACCCGCGCCTTGATCGCGGCCGTCCCGTCCAGCGTTCCCGGCACGGCGCGGCGCCCCCCGGCCCTGGCGGGCGATCCGCCGGACGCCGCCAATCCACCCACCGGCTGCGCCTTTCATCCACGCTGCCCCTACGCCACCGCCCGCTGCCGGGAGGAGGCGCCGGTGCTGCGCCCCATGGCGACGGAACGGACTGTCGCCTGCCATCAAGCCTGAATACATTTGTAGTGATAAAAATGTAATTATGTGAGTGTTAAGTTAACAAATATTGATCTAACAGTTTTGTCTTAGTCGATGGATATTGTCCGTAATAGAACGATTATGGCCCCGACTTGTTTTAACGAGAACAGCGCCAAAGAGCGTGACGGGGGTCGGCATGGTTGGACGGTCAGGTGGACTTAATTTTGGGGAACGGCGGCGCCTGCTCTTGACCACGGCGCTGGCGATACTGGCGCTGGCCGCCCCGGCGATGGCGGCGGACCCGCCGGCTCCGGCCACCTCTTCGGACACCACGGCCGGCCCCGCGGCCAGCGGGGATGACGCCAATGATCTGTCCACCATCATCGTCACCGGCACGCGGGAGCGTAAGACCCTGGCGGAAAGCCTGTCGCCGGTCTCCGTGGTCAACAGCGGCGACCTGCTGGCCACCGGCCGACCCAATCTGCGCGATGCCTTGGTGAACCTGGACCCGTCCTTTGACAACACGCCCGGATATCCCGGACAGCTGGGCTTCGCCACCAAGACGGCGTCGTTCCGGGGCCTGGGCGCCAACGAGACGCTGGTGCTGGTGAACGGCAAGCGGCGCCACACCATGTCGTCCATCTTCTTCGGCGGTTCCTGGGCGGGTCAGTCGCCCACGGACATCGACCTCATTCCCACGGCGGCGGTGGACCATATCGAAATCCTGAAGGACGGTGCCGCGGCGCAGTACGGTTCCGACGCCATCGCCGGCGTTTTCAACATCATCCTGAAATCCAATGCCGATGGCGGTGCGGCGCAACTGTCCTATGGGCAGTACGGCAGCAGCGTCGGCCCCTTGGGCAATTTTGGCCGGGGTGGCAGCCTGCTGCTGAACCAGGGCTTCGACATCGGCAAGGGTGGTTTCATCAGCCTCAGCCTGGACGTGGTGGGCAACGACTACACCAACACCGCCGGCTATGTGCCGACGGGGACGACGGCCAAGCCGGTGCTGATCTATCCCCTGCTGGCCAATGGCAGCCAGGACCCGCGGGAGAAGGGCGACCGTTACCGCCAGGTCTCCGGCCTGCCGGAGATCGTGAAGGAGTCCGCGTCCTATAACGCCGAGCTGCCGCTGGGCGACGACGTCACCGCCTATTCCTTTTCCACCTTCTCCCACCGCTACAGCCGCGCCTGGGCCTGGTACCGCCCCAGCAATTCCCAGCAGAACCTGATCCAGGTCTACCCTGAGGGCTACATCCCGCGCGACGTCACCGACGATACGGATTTCCAGGCCACCGCCGGCCTGAAGGGGGCCCTGGCGGGTTGGGACTGGGATCTCAGCACCACCTATGGCCGCGATGACAGCTGGATCGGGGTGGAGAATTCCATCAACACCTCGCTGGGCGTCAACAGCCCGCACAACTTCTATCTCGGCTCCCTCATCAACAGCGAATGGACGACCAATCTCGATGTCCGGCGACCGGTCGATACCGGCCTGTTCTCGGCACCCCTGAATGTGGCGGCGGGGGCGGAGTACCGTTACGACAGCTTTGAAATCAAGGCGGGCGACCCCTCGGCGTACGCCGATGGCGGCTACGTCTTCCCCGTCAGCTACATCTTCCCCAACGGCGGCAAGTCCCTTCCCGGCGCCTCGGCCCTGGGGTCCTACAACCCCACCCAGGCGGGGGAGCATTCGCGTGACAACGGTGCCGCCTACCTGGACTTCAGCCAGAAGCTGACCCCCGAATGGGAAGTGGCGCTGGCCGGCCGGTATGAAAGCTACAGCGACGCCGGAACCACCAGCAGCGGCAAGGTTTCCAGCCGCTACCAGCTGCTGGATGGCCTGGCGGTCCGCGGCACGGCCAGCACCGGCTTCCACGCCCCGACGTTGCAGCAGGAATATTACCGGGGCACGACGCTCAGCTACACCACGCTGACCGACAACTCCATCGTCCAGACCCTCAGCTACTACGCTGCCGTGACCGATCCGCTGGCCAAGGCGGTGGGCGCCGCACCGCTGAAACCGGAGCAGTCGGAGAACTACAGCGTCGGCATCGTTGCCAACCCGCTGCCCGACCTGGACTTCAGCCTGGACGCCTACAGCATCGACATCCGTAACCAGATCGTGCCCATCACCGTGTCGGGTGCCGGTGTCAATGGCACGGCGGTCATGAACCTGCTGCACGCCGCCGGCGTGGTGCCCAACGACGGCCGCTACTACGCCGTGGTTTACGAACGCAACGCCGCCCCCACCCGGACCCAGGGGCTGGATCTCAACCTGCACTATCGCACCCGGTTGGGCGAGATCGGCACCCAGGCGCTGGGTGACGTGCTGTGGGGCCTGCAGGTGAATCAGAGCGTGCATGAGGTGGTATCGGTCAATCCGCTGACCGTGAACCTGGGATCGGCGGTGCAGCCGCTGCCACGGTCCACCTACGGCGCGTTGACGGCGGCCTATCCGCGCAACACCACCCGCGCGTCCGCCACCTGGTTCCTGGATGACTGGGAGACGACGCTGCGCGTGTCGCGCTATTCCTGGACCCGCACCTACAGCGACCGTGGGGCGGCTTATGACGAGATCGTGCGGCCCGCCTACATCTTCGATCTGGACGTGACCTATGCCGTCACCAAGACGCTGAAGGCCTCCATCGGCGGCAACAACATTTTCGACAAGCGGCCGGAGACATTGAGCGCCCTGGCCCAGGCGGCGTCGCCCATCTACCAGACCAACCCCAGCTACAGCTCCGCGTCCATCTACGGGTCGGAGGGCGGCTACTACTACGCCCGCCTGACCTACACGTGGTGACGGGCCACAACCGGAGGGTCCCATGCCCCGCACCCAGTTGAACCTGGTCGCTTTCCTCAGCGGATCCGCCGTCAATGGCGACAGCTGGCGCCACCCCGACAGCGACATCGGCGCCGATCTCGATTTCGGGCGCTACAAGGCCTATGCCCAGGCGCTGGAGCGGGGGAAATTCGACGCCCTGTTCTTTTATGACAATGTCCTTGGCGTTCCGGACCCCGCTTTGCTGACCGCCAACCCTGGCCTGCCACGGTGGGAGCCGCTGACCCTGCTGGCCGCCTTGGCGGTGGTGACGGACCGTATCGGCCTGATCGGTACGGCCAGCACCACCTTCAACGAACCCTACAATCTCGCCCGCCGCCTGGCGTCGCTGGACCATCTCAGCGGCGGCCGCGCGGGGTGGAACCTGGTGACCGCCACCGGCGGGGCGGAGAATTTCAATCTCGACACCCATGTCGACCATGCTGAGCGCTATCAGCGCGCGCATGAATTCCACGACGTGGTCACGGGCCTATGGGACAGCTACGCCGAGGGCGCCGTTGTGAAGGACAAGGCGTCAGGGCGCTGGGCCGACCCGTCCAAGGTCCATGTGCTGAACCATAAGGGCCGCTTCTACCAGGTGCAGGGGCCGCTGAACACGCCTCGCCCCGTGCAGGGGCATCCGGTCATCGCCCAGGCCGGCGCGTCGGATGATGGCAAGGAATTGGCCGGCCGGGTGGGGGAGGTGCTGTACACGGCGGAACATGACATCGGCCTGGCCCGCGCCTTTTACGCCGACGTGAAGGCGCGGGCGGCCCGCCATGGCCGTGACCCCGGCCATGTGCGCATCCTGCCCGGCGTTTCCCCCTTCGTCGGCCGCACGCAAGGGGAGGCGGAGGACAAGTACGAGGATCTGCTGCGGTACCGTGACCAGGTGGCCACCCTGCGTGGCTTGTCCAACTACGCCAGCCTGGGCGTGGACCTGTCCACCTTGCCGTTCGATGAGCCCATCCGGCTGCCGGACGAGATCGCGGAAACCAACAGCCACAAAAGCCGGCAGCGCCTGATGGTGGACTGGATCCGTCAGGATCGCCCCACCGTGCGCCAGTTGTACCGCAAGTTCACCGCCGGCGGTCACCGGGTATTGGTGGGGACCCCGCAAAGCATCGCCGATGATTTCGAGGAATGGTTCACCACCGGCGCCGCCGATGGCTTCACCATCATGTTCCCATCGGCCCCTGCCGGCATTGAGGATTTCGTCACTTTGGTGGTGCCGGAGTTGCAGCGCCGCGGCCTGTTCCGCCAGGATTACCCTGGTCGTACCTTGCGCGATACACTGGGCTTGCCCGTGCCGCGCAACCGCTTTTTCGCATGAGGGACCATGCTGTCAGGGGTGCCCAACTTCCGCGATGCCGGTGGCTATGCCACCCGTCATGGCCGGGCCGTGCGCAAGGGTCGGCTTTATCGGTCAGGCCGCCCCGCCCAGGCCACCGTCTCGGATGTCGCCACCCTGCGTGACCTGGGTGTCGCCACCATCGTCGATCTGCGATGGCCGGACGAGCGGCGCCATCACCCCACCGGCCCATGGGCGGGCGCGTTCGCGGTGGTCACCAGCGATATTGGCGGTGCGGTCGATCCATGGCCAGATTTCTTGCGCGCCAGCGATCTCAGTGCCGCCGCCCTGGAAGAGTATATCCGCCGCTTTTATGCCGAGGCCGCTTTCCAGGCGCGGCATGTCGACCTGTTCGCCCGCTATTTCCAGGCTCTGGCGGATGGACCAGGCGCCCTGCTGGTCCATTGCACCGGCGGCAAGGACCGCACCGGCCTGGTGATCGCGCTCACCCATCATCTCCTGGGCGTCCATCGTGACGATATCCTGGCCGATTATCTGGCCACCAACACCCATTGGCCCTACGAGGTGCATGGCGCCGAGGTCGCGGCTGGCTTGGCCGCCATTCATGGCGCTGTCTTCCCGTCGGAAGCGGCTGTGCGTGCGGTCATGGAGGTGCGGCCCGATTTCCTGGACGGGGCATTCCGGTCGCTCACCGACCGGCATGGGTCGGTTGAGGGCTATATTGAATCAGTGCTGGGCGTATCGCCAGATATGCGGGAGCGGATCGCCGCCCGTTTGACCGGATAGGATCTGGCATCGGTCGCGTGCCCCTGGCCTAGGGGGGCGCCATCGGGGATGATCAGGCGCCCTGTCCGCACCTCGCCCGAGCCCTCATGCCCTTCCATATTCCGCTCGACCGCACCAGTCTGATATCCCTTCAGGATCAAATCTATGCGTATCTGACCCGTCTGATCGAGCAAGGCCATCTGGTCGCCGGCAGCCGCTTGCCGTCCATCAACCAGTTGGCGCAGGGCTGGTCGGTGTCACGCAATACCGTCATCCTGGTTTTGTCGCGGGCGGTTGACGAAGGGTATCTGGAAACCCAGCCGGCACGCGGCACCTTCGTGCATCGCAGTCCCCCGCGGCCCCTGAAGGAGGCGCCGCGTCCAAGCCGCGACACGGCATCGTCCAGCCCCAACGACCTGGTGTTTTTCAACGCCCCGCCCGTGATCCTGCCGGAGGACCATGGCCCTCCCGTTTCTTTCGACCATACGGACGATTATCCGGTGTTCCGTCAGCAAAGCTGGCGCCGGATCACCCAGCAGGTCCTGCTGCGCAACGGCGGGCTTGGTGGGCAGTTCCAGCCCAATCGCGGCATGGTGGCCTTACGCCAGGCCTTGGCGCAGTGGATACAGGTTCATTTTGGCCTCAGGGCGGATCACGAACAGATCCTCATCACCTCCGGTTTGCAGCAGGCCCATGCCATCATCGGGCAACTGCTGATCTCCGCCGGGGACAGGGTGGTGGTGGAAAGCCCTTGTTATGAGGGGAAGCCCATCCTCTACCACAAGGTGGGGGCCGTGGTGGTGCCGGTGCCCGTCGACCGTCAGGGCATAGATCCCAATGGCCTGCCGGCCGGGCCTGTACGGTTGCTGTGCGTAAACCCGGGCAGCCAATTGCCCACGGCCGTGACCATGGATTTGGCCCGGCGTCGTGCCGTCTCCTCCTGGCTGGCCGCCAATGGCGCCTGGCTGGTTGAGGAAACCATGTACGACATGCTGCGGCTGGACGGCCCCGATCTTCCCGTCCTGAGCAACCTGGTCGCGGCGGATCGTGCCATTTTCGCCGGCGTGCTGGCGCCGGTCTTGGGGGCCGGGGTGGCGCTCGGCTTCATGGTGATGCCACCGGCGCTGGTGGATGGCGCCATCCAGGTGAAGCTTGGCATGGATAGTGGCCAATCCTGGCTGGATCAAACGGTCCTGACACGGTTCATCGTGTCCGGCGAACTGGATGCCTATCTGCGGCGCAAGCGCACGCTGCACCGGGCGCGGCGCGATGCCCTGATGCACCATGTCGGGCAGCACCTGCCCACGTTCACGCCTCTGGGGTACGGGTGCGACCGCGCCTCACCTATCTTTTGCCGCCCGGGGCGCCGGACACCACGGTGTTGGCGCAGGCGGCGCAGCGGGTGGGAATTGGCATTGTGGCCCGGCTGGCACCACCCTCCCGCCAGCCACAAGCTGTTTCCCCGGAACGGACCCTGCTCTTCAACTATGCCGCGACCCCAGAGGGTGTGATGGGCGAGGCGGTGGCCAGGCTCGCCACCGCCATCAAGCCGCTCTTAAAAAAACAAACAAATAATGTATAATAAACTGTTACCACAAGATTCTATATAACCGTTACTACCATCAATCCCATGTTTTGGGCATGGTGAATGTCCCGGCGGATGGCGGCTGCGAACAGCGCGAGCGTTCAACAGCCTACGCGGCCGGGACACTCAGGTGCCAGCCATCACCGTCCCCGGACGGTAGGCGGCACCCACGAAACATCCGACAAGCCATTGAATAATGAGACTGCCAGGACCTGGCGGTATCGCTGAGCCGCGCCCCTGACCTGGACCTGATGGGGAAGGTCCGTCTGGGTGGTGTGTATAACCAATATAACTTGTGGATTGATGGGTTCTACAATGCGAATCAAACTGGAGTTCCTGCCGGCCCTGGCCCTGCTCGCTGTCACCGCCCCTACCGTTGGCCACGCCCAGGGCCCGGTCTCTGTACCGGCACCGGAGGTCGAGGGGGCGTCCGACAGTTTGGAAACCATTGTCGTAACGGCCACCCGCCGGACCCAATCCGCCCAAAGCGTGCCGGGCGCGCTGACCGTCGTCAGCCCGGCGGACATCGCCGAGCGTCATCTGGACAGCACGGTGGATATCCCCCGCTTGGCCGCCAATGCGTCGGGCTGGAATATGGACGGCCGGGAACGGCCCCGCTTCTACATCCGGGGCATTGGCAACGGCAACGTCGCCGACAACGCCGTGGGCGCCGTCGCCGTCTACAACGACGAAGTCTATCTCAACAACCTGTCCCTGCAGGGATTCCCCTTGTTCGACCAGGCGCGGGTTGAGGTGCTGAACGGCCCTCAGGGCACGTTGTGGGGCAAGAACGCCACCGCCGGTGCGCTTCAGTTCATTTCCAACGTGCCCGAATTCGAAACATCCGGATCCGCCGCCATCGATCTGGGGAATTTCGGCCAAAGGCGGGGGGAGGTGGTGTTGAACACCCCCCTGGTCGACGATCAGTTGGCCAGCCGGCTGTCGGTGCGCTACGAAAACCAGGACGGATGGGCCAAGGACATCACGACCGGCAAGCAAAGCGGCGATTTCGGGGATCTGGCTGGCCGCTTCCAGATACGGGATCGCATCGCCGAAGGCCGGGAAATCCTGATCAACGTCCACGGCCGGGATTATCTTGGCACCCGCACACCCTATTACGCGTCGCCCGCCAGCAACGTGAACACCCCCTTGCGGCTGGGCGGCTACGACACCACCACGGCGAACGTCAACAGCCGGCAAAAACTGACCCAGATCGGGGCCAGCGCCAAGGTCGATTGGGCTTTCGACGACACACTGAAGCTGACATCCATTTCGGCCGTCGAGCGTGGCGACCGCGAGGGGGTGACCGATACCGACAACACGGCCAAGGAATATGGGCGGGGCTACTACCGCACGCGGCCGACACAGGTCAGTCAGGAATTGCGCCTGGCTTCCGCCACCGATCAGCCCTTCAGCTGGATCACCGGCGCGTATTTCTTCCACGAGGATCTGTCCGACAGGACATCCAGCGCCATCCTGCCGCCGGGGGCGGCAACCACGCCGGCGATCCTGGGCCAGCCCGCGTTCTCGTCCGCCTCATACGACCAGTCGACCAACAGCGCCGCCGTCTTCGGCAACCTGACCTATCGCTTCAACGACCAGTTCTCGATCTCCGGCGGTTTGCGTTGGACCCATGACAACATGGCCATCGACTACACGGGGGTCCAAGGAACGGGCAGCGTCAGCTGGTCGAACCTCACGAACTGGTGGAACCCGTCCTCGGTCTCCAGCCCTCTGAAGCAAGTGGCGCGGCTGTCCACGACCCGCAGTTGGCGTAAGCTGGGCTGGGAAGTGGAGCCGGAGTTCCACCTGACGCCGGACCAGATGTTCTACATCCGCGTGGCCACCGGCTACCGCGCCGGCAATTTCAACACCCAGCTGACGGTCAACCCGACCTCTCCCGGTGCGACACCCTTGCAGGGGCCGGGCGTGGTCAACCCGGAAAGCCTGATCTCCTATGAGGTCGGCTACAAGGCGACCTTGTTCGACAAGCGCCTGGAACTGGCGGTCGATGGCTTCTACGGCGACTACAGCAATATCCAGGTTTCCTGGACCGCGACCAACGCCGCCACCAAGGCCACAGTGATCTCCTTGGCCAATGCGGCGTCCGGCGAAAGTTATGGGGGGGAGTTCAGCTTCAGGGCCCGCCCCACCCAGGCCCTGCTGGTCAGCGGCAATGTCGGCGTTCTGCAGACCCGGTTCACGGACTTCACCGGCCCCAGTTCCGCCTCCCTCAACGGGAACCAGTTCGCCCGCGCACCGCATTTCACCGCCAACCTGGGCGCCGACTACAGCTTTGACACGACGGTGGGTGATTTCAGCGTCGGCAGTAACTGGAACTACACTGGGCATTACTTCTTCATCGTCTCAAATGAAACGGCACCGGCCCTTCAGCAAGACGGCTATTTTCTGGGCGATGTTCATCTACTCTTCGTCCCGAAGAACAGCAATTTCGAGTTCAGTGGCATCATAAACAATATCGCTGACACCCGATACAAGGTTCAGGTCCAGCCATACTCCGCCACGACACAGCTCTTCTACTACCAGTACGGCGCGCCACGCACCTGGCTGGTCTCCGCGAAATATCATTTCTGAGGAGGGCGATAGATGACATCGCAGCCGATTTACGATCTGCACGCCCACTGGTTCAGTGGTTCCACCATCGATTTCCTGCGCGGCCGCTCGGCGGTTCCCCGCATCGAGCAGGTGGGCGACACACTGCGCATTCGTCACAGCGACCGTGACGGCGGTGGCCTGGCCTTAGGCCCCCAGTGGTTCGATGTCGAGGCGCGTCTCAAGCACCTGGATGACAATGGCATCGCCCACCAGTTGATTTCCTGGCCGACCACGCTGGGTGTGGACGCGGCGCTCAGCGCGCAGGAGTCCCTGCCGTTGTGGGAAATATGGAATGACGACGTGGCGGCCCTGGTGTCCCGCCACCCCGGGCGCTTCAGTGGTCTCGCCGCCCTGTCCACCAGCGATATCGCCTGGTCGGTGCGGGAACTGGAGCGCGCCCATACCAAGCTGGGGCTGATTGGCGGCACCCTGCCGGTCAATGGCTTTTTCAGCAAGGAGACGGCGCGGTCTTTCCTGCCCATCTTCGAGGCGGCGCAGCATTTCAAGAGCCATATCTATCTGCACACCGGTTTCGCCCATCCCAGCGTGCCGCACCAGCCGCCCGCCAACACCGGCGCCTTGGGCAACCGTTTGAATTGGCTGTTGGACAGTGCCTGGCATTTCGCCAGCGGCGTCACCACCCTGGCCTTCAGCGACTTCCTGGCGCCGTTCCCCGATGTGACGGTGCAGGTGGCCATGCTGGGCGGGTCCGGCCTCGCCGCCACCGTGGCGGAACAGGCGGAGGCCGCCGGCCTCGTTCCCGATGTGCGGGAGAATTTCCGGCAGATTTGGCTGGATACCGGGGCGGCGGGCAGCGGCAGCGCCGCGATCGCCGCCGCTGTCCGCGTCCTGGGGGCCGACCGCATCGTCTTCGGCACCGACTTCGGACCGGTACCCGACACGGCGCCGGTCATCGGCCGTGTCCGCGCTGCCGCCCGCGATGAGGCGGAGGCCGCGGCCATCTTCGCCGGCAACGCCCAGGCGCTGCTGTCCCGTCACGTCCGTCCCCTTTAAGCCGCCGCACCATAGGAGTGCCCGTTCCATGACCCGCGCCATCATCTCCTACACCCGCTGCCCGGCGGTGCCCACGATCAGCGCCCTGGCCTACAAGTTGGGCCTGTTGCAGGCGGAATTCGCCGATGAGCCGGACATCCAGGTGGACCACAAGTCCGTGGGCTTCTCGCCCAAGATCGATTACGGCCACGACGAACGCTTCTGGATCCGCAACGCCGGGCACGCGCCGGGCCTGTGGAAGCAAGCCCAAGGCGTTGATTCCAAGTTCGTCGGCCTGTCCTTTCTGGACGGGACCTATCCCGTCATCAGCCTGGCGTCGTCCGGTATCAGCGATGTGGCGGCGCTGCGGGGCCGGCGGCTGGTGGTCTTCAAGGGCAAGAGCGCGTTTGATCTTCTGGTCAACCAGCAGCTCAAGATTTACCAGACGACCCTGGCAACCGCCGGGCTGACGTTGGATGACGTGGAACTGGTGACCCTGGCGCCGCCCACGGAATTCCACCAGGTGCCGCCCGGGCAAGCATGGCGACAGCGCTTTTTGGACCTGCTGCAGATTCTGGGCGATAATCAGGCCGATGCCGGCACCTGGCCCGTGCCGCCCGATGCCGGTGACATCCCCGCGTTCAACGTGCTGTACGACACGCGCCTGGCCGCGGACCCCTTGGCGCGGGTGCATCCCGGCGTGCTGCGCGGCGTGGTGGTCAGCGGCCCCTTGCTGCGCGAACGTCCGGACATCGTGGTGCGCGTCCTGGTCCGCCTGCTGGAGGCGGCCGACTTCGCCCTGGCCAATCCCCTGCAGGCGTTGCGCCTGATCGCTGAAGACCTGGCCTTGGCGCCGGAGGCCGTGGCCGCCTATTACGAGAATGTGGCCCAGGGCGTGGCCTTGTCGCTGGAGCCGGTCGACCTTGAGGCCCTGACGGTGCAGAAGGCCTTCCTGCTGAAGCACGGCCTGATCGCCCGCGACCTTGATCTGTCCGACATCGTCGATCCCGCCCCCCTGGCGGAGGCCCGCCGGATATGGGAAGCGCGCCGTGCGGCGGGGAAGGCGGCATGAGCATACCCCTCCCGCTGACGGATGCCCCGGTGGCTGGTTTGGCCGGGGGCATACGCTTTCGACATTGGGCCCTGGTCGTGCTGCTCGCCTTGGGCACGCTCAACGCTTTGGACGGCATGGTCATGGCGGCGCTGATCACCCCGGTCAAGGCCGCGTTGGGCCTGTCGGACCAGGCGATCGGTGTGGTCGTTTCCGTGACCACCCTGGCCGGCATCGTGGGGGCGCCACTGTTCGGCGTTCTGGCCGGCCGGGTGGCGCGCCGGACCCTGTTGGCCGTCGCCGCTGTGATATGGAGCCTGACCTCGGCCGGCGCCGCGTTGGCCGATGGCGTGCTTGCCCTGCTGCTGTGGCGCGGCCTGACGGGGTTCGCCACCGCCGCTTATCACGCCCTGGTTCCTGGGTGGCTCGCCGACCTTTACGACAGCCGTGGCCGTAGCGTCGTGTTCTCCCTGTTCATGCTGCGCAACAAGGTGGGCAGCGCCCTGGCCTTCGGTTTGGGGGCAGCGCTTGCCGCCCATTACGACTGGCATGTCGCGTTCCTGGCCACGGGCCTGCCGGGGGTTATCCTCGCGCTGGCCGTCCTGACCCTGCGGGAGCCGAAGCCGGGGGAGGCGGATGGCGTGAAGGTGGCCGCCCGGGCGCCGACCCTGCGGGAGCAGGCCCGCATCCTCAAGATCGGTGCTTTCAAGGTGCATCTGGTGGCGCTGGTGTTCTTCTACGCCGGTGTGACCACCGCCCAGCTTTGGTTCCCCGCCTACCTGCATCGTGTTTACGGCATCAGCAACCAGGCGGCGGCCGGGTATCTCTCCATCGTCATGATGGCCACGCTGCCAGTGGGCGTTGTCGGTGGCTGGCTGACGGGCAAATACCTGGTTCCCCGCGCCACCGGTGTGGCCGCCTCGCTGGCCATCAGTTCCGGCCTGGCGGCGGTGTTGTTCGTCGGAGCCTTCGCCACCCGCTCACTGCCGCTGGCGCAAGCGCTGGCAGCGGCGGCGATCGTGGCCTTTGGGGCCACGGCCGGCAGCCTCACCCTGCTGGCGGTGGAGACGGTGCCGCCAGCGGCACGCTCCTTCGCCGGTTCCCTGGCGGCCCTTATCTCAACCGGCATTTCCGGCGGCGTGGCCCCCTGGCTGCTCGGCGTCCTGTCCGACCGCTATGGCCTGCCGACCGCCATCTATCTGGGTCCCGCGTGCTATGCCCTGGCCGCCCTGGTCTGGGGCTGGGCCGTGCTGCGCGGCGTCTCCTCCAAAGCCATTTCCTATCAGGGAGTTCCGTCATGAACGATCTTTCCCCCACGGCCATCCGGCCCGACACCGCGCCCCGCACCGAGGAGCCCTATTCCGAGGATTGGGCCGCTCTGGCCAAAAGCCTGGCCGACGAGTTCCGCCCCGGCGCCGCGGCCCGCGACGCCAGCGGCGAATTGCCGGTGGAACAGGTGCGCCGGCTACGGGAAACCGGGCTGGTGAACCTGTTGTATCCCGCGGAACTGGGGGGCGGGGGCGGTTCCATCCACGACGCCGCGCACGCGGTGTATGAAATCGCCCGCGCCGATGCCTCGGTCGGCGCCCTGCTGTGCTTCCACTTCTACAATTCCCTGGTGCCGCTGCTGCTGGACTATAACGGCGCCAACGACCATGTGGCGAAGGAGGCTGCGGCCCGCCGGTGGCAGTGGGGGAACGTCACCCAGTACGTGAACAAGGACTTCGTGGCCGAACCGCATCCGGAGGGGGGCTTCACCATCACTGGAGTGAAGAAGTGGAACACCGGCACGCCGCTGGCGGAACACACGACGCTGCTGCTGGTCCATCCCGACCGCGACCATTACATCTACGCCCACATTCCCACCAACCGCGCGGGCCTGGTCTTCCATGACGATTGGGACCAGATCGGGCTGCGCGGCGCGGATTCCAGCACCTTGACCTTCAATGCCGTCCGCGTTCATGCCGACGAGGTGCTGCACTGGGGGCACGGCGGCGTCCAGGAATTGGTATTGCCGCTGTGGACCACCTTTGGCGCCATCTTCTATTCCGCCGTTTATCTGGGGGCCACGCAAGGGGCCCTGGACGCGGCGCGGGAGTTCGCCACCGGCGCGCGGCGGCAATCCACCTTGCCAGGCGCGCAAGTGACGGCCGATGACGTGCTGGTGCAAAACCATTATGGCCAGCTCTGGATCAAGCAGCAGGCGGCCCTGGCTTACTTCGACCAGATCATTGCCAAAACCCAGGCCTTGTGGGACCGCCGCCACAACTCCACGCCGGAGGATAGGGCGGTGATCGCCACGGAGACGTTGGCGTTGCGCAGCCACTCCTCCAATACCGCGCTGGACATCACCGCCCAGATTTTCGAATTCGGCGGCGGGCGCACCACCAACCGGGCGCTGTCTTTTGATCGTTACTGGCGGGACGTGCGCACCTTGTCGACGCACGACCCCATCACCCTGGCCGTGAAGAACGTTGGGGCCTACGCGCTGTTTGGACGGCCGGTCCAGTACCCATCGCATTTCCAGCCGGTGAAACGGCCGTGACCCCGTGACGCTTTCCGGTGGCGGTTCCTCCGTCGCCGGTTCAACGACGTAGGCCCCTGGAGGGAGCGCGATCCGCCATGATCGCGTTCCATTCCAGGGGCCCTTTCATTTGGCCAGGGCCGTCACAGGCCGGCCACCCTGGGCGTAGCGATTGGCGGGCCGTTCCAGGCCCAGGTTCTCCCGCAGGGTACGGCCTTCATAGTCGGTGCGGAACAGGCCGCGCCGCTGCAACTCCGGCACCACCAGGTCGACGAAGTCGTCCACGCCGCCAGGCAGGTGGGAGAACATGATGTTGAAGCCGTCCGCCCCGCCTTGGTGGAACCAGGCGGCGAAGTCATCGGCCACCGCCTCCGGCGTGCCGATCAGGATGCGGTGGCCACCAGCGGTCAGCTTGCGGAACAGCTGGCGGATGGTCGGGTTCTCCCGCCGGATGAGGTCCAGCACCAGGCGCTGCCGGCTTTTATGGGTATTGGTCTCAGGAATGGTATCGGGCAGGGGCACCGGGCCGTCCAGTGGGTGGGCCGACAAATCCACGCCGATGTTGATGAAGTTGGAAATGCTTTTCAGGCTGGCCGCCGGGTCCAGTAGGTCCTGCAGCTGGTCATACTTCGCCTGGGCCTCGGCCTGTGTCGGCGCGGTGATGACCGACACGCCGGGCAGCACCTTCAGGCTATCGGGGCCGCGTCCGTACTTGGCGGCGCGGCCCTTCACGTCGCGGATGAAGGCCTGCGCCTCCTCCAGCGTCTGGGCGGCCGTGAACACCAGGTCGGCCGTGCGCGCCGCCAGCTCGCGGCCGGGGTCGGAGGATCCGGCCTGGGCCAGCACCGGATAGCCCTGCGGCGGACGGGGGGCGTTCAGGGGACCCTTCACCTGGAAATGCCGGCCCTTGTGGTTCAGGACGTGCAGCTTGCCCACGTCCAGATAGATGCCGCTGTCCTTGTCACCCACCACCGCGCCATCGTCCCAACTGTCCCACAGGCCGGTGATGACGTCGAAGAACTCCTCCGCCCGTTCATAGCGCTGGGCGTGCAGGACGTGGTCGTCACGGTTGTAGTTCTCCCCACCGCCCAGCGACGTCACCAGGTTCCATCCCGCCCGGCCGCCGCTCAGCTGGTCCAGCGAGGCGAAACGGCGCGCCAGGGTGTAGGGCTCGTTGTACGTGGTGTTCGCGGTGGCGATCAGGCCCAGGTGCCGGGTGACCACCGCCAAGGCCGGCAACAGGGTCAGCGGGTCCCAGCGCGTCGCCTGGGTGTTGCGCGCCAGGACGTGCGGGTCCAGTTCCGGCACGCTCACCGTGTCATTCATGAACAGGGCGTCGAATTTCCCGACCTCCAGCTTCTGCGCCACATGGCGGTAGAGGTCGAAGCTGGTGCCGGCATCGGGCGCCACGCCGGGCAGGCGCCAGCTGCCGCCGTGGCTGCCGTTGCCGGTGAGGAAGGCGCCCAGTTTCAGGAAGCGCTGCGTCATGGCCAGGGCCCTTTCCGTCAAAGCGAGACTTTGAGGCGGGTGTAGTAGAAACCGCCATAAAAGCCGAAGGGGGAGATGCTGGAATACGGTGGGAAGCCGTTGGTGTCGGCCACGGTGTTCTTGCTGGGATAGACATCGAAAACATTGTTGGCGCCCACGGCGATGGTCACCCGTTCGGTGATGGCGTAGGCGATGTCGATGTCCGTCAACCAGCGCGGTGCGTAAAACTGGTCATACAACGGGTTCACATTCAGGTAGGCGACCCCGTCGTAGCGGGTTTCCCGCAGGGTCAGGGCCAGGTCGCCCACGGACCATTCCTGGCTCAGGATCAGCTTTGTTTCGGGATTGGCGACGGTGACCGCCCCTTGGGCCGCCCGGTCGAACAGGGTTAGGCCCAGTCCGGCCAGCTGTGTCGGCGTGTCCCTGATCTTGGTGATCCGTGTCTTGTTCCAGTTGAACGCCGCCGTCCATCGCAGGCTGCCAAAGTCATCCAGGTGTTGCAGGTAGCTGGCGACGACGTCCACGCCCTTGGTGCGGGTGTCGATCGCGTTGGTGAAGTACTTGATGTACTGGTTGGGCTGGAAGCCGTTCGCGACCAGGATGGCGTTCACCGCCGACCCCGACAGGAAGCCGGTCTGCGCGATGCGGTTGTCCAGGTCGATCAGGTAGGGGTCGATGGTCACGCTGATGTCGTGGGTCGGCGCCAGGGTCAGGCCGACGCTGTAGCTGGTCGACTCCTCCGGCCGCAGGGGGGTGGCGCCCAGCGCCTTGGCGATGGCGCTGTCCACCTGCACCGACTTCGACGTGATGAACTGGTTGACGCCGTTGACGATGGTGTACTGGTTGGAGGTCTGGGCATAGCCCTCCTGCGCCAGCGAGGGCGCGCGGAAGCCGTTGCTGATGGTGCCGCGCACGGCGATGCCGGGCAGGATCTCATAGCGGGTGGAGATCTTGCCGCTTTCCGTGTCGCCGGCGCTGTCGTCGTAATATTCGGCGCGGCCGGCCAAGTCGACGTACCAGTCCGGCGTGGGGTTGAAGGCCAGGTCGACATAGGCCGCGTAGTTGTTGCGGTCCAGATCGGCCTGGTCACCCGGCGTCACCGTGATGGCGCCCTGGGCCCCCACGGACGCCGGTTTGCCCGCCAGGGAACCGCTGGTGTAGATGTAACCGCCGTTGGCGTAGGACGCCGCATCGCGCGTGATGGTCTGGTAGCGTTCATAGCGATGCTCCACGCCGCCCGACACCTGCACCGGGGCCGTGAGGCCGAAATCCACCTGCCGGGTGACATCCAGGTTGGTGGTCCACTGGCTGAAGACCGAGGTGAAGGTGTTGAAGCTGGTGGGGCTGCTGGGTCCCAGCGAGGCGTTGAGGGTGTTGGTGGCGCCGTTGTCGACGGTGTCGCGGCCATAGGTGGAGCTGAGGTCCCAATCCCAGCCGCCGGCCTTGCCCTTCAGGCCGGCCAGGCTTTGGAAGTCCTCCTCCGACAAGGTGTAATAGGGAACGAAGCCGTCGGGGTAGATGGCTGTCACGTCGTTGGTGGAATTGGGACGGCGGAAGTTCTGGCCGATGAAGGCGTCGCGCTTGCTGACGGTGCTGAAGGAATAGGCGGTGATGGCGTCGGTCAGCGGCAGCTCGGCGTTGTAGGAGACGTCGGCCTTCCAGTACTTGGGCAGGCCGCCGCCGAACACCGTCTTGTTCACGGTGGCGTCGCGCGGGTCCGCCTTTCCGCTGACGGTGTCATAAAAGGCGCCGGTGGCGGCCACCGACCGGGTGGCGGCACGGTCACGGCGGGCATCCACGGCCAGATCGATGAACCCGCCGCCGGGCAGGGCGAAGGCGTGCTCCAGGCTGGCTTGCAGGCTCTGGCCATCGACATGGCCGTCATAGCTGTAGGGCTCACGCTGGCCGGCGGTGGCGGTGAAGGTGCCGCCTTGGTCGTTGGATTTCAGGATGATGTTGATCACGCCGGCGATGGCGTCGGAGCCATATTGGGCGGCGGCGCCGTCGCGCAGGATTTCAACATGACCGATGGCGCCTTGCGGAATCAGGTCGATGTCCACCGGGTTGGCGCCATTGTCCAGGTTGCCGGACGTCAAGTTGATGAGTGAGCTGTTGTGCCGCCGCTTGCCGTTGACCAGCACCAGGACGTGGGCGCCGCTGAGGCCGCGCAGGCCCGCCGGGCGCACCAGGCTGTCCCAGGAGGAACTGCTGACGGTCTGCGTTTGGAATGACGGCACCAGCGTGCTCAACGCGTCGCGCAGGCTGGTGTTGGCGCCCAGGGCCTGCAATTCATCGCCGGAGAAGACATCGATGGGGGCGGGGCTGTCGGCCACCGTGCGGCCGCGCCCGCGAATGCCGGTCACGACGATGACATCGCCGATGTCGCCCGCGGCGTCGGCCGCCGGTCCGGCCGCGTCAGGGGCGCTTTGTTGCGCGCTGGCGGTCACGGGCAGCAGCAGCGGGCTGGTCAGCAAGGCGGTGGTCAGCAAAAGGAGGGTCGAAGGACGGCGGCGCACGGGAATGATTTCCTCTTCTTGGTGTTTTGGGGTCAGGTGCCCAGCAGGGCGCTGTATCGCGTGTCCCACAGCGGGCGGACGTCGATGCGGCGGTCGATGGCGTTAACCGCGAGGAATGTGTCGGCGATGTCCTGCTGGTCGCGGATCACGTCCTCGCTGACGGCCGTCAGCCGGAACCGCCGGTGCTGGTTCTGGTATTGCTGCAGGTAGAAGGCCTCGGGCGCGCCGGTGACATCCGCCCAGCGCTTGGCCCAGCGGGGTCCGTTTTGCGCCGTCCAGGCCCACACCTTCTGTTCACGCCGCACATAGTCGCCGATGGCTTCCGCCTTGGCGGGATCCTTCAGGGAATTGCGGTTGGCGGCGATGACGAAGTTGCCGGAATACAGCCCTTCCATGTCGCTGATCAGCCAGCGGGCGTTGTTATGTTGCAGCAACTGCCAAGTGGCGTAGCCGCCGGAGACGATGGCGTCGATATGCCCGGCGATGAAGGCGGCCGCGCCATCCTGGACGCTCAGGGGCACCGGCACGATGTCGGCGAAGGTGAGACCGGCGGTGGCCAGGATCTTGATCAGGTAATAGTGATTGTTGGTGGCGCGGACGTAGCTGACGCGTTTGCCCTTCAAATCCTCAACCCGGTGGATGGCGCTACCGCCTTGGACCAGCAGGCCGGAATTGTTGACGTCGCCGCGCACCACCGCGATCAGGCTGAGCGGCACATTGGACGGCACGGAAAAGATGGGCGGGATTTCGCTCATGAACGCGTAGTCCAGCGCACCGGCCGACAAGGCCTCCAGCACCATGGTGCCGCCTGGCAGGTCGCCATAGGCGACACGGTAGGGCACGTCGGCCACACCGGCGTCCTCAAAGAAGTAGGAGGCTGTCAGCTTGTAGCGCCAGACCGACAGGGTCAGGTCGGGCGGTATGGCGGCTTGGCCCGGGCGGGGCGCCGCCAATAGCGCGCCGGCCCCGGCCAGCAGGTCACGACGGTTCAGTCGCAGGGCCATGGCGTTCAATCCAGCAGGTCTGGTTCTTCGCGGACCACCCGGTCCCACAGCGGCAGGAAGCTGAGATAGGCCAGCACCTCCAGCCGCGCGCGGGCGGCGGCCGTGGGACTGGGCAGACTGGTGACGATGGGATTGCCGGCGGACTGGGCCAGCAACTGCGCCCGTGCCGCATCCTCCAGCGCGATGAAGCGCCAGGCGGCCGCCTCCACCGTGGCGCCCACCGTCCAGAAGCCGTGGTTCTGCCAGATCAGGGTATTGTGCGCGCCCAGCGCCGCCACCGCCTGCGCCACCACCGTGTCGCGATCCTGCTCATAGCTGCGGCCCGGCGTGCGGACGGGATCGAACAGGGCCTGGTCCTCGTGGAACAGGCCGGCATCGGCGGTGATGGGCTCCACCGGCCGGCCGAAGGCGGACCAGACCTTGCCGTAGAAGGAATGGGCATGCGCGATGCCCACCACCTCCGGCCGCGCCCGCTGGATGGCGTCGTGATAGGGCAGGCCGGACAGGTTCAGCAGGCCATCGCCGTGCAGCACGTCCTCCCGCCCGTCCACCAGGATCAGGTCGGAGGCGCGGATGTGGCTGTAGGAAACGCCCAGCGGGTTTATCCAGAAATGATCGGTGTGGATGGGGTCGCGGGCGCTGAAATGGCCGGCCAGCCCGGATTCAAAGCCGTGGCGGGCGAACAGGCGGAAAGCGGCGGCCAAGCGCTGTTTGCGGTGCTGGCGCTCCGCCTCCGGTGTTGGCTGTGGCGCCGGCAGTTCCCAGCGCGGCTCATTGCCCTGGCGCGGCACGGTGGTGATCGCCGGTGGCGGCGCATCGCCGGACGCAAGACGGCGCGCCCGCACATCCCCCAAGATGCGGTCATCTCAACTCTCATCAATTCTGAATATTGGTGAGAGGAACGATGACTCGGGATAAACCTGTTAAATATCTATTTGTGCTCAAGTGCATCTTTCGGCGGGCGCATATTATATCCGCCGGGAATATATTCAATTTTCCTCAAGAGCCCGGAGCAAGCCTTCGCCCCCTAGAGGGGCGGCGGTGGCGCATGGGCTGTGCTTTGCCGCCGGGCACCGCGCCATGGTTTAAAATGACAAATATAAATCGTTAAATTTATGTTGGTTGACGGATGGCGGTGTGAATTTCTAGGGTTCTACGTATCAAGCCAATACGGAGAACCAATTCCCATGTCGTTCCGTCCCCTGCATGACCGCGTCGTCGTCCGGCGTCTGGACCAGGAAGAGAAGACCAAGGGCGGGATCATCATTCCCGACACCGTCAAGGAGAAGCCGCAGGAGGGCGAGGTGGTGGCCGTCGGTCCCGGCAGCCGGGATGAGCACGGCCGCCTTCAGCCCCTGGATGTGAAGGTCGGTGACCGCGTCCTGTTCGGCAAATGGTCCGGCACCGAGATCAAGGTCGATGGCGTCGACCTGCTGGTCTTCAAGGAAAGCGACGTCATCGGCGTCTTCGACCGCTGATCCACCCAAAGAAGAAGGAATAAGAAAATGGCTGCCAAGGACGTGAAATTCGCCACCGATGCCCGTGAGCGCCTGCTGCGCGGCGTGGACATCCTGGCCGACGCCGTGAAGGTGACCCTGGGTCCGAAGGGCCGCAACGTCGTCATCGAGAAGAGCTTCGGCGCGCCGCGCATCACCAAGGACGGCGTCAGCGTCGCTAAGGAGATCGAGCTGGCCGACAAGTTCGAGAACCTGGGCGCCCAGCTGGTGCGCGAGGTCGCGACCAAGACGGCTGATCTGGCGGGCGATGGCACCACCACCGCCACCGTGCTGGCGCAGGCCATCGCGCGGGAAGGCGCCAAGGCGGTGGCCGCCGGCCTGAACCCGCTGGACCTGCGCCGCGGGATCGATCGCGCCGTCGCCGCCGTGGTGGCCGACGTCAAGGCGCGCTCCCGGAAGGTCTCCACCAATGAGGAGATCGCCCAGGTCGGCACTATCTCCGCCAATGGCGAGGCCGAGATCGGCCGCATCATCGCCGAGGCGGTGGCCAAGGTGGGGGACGAAGGCGTCATCACCGTGGAAGAGGCCAAGAGCCTGGAGACCGAGCTGGACGTGGTCGAAGGCCTGCAGTTCGACCGCGGCTACCTCTCCCCCTACTTCGTCACCAACGCCGAAAAGCTGGTGGCCGAGTTGGACAACCCCTACATCCTGATCCACGAAAAGAAGCTGGGCGGCCTGCAGCCCCTGCTCCCGGTACTGGAGGCCGCGGCGCAGAGCGGCCGTCCCCTGCTGATCATCGCCGAGGATGTTGAAGGGGAGGCCCTGGCCACCCTGGTGGTGAACAAGCTGCGCGGCGGCCTGAAGATCGCGGCGGTGAAGGCGCCCGGCTTCGGCGACCGCCGCAAGGCCATCCTGGAGGACATCGCCATCGTCACCAACGGTGAGGTGGTGTCCGAGGATGTGGGCGTGAAGCTGGAGAATGTGGGCCTGGCCCAGTTGGGCACGGCACGCCGGGTGCGCATCACCAAGGACGACACCACCATCATCGACGGCAGCGGCGGCACCGAGGCCGTGGCCGCCCGCATCAGCCAGATCAAGGCGCAGATCGAGGAGACCACCTCCGACTACGACCGGGAAAAGCTGCAGGAGCGTCTGGCCAAGCTGTCGGGCGGCGTGGCAGTCATCCGTGTCGGCGGCGCCACCGAGATCGAGGTGAAGGAGCGCAAGGACCGCGTGGATGACGCGGTGCACGCCACCCGCGCCGCCATCGAGGAAGGCATCGTGCCCGGCGGTGGCGTCACCTTGCTGCAGGCGTCCAAGGCGGTGGACGCCCTGGTTCCGGCCAATGGGGACGAGCGGGCGGGCATCGCCATCATCCGCAAGGCCCTGCAGGCACCGGTGCGGCAGATCGCCGAGAACGCGGGCACCGACGGTTCCATCGTCGTGGGCAAGCTGCTGGAGGCCAATGATCCCAACTTCGGCTACGACGCGCAGAAGGGTGAGTTCACGGACCTGCTGAAGGCCGGCATCATCGACCCGACCAAGGTAGTGCGCGTGGCCCTGCAGGACGCGGCCTCGGTCGCCGGCCTGCTGATCACCACCGAGGCCCTGGTGACGGAAAAGGCGGAGAAGAAGACGGGACAGGCCACGGCTGGCCTGGACCAGGACTACTGACCCCGGTGTCCTGAGCTACCACTTCTGATGTGCCTGGGGACGCGGACATCTGCCCTGTTCCGCGTCCCCATCCTCTTTCCGGAAGACTATCATGACGGCCCGATTGCCCATCCTCGATCTCAGCCGCTTCGACGCCGGCCGCGCCGAACGCGACGGCTTCCTGGCCGACTTGCGGGCGGCGGTGCGCGACGTGGGCTTCTTCTACCTGTCCGGCCACGGCATTCCCGACGACTTGGCAACGGCGGCCTGGGCGGAAGCCCATCGCTTCTTCGACCTGCCGCAGGGCGACAAGGATGCCATCGACATGGTCAATTCCCCGCACTTCCGGGGATATACAAGGGCGGGGGCCGAGCGGACACGCGGCCAGCCCGACTGGCGGGAACAGCTGGACGTGGGCACGGAGCGGTTCGCCCTGCCGCGCACGGATGATGCGCCGGCCTGGACCCGCCTGCCGGGCCCCAACCAATGGCCGGCGGCGCAGCCGGCGCTGCGCGACGCGTTACTGGCCTGGCAGGAGGCGGCGACCGCCGTGGCCATCCGGCTGCTGCGTGCCTTCGCCCTGGCTCTGGGCCAAGCGGCGGACGCCTTCGACCCCATCTTCGCCGAGACGCCCAACCAGCACCTGAAGATCATCCGCTATCCCGGCCGCTCCCCTGACGATCCGGCGGGGGCGGAGGGGCGCGGCCAGGGCGTGGGCGCCCACAAGGACAGCGGTCTGCTGACCCTGCTGCTGCAGGACGACCAGGGCGGCCTGCAGGTGGAAACGGCCGACGGCTGGGTGGATGCGGTTCCCATCCCTGGCACCTTCATCATCAACGCGGGCGAACTGCTGGAACTGGCCACGGACGGTTATATCCGCGCCACCGTCCACCGGGTGGTGGCGCCCCCCGCGGGCGCGGAGCGCACCTCCATCGCTTTTTTCCTCGGGGCCCGGCTGGACGCCCGCATGCCCCTGCTGACCTTGCCGCCCGAGTTGAAGGCGGAGGCGCGGGGACTGAGCAGCGATCCGCTGAATCCGCTCTTCCGCGACATCGGCGCCAACTACATGAAGGGCCGCCTGCGCTCCCACCCCGATGTCGCCCGCCGCCACTACGCCGACCTGCCCGAGGTGGCGGCCCTGCCGCAGGCGGGCGGTTATGCCTGAGATCCGTGACCCGTTGAAGGGAATGACGATGATGGTGTTGGGCCCGGGCCGGATGGCCCGCGTTTGGGCCCGGGTCTGGCTGCCGCTGGCGGCCCTGCTGGCGCTGATGCTGGCGGGGCAGGCAGCTTGGGCGGTGGATGCCCCGCTGCGCATCATTGCCTCCCCCATTCCGCATGCCGAGATCCTGCAGTTCGTCCAGCGCAAGCTGGCGCCGGACCTGAAGCTGAAGATCATCGAGGCGTCGGGTGACCTGCGCCTGAACGAACTGTTGGCCAGGGGCGACGTGGACGCCAACTTCTTCCAACACCGTCCCTTCCTGGAGTCCGAGGAAAAGATGCTGGGGGTGACCCTGGCGCCCGTCACGGCCGTGCATATCGAGCCGCTGGGCGTCTATTCCACCAAGGTGACGTCGCTTCGGGACCTGCCGCAGGGGGCCAAGGTCTCCATCCCCAATAATGTCGTGAACCTCAGCCGAGCGCTCTACCTGTTGCAGGAGAACGGGCTGATCACCCTGCGCCAGGGGGCCGACGCCCGCGACAGCCAGTTGGCCACGGCGCGCGACATCACCGCCAACCCCCAAGGTCTGAAGATCATCGAGGTCGACGCGGCCCAGTTGCCCCGCACCCTGCCGGACGTGACCCTGGCGGTCATCAACGGCAACTACGCGCTGGAGGCGGGCCTGCAGCCGGCCAAGGACGCCCTGGCGTTGGAAAAGGCGGCGGGCAACCCCTATGCCAACCTGCTGGTGACCACGCCGGCGCTGGAACATGACCCGCGCATCCAGCGCCTGGCCCGGTTGTTGGACGGGCCGGAGGTCGCCGCCTTCATCCGTGAGCGCTACAAGGGCGCCGTCATTCCGGTCCATCCCTGATGATCGCCATCGACGGTTTGAGGAAGGTTTACCGCCAGGGGGCGGGGCGGACGGCGCGTGAGATCGTGGCGCTGGACGACATCACCCTGACGGTGCCCAAGGGGGAGATCTTCGGCATCCTGGGGCACAGCGGGGCGGGCAAGAGCACGCTGATCCGCTGCCTGAACCTGCTGGAACGGCCCACCGCCGGGCGGGTCGTCGTCGGTGGCCAGGACCTGACCGCGCTGGACGCCGCCGCCCTGCGGCAGCAGCGCCGGCGCATTGGCATGATCTTCCAGCATTTCCACCTGCTGCAATCCCGCACGGTGGCGGAGAACGTGGCGGTGCCCTTGGAGATCCTGGGGCATGACCGTGCCCGCCGCCGCGCCCGCGTGACCGATCTGCTGGACCTGGTGGGGCTGACCGATCGGGCGGACGCCTATCCCGGCCAGCTGTCGGGCGGCCAGAAGCAGCGGGTGGGCATCGCCCGCGCCCTGGCGGCGGAGCCGGATGTGCTGCTGTCGGATGAGGCGACCAGCGCGCTCGACAGCGAAACCACCGCCGCCATCCTGGATCTGCTGCGTGACGTCAACGCGCGCCTGGGCGTCACCATCCTGCTGATCACCCATGAATTGCCGGTGGTGAAGGCCATCTGCGGTTCGGCCGCGTTGCTGGAGCGGGGACGGTTGGTGGAACATGGCCGCTTGGCCGATCTGGCGGCCGATCCCGGTTCCATCCTGGGGCGCGCCCTATTGCCCGCCCGGGCGCCGGTGCCGGAGGACGATGGCGCCGGCGTGCTGGCGGAACTGACGTTCGTCGACCCGCTGGCGGTGACCCAGCTGCTGGGCCTGCTGGCGCGGGAGCTGTCGGTGGCGGTGACCCTGCTGGGCGGCGGGGTGGAACTGATCGGCGGCCGCCGCATCGGTCGCTTCCAGGTGGCCCTGAAGGGTGCCGTCGCCGATCCCCGAACCATCCTCTCCTTCCTCAACACCCACGGCGTGGGGGCGGTGCTGCTATGAACCCGGAAAGCTGGGGCGAACTCCTCTCCCTGCTGGCGGCCGCGACGGCGGAGACGCTGTACATGGTGGGGTTGTCCGGCCTGCTGTCGGTGGGCATCGGCTTGCCGTTGGGCGTGGCGCTGTTCATCATCGCACCCGGCGGGGCGGCATCCCGGCCCCGGCTGCATGCGGTGCTGGGGGGCATCGTCAATGCCGGCCGCTCCCTGCCTTTCGTCGTGCTGCTGATCGCCGTCATCCCCCTGACCCGCCTGATCGTCGGCACTTCGCTGGGCAGTTCGGCGGCGGTGGTGCCGCTGACCCTGGGCGCCATCCCCTTCTTCGCCCGCATCGTGGAGGCGGCGCTGCGCGAGGTCGATCCCGGCCGGGTGGAGGCGGTGGTGTCCATGGGCGGCACCTTGCGCCACGTCATCCTGATGGTGCTGCTGCCGGAGGCGTTGCCGGCCCTGGTCGCCGGCGTCACCCTGACGGCGGTGGTGCTGGTCAGCTTCTCCGCCATGGCCGGCGTGGTCGGCGGCGGCGGCCTGGGGGATCTTGCCATCCGCTATGGCTATCAGCGCTTCAACACCCAGGTGATGGTGGCGACCGTGGTGGTGCTGGTGGGCCTGGTGCAGGGCCTGCAGTCCGCCGGCGATTGGCTGGCGCGGCGGGTTGCCCACAAACGCTGAGGGCCGCGTACATCGGCCCAAGATGACATCCATCAAATTCCCAACGGGGGAAACGGGATAGCATCCTCCATCCCATGTCCGTGGCCCATGTCCGTGGCCCATGTCCGTGGCCCGTCCCGGACTCCCCGTGTTCCCGATGGAGGTATGCTGATGGCCACCAACCGACTTCCGCTGGCCGTCGTGGGTGGCGGTTTCAGCGGTGCCGCGACGGCGCTCCACCTGACGCGCCGGCTCCGCGACGGCCCGCCGGTGATCCTGTTCGAGCGCGGCGGCCGTGTCGGGCCCGGGCTCGCGTATGCCACCGTCAGCCCCAGCCATCTGCTCAATGTCCGGGCGGCCAATATGAGCGCCTTTCCCGACGACCCTTCCCATTTCGAGCGCTGGCTGGCCGACGACGCGGGGCAACCTGGCGACCGTCACCCTACGGAGGCCGGGTTATTCGCCTCCCGGCAGCTCTACGCGCGCTATCTGTGCGACACGTTTGATGAGCAAGGGGGAACCCGCGCCCAGCGGATCGGCGCCGAAATCGTCGATTGCCGCCGATCCCAAGACGGTTTCGTCCTGACTAGCGCCGATGGTGCCGAATATCAGGTCGCGGCGGTGGTGCTCACCACCGGCCATGTGGCCCCGCCTCCCGCCGAAGATACCCGGCATGTGACGGATCCCTGGGATCCCGCATGGCTGGCCGGGCTCGATCCGTCGCGGCCGGTGCTGATCCGCGGCACCGCGCTGACCATGGTGGACATCGTGCTGACCTTGCGGGAGGTCGGCTTCGGCGGTCCCGTCATCGCCTTGTCGCGGCGCGGATTGCTGCCGCAAGCGCATCGTGCCTCGCCGCCCTGGCCTCTGCCAACGCTGGAGCCCCGCGGCAGGAAAACGGTCCTCGGCGTCATGCGTCGCCTGCGCCGGGAGGTCGCCTTGGCCGCGAAAGAGGGCGTGGATTGGCGGGCGGTGGTGGATTCGATCCGTCCGATCACCGCCGAGCTATGGCAAGGATGGGACCTCGACGAACGCCGCCGTTTCCTGCGCCATGCCCGCCGCTGGTGGGACGTCCACCGTCACCGCATGGCGCCCACGGTTGCCGACCAACTGGCTGGTGAACTGGAAATGGGAAACCTCCGCATAGAAAAGGGCCGGCTGTTTGAACTAAAGCCCGGTTCGGACGGGGTGCATGTCGCTTGGAACGGACCTGGTGGTGAACAGCGTTTGCTGTGTCAGCGTGTCGTTGAGGCTGTCGGCTTGACCAGCATGCGTGAGGTGCGTCCCGGCCTGATCGACCGTCTGATGGCGCGCGGTCTGGCTCGGCTCGACCCGCTGGGTATCGGGCTCGATGTTGGTGACGACCTCTCCGTGAGGGGCGCTGACGGCACCGTGGTGTCAGGGCTCTGGGCCTTGGGGCCGATGGTGCGCGGCACCTTCTGGGAGTGCATCGCCGTCCCTGACATTCGCCGCCAGGCCGCGGCCTGTGCGGCACTGGTGGCGGCGGAACAAAGAGGAAAGTAAATCTGAACAGTACGTTGCCTCGCTTTTCCCAAGAGTCCCACTTCGATGCCGGTTCACACTCACGCTTCGGCCGGCGGCGTTCAGCCCGGCAACGCTGCGGGAATTCTTGCCAAGGTCGATCCCAAGAACAACGATATCCATCGGTCTGCTCCTTTCCCTCTCGCAAAGGTCTGCGATTTTAACCCATCGCTTCGAGAGGGGCGGGCGGGCCATCCTATAATCGGCGCGATCAGTGTCGATTTACGGCGACCAAACCTACGGTGCAGGTGACCCGAAGTAATTTATTCAGTCGATCGGCCGTAAATCCCGAAAATACCAGAAGTAATATGAAAAACGTCATTGTAAGTATTGTTGGAAAAGACGGCGATCAGGAGATCATCATCGCGGCTGTACAAGAAGAAGCTTCTGAAGCCGACGATAGACCCCTCATGCATGATCAAGTCACCGCTTCGCATGAGTCCCAAGCCGTAGAAACCTTGACCCCGGATGTTCCGCTCGGGCCAACGATATGTATCAGATGGCGCCGCCTGGGCAAGCATGCGCTCGAGAGAGGCGGCCGATAGTCTGGGATGCTCCATAAACTTGTAGACCGTCACCCAGCGAGCGAAATCGTCGAGCGTCGTCACCAATCCGCCATCCGCTGGTGTCACAGGCAGGGACACTACGTCATCTCTCACATGGCAACCTAGCTGATCCTCCCATCGGAGGCCGATCGCATCGTCCAACGTAGGAATATAGCGCTCATCGTGGATCTGCGAATTCTCCATTCCCATAGGATCAAGGAGCGCCTGCTTAATATAGTTCGCGTAACGGAGGCCCGTCTGGGCCTCAATAATTTCGCCCAAAAGGGTGTAGCCAAGGTTGCAATAGCGAAATTGCGTCCCCGGTTCGAAATCGAGCGGAAGCGTCATCGCCTCGCGGATCATCCCGTCCATGGTCTTCCCAAAGGCCCAGCCATCAATAACATCATAATAATCGCGTGTTACGGCGTAGTCGGGGATGCCGCTGGTATGTGACAGGAGGTGTTGCACGCTGACAGTCTCCCAGATCGCCGATTGGTGAGGCTCCGGGAGGAACTTATTGATCCGTCCATCAAGCTGCACCATTTCCGTTTCAATCAATTGCATAATCGCGGCAGCCGTGAACTGCTTGGTTATGGACGCGACATGGAAGCGACCAGCGACGCGATTTTTGAAATGTTCGGACACGGGGCCATAAGCGCGTTTATGCAGAACCTGCCCATTGCGGGCTACCATGACAACGCCCGAAAAATGTTCCGCCTCGATCATCTGACGAAGGAATGATTCCGCAGCAATATCCACTGCTTCTATGCCCTTCTCAGGGAGGGGATTTTCGGGGCGTGGCATGCGTTAGTGTCCCTGAGGCGTCCGGTTGCTAGCGCCGAAGAGCAATGCAGCCATCAGCGCCAAAGGAACCACGGCCGCTGCGATTGCCCATGACAATCCGGAAATGCGCACAATCACTCCACTGGTCAGAGCGCCGGGCAGCGAGGCGCCAACTCCCAGCCCTAGGCTGATATTCCCCATGCTGATGAAGGAGATGCATAAGCCTCTGGCATCGTCCGGGACAATATCTTGGGCAGTCGCGATGCCACAGATTGTCGCGACAGCGGAAACGAAGAGCCAAAATCCGCTTAGTGCAACGACATATCCGGCGGTGGCAGTTGTAAGGAGGATGAGCGAAAGTCCGCCCGACAATCCCAACACGGCGGCGAAGCGAAGCCGAAGCGCGTTACCGCCCCTGATAAATAGTCTATCAGCGGCAAATCCGCCGACTACCGTTCCCAGAAAGCCGCAAATCAGGACCACCAGTCCAAAGCCATTGGAAATTTCCCAGGCGGAGGAAGAGAATTCGCGCAGCAACAGCGTCGGCATCCAACTGATCAGCGCAAAATCGACGGCCGCCAAAGCCGCTAACGCCACAAATATGGGAAGAAGACGCCTCCAACGGCCCCACATTTCATTCAGCACGACCCTGAACGGGCGTTTCCACTGGCTTTGACCGGCTCTTCGTTGCGGCTCTCGAATGAGCAGGAGCAGAGCCAGCACCGGAAAGCCAAGGAGGCCGATGAGCACGAGTGTCGTCCGCCACGGCGCGAAATGGCCGCCGCCAAGACTATTGAAAGCTCCGGACTGAGCGAGCGTCAAAACCCCTCCACCTATGACGATCGCCAGGCCGCTTCCCACGTTCATTCCGGATAGGAAAACCGCCATTGGACGGCCCCTGCGTTCCTGAGGAAAAAGATCGGAGATCATCGATATGGCTGTTGGTGCTAGAATAGCTTCACCAGCAGCGACGAATATTCTTGCCACGATCAGTGAAGCCATGCCGGTGGCCAGGCCACATAGGACTGTTCCGGTACTCCAGATGATTATGCCGATGAGCAGCAGGTTGCGGCGATTGGTGATGTCGGCAAGCCGGCCTGCCGGTAGGCCCGCCAGCGCATAAATGATCGCGAACGAGGTGCCTTGCGCGAGGCCGACCTGGAAATCGGAAATGCCGAGGCTGTTTCTCACCGGATCGACGAGCAGGCTGAATATGAGGCGATCCGTGTAGGAAAGGATCGCCGTTACGAAAAAGATGACGACCGTGAGCCATCCCCGTGGACTGGACGGCCATGGCACCGCAGCCCCTGATCCGCCCTGAGCCGGATGCACGCCGGCGCCGCTTTGGTCAGCTGCCATCAGATCGAGCCGATCATGCGCGCCGCTTTTGACAAAGCAACAGCGTCGATCTCCGCTAGCGCGCCTTCTATGGCCAAGCTGGAGGTCACGGTCGGTCGAGCCGGGCGTAGATAACGCCGTGCGTCTGCACATTTTTCATATGGAGCCTCCACCCGTTCCTAATCCGTCCGAACGCTCTTCGAAAGGTTGCCTCAGACATCTTTAGGCAGTCCGCGCAAACACGCGTTTGATTTCCAATTTGCTTCGTTTGCGATGCGATGACAGTCACTCCGCCAGACCAGTGGCGGGTATCCGATGCTCAGCTTTGCGTAGCGTCTCAAATAAATTTAGGATGGGTTCAAAGGAAATCTGCCGCTTCTGGCCTTAGAATTCGTTACTTCGGGTCACGCTATCGGCAGGATAAGGTGAAAATTTGGCGATTATTTTCTCGCCTCACGACCGACCAACTTGTCGATTGCCTCAGATTGTGGAGTTTGCTTGATGAGCGGTCACGCATATGAAGCAGGGAGATTGAACCTGCCTTTCGTCGGCATCTGCACCTTCGGGAAAAGTCCCTATGTGCAGGACTGGTCCCGGATCGATGCCGACGTCGCCATCCTTGGCGCGCCATTCGACGCCGGCACGCAATATCGCGCTGGCGCACGGTTCGGGCCGCGATCGGTGCGGGAAGCGTCCACGCTGTTCAGTTTCGGGCACGCGGGCGCATATGATCACGAGGATGATCGCATCTACCTTGGCCCCAATGTTCGGATGGTTGATATCGGCGATGCGGACATCATTCATACCGACACAATTCAAAGCCATGCCAATATTCGAACTGGCGTCGAGGCGATTTTGAATGCTGGCGCTCTACCAATCGTGATCGGTGGCGATCATTCGATCAACATTCCCTGCATCGACGCCTATGAAGGTCGTGACAGTTTTCACATCTTCCATATCGATGCCCATCTCGACTTCGTGGATGAGCGCCATGGCGTACGCTTTGGCCACGGCAATCCACTGCGCCGGGCTGCGGAGAAATCCTATGTCACGGGCCTGACCCAGGTGGGCATTCGCAACGTCTCCTCTACAGCCAGGGATGGGTATGAAGAGGCCCGGGCGCTGGGTTCGGATATCATTTCAGTCCGACAAATGCGCACTTTGGGTCCGGAAGCTGTTATCGCGCGCGTTCCCGAAGGCGCCCGGGTTTATGTAACGCTGGATATTGATGGTTTCTGCCCGTCGATTGCGCCCGGTACGGGCACCCCAAGTCATGGCGGATTCCTCTACTATGAGGTGCTTGAAATGCTCCAGCACCTCGCTAATCGACACGACATTGTCGGTATGGACCTCGTGGAGGTGGCGCCCGACTATGATGCCACCGGCAGCACATCAATTCTTGCTGCTCAGACTTTGTTGAACTTCCTCGGTTTCATATTTGACGCACGAACCGAAAAGGCAAAAGCCGGAGCCCGCCATACGAAAACCACGGTGGCCGCCGACAAACTTGCGTAAGCAGGGATTCCAACGAGGCGACACAGACACCGGAGCAGCTCGATATTCGTCTTCTGTCTTCTGAAGCATATTCCATTATTTATAGATAAGGCGAATACCGGAATCCCCACGAGTATAGGAGGCTCGTGGGGGTTTGTTTTGCGGGCACCCCATCCGGCGCAACACTCCCATGCTGGGGCAAACAAATTTGACGGCCGATCAAACACGGGTTCGCCAAGGTTTATTTAACAATGCCACCATAAAACACCGAATGGAGGCTTCATTGAGGGGACAACAGGGCAGGGTGAGCGCCTTGGCGCCAAACCGGAAAAGGCTGCTGGGTGGGGGACTGGGCGCGCTGATGATCGCTGCGGCGCCCGCAATGGCGATTGCCCAGGACGCGGGCGACGGCCTTCAGCTTGATGAGATTGTCGTCACGGCGCAAAAGCGTGCCGAACGTATCCAGGATGTTCCCATCAGCATCACCGCCCTGACTGGGGCCGACCTGGAAAAGCGCGGCCTGGTAGGGATGGGAGACTATCTTCTGGCGCAGCCGAGCGTCGTCATCCAGGACCGTGGCCCCGCGCGCAACCAGATCGTCATTCGCGGTATTTCCACCGTGGTGGGGTCCGAGAATCCGACGGTGGCGTTTTATATCGACGAGGTGCCCGTCAGTTCCGGCCTGGGCATCAACGCCAATGGCTTCCCCGATCTGCGTACCTTCGACGTAGGGCGGGTTGAGGTCTTGCGCGGGCCGCAGGGCACGCTGTATGGCGCGGGATCGATGGGTGGCACGGTGAAGGTGGTGCCGAACCGCGCCAAGATCGGCGAATGGCAAGTCAAGGCGGAATCCTCCCTGTCGTCGACGGCTGGTGGCGGCCTTGGCAATGAGGTCGCCGCCGCGGTCAACGCGCCGCTGGGCGACACGTTGGCCGTGCGTGTCGCCGGCTATCACTATCACGAGGCCGGCTTCATCAAGGACCGGTTTCCGGGCTCCCCCAATCCGTCGGCGCCTGTGGCCGCCCTGGGTGGGGCGTCGTGGGCGGATGTGGGCGTGTCCTCGTTCGGCATGCCGGCGCGGTCGGTGGATGACGCTAACGCGGCCAATGTGGATGGGGCCCGCGCCGGCGTCACCTTCCAGCCCACCGAAAAACTGGAGATCTTCCTCACCGCCCTGGCGCAGCGTTCCAAGGCCAATGGTCTGCCGGAAAATATGCCTACCCTGGGCACGTATACCCAGTCGCGTTTCCTGCCGGAAATGCTCAAGGATAACTATCAGCTTTACGATGCCCTCATCAATTATGACCTGGGGTTCGGCAGGCTGACCTCCGTCACGGCGTATGTGAACCGCAGCCAGGTGCAATATCGGGACGTCTCCGCCTCTTTCCTCGGGGCGCCCATATCCCTGGATGACGACAACGAGAACAAGAACTTCAGCCAGGAAATCCGGTTCTCGTCGGATGCCCTCAACCCATTCGGCATCCTGCTCGGCGGCTTTTATTCGCGTACGACCGCCCACGCGATTCAGGATGCCGCCTGGCATGGCACGGCCCAATCCCTGCCGGAGTTCACCTCGGTCTTGTTGGGAAGTCCGGTGGCGGCAGGCTCCTCGCTTTTCCACAAGAACGATCGCAACGTGGGTGAACAGCTTTCCGGCTTCGGTGAATTGTCCTACCGCCCCATTGAAAGCCTGAAGCTGTCCGCCGGCCTGCGTGTCGCGAACTACACGCTCACGACCGACGCGTTCCAGGACGGCGCCCTCAACGGCAACGTGGTGACGTCGTATTCGGCTCCGCACCGAGGAAACGGTGCCGACGCCCAGCTTCCAGGTGGAGTACAAGCCCGAAGAGGGCAGCCTTTACTACGCCCGCGCCGCCAAGGGCTTCCGGCTCGGCGCGCCCAACCAGCCGTTGCCAAGCACATGCGCGGCCGACCTCGCCGCCATCGGCCTTACGAGGGCGCCGTCGTCGGTCAACTCCGACTCCTTGTGGAGTTACGAGGCGGGAGTCAAGCGGACCTTGGCCGGCGGCAGCGCATCCTTGAACGCGTCGGCCTTCTACATCGACTGGACGGACATTCAGACCGGCTTCCTGCTGCCCAACTGCGGGTTCTCATTCGCCAGCAACGCCGGCGACGCCCGCAGCCGGGGCTTGGAAATGGACTTCTCCTGGCGGGTCACCAAGAGCCTGACCCTGAACACGTCAGGGTCCTTCACCGACGCCACCCTGCAAAGCGACTCCCCGCCCTCAACCGGGATAGGCGGGAAGAAGGGAGACCGGCTGCCCGGTATCCCGCGATGGAGCGTGCAGGGTGGGGCGCAGTACGATTTCCCGGTGGTGGACAGGTCCGCCTTCGCCAGGGTCGATGTCCGCTACATTTCCGGCTACCTCAACCGTTTCCCGGGGGCCTCGACGGAGGCGCAACCCGCCGGCAATTTCACCGTGGTCGACGCCCGTATCGGCATGGATGTGAGCAGCGGCCTGCAGGCGGAGATATTCGCCACCAATATTTTCAATACCAAGCAATTGCTGGAAGTGGATACGGAGCTGCCGGACCAGCGGCAGATATTGGGCCGGCCGCGTACGGTCGGGATCACCCTGCGCTACGACTACTGAAACACCGGAATTCACCATCCCTGTCTCGCCCGGACACCTCATCCGAAGTGTCCGGGTGTTCGCCCATGACGTACGGGGTTCCCCAATGACGACTATCATGGATCAGGCGGCGACACTGCCGTCGCAACTGGACGCGCTGTTCGCGCCCTGGAACCGGAGTGACTGCCCGGGTCTGGTGGTGGGGGTTCAGCGCGGCGGGCGTCCCATCTACCGGCGGGCGTTCGGCATGGCCAGCCTGGAAACGGCCTGCGCCAACACCATCACGACCCGGATGCGGATCGGTTCCACCAGCAAGCATTTCCTCGGGCTGCTGGTTCTGCTGTTGCAGGAGAGGGGGCTACTCCAGCTCGACAATCCGATCGGCATGTATCTGCCGGAGCTGGCGGGGACCAATGCCCTGCCAACGCTACGCCAGTTGCTGCAGCACCGTGGCGGAACGCGGTGCCACCTGGACCTCGGTTTTATCGGTCACGGAATGGTTGCCGCGCCAGAGGGCTGCGGCCTGCGGACGCTGCTGCGGCAGACCGGCGCCAATTTTCCCCCGGGGGAGGCGATGATCTATAACAATGGCGGCTACCATCTGGTCTCGCTGGCCGCGTCGCGCGTGACGGGGCAGCCGCTGGACGTGTTGTTCAAAAGCCATCTGTTCGATCCGCTGGGTATGTCATCCACAACGCTGGCGCCCAGCGATCATGTGATGATGCCGGGCATGGCCAGCATGCACCTGCCGCCGCTGGTGGATGGCCAGTGGCGGCGGGGCCTTTACCCGTCATTGGAAATCCTGGGCGAGGGCGGCATCGTTTCCACCGTAGACGACATGCTCGCCTGGGCCGCGCACCTACGTTCGCGGGACGCTTTCGGGGCGCCGGAAAGTTGGGGGCAGTTGCTTCAGTCCCAAGCGGACGGGGATGGCGCGTCCGGCTGGTACGGGCTGGGGCTGATGACCATCACCTACCGGGGAATGGCGATATGGCGGCATCCCGGCGGCGTGGTCGGTGGGGCGTCCGAATGCATTTCCGCCGTGGATGAGGATCTCGACATCATCATCCTCAGCAACGGTGCGCCGGGCGCGTCGCCAACGGCGCTCGCGGACCGCGTGATGGACATCGTCCTGGCGGACAAACTGGACCCGCCCGCGCCGCGCCCATTGTTGGAGGATTTCGCGGCCTGGTTGGGCGATTACGTCAGCGCCGACACAGGTTTCCTGTACAGCCTGGAACACCAGGACGGGGTCTTGTGCCTGCGGATCGCCAAATATGCCACGCCGGTGGCGCTGATCCTTGATGCGGATGGCAGCCTGGTGACCGGCCTCAGCGGCATCGGCACCATACGCCTGCGGTGCGAGTGGGCGGACGGGCAGCCTTCTATCAGCCTGCGCTTCGGGGGGCGCGAGGAATTGTTCCACCGCCTCCCCGCACCGGCGGCCGATGAAACGCCGGATTGGGCGGCGCTGGCCGGACAGTATGAAAGCGAAGAGAGCGGGCTTTCGGCCACGATCCAACCCCAGGGTGGCGCCGCCATCGTGCAGTTTCGGGACGCCTGGGGCGTGTCCGACTTCAAATTGACGGCCATTGGCCGATCCTGGCTGCACATGCGGCCCAGCTCCGACCCCGCAGCCTTCGGCGCGGTGCTGTGGTTTCCCCATGGCTGGTCGTCGGGCTTCGTGCTGCATTCCGCGCGCACGCGCCATCTGCCATTCGCGCGGGCGGGAAAGGCGGGACCGGAATGATGGGCATCTGTCAGCGCACTCTGAAACAAGGACTGCCGATGAAGGGTAATCGTGTGAAACGGCGCTGCATCACTTTGCTGCGCGGGGCCTTGCTGTCGATACTGGTATCGGCCACTCAGGCCCCCATGGCCTGGTCGCAGCCTGAGGCTCCGGCGCCGCAGGGTGGGCAGCCGGCCCGGGCCCTGACACAAGGGGACGCGGAGGCCTGGCTGGATGGGTTGCTGCCCTATGCCATCCAGCAGGGCGACATCGCCGGCGGTGTCGTCAGCATCGTGAAGGATGGGCAGCTGCTTCTGGCCAAAGGCTACGGCTATGCCGACACGAACAGCCGCACGCCCATGGCCGCCGACACCACCCTCATCCGGCCTGGTTCCATCTCCAAGCTGTTCGTATGGACGGCCGTCATGCAACTGGTGGAACAGCGCCGGCTGGACCTGGACGCGGACATCAACCGCTATCTGGATTTCCACATCCCCGACTATGACGGCCGGCCAATCACCATGCGGAACATCGTGACGCACAGGAGCGGCTTCGAGGATGTGCTGAAGGACATCATGGGGCGGTACCCGCCTCAGAGCCTGGAGCATTATGTGAAGACGCGGTTACCGCCGCGGATCTACGCGCCGGGCGCCGTCCCCGCCTATTCCAACTACGCCACGGCCCTGGCGGCCTATGTGGTTGAGCGTGTTTCCGGCCAGGGCTTCGCCGCCTATGCGGCCCAGCATATCCTGCGCCCCCTGGGCATGGATCACTCCACCTTCGACCAGCCGGTGCCGGCGGCCTGGCGCCCGAACCTGAGCCAGGGATACATCACGGCCAGCACGGCCCCCGGCTATTACGAATATATCGGACCTTCGCCCGCCGGCGCCTTGACATCGACCGCGACGGACTTGGCGAAGTTCATGCTGGCTCACCTTCAGCTGGGCCGGTTGGCGGACGGTCGCATCCTGACGGAAGAGTCGGCGAGCGCCATGCACGCGCTCCAGCCCAAAGTGTTCCCCGCCTTGAACGGGATGGCGACCGGCTTTTACGAGACGACCCGGAACGGCCATCGGTCCATTGCCCACAATGGCGGCACCCAGTTCTTCCACAGCGACCTTCACCTGCTGCTGGATGACGGGGTGGGGATCTTCATCTCGCTCAACAGTGCCGGGAACGACGAGGCCGCCACCAGGATCCACAATGCCCTGTTCAACGGCTTCATGGACCGATATTTCCCGGCGGCGCCCATGGCCCCGGCGTACGGTCCCGCCGTCGCGGATGCCCCGCCCGCAACGGTTCTCGATGATGCCAAGGCCTTGTCGGGATACTGGGGACTATCGGAACGGCACACGGCATCGTGGTTGAGCGTGGCAGACCTTCTGGCCCCCGTCGCCATTCACGACAACGGCGATGGCAGCGTCAGCTTTTCCATCCCTACGCGTAGCACGGCGCGCTGGCGCGAGATCGCCCCCAATCTCTGGCGATCGGACGACATGCGGGACAGGATGCAGGTTCTGCCGCAGGATGGACGCCCCGCCCTGCTGGGCTTTGATGTCGCGGCACCCATCGCCTTCCTGCCTGTTCCCTGGTGGCGTTCACCGGGTTGGATCGTGCCCGGCCTGGTGGGCGCGCTGGCCGTGCTATTGCTCCATGGCCTCGCGCTGCCGGCGGGTGCGCTGGCCCGGCGCGTTTATGGCCTGGAGAACAAGCCGAGTGCACAATGGTTGGACCACCGGGTCCCGAAGCTGTTGAGCCTGGCCCTGATCGCGGCCCTGGCGGGCTATCCCGTGTTGCTTTCCGTCCTGTCCGCCGATTTCACCTACTTCTCGGCCAGAACCGACGGCATCACCTACGTCCTGGAAGGCGTTACGCTGCTGCTGCTCTGTGGCGCCACGGGGCTGGCGATGCTTTCAACGATGGCGCAGTGGCGACGGCATTCCAGGGCGTGGCGTAAGGCGGGGGCGTTGGTTCTTCTGGCCGCCCTGGCCCAGGTATGGTGGGTCGCGATCGCTTTCCGGCTGATAAACTTCAATCTCCAGTATTGAAATCACCGAGCGGGTCACCGCCTGGCGGTGGCCCGCTCTTCCTTTGGTGTGATGCCGAAATGCCTTTTGTAGGCGACGCTGAAGTTGCAGGAGTAGTCGTAGCCGACCTCGAAGGCGATCTCCGTGACCGAGAGCTTGCCGGCGCGCAGCAGGCGCTGGCCTTCTTCCATGCGGCGGGCGCGGATGTACTCAAAGATGGTCATGCCGAAGACGGTGCGAAACGCCTGGGACAGCTTGGTCTCGTTCGTGCCGACATGCCTGGCCAGCTTCTGCATGGCCAGCGGTTCCCTGAAATAGGTGTCGATATGGTCGCGCGCCCGCTCCACCTTGGACAGCGTGCGCTCATCGACGGCCGGGTTGGGCGGTGTTCCGCCCCGGCTGATCTGCGACCAGAATTCACAAAGCAATTCCACGCCGCGCGCCTCGACATAGGCGTTGCGCATGGCGCCCTTGAAGGACATGGCCTCCAGCGCGCGCACGCTCATCACCATTTCGGGCGTCATCTTGCCGGTTTCGGCGTACCAGGTGGGTTCGCCCTGTTCCAAGTATCGTGACAACGGACTTGGCATGTCCGACGGGTGGACGCCAAAGCGTTCGCGCAGCATCTCGGGACGGCACAGCACCGTCACGGCGAAGCCTGGCCGTGGGGCGACGAAGCTCCTTTTTGTAATACCCCGGCCATGAAGGGCCGCCACGCAGGTCAGGTCGTCAACGGCCAGCCGCGACTGCCCCGGCACGGTATAAGACACCGTGCCGCGCAGCTGAAAGTGGAACTTTAACCAGTCCTGGCCGATCTCCTCATCGACGATTTCCACCGTTGGGTTGAATCGGGAAAGGCCAACTAAAAAATTCGGGCCAAAGGAAATGATTTCGGCATCCGGATCTTGCGGCGGACTATTGGGCGGAAGGCCCACATCAGCCCATTCCTGAAGCATGGTTCCCACATGATTGCTTGAGGATTAACGGGCTGAGAATACAGCAGACCGGGCAAGTTCTCCACAGCCAGATGTGGCGGTTACACTCTCATTCCGCGGGCAATCAGCCGCCCAGCCGCGCGATGGCCTCTATCTCCACCAGGGCGCCGGGGATGGCCAGCGCGGCCACCACGGTCGAGCGCGCGGGCTTGTGCTCGCCGAAGAAAGAGGCGTAGGCGTCGTTGAAGGCCGCGAAGGACGTCGCGTCCGTCAGCCATACCGTGGTCTTCGCGATGGCGTCGCGGTCGAGGCCGTGCCGGTGCAGCACGGCTTCAAGCCGGTCCAGGCAGCGGCGGGTCTGTTGGGCGACGTCGCCGGTCACCGCGCCCCGGTCGTCAAAGGCGATCTGGCCGGACAGGAGAAGCGAGCCACCCAGCGCCACGGCCGGGCTGAGATGTGGAGCCGTCATGGTGTTTCCATTAAGAATCAATAGCTTATGATTTCAGGCCTGACATCGTCGCGCCGGGGCCAATAGTCCAGGGACTTCACCTGGTAGGGGATATTGGCGAAGTCCGGTGTCAGGGCACCGGGCGCGGCGACATAGAGCACCCCCCCGTGGGCGATGGGGGCGAACAGGGCATGGAAGTGCTGGATCGACTTCACGACGATCAGGCGCTTGCGGGACAGGTCGATGCCCAGCTGTTCCAGGCAGACGGGATCGAACGCCTGGCTGCGCGCCGAGGTCAGGACCAGGTCCAGGTCGTGGGGCCCACCCACCCAGACAGTCGCGCCCAGGGGCCAGCGCAGGCCCAGGCCCGTCTGGTAGTGGTCGGGGATGACCTGCCTGACCTGTACGCGCAGGTCCACCGGCGCGCCCGACGCCGGGCCGGTTTTGCCGCCGATGCGCATGTCCAGGGTGGCGCCGACACCGGCATCGGACAGAACCCGGACGGCTTCCGGGTCATAAAAGAACGCGATCAACGCCCCTTCCAGTCCCCGGTCCAGGATGCGCCGCAGCACGAAGGTGCTGTCGGACGGGGCGCCGCCGCCGGGGTTGTCGGCGCCATCCGCGGCGACGATGGGGAAGACGTCGCTCCGCGTCACCTCATCCAGCACCTGGTCGATCGACAGCAGCGGCTGGACCGTGTCTTTCCGTATCTGGAAAAACCTGTTGGCCAGGTCCAGCGCCAGCTGTTCACCCAGGGCGGGGCGGCCGTCGGTGATGACCCAGAGCTTGGCGCCCGCCTCGGCCACGTCCCCCCAGGGGAAGCCATGACCCAGGGAGACGCTCAGGACCTCTTTGCCATCCTGGCACGCTTCCATGCTGCGTACGAATGAGGCCATCGGCTCGCGGGTGGTGTGCCAGAGGCCGACCATGTGGCAATCGGCGACCGAGATCACCGGCTTTATTCGCCCCGCCGCCGTGGCCAGGGTCAGTTCCAGCACTTCCCGCGCCCGGTCCGCTATGTCGGTGTGGGGATAGTGCTTGTAGGCGACGATGATGTCGGCAGCCCGCAGCATCCGGGTGGTGAGGTGGCAATGAAGGTCCAACTCGACCCCGATCGCCACCGATGGCCCCACCGCCCTGCGGACTTCCTCAAGCAAGTCGCCCTCACAGTCGTCATAGCCCTCTGCGGACATGGCGCCGTGCAGGTTGAGCAGGATGGCGTCCAGGGGGGGCGCCGCCGCGATCGCCCGCAGCACCTCGGCCCGGAAGCCCTCATAGACCGCCTTCAGCGTGCGTCCGCCCGGCTGCGCCTGCGCCGCCAGCCCTTCGACCACCTCATGTCCCTGGGCTTCGGCGAGGCGGCGCCAAAGCGCCAGGGTTCCAAAGACTCCGTCAGGGGCGACACGGCTGGCGTCGCCCTGGTATATGCCCATTTCCTCGTAAGCCCGACGCCCGCTCGGGATGGGCGCGAAGGTGTTCGTCTCGGTCACCAGTTGGGTGGTGAATATCCGCATGGTCGTATCGCCTCGTGTTTTGTCCGCTGGTGTCAGTACGGGACGGCCGCCGAGATCAGCCGGTCCGGCCGCAGCGCCGCCATATCGACCCCGTGATCCGCGATCTGTCCTGGAATGGCGCCGTCCAGCAGCAGTGCCGCCGCCGCTTGGCTCAGCGCCGGCGCGGTCTGGATGCCGTAGCCGCCCTGGCCGGCCAGCCAGAAGAAGCCGTCGCTCCTGGGATCGAAGCCGACCACGGGCACCCTGTCCGGCGCGAAGCTGCGCAGTCCCGCCCATTTGTGCAGGACCCGCCTGACCCTCAGGCTGGTGGCCTGTTCAACACGGTCCACGGCGATGGCGACGTCCATTTCATCCGGTTGCGCGTCATAGGGTTCGACCGGATGTTCGTCCGCCGGCGACAGCAGCAGGTGGCCCCCGTCCGGCTTGAAGTAGAACGCCTCGTCAATGTCGATGACGCAGGGCCAGGGCGCGACGTTGACACCCTCCGGGGATGGAACCAGCAACGCCGTGCGCTGCAGGGGCTGGATGCCCAGCGGCGCCAGCCCGGCCTGCGCCGCCAGGCTGTCCGCCCACGCGCCGGCGGCGTTGACGATGACCGGTGCCTGATAGCGGCCCTGTTCCGTGGCGACCCGCCAAAGCCCGTCCCTCCGATCGAAGTCGACCACCGCGCTGTCCGTCCGCACCACGCCGCCGAGCGCCCGGCAGCGGCGTATGAAGGCCTGTAACAAGGCGTTCACCTCCAGATCCTGCGCGCCGGGCTCCCACAGGGCGGCGGTCACATGATCCGGCTTCAGGATGGGGCAGCGGCTCAATGCCTCATCGCGGCTCAGCAGCGTCGCGGCCGACCGCATCAGTGGATTCCGCGCGGCCGCCAGCAGCTTCCCCTCCTGTGCCGCCGACGCGACGTAAAGGCAGCCGCGCGGCAGGAGGGGGGAGGCGATGTTGAAGGCGTCCGGCGGATTGCTCAGGAAGGCGTTGCTTGCCCGGGACAGTGCGCGGATGGGGTCGGCGCCATAGGTTTCCGAGAAAAGGGCCGCCGACCGGCCCGTCGCATGCATGCCTGTGTGCGCCTCCTTTTCCAGGACCAGCACACGGGCGCGCTCCGCAAGGAAAGCGGCGATGCCGCACCCGGCGATACCCCCGCCGACGACGATGATGTCGAACAATTCGTCCATGACGATCCCCACCCTCACTTTCTGTCCGCCGGTTCTTATGTCCGGCGCCGGATCCCGCAGGCGAGAGTGGAGGGGCCGCTCGCCACCGGCAAGACGTCCGCCCCGCGCCGGGACAAGGTTGTGCGTCACGCAAAAAGGTCAGACGGGGACGCAAAAGTAGGCCGGTCTTGGGAAGGCTCAGATGCGTTTGGCGCGAGGTCCATCGCGACACGACAGCCGGCCATGACAGGGGCGGCGGCGACTCCGCCAGCCGGTGTCATGACCGGCGCTGATGACTGAGGGGTGTGTTCTTCCCATGGTGAATCTTGAACATGAAGCGATGCAAACCGACTGGCGTGGGCGCGCCGCCGCGCTGAGCTGGGACGGCCGTCCACTGATCGGCGGCACGCGCCGTGAAGGGACGGGGGCGATGGCCGTCCGGTCGCCCGTTCATGGCGGTCTCTTGTACGAGGCGGCGCTGTGCTCGGCCGATATGGTCGACCAGGCGGTTGTGGATGCCCACCGCGCCTGCGAGCGGGGCGTATGGAGCGACTTCAGCCCTCGCGCCCGAGGCATGATCTTGCTGCGCCTGGCCGAACTTATCGTGGAAAACCACGAAGAATTGGCGTTGCGCGACACCCTGGAGATGGGGAAGCCCATCGCCTCCGCCCTGGTCGACATCCGTGATCTGGCGCCGACCTTGTGCCGGCACTATGCGGAGGCGGCGGACAAGATTTATGGAGACGTGGCCGGCAGCGATGCGGCCAGCTTGGCCTTCAGCCTGCGTGAGCCCCGGGGGGTCGTGGCAGCCATCGCGCCGTGGAACTATCCGCTGCCGAACGCGGTCATCAAGGTCATGCCGGCGCTGGCGGCGGGCAATTGCGTCGTGCTCAAGCCCTCGGAACTGACGCCCGGGTCGGCCCTGCGGTTAGGCGAGCTGGCGCTGGAGGCCGGTGTTCCGCCGGGGGTCCTGAACGTCATACCGGGCGACGGTGTCACCACGGGGGCGGCCCTGGCGCGGCATCCCCTGGTCGACATGGTGACCTTCACCGGCTCGACCCAGGCGGGCCGGGCGATCATGGCCACGGCGTCGCAAAGCCGCATCCGGCCGGTCATTCTCGAATGCGGCGGCAAATCCCCCCAGATTGTCTTCGCAGACGCCCCCGCATCCGATCTGGTCGCCCCGCGCATCCTGGGAGAGGCGTTCGCCAATCAAGGCCAGCTCTGCGTCGCCCGGTCCCGCCTGCTGGTCCATGCATCACGCAAGGCCGATCTGATGGCGGCATTGGAGCGGGAGGTTCGGCAGTACGCGGTGGGTGATCCCCTGGAACCGACCACGACTTTTGGGCCATTGGCCGGGCAGCGCCAGTGTGAGCGTGTCCTGGGCCATATCGCCGGTGCCCTGCGCGACGGCGCCCGCATGGTGGCCGGCGGCCCCGTCGATCGCCCTTGCGGCGTGGCCCCCACCATCCTCGATGACGTGTCGCAGGCGATGGCCATCGTCCGGGACGAGGTGTTCGGCCCGGTGCTGACGGTCCAATCCTTCGAGAGTACGGAAGAGGCCGTCGGCTTGGCCAACGGTACCAGTTACGGCCTGGCCGCCACGGTCTGGACCGCGCACTATCCCACGGCCCAAACCCTGGTTCGCCGGCTCAAGACGGGGCACATCACCGTCAACGGCACAGTTGAGCCTTATGAGGGCCCGGGCATGTCCCTGGCCGGAGAGCCGCGCGGCGATTCAGGATTCGGCAGCGAAACCGGCCTGGACAGCCTGCGCAGCTATACGGCGATCAAGGGGGTGGTGCTGGCGGGTGGGCCCTGCCGCTCAGCGGATCGCTGACCGCCGCCGCACCACCATGGCGGTGCTGACGACGACGATGGCGAAGCCGCAGAGATAGGCGCCGTCCACCCGCCCCCCACTGATGAACAACGCGCCAAGCAAGGGGCCCAGGGCCTGGCCGCCACTCTGCATGGCGGCCAGGCCCTCGATGCCACGGCCGCTGGCATCCCGGTCGACCAGGGCCGCGACCTGCAGGGGTCCCAGGATGGTGATGCACATTTGAACCAGGAAGAACGCGGCGGTGAACACCAGCGCGCCGGGCACCCACAACATGACGGCGACCGCCAGACATTGCAGTCCCGCGGCGGCCACCATCATCAGGCGGCGGTGTTCCGGTGTGGTCGCCAGCATGGCGATGAGCGAGCCCGGCAGGGCCCCCAGGTTGCCGACCGCCAGCGCCGTGCTGACCGCTTCGATCGACAGCCCCTGCTGCGTGCTGAGTTGCCCGGCGTAGTTGGAGATGATGGCGGCGGCGGCGAAATAGATGAAGATGCCGCCCAGGATCAGTGAAACGGGCCGCATCTCGGCAAGCGTGGGCAAGCTGTGCGCCTGGCCGCTTCGGCCCGGCAGCAGCATCGCCGCGGGCAAGGACAGGATCGCGATGGCCACCACGGCCAACAGCACTGGACGGGGGCCGCCGGCGGCCAGCAATTGCCCGGCGCCCGCCAGTGCGGCGCCCGCCAGCAGAAGCTGGAGCACCTGGACCGCACTGATCAGCCGGGCCGGCCGCTGGCTGGCCGAGACGATGGGAATGGCGCTGCTCAGCACCAGGCCCGTTCCCACGCCGGCCACCAGGCGGGTCGTCAACAGCAACAGAGAGGTGTCGGCGAAGGCGGCGGCGATGTTGGCGGTGGCGACCACCACCAGGCCCCCGATGACACCGCCGCGGCACCCCGTGCGCCCCAGCCAGAGCGGCGCGCTGATCGACGCCAGGCAGGCCCCGGCCAAGTCGGCCGACGCCAGGAGCCCCATCGCGCTGGCGTCCAGCGCGTAGCTTTGCTGGTACACCGGCAGCAGCAGGGGAACCAGAATCGCCGCGAGGGGCGCGACGCTGCACAGCCACACCAGCGCCATGGAGGGGCCGACACCCGATCCTTGCTTGTTCACCTATTAAGCCTCCCATCGCGGAACTTCAGCCAACCAGGCTAGCAGTTAGTTTCGCCGCCGGCATTTGGGGGAGGGGGGCAGTTCTTTGCGTGCGCCCATTCCCTTTTGCCGCCATGGCCTCCCCCTCGGTAAGGTGGCACGCAATCCTTTATCTGCCCTGATCAAAAGACGGCGACCGCCGTACGGGCACGATGGGGCCGTTGTTTCCTTTGGCGGTCTGGTGCTTCATGACATTGGTGGAAGAGAGCTTTGACTACGTGATCGTTGGCGCCGGTTCGGCGGGATGTGTGCTGGCCGATCGATTGAGCGTCGATGGCGCGTCGGTTCTGTTGTTGGAAGCGGGGGGCCGCGACCGCTCACCTTTCATCCACATCCCGGCGGGCGAGGCGATGCTGTTTTCCGCGCTGGGGAAATGGTTTGGTGCCGGCGACGTCAACTGGGCGTATCCCGCTGAACCGGACCCCTCCCGCAACGGCCTGAGGGACATCTGGTCGGCAGGCAAGATCTTGGGGGGCGGCAGTTCCATCAACGGCATGATGTGGGTCCGGGGCAATCCCGGCGACTTTGACGCCTGGGCCCGGATGGGGTGCCGGGGGTGGTCGTATGCGGAGGTGCTGCCTTATTTCAAGAGCGCCGAGACGAACGAGGGCGGGGCGTCGGAAACCCGCGGCGGAATGGGTCCCCAACCCGCTTCCGCCTTGCGCTTGAAGCACAAGTTGACCGACCGCTTCATCCAGGCGGCGATGGCCTTGGGTCATCCCTACAATCCTGACCAGAATGGCGTGGCGCAAGAGGGGGTGGGGCCTTGCCAGGCGTCGCAGAAGGCCGGCCTCCGCTACAGTTCCGCCCGCTCGTTCCTGAAGCCCGTCCTCAAGCGCCCCAATCTGTTCGTCCGCACCAAGGCGCGGGTGCTGCGGATCGAGACGGAGGGGGGCGGGCGACCAGGGTGAGGTACCGGTGGGAAGGCCAGGAATACGGGGCGCGGGCGCACCGGGAAATCATCGTCAGCGCTGGGGCGATAGGCTCCCCCAAGCTTCTGATGCTGTCCGGCATCGGACCCGCCGATCACCTGCGCGGCATGGGCATCGACGTGGTGCGGGATTCCCCGGGCGTCGGTGGAAACCTTCAGGAACACCCCTGCGTCATGATCACGCGCGGTTCCAAAGTCTCCACGCTCAACACCGAGACGGCGTGGTGGAAGGCGCTGTTCCATGGCGCCCGCTTCCTGCTGACGCGCCGGGGGCCGCTGACCAGCCCCGTGGGGCATGCCCAGACCTTCTTCCGGACGCGCGATGACCATGCCCTGCCGACCATCCAGGCGATTTTGGTTCCGGCCGCCTACCAGATGGAAACCCTGCAGGACGGCCTGCGCCTTCATCCGAAACCGGCCATGAGTTTGGCGACGTGCCTGCTTCACCCCCGCCAGCGGGGGCGCATCACCTTGCGGTCGTCCGATCCGATGGATCATCCCGTCATCGAACACCAATTGCTGGGGGATGACCAGGATGTCGCCGATCTGGTGGCCGGCTGCCGGGAAGCGATGCGGATACTGGACACGCCGCCCCTGGCAGACGTGCTGACCGGGATGATCGCGCCCGCCGCCAAGCCCGAAACCGATGCCGATTGGACGGCCTATTTACGTTCGGCCGCGTTCCGCGGAGACCATCCGGTCAGTACCTGCCGCATGGGGGAGGATGCGGACGCGGTGGTCGACTCACGGCTGCGGGTGAGGGGGCTCGAAGGGTTGCGGGTCGTCGATGCATCCATCATGCCGATGGTCACGTCCGGCAATACCAACGCCGTCGTCATCATGATCGCCGAAAAGGCCGCCGCCATGATCAAGGACGATCACCGCCGTTAGGCGCCGAAGCCAACCTTGTAATTCCTTCGCCGGGGACGGCGTCACGTCCGTACCCGGCATTGGCAGCATCAACGCGACGGCACTGGTGGCGGCCGTAGGTGATGGCCGTGCGTTTGCGCGCGGCCTGGCTGGGGCTGGCGCCCCAAGCTGCTCGGCATCCCACCGTGGTGGCGGCGCTCACCAATAAACTGGCGCGCATCGCCTGGCCGTCCTGACGGGTGGACAGGGCGTCGATGCGGCGCATGCCGTGGCGGCATGAGGGGGTGGGCCATACGTTTACATTCCGCCCGCGTCCATGACGCATGTCCGTATCGGGGTGCTAGCGCCCCCGGAGGAGCGCCGCGAGGTCCAGATCGAACCGCAAGCCGATGACGAAAGCGTCCGGAGCGTCGCGCAGGCGGGCGGGGTTGCTGAACTGGTCTGGATGGATGACATATTGCAGGTTGGGCTGGATGCGAACGGCGCGGTCCAGTTGCACGCCATAGCTCAACTCCATCATGATCTGGTCATCCGCCGGCGTGCCGCGGCCGCCAGCCGCCGCGCGGGCCAGGCGTAGCGCCTCCAGGGCGTCGTGGCTGTACTTCTGCTGGTTCACGACGAAACCGATGGTATCGTCGTCGCGCCCAGCGAAGGTGCCGCGTTGGACCAAGCCCAATTCCAGGAAATGGTCTTCGATCAGCCGGCCACTCACGCCCGTCATCGCCACGCCGAACAAGGTCAAGCCCCGCTGCGACGTGTCGTCGGGGCGCAGCACCATCTGTTCGAAACGGAAGAACACGCCTGATCGGCCGTTCAGGGTGGCGTTGGGCTGGCCGCTGACCACGGCGGCGCGTCCGCTCGCGTCGCGGAGCGGGTCGGTATAATCGGCGCCATCGTACCAGCCGCCGACTTCGTATTTGCGGGGCAGGCGGTCGTTGTCAAACGTCGTCTGATACCCCAGCGCCATCGGCGCGATGGCGCCTGTGGCGGTGGCCGTGCCCCAATCGAAGCCATGCTCGGTGCTGGACTGGTGGCTGGGGTTCACTTCGTAGGCGCCGACATGCAGATAGACCGTCGGTGTCAGCCAGGCGGTGGCGTGGGCACCCCAGCTGGATACCGGCCACCAGGTGAAGCTGCTGGTTTTGAAGACGAAGGTGGGGTTGCCGCAGGCGGAGTTGATCTGGAAATTGGCGCAGAGCGACGACCCGAGGAAACTGATGTTGGCCACCGTGCGCCCACCCTCCACCACCAGGCGGCCGTCCAGCAGGGACTGTTCCACCGTGAAGCGGGCCAGGCGCGTGTTCTGCGCGCCATAAATCTCCTGCAGCGAGGTGGTGCTGCCCAGATACTGGGCCGCCAGGTTGCTGCCGTGGCGGTTCACCGCGGCGACATGCAAGGTGCTCCCGCCCCAGTCCAGGGCGTTGTTCAGGTTCACGTCCGCGCCCAGCAGGATTTGGCCGGCATAGGCCGCCCCCTGGCGCATGCCGCCGCTGGGATTGGCTGCCGCCTCGCCCGTGTAGCTGGCCAGCCAGTCGATGGTCTCGCCCGTGCCTGGTTCGGCGGCCAGGGCGGCACCGGACAGCATCATGGCCAGGACGGCCATTGGAAACGTTTCCACAACAGGGCGCAAAAATGGGGCCGGCACCGAAGGTGCGATGTGACGCATGATCATCCCTCCCTGGGTTCTTCTGGGCACGGCCTTGTGGCGGCCATGTTGATTGGGTGGTCCCGGCCTTCAGACCGGGCGCTTCAGGACGCGCAGGGCGACGGCCGTGACCCCGGCGCCGATGGCCAGCGCCGCGACATAGCCGCCGACATGACTGACGGCGTTGGGGATGGGCAGCACGAACACGCCACCGTGGGGCACCCGCAGTTCCGCGCCGATGGCCATGGAAATGGCGCCCGCTACGGCGGACCCCGCCACCAGGGCCGGGATGACCCGCAGCGGATCGCGGGCGGCGAAGGGGATGGCCCCCTCGGTCACAAAGGCCAGGCCCAGCACCGCCGCCGCGCCGCGCGTCTCCCGTTCCTCCGCCGTGAAGCGGTTGGCGAACACGTGGGCGGCCAAGGCCAGGCCCAAGGGCGGGGTCATGCCGGCGACCATGGCCGCCGCCATCGGGGTGTAGACCTGGCTGGCGATCAGGCCCGTGGAAAAGGCGTAGGCCGCCTTATTGATGGGGCCGCCCATGTCGAAGGCCATCATGCCGCCGATCAGGACGCCCAGCAGGATGGCGCTGCTGCCCTGCATGCCCTTCAGCCAGGTGGTCAGGGCGGCCAGCGCGCCGGCCGTCGGCCCGCCCACGACGTAGATCATCAGCAGGCCCGTCAGCAAGGTGCCCAGCAAGGGCAGGATCAGCACCGGCTTCAGGCCCTCCAGGGTCCGGGGCAGGCGGATATGGCGGTTCAGGAAGGCGGTGCCGTAGCCGGCGATGAACCCGGCCAGGATGCCCCCCAGAAAGCCCGCCTGAAGATTGGCCGCCACCATGCCACCGATCATGCCGGGCGCGATGCCCGGCCGGTCGGCGACGGAATGGGCGATGTAGCCCGCCAGCACGGGCACGATCAGCACGAACGCCCCTTTGGCCCCAACCTGGAACAGGGCGTAGGCCAGCGTGCCCTTGTGGGCGTCGTCATAGGCGTAGATGCCGCCCAGCGCGAAGGCCAGCGCGATCAACAGGCCCCCCGCCACCACGAACGGCAGCATGAAGGAAACACCGGTCATGAGATGCTTATAGGGACCCGTGCGCACGCCGCGCCCGGCCTTCGCCCCGGCAGCGGCTTGCGGCGAAGCGCCTGCGACCCGCCCCGCGTCCGGCGCGCCGTCTTCCGCCTCGGCCAGGGGCGTCGCTTCCGCCAGGGCCCGCTGGATAAGGCCGGCGCCATCGGAGATCGCGGGTTTGGTCGCCGACTGGAACACGCGCTTGCCGGCGAAGCGGCCCAGATCCACTTGGCGGTCCGCGGCGATGATGACGATGTCGGCGGCGGCGATCTCGTCATCCGTCAGGCCGTCGCGGGCCCCGACCGATCCTTGCGTCTCCACGCGGATGATGTGCCCCAGTGTCTTGGCGCCTTGCTGCAGGCCCTCGGCCGCCATGAAGGTGTGGGCGATGCCCGTCGGGCAGGAGGTGATGGCCACGATGTGTCGTGGACCCTCGGCTTTCGACAGTGCCGCGGCCTGGTCCCGCTTGACCCGAGGCGGCTTGGCCGATTCCGGTTCAGCCAGGACCAGCGCGTCCAAGGCCGCGGCGGGATCGGCCAGGACGGCCTCGATGCTGGCGCTGTGGTGGGGCAGCGCTCCGAAGCGGTCAGCGTCCAGGATGCCCGATCCCACCAGGAGGACGGCGTGTGCGTCCTGGATCTGTGCCGGTTCCAACGCGCCCAGGACGCCCTGCCCGGTGCGCACCTCCACGGCGATGGTATGGCCCCCGCCGGTGGCGGCCCTGCGCAGGGCCTCGGCCGCCAGCAGGGCATGGATGGTCATTTCACCGGCGCCGATTACAGCCAACAGTGCGGACATGGTTCCTCCCCGGGGGCGGGTCTTCGGCCCGCCCGCCCTTCATCCTTCAGTGCGGCGCATGCGTCGCGGTGGTTGATGCCCAATCATCGGCGGGTGTCATCGTGACCTGGTCGGCCAGGGCCCGGACGATCTCCACCCCCGGCAGGTGGGGGCCGGCGCGGCCCAACTTGGCCACGGCGAACGCGGTCGCCAGGCGGGCGACCGCCTCCAATCCCAGGCCGGCATGCAGACCGGCCGCCAGCCCGGCCACCATGGCGTCACCGGCGCCCACGGTGCTGTTGCCCCGCACCTCGGGGGCTTGGGCGTGCAGGGCGGTGCCGGCGTCCACGAACAGGGCGCCGCCGGCGCCCAAGGATACGACCACCAGGGGGATGCCATGCCCTTGCAGGTGCCGCGCCGCCGCCAGCAAGTCGGGCGGAGCCAAGGGCCGGCCGGCCCAGCCCTCCAACTCATGTCGGTTAGGCTTCACGCAGTGGGGCAGGACGTCGGCGGCCAGGGCCCGCGCCAGCGGCTCACCGCTGCTGTCCAGGACAACGCGGGCGCCGGTATGGGCCAGGCCGGCCACCATGCTGGCATAGGTGTCGGGGGGCAATCCATCGGGCAGGCTGCCGGCCAGCACCACCAAGGTGCCGGGGCCGACGGATTCCTCGAGATAGGTCTGGATCCGCTCCACCGTTTCCGGGGCTGCCGCCAAGCCTGGCAGGTTGATGTCCGTGGTGCGGCCGTCGTGGCGATCCAGCAGCTTGATGTTGGTGCGGGTTTCGCCGGGCACGCGCAAGAAGCGGTCGAGGATGCCCTTTGCGGCGAACAGCGCCTCGAACGGGGCGGTGTTGTCGATGCCCATCAGACCGGTGGCGGCCACATGCAGGCCCCAGTCGGCCAGGCAGGAGGCCACGTTCACGCCCTTGCCACCGGCATTGTGGCGCACGGCCGCGGCCCGGTGCACATGGCCTGGCCGCAGGTCGTCGAGGGTGACGGTCTCGTCGATCGCCGGGTTCAGGGTGACGGTGTGCAGATCAATGCTCATGCCATGCCTCCTTCCAGCGCCCGCACGTCCTCGGCGGCCTCGCAAGCCAAGGCCTGGGCCGCCAGCGCGCGCAGCGCCGTCAGCTCGCTATCGCGCAGGCGCGCCTTCACCGACGGCACCTCACGCGGGGTCATCGACAGCTCATGCACGCCCAGGCCGGTCAGCAAGGCGGCGCCGAAAGGGTCTCCGGCGATGCCGCCGCAGACGCCAACCCAGCGGTCATGCTTGGCCGCCCCCGCCACGGTGGCCTGAATCAGCCGCAGCACGGCGGGATGCAGACTGTCCGCCTGCGCGGCCAACTGTGGGTTCTGGCGATCGATGGCCAGGGTGTACTGGGTCAGATCGTTGGTGCCGATGGAGAAGAAGTCGGCATGGCGGGCCAGGCTTTCGGCCTGAAGGGCCGCGGCGGGTACCTCGATCATGATGCCCAGCGGCACCGCCGGCGCCTCGACCTCGGCCTGGATGCGCTCGCTGACCGTGCGCAGGGCGATGATCTCGGCCGCCGTGGTGATCATGGGGAACATGATGGACAGGCTGGCGCCCGCGCGCGCCGCGCGGTACAGGGCGCGCAACTGCGGCTCCAGCAGATCGGGCCGGCGCAGCAGCAGCCGGGCCCCACGCACGCCCAGGAAGGGGTTTTCCTCATGCGGCAGGTTCAGATGGGCCACCTGCTTGTCGCCGCCGATATCCAGGGCGCGGACGATCAGCGGCCGGTTGCCCAGGGCCACGGCCATGGCGCGATAGATGTCGAACTGTTCGTCCTCGCTGGGGCTTTCGCCCCTTTCCAGGAACAGGAACTCGGTGCGCATCAAGCCGACGCCCTCCGCTCCCTGAGACAGGGCGAAGGCCGCCTGGTCGGGCAGGTTGATGTTCGCCCCGATGGACACGGTGTGGCCGTCGCGGGTGCGCGCGGGCAGGGCGCGAGCCTCCGCTTCACGGGCGCGGGCCTCCGCCTTGACCGCGAGCCACTGCCGGGCGGATGCCAAGTCGGCGTCGCCCGGCTCCAAGTACAATTGTCCCGACTGGCCATCCAGGATGGCGCTGGTGCCATCCGCCAGTTCCAGCAGGGCGGCGCCACCCCCCACCAGGGCCGGCAGGCCCAGTGTGCGGGCCAGGATGGCGGTGTGTGAAGTGGGGCCGCCCGAAGCCGTGGCCAAGCCCACCACCCGGGCCGGGTCCAGGCCGGCCGTGTCCGACGGGGACAGGTCTTGTGCCACCAGGATGCAGGGTGTGTCGGGCAGGTCGAGCAGCGAGTTGGCGCGCAAGGAGGGATCGATATGCCCCAGGACCCGGCGGCCCACGTCGCGCAGATCGGCGGCGCGGGCGGCCAGGACGGGATTGCCCAGCGCGGCCAACCGGCCGGCCATGCGATCCACCGTCTGATTCCAGGCCCAGGCCACGCCATGACCGTCCACCATCAACTGGCAGGCCAGGGTGATCAGGTCGGTGTCGTTCAACAACTCCGCCTGGGCCTTGAAGATGCCGGCATCGGCCGCACCCAGCCGGCGGGCGGTGTCGTCGGCCAGCGCTTTGAGTTGTTGGCGTGTGCGGCTCAACGCCTCCTGCAGCAGGCTGCCCCCCTCCGCCAGGGCGGCGGGATTGTCCGGCACCACCGGGTCCGCCGCCTTCAGCACATGCAAGGGGCCGATGGCCAATCCTGGTGCCGCCGGCACGCCGCCGATGGTGGTCAGCGGCGCCGGGGGCGTCCAGCCGGTGCGGGGTGTTTGGCGCGCGCGGCTGGCCGCCAGGGCCGCGTCCATCTTTTCCTGGGCGCTTAGGCTAGTCATGGCTTGGCGCATGGCCGCCATCGCCCCCGCGGCGTCACCGCCGGCGGCGGACACCACCACCGTATCACCGGCACGCAGGCCCAGTTGCAGCAGGGCGATCAGGTTCTTGGCGTCCGCCGCCTGGTCGCCGTGGCGGATCCGAACCTGGGCGGCGAAGCGGCGGGCGGTGTCCACCCAGTGGGCGGCCGGCCGGGCGTGCAGGCCGCTGGGATAATCCACCGTCCAGTCGAAACCGGGCGCGAGGTCACCCACCGCCGCGCCGGCCGCGTTTTGGTCCGGAGGCGTTTCGCGGCCCAGGGCGGCCGCGATCTCGCCGGCGTCGGTGGTCACCAACAGACGATCCAACCGGTCGCCATCCTGGATCAGGCGGGTCAGGCGGCGCAGGATGGTGATGTGCGCGTCGGACTGGGCGGCAATGGCGACCACGAGGCGCGCGCGTTGCCCGGCGTTCCACTCCACGCCGTCAGGGACCTGCAGGATGGCCAGGCCGTTGCGGCGGACCAGGTGGCGATCCTCCCCCAGGCCGTGGGGAATGGCGACGCCCTGGCCCAGGAAGGTGTTGGCCACCTCTTCCCGCCGGACCATGCTTTGTTCGTAGGCGGGATCGACGCACCCGGCGGCGACCAGTAGCTGTGCCGCCTCGCCAATGGCGTCACGCTTTCCAGCCGGACGCGCGCCGAGGCGGATCAGCTCGCGGGGCAGCAGGTCGCTCTCAACGGCGAAGGGCATTCTCGGAACCTCCCGAATTCATTCTTGCGCTTAGTGGTAACGTTTCCACAAAAATTGTCAAAGGGAATCCCCAGGGAGCGTCTCGGCGTATGCGCCGTATTCCCTTTGAACGCGCGCTGGAAGGCTTTAGACTGGGGCAAAATAACTGGAAACGATTGCGAGCATGACGGTCAACATCAAGGACGTCGCCCGGGTTGCCGGTGTATCGGTTTCCACCGTCTCCCGCGCCTTGGGTGAGGGGCCGGTCAGCGCTGAGGTGCGGGAACAGGTGCAGGCGGCGGTACGCGCGACCGGTTACAAGCCCAACCTGTCGGCGCGGCGGCTGCGCTCGCAACGCACCCAGACCATCGGCTTGATCGTCGCCGACATCCGCAACCCCTTCTTCACCGCCGTCGGCCGGGCGGTGGAGGACGCGGCCTACCGCGCCGGCATGCGGGTTATCCTGTGCAACACCGATGAGGACCCCGCGCGCGAGGCGCTTTACCTGACCCTGATGCAGGAGGAACGGGTGACGGGGCTGATTTTCGCCCCGACCCGCGCCACCCTTGATCGGTTACAGGCCGATGCCCTGGATTTTCCCATGGTGCTGATCGACCGCGCCGGTCCCGGGCGGGCAATTTGACACCGTGTTGCTGGACAATCGCGAGGCCAGCGCCACCCTGGTCGATCATCTGGTGTCCCGGGGATACACCCGCATCGGCGGCCTGTTCGGTGCCACCAGCACCACCGGCGTCGAACGGCGCGACGGCTATCTGGCGGCCATGGCGGCCCGGGGCTTGACGGCGGAGGCGCGCTTTGTGCCGCCGTCGGTGGATGCCGCCGAAAACGCCGCCGCCGCCTGGCTGCGCCAACCCGACCGGCCTCAGGCCCTGCTGGTCAGCAATGGGCTGTTCCTCACCGGCGTGGTGAAGGCGGCCCGCGCCTTGGGGCTGCGCATCCCCCAGGACATCGCCGTCGCGGGATTCGACAACGAACCCTGGACGGAATTGGTTGAACCGGGCCTGACCGTCATCGAGCAGCCGGTCGAAACCATAGGCCGTGAGGCCATGACCCTGTTGTTCCAGCGCCTGAGGACCCCGGACGCTCCGACGCGCAAAGTGGTGCTGTCCGGCCGTTGCGTCGCCCGGGGGTCGACGGCCGCCCTGCCGCGCACGTGATGGAGGCCGCCGGCCCGCGCCTGGTCGTGCGCTTGCGCCCGATCGCGGCGCGGTTTTCTGCCCGTTCTATGTCGGCACGTGGTCAACAGGGCGGCGTGTCCACGAGGCTCGCGCGAGGCAAGCTCACATTGAGAAAATTTTGCAACTGCAATGCTAGGGCGATGAGGTAGTCGCCAACCTCTTTACGTTTCATTGGCGCCGGCTGTTCAGCTGGGGGGCACAGACGTCCTTCGCGGGTGTTTTGATTAAGGGGTTGGCTCGATTGATAGACCGCAAGAGGACTGGTTTCCGGTGATCGGGCGCGGGGCCGAGACCCTGTCGAAGAAAAAGCGCTTCAACTCCGCGTCGCCGTGGAAGGCGCTCAACGCCGCGTCATGCTGCACCGGCTTGGCGTGGCCATCGGGCGGTGCCTCACCATTGGCGTCCAACCACGCGATCAGCTTGCCATGGGATTGGACCCCGGTGAGTTGTGCGACCTCGGCTCCATCCCTGAATAGCAGCAGGGTCGGGATGCTGCGGCTTCCTGGAAATAATTCTCGTTGATCGGCGGAAGTGGAAGACTCAAAGCGTATCCTTTCCCTTGGCAAGGGCGCTGTGTCCGTCCGGGCTAAATCCTGGCCAGGGAGCCGTATCAGGACGACACAGTGTCTTCGATGGCCGCGATGAGCATCGGCATCAAAGGGCTGAGTTCCGCATCCCTATTGGCATGGGAGAACGCCTGCATCGTCTCGATGAGATTTTGCAGGTCCTCGTGCTGACTTTCCCATTTCTGATGAATTTCCGCGATGACCTCGCGGGTGGGGTCACGCCCGTCGGCGACTTTTTCGCAAAACTGATACCGGACATCTTCCAGGGAAAGATGGTAGTGCGAATAACCAGCCTCGAATAAGAGACGGGTGGATATCGTGTATTTGCCCAGGAGCAAAAGGATGCCCGTCCATTCACCGCCGTTATCGGGCTGGGGCGGCGGGGAGAGATCGGCCAGCATCGCGGCGACATGCCTTGGCACCGAGCGGTCCTGTGGCATTTCCTTGCGAAGTTTCGCCGCCTGCCGCTGTAGTTCGACCCACACGGCGGGGGCGACCGTATCGCCGGCCAGCGCCGCCCGCAGATGCCGTGCCCAGTCCATGCGGATCGCATCGAGACGGGGATCGTCGAGGTAGGCCGGGGACAGCGTGGCCGGATCGCCCAGCCAGGCCAGCATCAGGCGCCGCGCGACGTCGGCCAGGTTGGCGCCAAGCGGGATGGCATCAAACACCCGGTCCACCTGCTCGGCGGTGGTGATGCCGGCGAACTCCATGGCCAAACCCAACGAAATCGGCAGACCCGTGGCCCGCTCAAAAACGGATGGCTTCGCCTGCCGCATGAACGCCGAAGAGATCGTGCCCCCCTTGGGACCCCAATAAGACATGCGGGCGCTGGTGATTTCACCGGCCTCGGCATGGGCCGAGACCCTGTCGAGGAAAAAGCGCTTCAACTCCGCGTCGCCGTGGAAGGCGCACCACTCCCCGTCTTGCGGAACGGGTTGAGGATGGTCCGCGGACAGCGCCACGCCATTCGCATCCAACCAGGCGACCAGCTTGCCATAGGGTTGGACACCCGTGATGCGCGCGACTTCACCGCCATCCCTGAACAGCAACAGGGTTGGAATGCCGCGGACCGCCAGGCGATCCCAGAAGGGCTTGTTGGCGTCCATGTCCATTTGCGCGACCGTGAGCACCGTGTCGTACGCCTTGGCCAGGCGCTCGACTGTTGGCATCAGGGCATGACAGGGCGCACACCAATTCGCCCATAAGTCGAGCAGTATCGGCCCCTTGGCAGCCAGCACCTTTTCCTCGAAATCTTCTCCATTGATTTGCAAGAGGCCCAAATTAATCTCCTGGGTATTTAAATTATTATTCTCGGATACATTCACCACGGGGTGGCGCCATCTCCTTCGAGGATGGGTTGGGACGAAGGACGATCGAAAATGGGCCGCTTCAACTATTCACCGGCGACAGCTACGCATCTGAAGGCTGGCTGGAAGCATGTTCGAAGAATTTCGAATCTGCCGATCCTCCAGCCCGGCCGCCGCCCATTGCCGTATCCGCTTGATTAAATGTGAGAGGGGTATGAATCTTCCGCGGCCGAGTACGCCTTACCTCTCTGGTCTCGGAGATTTCGTCTTTCCCTTTGTCAATTCAGGGATTGAGATGGGGGAATTGGATGATTTCGTAACTCCAAGATAAAAACAATATATTCTGGCACTTGTTTTTTGAAGCGAGAAAATATTTTATCAATATAAATAATGCTTATGCCGTCATAAGCTTCACTTCTGTAGATAAACGAGATTGACTTATTCAAATCGGAGCCTCACTTTCCCGGAAACGCAGGGGTGTGGAATCTTTTCCGGTAAAGAACAGGGTGTTTTTTAACACGGCAAAATCATTCGTCCGGGCGCGGTCGTAAGCGAGACTGGCTGGGCTTCAGCCTACGCGCATTGGGCCTGGGCATGATGGGTATACTCTAAAGTGAAAAAGCTAACCTATATCAGTGTCGCCGGGTTTCTGACGCTGATGGGCGTCCTGATGAAGCTTGTGTTGTGGCCGTCGCACGCCGCGCCACAGTACCTGGCGGTACCGGTGAAGCGCGGCGCCGTCGAGCGGACGGTCCTTGCCAGTGGCGTCCTCTTCCCCAAAAAGCTGGTGAGCGTCGGCGCCCAGGTGTCCGGCCAGGTGAAGCTTCTCAACGTTTCGCTGGGTCAGCAGGTAACGCAGGGACAGTTGATCGCCGAAATCGATTCCGCGCCGCAGGTGAACGCCCTGAAGGCCGCTGAGGCGGCGCTGGAAAATGTCCAGGCCGAACTCGGGGGGCGGCAGGCGACGCTGGAGCAGGCCAAGCTCAACTTCCAGCGTGAGACAGCCATGGCGGCCAGGAACGCGAATTCAAGGTTGGATTATGAGACGGCGCGGGCGGCCTACGACAATGCCCGCGCCGATGTCGCCTCGCTCAACGCCCAGATATCCCAGGCCAAGATCGCCGTCGACCTGGCCAACGTCAATCTGCGCTACACCAAGATCTCCGCCCCCATCGACGGCACGGTCGTTTCCGTGGTGACGGAGCAAGGCCAGACCGTGAACGCGAACCAGACCGCGCCGACGATCATCCTGCTGGCTGACCTGAAGACCATGACGGTCAAGGCCAAAATCTCCGAAGCGGACGTCGTCAAGGTGAAGCCCGGCCAGGCTGTGTATTTCAAGATCCTGGCGTCCAATGAACGTCGCTATTACTCGACCCTGCGCTCCATAGATCCGGCGCCGGAGGATATCGCGTCCTCCATGGACACGGGCTCCAGCAGCCACGGCAGCAGCGGTTCGGCGGCCACGGCCAATCCGGTTTACTACAACGGCCGCTTCGATGTGGAAAATCCGGATGGGCAGTTACGGCCCAATATGACGGCGGAGGTCTTCATCGTGCTGGCCAAGGCGGAGAACGCGCTGATCGTTCCGTCCGCCGCGCTGGGTCCCCCCGCATTGGGCTCCTCCGCCGCCGCCGAACCGGACCGTGCGGGTCCTTGGCGCGGAGGGAGTCTCCACACGGACGGTGCGCGTCGGCATCGACAATAACGAGCAGGCGGAAATCCTAAGCGGGCTTGAGGCCGGCGAAAACGTGATCGTCGGGGAGATGACACCGGGCGATGGATCCCAGAAATCCACGCGTCGATAGGGGGCGGCGATGAACGACACGCGGCTCGAACTGACGCGCGTGACCAGGGAGTACATCTCCGGGCCGAATACGATCGCCGCCCTGCGGGACGTCTCCTTGACGATAGAACCGGGTGAGATGGTCGCCATCGTCGGGGCCTCAGGTTCCGGGAAATCCACGCTGCTCAATATCTTGGGATGCCTGGATCGCCCCACGGCCGGCAGCTACAGGGTGGCGGGCCAGGAAACGGGCGCGCTGTCGTCCGATGATCTGGCGCGGCTGCGCCGGGAGCGAGTCGGCTTCGTGTTCCAGCATTACAACCTGCTGTCCAGCTTGACGGCGGTCGACAACGTTTCCATGCCGGCGATCTACGACGGCCTGCCGCGCCGCGACCGGCTGCGCCGGGCGGAAATGCTGCTGGGAAGGCTTGGGCTGAAGGACAGGGCCGATCATAGGCCCCATCAACTCTCCGGCGGTCAGCAACAACGGGTCAGCATCGCGCGGGCGCTGATGAACGGCGGCCCTGTCATTCTGGCCGACGAGCCCACCGGGGCACTGGACCAGAATACCGGTGAGCAGGTGTTGCAGGCCCTGAAGGAACTGCACGCGAAGGGGCATACGGTCATCATCGTCACGCACGACATGACGGTGGCCCAGCACGCCGACAGGATCATCGAGATCCGGGACGGCTCCATCATCGCGGATTCCGGCCATCGGGTGGTCCAGGGGGAGGGGCGGCAGGCCTCATCCCGCGCCCGGTCATCCGGCTGGATCGGCCTGTGGCGTCATCTGGAAGCGGCACGGATGGCGATGGCGTCATTGAACGCCCATCGCCTCCGCACGCTGCTGACCATGCTGGGCATCATCATCGGCACCGCGGCCGTGGTGACCGTGGCGGCGCTGGGCGAAGGCGCCCGCCTGCGGGTCATCGCCAACATCAGCACCCTGGGGACGAACACCCTCGACATTTATCCGGGGACCGGCTGGGGCGACATGCACGCCGGTGCCGTCGCGACCTTGAAGGCAAGCGATGTCACCGCGCTGAGCCGCCACGATTATATCGACAGCGTCACTCCAATCGTCACGGGCAAGGGCACGCTGCGCTTTGGCAACCTCGCCGCGAACGCCAGCATCAGTGGCGTGGGAAGCCAATATTTTCGGGTCCACGGGGTCCGGCTGTCTTCCGGGACGGTTTTTGCCGACGACGCTGTTGCCCAGCTCGCGCCTGTGATCGTCATAGACTCCAAAGTCCGCGACAAGTTCTTCGGATCGGGGATGGAACCCCTCGGTCAAGTCATCCTGGTGGGCATGGTGCCGTGCCGGATCATCGGCGTCGCCGATGAGGACAATCTGGGCGCCATACGCCGGGGCGACCTGAACATCTGGACACCCTATAGCGTCGTTTCCGGCAGGCTGACGGGGGTGGCCCGGCTGGATGGCATCACGGTTCGGCCCAAGGCTGGCTACGCGACCGAGGTTGTCGAGCAGGCGGTCACCAAACTCCTGACGCTGCTGCACGGACGGAAGGACTTCTACACCTATAATACCGACCTGATCCGCAAGTCGATCGAGGGCGCCAATAACACCATGACCCTGTTGACGTCGATGATCGCGGTCATCTCCCTGATCGTCGGCGGCATCGGGGTCATGAACATCACCCTGGTTTCGGTGACGGAGCGCACGCAGGAAATCGGCGTGCGCTTGGCCGTTGGCGCGCGGCAAAGCGATATCCTGAGCCAGTTCCTGCTGGAGGCGGTCTTCGTGTGCCTGATTGGCGGTGTGCTGGGCGTCCTGTGCGCGATTGGTATCGGCGAGGTGCTGGCAAAGATCGCCCCGGCCACGGCCATGGTGATCTCGCCGGTGACCATCCTGATCGCCTTCGCAAGTTCGACAAGCATCGGCCTCATTTTCGGATTCGTCCCGGCGCGCAACGCCGCCCGGCTCAATCCCGTTGACGCTCTGGGGAAAAGCTGATGGCCGACGTCCCGAAACTTCTCAGGCTGGTCCCCCTTGCCATCGCCGCCACGTTGGCGGGGTGCGTCGTGGGGCCTGATTTCGTGAAGCCCCGGTCCGACGGGTATGCGCTGGCGCCGCATCCGGACCGCACCGCCGCGTCCCAGGGGCCTGCCGGCGCCGCCCAGGGCTTCGGCACCACCGACGACATCCAAAGGGATTGGTGGACGCTGTATCATGACCGGAAGCTGGACGCCCTGGTCGCCCACGCCATCGCGGGAAGCCCGACGTTGGAGGCGGCCCAGGCGACGCTCCGCTCGGCCAGCGCCAACCTTGTCGCCGCCAGGGCGGGCCTGCTGCCCATGGCTACGGTAACCGTTTCGGCGAACAAGAGCAGGACGACGGGACAATATGCGTCGACGGCGTCGCAGTACGGCGCGTCCGTCGGGGCATCCTATACCGTGGACGTCTTCGGCGGCGTCCGCAGGATGATTGAGATGCAGCAGGCGGCGCTAGACCTGCAGCGCTTCTCCGTCGAAAGCAGTTATCTCACCCTCACGTCCAACGTTGTCACCACCGCCTTGCAGGAGGCGCTGCTCTCCGCCGAAATTTCGGCGGAGGAGGAAATACGGGCGCGCCAGGCCAAACAGTTGGAGATCATCCGGATACGGCAGCAAAGCGGCGCGGAATCGCCCGCGAATGTGCTGACGCAGGAAAGCGTGCTGTTGGGTACCGAGGCCGCGCTGACGACGCTGCGGACCCAGAGGATGCAGATCCGCCACTTGCTGGCGGTCTACCTGGGTGACGATCCCGCCACCTTCGCGGGTGGCGGCCTCACGCTTTCCGACCTGACGCTGCCGACGGACTTGCCCGCCAGCGTGCCGGCCAAGCTCACGGAGCAGAGGCCCGATATCCGCCAAGCCGAGGCGGCGCTGCACCAGGCGTCGGCGGCGATCGGCGTGGCCGTCGCCGCCCGGCTCCCGAATGTCGGCCTGACGGCGGCGCTGTCGACGAATTCGGGCGCGCTTCAGAACCTGTTTTCCGGCGGCGTCATCGGTTTGGGGGCCAGCCTGACCCAGACCCTGTTCGATGGCGGCGCCCTGGCGGCGCGCGAGGACGCCAGCAGGGCGACCTATGACGCGGCGGCGGCGGACTATCGGCAGACCGTTCTCAGCGCCCTTCAAAATGTCTGTGACGTCCTGGCCGCGATTGAAGCCGATGCCCGGAACCTGTCGATCACGACCCGGCAGGAGGAGCGGGCGCGCCAGAGCCTGGAAATATCGGAAGTCCAGTACCAGTACGGCAAGATCGGCTACGCGGACCTCCTCAACGCCGAAGAGCAATATCAGAGCGCCACCATCGCCCGCTTGGGCGCGATGGCCTCCAGGTTCTCTGATACGGCCGCCCTTTACGTCGCGCTGGGGGGAGGGTGGTGGCATCGGCGGGACGCGACGTGAGAGATCGAGCTTATCCCGATGTCATCCAACACGACGGCGGCCACTTACTGGGGCGATATCCTTTAGGTGAGGCATGTGGGCTGGGCATGGCGCGCCAGTCCAGCGTCATCGCGATGGGTCAGTTGAAAAAAGCGCTGGAGCACAGCATCGGCGCTGTTGGTGCGCATGCCGTTCTCCTGCCGGGTGGATACCGATCGTCTGGCAACCGAAGGGTTCCACGCCCGCTTGCATAAGCAGCCAGTGGAGCGCGGACGCCCCACCACGCTGGCCACCTTGCGGGATCGGCTGGGCCACCGTGCAGCCCGACGTGCAATACGTGATGCGTCCGGGCGGCAATGTCCTGGCACCGGCCGTGTGGCCGTGGTCGGGCACGGAGTCGTGTTCGGCGCCAGGACCGGCGTCAGGCTGTAGAATGAATCCAGGTGCGGCTTACGCTCCGGGGGTCCGACTGAAGATCAGGGCGAAGACGGCCCCCCCGCCGGGCGCATCCTCTATCTCCACCCTGCCGCCATGGCGGCGCATGACCTCGGCCACGATGGACAGGCCGAGCCCGGCCCCCGGCAAGGTGCGCCGCGCCGGGGCCCGCCAAAAGCGGCTGAAGACATGGGCGCGCTGGTCCGCCGGCACGCCGGGCCCATGGTCCCGAACCCGCACGACGCCGGGCACGGTGGCGTCGACCTCCACCGTCGTGCCGGCCGGCGTGTGGTCCAGCGCGTTTTCCATCAAATTGCGCAGGGCGGAATAGATGTCGTGGGGGTAACCCGCCACCCGGTTCGGCCCACGCTCCCGCAGATCGAACGACCGCCCCGTCTCGATCGCCGCCGGCGCCAGCGAGGCCGCGGCCTCCGCCGCCAGGTCGGCCAAGTCCACCTCAGGCTGCGGTGCTCCGATGGCGCCCTCCTCCAGCCGGGCGACGTCCAGCAACTGCTGCACGACCCGCGTCATGCGGTCGACGTCGACCAGCAGGCCGGGAACCCAGGGCTGGCCCCGATAACGGTCCAGGTTCGCGCGCAGGACGGCCAGGGGGGTACGCAGTTCGTGCGCGGCGTCGGCGGTGAAGCGCTGCTGTTCCCGCAGGCCCTGGGCCAGGCGGTCGATGGCGCCGTTGACCGCCCGCACCAGGGGGATCACCTCCTTGGGCATGCGGCGCAGGGGCAGGCGCACTTCCAGATTGGTAGGCGAGATGCGCGCCGCCAGTTCCGACGCCTGGACCAGCGGTTTAAGGCCCGACCGGATGGTCTGCGCGGTCAGCCCCAGGAACAGCAGGACGAACAGCGGAATTGCCCAACCACCCTGGTTGACGATGGCCGTCAGCAGGCTGTCCTCCAGCACGTTATGATGGCTGGGCCCCTGCGCGACCTGCACCCAGTAGCCTCGCCCGCCCACCTCGATTGGTTGGCTGGCACCGTAAAAGATGCGCCCCTGCTTGGGCATCTGGAACAGCCCGGCTTCGCGCGCCGGCGATGGCGTGACAAGGGGGACCGAGATGCCGTCGGACGCGGCTACCACCCGGCCGTCCGCATCCAGCAATGCGTAGATGAATTCACCGCGCGAGCTGCGATAGCTGTCTTCCAGTGCCGGCGGCAGCCGTACCGTGACTGTGCCGTCGGCCCCGGCGGCGACGTGGTGCGCAATGTCCGCCGCCTGGCCCTGCAGGCTGCGGTCGCGCAGGCTGTCGACGGTATTCTGGAACAGCACCACCAGCGCGGCGCTGCCCAGCAAGGTCAGCGCCAGGGTCAAGGCCAGCACACGGATAATCAGCTGCCATTGCAGCGACGGGGCAGGCCGGGTCATTTTTCCTCAGACAGCAGATAACCGATGCCGCGCAGCGTGTGCACGCGGACGGTGGCGCCCTCCGCCTCCAGCTTGCGGCGCAGGCGGGAGATGTGCACCTCGATGGAGTTGGAGGCGACGGAATCGTCGAAGCCATAGACCTTTTCCTCCAGCACCCGTTTGGGCACGACGCGGCCCGCCCGGCGCAGCAGGGCCTCCAGGACCGCCAGCTCGCGCCGGGACAGGTCCAGCGGCCGGTTTTCCACCGCGCATTCCATGGCCAGGGTGTCGAAGCGCAAATTGCCCAGGGTCAGCACCGCGCCCAGCGCGCCGCCCGGCCGCCGCAGCAGGGCCTTTGCCCGGGCTACCAACTCCTCCGTGGCGCAGGGCTTCAGCACATAATCGTCCGCCCCCCGGTTCAGGCCGCTCACACGGTCGGCCAGCGCGCCCCGCGCCGTCAGGACCAGGATGGGCAGCATCTCCCCGCGGGCCCGCAGGCGGGCTAGGAGGTCCATGCCATCGCCGTCGGGCAGGCCCAGATCCAGGATCAGCAGGTCGTAAGGCACGGTGTCCAGCGCGGCTTCCGCGTCCCCGGCCTCGGCCACGGTATCGACGGCGAAGCCGGCCTCCGCCAGACCCTGGGCCAGGAATTCGGCCAGTCGGGTGTCATCTTCCACCAGCAGCAGCCGCATGGCCTCAGGCCCCCATCGGGCCCGGGCCGGCCACCACCAGGGGGTGGCCCTGCACCGCTTGAATGGACAGGCCGGCGCGGCCCAGATGGTGGCGCAGGCGGCCGGCCACCACTTGGACGTCGCCCCGCACCTCCACCACGGCCCTCAGGCCCGGGCGGGAACCCACCACGCGATCGCGGGGGGTGGGCAAGGGCAGGTCGCGTCCATACAGCCGCACGGGCGAGATGCTGAAGCGGTCGACCAAGCCTCCGGCGTCCAGCAGCACGTCAACCATGTCCGCCTCGAATTCCGCATAACATTCGATCAGCAGAATATGGACGGCCTCGGGGGAAGCGGAAGGACAAGACGGGCTTGTCATGGCGTGACCCTCCTCGGGCGGGGCAGCCCGAACCGTTGGTAAAGCGCCGGCAGGACCAGCAGCGTCAGGACCGTGGAACTGACCAGCCCGCCCACCACCACGATGGCCAGGGGGCGTTGCACCTCGGACCCCGGCCCGGTCTGGAACAGGAGCGGAAGCAGCCCGAAAGCGGCGATGGTGGCCGTCATCAGCACGGGCCGCAAGCGCCGTCGCGCCCCTTGCAGCACCGCCTCGGCGATGGGCACTCCCCGGGCCAGCAGCTGGTTGAAGCAGGCCACCAGCACCACGCCGTTCAGCACGGCGATACCGAGCAGCGCGATGAAGCCGACCGACGCCGGCACCGACAGATATTCGCCGCTGAGCCACAGGGAAATGATCCCGCCCACCAGGGCGAAGGGCACATTGCCCAGCACCAGCAGGGCCTGGCGCGCTGCGCCGAAGGTACCGTACAGAATGACGAAGATCACCACCAGGCAGCAGGGCACGACGATGGCCAGGCGGGCCGCCGCCCGCTGCTGGTTCTCGAACTGGCCGCCCCAGGCCAGCTCATACCCGGCCGGCACGCTCACCTTGGCGGCGATGGCGGCGCGGGCGTCCGCCACATAGCCCACCAGATCCCGGCCGCGGACGTTGGCCCGCACCACGGACTGGCGCTGCGCCTCCTCCCGGCTCAGCAGCACGGGGCCGTCCACCCGCTCGACGCGTCCCACGGCGGACAGTGGGATCAGGCGGCCGTCCGGCATGGGCAAGGTCAGGTTGGCGAATGCTTGCGGCGCCCGTGCTAGGTCGGCCGGCCCGCGGACCAGGATGGGCGTGCGGCGGTTTCCCCGCACCACCGACCCGGCCTGGGTGCCCTCAAGCTGGCTGCGCAGCGCCTCCTCCACCGTGTCGACCGTCAGGCCCAGCCGGCCGACGGCCAGCGGGTCCAGGCGCAGGGTCAGGTATTGCATGCCCTCATTCAGGGTGGTCAGCACGTCTTCGCTGCCGGGCAGTTCCTTCAGCACCGCGGCGACGTCGGCGGCCAGGCGGTTCAGGGTGGCGATGTCCGTGCCCTTGATCTTCACCACCAGGTCGCCCCGGCTGCCGCTGACCATCTCCTGCACGCGCATGTCGATGGGCTGGGTGAAGCCGAAGGAAATGCCGGGGATGTCGGCGGTGGCCAGGCGCAGCTGGTCCAGCAGCCATGCCTTGTCCTTGCGGCGCCACTGGTCCTGGGGCTTCAGGGTCAGGAAATTGTCCGCCTCGTTCAGGCCCATGGGATCCAGCCCCAGTTCGTCCGAGCCGACGCGGGAGACGATGCCGGTCACTTCCGGCACCTGTTCCAGGAGCCGGCGCTGGATGAGGGTGTCCAGCGCGGTGGAGGCCGCCAGGCTGACGGTGGGCAGCTTTTCCGTCTGCATGACGATGGTGCCCTCGTCCATGGTCGGCATGAAGGTTTTCCCCACCAAGGGGAAGACGGCCAAGGCCGCGGCCAGCGCGATGCCGGCGCCGATGAACACCCGCGCCGGGCGGGCTAGCGCTCCCCGGATCAAGGGAGCGTACAGCCGGCCGGCATGACGGATCAGCCACGGCTCGCCTGCGTGCCCCGGCTTCAGGATCAGCGACGACAGCACCGGCACCGCCGTCAGGGACAGCAGCAACGAGGCGCCCAGCGCGAACATGATGGCCAGGGCCACCGGCCGGAACAGCTTGCCTTCCAGCCCTTCCAGCGACAGCAGGGGCAGGAAGACGACGACGATGATGCTGACGCCGGCCACCACCGGCGTCGTCACCTCGGCCATGGACCGGTAGATGACGGTCAGGGGCGACATCGGACGGCCATGGGCGTGATTCAGCCGCTCCACCGCGTTTTCGACCACCACGACCGCGCCGTCCACCAGCAGGCCGATGGCGATGGCCAGGCCGCCCAGGCTCATCAGGTTGGCGGTCAGCCCCACCGCCCGCATCAGCAGGAAGGTCGCCAGCGCCGCCAGGGGCAGTGTCAGGCTGACCACCAGTGCCGCCCGCCATTCCCCCAGGAACAGGATCAGCAGGACCAGCACCAGGGCCACGGCGATCAGCAGCGCCTCGGTCACCGTGCCCACGGCATGGTCCACCAGTTCGCCGCGGTCATAAAACACGGTCAGGGAAATGCCCTGGGGCAGCTGGGATTTCAGCTCCGCCAGCCGCTGGCGCACCCCTTCGACCACGGCCTGGGCATTGCTGCCGCGCAGGCCCAGCACCAGGCCCTCCACCGTCTCGCCCTTGCCGCTGCGGGTCACGGCGCCATAGCGGGTCAGGCCGCCGTCGCGGACCTGGGCGACGTCGCCCACCCGGACCGGCGTGCCGCCGGGGGTGGCGATGACGACCGCGCGCAGATCATCCAGGCTGCGCAGGCTGCCCTCGCTGCGGACCAGCAGCGCCTCTTCCCCGTCCGTCAGACGGCCGGCGCCGTCGTTGCGGTTATTGGCGGCGATGGCGGATTTCAGCGCGTCCAGCGACACGCCGCGGGCGCCCAGCGCCACCAGGTCCGGCACCACCTCGAAGGTCTCGACGAAGCCGCCCAGGGAATTGACGTCGGCCACGCCCGGAACGGTGCGCAGGGCCGGGCGAATGACCCAATCCAGCAGGCTGCGCTTTTCCGCGAGGCTGGCCGGCCCCTCGATGGTGAACATCACTATCTCGCCCAGGGGGGTGGTGATGGGGGCCAGGCCGCCCTGTACCCCCGGGGGCAGCATGTCGCGTACCCCTTGCAAGCGCTCCGCCACCTGGTTGCGGGCCCAATAGATGTCCGTGCTGTCGTCGAACACCACGGTGATGCTGGTCAGCCCGTATTTGGTGGTGGAGCGTAAGGCCTGCTTGCCCGGCAGCCCCAGCAGTTCCACCTCGATGGGGGCGGCGATGCGGCTCTCCACCTCCTCCGGCGTCATGCCTGGTGCCTTGAGCACGATGTTGACCTGGACGGGCGACACGTCAGGGAAGGCGTCGATCGGCAGCCCGCGCGCGGCGAACAGGCCGGCGCCGGCCAGCAGCGCGATCAGGATCAGCACCAGCAGGCGTTGCGATAGCGAGAATTCGATGAGACGGGCGATCATTCCTGACCCCCCAGGCCGGCCTGCATGCCCTTCAGCACGACGGTGCCGCGCACGACCACGGCGCTGCCGGCGGCGAGGCCGGGCCCTTGCGCCACCACGGCGTCCGCCGTTTCCGACAGGACCGAAATGGGTGCTGCCTCCACCTTGTCTCCCCGGCGGATGAACACCGTCGGCCGGCCGGCCACCTGTACCACGGCATCGTGCGGCAGGGCCCAGGCGGCTCCCGCACCCGTCGACAGGAAGGAGGCGGCGGTCATCAGGCCGGGGCGCAAGTGTCCCGCCCGGTTGTCCACCAAAACGCGCACCGTCACGGTCTGGCTGGCCGGGTCGGCATGATGGCCGATGGACTCCACGACGGCGTCCGCCGGATCGTCGGCCAGGCGCACCTTGTCCTTTTCATGAAGGGTGGTGGCGACGGCCGCCGGCACCTGCACCTCCAGCAGCAGCGGCGACAGCTTCGCCAACGTGTACAGCGGCACGCTGCTGTCGATGCGCTGCCCGGGGAAGGCGCCGTGGTCCAGGATCATGCCATCCTCCGGCGCCCGGACGGTCATTTCATCCGTCACCTTGCGGCTGCGCTTCAGGGTTTCCACCTCGGCCGCGGTCAGGCCAAGGGCCAGCAGGGCCTGGCGACGTTCCTGCAGGTGGGCGTCGGCCTGCACGGCGGCGCTGCGGCTGGCCTGCTGCCGCCGCTCGGCGATGATGCCTTCGGCCACCAGGTCGGCGTCGCGCTGCGCCTCGCGCTGGGCCAGCGCCGCGGCGTCCAGCGCCAGCAGGTAGTCCCGCTGCGCCTGCGCCATGTCGGGGCTGCGCATGCGGGCAAGCAAGGCGCCCCGCGCCACCGCGTCGTTCACCTCGCCCACCAGTTCGTCGACGATGCCCGGCACCGGTGCCGCGATGATGGTCTTGTAATGCTCGAACACATCCAGCCTTGCCGGATAGGTGGGGCTGGCCACGGTGGCGGCCGGCCGCGGCGTCTGGGTTTCGACGCCGGCGGCCTTGGCCTGCGCATCGGTCAGGGTCAGGGTCGCCGGGCTCGCCTCCTGCGGGGCCTGGGCGTAGGCGGTGCCGGCCAGCAAGGTCAGCGCCAGCAGGGCCGGTCCGGCGAACCGGGGCAATGGGGAATGGATCATGGCAGGACTCCTCGGGCCTGCAGAAGGTCGGACTGGGCGCGTCCCAGCCGCACCTCCGCTTCGGCCAGGGCGGTGTTGGCATCGTTCAGGGATTGCTGGGCGCGCACCATCTCGCTGGTGGCGGCCTCGCCCAGCGCGCGGGCGCGCTGCATCTTGCCGGCCCGGTCGGCGGCGGCGGCTTGGCGCTGGGTTTCGGCGGCCAGTTGCGCCCGGGCGTGGGTAAGGGCCGCCTGGGCCTGGCGCACGCCGGCCGTCACCGTCCGCTCCGCCATCACCCGTTCCGCGGTCGCCTGGCGCAGGTCGGCCTCCGCGGCGCGGGTGCGGGCGGTGTAGGACGGGCCACTGAAGGGCACGGTGACCTGCAGGCCGACATAATCGCTGGGCGGGCCCCCGAACGTATCGCGGTTATGGCGATAGATGACACCCACCTCCGGGTGGTCGCGGTCGGCGATGCGTGAGACGCTGGCCGTCTCCTGCGCCAGCCTTTCGCCGGCCCGGGCGACCTCCAGCCGGGGGTCGCTGCCCGCCGTCTCTTCGGCATCGGTTTCGGCCAGGTCACCGGCGATGTCGCCATTGTCGGTCAGTGCCGTCAGCGCCTCGCGGGCCATTGCCGTAACACCGCGCCTGGCCTCCAGGTTCGCGGCGGCATTGGCTCGCTCCGCCTGCAGCAGCGACAGATCCAGGCGGGCGGCCCCGCCTCGTGCCACCTCACGCCCCATGTCCGCTTCCAGCCGCGTGGCCAGGTTCAGCCGCTCCTGGGCCAGCGTCTCCAGCCGGCGGGCCAGCGCCAGGTCCCAGGCGGCGGTGCGGACCGTGCCCGCCACGGTCAGCGTTTGGCGCTGGGCCGTGCTGCTGGCCACCTGGCGTTCCGCGTCCGCCTTGCGGGCGAGGGCACCGGATTCCCCCGGCAGCCAGATGGGCAGGGCCAGCTGTACCTCCGCCTCCTGCCAGCCGCGGTTGCGGGCCATGCGGTCGGTCAGGTTATAGGCCTGGACCCGGGGCGGCACGGGGAACAGGCCGTCGGCGTGGTTCTGGCTGGCATCGGCGGCTGCCAGCCGAGCGCCCAGCGCCTGCTGCGTCGGGTCACGCTCCAGCGCCTGGAGGAACAGGGCGTGGATGCTACCCGCCGTCGGTGCCGGGTCGGGCGTCGCGGCGAAGGCCGGGGCCAAGCCCAGGCTGGCGGCAAGCGCCACACAGGCCAGGACGGCACGGTGCCGGTGCGCGGTTGGGGGAAGGAAGGAGGACGTGGCATGGCCGCTCGCTGAGGGAAGGGCGATGCCGCTCTCTAACCGGCCAACCTTAAGGCAAGCTGAAGCTGAAGCGTGCAATGAAGATGATGCTGGCGGCCCCTCGGGAAAAGTCCGCCGCCGACCTTGCTTGGCGGATCGTCAGCGTTCGTGCTCACGCTGGGGTAGTCCTTCCTGGCTAGGTTGCCGTATAGTCGGTTGGGCCCATCACCGTCCGCTTCCATCGTCCGACATACCCCATGCTGGCTTTTGACTACCCATCCAATTCCGACCTTCTCCTGGCTCCCATGAATGGCTTGGGTCAGGTGCTGTCCGCGCTGGCGTCGGCGGGCCATTTGTCCAATGGCGGGCTGGGCCGGGCGCAGGCGGCTGGGGGCCGGGTTGACCGTCGGCTGGTGGATCTGGGCCTGGTGTCGGAAGAGCATATGGCGGCGGCCTACGCCCGGGCCCTGGGCCTGGCGCTGTGGCCGGCCGACCACCTGCCCGAGGCGCCGGTGATGATGGAAACGGCCAACCTGGCCTTCCTGAAGACCAATCTGATGCTGCCCCTGAGCGCGGGCGGCACCCCGGGCGACGGCACCCAGGCGGTGTTCGCCGTGGCCGACCCGCTGGACGCCCAGGCGCTGAAGGCCGCCGCCTTCCTGGCCGGCCGGCCGGTGCGCCCGGTGGTGATGACCGGCACCGCCATCGCCGCGGCGCTGGACCGGCTGTACGAGGCGGCGCAGCCGGCGGCCAACCAGGATGAGATGCCGGACCTGCTGGAGGGCGATGCGGAACGCCTGCGGGACCTTGCCAGCGAGGGGCCGGTGGTGCGCCTGGTGGGCAACGCCATCCAGGCGGCGCTGGCCGCCGGCGCCACCGACATCCATGTCGAGCCCATGGCCGACCGCCTGGTCGTCCGCCACCGCGTCGACGGCATCCTGCGCGAGGCGGAGGTGCTGCCCCGCCGCGTGGCCGCCGGCTTCATCACCCGCGTCAAGGTCATGGCCGGCCTGGACATCGGGGAGCGGCGCCTGCCCCAGGATGGCCGCATCCGCCAGACCCTGCAGGGCCGCGAGATCGACTTCCGCGTCTCCACCACCCCGACCGTGCATGGCGAGGACGTGGTGATGCGCATCCTGGACCAGCAGACCGCCGGCGGCCGGCTGGACAGCCTGGGCCTGCCCGCCTGGGTGGCGGACCCGCTGGCGGCCGAGCTGGACCGGCCGCACGGCATCGTGCTGGTGACCGGCCCCACCGGCAGCGGCAAGACCACCACCCTCTACGCCGGCCTGCGGGGCATGGACGCCGCCCGCCGCAAGATCCTGACCGTCGAGGACCCGGTGGAATACCTGCTGGACGGCATCAACCAGACCCAGGTGAAGCCGGGCATCGGCCTGACCTTCGCCCACGCCCTGCGCAGCTTCCTGCGCCAGGACCCCGACGTCATCCTGGTGGGCGAGATGCGCGATGGCGAGACCACCAAGGTGGCGGTGCAGGCGGCGCTGACCGGCCACCTGGTGCTGTCCACCCTGCACACCAACGACGCCGCCGGCGCGGTGCCGCGCCTGATGGACATGGGGGTGGACCCCTACCTGCTGGCCTCGACCCTCAACGGCGTGCTGGCCCAGCGCCTGGTGCGCACCCTGTGCCCCCACTGCCGCCAGCCCCACGCCCTGTCGGCGGCGGCCGCGGCGGCCCTGGGCCTGCCGGCGCGCATGACCACGGTGCACCGGGCCGTGGGCTGCCCCGCCTGCAACGGCACGGGCTATCGCGGCCGCTGCGCCATCGCCGAGTGGCTGCCCGTCAACGACCAGGTGCGGGCGCTGATCCGCCAGGGGGCGTCGTCGGCTGAGATCGAGGCGGCGGCGGTGGCGACCGGCGGCATGGTGCCCCTGTACCAGGACGGCCTGCAGCGGGTGTTGGACGGTGTAACAACGCCTGAAGAAATTTTGCGCGTGACCAAGGCGGATTAAGGCGAACTCCCAAATGGGATGATATGTTGTCAAATGGAGATGATATGAGAAAACCACTCTCTTATTCCTGCTTTGTTATTCTGATGTGCGTAGTGCAGCCCGCAAAGGCGGACTGGTCCGGTTTCACTAAGATTACCGATAATTATTTTGAGGGAACCCCTGGGCACCCGATAATAACCCTTGATCTGAAAGATCCGGTTCATTCATGCGGCACCAATAACCGGGTAGATATTCTTCTAGATAATGTTTCGTCGGAGAATTTTCAGATGATGGCGGCCGTTGTCACAACGGCGATCGCTACCGGTCGTTCGATTGCGGTTTATGTTTCGGGTTGCTTTGCTGACAGGGCAAATATAACTGCAGTTAAGCTTGGGTCATGATGTGTGAACTCTGCCCATCGCGGACTGCGTGTCACCTGGTCGCCGGAGAAAATCTAGGCGTGACCAAGGCGGACTGACCCAGTGCCCCGATACATGTACAGCGCCGTGTCCATGGAAGGCCGCCGCAGCCGCGGCGGGCTGGACGCTGACAGCGAGGCGGCGGCCATAGACCAGTTGTTGCAGCGAGGCCTGCGGCCCATCTCGGTCGAGACGGAGGGTGTCTCCCGATGGTGGCGCCGCGCGCCCGGGTTGACGCGGGCGGAGCGCCTGTCCTTCATCCGCGACCTGGCCAACCTGGTCTCCGCCGGTATCGCGCTGGAACCGGCGCTGGGCCTGGTCGCCGACCAGATGGATCGGCCGGCGGCCGGCACCCTGGTGGCGGATCTGCGGCAGCGTGTGCGGGCGGGCGAGAACCTTGCCCGCGCCTTGGAACGCCATCCCAAGGTTTTTCCGCTGGAATTCGTCGGGCTGGTTGGGGCCGGGGAGCAGAGTGGCTCCTTGGCGGCGGCGCTGGAGCACCTGGCGGTGCTGGAGGCGGATCGCGCCCAGTTCCGGCAGCGCCTGACCAGCGCCATGATCTATCCGGCCCTGATCGCGCTGCTGACCCTGGCGGCCCTGGCCTTGATGACCGGCTACGTCCTGCCGCAGTTCCAGGACCTGTTCGCCGGCAGCAAGGCCAAGCTGCCCACGGCGACGCTCGCCGTCCTCTCCGTCGGCGACTTTATGGGACATTACGGGCCTGGTGTGCTGGCCGTCATGGCTATCGCGTTGCTGGGGCTGCTCCGCCTCTATCGGCGGGCCGAAGTCCGGTTGCGCATCGATCGTATGGCGCTGGTCGCCACCGGTCCCTTCGGCCGCCTGCTGCGTGACGCCCAGTTGACGCTTTACACCCGCACGCTGGCCAGCTTGCTGGCCGGGGGCGTGCCGCTGGCGTCCGCCTTGGCGACGGCGGGCGGATGCATGGCGAACCGGGCCCTGGCGGATGCCGCGGACCGGGTGCGCGTCGGCGTGCGGGGCGGCCAGGGATTGAGCCGGGCGTTCGGGAGTGAACCGCTTTTCCCGACGCGTCTGGTCAGGCTCATCGCCCTTGCGGAGCAGACGGCCAGCCTGCCGCAGGCCCTGCTGGACTTATCCAAAGCGTTGGAACGGGAGAGGGCAGCGTCGTTGGATCGCGCGCTTTCCCTCCTGACACCCACCTTGACCCTTATCCTTGGCGGAATGGTTGGTACGATTTTCGCCGCCCTCATATCGGGAATCATGAGCCTCAATGACATTGCCATCTGAGAAAACAACACGGCGCCGGCTGGCGGACGGTCAACGCGGATTCACCCTGGTGGAAGTCCTGGTGGTGCTGGTCATCATCGGCCTGTTGGGCCTGCTGGTGGCGCCCAACCTCGTGTCCCGCCTGGGCAAGGCCAAGGGCGAGGCGGCGCAGGCCCAGATCAATACCCTGGTCTCCGCCGTCGACCTGTTCTACGTCGACATGGGCCGCTATCCCACCAGCGACGAGGGGCTGGAGGCCTTGGTGACGGCGCCGGCCGGCGACGCCAACTGGCGTGGACCCTACCTGCGCAAGCGCCAGGCCCTGATCGACCCCTGGGGCAACGCCTATCGCTACAAGGTGCCCGGCCAACACGGCGCCTACGATCTTTATTCCTGGGGCAGCGACAACAAGGAAGGCGGCGAGGGCGACGCCCGCGACGTCACGAACTGGTAGGCATGCGCGACGCCGGCTTCACATTGGTGGAACTGCTGGTGGTCCTGGCGATCATCGGCTTGGCCGGGAGCGTGCTCTCCCTCGGTCTCCAACAGCGCTTGCCCGGCCTGCGCCTCAACGCGGCGGTCTCCGCCCTTGAGGAGGAACTGCGCAACCGCCAGTCCGACGCCCTCGTTTCCCGGCGCGAGACGGAGTTCTCCCTCAAGGATCTGACGGAGGGGGCCCGTGGCGTCCGTCTGCGCCGCATCGCGGCGGTGGAAGTGCGCGTCGTGGGAGGGGATCCAGCCTTTCCCGAGGCTATCCGTTTCCTGCCAGGCGGCTGGTCCAAGGGAGGACGGCTTCTGCTGCGCGACGCCGGGCGGGAAAAGACCGTCCTGGTGGACTGGCCTCTGGGCACCGTGCATGAGGAGCGCCAGCCGTGAAGGGGATGCGAGGTTTCACCTTGCTGGAGATGCTGGTGGCGCTGACCATTTTCAGCTTGGTCACGGCCATGCTGGCGCATAACGCCTGGTCGGGTGTCTGGGCCGCCCGACAGGCCTGGAGCGAGGCCGTCGCCCTGCGGCTGGCGCAATCGGTGGCGACCGCGGGTGGCGCCCTGCCCGTGGGTGCGGATGGGAGCATGGCCAAGGCCGATCCCGCCATCACAGGCCTGCCGTTCCTGCTCAGGGACAACCGCGCCCTTGGAGAGGGGGGAGCGACGTATCGGGTGGAGGTGGCGACGCCCAGCGGCCAGACCTTGGCCGTGTCCACGAAACGTGTGCCGGGAGAAAGGACGCCATGATCGCGACCCTTTCCCAGGGCACCGGTCAGCGGGGGATGACCTTGGTCGAAGCCTTGGTGGTGTTGGCGCTGTTGGGCCTGCTCGCCCTGGCGGGCGTGGAACTGCTGCCCCTGATGAGTCGAATGTCGGATCGGAGCGGATCGTTGCAGAGGGGGGCGGCCGCCTTGGAGCGTGTCCACGATTTCACCCGCGCCATTGTGCAGAACGCCCTGCCCGTCGCCGATCTGGGCGCGGTGGGGGCCGAATTGACGCCCCTGGCCGCCGACGCCACCCATCTGGAGCTGCTGGCCACCCTGCCGCCGGGGTTGGGACGCGGCGGCCTCTACCGGGTGACCATGACGGTGGAGGGGGCTGCGGATCACCAGGCGTTGCATCTGCATGTGGCGGGGCTGCGCCCCGATGCGCCTGCCGCGACCGACGGCACGTTGGTGGAGGACGCGTCCCAAATCGCCTGGTCTTACTTTGATCGGCAGCAGGACAGCTGGTCGGCCCGGTGGACGCGCAGGGACGCGCTGCCCGACCTGGTACGGTTGGATGTGAAGACGGCCGGCGCAGGCTGGTGGCCACCGATGATCGCGGCGCCGATGCTCGGGGGCGGCGTTTTCTGCGAATTCGACACCATCGCCAATGTCTGCCGGCGGAGCGCGTCATGAAACACGGACGCGCCCTGGTGTTGACCGCCGGCATGATCGATGGTTTGGCGGAGGCTGTCGCCGCGGCATTGCCGCGGCGGATGGCGCGGTACCTGGGGCTGTCGCCGCAACCGGTGCAACTGGCGCCGGGGGGAATGAGCATGGTGGGGCTGGCGGGACATGGACCGCTCACCCTGTTGCTGGACAGCCAGGATGTCTACACGGTCGATCTGCCCATTCCGCGCGGGATCGGCATCGACCCCTGGAAACAGGCGGCCATGCTGGCGCACCGCTACATGCCCCTGAAGCCAGAGTTGCTGGCTTGGGATCTGGTCACGGTCCGGGAGGGCAATGACGTCATCGCCCGTATATCCATGGTTCGGCGGAGTGTGCTGGCGGCGGCGTTGCGCGCGGGCGGGCGCGTCGCGTCCGTGACGACGGCCGGTCCGGGGCCGCGGCCGCAATTCCTGCGCCTGGACGTGATGCGGTTGCGTCGGCGTCTGGGTCGCATGCTGGCGCTTCTGTCTGTGGCGGCTGTGGTTCTGCCGCTTCCGCCCCTGCTGGTCGCCTGGACGCTGGACCAGCAGACCGCGCATATGGAGCAGAAGCTCAAAACCCTGGCGGACGAGGTCAAAGCCGTGCGCCAACTGCAGGAAAGGGCGGAGGTGCTGGGCGCGGTGCTGAGCCGTGACAGCGACGCCTTGGTTCAGCCATCCCGCCGCCAGCTGCTGGATGAAGTCGCGCGGGCCTTGCCCGACGACGCCTGGCTGCAGGAGCTATCCTTGCATGGCGGGGAAATTGTCCTGCAGGTCCGCGCGGCGGACCCTCAGGCTGTTCTTACCCGCTTCCAGGAAGTTCCCCTGTTCTCCAGGGCCCGTTTCCTGGCGCCGCCCGGGCCCAACGGGGCCGCTTTCGGTCTGGTCCTTCCCATAAGCGGGGATTCTTCCGCGGCGGGGACGAGGGGGGAGGCGCGATGAAAGTGACGCTTCAATTGCGGCCGGGCTTCGTTCTGGTCCTGGTTCTGGGATTGGGCGCCGCCACCCTTTACGCGCTGACGCCGCCTTTGATGGAGCGCGTGACCTCCGCCATGGAGCGGCGCCAGGCCCGGTTCCGTTCAGCTGGCCGTGGCCCGGGGAACCGCGGCCCAGCGGGAGGAACTGACGCGGCGAACCGCCCAGCTGGAACGCGTGGTGGATGAGGGGGCGATCTTCCAAAGGGGCGGTACCGTCGCCGGGACGCAAACGGCCATACGCATGGCGGTCCAGCCGGCCGGCGCCACCCTGCGCAGTCTCGACACCGCAACGGAAGCCATCGGCCCACACCGTCAGCGGCTGACCAGCCGCCTCGTCATCGACGGCACGGCCGAGGCCGTCCAGAACGTGCTGACCCAGCTTGAAGCGGCCCGCCCGCGACTACTGCTACGGGACATGCGCCTTCGCCTCCCGGCCCCCGCGATGTCCGACGACGCCGCGGCCTTGAGCATGGAATTGGAAATCGACGCCTATGCCGACCTTACCCCACCTTGACCGCGCGGCCTTGATGCTGGGGGGCGTTGGCGCGGCGACCGGTGTCGCCCTGGCGCTGGTGGGCATCTTGTCCGCGGCCGGGCCGACGGCCGTGGCGGTGCCGGCGTTGCCGCCAGCCAGCACCGTGCCCGCGCCAGCTGTGGCCCAGCCCATGGCGGACATGGGCGAAGCTGTCCGCCGCCCCCTTTTCGCTGAAAGCCGCCGGCCACCTCCGCCGAAGCCGGCGCAGCCGCCCCCGTCCACTTTGGCCCAGCCTCCCGATCTGCAGGTCGTCGGCATCATCGCCGGGACCAGCAGCGGGGTGGCGACCGGCACGGACAAGCGCGCGCAAAAACCCTTCCGTCTCAGGACGGGCGACACGCTGGGGGAATGGCAAGTCGAGGCCATCACCCGGACCAGTCTTCGCCTGCGCCATGCCGACCAAGTGCAGGACTATCCCCTCGTCACCCCGCCCCCTCTCGCGCCGTCACCGCGCCCCAGGTAAAGCAACGTTATGATTCCCAAATTCCTCTCTTTCCCGCTCTTGGCCAGCGTAGCGCTGGCCGGCTGTTCCAGCGCACCTGAGAAGGCGGGCACCGGCATACCCCTGCCGTCGGCTCCCGCCATGCCAAAAGCCGGCCCGGACACCGCCTTGTTCACGGCGCCGGCATCGACGGCGCCCCGCCAGCCGGCCCAGACCTTCAGCGGCACCGGGGAGTTCGTCCGGCCAGGGGGCTCGGTGCGGGGCCTGGGCGGCGGCGAGGGCGAGCCCATCGACGTGAACTTCGTCAACGCCGATGTTCGCGCCGTCCTGGACGCCGTCCTGGGTGGCATGCTGAACCTAAACTACACGATCGACCCCAAGGTCCAGGGGCAGGTCACCATCCGCACCACGCGCCCTCTGCCCCGCGCCCAGGCCTTGGCGGCGATCGATACCGTCCTGCGGGCCCAAGGCTTCGCCATCATCGCCGGGGATGGCTTCTATCAAGTTGTTCCTGTTTCCGAGGCGGCCGCCCAGGCGCCCTTCCAGCGGCTGTCCGCTGCCGAGCAGGCGGCCGGCTTCAGCACGGCCATCGTGCCGGTACGCTTCATTTCCACGGCTGACATCGACAAGATCGTCCGGCCGCTGACCCGGCCCGGCCTGATCCAGATGGTGGACGCCAACCGCAACATCTTCATCGTCAGCGGCACCGCCCGGGAAATCGAGTCATTCACCCAACTGGTCGCCAGTTTCGACGTCGATTGGCTGGCTGGCTTATCGTTCTCGCTGTTCACGCTCCAGTCGGTGGAGCCGGCCAAGCTTGAGGCGGAACTGCGCCAGGTGCTGCAGCTCAACACCGGGCCCCTGCAGGGCATGGTGGAGTTCGTGCCGTTGCCGCGCCTGAACGCGCTGCTGGTGGCGGCCAAGCGGCCGGAGTTCCTGGCCACGATCGGATCGTGGGTGGAGAGGCTGGACCATACCTCCACGGACGGGGGCCGCATGGTGCATTATTATGAGGTGCAGAACGGATCGGCGGCGGAACTGGCGGCCTCGCTGAACCGCCTGATGGGCCGAGGCGGCGGTTCTTCATCCTCTTCGGACAGAAGTGGCGAAAGCGGCCGTTCATCAAGCCGTACGACCGCGGCAAGCGCGACGAACAATTCCTCGCTGACGGGCGGAGGTCTTGGCGGCACCTCCGCCGGTGGTAGCGGCTTCGGCAGCAATTCCTCAGGCTTTGGCTCCAGCGGCGCGCTGAGCACCAGCCCGGTCAGTCCAGTGCCATCCCCGGCATCGGCGGGTTTCGGCGGCTCGGACGGCGGAGGGGAGGGGGAAGCGATCCCGGAGTTGAAAGGCGCCAAGGTCGTGGCCGATGAGCGGCGCAACGCCCTGCTGATCTATGGCACGGCCAGCCAGTACGCCATGCTGGAGCAGGCGTTGACGCGTCTGGATTCCCCGCGGGAACAGGTGCTGATCGAGGCGACGATCGCCGAGGTCACCCTCAACAACGACCTCAATTTCGGCGTGCAATGGTTCCTGGACCGGGGGAGCAGCACCGCCGGCTACGGCACGGCCGCCAAGTTGGGTGCCAGCTACCCCAACTTCAACTACACCTTCCTGACGCCCAACACCCAGGTGGTGCTGAACGCGCTATCCAGCGTGACGGACGTGCAGGTCCTGTCCGCCCCCCGGCTGCTGGTGCTGAACAATGAGACGGCCCGGCTGCAGGTGGGTGACGAGGTGCCGGTGGTGGTGCAGCAGGCGACCAGCACGCTGACCAGCGACAGCGCCGTCGTGAACTCCATCCAGTACCAGAACACGGGCGTGATCCTGGAGGTGACGCCCCGCATCAACCACAGCGGGGCCGTGGTGCTGGACGTGAACCAAGAGGTCAGCAGCGTGGCGACCACGACCACCTCGGGCATCGACAGCCCCACCATCCAGCAGCGCAAGATCAGCAGCATCGTCAACATCCAGGACGGGGAGACGGTGGCCCTGGGCGGTCTGATCAGCGACACCTCCAGCAAGTCCGGCAGTGGCATCCCTTACCTCAGCGAGATCCCGGTGGTGGGCAAGCTGTTCGGCAGTGACAAGAACAGTCATGGCCGGACTGAGCTGTTGGTCTTTCTGCGGCCGGTGATCGTGCGCAACGTGATCCAGGCCCGGGAGGTGACGGACGCCCTGAAGGCCCGCATGAACCAGCTGGAAGCGCTCGCGGGGGCGAATGGTACCGCCCCGCGCTGATCTTGAGGGGGACCGTTGGGCGGGGCAGCGCGGCTATGCCCTGTTGCTGACGCTGTTCCTGCTGGCCATCGCCACGGCGGTGGGGGCCGTTGTCGTCGGCAACGGGGTGGCCGCGCGTCGGCTCACGCGGTCGGCGTCGGTGGCGCTGGGTGGAGAGGAGCGGGCTGCCCTGGCCACGTGGCAGGTGCTGGATGGCGTCGCCGCGTCCGGCAGGGCGCCGTCCTCTTCCCAGGGCGGTTCGGTTGCCGTCGAGGGCAAGATGGTGGGCGTCACGGTGATGTCGGAGGTGGGGCGCATCGACCTGAACGGCCTCTCCCGCAAGGACCTGGCGGAGGCGATACACGGGCTGGGTTTTCCCGAGCGCCAGGCGGTGGAAGCGGCAGGCGCCATTGCCCAGTGGCGGGGCATGGATCCGCCCGGCTCCGACGGCAAGAACCTGAGGATGAACGGCCGCACGGCCCTCTGGTCACTCGATGATCTGGATGCGGTGCCTAGTCTGGATGGCGTGGTCCGGACCTGCCTCCAGATTTGGGGAACCGTCCATGCGCGCGCGCCGTTTCGGGGAAAAGCCGCCCTGGAAGGGCAGGCGTTCGCCACAACTGGTTTTGGCGGGGGCGGCGGACTGATCGCGGGCACCATGCTGCGGCTTCTTGCCACCGACACCACCACCGGGGGCGCTTTTCGGACCATCGCGCTATATCGCGGCACTCCGGCGCGACAGCCCGGAGCGCGGACCATTACACCGGCGCCATGGTTGGTTCTGGAATGGATGCGCCCTGTGGCCGAGGGAACCAGTTGCCCCTACTGATGCGGCTAAGATCAGGAATCTGTCGGCGTGGGGAATAATTCTATCGCTATGCCAAATATCAAGGGCGTTTCAGGTTCAAAAAATCAAAAGAACAATTGCCGCTGTTCCCATATAATTTAACCGTCATGCCGGTTGATACCGCAGTCAAAAAAGTTGAGTACGCGGCGGCGACGTTGGCGTTTTGGGATGCCTGGTCAGGGCCTCTTGCATACCAATATAACCATGTGTAGGCCTTGCATGGCCCGATGTCGGTATCTAATTGAAACGTCACATATCCCGGCATGTAGGTGGGTTCAACCACAACCACCTTGGCTTCGCCTTGGATGTCGAAGGCCAGTGCGGTGGGCGAAGTCAGCAGCTCCGCGACGAGTACGGCCGCCGCAATTTTACTCACCATCTCTTTGATGGATTTTTGTTTCTTTTTTGTCATTTCGCAGCGTTGCCGTACTTTTATGTTGGTTCTACCTTGATGACTGCTGATTCTCGTGCCCGAGATTGGCCCAAAGACATTCAGGTCCGTTAGGCCTTCCAACCCAGCCGTAGTGGTTGGCGGGCGGTCAGAGGCGCTGGGTTGCGACTTACCAGGGCTTGGCTAGGGGCAGAACCATTCCACCCAGCAAAGGCAGCACGACTACAGGGCTGCCAGATACGCTGCCAATGGCGGGAGAACTGGTTCCCGTCGCGACTACCGTGGTTCTATTTCCGGCGGCGTCATAGCTGTACTGGATTGTGGCGCCATTAGATGTCGTGCTTTTGATCACCCGGCCCAGCGCGTCGTATGTATAGGTGACGGACCCAGCGCGTGCCGGCATGGCAAGGCAGGAGAGGGCGAGCACAAACGCATATGTCCGCGACAGGCGGAGAGTGGTTGCTTGCCGGCTTTCAACACGCTTCATCAGTAGCCTTTGATTCTAAATGCCACCGGCATCTTGGATACCGCGGGTATTACGTTTGGCCGTATGCGCAACTTAACCGGAAACGTGCGGTGAAGGACAATATGATCTGCATAAGTATGGCCATACCCCCAGGCGCTCGGTCAATCAGATATGGTGCGCCGTCACATATTTTCCGAAGCGCTGGAATTTCGCTGATTTGCAAGTTAGGGTAAGTTATAGGGTTAAGCTGAAAGGTGTACGCCGCTTGGGTTGCCGAGGATAGCCGGAAAGGCGCTGGGTGCCAAGGCGACAAGTAAATTTGCGAATTGGTAAATATACCAATATAAAATGATATGGGGCATCCATGTTTAAGAAATTGCCACTTGTTTTCAAAGCTTCTTTTTCCGCTTTTCTGGCAATTTCCCTAGCTTCCATTCCGTCTCAAGCCGACCCTCTGCCATCAGTCAAGATTGGCACGGCAGCCTTGCTGTCCCCTTCGGTGGCGGAGGGCTATTACGGAGCCAATACCAACTGGACAAACAGCCTTGGAGTCGGCACCCGCCCCAGTGAGATCGTTGAGTTGGCCCTTGCGCTGCGCAACGATCCCGACCTGATCTACGACTACGTCCGCAACAACATCGATACCACCTTCCTCTATGGCCTGCAGAAGGGGGCCATGGGCGCCTTGGTGGACCGGGCCGGCACCCCGTTCGACCAAGCGGCGCTGATGATCGAGTTGCTGCGCCAGTCAGGCTACACCGCAAATTATCTGGCCGGCACCATCACCCTGAACGGTCAGCAGTTCTATGACTGGACCGGCATCACCAACGCCAACGCCGCTTGCCAATTGCTGTCCAGCGGCGGCATCCCGGCCACGATCAACGGCGGCGTGAACGCCGATTGCAATTATGGCGGCGCGTCCGTCACCTCGGTGCAGATGGCCCACGTGTGGGTCTCCGCCAATGTGGCCGGCGGAACCTATCTGTTCGATCCCAGCTATAAAGCCTACTCCTGGAAGTCGGGGATCGACGTGGCCGGGGCGGCGGCCATGCAGCCCGGGCAGTTGCTGTCCCAGACGACAACCGGCGGCGCGGGCACGCCGTTTGAGACCGGGTCGGCGAATGGCGTCCCCTATGTTCGCCAGCTTTATAGCGGCGCCCTCAGCCTCTTTATGAAGGCCTACGCGCAGAACCTGTTGAACAATATCAACACCATGCCGGGCGCGCACATCCAGGATGTGGTCGGCGGCGGAATCATCGTGCGTCAGGAAGGGCCAGTGCGGCAGACCTCGTTGCCCTACGGGGCGACAGCCACCCATACTTGGACCTTCAATGTTCCCGACCAATACCGCACCAGCCTGCGGGTGCAGATTTCCAGGCCAGTCGCCAACATGGCGAGCGGTACGCTCAGCACCGTCACGATGGCTGACGTAACCCTGTTCGTGGACGAGATCTATGGCCGCAAGCTGGTCTATGACACCAATTTCACCGGACCTGGCACCAATGTGGACAGCCTCAATAACTTCACGGGCACGCTGAAGCTGGTGGATGAGTTCGGAACCGCCCAGGTGTTGGCGACCAGCACCTCGAACGACGACAAGATTGCGTACCGCCAGGACGCCACCATCAGCTTGACCGCCAATCATCCTTACGCCGCCGCGGCCGATGGCAGCGGCAACGCCAACGGCACTTACATGGATGCGGTCGTCACTCGCCCAGTTAAGGTCTTGACGCCGTTCACCATCGTCCACGCCTGGGGCGATGTCAGCAGCAAGGGCATACTCGATAAATGGGGTTCCCGCCCGGATAAGTCCGTGCCCACTGTGCCGCGCTTCGGATGCGATAATTGCGGCAACGAATTTTTCGCCAGCGCCGGTGATGGTGTGCGTGAGCAACTGGCCGCCACCTGGGTCGTGCAGTCGGCCAAGGCGGCGTCCCTTCATGCCGCCATCGCCAAGTCCGTCTATGGCCACCATCATTCCCTGGGCGTGGTCGCCGCGGACAACCAGATCAACGTCGTCGACAACGACAAGCAGTCCAGCACCAACCAGCTCTACTACTCGATCTCCGACAATTTCGACCGTATTGATGTCGAATCGGCTATCAGCCTGACCAGCAGGACGGCGGATTCGGCCCGCCGCCGCGCTGGCCTGCACGCCATCGCCGCGACGCTGGAGTCCTTGGAATCGGCCGCCGTGGCACAGGTATCGGACCTGCCGGATACCAGTTCCACGGCCACCCGCTTCTCCTGGGGCAATGCCCCGCCCTCGGACGGGGAGGACCCGTCCAATGTCGGCGGCCGCCGTTTCTATTATTATGACAACTCCAATGGAGGTCAGTCCTTGGCCTTGGCCAAGGTCGAAGGGCAGGCGGTATCGGCCTATGCCAGCAGCACCGGCCAGCACGGCGCCGGTAATGTCGTCATCGGCAGTGCCGAGGCCAATCAACGCGCTAACGCCCTGTCGACCGCCATCGTCAACTACACCAACGCTGGCTTCAAGGTGGTGGGCTCGGAAGAGGCCTTCCTTGGGCCGGGGGGCCGCGCCGGTGCGTTCGTGCCCCAGGTCACCGGCAACACCACGACTTACACCCATCGCCCCAGCGAGCAGCGTGGCGGCGCCTTGGTGGCGACCCGCTATAACGGCAATGGCGACCCGGTGGAGATCGCCCACATCCTGGTGGGGCCTACCACCAATTCCAAGGGCGGCGGCGGCGGCGTCCAGGCCGAGCACCAGGCGCAGTACGATCCCTCGCAGGCCGCCGACGTGCTGAAGGCGCGCTTCGTCGACCGCTCCAAGGTCATGGGCGTGGACCTAAAGTCCGGGAGCCTGTCCTATACCGTTCCCGTAAGCCTGAAGGTCGGCAGCGGCAAGTTTCCGTATCAGTTGAGCGCGCAGGTGATCTGGCGCGGCGGCGAAAAGACATCCAGTCAATTCGGGCCGACCGTCCACACCCAGCCGCAGGCGCCGTGGACCACCAACTGGAACAACATGGCTTCCATCTCCTCCAGCGCGCTGGAGATGATGCAGGATGGCGACCTTCGCGCGGCGGCCACCACAATTAGCGCCTTCGCCGCCATGCAGGATGTCTATACGGCCAGCCCCAGCGCGCAGCGCGAGGTGGCGGGCCCCCTGGCGGCCGCCTGGTGGCTCAGCCAGATGACCGGCAATGTCGTCACCACCAATGTGGGAACCAGCACCCAGCAGTTCGTGCACCTGATCGACGGCAGTTGGGTCAGCCCTGGCGCGGGTGCCGCTGCTACCGCCGCCGTGATCGGCAACCGCGTGGCCTATCGCAACACCGACTGCTTGACCGTCACCGCACAGTCGACCCAACCGCAGACGCGCGGTTGGGACAGCACCGGCATGTCGATCCGGGTGACCGGCTCGCAAGCCGATACCCAAATATTCAACCAGTGGAACTTCCTCTACAGGGGGGACGAGGCCACCTGCGCCAGCATGAAGGGATTTCGGCTGGAGAAATGGACCTTCCCGCAAGGGGTGACCATCACCCTGACTTACGACAACGGGTCAGGCAGCCGCGGCGTGCCGGAACTGCTGTCGGTGTCCAACAACCTGGGCCGTCAGATCAACTTCACCAACAGCGGCGATACCGGTTTCAATAATAATTTGTCGGGCGGTGATTTCCGCCAGGTCACCATCGCGCGGGGGGCGACTGATGGCACCGGCACGGTGACGGTCACGGGCACAAACTGGGATGTCTATAAAATAAACGCGAGATACGCGGGCAACCGCTATCTTTTGGACCAAGTCTATTACCCGGCCACGCCCAACACGCCCTTCCTGCAATACAATTATGACTTGCTGCAGCGGGTGGTATGGGTCATGGATGCGGAAAACCTGCAGGTCGGGGATCGCGGGTTGTGGGGTTTCCGCATCGCCAACGGCATTCGCGGTTTTCGGACGGACCCGGCCGGCGGTCGATACGAGGTGATGTACGACACCTACGGCATGCCCTTCCGCTATACCGACGAGCTGGGGCGGACGACGACGGCCCTGTACGATGGGCGCGGCCGGGTGACGGAGTATGACTACCCCGCCGGCGGCAAGCAGACCTTCGCCTATGACGCGCGCAACAACACCACCGACATGTGGCGAGTGGCGCGGCCAGGTTCGTCGCTGGGAACGACGCATGTGCACGTCGACTGGCACCAGAACTTCGCCAAGCCGATGCACATCGTGGATGCCAAAGGCAACGCCACGGACTTGAACTACGACGGCAACACCAGCCTGCTGTCCAACATGTACGGCGCGCCTATCGCGGATTCGACCAACGGCATCACCACGTCGACGACGCGCCCCACCACATCTTTCTGGTACGACACCCTGGGCCGCATGACGCGGACCCAGAACGCCACGGGCATGTTGACGGACTTCAGCTATGACGGCGTGAATGGCAGCCCGACGCAGGAGATCGTGGATTCCGGCGCCGCGCGCATCACCTCGACCTTCGGCTATGACGCCCAGGGCCAGGCGACCACCGTGACCGACCCCCGGGGCAAGACCGCCACCACCACCTATGATGCCAACGGCCGCCCCATCTCGGTGGATTTGCCGGAGGGCGCGCGGACGGAATGGTCCTATAACGCCAATGGCTGGGTGCTGTACGAGCGTCAGGCGAAGGACGCTGGACATACCCAGTGGTCGACGGTCTCCACCACCTACACGGCGACAGGCCAGAAGGCGACGGTTACGGATCCGGCGGGCCAGGCGACGACCTACGCCTATGACGCGGTGGACCGCCTGGTACGGACGACGGACCCTCTGGGCCGTGTCAGCGTGACGGACTATGACGCCGCGGGCCAGAAAGTGCGGGAGCGTCGCGCGGTTGGTACGGCGGTGGAGCAGGTGTCCGCCGCTTACACCTATGACGCCGACGGCCTGGTATCGACGATCACGGACCCGCGCAACAACGTGCTGAGTTACGTCTATGACGGATTCGGGCGCGTGGCCTGGCTGGTCTATCCGGACGGTGCGGCGGACGGGTATGATTACGACGCGAACGACAACCAGACGGTCCAGCACCTGCGGGATGGGACTGGGGCGTCGATGAGCTATGACGCGGCCAACCGGCTGGTGACCGTGACGCGGGCGAATCTGCCGATGGTGACGCTGGGCTATGACCTGATTGGCCGCCTGCGCCAGCAAGCGACGTCGGATGGCTCGTCGGGCCGGTCGCTGGGGTATGATGGCGCGAACCATCTGGTGACGGCGACGACCTATGTGCCGCGTCCGGGGGCGGGGCCTGTCGGCCTGACGATGCAATTCGGGTACGACGCGGCGGGGAACCGGACATCGGCACGGTGGCCGGACGGGTCGACGGTGACGTGGAGCTATGATGGTCTGGCGCGTGTGGCGTCGGTGACGGAGGGTGGCTTCACATGGTCATCGTACAGCTATGACGTGCTGAGTTGGCGGACGGGAACGTGGCGGGGGAACAGCGTCAGCAGCAGTACGACTTATAGCTATGACAACGCCAGCCGCCTGACGGGCATGGGCTATGGCTGGAATGGCGGCACAGTGAATTACGGCTACGGCTATGACGTCGTCGGCCAATTGATCACCACGGCCGTCGATAACGACGCCTTCCTGTCGACGGTGGGGGCATCGCAAAACTACGGCACGGCCAACTCCATCAATGGCTACCCCAGTGTGAACAATAACAACTACACCTACGACGGCCGGGGCAACCTGACCGCGGCGGGTAGTCTGACGACCATGGCTTACGACAGCCGCAACATGCTGACGCGCTTCCAGCAAGGGGCGACGGTACAGACCATGGGGTATTATCCCGAGGGCGGGCGGGCCTGGAAGCAGATCAACGGCGTGACGACGCTGACGTTCGAGGCGCTGGGGGTGGAGTGGGGCGATTACGACGTCAACGGTAACCTGCTGCGGCGCTATGTGCGGTCTACCGCCACGGGTGAAGCCGGTGGCGGCGATGTGGTGGGCATGGTGGATGGCGGTGGCAACCGCTCGCTGGTGGTGCACGACCGCCAGGGCAGCGTGATCGCGGTGCTGAACAGCGCGGGCCAAGCCACCAGTACCTATTCCTATAATGACTTTGGCCAGAGTGCCCAGGACGGGAGCACCGGATCGCCGTATCGCTACGCCGGCATGCGGTATGACGAGATCGGGCTGTATGTGACGCCCAACCGCACCTACGTGCCGGGCATCGGGCGCTGGTTGCAAATGGACCCGGCGGGGATAGCCGATGGGCTCAACCGGTATGCCTATGTTCAGAACGATCCGCTGAGTAAAGTTGATCCTACAGGACTGAAAAGTGCTGTCGGTTGGATTATCGAGCTAGTCGGAGATAGTTACAGGAAGGTTCGTCCGCTCTTTGACAAAGCCGAAGCGGTTCGTGCGCGTGATGGGAGTAAGAATGTTCTCATGAGGAATAGGCAATCTGCAGGTGCTGTTGAGCGCGCTTCTACAGAGAATCCTAATGAAATACTGCACCATGAAGGCCATGATCTGGAGGGTGGAGGTAAAGGTATGCCGCATTTCCAGACGGAAGGGAAGTATGGGCACACCTTCTATTCAGCCGCTGGCATCGTATCCTCTATGGCATCTTATCTAACGGCGTCGCACTATACAGATAATGAAATCGCTTCTAACGTTATTGATTTCTTCAATCCAGTAGCGGACGCGAAGGACGCTTTCGATTTTCTCACCAGTTTCACAGAGCCCAGATCTAGTAGCAGTTCCGCTCCGCACTTCACCATAGAGGATATTAGCAGGTGGAAGCCTGATGAAAATGGGAAGCCTGGGAGTTCAGTGCAGCCGCCATTCGAAATTAATGGGAGCTTAATCACCGGATCCCGAGCTTGCGCAAGCAGGCTTCCTTGCAGCTAATATTTAGAAGGTGAAAATGCTTGGCGTTTATAAAGTAGTACTACATGGAAGTGGTATAGATATTCAAGTTGAAGGCTGCGATTCGGCAGATGATAGGGCTGTGGGTTTTTATACGACGAGGACTGTTTTTGCGCTCAGTGCTGAGGAAGCTATAAATAAGGCCAGAGCGGAGGAAGAAACGGCTTGGAAACTTCCTCCTCTTTCTGTGAATAATAGAAGCGGGAATGTAAAGATAAGCGTAGACAAAATATATTCTGGAACATTGTTTGATTTCTTTAATAAGAAAAAAGGATATTCTTTTTACGCTGATGAAGAATAGGCGCTATATCGTTCCGGTTATATCTCTAATGATTCGCAGAGGGTGATGACTTGGAATCTTAGGTATCTAAGCTAGGTGGCTAGCGTCAAAGTCAGGCGCAGCTGCATCGGCACATAAAATCCTGAATGATCCACAAAATAAAAGCACTAACCGGCTATCGTTGAACTTTCGTGCATATCTGATGCACAGGTGTAATCCTAAATCCTGTCATTTTTGACGCTGCGGAGCGGGGTCGCGGCCGTTTTTGCGCCCCTGCCGCCGTTTTGGCGCCTGGCGCGGCCGATTGCGGCCGCTGCCCTAAAAACGCCCATTCTCCATTGAGAATCAGCCGTTTAGCCAGAGTTCTCGCGCCTATCGGTCGCCGCTAAATCCACACCAGTCCACACCGATCCACAGCAAAGTCCACACCGATCCACACCGATGTGGATTTTCTGTTTTAGAACAGCAGCTTACCTTAGCGGCTGAGCTGCTCGCCGCTTGTGGCGTCCCGCCACCCCCGATCCACCCGTAAAACCAGGTGTTGTTCTCCGCCGCCGGCCTTGTCCGCCGCTAAGAGGCGTTGGCCCAGCGGCGTGCCTGGTGCTGCAAGACCAGCCCCTGGAGGACGGTCTTGGCGGTCGCCTTCTCCTCGGCGGTGAACCGCTCGACGGCCTCGAATATGAGCTTGAGGTCATCGTCCTGCAGCCCACGTTCCCAAGCGCAGCACGTCACCCCGCCGTTCGCAGCATGGGATAGGTGAACAGGAAAAAGTGGGTGGCGTTCAGGCCGGCATGGGCCAGGATGGCTGCCGGCAACCCGCCCCGGCGGTAGGCCAGGCCATACCCGACGCCGGCGATGGCGCCCAGCGCCACCCAGCGCGGACCGCCGCCCAGATGGGCCATCCCGAACAGGACCGAGGCGGCCACCAGGGCGGCGCCCTGGCCCCAGCGCCACCGCTCCAGCAGGCGCGTCAGTCCGCCCTGGATGTGGCCGCGGAACAGCGCCTCCTCCGCCACCGTCACGAAGGCCAGGTTGTCGAACAGCCAGAGCCCGGCGCCGGCGGGGGCTTTCGGCGCCCAGGTGACGGTTCCCAGCGCCAGGGCCGCCGTCAGGCAGGCGGCCGAGGCGACCAGCCATCCGGTTGCGGCCGCCGTCAGCGTGGCCGGCGGGGGGCGCAGGTCGCGGATCGCCGGCATGACCATCAGCAGCCACAGGCCAACCAGCGGCTTGTCCAGGTTCAGGTACAGGCTGAAGGGCACGGCGTCGGGGGTGATGGCCGCCGGCCCCATGACGCGCGGGTTGTGGAAGCCCGGCCACAGATGGGCGGACAGGGCGACGGCCAGCGCCAGGAACAGGCCGTGGCCCAGGTACCGGATCAGGGGCGGGCGCCTTGGCCCCACGGCGCAGGCCGCGATCCCCAGCAGGGCCAAGGCCCCGCCCGCCGGCCAGCCCAGCTGCCCGTTCATGATCGCCACCGCGTATCCCACGGCCAGAAGACCCAGGGCCCAGAGGCGGAAACGGTCCGTCCAGGCGGCGGCCGTGGCCAGCGCCAGGGCGATCCAGGGAAGGGTGGGCATCGGCGTCGGGCCTCAGGTGGCGGCGTGGTTCGGCCTTCCCTAACCCAGGGGCAGGAAAGGCCGCAAGTGCGGCGCCGTCCGGCTGTCGGGCGAAGCCGCCACCGTTTCCGGCCGCCCGGCCGCCACCACGCGCCCGCCCTCGTCGCCGGCGCCCGGGCCGATGTCGATCACCCAGTCGCTGGCCGCCGCCATGCCCATGTCGTGGTCCACCACCACCACGGTGTTGCCGGCCGCGACCAGGGCGTCCAGCTGGGCCACCAGCCGCTCCACATCCGTGGGGTGCAGGCCGGTGGTGGGCTCATCCAGCACATACAGGGCGCCACCCCGCTGCGCCCGCTGCAGCTCCGTCGCCAGCTTGATGCGCTGCGCCTCACCGCCGGAGAACTCGGTGGCCGGCTGGCCCAGGCGCAGGTAATCGAGGCCCACCTGGCGCAGCACGTCCAGCGACCGGCGCACGGCGGGCACGTCGTGGAAGAAGTCGGACGCCGCCGCCACCGTCAGGCCAAGCACGTCGGCGATGGTCTTGCCGCGATAGGTGATCTGCAGCGTCTGGGCGTTGTAGCGGGTGCCGTGGCAGACGGGACAGGGCGCGTAGACGCTGGGCAGGAACAGCAGCTCCACCATGACGAAGCCCTCGCCCTCGCAACGGGGGCAGCGCCCCTTGGCCACGTTGAAGGAGAAGCGGCCGGCATCGTAACGCCGCCGCCTGGCCTCGGGCGTCTCCGCGAACAGGGTGCGCACATGGTCCAGAAGGCCGGTGTATGTCGCCAGGTTGGACCGGGGCGTGCGGCCGATGGGCTTCTGGTCCACCCGGATCAGGCGCTTGATGCCGCCCAGCGCATCCTTGGGCCCGCCCTCGATGCGGCCCTCGGTCTCGGCCACCGGTTCCTGTTCCAGCATGGCCTCGGCGTCGGCCGGCGGCTCCTCCACCGCGACCGGCGCGCCCAGGGCCTTGGCCACCAGGTCGACCAAGGCCTGGCTGACCAGGCTGGACTTGCCGGAACCGGAAATGCCGGTGACCGTGGTCATGACCCCCAGGGGGAAGGCGCAGTCCACGCCGGCCAGGTTGTTGCGGGTGACGCCGGCCAGACGCAGCCAGCCCTGGGGTTCCCGTCGCGTCCGCCCTTGGTCCTGGCGTTCCGCGAACAGATGGCGGGCGGTCTCCGACCCCGCCACCCGGCGCAGTCCCTGCGGCGGGCCGCTATAAAGGATCTGGCCGCCGCCCTCGCCGGCGGCGGGGCCGACATCGACGATCCAGTCGGCATGGCGCACAACGTCCAGGTCATGCTCGACCACGAACAGGGAATTGCCCACAGCCCTCAGCCCGTCCAGCGCGCGCAGCAGCGCCTGGGTATCGGCCGGATGCAGGCCGGCCGACGGCTCGTCCATCACATAGACCACGCCGAAGAGGTTGGAGACCACCTGCGTCGCCAGCCGCAGGCGCTGCAATTCCCCCGGCGACAGGGTGGGTGTGCCGCGCTCCAGCGTCAGGTAGCCCAGGCCCAGATCCATCAGCACGGCCAGGCGCCGGCACAGGTCGGCGGCGATCCGGGTGATGACCAGGGCGGTTTCGGGCCGTGTCCGGCGCAACGCCGCCAGCCGGTCGGACCCGTCCTCGGCGTAAGGGCCGAACAGGCCGGCGATGCGCTTCAGGGGCAGTTGGCCCATGGCCGCGATGTCCCGGCCTTCGAAGGTCACGGACAGCGATTCCGGCCGCAGGCGGCGGCCGGCGCAGGTGGGGCAGGGGCTGCCGACCATGAAGCTGGCCGCGCGCTTCTTCATCATGGCGCTGTGCGTGGTGGCGAAGCTGTGCATGACGTGGCGGCGGGCGCTGGAGAAGGTGCCCATGTAGTTGGGCGGCAGCTTTCGGCGGATGGCCTCCTTCACCTCGGCGGCGTTGAACCCTGGATAGACCGGCACCTCGGGCTGTTCCTCGGTGAACAGGATCCAGTCGCGCGTCTCCCGGGGCAGGTCGCGCCAGGGCGTGTCGACGTCGATGCCCAGCGTGATCAGGATGTCGCGCAGGTTCTGCCCGCCCCAGGCCGTGGGCCAGGCGGCCACCGCCCGTTCGCGGATGGTCAGCGACGGGTCCGGCACCATGCTCGCCTCCGTCACCTCATGCACCCGGCCCAGGCCATGGCAGGTGGGGCAGGCTCCCTCCGGCGTGTTGGCGGAGAAGGCCTCCGCCTCCAGGTGCGGCTGGCCTGGCGGGTAGTCGCCGGCGCGCGAGTACAGCATGCGCAGCAGGTTGGACAGGGTGGTGACGCTGCCGACGGAGGAGCGCGCGGTGGGCGACCCGCGCTGCTGCTGCAGGGCCACGGCCGGCGGCAGGCTCTCGATGGCGTCCACGTCCGGCACGCTCATCTGGTGGAACAGGCGGCGGGCGTAGGGCGACACCGATTCCAAGTAGCGGCGCTGCGCCTCGGCATAAAGCGTGCTGAACGCCAGGGAGGATTTGCCGGAGCCGGAGACGCCGGTGAACACCACCAGCGCGTCGCGCGGAATGTCCACGTCGACATTCTTCAGGTTATGCTCCCGCGCGCCGCGCACCCGGACGAAGCCGTCCTTGGCCGTGCCGAGTTGGCCGGCGTCTTCGGGATCATGACGGTCGTGCATCCGTGCCTCCTCGCGCCGGGGCACATGTCCCGGACCAGGACCAAGGTGCCACAGCCGACCGGCCGGTGGCATTCAACCTTGGTCGTGGCAACCTTGGTGGGGCAGCGCCGTCCGTGCCCGCTCGATGGCGGCCAGCATCAGGGGCACGTCGCCCACGGCCAGCAGGATGAAGCCCCGGCCCAGATGATCCAGCAGGTCGAAGGCGTAGACCTGGCGGGGCCCATGGTGGACGGGCGCCCCACCTTCCAGGTGACGCCCCTGTCCACCATGGGCCCGACGACACCCAGCCGGTCGAAAATCTCCAGCGTGCGCTTGGCCCAGCAGATGGCGCGGGAGCCTCTCGTTCCGATCCATTCCCCGATCCCCCCGGACGCACTGTAGAGGCCCGGGGGAAGGCGGGCAAAGGCCTTACCGCCAGAGGTTGGTCCTGGCCAGGTCCACCAACTCGTCGCCCCGGCCGCTCATCACCGCCTTCAGCATGTACAGGGTGAAGCCCTTGGCCATTTCGGCGTTGATGGCCGGCGGAATGGGCAGTTCGGTGCGTGCCACCACCGCGTCCACCAGCACGGGGCCATCATGGGCGAAGGCCTCGCGCAGGCCGGGTTCCACCTCATAGGGGCGTTCAAGGCGGATGCCCTTGATGCCCACCGCCTCCGCCAGGGCGGCGAAGTTGGGGTTGTCCAGGCCGGTGCCGAAGGGCAGGAAGCCGGTGGACTTCTGCTCCACCTCGATGAAGCCCAGGGCGCCGTTGTTGAAGACGATGATCTTGGCCGGCAGCCGCCGCTGCTTGAAGGTCAACAGGTCGCCCATCAGCATGGTGAAGCCGCCGTCGCCGGACAGGGACACCACCTGCCGGCCAAGGAAGGCCGCCTGGGCGCCCAGCGCCATGGGCATGGCGTTGGCCATGGACCCGTGCCAGAGCGAACCGATCAGACGCCGCCGGCCGTTCATGGCCAGGTAGCGCGCCGCCCATACGGTGGGCAGGCCGACGTCGAAGGTGAAGATGGCGTCGTCGGCCGCCAGGTCGCTGACCGCCTTGGCCACCTGCTGCGGGTGGATGACGCCGCCGCCGGCGTCGGAGGCGGCCAAGGCATCCAGGTCCGCCCGCGCGCGGCGGTAGTGCCGAACCGCCTTTTCCAGATGGGCACCGTCCGTCTTGGGGGCCAAGCGTGGCAACAGGGCGCGCGCCGTGGCGCCGACATCGCCCACCACGCCCAGGTCCAGCGAAGCCCGCCGGCCCAGTTGCCCGGGGCGGATGTCGACCTGCGCCACCGCCACGCCGGCCCCCTTGGGGTAGAACTGGTGGTAGGGGAAGTCCGTGCCCAGCATCAGCAGCATGTCGGTGTCCAGCATGGCGTAATAGCCGGAGGAAAAGCCGATCAGGCCGGTCATGCCCACGTCGTAGGGATTGTCGTATTCCACATGCTCCTTGCCTTTCAGGGCGTGGACGATGGGAGCTTTCAGCGCTTCCGCCAGCGCCACCACGGCATCATGGGCACCGGCGCAGCCCGAGCCGCACAGCAGGGTGACGCGGCCGCTGCGGTTCAGCAGATCGGCCAGGGCGTCCAGCTCCGCGTCCGCCGGCACCACCAGGGGCGGCTTGGGCACCAGGCCGGCGGGCTTGGGTCGCGTCTCCGTCGCCGCCTCCTTCAGGGCGATGTCGCCGGGAATGACGACGACGGAAACGCCCCGCTCGCCGATGGCGGTACGGATGGCGATCTCCAGGCTGCGCGGCATCTGCGCCGGGTCGGACACCAGCTCGCAATAATGGCTGCATTCCCGGAACAGGTCCTGGGGATGGGTTTCCTGGAAATAGCCGGATCCGATCTCGGGCGAGGGGATGTGGGCGGCGATGGCCAGCACGGGCACGCGAGACCGGTGGCAGTCGAACAGCCCGTTGATCAGGTGCAGGTTGCCCGGCCCGCAGCTGCCGGCGCAAACGGCGATGGTGCCCGTCAGGTGGGCGTCGGCGCTGGCGGCGAAGGCCGCCACCTCCTCATGCCGCACGGGGATCCATGTGATGTCGCCCCGCCGGCGCAAGGCGTCGGTCAGGCCGTTCAGGCTATCGCCTACGACCCCGTAGATGCGTTTGACGCCGGCGGCGGCCAGCGTGGCGGCGAATTGGTCGGCAACGGTCATGGACATGGGCGGCGGTCTCCTCATGAGGGCGGATCAGGGGCAAACGGACCCCGGGGGCATGGGTTCCCCAGGACCTTGCGGTTCACGACGTGCAGCGGCGTCTCGTCCCGCAGCGCCCGGGCAACCTCGCCGGGCGCGCCGCTCCTCAGGCCACGGCGCGCCCTATCGCCGTCAGCGATGTGGATGATCCCGATCTTTCCCTTTGCGCGGGTGTCGGTCTTGTCGGAGGTGCCGGTGCTTTGAAGGTTAGGCGGGCAAGGGCCGCCCGTTGCCTGGAACGCTGCGACCCACGCCGGAAAGCGGAACGGACGGCCTCAATTATCCAGGCTGTGCGGCGGGCGGCGCCAGGTGCGGCGCCAGCGCAACGGCGTCTCGCCCACGAACTGGCGGAACAGCCGGGTCAGGTGCGCCTGGTCGGCCATGCCGCAGCCGTAGGCGATCTCGCTCAACGGTTGGTCGGTGGTCAGCATCAGGATCTGGGCCTGGCGCACGCGGCGCCTCACCACGTAGGTGTGCGGCGTTTCGCCGACGCTGGCGCGGAAGGCGCGGGTGAAGTGGTTGGTGCTGAGGTTGGCCAGGCCGGCCAGCTGGTCCACCGGCAGGGGGTGGGCCAGGTTGGCCTGGATGTGACCCATGACGCAGCGCAGCTGCCAGGGCGCCAGGCCGCCCCTGTTGGCCCCGGTGTCGGCGGTGGGTGCCGCCGGCAGCAGGATGGCCTCGTCCACCGGCGTCCTGTCCGTGCCGTCCAGCAGCGCGGCCAGCTGGTCCAGGCAGCCGCGCGCCCGCTCCAGGTCGTGGTCCAGCGCCGCCTGGGCGGCGGTGAGCAGCGTGACGATGCGGCGGTCGTCCCAGGGGGCGGCCTGGGACTGCGGGGGGAAGGGAACGGGCCGCGTCTGGGTCTGGAGGTGCGTTTGCATGGGACAGGCTCCTGGCAGGGCGTGTTGACGTCGCTACGGTGCTCCTTCGTCCGTCGCGGGACATCCCATACCTAGGTTTGCCACCCCCCTACGTAGGTTTGTGGCGCGAAGGGTTCCGAAAGAAAACCATCACGCCCCCGCATTCGCCGGGCCTCAGTCGCGAAGGAAGGCCAGCAGGTCGGCGTTCACCTGATCCTTGTGGGTGGTGCAGGTGGCGTGCGGCGCGCCGGGATAGATTTTCAGCTGGGCCCCCGGGATCAGGCGCGCGGTGGCGAGCGCGGTCGGACCCATGGGTGCCGTCTGGTCGTCGTCGCCATGGATGATCAAGGTGGGCAGGCGGATGTCCGCCATCTCGCGCCGGAAGTCGGTTTCGGAAAAGGCGGTGACGCAGTCGATGGTGGCCTTGATGGACGCTTGCGCCGCGATTTGCAGCGTCTGGTCGAGGATGCCTTGCGACACGGCGGACCCGGGCCGGTTGGTGCCGAAGTAAAGGGTGCTGAAATCGGCCACGAACTGGGGGCGGTCGTTGGCGAGGGCGTCGCGCATGCCCGCGAAGCCCTCGGCCGGCATGCCCTCGGGATTGTCGTCGGTCTTCAGGAAGAAGGGCGTCACGGCGCTGACCAGCGCCAGCTTGGCCACCCGATCCGCGCCGTGGCGGGTCAGATAACGCACGACGTCGCCGCCGCCCATGGAAAAGCCCACAAGCACCATGTCCCTCAGGTCCAGATGCTCGATCAGTCGGGCGACGTCGTCGGCCAGGGTGTCGTAGTCATAGCCGTCCCAGGGCTGGCTGGACCGGCCGAAACCCCGGCGGTCGAAGGCCACGGCGCGGTAGCCGTTCCGGGCCAGATGCAGCATCTGGTATTCCCACATGTCGGCGCTCAACGGCCAGCCGTGGCTGAACAGGACCGGCTGGCCATGTCCCCAGTCCTTGTAATAGAGGTCGGTGCCGTCGCGCAGGGTCAGGATGCTCATGGGATTTCCTCGGTCTCGTGGGAGGTGGGGGGACGGTACCGGCCCTCAGCCTGGCGGGATTGAAGGAAAGGCGGGCGTCTGTCCGGATTCTCCGCCTGTCAGCGGCAACCTCCCCTCTTTCTTCCCTCTCCGCGCCCGGTCGCCCTGCACCCAGTTCGCCGAGGCCCAGGTCCGCAGGCGCGGCACCAGCCAGTCGACCTGGGCCAGCAGCAGGGCGTCACCGCCCTGGACCGGTGCAGGTGCCGGCCAGGGCCAGCAGGACGCGCAAGGCGGGGGCGTTGGTCGCCATCGGGCTCTCCCTCGAAGATCGTCGCGGATGGGACGGGATCAGCGGCCGAAGGCGTCGGCCAGCGCGCTCCGTGCCACGGCCAGGGCGGATAGGGTGGGGGCGGTGTCCGCCAGCCCTTCCAGCCAGAAGAAGTCGTGGATGGTGCCCATCAACCGCAGGGCGCTGGTCTCCACGTCCGCCCGCATCAGGCGGTGGGCCAGCGCTTCGCCGCCCTCACGGGCCAGGTCCGCCTCCGCCGTCAGGATCAGGGTGGGTGGCAGGCGGCGCAGCCGCTCCAGGGGCAGGTCCAGGGGCGACAGGCCGGCCCAGGCCGGCTGCCCGGGGAAGGCTTGGGCCATCAGCGCCGGCAGGTCGCAATGGTCCAGCCACGGGGAGGATGGCGCATCGGGCGCGGCCGGCCCCAGCAGGGGGTGGAACAGCATCAGCAGGCGAAAGCCCTCGCTGGGCGGCAGGCTAGCGGCCAGCAGCGCCGCCATGGCCCCGCCGCTGCCGTCGCCGGCCACGGCCATGCGCGCGGGATCCAACCCAAGGGTTGGGGCCTGGGCGCGCGTCCAGTCCAGGGCGGTCGCGCCTGCTTCAGGGCCTGGGCGGCGGGGACCCGGCCGTGGTCGACGAAGACCAGGGCGGCGCCGCAGGCCCGGGCCAGTGCGGCGGCGGCCGCGCCGTGGGTGTTCCAGCCACCCAGGGCCCACAGGCCGCCGTGCAGGTAGAAGACCACCGGTGCCCCGCGCCCTCGGATTTGGCCGGGGCGGCAAAGGCGCACCGATATCGCCTCGGCGCCCGGTACGGCCACGCGGGTGACGGGGCCATCCGGCGGCGGGGCCGCCACCTGCAGGCGCGCGGCGATGTCCTGGCGCGCGGCCGGGTCCAGGCCGGGGGCGTAGGGCAGCAAGTCCGCCTCCACCGCGCGGTCGAGGAAGCTTTGCACCCCCGGATCCAGGGTCAGGCATTGCGCGGCGGAGTCCAGCCGGGGGCTCCGGATGGGCGGGTCGTGGGTCATGGGAACTGTCCGGAAGCGGGGATCAGGCGATCAGGGAGACGTCGACGGCGTTGGCGCGGCGCCAGCTGGCGGGGCTGCTGCCCGTGGCCTGGCGGAACAGGCGGCTCAGATGCGCCTGGTCGGCGAAGCCGCAGGCGTCGGCGATCTCGGCCAGGGCGTCATCGGTGTCCAGCATCAGGGCCTTGGCCCGTTCCACCCGCCGGCTGACGACGAAGGCGTGCGGCGACATGCCGAAGGTCTGGCGGAAGGCGGCGCAGAAATGGCTGGTGCTGAGCTTGGCCTCGGCGGCCAGGTCTTCGTTGCACAGGGTGCCGTCCAGCCGCCGCTCCACCAGGGCCGCCACGCGGCGGGCCTGCCAGGGCGCCAGGCCGCCGCGCGCCGCCTCTTCCTGCGGGCGGTGCAGCAGCAGGTCGCGCACCTTGACGATGCGGTCGCGCGCCTGGGCCACGTCATGCTCCACGGCGTGCATGGCCTCTTCCAGCAGGCGGGCGACGGTGGCCAGGTGGCTGGCGGCTGGGAAGCCGGCGGGGGGCAGGCCGGCCAGGGTGTGAAAGGCGTCCAGGGCGGCGGCAGGGGCGGTCATGTCTTCCTCCATCCGGTGGGCGTCCCCTTCCGCGGGCATGTCGGGCGGGGGACCGTGATGAAGGCAGTGTCGGTCAGGCGACCGTCAGGCTGGGAGTTAAGCGATGTGAAGCGTTGTGTACCGTCCCCACGCCGTTAAGCCGGGGTGTTAAAGCAAGGGCCCGTGCCAGCCGGCGCGGGGCTCCGGTCGCGCCAGGACCATGGCCCGTGCCTCGGCGTTGCCGGCCACGGCGAACATCTCAACCTGCATGGCGCTGGCGGTGGCGATGGTGTGGGTCCCCAATCGGCCCAGGGCGGCGCCATAGCCATGGACAAAGATGTTCCAGTGGTCCAGGGCGTGGCGGGTGGTGCGCTGGGCCAACCTGTCGATCCAGCCGGTGGCGAGATCCCTCTCCCCGGCGGCAATGGCCACAGGGATGGCGCCGATGGCCAGGCAGTAGCACAACGACAGGGCGTGATCGATGGATGTGGCGTCCTCCGCCGCCGCGCGCGCCAAGTCCAGGGCGGCGTCTACGTCCCCCATGGCCCAGCGCAGGCGCATCAGCAGGGTCAAGGCGGCCAGCGTGGCATCCACCTGGGCATGGTTGGCCAGGTTGACGCGCACCGGATCGGCATCGGCGGCCATGACCGTTTCCAGCAACGCCAGGCCTGCCGCGTGTTCCCCCGGAAATGGTGGGACATGGCGCGCATGCGCATGCCCGTAAGCCGCTCCGTCAGTCCACCCTCGGGCCCCACGCGGGCGGCGAACGCCTCGGCCGCCGCCAGACTGTCCGCGTAAGCGCCGGCCAGGGTGTGGTAGGCCCAAATGCCCCATTGGGCGCGGCGCGCCAGGCCCTCGTTGCCGATGCTCTCCGCGATAGCCAGCGCCTGGCGGAAGGCCTGGCCCATTTCCGGTACGGGCCCCCGGGTGTGCCACAGGGCATGGCCGTAGGCGGCCAGCAGTTCCACACGCCGTGCCGGATCGGCGGCGCCCTGTTCATCCAGAATGGCCAGGATGCGCTCCGCCCGGCCCAGGAACTCGTGCGGCAGCGACAGGTGGAACCACAGCGAGGCGCTGGCGACGATCAGGGTGAGGCCCAGGCCGATGTCGCCGCCTTCGCCCACCGCCCAGTCCAGGGCGCCGCGCACGTCATCGATACGGCGGCTGTGGGTGGCCAGCCAGTCACGCGGTGCCTTGCCCTCCCACGAGGCCTGGGCATCGCTGAACAGCGAGATCATGTGGCGGGCATGGGCGGCGCGGATGCGGCCGTCCATGCCGGTGTCGGCGAGGCGCTCATGCCCGTAATAGCGGGTGGTGTCCAGCAGGCGGTAGCGGGCGGCACCACCCTCGCGGCTGCTGACCACCAGGGACTTGGCAACCAGGTCGGCCAGGCCGTCCAGCACCTCCATCTCCCCGCCGCCGGTCAGCCCTCGGGCGTCCGCCGCGTCGAAGCCGGCGCGGAACACCGACAGGCTGATCAGCAGCACCTTCTCCTCCGGTGCCAGCAGCTCATAGCTCCAGTCCAGGGCGGCGCGTAGGGTGCGGTGGCGGGGCAGGGCGGTACGCCGGCCGCGCGTCAGCAGGTTCAGCCGGTCGTGCAGGCGGCTGGCCAGTTCCGGCAGCTCCATGAGGTCGACGCGGGCGGCGGCCAGCTCGATGGCCAGGGGGATGCCGTCCAGGCGGCGGCAGATCTCGGCCAGCGCGGGGGCGGTCGCGTCGTCCACGGCGAAGTCGGACCGCACGGCCCGCGCCCGCTCGAAGAACAGGGCGGCGGCGGGATAGGACAGCACGGTGGCCGCGTCCTGGGCCTGGCCGTCGGGGATGGGCAGGGCCGGCAGGCGGTGCACCCATTCGCCGGCGGCGCGCAGCGGCTCCCGGCTGGTGGCCAGGATCAGCAGGCCGGGCACGGCGAGCAACAGCCGCTCCGCCAGGTCGGCCACGGCGTCCACCAGGTGCTCGCAATTGTCCAGCAGCAGCAGGCTGGGACTGGCGGACAGGGCGGCCGCGATGGCGGCGAAGCAGTCCACGCCTGAGGCGGGCAGACCCAGCGCGGTGGCCAGGGTGCCCTCCACCCACGCCGCGTCGGACACGGGCGCCAGGTCGACGAAGCGCACGGTGGCCATCTGGGCCAGCGCCGCCGCCGTGGCCAGGGCGACGGAGGTCTTGCCGATGCCGCCCGGGCCGGCCAGGGTCAGGAAGCGCCGCTCCGGCAGTTCCGCCGCCAGGGTGGCCACGATCTCCGACCGTCCCAGCAAGTGCACCAGGGGGCGGGGCGCCGGCGGTTCGACGGGCGGGCGGGCGGGGGCCGGGCGGCTGGGGACCTCCACCGCCGGTGTCTGGGCCGGGGCGTTGCGGGTGACAGGCAGGGTGAGGCGATAGCCGCGCCCGGCCTCGTTCACCACCAGGCCGTCATCGCCCAGGGCCTTGCGCAGGCCGGACAGGTGCACGCGCACGGCGCTTTCGTCGATGGCCTGGCCGGGCCAGACCTCGGCCAGCAGGCGGTCGCGGGTCACCAGCCCGCCCCCGGCGGCGGCCAGCACGGCCAGCAGGTTGGCGGCGCGGCCGCCCAGCTTCACCGGCTGCCCCGCCTTGGCCAGCGTCATCTGCGGCACGTCGAAGGTGAAGCTGCCGAAGGTGTAGCGTACGCCCTGCTCGTTCATCATCCGAACCGCCAACCCCCAAACCGCATGACGCAATCATCCTTTTATTTCAGCGTTTTACGCACAAACCTACCTCGCCTTCAAGCCTTGGCCGGCGGCGGGCGCAGCCAGGCGGCCAGAGCGATGCAGGCAAAGGCGCCGGCCGCCGCCGCCGCGAAGCCGTCGATATAGGCCAGGACCGAGGCCTGCTGCGCCACCGCGCTGGCCAGCAGCCGGGTGGCGCCGGACACGGGGTCCACGCCATGGGCGGACAGCACGGCCTGGGACCGGGCCAGGCGGTCGGCGGTGGCGCCGGCCAAGGGGTCGACATGCAGGCCCAGCAGATTGGAATGCAGCTGTTCGCGCATGCGCACGAAGGTCTGCATGAAGGCGACGCCGATCTCGCCACCGAACAGGCGGGCGGCCTGTAACAGGGCGCCGATGGAGATGGCGTCGGCCGGCGTGATGTTCCGCACCACCAGCACCACCAGGGCCGTCAGCGCCAGGCACTGCCCCACCGCCTGCAAGGCCTGGGACGGCAGGAAGTCCAGGGTGGCCCACTGGCCGGTCAGGCTGGTGGCCTGCAGGCAGGCGACGGCGATCAGCAGGGCGCCAACGGCCAGCACCCAGCGGCCATCCACCCGCGCCAGCAGCCAGCCCAGCGGCAGGATCAGGGCGAACTGGGGCAATGCTATGAACAGCAGCACCGGGCCCACCTGCAGCTCGCGGAAGTTCTGCACCACCTGCAGATAGACGGGGATGATGTAGGCGGTGGACAGGATGATGAAGCGGAAACCCGCCAGCAGCAGCATCAGCAGGAACAGGTTGCCGCGCAGCATCAGGCGCAGGTTCAGGAAGGGGCGGCGGCTGATGATCAGCTCGCGTATCGCGAACAGGGCGGTGATCAGGCCGCCCGCCACCAGCAGGCCCACCACCAGGCCGTTGCCCGTCCAGTCCAGCCGGTTGCCTTGGTCCAATCCCGCGTACAGCAGGCCGAAGCCCACGGCGGCATAGGCGACACCGGGCCAGTCGTGCTGTTTCAGCAGGTCGGTATTCAGCGGTTCCCGCGGGACGCCGATCCACACGCACAGGAACATGAGGGGCAGGACCAGGCAGTACTGCCAGTTCAGCCAGGCGATGGACCAGTTCTCGGCGTACCAGCCCTCCAGCGCCGCGCCGATGTTCTGGGAGAATTCCGAATTCATGGCATAGGCGGCCAGGCCGTACAGCGTCAGCCGCGCCGGCAGGTTAAGGACGATGAAGCGGATGGTCAGGGGGATGAAGGTGCCGGCCCCCAGACCCGACAGGAACTGCATGGCCAGATAGGCCGTCAGGTTGGGCGACAGCGGCGCCAGCAGGCTGGACACGAAGAACAGGCCGATGCCGGTGAACAGGACGCGGCGGGCGCTGAAGACGATGCCCAGATAGGGGCAGGCCACGCCCACCACCATCTGGCCCACGCCATAGGCGGTGGTGATCCAGGCCCCTTCGTCGAATCCGGCGTGCAGGTCGCCGCGCAGATCGCTCAGGCCGAAGGTGGTGGCGCGCGCCCCCAGCGTGGACAGAAGGGCGCCCAGCAGCACCCCTAGGATGCCGATATAGGCCCGCGCGCCGTCCAGTGGCGGCCACGGGTGCGGTGCGGCGGACGCGGTGGCGGTGCTCATTTGCCCTCGTCCACGTCGATGGTGGACACGACCGACATGCCGGGCCGGACCAGGGTGCCCAGCGCGGGCACGGGATCCAGCACGATCTTCACCGGCACGCGCTGCACCACCTTGGTGAAGTTGCCGGTGGCGTTGTCGGGTGGCAGCAGGGTGAAGACGCTGCCGGTGCCGGGGGACCAGCTGTCGACATGGCCGCGCAGCTTCAGGTCGGGGAAGGCGTCCACCGTCACCGTGGCGGGATCGCCCACCCGCACATGGGTCATCTGGGTTTCCTTGTAATTGGCCACCACCCACACCCTGGGCAGGGCCATGACCCCGATGATCTGCGTGCCGACATTGACGAATTGCCCGGGGCGCACCTGGCGCTGGCCCACCATGCCGTCGGCGGGGGCGGTGATGCGGGTATAGGCCAGGTTGTTGCGCGCCAGGGCCAGCTGCGCCTCGGCGCTACGGATTTGCGCCGACAGCTGCTGCTCCTGCACGTCCAGGCTGGCCAGCTGGGCCTTCTGCTGGGCCAGTTGGGCGGTGGCCAGTTGCGACTGCGCCACGGCCTTGGCCGCGTCGGCGTCGGCCTGCTCCACCTTCTGTTCCGTTCCCGCGATCCTGGTGCGCAGCAGGTCGCGCTGGCGTGCCGCCTCCAGCCGGGTGCGGGTCACGTCGGCGTCGGCGCCGGCGATGCCGGCCTCGGCCTGGCGCACCAGGGCGCGCTGCACGTCCTTCTGGTTGGCCAGGTTGGCCAGTGCCGCCTGGGCCGCGGCCAGGCTGGCCTGGGCCAGGTCCAGCTGGGCCTGGTAGTCCGACGGCTCGATCTGGGCGATCAGGTCGCCCTTGCGCACCGTCTGGAAGTCGTCCACCGCCACCGTCTGGACATAGCCGGCGATCTTGGCAGACAAGGGCGTCAGGTCGCCGGTGACGTAGGCGTCGGATGAGGACTGGTGGCGGGCGCCGCCCAGCCAGCGGTCCCAGTGCCCGGCCACCACCCAGACCAGCAGGCCGGCCCCGGCGAGGGCCAGGGTGCGCAGGACGGGCGGCAGCCAGCGGACGCCGGCGGACGTGGGCGAGGGGGTGGTCACGGTCGTGTCCATGGCGGTCACTCCAATGCCGCGCCCAGGCGGCGGCCATAGGCGGTGATGGCGGAACCAGCGGCGCAGCGCTCATGACTGTACAGCGCCAGAGCGTCGGTGACGCTGGACGCCTCGGCCAGGTGGCGGCGCAGCGCCAGGGCGTCTCCGGCGGCCTTCGCCACGCCCATGGCGGTGTGCGGCCGCGCCACGAAGGCGGCGTCGCCCAGCAGGGCGACACGGCCCGTGGCCATCACCGGCGCCTCGTAATCGAAAATGGCCTGGATGAAGGGCTCCGGCTCCGCCGCCACCACGGCGGCGAAGGGCGGCGGCAACAGCCGCGCGGCGTCCGCCCTCAGGGCCGCCGCCGCCTGCGCCCGCACCTGGCCCGGGGCCAGGGAATGGGGGTGGGTCCGGCCCTCCGTATCGGTCAGCGTCGCCTCCAGGGTCGCCGCCGGCACCGGCCGGTACCAGACCCAGTTGTATCGCCGCCGGCCCGGTGTCGTCTCGCCGTCCGGTCCGGGCACCAGGTACCCCAGGGCGTGGGACCGGGGCATCATGTAGAAGGCGAACCGGTCACGCAGCACGGCCGCCTCCGCCGGCAGCCGGTCCTCGGGGAACAGGCCGCGCCAGGCGACATAGCCGGCATAGCTGTTGGGCGCCGGCCCGCCGGTCACCACGGGACGGACGACCGATCCCAGGCCATCGGCGCCGATGACCAGGTCGGCCCCTTCGTCCCCGCCGTCGTCGAACAGCAGGCGGGCGCCCCGCGGTCCTTGCGTCGCGGCGCTCACGGCCCGGCCCAGGACGTGATCGTCCTCGGGCACCTCGGCCCGCAAGGTGCGGTACAGATGGTCCCAGGAGATTTGGGTCTGCGGCGTGGCGTGGCGCTCGGCGATGGCGCCGTCACGGTCGAAGTAGATGCGCTCGAACGCGACCACGCCGATGCGGGCCACATGCTCGCATCCCACGGCACGCAGCAGGGCGAACAGTTCCCGCTGGCTGACCAGGCCGGCGCCCCGGCCGGTCAGGCCGCTGGTCGACCGCTCGTAAATGCGGACCTCGTGCCCGTCCTGCCGCAGCAGGGCGGCTGCCGACAGCCCGCCGATGGAGCCGCCGACGATGCGGATGCGCAAGGAGGCCATGGCTCAGGCCCCCTTTCGGCCGCGGCGGCGGCGTAGGGTCAGCATGGCCTGGATGGTGAAGGCCAGCATGGCCAGGGCGCCCCCCAGGGTGCAGACGGCGGGCCATTGTCCCGCCTTCCACGCGGCGGTGGCGGCGGCGGATCCCAGAGCGCCGCCCAAGAACATGCTGCCCATGAAGACGGTGTTCAGCCGGCTGCGCGCCTGCGGATCCAGGGCGAACACGATGGCCTGATTGGAGACCAGCGCGCTCTGCATGCCGAAATCCAGGATGACCACGCCGGCCACCATGGCCCAGACGTTGGCCCAGGCCCCGAACAGCAGCCAGGACAACAGGGTGACGACCGTGCCCAGGCCCACCACCAGGTGCGATCCGCGCCGGTTCGCCAGGCGGCCGGCGATGGGGGCGGCCACCACGCCCACGGCGCCGATAATACCGAACAGGCCGGCCACGTCGGCACCCAGATTGAAGACCGGCTGCTCCAGCCGTAGCGACAGCACGGTCCAGAAGGCGGAGAAGGAGGCGAACAGGGCGCCCTGGGTCAGGGCGGCGGCGCGCAGGGCAGGCCGGTGCCGCCACAGCTGTGCCAGCGAGGCCAGCGCCTGGCCGTAGCCCAGGGTGCTGGTGGGGGCATGGCGGGGCAGGGTCGCCGCCATCAGGGCCGCGGTTCCCCAGGCCAGCGGCATCGCCAGCCAGAACATGGACCGCCAGCCCTGATGGGTGGCGACGAAGCCGCCCAGCGTGCGGCTGAACAGCACGCCGCACAGCAGGCCGCTCATCACCACGCCGATGACATGGCCTCGCTTCTCCGGCGCCGCCAGGGTGGCGGCGAAGGGCACGATCTGCTGCGCCACGGTGGATAGCAGGCCGATGAACAGCGAGGCGGCGATGAGGCCGGTGGCGGAAGGGGCCAGAGCGGCCAGGCCCAGCATGACGCCGATGGCCAGCAGCTGCAGCACGATCAAGCGCCGCCGGTCCACCAAGTCGCCCAGCGGCACCAGCAGCAAGAGGCCGGCGGCATAGCCCAGCTGGGTGGCGGTGGGCACGAAGTCCGCCAGGCGGGAGCCCGCGAATTCCCGCTCCAGGATGCCCAGCATGGGCTGGTTGTAATAGATGTTGGCCACGGCGATGCCGCAGGCGGCGGCCATGGCCAGGGTCAGCGCGCCGGTCAGGGCGGGCGCGGCGGTGACCGGCGGCGGGGACGCCGTCGACAGATCCGGGGTGGGGGCTTGGGTCATCGGGGGCTCTTGAATGGGAAGGGGCGGATGGTCGAACGATGCCTGAACCACGCCCGCGCGGCTTGGACACCCCACGCCGGATTTGAACGTGCCTCGGATGGTGACGGGCGCGCGCCGCCGCGGCCGGCACCGCTGCGGGTCAGCGCGCCTGCGTCAACCCTACGGTCGTATAATTGGCCGGCAGCCAGCGATAGGTGCCGTCCTGACGGGTGACATGGCCCAGGCCAGGGAAGGCGATATGGGCGGCGGCGATCCAGCTGCCGTCCTGGGCCGCCTGCGCCATCAGCCGGTCGCGGGCCCGCGCCGCCGCGTTCCCGTCGCTATCGTATTTCACGGTGGCGGTAGGGTCGGCGAACTGCACGGCCGCGACATGCACGATGTCGCCCCAAACCAGCAGCGCCTGGCCGTCCCGGGCGCGCACGCGGTAGGCGGTATGGCCCGGCGTGTGGCCGGGGCTGGGCAGGGCCTGGATAACCGGGTCCAACTGGGCCTCGCCGTCGAAGGGCCGCACCCGGTCGGCGTCGACATAGGCTCGCAGGCTGTCGATGGCGCCGTCGAACATGGGGCCCAGGAAGGTTGGCGCCTTGGCCTTGTTGGCCGGGTTCAGCCAGAAGTCGGCGTCGCGCCGGTTGACCCGCACGGTGGCATTGGGAAAGGCCATGCGCCCGGCCTGGTCCACCCCGCCGACATGGTCGCGGTGCAGATGGGTCAGGTAAATCTCGTCCACCTGGTCGGGCGTGTAGCCCGAGGCGCGCAGGTTGGCCATCAGATGGCCGCCGTCGGCGCCGTACAACACGCCGGCGCCGGCGTCGATCAGGATCAGCCTGGTCCCGGTGTTGATCAGGAAGGCGTTGATCGACCCCTCCACCGGCGCCGAAAGGTCGGCGGCCGCCAGCAATTCATCGGTCTCGGTCATGGTGACGCCGGTCAGGACCTCATGAACGGGGAAGGGGTGGGTGCCGTCCAGCAGGGCCGTCACCTCGATGTCGCCCAGCATCATCCGATAGAACCCCGGCGCCTGGGTGCGGGTTTGTGGCGCCGCGGCCCGCGCCGCCGGGGTGGGAATTGTCAGCGCCAGGGCGGTGGTGAGCGCCAGGGGAAGCAGGGACGCCAAGGCGCGCGTGGGGGAACCGGCCATGATGTGGTCTCATTGACGGAAGGGATGGGCGGAAGATGACGGCGAACCCGGGCCCCGTCTTGGCGCTTTCGTCGTCCTTTTGTCGCTCGGTTGGGTGTCGTTGGCGGATCGCCCATGGGCGGGCGCGTCCTAAAAGGCGGCAACCGCGACATTTGCGTCGTCGGCTGCCGGAGCTACCGTGGCCACGTCCTGGCGGCGGCGAATGCCGCGCCCCTGTCGGGGATGCGTGATTGAAGACGCGAGGACCCTGGCGCCGGAGGTGCTGGCCGCCATTCCGAACGGCCGCGCGGTCGCCAACCTGGTCGCCGCCCGCCTGGGTCGTTCACGATGGCAAGATCATTCTATTGCGACAATATGACGCGATATCAAACTGGATGTTGACAGCGGCGCCCCATGCATTCATTGCTCCTGCGACTTATTCGCACTTTTAAGGAGCCCTGGCAGAATGTCGCGCAAGACGACGCGCCCCGCGTCCCATCCCCGCATGCGCGGGATGGCGCTGGCCTGCGCCCTTGCCGGCGCCGCCCTGGGCATGGCGCCGCTGGCGAAGGCGGGGGAGCCGCTGTTCGGCTACATCTACACCACCGATCTGCTGCCCGCCGGCAAGGTCGAGGCGGAGCAGTGGCTGACGGGCCGCCTGGGCAAGGCCGGGGGTGACTTCAGCCTATGGCAGGGCCGGACGGAGGTTGAATACGGCCTGAGCGACAATTTGCAAATCGCGGCTTACGCCAACTACGCCTGGACCCACGCCCGTCAGGACGGCGTGGACGGTAGCACCGCCGTGCCCGAGACCTTCGCCGAATACACCCCCGCCAGCGACAGCGCCAATTTCCATGGCACCAAGTATGAGGGTACGTCGGTTGAGGTGATCTGGCGCCTGCTCAGCCCCTACACCGATCCCATCGGCCTGGCGGTGTATGTGGAACCCCTGGTGGGGCCCAAGACGCGGGAACTGGAATCCCGCCTGATCGTGCAGAAGAACTTCCTGGACGATCAGTTGGTGGTGGCCGCGAACATCACGGTCGAACAGGAATTGCGCCGTCTGAACGGCGACCCGGACGCCGATCCGCTGTCCAACGACGCGTCGGAGCATTGGGACCATGAGACCGACGTCAATTTCGGCCTCGCCGCCTCCTACCGTTTCGCGCCCAACTGGTACGCCGGCGTCGAATTTCAGAATGAGCGCGAGTTTTCCAACTTCCATTTCTGGACATCGGGCTCGGCCACCAACGTCGCCTATTACGCCGGCCCCACCATCCATTATGGTGCTGAGCGCTTCTTCGTGAACCTGACCTATCTGGAACAGCTGCCCTTCGCCCAAGATCTGGCCAACCCGTCGCCGGGCGTCGTGAAGAGCGGCCGGAACTATGCCGATGACTTCGAAAGGCGCCGGCTGCGGCTTAAAGTCGGCGTGACCTTCTGACAGCGGCGTTCCACTATCCACCGGCCCTGGGGATGGTGGCATCCCCGGGGGCCGGCCTTGTTTCCTCGCGGGAGTGTCCTTGCCCATGCGTGCCCCCCTCCTGGCCCTGGCGGCGCCTGCCTTGGTCCTGTCCCAGCCGGCGGCAGCCACCGTCTACCTCAGCACGGAGCAGGCCCAGGCGGCCCTCTTCCCCGGCCAGGCGCTGACGGCGCTGCCCGTCACCCTGACCGGCGCCCAGGCCGACGCCATCGAAAGCCAGAGTGGCGTGGATGTGCGCAGCAAGACGGTGCAGGCTTGGCGGGCCGCCGACGGCGGCACCTTCATCGTCGATGAGGTGCTGGGCAAGCACGAGTACATCACCATCGCCCTGGCCATCACCAAGGCGGGCGCGGTGCAAGGGCTGGAGATTCTGGAATACAAGGAAAGCTATGGCCATGAGGTGCGCGGTGACGACTGGCGGGCGCAGTTCACCGGCAAGACGGCCGCCAGCCCGCTGAAGCTGGATCGCGACATCACCAACATCTCCGGCGCCACCTTGTCGTCCAAGCATGTGACGGACGGCGTGCGCCGCCTGCTGGCCACCTGGAATGTCGCCCTCAAGCCCTGAGGCGCGCCGCGCCCGTCCCCTGCTGGGCACCCTGGTCGAGGTGCGCATCGATGCCTGTGACGGTGACGTTCAGGCGGCGCTGGCGGCCGCCTTCGCGGCAGTCGCCCAGGTGCAGGCGCTGATGAGCTTCCATGACGCGGACAGCGAGCTGTCACGCCTGAACCGGTTGGGACACCGGCTGCCGGTCCGCCTGCATCCGTGGACGGCGGACGTGCTGCGCCGCGCCCAGGCGCTCCACCGGGCGACGGGCGGCCTGTTCGATCCGGCGGTGGCGCCAGCGCTGACGGCGCTGGACTTCCTGCCGGTCCCCCTGGCGGTGGCCCCCCGGGGCGGCAGCGTCGCCGATCTGGTGGTGGGCGACGGCATGGCCTGCAGCGGCCGGCCGCTGTGGTTGGATCTGGGCGGCATCGCCAAGGGCTATGCCGTGGACCGGGCGGTTGACGCCCTGCGGCTGGCTGGTGTGCGGGCCGGGGCGGTCAACGCCGGCGGCGATTTGCGCCTGTTCGGCGACACGCCCCAGCCGGTGATGGTGCGGGACCCGGCCGATCCCGGCCGTCACTGGTCCCTGGGGGAGTTCACCGACGTCGCCATCGCCACCAGCGCCGGCTATTACGCGGCGCGCTCAACACTGGACGGGCTGGTCATGCCCATCATCGACCCGCGCGACGGCCGGGCCGTGGCGGTGGGCCCCAGCGTCACCGTGCTGGCGGATGAATGCGCCACGGCGGACGCGCTGACCAAGGCCGTGATGCTGTCCGGCACGGAGTTGTCGGCCTGGCTTAAGGATTTCGGGGCCCAAGCGGTACGCCTGGACGGAAGGATGGCCGCATGACCCTGCAAACGGGGGCCACGGTTCCCGCCGCGTCGGTCCACACCGTGCGCGGGGCCGCTTTCGGCCTCAGCCGGGGGCATCGGCGGTGGCTGCACCGCGCCATGATCGCGGTGGCCCTGACCGGTCTGATCTGGATGCTGGCGCATTATGGGCATGGGCCGCTGGGGCTGGACGGCCATGTCGCGCGGTCGGTGGAGGCCTGGTGCATGAAGCTGCACGGCGCGGCCGTCATGGCGGCGCTGGTCGCCTTCGGCTCCGTCCTGCCGCACCACGTCCGCCTGGCCTGGCGGGCGCGGCGCCACCGCCTGTCGGGCGGCGGGTTGATCGCTGCCGTGCTGACCCTGGTGCTGACCGGTTATGGTCTTTACTACCTGGGGGATGAGGACTGGCACGACTATGCCAGTTGGGGCCACCAGGTGCTGGCGGTGGCGGCCGTGGCCGCCTGCGTGATCCATCTACGCTCCGGCCGCCGCACCCGGTAACGTCGCGCCGACTAACGTCGCGCCGGCGCCGTGCTGTCGCGTACCATCAGCTGGTGCGGCAGGATGACGGAGCGGGGGGTGGCTTGCCGGCCAGCCAGGATGTCCAGCAGCAGGGCCACCGCCGCCCGCCCCAGATCCTCCATGGGCTGGCTGACGGTGGTCAGCGCCGGGTCCAGGTAACGGGCGAAGCGGATGTCGTCGAAGCCCACCAGCGACAGGTCGTCGGGGCAGCGGCGGCCCGCCCGGCGCGCGGCGGCCAGGGCGCCCATGGCCATTTCATCGCTGAAGCAGAACAGGGCGGTGGGGGCGTCGCGGCCGGCGAGCAGGCCGTGGGCCTCCCGCTCCCCTGATTCCACGGAGAAGTCGCCGGTGGCGATGCGCAGGGTCGCCTTGGCGCCATGGCGGGCGGCGGCGGCCCGCACACCTTCCAGGCGGTCGCGGTTGATGGGGCTGGCCAGGGGGCCGGTGATGACGCCGATGGTGCGGTGGCCCAGGCCGTACAGCAGATGCATGGCCTCCGCCGCGGCGGCCGTGTTGTCGATATGGGCGCTGGACACGCCCAGGTCGGGGCTGAACTCGCAACCGTTGACCACCGGCGCCTTGGCGCCCTGGCGCGCGATCAGCTCGGCCAGGGTGTCGGGCAGGCGGTGGCCCAGGAAGATCAGGCCGTCCGCCTCTTTCCGGCGCAGCATGCCGGCGTACTGCTCCTCCCGCTCCGCCCTGTGGCGGGTGTCGCCCAGCAGCACGGAATAACCTGCCGCCTGCGCCGCCTCCTCCGCTCCCCGGATGACGCTGGAGAAGAAGGGGTTGGAAATGTCGGGCACCGTCACCACGATCTTGGCCGTGCGCAGGGTGCGCAGGCTCTTGGCCGCGTAATTGGGCTCATAACCCAGGGCGTCGACGGCGGCCATGACCCGCTCGCGCGTCACCTCGCTGACCATCCCGGGGGTGCTCAGGACGCGGGAAACGGTGGCGGTGGAAACCCGAGCCCGGCGGGCCACGTCTTGGATGGTCGGCATGGGATGGGAGGGTGCTTTCGATCCGCGCCGCCTGCAAGAGTTGCGAGGACATGGCTTCATCGCTAAGATTATGTAATCGATTTCACCCCATTCGCCAGGATTCAAACCGGGCGGCAGGGGAGGGATGGTGATGTCAGGCGGTGTGATCCGCATGCTTCGAACTGCATCCGGGGAAGGATCTATTCGACGGTGCCACCTTCGAACGTTTCCTGGATGGGGTGAACCACCATCCGCGGGCCTATAACAAAACACGCCGAGGAAACACCCATGATCACGATGGAAACCAGCCGCCGCGCCTTCATCGGCGGGGCGGCGGCGATGGCTGGCCTGGACCTCGCGCGCCTGTCCGTCGCCGCCCCGGGCCCATTTTTCAAGGGCAACAGCCTGCCCATCGGCCTGCAGCTCTACACCCTGGGCGATCTGGTGGAGAAGGACCTGGCCGGCACGCTGAAGGCCGTGGCGGACATGGGTTATCGCGCGGTGGAGCTGCCGGGTTTCTACGGCCACACGGCGGGTGAACTGGCGGCGGCGCTGAAGATGGCCGGCCTGGTGTGCGAAAGCGCCCACATCAACGCGCAAGGCGCCGTGCCGGCGCCCAGCCTGTCCGGTGACCTGGATGCCCTGGCGCGCGACGCCCACACCATCGGGCTGAAGTTCATCGTCATGCCCATGTTCACCGTGCCGGCGCGCCTGGGTGGGGCGCAAGCGGGCGAGGGCTTCGGTGATTTCCTGGCCCGCGTCGCGTCGCGGTTCACCGCCGACGACTGGAAGGCCCAAGCCGCCTTCCTGAACGAAAAAGGCGCCGCCCTGAAGAAGGCCGGCCTGCAACTGGCCTACCATAACCACAACCCGGAATTCGCCACCGTCTCGGGCGGCAGCGTCACCGGCTACGACATCCTGCTGGCCGAGACCGACCCGGATCTCGTGCGGATGGAGATGGATGCGGGCTGGGTGGCGGCGGCCGGCCTGGACCCGGTGGCGCTGCTGCAGGCCCACCCCGGCCGCTTCCACCTGATGCATGTGAAGGACCTGAAGGCCGGCACCGTCCCCAACACCCGGCTGAAGATGGACCCGACGGAGGTTGGCGGCGGCACCATGGACTGGCGCCGTATCCTGCCCGCCGCCTTCGCCGCCGGGGTCCGCAACTTCTATGTGGAACAGGAACCGCCCTTCGCCCTTCCAAGGCTGGAGGCGGCGCGCATCAGCGCGCGGTACCTGGACAAGCTGGCGGCTTGATCCGCGGGGATCACACCGTCCTGACGGTGAGTTCGTTGCCGCGCCAAGGATCGAAGGACAACGGCAGGGAAAGGTAGCCGTTGCTTGGATCGCGCACGTGGTCGATGTAGCCTGACGCTTGGCGGAACGCGTTCTCCCCGATGATGAACGCGCCGGGCCTCAGGTGCGGCTCCAGCAGTTTCAGGATGGGTAGGTACAGGGTGAAGGCCCCGTCCAGCATCACAAGGTCGATGTCGCCGCCGATACCGTCCCTCAGGGTGTCGCGGGCATCGCCCACCCGGAACTCGACCAGGTCGGCCAAACCGGCGGCGGCGACGTTGGCCCGTGCCCGCGCGGCCTTGCCGGGTTCCAGGTCGGTGCCGATCAGGTGGCCGCCGCCGTTATCGCGCAGTGCCGCCGCCAGATAGATGGCGGAGATGCCCATGGAGGAACCGAACTCGACGATACGCCGGGCCTTGCAGGCGCGGGCGCACATGTAGAGCAGGCGGCCGAACTGGGGCGAGACGCTGAGGAAATTGTCCGCCAGCCCGCGATAGACGCCGTGCAGATCCTGGTTCTCGGCGTCGATGAATTGGTTGATCAGGTTTTCAGCGCCACCGGCTTCCTCCAGGGTTGGCGCCATCGGCCCGTCGGCCGCTTCCGCTTCCTGGTGCAGGCGTGCGAGAACATCGGCGACCACGCCGCTGCTGAGTGAGTCCACGATTTGGTTCCTTTGAAAGCCCGCCGGCGCGGAGGGCCGGCGTCGGAACCAGGATAGGGAATGGGGGCTTGGCCGTATTCCGCAAACTAGACAATATATTGCTATATCCGGTCGCGCGATCACCGAGCGGCGCGGCGCTCCGCCAGATAGCGGGCCGGGGGCTTGCCCAGGGCCTTGCGGAACATGGTGACGAAGGCGCTGGCGCCCTCATAGCCCAGGTCCAGGGCCACGTTCTGCACCGACACCCCCTGGTCCAGGCGCTGCAGGGCGATCAGGATGTGCAGCTGTTGGCGCCAGCGGCCGAAGCTCATGCCCGTCTCGCGCTTCAGGATCCGGGTCAGGGTGCGCGGGGCGGCGGCCATGCGCCGGCCCCAGTCCTCTATCGTCGCCCGGTCGGACGGGTCGGTCATCAGGGCGGCGGCGATTTTGCGCAGCTTGGCGTCGGCCGGCATGGGGAAGTGCAGCTTCTCAATGGGCGCCAGGGACAGCTGGTCCAGCAGCACGGTGGCGATGCGGCCGTCGGGCCCGTCGGTATCGTACAGGGCCGGCATCTGGCTGGCGTGCAGGATCAGTCGCTCCAGCAAGGGTGAGACCGACAGGGCGCAGCACCGTCCGGGCAAACCCGGCGCCGCGTCCGGTTCCACGAACAGGCAATAGACCTCGACATTGCCGGCGACGGTCACGCTGTGGGGCACCTCGCCCGGGATCCAGACGGCGCAGCGCGGGGGCACGATCCAGACGCTTTGCTCGGCCTCGCATCGCACGATGCCGCGCAGGGTTAAGACCAGCTGCGCCTTCCGATGCACATGGAGGGGCATCTCCAGGCCCGCGGTGACCATGGTGCCGCCAAAGCCCGCGACGGCGCGTGGGAGGGTCTCTGGCTCGAAATCCCCCGCCTTTCCCGGGTCGGGGTCGCCTTCGCTGTAAAAAGGCATGCGGGTGGCTGCTCCGATGGGGTGACCGGATCTGACAATGCCTGCCAATGATTGCGATTTTCAACGGACTTTGGCGTGCGCGGGAGCGGGTCGTCTGTGTTACGATGGACGTCGGGAATAAGAATAGTAATTCTATTGTTCCGCAGGTCCGGTTCGTGGCCCGCCATCGGGGGGTGAAGACTCCGCCCGCGGTTAAGACGGGAACGGCGGATTCGATCATCGGTGTTCTAGCTGCGTTTGTCGGGGGAAGTGATGGAAACGTTGGCGCGCGCGCCCAAGCAGAACCGCAGTCACGCGTCGTTCGAACGCGTGCTGGAGGCGGCGACCGCCCTGTTGCAGGAACGCGGGTATGAGGACTTCACCCTGAATGAGGTCAGCCGCCGGTTCGGTGTTTCCATCGGTTCCATCTACGGCCGGGTGGACAGCAAGGACGCGCTGATCCGCACGGTGCAGGCCCGCGCCTTGGTGCATATCGAGGAGAGGGAGCGGCGCGTGACCGACCCGGCGCGCTGGCAGGGCTATGGCCTGGACAGGCTGGTGCCTGGCGTCCTGTCGGAATTTGGGGAATTCCTGAAAGAAAACAGTCCCCTGCTGCGCGCCTTCATGGTGCGGGCGCCCATGGATCCGATGATCGCCCAGACCGGCAAGCGTTCGCATGAGGCCATGGCCGTGCGGTTCGAGACCCTGCTGCTGTCCCGCCGGAATGAAATCAGCCATCCGGAGCCGGAGCGGGCGGTGCACGCCAGCTTCGCCATGGCCTACGCCTCCTACGCCCGTTACCTGGGCTTGGGTTCATCCATGGAAGTGGCGGGGGAGGGCGACTGGACGGCCCTGAAGGGCGACGTCAGCCTGATGGCCTTGTGCTTCCTGAAATACCGGCCCGTCCCCTGACGACGGCGCGCCGGCCGGGGCGGAGAGCCCGCGGAATCGCCGAAACCAATTTTTTGATATCGTTACATGAACAACCATTGACCGACAAGAACCACTGTTCTGGTTCTTGGGAATAAGGCCGCAGGGGCCGGCGGCGGCGCAGTGGGCTGGGTGATCTTTATGGCTACCGCTGTGTCTTCCTGGCGGCGTCGCGGGCACCAAGGGCACGGCCCTGCAGGTGCTGACGTTCCTGGGCCTGTCCATGGTGGAGGATGTCGCCGTGGCCGTGGCCGTGGCTGGAGCCTGGAGGAGATGGAAACCGGGTACCAGGACCGCTGGAACTTCGGCGAGGTGGCGGAAGTCCGTGTGCCGACCACCGGTGGCCTGGCGTAATTGTCCCGGTGACATGATCGGGCATGCGCGGCCGTGAATTCCGGGGAAGACTGGGGGCCGAACCCGCTGTCCCGGAGACCCGCTCATGCCCATCACCCTCATCGGTCGCGCCACCTCCATCAACGTGCGCAAGGTGCTGTGGACCTGCGCCGAGATCGGCCTGGACTACACTTTCGACAAGGACTGGGTGGGTGAGGCGGCGGTGCGTCGGCGGGATGAGCTGCTGGCGTTGAATCCCAACGGCCAGTTCCCGGTGCTGGTCGAGGGGGATTGGTCGCTGTGGCAGTCCAACGCCATCTGCCGCCACCTGGCGACGGTGGCGGGCCGGGAAGATCTGCTGCCCACGGCCCCCCGCGCGCGGGCGTTGGTGGAACAGTGGATGGACTGGCAGGTCAGCGACCTGAACCAGGCTTGGCGCTACGCCTACCTGGCCTTGGTGCGCCGCATGCCGGCCTTCACCCATGCCGACGAGATCGCGGCCAGCGTCGTCGCCTGGAACAAGGCCATGGTCCTGCTGGACCGGCAGCTTGAGCGCACGGGCGCGCATGTCACCGGCCCCACCTTCACCCTGGCCGATATCGTGCTGGCGTTGTCCGCCAACCGCTGGCGTCTGACGCCCATTGAGCATGCCGATTGCCCGGCAGTGGATGCCTGGCTGACGGGGCTGGCCGGCCGGCCGGGCTTCACCATCGAGGTCGGGCCCGGCGTTCCGTGAGGCTTGCGCGCCCCGCCCCCGCCACCCATCATCCCTGCCAACGAACGGGCGGGGGATGGGCATGCGCTTCTGGACATGGACGTTGGCGGGACTGTTCGCCCTGGCGGGTCCGGCGTGGGCGGCGGCGCCCGAGATCCGCATCCAGGACGTCATCGATTTCTACCGCGTCTATGATACCGGCCAGGGCGGGCCCACGGCGGCTGCCTTGCAGGGTTATCTGGACCACGGCAGCGATGGGCTGCGCCAGTTCACGATCCTGCGCCACCTGACGGGCGAATCCATAGCCGCCGCCATGGAAAAGCACCCCAAGATGTTCGCCGACGCCAAGACCTGTCTGGACGTGCTGCCAGCGGTGAAGCGGCGCCTGACGCAGGCCTTGCCCCGCCTGGGCCAGATTTACCCGGCGGCCAAGTTCCCGCCCATCACCATCCTGGTGGGGCAGGGCAACACCGGCGGCACGACCAGCGCGTCCGGTGTCCTGGTGGGGCTGGAGGCGCTGTGCGGCGCCAGCTGGATGGACCCCAATGCCGAGGACCGCTTCGTCCACCTGGTGGCGCATGAGTACGTGCATGTGCAGCAGCCGGCGGCGCAGGCCGATCCGGAACACCCCGTGCTGCTGTTTCAATCCCTGATCGAGGGTGGGGCGGAATTCCTGGCGGAGCTGATCTCCGGCGATGTCGGTTACGTCCGCCTCAAGGCCTGGGCCCGGGGCCGGGAGAAGGAGGTGGAGACCCAGTTCGCCGCCGACCTGGACACCACCAACCTGAAGCCGTGGCTGTACAACGGCGTCGGCACGGAGGCGCGGCCCGGCGACCTCGCCTACTGGGTCGGCTACCGCATCACCAAGGCCTATTACGTCCAGGCCCAGGACAAGCGCGCGGCCATCGCCCGCATCCTGACCATCGACGCCGACACGGCCAAAGCCTTCCTGGCCGACAGCGGCTGGACGCCGGGCATGGCTTTGCCTGAGAAAGTGTCGTTGCCGTCACGGTGATCCCTTAAGCCGCTGCAATTCCTCGCGGCTTGTCTCCTTGCACCGTGGTGCGGTAGAGGGTGCGGCGCACGTCCGGCGGGACGCCGGTGGCGAGATGGATGCCCTGGCGGTTGTCCCAGATGACCAGATCGTCGGGACGCCAGCGATGGCGATAGATGAAGCGGTCCTGGATGCTGTGGGCGAACAGTTCCGCCAGCAGGGCCCGGCTCTCCTCCTCCGGCAATTCCACGATGCGGCTGGTGAAGCCTTCGCTGATGAACAGGGACCGGCGACCGGTTTCGGGATGCACCCGCACCACCGGGTGGATGACGGGCGGCACCTTGGCCTCCTGTTCCGCCGTCAGGCCGGGACGCAAGGCGCCGGTCACGGCCTGCTGGGCGCGGTTGCGGGCGGCGTAGCCATGCTCCGCCGTCAGGGTCTGCAGGCGGCGCTGCGTCTCTTCCGGCAGGGCCTCATAGGCGGCGGCCAGGCTGGCGAACAGGGTGTCGCCCGCCCCTTCCGGAATCTCGCGGGCATGCAGCAGAGAACCCAGGCTGGGCAGGGCCATGTAGGACAGATCGGAATGCCAATAGCGCCCGGCGTCGGCCAGGCCGATGGGCTTGCCGTTCTCCATGACGTTCGACACCACCAGGATCTCCGGATGGCCGGGCAGGTGGAAATGGTGCTGGATGTGGATCTCCAGCGGCCCGAAGCGGCGACTGAAGGCGATGTGCTGCTCCGGCGTCAGGTCGCCCTGGCCGCGCACCACCACCACCTGGCGCTCCGCCAAGGCGCGGCGGATGCGCAGGAAGTCGGACTCCGGCAAGGGCTGGCTCAGATCCAGGCCGATGACCTCCGCCCCCAGCACCCCGGGGATATCGCGGATTTCGAAGGTATCGGCGGAAATATCAGGCGTGCGCGCGGCGGCGGTCATTGTTCCTGTCCCCAGCGTTGAACGGTGGCCCGGGCGGCGCTGCGGAACAGCAGCGTTTCCACGATCAGGCCCACCAGGATGATGGTCAGCAGCCCGGCGAAGACGTTGGCCGTCTCCAGCTGGGCGCGGTTGGTGTAGATGAACCAGCCGATGCCGCCGGATCGGGCGCTGACACCGAACACCAGTTCGGCGGCGATCAGCGTGCGCCAGGCGAAGGCCCAACCCAGGCGCAACCCGGCCAGGATTTGCGGCAGGGCGGCGGGTATCAGGATCTCGGCCACGAAGCGCAGGGGCGACAGGCCCAGGTTGCGCCCGGCCATGCGCAGGGTGCGCGGCATGGCCCGGAAACCGGCGTAGGAGGCCAGCGCCACCGGCCACAGCACGGCATGGGTGATGACGAACACCAGGCTGGGCGCACCGATGCCGAACCACAGCAGGGCGACGGGCAGCAGGGCCACCGCCGGCAGCGGGTTCAGCATGGCGGTCAGCAGCTCCAGCAGCTCCGCCCCCCAGCGGCTGAGGGCGGCGAAGGCGGTCAGCGCGGCGGCGGCGGCCAGGCCGCAGGCGTAGCCGGTGACCAGCAACTGCAGGGATGTGGCGGTGCGGGCCAGAAGCTCCCCCGAGGCGAAGCCCTGCACCAGGGCGATGACCGTGGCGCTGAAGGTGGGCAGCAGCAGGGCGTTGTCCAGATGGCGGGCATAGCCCTCCCATACTGCCGCCAGGATCAGCAGCAGCACGCCCTTGCGCCAGCCGGCCAGGTGCAGGCGGCGGGGGGTGGCCAAGGGGGCGGACGGGTTGGCGATGGTCGCGTCAGCCATGGCGGCGCCCCTCCGCAGCGGGATTGTCCTCGCCCAACAGGCCGGCCTGCAAGGCCGCCTCCAACTGGGCGAAGGCGGCGGTGCCGCGCTGGCGGGCGGCGGGCGGGATGGTGGCCAGGCCCTTCATGCGCCCGGGGTGGGGCGACAGGGTCAGGACATGGGTGCCCACACGCACGGCCTCGTCTATGGCGTGGGTGACGAACAGCACGGTGGCACCCGTCTGCTCGCACAAGGACAGCAGCTCATCCTGCATCTGCCGGCGGGTCAGGGCGTCCAGTGCGGCGAAGGGCTCATCCATCAGCAAGAGATCGGGTTCCAAGGCGAAGGCGCGGGCGATGGCCACGCGCTGCTTCATGCCGCCGGACAGGGTGTGGGGATGGGCGTCCATGACCCGGGCCAGGCCGACGCGACCGATCCAGTCCCGCGCCCGGGCGTCGGCCGCGGCCCGGTCCAGCCCCCGGCCGCGCTGCAGGGCGTAGCGCACATTGCCCAGCACGGTGCGCCAGGGCAGAAGCTGGTCGAATTCCTGGAAGACGGCCATGCGGTTCGGCCCGGGCTTGCCCACCGGCGATCCGCGCAGGCGGATGGTGCCGGCATCCACCGGCTGGAAGCCGCCCACGGCGCGCAGCAGGCTGGATTTGCCGCAGCCTGAGGGGCCCAGCAGCACCAGCCGGTCGCCGGCCGTCAGGTCCACGCTGACGTCCTCCACCGCGGTCACGGCGGCAGGCCCCTGTCCATAGCGCAGGGTCACGTTCTCCAGGCTCAGCAGCGGTTCGGTGTCCGTGATGCGGAGTGTCACAGCCCCAATGGCGTTCCCAGTGGTGTTCATAGGAATCAACTCCCCGCCTTGGTGGCCAGGCCCGGCTGGAACAATTCCGTCCAGCTGGCCGGGTTCCGCTTGATCAGGCCGATCTTGAACAGGAAGGCGGAGAAAACCGTGGCCCGCTCTGGCGCTGTGGTGAAGCGCACCTGCGGGTCGCGGATGATGGCCTCGACGAAGGCCGGGTCCAGCTTGGACTTCTCCGCCGCGATGTACAGTTTGGCCGCCTCCGCCGGGTTGGCCGCGATCCAGGCGTTGGCCTCGTCCAGCGCCGCCACCAGGGCAGCGATGGTCTTGGGGTTGGCCTCCACGAATTTCTTGGTGGAATAGGCGGCGTTGAAGGTGTGCGGTCCCCCCAGCACGTCGTAGCTGTTCAGCACGGCGTGCGCCTTGCCGCTGGCCAGCTGCTGCTGCACGAAGGGCGGGGCGGTGAAATGGGCGGTGATCTCCGACTGGCCGGACAGCAGCTGGGCGGTGGCGTCGGGATGGGGCAGGCTGACGGTCAGGTGGTCCAGCTTGTCGTACTGGCCGAAGGTCTGGTCGGCCGCCATCTGCAGCACGATGGGCTGAAAGCCCACCTTCACCGACGGCAGGGCGATACGGTCCTTCTCCGTGAAGTCGCGCAGGCTTTTGACGGCCGGGTTGTTGCTGGTCAACACGTTGGGCATGGAACCCAGGGCGACCACGCCGATGATGTCGGCGATGCCCCGCGTCTTGTCCCAGGTCAGGATCATGGGGGCGATGCCGGCGCTGGCGATGTCCAGGCTGCCGGCGATCAGCGCCTCATTCATGGCGGCGGCACCCGACAGCTGGATCCACTCCACCTGTGGCGCCGGAATGCCGGCCTTCACCGCCTGGCCTTCGATCAGGCGGCGCTCCTTGGCGACGATGAAGGGCAGGTAGCCGATGCCGAACTGCTGGGCGATGCGCAGATCTTTCGTCTCCGCCCGCGCCCGCGGTGCCAGGGTCGACAGGGCGGCCACGGCCAGGGCGGCGATCAGCAGGCGGCGGGAGGGGCGGGGCATGGGGTGGTCTGCCTTTGGGTTGAAGGGCGTCGCTATTTCACAGAGGCGACGCTCAGTATTCGAAATGGTGGAGTGAATCGTTAACGACCGTCAAGTGTAAATAACATGAAATAACATTCATAGAATGTAAAATATGAAAGTAGCAGTTTTGTCTATGATCCGGGCGGGACTGCGGCGCACCGCCCGAACCGGGGTAAACTTAGGTAGGGGATGAGGATGGGCCAGATTAAGCGGAGTTAATAAATCGCCCACGCTGGCTAAATCCCGCCGGCGTTAGCGTCCCGCCCAAGGTGCCCCCACCCTTGGCTTCCTGCGACTTGGACGATGCTGCCGATGTCTCCCCCTCTCCCTCCTCGCGCCATCCGGCTTAGCGCCCTCAAGGGATGCTGGCTGGCGGGCATGGCCACGCTGATGCTGGCCGGCTGTTCCGTGGGGCCGGATTACCAGCGCCCCGACACCCCGCCGCCAGCGGTGTGGAAAGAGCAGGCGGGCGCGTCCCGGCCTTCCGTGGGTCCCGTTGCCGCTTGGCCGGCGGCCGACTGGTGGAAGGGCTTCGGCTCCGCCCAGCTGAACGCTTACATCGCCCAGGCGCAGACGGCCAACGACGACTTGGCCGCCGCCATGGCGCGGGTGCGCGAGGCCGACGCCCAGGCCCAGGTGGCGGGCGCCGCCCTGCTGCCGTCCGTGGGCGCCAGCGCCGATGTCGACCACCAGCGGGCCAAAAGCGCCGGCGCGGCCCAGACCGCCACCGGCCACAGCGTGGGCCTGAACGCCAGTTACGAGCTGGACTTCTGGGGCAAGAACCGGGCGACGGCCAACGCCGCCCTGGCCACGGCCGACGCCAGCCGTTACGACCTGGAAACCGTGCGCCTGACGGTGTTGAGCAGCGTGGCCACCAGCTATTTCCAGTCCATGGAACTGCGGGAGCAGGTGCGGGTGGCCGAGGACAACCTGGCCAACGGCCAGGCGACGCTGGACGGTCTCCGCCGCCAAGCCGACGCGGGCATCGCCACCGCCCTGGACGTGGCGCAGCAGGAAACCACCGTCTCCACCCTGAACGCCAAGGTGCCGCCCCTGCGCCAGCAGTACCGCCAGTCGGTGCACGCCCTGGCCATCCTGCTGGGCCAGATGCCGGAGGCGGTGGAACTGCCGGAGGACGACACCCTGGCCAAGTTGTCGCTGCCCCAGGTGACCCCGGGCCTGCCGTCCGAGCTGCTGGCCCGCCGGCCCGACGTGGCCCAGGCGGAGGCGCTGCTGAAGGCGGCCAACGCCAACATCACGGTGGCCCGCGCCGCCTTCTTCCCCAGCATCGACCTGACGGCGTCGGGCGGCTACGCCAGCACCGCCCTGTCGCACCTGTTCGACCCGGGCAGCGCCCTATTCTCCCTGGCCGCCGGGCTGACCCAGCCCCTCTTCGAGGGCGGGGCTCTGGAAGGGCAGTACGCCAACGCCCAGGCCCGCTATGACGAACTGGTGGCGACATACCGCAAGTCCGTCCGCGCCGCATTCGGGAATGTGGAGGACGCGCTGACCGCCGTGCGCGAGACGACGGAGCAGCTGGCGCGGCAGGAGCAGGCGACCGCCACGGCGCGTCACGCCTATGAATTGGCGCAGGCCCAAATGGCCGCCGGGACCATCACCGTCCTGACGGTGCTGAACACCGAGACCGCCTTGTTCACCGCCAACGATGCCTTGGTCCAGGCCCGCTTCGCCCGCCTGCAGGCCTTGGTCAGTTTGTACAACGCCCTGGGCGGCGGCTGGAAGCAGAGCTGACATCATGAGCAAGAACCCCATCTTGAAGCCTATCCGCATCAGCCGCACCCGCGCCGTCATGGCCGGCCTGGGCGGCGTCTTCATCCTCGCCGCGGCCGGTGCCGAGCTGCTGCCCAGCAGCGCCGGCAAGGCCGCCCCGCCGACAGCCAAGGGCGGCGGCGCCGTCGCTGTGGACACGGCCGTGGCCACCCCGGCCGACGCCCCCGTCTATCTGGCGGGGCTGGGCTCCGTGCAGTCGCTGAACACGGTGACCGTCACCACCCGCGTGGACGGCGCTCTGGACAAGATCGCTTTCACCGAGGGCCAGACGGTGAAGCCAGGCGACCTGCTGGCGCAGATCGATCCCCGCCTGTACCAGGCGACCTACGATCAGGCGCTGGCCACCAAGGCCAAGGATGAGGCGCAGCTGGCCAACGCCCGCGCCGACCTCGAACGCTACACCCGCCTGGCGCCGCAGAACCTGGCCAGCAAGCAGACGGTGGACACGGCCAAGGCCCAGGTGGATCAGCTGGTGGCCCAGCTGAAAAGCGACCAGGCCGCCATCGACAACGCCCGGACCCAGTTGGACTACACCCGCATCACCTCCCCCATCCAGGGGCGGACGGGCATCCGCATGGTCGACCCCGGCAACAATCTGCACGCCGCCAGCGGCACCGGCATCGTGGTGGTGACACAGATGCAGCCCATCTCCGTCATCTTCACCCTGCCGGAAGAGGATCGCCTGGCCGTCAGCCAGGCCATGGCCCAGGGGCCCCTGACCGTCACCGCCGTATCGCGCGACGGCAAGACCAACCTGGCCACCGGCACCGTCATGCTGGTCGACAACCAGATCGACCCCACCACCGGCACCGTGCGGCTGAAGGCCCAATTCCCCAACGCGGATGAGCATCTGTGGCCGGGCCAGTTCGTGAACGTGAAGGTCTTGAAACAAACCCAGCGCGGGGCGCTGACCATCCCCAGCGCCGCTTTGCAGCGCGGGCCCAACGGCCTCTACGCCTATGTCGTGAAGCCGGATTCCACTGTGGAGATGCGGCCCATCGAAACAGCGGAGACCACCGGCGACACGGTCGTCGTGGCCAAGGGCCTGCAGGCCGGTGAGCGCGTCACCACCAGCAACGCCTACCGCCTGCAGCCGGGTGCCAAGGTTTCGGTGACCAGTGAGGCCAAGACGGCCGACGCCACCTCCGCCAATGCCGGGGGCACCCAGCCATGAGCCTCTCCAGCCCCTTCATCACCCGGCCCATCGCCACCTCGCTGCTCATGCTGGGCGTGCTGCTGGTGGGCATGGTGGCCTATCCGCTGCTGCCGGTGGCGCCGTTGCCGCAGGTGGACTTCCCCACCATCCAGGTGTCGGCCAACCTGCCGGGCGCCAGTCCGGAAACCATGGCGTCCAGTGTGGCGCAACCGCTGGAAACCCAGTTCGCCGCCATCCCTGGCGTCAGCCAGATGACGTCGACCAGCACCCTGGGCAGCACCCAGGTGACGCTGCAGTTCGACCTGAACCGCAACATCGACGCGGCGGCGCAGGACGTGCAGACCGCCATCGACGCCGCCGGCGGCCAGTTGCCCAAGAACCTGCCGTCGCCGCCCACCTACCGCAAGATCAATCCGGCCGACAGCTCCATCCTGGTGTACTCGGTCCACTCCGACAACCTGCCCCTGACCACGGTGGACGACTTCGCCGAGAACGTCATCGCCCAGCGCCTGTCGCAAATTCCGGGCGTGGGCCAGGTCTCCGTCGGCGGCCAGCAGAAGCCGGCCGTGCGCGTGCAGGTGGACCCGGCCAAGATCGCGGCCCTGGGCATCCAGCTTGAGGACATCGCCGCCGTCATCCCCACGGCCACGATCAACGCGCCCAAGGGCTCCATCAACGGCATCGCCCACAACTTCGTCATCTACAACAACGACCAGCTGTTGAAGGCGGAGCCGTGGAACGACGTCATCGTCGCCTACAAGAACGGGGCGCCGGTGCGCATCCGCGACATCGGCGTGGCGGTGGACGGGCCGGAGAACAACCAGCTGCTGGCCTGGCAGAACAAGGGGCCCGGCATCATCCTACAGGTGTTCAAGCAGCCCGGCGCCAACATCATCGACATCGTGTCGCGGGTGGAAAACATGCTGCCCCAGGTCATGGCGGCGGTGCCCCCAGGCGTGAAGATGGACAAGGTCATCGACCGCACCACCACCATCAAGGCCTCGGTGGAGGATGTCCAGTTCACCCTGCTGCTGACCATCTTCCTGGTGGTCATGGTCATCTTCCTGTTCCTGCGCAACCTGTGGGCCACGCTGATCCCCGGCGTGACCGTGCCGCTGGCCCTGTTCGGCACCGCGGCGCTGATGTACCTGCTGGGCTTCAGCCTGGACAACCTGTCGCTGATGGGCCTGACCATCGCCGTGGGCTTCGTCGTCGACGACGCCATCGTGATGGTGGAGAACATCTACCGCCACATCGAGGAGGGCATGTCGCCCAAGGAGGCGGCGCTGAAGGGCGCCGGCGAGATCGGCTTCACCATCATGTCCATCAGTGTGTCGCTGGTGGCCGTGTTCATCCCCCTGCTGCTGATGGGCGGCATCGTCGGCCGGCTGATGCGTGAGTTCGCCATCACCGTCACCATGACCATTGCCGTCTCCGCCTTCGTCTCGCTGACCCTGTCGCCGATGATGAGCGCGCTTTTCCTCAAGGATGAGAAGCACGCCAGTCACGGCCGCGCCTATCTGTTCATCGAGGGCTGTTTCGATTGGCTGGTGGCCAAGTACGGCCGGGGCCTGGACTTCGTGCTGCGGCACCAGCGCCTGACCCTGATGGTGTTCTTCGCCACGGTGGCGGCCACGGGCGTGCTGTACGTCGCCATTCCCAAGGGCTTCTTCCCGCAGCAGGACACCGGCATCATCTCCGGCCTGGCCGACGCCTCACAGGACGTGTCCTTCAACGAAATGGTGCGGCTGCAGCACCAGCTGACCGACATCGTCGCCCAGGATCCGGACGTCGCCGCCTGGGCCACCTCGGTCGGCGGCGGTGGGCGGCCCATCAACAACGGCTTCATCGTCATCGGCCTGAAGCCGCGCGACCAGCGCACCGCCACCGCCGACCAGATCATCGCCCGGCTACGGCCCAAGCTGGCCAAGGTCAAGGGGGCGACCCTGTTCCTGCAGGCCAGCCAGGATCTGAACGTGGGCGGCCGCCTGGCCCGCACCCAGTACCAGTACACCCTGCAGGACGCCGACCTGGGCGAGCTGAACGACTGGGCGCCCAAGCTGCTGGCCAAGCTGCAGGGCCTGCCGCAGTTGCGCGACGTCGCCACCGACCAGCAGACCAACGGCACCACACTGAACCTGGTGATCGACCGCGACCAGGCCGCCCGCTTCGGCATCCAGCCCTCGCTGATCGACAGCACGCTCTATGACGCCTTTGGCCAACGGCAGGTGACCCAGTACTTCACCCAGCTGAACAGCTATCACGTGGTGCTGGAGATCACGCCGGAGCTGCAGTCCAACCCCGACACCCTGAACAAGCTGTACATCAAGTCACCCGTGACGGGTCAGCAGGTGCCGCTGTCCACCTTCGTGAAGTACGACACCAACCATGTGAACTTCCTGTCCATCAACCATCTGGGCCAGTTCCCGGCGGTGACCCTGTCGTTCAATTTGGCGCCCGGCGTGTCCCTGGGCGAGGCGGTGCAGGTCATCCAGCAGGCCCAGGCGGAGATGGGCATGCCCTCCTCGGTCAATGGCACCTTCCAGGGCACGGCCCAGGCCTTCCAGGCCTCGCTGGCGACCCAGCCCTACCTGATCGCGGCGGCACTGGTGGCCGTCTACATCATCCTGGGCATGCTGTATGAAAGCTACATCCACCCGCTGACCATCCTGTCCACGCTGCCGTCGGCGGGCGTGGGGGCCCTGCTGATGCTGATGGTCTTCCACTACGACCTGTCGGTCATCGCGCTCATCGGCATCATCCTGCTGATCGGCATCGTGAAGAAGAACGGCATCATGATGGTGGACTTCGCCATCCAGGCGGAGCGGGAACACCACATGGAACCCATCGAGTCCATCCGCCAGGCCTGCCTGCTGCGCTTCCGCCCCATCATGATGACCACCATGGCGGCTCTGCTGGGCGCCCTGCCGCTGATGCTGGAGAACGGCACGGGTTCGGAACTGCGCAAGCCGCTGGGCATCACCATGGTGGGTGGCCTGATCCTGAGCCAGATCCTGACCCTGTTCACCACGCCGGTGGTCTACCTTTACCTGGACCGGGTGAACGACTGGCTGAACCGCCGGGGCAAGGCCAAGGCGGAACACGTGCCCGCCCGGCCGCACGCGGCCCTGGGCACGGGCGATTGAGGGGGACGCGCCATGAAGGTGCTGCCATGAAGGTGCTACTGGTCGAGGATAACGAACGGGTGTCGCGCTTCGTCGTGAAGGGGTTGCGCGAGGCGGGACACACCGTGGAGCATGTCGACAACGGGCGGGACGGCATGTTCCTGGCGACGGGCGAACCCTTCGACGTCATCGTCATGGACCGCATGCTGCCGGGCGACATCGATGGCCTGACCATCATCGAGACCCTGCGCAAGATGGGCACGCAGACGCCGGTCCTGATCCTCAGCGCGCTCAGCAGCGTGGATGAGCGCATCAAGGGCCTGCGCAGCGGCGGCGACGATTACCTGACCAAGCCCTTCGCCTTCGGCGAGCTGCTGGCCCGGCTGGACGCGCTGATGCGCCGGTCGCCCACCGGCGCCGTGCCGGAGACCAGCCTGGCGGTGGGCGACCTGCGCATGAACCTGCTGTCGCGCAAGGTGACGCGGGGCGAGCGGGTCATCACCCTGCAGAACCAGGAGTTCAAGCTGCTGGAGTACCTGATGCGCCATGTGGACCAGGTGGTGACCCGTACCATGTTGCTGGAAGGTGTCTGGGGCTATCACTTCGACCCCCAGACCAACGTGGTCGACGTGCACATCAGCAAGCTGCGCCAGAAGATCGAGGGGGAGGGGGAGCCGCCGCTGCTGCGCACGGTGCGTAACGCCGGCTACATGATGACGGCGGGCGGCTGACATGGCGCCGGCCCCAGCCTCGCCCTTGCGCTCCTCCGCCTACACCCTGGCGTTCAGCTATGTGCTGCTGGGCCTGGTGACCCTGGTGCTGTTCGCCGCCCCCCTGGGCTATGCCTGGCGGGTCACCATCGACGACGGCCGCACTGAGATTCTGCAGGAGGACGCGCAGCGCTTCACCGAGGTGTTCCGCCAGCGCGGGCCCGATGGGCTGGTGGCCTTCCTCAATGAGCGCATGAGCATGCAGATCGCGGCGGAGCGCCTGCTGCTGCTGACGGACGCGGCGCACACCGTGCTGGCGGGTAACCTCCCGGCCTGGCCCGGCGACTTCCCCGAACGGCAGGGCGTCTACAACGCCCCCATCAAGCTGAACGGCCGGACGGTGCAGGCGCGCCTGGTGCATGTGGTGCTGCCCGGCGGCTATCACCTGGTGGTGGCGCGCGACATGGCCCATTTCCGTCCCCTGGAGCAGCGCTTCTGGTACAGCCTGCTGGCGGCCATGTGCGTGCTGCTGCTGCTGGGCATGCTGGGCGGCTTCCTCATTCGCCGGGCGGTGCTGCGGCGCATCGACGATCTCAGCCGCACCGCCACGGGCATCGTCCAGGGCGACCTGTCGCGCCGCCTGCCCACCACCCGGGGGCAGGACGAGTTCAACACCCTGTCGCGCACCATCAACGGCATGCTGGACCAGATCGAGCAGCTGGTGCACGGCGTGCGCAACGTCTCCAACGCCATCGCCCACGATTTGCGTACGCCATTGGCCGAGCTGCGCTCGCGGCTGGAGGAGGTGAGCGTCACCCGCCCACCCCTGGCCGAGACCTATGCCGAGGTGGACGGGGCGGTGGCCGACGTCGATCGCGTCATCGGCATCTTCAACGCCCTGCTGCGCCTGGCGGAGATCGACACCGGCGCCCGCCGCTCCGGCTTCGCCGAGGTCAATGTCGCGGAGGTGGCGGCCGGGGCCGTGGAATTCTACCTGCCGGCGGCGGAACTGAAGGGCGTTTCCCTGACCTTCCGGGGCGACCAGGGCATGGCGACCATCCTGGGCGACCCCGTGCTGCTGGCCCAGGCGGTGGGCAACCTGATCGACAACGCCCTGAAGTTCACGCCCGAGGGCGGCGCCATCACGGTGGAGGTCGGCAGCGGGGCGGATGGCAAGGTCGAGATGTCGGTGAACGACAACGGCCCCGGCATCCCGGACGAGGAAAAGCCAAGGGTGACGGAGCGCTTCTATCGCGGCGACATGGGCCGTGGCACCCCCGGCGTGGGCCTGGGCCTCAGCCTGGTCAGCGCCGTCGCCAAACTGCACGGCGGCACCTTCGACCTGGCGGACAACCACCCGGGGCTTAAGGCGCGGATGCGGTTGGCTTAGGGCGACATGCGGCGGGCGTACTCCTCCACCTCCGCCATGCGCTTGGGCAGAATGGCGCCGTAGATCTCGTCCACCCGCTGCCTTACCTCCGGCCGTGCCAGTTCCGGGCGGCCGCCGGCGAAGGGCGGCTCCGGCGCGTATTCCAGCATCAGCAGCAGGGCCTCCGCCGCGTCGGGCCCCACGATCTCGGCGGCCACGGTGAAGGCGAAGTCCAGGCCGGCGGTGACGCCGCCGCCGGTGATGATGTCGCCGTCGCGCACCACGCGGCCGGCGTCGGGAATGGCGCCGAACCGGGCCAGCTGGCCGCGCCAGGCCCAGTGGCAGGCCGCCCGCTTGCCCTTCAGCAAGCCGGCCCCGGCCAGGACCAGCGACCCGGTGCAGACCGAGGTCAGGTAGCGGGCACCCCCCGCCAGGCGGCGGATCTGGGCCATGGTTTCGGCGTCGTTCAGCACGGCGGCGATGCCCATGCCGCCGGGGATGAACAGTAGGTCGCAGGTCGCAATGTCGGCCAGCCGCTCCGTCCCTTCGAACCGCAGGCCCTCGTGCGAAGCGATGGTGCCGCCGGTGGCGGACGCCACGCGGGTGGTGATGCCGGGCAGGCGGCTGAACACCTGGTGCGGGGCGGTGAAGTCCAGTTGGGTCATCAGGGGGAAGACGACTTCCACGACAGTGAAGGCGGGCTGGCTCATGGGAAAGCTCCAGGCTGACGGCATCGGATAGCCCAACGGTGCCCTCGACAGGCCTTGGCAGCAATGCCATAAATCCCACCTTTCCTGCCAATGCCGGTACAACGCCCATGGCCCGCACCATCGCTTTCCTGGCTTATCCCGGCTTCCAGATCCTGGACGTCACCGGGCCCTTGGCGGCGTTTGAGATCGCGGGCCGCTACGCCCGCCAACCCTATGACATCCGCGTCATGGCGCTGGAGGCGGGGCCGGTCGCCAGCTCCTCCGGCGCCCTGCTGATGGCGGGGCCGTTGGCGGACCCTGCGCAGGTGGACACGCTGGTGGTGGCGGGGGGCGAGGGGGTGAACGCCGCCTGTGCCGTGCCCGCCTTGCTGGACTACGCCCGTGCCGTGGCGGGGCACGCCCGGCGGGTCACCAGCGTCTGTTCCGGCACCTTCCTGCTGGCGGCCGCCGGCCTGTTGGACGGGCGGCGGGTCACGACCCACTGGTACCGCACCAGCTCTTTCGCCCGGCGCTTTCCCCAGGTGCGGCTGGAGGCCGATCGCATCTTCATCCGTGATGGCGCTTATTGGACGTCGGCCGGCATCACCGCCGGCATCGACCTGGCGTTGGCCTTGGTGGCGGAGGACCAGGGCGAGGCCATCGCCCGGCGCACCGCCCGCCAGCTGGTCGTGCCCTACCGCCGCCAGGGCGGACAGTCACAATTCTCCACCCTGCTGGAGATGCAGGGCACCAGCCGCCGCTTCGGCGATCTGCTGGCCTGGATGCGCGACAATCTGGCGCGGCCCCTGACGGTGGAGGAACTGGCGGCGCAGGCGGCCATGAGCCCGCGCAACTTCGCCCGCGCCTTCGTCGCCGAGCAGGGCCTGACCCCAGCCAAGGCGGTGGAGCAGCTGCGGCTGGAGGTGGCGCGGGACTTGGTGGAGGAAAGTCCAGCTTCGCTGGATCGTATCGCCATCGAAACGGGATTCGGTGATACCGAGCGTATGCGGCGGGCCTTTGTCCGTACCTTTGGCGCGCCGCCCCAATCCATCCGCCGATCGGCCTAGTGTCGCCCGGGAGACGGACAAGCACGGAATTCCGGGGACGTGCCCGGCAGCAAGGTTCGCGGCAATGGCGAATTTTATGGGCGTCCGCTGCCTTGGTCGAAGGCGGTTGCCCTTTAAAGGTGCAGATGCGGAAAACTTCTCGCACATGCAAAAATTTGGCGTTTGACCTCTTTGAAATCTGATCTAGTCTGTTCCTTAACGGGGCTGGCCTTGACCGTCCCTATAAACAGACATGACAGTGCGAGGGGGCAATGAACTCCAGACCGTATTCTGGCATGCGCTCAATTGAGCAGACGGGCAAAAGAACAAAGTTCGTCTACAGAATTGTCGCTTTCACCGCAATATTTGTGGCGCTGGCCTTCAGCGTCCTGGGGTACGTCATTTATTCCGTCTCAAGTGATACTTTAACCACGCAAATCAATACGCAGATCAAATCCACCGGCAAGTCGGCCGCCGACGGCATCCAGAAGTGGCTGATGGGCCGGGTTTCGCTGGTGCGGAACCTGGCCGATGACGTGGCGGCCGGCGACGGCGCCCATGTCATGGGCCTGCTGCAGGGACCGACGCTGAGCGGCACCTTCAGCCCCGTCTATTACGGCGACACCGCCGGCGTCTTCACCATGGTCCCGGCCTTGGATTTGCCACCGGGCTACGACCCGCGCCAGCGTGGATGGTACAAGGCGGCCGATGCCGCGCGGCAGACCATCATGACGCAGCCGTATGTCAGCGCGTCGGGCGGCAACCTGGTGCTGACCATCGCCAGCCCCGTCATGAAGAATGGCGCGCTGGCGGGTGTGGCCGCCGGCGACCTGGACCTGGAGATGGTCAAGACCTTCCTCAAGTCCTTCGACCTGGGCGGCAACGGCCAGGTGTTCCTGATCGACGGCGACGGCACGGTGCTGGTCCATGCCGACAAGGACCGGGTGATGAAGAAGCTGGCTGAGGGCTTCGACATCCAGCAGCATCTGGGCCGCACGCCGGAGCAGCAGGGCGACACCCTGACCTCCTTCTACCCCATCAAGGACCTGCCCTCGGCCCGCTGGTACGTGGGCGTGACCATGGACGCGACCAAGGCCTTCGGGCCCCTGCGCTCCCTGGGCATGCTGATCATGGTGGCCACGGGCGTCACGGTGGCGGTGCTGGTGCTGCTGCTGGGGGCCTTGACCTACCGTCTGGTGGCCCGGCCCATCGACGCCATCACCGACACCATGATCGCGCTTAGCGAGGGGGCCATCGACGTGCCCACGCCGGCGCTGGACCGGCGGGATGAGATCGGCGCCATGGCCCGCGCGCTGGAGGTGTTCAAGCGCAACGCGGCCGAGGTGGGCAAGCTGCACCAGGAGCGTACCCAGCTGCAGGAGGCGGCGGAGCGGGAGCGCCGCGCCACGGCGGAACGGCTGGCCAATGATTTCGAGGCCAACGTCTCTTCCGTCCTGAGGCTGGTGTCCCAGGCGAGCGGCCAGGTGGACGCGCAGAGCAACCACCTGGCAGCCGGCCTGGCCGACGCGCGGCGCAGCAGCGACGCCGTGCGCGCGGCCACGGACGAGACGTCCAGCAGCGTGGAGACGGTGGCGGTGGCGGCGGAGCAACTGTCCGCCTCCATCGGCGAGATCGCCACCCGGGTGACCGAGAGCGCCGAGATCGCCACCGACACCGCGTCGCGCGCGGAGACGGCGCGCCAGACCATCGAGCACTTGGCCGGCCAGATGGAAAAGATCACGGAGATCGTGAACCTGATCACCCAGATCGCCAGCCAGACCAACCTGTTGGCGCTCAACGCCACCATCGAGGCGGCGCGGGCGGGGGAGGCCGGCAAGGGCTTCGCCGTCGTGGCGTCGGAAGTGAAGAACCTGGCCAACCAGACGGCCAAGGCGACGGACGAGATCACGGCGCAGATCGAGGCGACGCAGCAGGCCAGCGGCCGGGCGGTGGCCGAGGTGCGCACCATCGCCCAGGTCTCGGCCAAGGCGCAGGAGGTGGCGGCCGGCATCGCCTCGGCGGTGGAACAGCAGGGGGCGGCGACGCGGGAAATCTCGCAGAACGCCAGCATCGTCGCCCGCGGCACCCGCGCCGTCACCACCAACATCCACGCCGTCAGCGACGTGGTGGTGGACAGCGCCGACCGCGCCAGCCACGTGCTGGGCACGGCCGGGGAACTGGCGCAGCAACTGAAGACCCTGGATGAACAGGTCAGCCGCTTCGTCACCGCCGTGCGGGCGGCGTGACGGAACCGCATCCAATTCGCCGGTCGGGGGTTGTGGTTCGAACGCGACCCAACCCCCACCGGACGGAGGATGCCATGGCACCGGAACCCAAGGACCAGCCCAAGCACGGACGCCCCGACCCCAACCCCGACGCTGTGCCCCCCGGCACGCCCGGTGCCGGTGAGAACATCTGCCGCCGCTGCGCCGGCACCGGCAAGGCGGACGGCGCGCCCTGTCCGGATTGTGGCGGTACGGGACGGGTGGTGACGCCCGTGGGCGGCGGTTAGAGGTCATCGCCAGGTCCCGTCTGGCGGCCGGCGCGCAAACGTGACAGGTTGTGCGCCTGTACCGGGAGCGGGGCCCGGGCCGACAGAAGAACAATGCAGATGGGACCCACATGACTTCACGTTTGCACCGGGCGGCGTTCGCGCTGGCCCTCACGCTGGGCGTCGCACCCTGCGCGCTGGCGGTTTCCCCAGCCCCCACCGGCACCACGCCCGAGGCGGTCACCCCCGCCCACACCCTGACGGCGCGCGACGCCTTCGCGCTGTCGCAGGCCAAGGACGTGCAGATCAGCCCGGACGGCAAGCGCATCGCCTATACCCGCTCGTCCGAAGACATCATGACCGACAACGCCCGCAGCGAGGTCTGGCTGGTGGACGTCGCCAGCGGCCAGCAGACCCCGCTGGGCGTCCCGGGCAGCAGCCGGGCGCGCTGGTCGCCGGACGGCACCCGCCTGGCCTATGTGGCCAAGGGCCCGGGCGACAAGCCGCAGATCTGGGTGCGCTGGTTGAGTGGTCCCGGCGGCGGGAACAGCGCCGCCATCACCGCCCTGCCGGAAGGCCCGTCCGACATCGCCTGGTCGCCGGACGGCAAGCAGATCGGCTTCACCATGTTCGTGCCGGAGGAGGGCAGCAGCTTAGGCTCGCCCCTGGCGGCGCCGGAAGGGGCGAAGTGGGCCGACCCCATCAAGGTCATCACCTCGATCAACTATCGCGAGGATGGCGAGGGCTATGTCCGTCCCGGTTTCAACCACATCTTCGTGGTGCCCGCCGATGGCGGCGCGCCGCGTCAGCTGACCAACGGTCAGTATGATGATGGCGGCGCCCTGTCGTGGATGCCCGATGGCCGCCACATCGTGTTCAGCACCAACCACGGCAAGGACTGGGAACGCGATCCCCTGAACTCCGACGTCTTCTCCGTCGACACCACCACCGGCAGCCTGACCCAGCTGACCACCCGCCACGGTCCCGACCAGGAACCGGTGGCGTCGCCGGATGGCAAGCACATCGCCTTCGTCGGTTTCGACGACAAGGAACTGGGCTACCAAAACAGCGTGCTGTCGGTCATGAACGCCGATGGCAGCGAGGTGCGGGCCCTGACCGCCGGCTTCGACCGCGACCTGGGCAGCCCGCGCTGGGCGGCGGATGGCCGGTCCATCTACGCCACCTACACCGATCACGGCGTCACCAAGGTCGCCCGCGTCACCCTGGACGGCAAGATCACCACGGTGGCCGAGGGCCTGGCCGGCAGTGAGCTGGACCGTCCCTATTCCGGCGGCGGCTTCAGCGTGTCCAAGGATGGCGCGGTGGCCTTTCCCTGGGGCGATCCCACCCACCCGGCCGACGTCGGTCTCAGCACCGGTCCGGGGGAGCAGAAGCGCCTGACCACCCTGAACGCCAACCTCTTCGCCGGCAAGACGCTGGCCAAGGTGCAGCCGCTGCCCACCACCTCCAGCGCCGGCGGCCTGCCCATCGACGCCTGGATGGTGACGCCGCCGGACTTCAACCCCGCCAAGAAGTATCCGCTGGTGCTGGAAATCCACGGCGGACCCTTCGCCAGCTACGGCCCTGTCTGGTCGACGCAGGACCAGCTCTACGCCGCCGCCGGCTATATCGTGGTGTATGCCAACCCGCGCGGGTCGACCTCCTATGGCGAAAGCTTCGCCAACCAGATCCACCACAACTATCCCAGCCAGGATTTCGACGACCTGATGAGCGTGGTGGACGCCGCCATCGCCAGGGGCTCGGTCGACCCCAACAACCTGTTCGTCACCGGCGGCTCCGGTGGCGGCGTGCTGACCGCCTGGATCGTGGGCAAGACCGACCGCTTCAAGGCGGCGGTGACGCAGAAGCCGGTCATCAACTGGACCAGCGAGGTGCTGACCGTCGACGGCTACACCTTCATGGCCAAGTACTGGTTCGGCAAGATGCCGTGGGAGGATCAGGAGCAGTACTGGCGCCGGTCGCCGCTGAGCCTGGTGGGCAACGTCAAGACCCCGACCGCCGTCATGGTGGGCGAGGAAGACCACCGCACGCCGCCCAGCGAGGCGGAGCAGTACTACGCCGCCCTGCAGCTGCGCAGCATCCCCACGGCCCTGATCCGCGTGCCCGGCGCCAGCCACGGCGGCCTGGCAGAACGCCCGTCGCAGCTGGTGGGCGAGACCAACGCCATCCTGGCCTGGTTCAAGAAGTACCGCACGGACGCGGAGGCGAAGTAGGCGGCCTCCTTACAAGGAAAAGCCCCGGCCGGGTCGCCCTGGCCGGGGCTTTTTTCATGTGGTCGCCGTCACTCCGCCGGCACCGCCCTGGGGTAGTGGCGCGCTTCCTCATGCGCCGCCGCCGCCCCGTCCGCCTTCACCCGGAACCACAGGGCGTAGAGGGCGGGCAGGAAGACCAGGATCAGCACCGTTCCCACGGCCGTGCCGCCGATCAGCACATAGGCCATGGACCCCCAGAACACCGACTGGGTCAGGGGGATGAAGGCCAGCACGGCGGCCAGGGCCGTCAGGATGACGGGGCGGGCGCGTTGCACCGTGGCCTCGATCACCGCGTGATAGGGCGACAGCCCTTCCTCCTGGTTGGTGTGGATCTGGCCGATCAGGATCAGGGTGTTGCGCATCAGGATGCCCGACAGGCCGATCAAGCCCAGGATGGCGTTGAAGCCGAAGGGCTGGTGGAAGATCAGCAGGACGGGCACCGCGCCCACCAGGCCCAGGGGGCCCGTCAGGAACACCATGGCCATGGCCGACAGCGACCGGGTTTGCAGCACCAGCACCAGCAGGATCAGGGCCGCCATGATGGGGAACATGGGCGCCAGCGCGGCGTTGGCCTTGCCCGCTTCCTCGATGTTGCCGCCCATGTCGATGCGGTAGCCGGCAGGCAGCTTGGCGATGATGGGGGCCAGGGCCTTCTCGATGGCCATGGACACCTGGGGCGGCTGCAGGGCGTCGTCGATGTCGGCCTGCACGGTGATGGTCGGCACGCGGTCGCGGCGGCGCAGGATGGGCTCCTCCGCCCGCACTTCCACATGGCCAATCTGGCTCAAGGGCACCAGGCGCCCGTCGGCGCTGGTCAGGGTCATGTCGCCCAGGCGGGCGGGGTCCAGGCGGTCGGGGCCGGCGCTGCGCGCCGTCACCTGCACCACGCGGATGTCCTCACGCACCTGGGTCACCGGGGCGCCGGTCAGCAGGAACTGCAGCTGCTGCGCGGCGTCGGTGGGGTTCAGGCCGATCAGGCGCAGGCGATCCTGGTCCAGCACGAAGTGCAGGGTGGGCGCCCGCTCGCCCCAATCCTGGTTCACCAGGCGGGTGTCGGGGTTGGTCCGCATGACGGCCTGCACCTCATCGGCGATGCCGCGCAGCACCGCCACATCGGGCCCGCTGACGCGGAACATGACGGGGAAGCGCGAGGGCGGGCCGAACACCAGCTGCGACACGCGCACCCGGGCCTCCGGCGCCAAACCATCGGCGATGGCCTGGCGCAGGTTGTCCTTCAGCCGGTCGCGCGCCTTGTCGTCCGGGGTCAGGACGATCATCTTGGCGAAGGACGGATCGGGCAGCTCGGGATTGTAGGACAGGAAGAAGCGCGGGGCGCCCTGGCCGACATAGGTGGAGACGATCTTCGCCTCCGGCTGCCGGCGCAACCAGTCCTCCACTTTCTTGGCGGCGGCGCTGGTGGCCTCGATGCTGGTGCCCTCGGGCATCTGCACCTCCGCCATGATCTCCGGCCGGTCGGAGGTGGGGAAGAACTGCTGCTTGACGAAGCCCATGCCGACGCCGGCCAGCAGGAAGGTGCCGACCACGGCCAGGGCCACCCGGCCGCGATGATCCACCGCCCAGGTGATCAGGCGGCGCAGGCGCTGATAGCGCGGGGTGGCGTAAATCGCGGCGTGCCCGCCGGGGATGGGCCGGATGTTGGGCAGCAGCTGGACGCCCAGGTAGGGCGTGAACACCACCGCCACCACCCATGAGGTGATCAGGGCGAAGCCCACGATCCAGAAGATGTTGCCGGCATACTCGCCCGCCGTGGACCTGGCGAAGCCCACGGGCGTGAAGCCGATGATGGTGACCAGGGTGCCGGACAGCATGGGGGCGGCCGTGTGGCTCCAGGCGTAGGCGGCGGCCTTGATGCGGTCGTAGCCTTCCTCCAGCTTCACCACCATGATCTCGATGGCGATGATGGCGTCGTCCACCAATAGGCCCAGCGAGATGATCAGCGCGCCCAGGGTGATGCGGTCGAAGGCGCGGCCGGTGACCTGCATGATGACGAAGACGGCGGCCAGCGTCAGCGGCACGGCGGCGGCCACGACGATGCCCACGCGCCATCCCAGGCTGGCCAGGCTGACGAACATCACCACGCCCAGGGCCACGAAGAACTTCAGCATGAACTCACCCACCGCCTCGTGGATGTTCACCGCCTGGTCGCTGACCTTGCTGAGGGTCAGGCCCACCGGCAGTTCGGCGGCGATCCTCGATTCTTCCGCGTCCAGGGCCTTGCCCAGTTCCAGACCGTTCCAGCCGTCCTGCATGACCACGCCCAGGGCCAGGGCCGGGTCGCCGTCGTGGCGGATCAGGTAGGTGGGCGGGTCCTCATAGCCGCGCTTGACCTCGGCCACGTCCGACAGCTTGAAGGTGCGGCCGCCGGCGACGATGGGGGTGTTGCGGATCTTCTCCAGGTCATCGTAGGCGCCATCCAGGCGGATGAAGACCTGGGGGCCGTCGGTGTCGATGGACCCGGCCGGCGTCACCGTGTTTTGGCGGGCCAGGGCGTCGAAGATGTCACGGGCGCCGATGCCCAGGGTGGCCAGGCGGGCGTAGGTGAAATCGACGAAGATGCGCTCGGGCCGTTCGCCCAGGATGTCGATCTTCTTCACGCCTGGCACATGCAGCAGGCGCTGGCGCAGGGTTTCCGCCTCGCGCGTCAGCTGGCGGGCGGGCATGCCCGGCGCCTTGACCGCGTAGACGGCGAAGTCGGTATCGGAGTACTCGTCATTCACAAAGGGGCCCAGGGCGCCGGATGGCAGGGTGCGGGCCTCGTCCCCCAGCTTCTTGCGCGCCTGGTAGAACTGTTCCGGCACGGCCGAGGGCGGGGTCTTGTCCTGCAACGACAGGGTCATCAGGACCATGCCGGGCCGGGTGAAGGTCTCCACCTTGTCGTACCAGCGCAGTTCCTGCAGGCGCTTCTCCAGGGGTTCCGCCACCAGGTCCTGCATCTCCTGCGCCGTGGCGCCGGGCCAGACGGCGCTGACGGTCAGCACCTTGATGGTGAAGGCGGGGTCCTCGGCGCGGCCCAGCTTGAGGAAGGCGTAGACGCCGGACAGGGTGATGGCGATCAGCAGGAACAGGGTGATGGCGCGTTCGCGGACCGCCAGGGCCGACAGGTTGAAGCCGCTCATTTCAGCACCGCCTGGGCGGGGGCCGCGTTCTGCGCCACACGCACCTTTTCGCCTTCGTGCAGGAAGTGGCCGCCCAGGGCCACCACTCGTTCGCCGGCCTTGACCCCCCCCAGCAGAGTGGCCTCTTCCGCGCCCAGCTGGCCTACGATCACCGGGCGGAAGGCGATGGTTGCCCGATCACCGCTGACGGGGTCGCCGCCGGCTTCAGGGGTCAACACCCAGACGCCGGGGCCCTTGCCCTCGTCGTTCAGGGCGCCCAGGGGGACGGAAACGGGCGGGGTGTCGTCGCCGGTCAGGGACAGGCGCACCGTCACCGTGGCGCCCAGCGGGGCCTGGGCGGCGGCGCCATCCAGGACGTAGCGGGCCTCATAGGTGCGGGTCTGCGTGTCGGCGGCGTCCGACAGCTGGCGCAGGGTGGCCGGCGCCCGCATGGCGCTGCCGTACAGGGTGGCGGTGGCGTGGGAGCCTACCGCCGGCCGCACGGTTTCCGGCAGGTTCACCGCCGCCTCGCGCGGGCCGGCGTGGGCCAGGCGCACCACGATCTGGCCGGCGGTGACCACCTGGCCCGGTTCGGCCAGCGTGTCCATCACGGTGCCGTCGGCGTCCGCCACCAGGGTGGTGTAGGCGCTGTCGTCCTGCGCCACCCGCAGCTGGGCCTGCGCCGCGTCCAATTGCGCCTGGGCGCCGTCGGCCGCGGCCTTCTTTTGATCGTAGGCGGAGGGGGAGACGGCGCCGTTGCCCACCAGGGCGCGGTAGCGCGCCTCATCCGCCCGGGCCTGGGTCAGCGTGGCCTTGATCATGGCCACCTGGCCCTGCTGGGTGGTGATGGCGTGGGCGTAGTCGGTGTTGTCCATGCGCATCAGCGGCTGACCGGCCTTCACGGCCTGGCCAGGGTCCACCAGGCGTTGGGTGACCTTGCCGGCCACGCGGAACCCCAGGCCGCTCTGCACCCTGGCGGTGACGACGCCGACATAGGCGCGCTCGTCGCGCGCCGCCGGCTGGGCCGTGGCCACGCGCACCAGTCGCTCGGCCGTGCGCGGGTCGGGGACAGGCTTGTCACAGGCGGAAAGCGAGGCGCCCGCCAGGGCCAGGACGGCCAGGGTCAGCAGGCGGGAAGATACGGGGTGCCGCATGGCGAAGCTCCATCCCTGAAGGAGCCTCGACCATACAGACGAGTGACGATTTCGTCAATCCGTCACTCGTCATGTTTCATACATCACTTATCACATGTCAGGGCCGCAGGCTGCGCAACACCAACCCCGCCACCGCCGCCGTGGTGGTGTCCAACATGTCCAGCTTCTCTTCCAGCATCAGGGGGTGGGCGAACGGCCACAGCGTTTCCTCGATCGCCAGGCACACCTCGTCCAGCGGGGTCTCGCGTTCGAACTCCCCGGCCTCGCGGCCGGCGACGACCAGGGCGCGCACCATGTCCCGCAACTCTTCCTCGTACGTCGTGCCGGCGTGCCAGTTCTCGGTGACGGCGGTGACGACGATGTCGTGCAGCCGGCGTTCCTCGAAGAACAGGGCGGCGCCGGCCCGCGCCAGGGTGGGATAGACGCGGCGCAGGCGTTCCGCCGCGGACGCGGGCTCACCCATGATCACCCGCAACTGCGCGGTGATCTCGCTCAGGCAGCGGGCGCAGATGGCCTCGCCGATGGCCTGCTTGCTGCTGAAGAATTTGTAGATGTAGGCCGTGGACAGGCCGATGGCCTTGGCCAGGTCCGCCACCGTGGTCTTGTGATAGCCGTAATAACGGAAATGCTGGTCGGCGGCTTCGACGATCTGGGCGCGGCGCTCATGGTCGAGGGGGCCGCGCTGGCCGGCGGAGGCCGGGCTGGCGGGGGTGGGGCGCGCTGCGGTGGTCATGGGCGTGCGACCTTCAAAAAAGGGACCTGGCGCGAACCGATCCGCTTGCCGCCCTATGGCCGTGCCGGGCGGCAAGCCCTGCGGATGATGGGTCCGAAGGTCCCTATGTATGTGACAATTGACACATTGACAATATCGTCACTCGGACAGTGTATAGAATAATTATTAGGATGCAATCCTTATCGGGCCGTCGCCCCGCCCCACCGGAAGCGTGGGTTGGCCGGCGAGGGCGACAAGTCCGCCCCCTTTGATCCCACGACTGGAAAGGATTAGGCGAAAAAGTCCAGGAAGGCGGCCAACACCTCGTCCGGCCGCTCTTCCTGCAGGGTGTGGCCGCAGTCCAGCGCCCGGCCGCGCACGTCGGTGGCCTTCTCCCGCCAGGTGGCCAGCACGTCGTACAGCCGGCCCACCGTGCCGTGCGCGCCCCACAGGGCCAGCAGCGGCGCCGTCACCCGCCGGTGGGCATCGGCCGAGTCGTGCGCCAGGTCGATGGTGGCGGCGGCGCGATAGTCCTCACAGATGGCGTGGCGGGTGGCGGGGTCCTGGTAGCAGCGCAGATACTCGGCGAAAGCCGCCGGTTCGGTGGCGCCGGCGATCTTGTTCTGCCGGTCGATGTGGCCGCGCAGGAAGAATTCCGGGTCGGCGGCGATCAGCCGTTCCGGCAGGGGCGCCGGCTGGATCAGGAAGAACCACCAGAAATACCGGGTGGCGAACTCCTGGTTGGTCAGGGCGTACATGGTGGCGGTGGGCGCCACGTCCAGCAGGGCCAGGCGGGTGACGGCGTCCGCATGATCCAGCGCCATGCGGTGCGCCACCCGGCCGCCCCGGTCATGACCCGCCACAGCGAAACGGTCATGCCCCAGGGCCCGCATCATCAGCACCATGTCCAGCGCCATGGCCCGCTTGGCATAGGGCGCATGCTCGGCGTCGCTTTCCGGCTTGGCGCTGTCGCCATAGCCGCGCAGGTCGGCCGCCACCACGGTGAAACGCCGGGCCAGGGCCGGGGCGATCTTGCGCCAGGTGACATGGGTCTGCGGGTGACCGTGCAACAGCAACAGGGGCGGCCCGTTCCCGGCGAGGGCCGCCCGCAGGGTGACGCCGGTATCGACGGTGACGTCCGCCAGGCGGAATCCGGCCAGGAAGGGGCTGGGGCCCCGCTCAACGAAGATCGCGTTCATGCCGCCAGCATGCCCCCAGCCGGTTGCCGGCGGTGATGCAAGCTTTGCATAAGCCGATGCTCAGCTTTCGGCCAGTTCCAACTCATCAGGCAAGGCCGCCGCCAGCTCAGCCCAGTCCAGCTCCTGCTCCAGGGTATGGAACACGTCGTCGTCGATGCGGCCGCCGCGCCGCAGGTTGGCCAGGGCGCGGCGCTTGGCGGCGATGGTCTCGCGGCGCAGCTGGGCGGTTTCGCTGGCCTCGCGCGGGTGCCGGCCGGAGGATATGGCGGCGCGGTCGCGCTCATAGATCTCGCGCATCAGGCGGGCGCCGTCGCCGTCCTTGTCCCGCAAGGTGGCGAGAGCGGCATCCAGCAGGGCGCCGCGCGCGAACGTCAGGTCATGGGACAGGCTGTCGTCCGATGGGAAACGCAACAGGCGGATCAATGGCCCCAGGGTCAGGCCCTGCGCCACCAGGGTGCCCAGCACCACGGCCAGGGCGCACAGCACGATCAGGTCGCGCTCGGGGAAGCCCTCGGGCAAGGCCAGCGCCGTCGCCAGGGTCACAAGTCCCCGCATGCCGCACCAGGACACGACCAGGCCCTGGGCCAGGGTGGGCGGCTGGTCGTACCAGCCCCAGCGGGCGATCAGGTTGACCAGGCGGTTGTACAGCATGACCCAGACCAGCCGCACGCCCACCACCACGGCCAGCACCGTGCCGGCGAACGCCAGGGCGCGGTCCAGCTGTCCGTCGCCCAGGTGGCTGAGGATGCTGCGGGCCTGCAGGCCGGTCAGCAGAAAGGCCAGGACGTTCAGCAGGAAGACCACCGTGCCCCACACGGCGTAGGTGTTGACGCGGTCGCGAGCCCGCTGGCGATAGGGCACGTGGTGGGCCAGGGTCATGGCGTTGGCCACCACGGCCAGGATGGCGGACAGGTGCAGCCGGTCGGCGATGACCCAGACGGTGAAGGTGCCGGCGAAGCTGGCGATGGTCCCGCCCAGCGTGCCTTCCAGCGGCCGCGACAGCACGATGTAGGCGCGCGCCGTCAGGTAGCCCAGCAGCAGGCCGCCAGGCACGGCCAGCGCCACCTCCGGCGCCAACTTCTCCAGGCTGCCGTCCCGCGCCCAGCCCACCGCCGTGGCGAAGATCAGCAGGGCCACGGCGTCGTTCAGCAGGCTTTCGCCCTTCAGCACCGTGACGGTGCGGCGGGGCAGGCTGAAGCGGCCCAGCATGGTGGTGGCCGCCGCCGCGTCCGGCGGGGCGACGATGGCGCCCAGGGCCACGGCCGCCACCAGGGGCATGCCCGCCAGGGCCACGCCGGCCCAGGCGACGGCGGCCGTGGTCAGCACGACGGCCAGGCCGGCCAGCGCCACCAGCGGTATCCACAAGGGCCGCAGGGATCGCGGCGGCAGGTCATAGGCCGCGTCCAGCAGGGTGGGGGCGATGAACAGGGTCAACGCCAGCCGCGGGTCCATGCTGATCTGCGGCGACCAGGGCAGGGCCGCCACCAGCCCGCCGGCCAGGGCCAGCAGGGCGGGGTAGGGCAGGGCCAGGCGGCGCGACACCTGCAGCAGCAGGATGGCCGCCACCACCAGCGTCAGCATGCTTTCAAACAGCGCCACGTTGTCCCCGCCTTTCCCAAGCCGGGGCAACCTAGCATTTCGCCGGCGTAAGGGCAGCCGTCAGGCGGGACGCTCCGCCGATTTTCCGCCAGGGTGATCAAGTCCCCCTGCAGGTTGCCGTCGTCGCTGGAACAGACGCCCAGCACCAGGGCGCGCTCGCAGTCCTTGGCCAGGTAGGCGTGGCCCATCATGCTGTCGATGTAGATGCCCTGGCCCTGGCGCAGGGTCACGGGGGCGTAGAACTCCAGGTGCACCTCGATGGTGCCATCCACCACGTAGATGAACTCCTCCCCCTGGTGGCGCACCAGGTCGCCGAACTCGTCCAGGGTGTGGGCCAGCACCTGGGTCAGGATGGGCACCATGCGCTTCCGCCGCAGGTCGGTGCAGAGGTATTCGTAATCATAGGCGCCGGTGTGGATGCGCACGGAATTGCTGTCGCTGGTCAGGCTGCGCCTGCCGGTGATGACGGGCGGGCCGTCACTGGCGGCGGCGCCGTGACCTTGGCCCTGCGCCAGGAATTCGGCCATGCTCAGGCCCAGCCGGCTGGTGAACTGCTCCAGCTTGTCGTAGCTCAGCGACAGCTTGTCGCCCTCCACCTTGGCCAGGGTGGACAAGGGGATGCCCACCTTGTCGCTCATCTGCTTCAGGGTCCAGCCGTTGCGCTGGCGCAGCGCGCCGATCAACTGGCCCAAGGTGGCGTTCTTCTTCATCCTGTCGCTCATGGGGGACGTGATCCGCCCTTTATTCCAGCGGCTTGTCCGGCGCGCAAGCGGTGCTGGTCAGACGGTGGGGCAACACGTTGGCCAGCACCAGCCCTTCGGCCAGGATGTCGTCCGGCACCGCCCGATCCAGCACCAGGCTGGCGGCCAGGCGCGCCAGGGCGGGCGCCATCTGGATGCCGTAACCGCCCTGGCCGGCGCACCAATAGAGGCCGGGCACGGTGGAATCCGGGCCCACCACCGGCTGTCGGTCGGACACGAAGGTGCGCAGGCCCGCCCAGGCGTGGGTGACGCGGCGCACCGGCAGGTCCAGCGCCTGCTGCACCCGATCCACGGCGATGGCCACGTCCAGCTCCTCCGGCTGGGCGTCGCAGGGCTCGCTGGGGGTTTCGTCCGCCGGGGACAGCAGCAGCTTGCCGGCGTCCGGCTTCACGTAGAACTGCTCATCGGTGTCGAACACGCCGGGCCAGCGGTCGGTGTCGTGGCCCGGCGGTGGATCGACCAGCAGGGCGGTACGCTTCAGCGGCGTCAGGCCCAGGGGGGCGGCGCCGAAGGCTTGGCCCACCCGTTCCGCCCAGGCGCCGGCGGCATTCACCACTTTGGGAGCCGCGACCTCGCGGTCGCCCACGCGCAGCACCCACAGATCACCCTCGCGGCGCGGGGCGGTGGCGGGCGCGTCGGTCAGCAGGGTGGCGCCCCCGCGCCTGGCCAGGCGCAGATAGCCCTGGTGCAGGGCGTCGACGTCGATGTCCATGGCGCTGCCCGTTTGCGCCAGCGCGGCCACCGCCACGTACTCCGGCCGCAACAGGGGCATCTGGGCCATGGCGTCGGCCATGGGTATCGTCCGCACGCTGTCGCCGATCTCCGCCAGGAAATCCATCAGGCGGGGCGCCTGCTCCGCCGTGGCGACGTACAGCAGGCCGCGCGGGGACAGCAGCGGATGGTCGGCGAAGCCCTCGGGCGGCGCATCGAAAAAGGCGCGGCTGGCCCGGGTCAGCGCCCGCACGTCCGGCCCGCCATAGGCGGCGGCATAGAGCGCGGCGGATCGGCCGGTGGAGTGCACGCCCGGCCGAGCTTCCGCCTCCAGCACCAGCACACGCGCGTGGGGGCTCAGCTCCGCCGCCAGGGCGGCACCGCCCATGCCGGCACCGATGACGATGACGTCGTACCTGTCCAATTCCATCTCTCAGCCCGCGATATTCTCCAATTAGAGAAAAATGTGGCACGCCGGCTTGCGGCTGTCCAGCGCCAAGCCGGCTCTCGGGCCGCGGTGTTTCAGATATTGTTTCACGAAAGAAACATAAAAAAATTAATATTAAACAATATATTATATAGGGACACCGACCCGATTTCTGACGAATTGTTCTCAATTTGGAGAAATAGTCTCTTGACAGGAAACGCGGCCGTCGCGAACTATCCCGTCAACGGCGGGAGGGCTGCGATGGGCAGGGGAACGGGCGACGGCGCGGGCTTGGTCCCGGCCGCGACGGAAGAGGCGAAGGCGGCGGTGGACGGAGCCGCCCTGGACGCGATCTTCGCGGCCCTGGACACCACCCATTTGCCGGGCGTGGCGGTGGGGGTGGCGCTGGACGGCGTGCCCCTCTACCGCAAGGGCTTCGGCCTGGCCAGCCTGGAGCTGCCGGTCACCCTGTCACCCGCCATCCGCATGCGCATCGGGTCCACCACCAAGCATTTCGGCGCCCTGGCCTACATGCTGCTGGTGGAGGAAGGGCTGGCTGGCCTGGACGACCCGGTGGCCAGGCATGTGCCGGAAATGGCGCGGGCGGCGGCCGATGTCACCATGCGCCAGCTGATGAACCACGTCGGTGGCCTGCGCTGCAGCCTGGAACTGGCGCTGCAGCTCAGCGGCCTCGGCCGATACCTGTCCACCGCCGACTGCATGCGGCTGATGGCCGATGATGACGACGTGAATTTCCAGGCGGGGGAGGAGTGGTGCTACAACAACGGCGGCTACGTCCTGCTGTCGCTGGCCATCGAGCGGCTGTCGGGGATGAGGCTGGGCGACTTCTTCCGTGACCACCTGTTCCGCCCCCTGGGCATGAACGACACCCTGCTGCGCCTGGTCGATACCGACTATGTTCCCAACAGCGCGTCGCTGCACATGGTGGACGGCAAGGGCGATTATTACCGCCAGCCCCTGGGCGCGGAGATCGCGGCCGAGGGCGGCATCGTCTCCACCGTTGACGACATGCTGCGCTGGCTGGCGCACCTGCGCGCGGGCTTGGCCGGCCGGCCGACGGTGGGTAGCGCCGAGACCTGGCGCCGCATGGTGGAGCCGGCGGTGCTGGCCAACGGCTATGTCACCGGCTACGGCCTGGGCCTGATGGACACACCCTATCGCGGGGTGCGCACCGTGCACCACGCCGGCGGCGTCATGGGCGGGTCCAGTCAGATGATCACCCTGCCCGACCATGGGCTGGACATCATTATCATGGCCAACCGTGCCGGCCTCGACCCCATGGATCTGGCCGCCAGGATCATCGACGCCTGCGTGCCGGGCCTGGGTCCCAAGCTTGAGCCGTATCAGGGCGTCATCCCCGCCGGTACCTATTACAGCCCGCACAACGGCGGCACCTTCGGCCTGGCGCGGCATGAGGGCAGGGCCATCATCAGCATGAGTGGCATGAGGCTGCCGCTGGTGCGGACGCCGGACGGCCTGCTGCGCCCCAACGTCGCCGTCTTCCACATGGGCCTGGATGTGCCGGAAACGCAGGAGGCGCCCAAGACCTTGCGCGCCGTGGAATTCGGGGTGGACCGCGAACTGGTGTTGCTGGAGCCGGATCCGGAGGCCGATCTGCGCGCCGTGGCTGGCCGGTACGCCGCCGCCGCGTCGGGCACGACGGCGGCGGTGGAGGCCGACGGGGATGGCAAGGCGGGTCGCCTGGTCTTCACCGGCCGCCACGGCACCGTGCGCCACTGTCTGGTGAACCTGGCGCCCGGCCTATGGGATGCCAAGCCCCTGGATCTGGCCGTGCCCATCGTCGGCGGACTGATCGCCTTCGACAACCAGGGCTTTACCTTCAATAGCGGCCGCACCCGGCGGCTGCGTTTCCGCAAGGTGGTGGCATGACGCGCGCCGATCCCCTCACGGTCTATGTCGCCGGCCTGGTGCACGAGACCAACAGCTTCTCCCCCCTGCCGACGTCCATGCGGTCCTTCACCAACGACCTGCGGCACGTGGGGCGGGACCCCGCCACCCTGGCCCGCGCGCGGGTGCTGCCGGCCTACGGCGACCTGTTCACGGTGGCGGAGGGGCACGGCGACCGGGTGATCGATGGTCCGACCGCCGGGGCCCAGCCCTCCGGTCTTGTGCCGCGCGGCGTCTATGAGTGCCTGCGCGACGCCCTTCTGGCCGATCTCAAGGCGGCCATGGCGGCGGAGCGGGTGGACATGGTGGTGCTGGCCCTGCACGGCGCCATGGTGGGGCAGGACTACCCTGACTGCGAAGGCGACCTGCTGACCCATGTGCGCGCCCTGGTCGGGCCGGAGATGCCGGTGGGCGTGACTTTGGACCTGCACGGCAACGCCACCCAGGCCATGATGGACAGCGGCGCGGTCATCATCGCCTGCAAGGAATATCCCCACACCGATTTCCTGGCCCGCATGGGGGAACTGTACACCATCCTGTCCGCCATGGCGCGCGGCGGCCCAAGGGCCAGGACCCACATCCGCAAGGTGCCGGTGATGGGCCTGTTCGGCACGACGGAGCAGCCCATGCGCGGCTTCGTCGACCGGTTGGCGGGCTATGAGGGGCGGGACGGCGTGCTGTCCGTCTCGATGATGCACGGCTTCATCTGGGCCGACACTGAACATACCGGCGCCGCCGTCCTGGTGGTGTCGGACGGCAGCGACCTCGCCGCTGTCGACCGCGTGCTAGCCGCCATCGCCGCCGACTTCCAGGCCATCGTCACGGCCGCACCCCTGCAGGAGCGCCTGCCCCTGGACCAGGCGGTGGACAAGGCCGTGGGCCTGATGGGATCCGGCAAGCCGGTGGTCTTGGCCGACAGCTCCGACAATCCCGGTGGCGGCGCCGCCTGCGACAGCACCTTCGTCCTGCGCGCGCTGCTGGACCGGGGCGTCCAGGACGTGGCGCTGGGCATGATCTGGGACCCGCAGGCGGCCTTGATCGCGGCCGACGCCGGCGTGGGCGCCCAACTGCCCTTGCGCATCGGCGGCAAGGTCGGCCCCCTGTCCGGCGATCCGGTCGACCTGGAGGTCACGGTGACGGCGGTGCGCGACGACATCCGCCAGCGCGGCCTGGCCACGGACGGCGACGACCCCATCGGCCTGGCCGTGGCCCTGCGCGCTGGCACCTGGGACATCGTGCTGAACAGCATCCGGCAGCAGACCTTCTCGCCCGATTGCTTCACCGAATTGGGCATCGACCTTTCGGCCAAGGCCCTGGTGGTGGTGAAGTCCACACAGCATTTCCGGGCCACCTTCGACGCCATATCTTCGGCCACCGTCTATTGCGACGCCCCGGGGTCCTTGAACATGAACCTGGGGGCGCTGCCCTACCGCCATCTGCGCCGGCCCATCTGGCCTTTGGACCCCATGTCGTGACCGATGCGGCGGTGCCCATGCCGGCGGCGCCATGGGGGCGCCTCCGCGCCCTGGCGGTCCTGGCGCTGGCCATGCTGGCGGGCATGGTGGCGCGCACCCTGCTGTCGCCGGTGCAGGAACTGGCCAAGGCCGATATGGGTCTGTCCGACAACCAGGTGGGCTTGATCCAGGGCATGGCGCTGGCCCTGCCCGTGGCGGCGCTGGCGGTGCCCATCGGCCGGCTGGTGGACCGCACCCGGCGGGTGACCCTGCTGCTGGCCCTGTCCGCGCTGTGGATCGCGGGCACGGTCCTGTCGGGACTGGCCTGGGGTTTCGGCAGCTTGTTCGTGGGCCGCATGCTGGTGGGGCTGGGCGCGGCCGGCGCCGTGCCGGCCATCCTGTCGCTGACCGCCGACCTGTCCACGCCGGAACGGCGGGGCCGGGCCGTCATGGTCATGGTGATCGGCCAGGCGGCGGGGATGGCGGCGGCTTTCGCCGGGGGCGGAGCCCTGGTGGGAACGCTGACGCCAGGGGTGGGGCAGGCCGGGTGGCTGGGCCTGACGGCCTGGCGGGCCACGATGCTGCTGGTGGCCCTGCTGATGCTGGTTCCCACCGCCCTGCTGCTCTGGCTGCCCGAGCCCACCCGGCAGGGAAGCGCGGCGGACACGGTGCCGGACGTATCGCCCAAGCTGGCGCCCGCCCTGGCGGAGCTGTGGCGCCTGCGCCGCCTGGTGGCACCCCTGATGGCGGGCATGATCACCGTCAACATGGGCGACGCCGCCGCCACCGTCTGGGCGGTGCCGGTGCTGACGCGATCCTTCGGCCTGCAGCCGGCGGACTTCAGCGGCTGGATGGGTGTGCTGCTGGGCCTGTCTGGCATTGGCGGCACCGTTCTGGGCGGTTTGGCGGCCGACTGGGGACACCGGCGGGACGCCCGGGGCGGCATTTTGTGGGGGGCGCTGCTGGGGGCGGCCCTGTCGGTGCCGGCCGCCCTGTTCGCCCTGGCGCCCGGCGTCCCGGTGTTCGCCCTGCTGCTGGCCCTGCTGATGGTGGCGGGCGCCATCGTGGCCGTGGGCGTGGCGTCGGCCATGACCCTGCTGGTGCCCAACCATCTGCGCGGCTTGTGCCTGGGCCTCATGAGCGCGCTCGGGGTTTTCATCAGCCTGGGCCTGGCGCCCAGCGTCGTCAGCCTGCTGGCGCAGGGACTGGGGGGCGAGGAACATTTGCCCGCCGCCCTGGCGCTGGAGGGCGCGCTGGCCAGCCTGGCGGGGGTGTCGACCTTCTGGCGGGCCATGCGCGTGGCGCGGTCTGAAGGGGCGTAGACAATAAACCCTTGAATTGTTTTTCAGGGGAAAAAGTCAATCGTCATATGGCAGCATTGTTGAGTTTTGCCGCCTGTCTATAGTCATCCTACCCATTCCGCGAAGAATTGAGGGGAGGAAAGACTATGGCGATCTACACCCACGTTTCCGTCGGCACCAACGACCTGGCCAAGGCCCGGGGCTTCTATGACGACGTGCTGGGCAAGCTGGGCCTGAAACGGGTGGCTGACCTGGGTGACAACGGTTCAATCTGGGGTGAGGACAAGCCGTCCTTCTTCGTGCTGAAGCCGGCCAACGGCCAGCCCGCCACCGTCGGCAATGGCGTCACGGTGAGTTTCGAGGCGCCCAACCGCGCCATGGTCGACGCCTTCCATGCCGAGGCCCTGGCCAAGGGCGGCGTGTGCGAGGGCAAGCCGGGGCCCCGCGGCTGGGCGCCCAACGCCTACGCGGCCTATGCGCGTGACCTGGACGGCAACAAGCTGGCGGCCTACTGCTTCAAGCCCGAATGACCGTCCCCGCGGCCAAATGAAAACGGCGCCGCATCGCTGCGGCGCCGTTTGTCTTTGAACGCTTGCCGCAGGACGCGACCGCGTTCCGCGTGCGAGGCCCTTACCCCCCGATCTGCAGCATGCGCAGGTTGTTGGTGGTGCCGGCCTGGGCGAAGGGGATGCCGGCCACGACGATGATCTGGTCGTGCAGCTTGGCGAATTCCGCGCTCTGCGACACGGCGGTGGCGACATCCACCATCTGCTCGTAGGAGTGGATGTCCTCCGACAGGGCGCTGTGCGTGCCCCACAGCAGGCACAGGCGGCGCGACACGGCCTGGTCGGCGGTGATGGCCAGGATGGCCACTTCCGGGCGCTTGCGGGCGATGCGGGCGGCGGTGGTGCCGCTGGAGGTGAAGGCGACGATGACCGGCGCGCGCACGGCCTCCGCCAGGTCGGCGGCGGCGGCGGCAACGGCGTGCGGCGGCGTCTGCTCCTCCCCCGGCTCCGACGCGCGGATGAGGGAGTGGTACAGCTTGTGCCGCTCGGTGGTGGCGATGATGCGGTCCATCATGGAGACCGCTTCCAGTGGATAGGCGCCGCTGGCCAATTCCGCCGACAGCATGACGGCGTCGGCGCCGTCATAGATGGCGGTGGCCACGTCCGACGCCTCGGCGCGGGTGGGGGTGGGGGCGGCCACCATGCTGTCCAGCATCTGGGTGGCGACGATGACCGGCTTCACCGCCAGGCGGCAGGCCCGCACCAGTTCCTTCTGGCGCCCGGGCACCTCCTCCTGCGGGATTTCCACACCCAGGTCGCCGCGGGCCACCATGATGGCGTCCGACAGGCGGATGATGTCGTCGATCTGGTCCAGGGCCTGCGGCTTCTCGATCTTGGCCATCAGGCCGGCGCGGTCGCCGATCAGGCCGCGCGCCTCGATCATGTCGCTGGGCTTCTGCACGAAGGACAGGGCCACCCAGTCCACGCCCAGGTTCAGGCCGAATTCCAGGTCGGCGCGGTCCTTGGCGGTCAGCGGCGACAGGTTCAGCAGGGTGCCGGGCAGGTTCACGCCCTTGCGGTTGGAGATGACACCGCCGAAGATGACCTCGGCCGTCATGGCGTCGTCGCCCAGGCTGGTCACCTTCACGCGCACGCGGCCGTCGTCGATCAGCAGGTGGTGGCCCGGCAGGACGGCGGCGAAAATCTCGGGATGCGGCAGGGGGATGGCGTCGCGGTCGCCGTCCTGGCCCTTCAGCACGAAGCGGATGGTGTCGCCCTTGGCCACCGTGATCTTGCCGTCCTTGATGGTGCCGACGCGGATCTTGGGACCCTGCAGATCCTGCAGGATGCCGATGGGCCGGCCCACCTCCTTCTCCAGCGCCCGGATGTGGGCATGGACCTTGGCATGGTCCTCATGGGTGCCGTGGCTGAAGTTCAGGCGGAAGGTGTCGACGCCCGCCAGGAACAGCGCCTTCAGCATCTCGGGCGAGTTGCTGGCGGGTCCGACGGTGGCGACGATCTTGGCACGGCGGTGGCGACGCATTGTTGTTTTCGGCCCTGGCGGGCCGCCCCAGAAGTGAAGGCCGGTTGGAAACGGTGCCCGGGCGCATCGTCGGCATGGCCAACGGTTGCCCGGTCCGGTTGGCGGCGATGGTAACCGCTTCGTCCGTCGACAACAACATGGGGATATGCGAAATTCCCGTTAAGGGCGGTAATTTTACTACATGACAGGCGGGCGCTAGCAGGGGGCGTGGGACGGTCATGCCACGATGTTGGCACCCCCGTCGATATAAAGGGTGCTGCCTGTCAGCCGGCGGGCGAAGGGGCTGGCCAGGTAGGCGCAGGTGTAGCCCACATCCATGATGTCGACCAATTCCCCAACCGGCGCGCGGCTTATGGCGTCATTCAGCAGGCGGTCGAAGTCCTTCAGGCCCGATGCCGCCCGGGTCATCAGCGGGCCGGGCGACAGGGCGTGCACCCGGATGTGCTGCGGCCCCAGCTCATGCGCCAGGTAGCGGCACGACGCCTCCAGCGCCGCCTTGACCGGGCCCATGACGTTGTAATTGGGCACCACGCGGTCGGCACCCAGGTAGCTCATGGCGAACATGGCGCCGCCGTGCGTCATCAAGGGCGCTGCCAGCTTGGCCATGCGGATGAAGGAATGGCAGGAGATGTCCATGGCGCGGGCGAAGCCCTCCGCCGAGCAGTCCAACAGGCCGCCCTTCAGATCCTCCTTGGGGGCGTAGGCGATGGAATGGACCAGGATGTCCAGCCCGCCCCAGGTATGGCGCACCGCGTCGAACACCGCCTCCAGCTGCCCCGGCGCCGTCACGTCCAGCGGCAGGAACAGGGGCGCGCCCAGCTCCTGCGCCAGCGGCTCCACATGCGGCTTGGCCTTGTCGTTCAGGTAGGTCAGCGCCAGCTCCGCCCCCACCTCGCGGAAGGCCTTGGCGCAGCCATAGGCGATGGACTGGTCGTTGGCGATGCCCACCACCAGGGCGCGCTTGCCGGCCAGGATGCGGTGGGGGGTGGGGGGATGGATGTCCGTGGTCATGGGGTCGCGTCCGTCAGCAGGCGCCGCGTGTGGCGGGCGATCATCTGTTCCTCATCCGTCGGCACGATCCAGGCGGCCACGCGGCTGCCGGGCGCGCTGATCCGGGTGGCGCCGGCCTCGGGCCGGGCGTTGGCCTCGACATCCAGCGTCACGCCCAGCCAGCCGGCGTGGTGGCAGACGGCGGCCCGCACCCCGGCGCTATGCTCTCCGATGCCGGCGGTGAACACCAGGGCGTCCAGGCCACCCAGCGCCGCCGCCAGCGACCCGATCTCTCGCCCGATGCGGTAGGTGAACAGGTCCACCGCCAGCTTGGCCCGGGGTTCGGGCGAGGTTTCCAGCGTTCGCATGTCGCTGGAGAGGCCGGACACCCCCAGCAGGCCGGACCGCTGGTACAGCAGCTTTTCCAGCTCCCGTGGCCCCATGTGCATTTCATCCATCAGGTACAGCAGCACGCCGGGATCCAACGTGCCGCTGCGGGTGCCCATGGGCAGGCCCTCCACCGCCGTGAAGCCCATGGTGCTGGCGACGCTGCGCCCGTTGTCCATGGCGCACAGGCTGGCGCCGTTGCCCAGGTGGGCCACGATGACCTTGGCGCCGTCCAGGCCCAGTTCGCCCAGGTGGGAGGCGATGTACTCGTAGGACAGGCCGTGGAAGCCATAACGGCGCACGCCCCGGTCGGTGATCTCCGCCGGCAGGGCGAAGGCCTGGGCCAGGGGCGGCTGGCTGGCATGGAAGGCGGTGTCGAAGCAGCCGACCTGGAACAGGCCGGGCGTGCTGGCCAGGATGCTGCGCGCCGGCGCCAGGTTGTGCCGTTGATGCAGGGGCGCCAGGGGCACCAAGGTCGCCAGCCGGTCCAGCACCGCGGCGTTCAGCGCCGCCGGGGCGGTGAAGTCGCCGCCGCCGTGGACGATGCGATGGCCCACCGCCTCCACCTTGTGGCCCTCCAGGTGGGTGTTGATGAACGCCATCAGGAAGCGCGTGGCGGCGTCATGGTCGAAGGCGCCGGCCTCCGCGCCGGTCCAGCGCTGTTCCCCCACCACATCGCCGGTGGGGTGCCGGGCGATGAAGTGGGCGTTGTTGGTGTGCAGCCCCTCGATCTGCCCTTTCAGGAACAGTTCCAACTGTCGGGTCTCATCCGCGAACAGCGAGAACTTGATGCTGGAGGAGCCGGCGTTGATGACGATGATGGCGTTGCTGATCTTTCTGCGGCGCATGGGCTCACCCCACCGCCATGGCCGAGACGGTGCGGCGGTGCCGGGCGATCAGGGCCGCCACGGCGCAGGAGGCGAGGCGCGCCGGCACGCTGTCGGCCCGGCTGGTCAGGATGACGGGCACGCGGGCGCCCAGCACGATGCCGGCGGCGTCCGCCCCCGCCAGGAAGGTCAGGCTCTTGGCCAGCATGTTCCCGGCCTCCAGGTCCGGAACCAGGATCACGTTGGCATGCCCGGCGACGGGGGATGTCAGGTGCTTGATGGTGGCGGCCTCGGGGCTGATGGCGTTGTCCAGGGCCAGGGGGCCGTCCAGGATGGCGCCGGTGATCTGCCCACGCTCTGCCATCTTGCACAGGGCGGCCGCCTCGATGGTGGAGGGGATCTTGGGGTTCACCGTCTCCACCGCCGACAGGATGGCCACGCGCACCTCGCCGAAGCCCAGGATCAGCGCCAGATCGATGGCGTTCTGGACGATGTCCACCTTTTCCGCCAGCGTGGGCGTGATGTTGACGGCGGCGTCGGTGATGATCAGCGGGTCGTCATGGCCGGGAATGTCCATGACGAAGCAATGGCTGAGGCGGCGCGCGGTGCGCAGGCCGGTGTCCGTCTTCACCACCGCACCCATCAGCTCGTCCGTGTGCAGGCTGCCCTTCATCAGGGCCTCCGCCTTGCCTTCGCGCACCAGTTCCACCGCCCGCTGAGCGGAGGCCACGCTGTGCGGCGTGTCGATGATGGGCAGGGACGCGATGTCCAGGCCCGCCTGCTCCGCCACCGCGCGGATGCGCGCCTCCGGCCCCACCAGGATGGGGGCGATCAGGCCCAGGCGGGCGCCGTCCACCGCGCCCTCCAGCGCGCTCTGGTCGCAGGGATGGGCCACGGCCGTCGGCGGAGGGCCGGCCTGATGCGCGGCGGCGATCAGGCGCTGGTACTTCTTGTGGCGGGCGAGGTCGGTCTGCACCCGGGGGGTGGTCGCGGCGGTGGGGCTGTCCATGGCGGTCTCCAGTACGGGCGGTCGAAGGCGGTCAGGCGGCGGCGCCGGCGCGTCCACGCCGCCGTTTGGCCGGGGCGTGGGCCGCGCTGGGCGCCGCAGCGGGCGCGGCTGCGGATGCCGGCGTGTCGGTGGATTGGAACAGGGCCATCACCTGGTCCAGCCGCGCCGACACGGCGGGGCTGGGCGGATCGCCGGCCTCCACCAGGCGGCGCAGGGCTGTGGCGGCCGTGGTCCGGATTTCCGCGTCCGGCGGCAGCAGGGCGGGTAGGGCCGCCAGGGCCGCCGCCTCGTCCCGGTGCAGAAGGGCCGATTGTTCCCTGACCAGGGCCTTGAACTGGGCCAGGCTCAGCCGCTGGTCCGCCGGGGTGTGATGGCGCAGGGCCCGCAACACGGTGAAGCGCCGCTCATCGGCGCCGGGATGCGCGTCCGCCTGCATGACGTACAGCAAGGCGCGGGTGACGGCGGTCGCCAGCTTGTCGTGGCCGGCATCGGCCCCCCTGTTTTCGTTTGGCGGCGGGCTGTCCGTTGGCTGTCGCGCGGGTGGCTCCACGCCGATGGCGGCTTGCAACAAGGCGGAACCATAGACCGTCAGGAAGAAGGTTTCCGTCGCCCGGTCGCGCAGCTCACGCCAGGTGTCCAGCGCGTGGATGACGCTGTCCGACACGGCTTCCTGCACTTTCAGGAAGGGGTTGTCGGGCGCCACGGGCCGGCGGTGGGCGCGGGCCGTTTCCGCCAGGGCGGCGATGGGGAGCATCAGGGGGTTCTTGTCGGAAAACACCTCGAACCGCAGGCGGTTGGGATGCAGGCGGCGCAGCCACTCCGCGCTTTCATCCGTCGCCAATTGCCGCACCACCGGGCGCAGGGTCTGGGCGTACAGGTCGCCGTTGATGGCGGAGACGCGGGCCACGGTGGCGAACCGGCGGTCGTCGCGCGCGTCGTTGCCGCCCAGCGCCCGGATGTCGTCCAGGCCCCGCCGCTCGAACCGCGTCAGATATCGTCCCGACACCAGTTCGGCATGGGCCACGCCCGTCTTTTCCGTGAACACGGCCTGATAAAGGCCGGGTGGCAGCATGTCGATCAGGTCCATGGTCCGGGTGAACTCGTCATGTTCCTTGGTCGCCACGGCAGCGGAGACGAAAATGCCCAGGTGGCCGATGCTGGGGTGCAGGGAATAGACGATGGTCTGGCCGCCGGCCTCCAGATCCGCGTCGCTGCCGTACAGGTCCAGGATCCAGTCCAGCGCCTGCTGCGGCGGGGTGATGTCGTCACCCCAGGAACAGAAGACGATGATGGGCGATTTGATCGCCCGCAGGTCGACCTTGGTGCCGTCCGACAGGGCGATGCCGCCGCGGGTCAGGCGGTTGCCCAGGAACAGTTCATCGGCGATGTATTGCATTTCCCCGGCGTTCAGCAGGATGGGGCTGCCCCACCAACGCTCGAACTCCAGGAAGCGTGGGCCTTCGGTGTCGACCTTGGAATAGACGGCGTAGTTCTTTTTCCACAGGGTGTTGGCCGGGTTCATGTTCTCGAAGTTGGCGATCAGGGCGGCGCCGTCGAAGATGCCGTTGCCCAGGTCGCCGCTCAGCGTCGTCAGCCAGGTGCCGCCCAGCAGCCCGCCCAGGTAGCGCAGGGGGTTCTTCTCATGCACCCCCGCCCAGTAGGAGAGGGGGGAACCCGCCAGCACGATGGGCCCCGTCAGATCCGGCCGGGTCGCGGCCATCATCATGACCTGCCAGCCCGCCTGGCAGTTGCCGATCAGGGTGGGCTTGCCGTCGGCCTGGGGGTGCAGCGCGGCCACCTTTTCCACGAAGGCGGCCTCCGCCCGGCAGACATCCTCCACCGTCTGGCCCGGCACCGGCTTGGGCAGGAAGCCGACGAAGTAGCAGGGGTGCCGCTCGGCGATGGCCACGCCGATCTCGCTGTCATGCTTCATGCCGCCGATGCCGGGGCCGTGGCCGGCCCGGGGGTCGAAGACGACGAAGGGCCGCAGGCGGAGGTTGGCGGGCCGGTCGGCCGGGGGCAGGATGCGCACCAGGCAGTAGTTCACCGGCCGGTCCAGCATCCGCCCGTCCATGACCAGTTCATAGGGGAAGCTCAGGACGTTGGGCCAGGCCTCGTCCATATGCTGGAAATGGTCGTTGCCGCGCTGGCGCAGCACATCCAGGAACAGCAGGGAACGTTGGCCCGCGTCCACCCAATAGTCCACGGCCTGCTGGGCCAGGTGGGCCCAGGGCGCGGGATAAAGGGCCGGTTCCGTTCGTGTGGGGATCGTCGTGCTCGCCATTCGTGCCGTGTCCATGAAGTTCATTGTTCGGGGAGAATGCTGCATCGCGGCAATTGTAAGCGAGAAATATGAAGGATAGGAGAAGCTATTCCGGAGGTTCACGTTAGTTCGGCACCAGAACTAATCTGGCGAGATGTTTTAATGATTTGATTGATTCTGTTTCATTTAATAATGAATATCAGCCGGATTATTAACCAATAATACTTAAAGACATCTCAGGCGCCAGCGCATTCCAGGATAAAGCGTTCGGTTGCCGCATATTTATGATCTATGTCAACGATCTATCGGAAAATAGACGTCCCGGACGGCATGGGCCACACCTCGCCCCACGCCGGTCCTTCAGGGCGGGGTTGTCCGTGGCCGCCAGCCGCCGCCCAGCGCCTGGGCCAGGGTGATGGCGGCAGTCAGCCGGTCGGCGCGCGATTGCACCAGGGCCAGCTCCGCCGCCAGCAGGCCGCGCTCGGCGTCCAGCTGCTCCAGATAGGGGGAATAGCCGGCGCGGTAGCGGCCGGTGGCGATGGCCAGGGTGCGGGCCAGGGCGTCGCGCTGGCGCAGCAGCGCCGCTTCCTGTTCGGCACTGCGCCGCACCGTGGCCAACCCGTCCTCCACCTCGCGGAAGGCCGTCAGGGCCGCCTTGCGGTAGCCGAATGCCGCCGCGTCCCGCCGGGCCGCCGCGCTGTCGACCTGGGCCCGCAGGCGGCCGCTGTCGAACAGGGGCGCCAGGATGCTGCCGCCCAGGGTGAAGATGTTGACCGGGTCGATCAGGCTGCTGGCCACGGTGCCGCCGGCCGCACTCAGTTGCACGTCGGGCAGGAAGGCGGCGCGCGCGGCATCCAGGCCATGGTCGGCCGCCGCCAGCTGCTGCTCCGCCTGGGCGATGTCGGGCCGGCGGCGCAGCAGGGCGGCGGGCAGGCCCGCAGGTACCGGCGGCGGTGTCAGACCGTCCAGCGCCACCCCCCGCTCGATGGCGCGCGGGCTTTCACCCAGCAGCAGGCTCAGGCCATCCTCCTGCCGGGTGATGGCCAGTTCGGTGGCGGGGATCAACTGCGCCGTGGCCTCATATTCGGCCTGGGCCTGTGCCAGATCCAGCAGGGCGGCGTAGCCCGTCTCCGCCCGCCGCCGGGCCAGGTGCAGCGAGGCCTCGCGCGCCGCCAGGGTGCGCTTCACCACCTCCAGCCGGGCGTCCAGCGCCCGCAAGCCGACATAGCCGGCGGCGGCCGAGGTCGCGACCGCTAGGCGCACGGCGTCGTGCGCCGCCTCCGTCGCCAGCAGGGCGGCGCGGGCGGCCTCGCTGGCGTCCTCCAGCCGGCCGAACAGGTCCAGGTCATAGGCGGCGGTGGCCTGCCACTGTCCGGCCGTCTGCTGGCGCGGCTGGCCGAAAGGGCTGACGTCGCGCTGCCGGCCACCGCCGGCGGCGAAGGCGACGTTGGGCAGGCGCTGCGCCTCCGCCAGGCGGTACTGCGCCCGCGCCTCCGCCACGCGGGACGCCGCCACCATGGCGTCGGTGTTGTTGGCCAGGGCCTGGTCGACGATGCGGGTCAGCACGGGGTCGCCGAAGGCCCGCCACCAGGCGGCCTCGACCGCGCCATCGCCGGTGGTGGCGCCCCGCCAGGCCGGCGGCGGCTCCACGGTAGCGGTCAACGGCGCCTCCGGCTTGGGATCGGCGCAGGCGGCCAGCAGCAGGAACGCCAGGGGATAGGCCAGCCGGTTCATCACTGGGGCCCGCCGGGGCTCGTGTCCACCCGCGTTTCAACCGACATGCCGGGGCGCAGGCGGTCGGCCAGGGGCTGGCCGGGGCTGATGGCGATGCGCACGCCAATGCGCTGCGGCACCTTGATGAAATTGCCGGTGGCGTTGTCGGGCTTCAGCACGGCGAATTCCGAGCCGGCCGCCGGCGACAGGGTTTCCACCCGGCCCGTCAGTTCCGCCCCGTCCAGGGCGTCGACGGTGAAGCGCGCCGGCTGGCCCACGGCCATGTGCGCGGTCTGCGCCTCCTTGTAATTGGCGATGATCCAGCGGTCGCCCGGCACCAGGGACAGGAACTGGGTGCCGTTGGTGACGTACTGGCCCAGGCGCACGCCCACCTCGCCCACCTGGCCATCCTCGGGGGCGTGGATCACGGTGTGCTCCAGGTCGATCTCCGCCAGCGTCAGCTGGGCCTGCGCCGCCTCCACCTGGGCCTGCAGGCCGTCGCGGCCCACATCGACGGTGCGCACGTCCTGGCGCGCGATCTCCCCGCCCGCCTCGGCCTGGCGCACCTGCGCCTCCGCCTGGGCCAGGGCCGCCTGGGTCTGGTCGCGCTCACGGATGGAGACGGAGCCGTCGCGCACCAGGTCGGTCACGCGGGCCATGTCGGCGCGCGCCCGGGCCAGCTGGGCGCGGGCGTTGGCCAGGTTTGCCACCTGGCCCGCCAGGCCGGCGGTGCGGGCGGCGTGGGCCTGCTCACTGTTGGCCAGGGCCGCGCGCTGGGCCGCCAGCGTCGCCCGCGCCTGGTCCACCCGGGCGCGGTAGATGCGGTCGTCGATGCGGGCCAGCACCTGGCCGGCCGTCACATGGGCGTAGTCGCCCACGGCGACCTCCACGACATAGCCACTGACCTGCGGGGCGATCACCGTGGTGCGGCCCCGGATGTAGGCGTTCTCCGTCACCTCCACCGCACCGGCAAAGGGCGGCAGGCGCCAGGCGGCCAGCAGGGCCAGGATGGCGCCCACGGCCACCGCCACGATGGCCAGGACGCCCAGCCAGCCGCGCCGGGGCGGATGCCAGTAATGGTGGGTATCGGGGGCGCTCATGATCCGCGTCTCCGGCGCAGGGTGTTGAACAGGGTGACGTAGCCGACATAAAGCGCGTTCAGGAGCGCCAGGCCGGCCACGAACAGGAAGACATCGTTGAAGGCCAGCACCGCCGCCTCGCGTCCCAGGGCTTGGCCCAGCGCGCCGCCGCCGCTCGCCGCCAGGCGGGCCACCACCTGCGGGTCCGACGCCACCAGGTGTTCCGACAAGGACTGGGAATGCCAATGGGTGGAGGCGACCTGCAGGCTGCCCAGTAGGGCCGACCCCGCCAGCCCGCCCACGTTCTGGGTGATGCTGAACAGCACCAGGAAGGTCACCAGATGGTCCGGCCCCTTGGCCAGCATGCGCGCCAGGCCCAGGACCAGGGCCGGCCCGATGAACAGCGTGGTGCCGAATCCCAGCAGCATCTGGCTGAGGTACAGCTGCGGCGGCCGCACCAGGTTGGTGGCGTCGCTGTCGAGCCAGGCGCCGGCGGCGATCGCCAGGCAGGCCGTGATGACCTGGAACGGCAGGCGCCGTTCCGACGCCGTCAACGCCGCCGCCGCGATGCCGCCCACCATGGACAGGACCACCAGGGCGAACAGGGGGCGCAACTGGTCGTTGATCAGGCCGCCCGCCGTCAGCAGACCCACGGCGCCATAGGTCTGCTCGGCCAGGGACACGCGCGCCAGCAGCGCCGCGGCGGCGAAGCGCGCCATGTCCAGCGAGGTCAGCCAGCGCACCTGCACCAAGGGCCGTTCCCGCCGCCGTTCGATCAGCCAGGCCAGGGTGAACAGGGGCACGGCCGCCGCCAGCGCCCAGCCCAGCCACGGCGTGTCCACCCACCACAGCAGGCGACCCTGGCCCAGCACGCCGCAGACCATCACCAGACAGGGCAGCATCAGGCCGATGACCAGGAAGTCCAGCGGCTGGAAGGCGGGGGCGCGCTCACTGGGCGGCAGGGGCAGGGCGGTGATGGCGGCCAGCACCGCCAGCGCGATGCCGATCTCCATCAGGTGCAGGCCTTGCCACTGGTGCAGCGCCAGCATCTCCACCGGCACCAGGCGGGCCAGCGGCGTGCCCAGCTGGGTCAGGCCGATGCCGGTGATCAGGGCCAGGGGTCGGAACCGGCCGGGGAAGACCTGCAGCAGATTGTACACCGTCATGGTGGTCAGGCCGGCGGCCGTCATGCCGCTGACGGCGCGAATGATCACGGCGGCGGTGAAGCCGGGATGGATGAATTGCAGCAGGCCGGCCAAGGCATAGGCCACCAGCAGGGTGCAGGTCACCGCCGGAATGCCGAACTGCGCCCGCGCCTTCACCAGCGTCAGGTTGGCGCTGGCGTTGAAGGCGACATAGAGGGCGGGCAGCCAGCTGGCCTGGTCGATATAAATCCCCAGCGCGCCCGACAGGTTGGCCAGGTTCACGTTCACCAACGCGTTGCCCAGGGTGGAGGCCACCCCCACCAGCACGGCCACGGCGGCGTAGCCCAGCCGCCGGCCCAGGGGATGCGCCGGGGCGGCGGGCGAGCCGGCGAAGGTCGGCCGTTCCTCCGGCCTGAACGAGTAGTCGCCGGTGACGCTCACGCCGTCCCCGTCGATATGCCAATGGTCGCATCGCGCAGCTGGTGCAGCATCAGCGCCGTGTCCAGGTGGACGCGGTAATCGACGATCCAGCCCCGCTCCCAACGGCAGACGGCCAAGCGGGGCACGTCGAAGGCCCGGCGCAGGGCGGTGGTGTCGGGACCGTCGATGAGGTCGGCGGGCAGGGTCAGGCCGCCGGTGGCGGTGCCGGTCAGCCGGGCGATGGCGCAGCTGCGGTGGCCGTCGTGGCTGCTGAACAGCTCCAGATACGGGTCGAGATGGATGCGGGCATCGGGAAAGGCGGCGCAGAAGCGCACGGCCTGGTCGATGTGCGCCCGCTTGCCCAGCGGCGGCATGGCGCCGTCGCCGTGGGCGACCAGATCCTCGCCCAGGAACTCGGCATAGTCGTGCCAGCGCCGGTCGTTCCAGGCGCGATCCAGGGCGCGCATCCGGTCGAGCGTGCGGCGCACCGCCATGTCAGGCGCGCGACGGGCGCTGTGATATCCCAAGCTCCGGCCCCATCCCCATCTCCCCGCCCATCGGGTTGCCCATCTCGATGGCCGATCCTAAGGGCGGGCGCGGGTGGGGATGGAGTGAGCGGGGCGGCGCTTACCGTTAGCCGGCTTGCGCGGCGGATTTGGGGGACGCAACCGGTCCATCACCGCCTGGAATCCCGGACGGTCGCGCCAGGCGTCGAAGCGGCTGTCGGTACGCAGCCACACGGTCGACAGCTCCCGCCGGTCGATGGCGCGGTTGAGGGCCGCCAGGCCCCGCGCCTCGTCGTTCAGGGCGGCCGCCAGGGTGGCGCGGGCGAAGGCGGTGGCCGGCACCGTGTCGGTGGTGGCCAGCAGGCGCCAGCCCCGCTCCGGCTCGCCCAGCCAGGCCTCGATCTCCGCCCGGGCGTAGGTCAGGTCGGGGTGCTTGGTCGCCACCCGCTCGATGGCGTCGAGCAGGCCGCGGGCGCCCTCCGGCTCACCGCCGAAGACATGGGCCAGGGCGCGGCAGACCAGCACCTCCGCCGACCCGCCCGCCTGGGCCCCGGCGGCGATCAGCCGGGCATGGCGCCGGGCCTGGTAGAGGCTGGTGGCCTCGGCGATGTCCTGCTGCGCGGAAAAGGGCTCGATGGCGCGGGCCTCGCGGAACAGATGCTCCGCCTCCTCCTGCCGGTCGAAGATGGTGAGGAAGACGCCGTAGAGGCGGGCGGCGCGGGCATGATCGCCCAAGCGCAGGGCGCGGGTGAAGTCCGCTTCCGCCGCAGTGGTGTCGCGGTCCAGCCAGGCGGCCACGGTCGCGCGGGCGGCCAACGCCTCCACCGACTGGGGGTCGATCTCCAGCGCCCGGCGCACGGCGGCCTCCGCCGTCGCCCTGGCCTCGGCATGGCCGACCAGGCCCAGGCGAAACAGGTCGCACTGACAGTCCGCCACGCCGGAATGGCCCCGGGCGTAGTCGGCCGCCCCTTCAGCCACCCGCTGGAAGATTTCTTGCGCCTCATACAGGGCGGCGGGTGTCTGCTGATCCAGCAACTGGCGGGCGCGATAAATGCGGGCGTGCGCCTCCAGCGCCACCGGGCCGGGGGAGATGCGCGAGGCGCGCATGGCGCTGGTGTCCAGGCGCACACGGCTCAGCACCGTTGCGGCGATGCGCTCCTGCAGGCTCAGATGTTCATGGTCAGGCGCGTCGAAACGATCGGACCAGATGACGAAGCCCTTGGGATTCGACACCTCCACCGTCACGCGCAGCATGCCGTCCTGCCGGCGCACCGTGCCCTGCAGCACCGCGTCCACCCCCAGCTCGCGCGCCAGGGCCGGCACCGTCCAGCCCTGGTCGTGCGCCTGGAAGGCGACCGCGCGTGAAGTGACGCGCAGGCCCTGCGCCCGGCCCAGGGCGTAGATCAGCTCATCCGTCAGGCCGTCGGCGAAGCTGTCGTCCTCGGGCGTTCGGCTCAGCGCGCGCAGCGGCATGACGGCCACGGCGGCGCCGAAGCCGGGGGTGTAGGTCGGGCCTTCGGCCAGCGGGGTGGGCGCGTCCGCTTCCGCCGGCGGTGCGGCGTTGAGGGCGAACAGGGGGACATAGCCGCCGGTGGGCAGGGTGATGACCACCGGATCGGTCCGGCCGGGGCCGGCGTAGTGGTCTTCCAGCTTGCGCCGCAGGCGCCGCGCCTCCACCCGCACGGTGCTGTCGATGCGGGGATCATAGGGCGGTTCGCGGCCATAGACGGCGTTGCCGATCACCGCTTCCTTCAAGGTGGCGCCGCCGCCCTCCAGCGTCTCTTCGACGATGAAATGCAGGAAGGCCAGCAGCCGTTCCGACCCGGCGAACTGGGGGCTGGCCCGCAGCCGGTCGACCTGTTCGCGCACGGCCCAGGGCGACGGCGTCTTGGTGGGATCCACGGGGGCCCTGTCCTTTTGAGAAATTTGAATGTGCCGCAATTTATGAGGGGCGCCGCCGGGGCCGGTCAAGGCAGGCGCCCCGTCTCACAGGTTGGTCTAACCGTTAGCGTGCGTGCGCTAACGGCCCCTTGGGGCAGGCGCGCGGCTATGCTGTGACAGGGCGAGGAAGGGGAACGGGCGATGGAATTGCCGTGGCTGCAGATATCGGGCGCCGTCGCCGGCGGCGTCGTGGGTGGGTTTTCCGGCTTCATCGCCAACACGTTCCACGAGCGCCAGGTGCGCCGCCGCGCCAAGCGCAACATCGCCTGCGCCCTGATCGGGGAGATCGGCGCCCTGTCGCAGCATATCGAGGAGAACTACCTGTCCATGCTGCGCGCCGACCTGCAGGCTTGCGGCGAGGCCCCATCCGTCGTTCATCACGCCTTCCGCGGCGACCGCGACTACATGCCGGTGTTCCGCGCCCTGGGCAGCACGGTGGGCATCCTGCCCACGCCGCTGCCGCGTGACCTGGTCTATTGGTACACCAGCTTGGCGGCGGGGTTGGAGCGGGCGCGCGCCTTGCATGAGTTGTCGGGCCAGCGCGACCCGGATGCCGTGGCCTTCGCCGTGCGCCTGGCCAAGATCCAGGACGCCGCCTTCATCGACCTGCTGGCCCGGTCGCGCAAGCTGCTGGAAAGTCTGGACCGCATTTAGGATACGGTTCCGGCCTTATCCGACCAGCAATGCGCATATGGCAATGGTGACCTTCGCTGGCGGCGGGCCATCAACCTTTTATTGCGATCTTTCACTTGTGGTTGCTTAAGAAAGCCGCCCATGAATTGGCCATTTGAATAAAATCCGAAGGGATTCAGATGACTGGGCACTGTGCCTGGTAAATCGGCGCGGCTCGTTAAATCTAAAATTTTATGAATATTGCTTTTGACTGTAAGCGACGATCCATCGTCCGGCATAGGTGCCGCTTGGATGAAAGGGGTGGGCAAGGGCCGAATCGCCACACCGCGTTGTCCATTCACGAGCGGTTATCGTGAGGGGATTCAATATTTTTCAAGGAGTTAACGGCCGCCTCCAGACTAGGGGTCCTGGTATTACCTCTTTGGAGGTAGGTTTCGAGACCTAGGCCCTTCGCGATATATTAACCTTTACGACCTAGAACTATTCCCACACAAAGAGCCCGGCATATTCGACATCCAGTTTTAAAGGGTATACTACGTGACGGCCCATCATCACTCAGCTGCCCGTGCTGTTACCGATACCACCCCGCAGCGGGAACATCAGGACGACCCCTTGAGCGGCGTGCTGTCCGCGCTGGCGTCGGCGGGCCATTTGTCCAATGGCGGGCTGGGCCGGGCGCAGGCGGCTGGGGGCCGGGTTGACCGTCGGCTGGTGGATCTGGGCCTGGTGTCGGAAGAGCATATGGCGGCGGCCTACGCCCGGGCCCTGGGCCTGGCGCTGTGGCCGGCCGACCACCTGCCCGAGGCGCCGGTGATGATGGAAACGGCCAACCTGGCCTTCCTGAAGACCAATCTGATGCTGCCCCTGAGCGCGGGCGGCACCCCGGGCGACGGCACCCAGGCGGTGTTCGCCGTGGCCGACCCGCTGGACGCCCAGGCGCTGAAGGCCGCCGCCTTCCTGGCCGGCCGGCCGGTGCGCCCGGTGGTGATGACCGGCACCGCCATCGCCGCGGCGCTGGACCGGCTGTACGAGGCGGCGCAGCCGGCGGCCAACCAGGATGAGATGCCGGACCTGCTGGAGGGCGATGCGGAACGCCTGCGCGATCTGGCCAGCGAGGGGCCGGTGGTGCGCCTGGTGGGCAACGCCATCCAGGCGGCGCTGGCCGCCGGCGCCACCGACATCCATGTCGAGCCCATGGCCGACCGCCTGGTCGTCCGCCACCGCGTCGACGGCATCCTGCGCGAGGCGGAGGTGCTGCCCCGCCGCGTGGCCGCCGGCTTCATCACCCGCGTCAAGGTCATGGCCGGCCTGGACATCGGGGAACGGCGCCTGCCCCAGGATGGCCGCATCCGCCAGACCCTGCAGGGCCGCGAGATCGACTTCCGCGTCTCCACCACCCCGACCGTGCATGGCGAGGACGTGGTGATGCGCATCCTGGACCAGCAGACCGCCGGCGGCCGGCTGGACAGCCTGGGCCTGCCCGCCTGGGTGGCGGACCCGCTGGCGGCCGAGCTGGACCGCCCCCACGGCATCGTGCTGGTGACCGGCCCCACCGGCAGCGGCAAGACCACCACCCTCTACGCCGGCCTGCGGGGCATGGACGCCGCCCGCCGCAAGATCCTGACCGTCGAGGACCCGGTGGAATACCTGCTGGACGGTATCAACCAGACCCAGGTGAAGCCGGGCATCGGCCTGACCTTCGCCCACGCCCTGCGCAGCTTCCTGCGCCAGGACCCCGACGTCATCCTGGTGGGCGAGATGCGCGATGGCGAGACCACCAAGGTGGCGGTGCAGGCGGCGCTGACCGGCCACCTGGTGCTGTCCACCCTGCACACCAACGACGCCGCCGGCGCGGTGCCGCGCCTGATGGACATGGGGGTGGACCCCTACCTGCTGGCCTCGACCCTGAACGGTGTGCTGGCCCAGCGCCTGGTGCGCACCCTGTGCCCCCACTGCCGCCAGCCCCACGCCCTGTCGGCGGCGGCCGCGGCGGCCCTGGGCCTGCCGGCGCGCATGACCACGGTGCACCGGGCCGTGGGCTGCCCCGCCTGCAACGGCACGGGCTACCGCGGCCGCTGCGCCATCGCCGAGTGGCTGCCCATCAACGACCAGGTGCGGACGCTGATCCGCCAGGGCGCCTCCTCGGCGGAGATCGAGGCGGCGGCGGTGGAGAGCGGCGGCATGGTGCCCCTGTACCAGGACGGCCTGCAGCGGGTGCTGGATGGCGTCACCACCCCTGAGGAAATCCTGCGCGTCACCAAGGCGGATTGAGAAAATGACGACGATGGCCATGACCAGCTTCACCTACCGATCCGTCGATGCCAATGGCCGCGCCAGTCGGGGCACCATTGAAGCGGCCGACCGCCACGCCGCCGTCGACCAGCTGATGCAGCGCGGCCTGACGCCCCTGTCGGTCAAGGCGGAAGAGGCCAAGCGCACCCTCGGCGGCGGCGGCGGCGGCGGGGGCAAGGGCTTGAAGCGGGCGGAACGGCTGTCCCTGGTGCGCGACCTGGCCAACTTGGTTTCCGCCGGGTTCGCCCTGGAACCGGCCCTGGGCCTGGTCGCCGACCAGATGCAGCGCCCGGCCGCCGGCGCCCTGGTGGGCCAGATCCGCGCCAGGGTGCGCGCCGGCGATAGCCTGGCGGCCGCCCTGGCGGCGCAAGGGCCGGCCTTCCCGCCGGAGTTCATTGGCCTGGTCGCGGCGGGTGAGCAGGGCGGGTCCCTGCCTGCCGCCCTCGGCCACCTGGCGGCCCTGGAAGAGGACCGGGCCCAGTTCCGCCAGCGCCTGGTCAGCGCCATGACCTATCCGGCCCTGATCGGTCTCTTGACCCTGGCGGCCCTGGCGCTGATGGCCGGTTATGTCCTGCCGCAGTTCCAGGATCTGTTCGCCGGTAGCAAAGCCAAGCTACCCGCCGCAACCGCCGCCGTGCTGGCCATTGGCGACCTGCTGGGCCACTTCGGCCCCGGCCTGCTGGCCGGTGGCGCCCTGGCCGTGCTGGGAATCTTGCGCGCCTACCGCCAACCCGATCTGCGCCTGCGCATGGACCGGATGCTGCTGGTGGGGACGGGTCCCCTGGGCCGGCTGATCGGCGACGCCCAGCTGGCGCTGTACACCCGCACGCTGGCCAGCCTGCTCAGCGGCGGTGTGCCGCTTGCTTCCGCTCTTGCCACCGCTGGTGGCTGCGTGGCCAACCGCGCCCTGGCGGGGGCCGCCGACCGGGTGCGCGTCGCCGTGCGCGGCGGATCCGACCTTAGCCGCGCGGTGCAGGCCGAACCGCTGTTTCCGCGCCGCCTGTCGCGCATGCTGACCATGGCGGAACAGACCGCCAGCCTGCCGCAGGGCCTGCTGGATCTGTCGAAAGTGTTGGAGCGCGAAAGGGGCTTAGCGCTGGATAGGGCCTTGTCTTTGGTGACGCCCGTCCTAACCCTTGTTCTCGGCGGCATGGTCGGCGGCATCTTCGCCGCCCTCATCGCGGGGATCCTCAGCCTGAATGACATCGCCCTCTGACACCCTGGACCGAACCCCTTCCTTCCGTGATCGCCGCGGTGGGAAGCAGGGGTTCACCCTGGTCGAGGTGTTGGTGGTGCTGGTGATCATCGGCCTCTTGGGCCTGCTGGTCGCCCCCAACCTGGTCGCCCGCTTGGGAAAAGCGAAGGGGGAGGCGGCGCAGGCTCAGATCAATACCCTGGTGGCGGCCGTCGACCTGTTCTACGTCGATGTCGGCCGCTACCCCACCATGCAAGAGGGGCTGGAGGCGCTGGTGACGGCGCCGGCCGGCGAGGCCAGCTGGCGCGGGCCCTACCTGCGCAAGCGCCAAGCCCTGGTCGACCCCTGGGGCAACACCTACCGCTACAAGGTGCCGGGCGACCACGGCGCCTATGACATCTTCACCTTCGGCAGCGACAACGCCCCGGGCGGCGACGGCGACGCCCGCGACGTCACCAGCTGGTAGGGGGTCACGATGCGGGCCGGGGTTCCACCACGCCAGGCCGGCTTCACGCTGGTCGAGGTGCTGGTGGTGCTGGTCATCCTGGGCATTCTGGGCGCGGCACTGGCGCTGGGCATCCAGGATCGTCTGCCCGGGCTGCGCTTCAGCGCCGCCGTCTCCGCGCTGGAGGATGAGCTGCGCAGCCGTCAGGTGGAGGCCATGGTCACCGGCCAGCCGGTGGCGTTTTCCTTGGATGACCTCAAACACCCCGCCGGCGGGGCCGCCGGCCGCCGGCTGCGGCGCATCGCGGCGGTGGCCCTGACCATCGACGGCGCCGACGGCAGCCGGCCGGACGCCGTGGTCTTCCTGGCCGGCGGCTGGTCCCCCGGCGCCCGGATCCGTCTCGGCCAGGGCGATCGCGCCGCCATCGTGCGGGTCGACTGGCCCCTGGGCACGGTCCACCGGGAATGATGGCGAAGGGAACACCATGCGTCGCGCCACCGGTTTCACCCTGTTGGAAATGCTGATCGCGCTGGCCATTTTCGGCCTGGGCACGGCGCTGCTGACGCAGTCGGCCTGGTCCGGCGCCTGGGCGGCGCGCCAGGCGTGGGGGGAGACGGCGGCCCTGCGCCTGGCCCAATCCGTGGCGGCGGAGGCGGGCGTGGCGATACCCCTTGCCGACCGGCCCACGGAGGTGGCGGAACCGAACCTGCCCTACCGTGTCAAAATTGTGCCGGGCGCGGTTTCCCCGACTGGTGACCGGGACTATCGGGTAGAAGTGCGCGGCATGACCCCGCCTCAGATGATTCCCGGCGCGTCCGAAATCGCCGTGTCCGGAACGGCGCGGGGAACGGAAGGGCCCGTGCTGGCGGTCCTCACCAGCCGTGCCGTGGTGGACGACACGCGATGACGGCATCGGCCCGCGCGATCCGCAGTCCCGCTGACAGTCGCCAGGGCATGACCTTGGTGGAGGCGCTGGTGGCCCTGGCCCTGCTGGGCATGCTGGCCGTGGCGGCGGTCGGCCTCCTGCCCCTGATGAACCGCATGGCGGATCGCAGCGGCGCCCTGCAGCGCGCCGCCGCCGACCTGGGCCGGGTGCATGACTTCACCCGCTTCCTGGTGACCAACGCCTTGACCCCCGCCGACCTGGGCGCGGCCGGATCGGACATGCCGCCCCTGGAGCGCGACGCCCGGCATTTCGACGTGCTGGGGCCCTTGCCCCCTGGCCTGGGCCGGGGTGGTCTCTACCGCATGGCTCTGACGGTGGAGGGGCCGGCCGGCCACCAGGCCCTGCGCCTGCGTGTGGCGCCCCTGCGCCCGGACGGTCCGCCGCCGGGCGACGGCGTGCTGGTTGATGGCGCGTCACGCATCGCCTGGTCCTATTTCGACGCGAAGGCCCATGCCTGGACCGATCATTGGACGGATGCCGGCCGCGCCCCGGCCCTGGTGCGGCTGGACGTGGTGCTCGCGGATGAGGAAGCGCCCTGGCCACCCATGATCGCCGCCCCCGTGGCGCGCGGCGGCGTCCTGTGCGCCTATGATCCGGTGCAGGGCGGCTGCCGGCCGGGGGGGCCTAGATGCCCACCCTGCCCCACCGCCTGAAACGTCTGGCCGTGCTGGCCATGGACGGGCTGGCCGACGGCGTCATCGCCGCCTTGCCCCGCCGCTGGCGCCGGCCCTTGGGGCTGGAGGTGCCGGTCCTGTTCGTGCCGCCCGGCGGCGTCGGGCTGCGCGTGCCGGCCGATCGTGGGCCCGTGCGCCTGATGCCCGTGCGTCTGGTGTTGGACCCGGTGGATGTGCACACGGTCGACGTGCCCCTGCCCAAGGGCGGCCTGGGCGGGGCCATTGTGGATGCCCGGGGCTTCGTCGAGATGCAGGCCCACCGCTTCATGCCCCTGCGTCCCGACCTCTTGGCCTGGGATGTGGTGACCCTGCCGTTCACCGACGGTGGCCTGAGGAAAGGGGGTGGCATGGCGCGGGTGTACATGGTGCGGCGGACCGTGCTGTCGGCCGTGCTGGCTTCGGCGGTGGGGGCCGGTTTGACTCTGGCGGGGGTGACGGCGGCGGTGCCGGCCGGGCCGGCGCCGGAATTCCTGCGCTTCAATCCCGTGCGCGTACGGCGGCGGGCCTTGGGTATGCTCCTGGTCGCCGGCCTGTTCTGGCTGGCCCTGCCCATCCCGTTCGCCGTCGCCATCTGGATCCTGGACCAGCAGACCGCCAATGTGGAGCGGAAGCTGGCGGGGGTGGCCAAGGAGGCGCGGGCCGTGCAGGACATGCGTGACCGCATGCTGTTTCTCAGCCCCGACGCCACCGCCACCGCCGTGCTGTTGGCCCAGCCGGGACGGGGCCAGGTGCTGGACGAATTGGCGCTGGCACTGCCCGACGGTGTCTGGCTCAAGGATGTGACGCTCGCGCCTCGGGGTGTGACACTGCAGGGCCGCGCCGCCGACTTGGCGGACGTGCTGGCCCGCGTCCGCGCCGCCGGCCCCTTCACCGATCCGCATTTCACCGACCCCCCCGATGCGGCGGCCGCTCCCGTGCCCAGTCAATCCGGCGGCGCGGTGCGTGATTTCACGTTGGCGACCTCCCTCGCGGTGGGGAGCCCCTGAGATGGCGGCAGCCTCCCCCGCCCGGTCTTCGTGCTGGCCATCGCCTTATGCCTGCTGGCGCTGCCGCCCTATCTTTACCTGGCCCCCTTGGTCGATGAGGTGCAGGCGGCGGCCACCCGCCGCGTCGCCCGCCTGGGGCAACTGGAAAGCGCCCGCGTCCTGCTGACCCAGCGCGACGATCTCAGCCGCCGCGCCGCCTTGTTCGACCGGGCGCTGGGGGTCCACACCCTGTTGCGCAAGGGCGCGGACGTGGCGGCGGTGCAGGCCGACGCCGAGGGTGACGTGCGCGGCGCCCTGCGGCAGGCCGGCGTCACCGTCCGCGCCCTGACGGCGCAAACGGATGCCGGCCGGGGCCCTTACCGCCGCATCCATCTGTCCGTGGCGGCGGAGGGTGACGCGGTGGCCGTGACCAATGCCGTCGCCGCGCTGGATGGCGTGCGTCCGCGCCTGTTGCTGCGATCCGTGCATATCCATGCGGAGGCGTCGGAACCGCCGGCGCCCGGGCCTGGTTTCGGCCGGGCCGCGCGTGGTCCCGCGCCCGGAGAGGATCGTCCCGTGACCCTGGAGCTGGAGATCGACGTCTATGCCGACCTGGCCGCCTCTTGACCGATCCGCGCTGGTGCTGGCGGTGACCGGCCTGGCGGTTGGCGCCGCCCTGGCGCTGGCGGTGGCCGTGGGCGCGTCGGACCAGCCGGCGCGGGTGGGGACTCCCCTGCCGGCGGTCCCGGCCATGGCCGGCCCCACCCCCATGGGCCTGTCGGCTGAGCCGGGGGAGGCGGCGCGGCGCCCCCTGTTCACGCCTGACCGGCGCCCACCGTTGAAAGGGGGTGGGCCGGTGGCGCCCGATGGGCCGGATCTGCAGGTGACAGGCGTGGTGACGGGCCTTGGCGGCGGCGCGGCCACCGGGCTGGATCGTAAGGCGCAGAAGCCGTTCAGCGTGCGCCTGGGCGATGAGCTGCAGGGCTGGACGGTGGAGGCTATCGGCCGGTCCAGCCTGCGCCTGCGCCGGGGGGCGGCCGTGCGCGACTATCCCCTGGCCCTGCCGCCACCGCCCGCGGCCGGTACGCCCATCGTGCCCGCGCCACCCAAGGCGCTCCCGGCGACGCCCGCGCCTGGCACCTCCGCCGGGCCGGCGCCCCTGCCGGCCGCGCCCCCCACGGCGGCGCCCCCCGCCACCGGCGCGCCGCCGCCGGCCGGGACGGTGCCGGGGCCGACCGCGCCCTCGGCCAAGCCGTCCGGGGCGCCGCCGGCGGCCGGCCCCACCCCCACCAATCCGCCGCCGCCCGATCCCCGGCAGTTGGATGCCCAGCCCAACCATCCGCCCTCCCGGCCCCCTCCTGATGGCACACCCAGGCAGCAGCCATGAACCGATCCCGTCCCAGCGCCCCGCCCCGCGTGCTGCTTGCGGCTTGCCTGACCCTGTTCGGCTGTTCGGAGAGCGCCGTGACGCGCGGGCCGGGCACGCCGCTGCCGTCCTCGCCGCCCGCCACCACGGCGCCGGTGAGCAGCGTCATCGGCTCCAGCGCCCCGCCGCCCCGCGTGCCGGCGCAGACCGTGACGGGCACGGGCCAGCTGGTGCGGCAAACCCGGTCCGTGTCGGGCGCGGCCCCGGCGGCGGGCGAGGGGGAGCCGGTGGAGATGAATTTCGTCAACGCCGATGTCCGCTCCGTCCTCGACGCCGTTCTGGGCGGCATGCTGGGCCTCAATTACACCATCGACCCCAAGGTGCAGGGCCAGGTGACCATCCGCACGACGCGTCCGCTGGCAAGGGGGCAGGCGCTGGCGGCGGTGGACGCGGCCCTGCGCACCCAGGGCTTCGCCATCATCGGCGGCGACGGCTTCTATCAGGTGGTGCCGGCGGCGGACGCGGCCGGCCAGGCGCCGGTGCAGACCACCTCGGCGGCGGAACGCACGGCGGGCTTCAGCACCGCCATCGTGCCCATCCGCCACGTCTCGGTGGCGGAACTGGACAAGATCGTCCACCCCCTGACCCGCCAGGGCTTCATCCAGCTGGCGGATGCCGGCCGCAACATCTTCATCGTCAACGGAACGGCACATGAGATCGAGTCCTTCACCCAACTGGTCGCCAGCTTCGATGTCGACTGGCTGGCCGGGCTGTCCTTTTCCCTCCACACCCTGCAGTCGGTGGAACCCGCCCGGCTGGAGGCGGAACTGCGCCGCGTGCTGCAACTGGATGCCGGCCCCCTGCAGGGCATGGTGGACTTCGTGCCCATCAACCGGCTGAACGCCCTGTTGGTGGTGGCCAAGCGGCCGGAATTGCTGCCCACCGTGGGCACCTGGATCGACCGGCTGGACCGGCCTGGCCCCGACGGCGGCAAGGTCGTTCATTTCTATGAGGTGCAGAACGGCTCCGCCGTGGAACTGGCCAACGCCCTGAACCGCCTGGTCGGCCGTGCCGGCGCCGAGCAGCAGCCATCGACCGAACAGCAGGGGCGGGGCCGCGGCGGCGGCCGCTCCTCGATGGCGACGACCACCACCTCCTCCTCCAGCCGGGCCGGCCTGGCCGCCGGCGGCGGCCCGCCCAGCGGCAGCGCGGCCACCGGCGCCTCCGGCTCCGCCGCCAGCGCGCCGCCCAGCCCCCTGGCCAGTGGCGCGACCCTGCCCGCCGGCGGTGGCGGTGAGGGTGGCGGAGAGGACGACGGGCTGTCGGAACTGAAAGGCGTCCGCGTGGTGGCGGACGAGCGGCGCAACGCCCTGCTGATCTTCGGTTCCGGCGCGCAGTACGCCCTGCTGGAACAGGTGCTGACCCGCCTGGACGCGCCCCGCGAACAGGTGCTGATCGAGGCGACGATCGCCGAGGTCACCCTGAACGACCAGCTGAACTTCGGCGTCCAATGGTTCCTGGACCGGGGCAGCAGCACGGCGGGCTTTTCCAACACCAACGGCGCCACCGTGGGGGCCAGCTACCCCAACTTCAACTACACCTTCCTGACACCCAACACCCGGGTGGTCCTGAACGCGCTGTCCAGCGTCACCGACGTGCAGGTGCTGTCCGCCCCGCGGCTGATGGTGTTGAACAACGAGACGGCGCGCCTGCAGGTGGGTGACGAGGTGCCCGTGGTGGTGCAGTCGGCCACCAGCACGCTGACCAGCGACAGCGCCGTGGTCAACTCCGTCGAATATCACGACACCGGCGTGATCCTGGAGGTGACGCCCCGCATCAACCGCAGCGGGGCCGTGGTGCTGGACGTGAACCAGGAGGTCAGCACCGTGGCCACCACCACCACGTCCGGCATCGACAGCCCCACCATCCAGCAGCGCAAGATCACCAGCGTGGTGAACGTCCAGGACGGCGAGACGGTGGCCCTGGGCGGGCTGATCAGCGACACGTCCAGCCATAACGGCGCCGGCATCCCCTACCTGCGCGACATCCCGGTGCTGGGCAAGCTGTTCGGCACCGACGGCCATACCAAGGGCCGGACGGAACTGCTGGTGTTTCTACGCCCGGTCATCGTGCGCGACGCCACCCGGGCGCGCGAGGTGACGGACGCCTTGCGCGCCAGCATGGGCCGCCTGGAAATCTTCGCCGGGGCCACCAGCGGCGTGCCCGCGATCCCGCCGGCGACTCCGCAGCCGACGTCGCCGCCAAGCCAATGATGGCGAAGACCGTCGACAAGGGGGCGGGCCAGCAGGGCTACGCCCTGTTGCTGGTGCTGTTCCTGCTGGCCATGGCCACGGCGGTGGGGCTGGTGGTCATGGGCAACGGCCTGTCGGCGCGCAGGCTGGCGCGCGTGGCCTCCATCGCGGCGGGGCAGGAGCAGCGGGCGGCGGCGGCCACCTGGATCGCCCTGGACGCGCTGCTGACACAAGGGAACACGGATATTCCCCCACCCCGCCGCCTGGTGCTGGATGGCCAGACCGTGACCGTCACGGTGGTGCCGGAAACCGGCCGCATCGACCTCAACGGCCTGTCACGCAAGGCGCTGGCCCAGGCCATCCACGCCTTGGGCTTCCCGGAAGGCCAGGCGCTGAGGGCGGCCGATGCCATCACGGCCTGGCGCGGCATGGACCCGCCGGGGGCCAGCGGCCTGGAACTCACCATCGATCCCGTGCGGGCCCTGTGGTCGCTGGAGGATCTGGACGCCATCCCCGGCCTGGACGCCGACGTGGCCGCCTGCCTGCGCCGCTGGGGCACCGTCTACGCCCGGGGGCCTTTTCATGGCCTGGAACCGCTGACCCGCCGGCCCGGGGACAGGCCGGCGGCGGGGGACGAGCGGGGGGAGGGCCCGCTGGGCCTGGTCACCGGCGGCATGGTGCGGGTGACCGTGGTGGAGGAGGGTCGGCCCCAGCTGCGACGCAGCGTCGTGCTGTACCGGGGTGTCGGCCGGCAGGCGGCTGGGGCGGGCACGGGGGCCGAATCCCCCTGGTTGCCCCTGGAATGGCAGCGGCCCGTCCTGGTCGGGCGCGACATCTGCCTCATGACCGACCGGGACGGGGCCTCATGATGGTGGCCCTGACGACACCCTGTGGGCGGCTGTCCCGCTCACCTTTTACACCGTGGCCTACTCCAGCCTGCGGCGCTCATTTGTCGCCGGTGTAGGCGGCGCGGCATTCGCCCACGTTGGCGCAGTTCAGGGATTGGGCGCCGGCCACGGTGCCGGTGTTCAGGGTGTTGTTCCGGGTCAGGCGGTCGCCCCGGCTGACGGGTGGCGGCTCGGGCGCGTAGATGCCCTTCAGCCGGCGGTATTCCTCGTCATGGAAGGCCTTCACCTCCTCTGGCGAAGGCAGGAAGCCGGGGGTGACGATGATGTCCTCGCCCATCATGGCATCCGGGCCCGAGGTCGCCGCCGGTCCCGCTGCCACGGGGGTGGTGGTGTTCTGCGCCCAGGACACGGCCGGCAAGAGGGCGACCGCCAGGGTTAGCGCGAGGCGGGCCGCGCTTCTCATGGATCTGCACGTCATGTTCAGCCCCTTGGGTCAGCTTTGGGTCAGCGGGAAGCCGGCGTCGTCCCCACCATCGGAGCATTCCGCCAGGGCCTTCTGCCAGGCACGCCAGGCGAGGTAGGGCGCCAGGGTCAGCAGCAGGTTGATGGCGATGTGCCGCAACGTGTCGCCCAGGCCGGGCCAGGGCGGCGCCAGGGTGAAGCGCAATTCCAGCTCCATGATGCCATCGGGGTCGGCTGGGCGGATGAAGTCAAAGGTGCCCGCCCCCCCGATGACGCCCACCACCAGCAGGGCGATGCTGGGCCACAGCGCCGCCATGCGCTGGCGGGTGGCCATGATGGCGAACAAGGCGGCCAGCAGCAGGGGCAGGGCCAAGCCATGGACGTACGTGATGGTGGCGAAGGCGCTGTCGAACCAGATGGGCAGCACGGGACGGGCGTCCGGCGACGGCCGGTGCGTTTCCACGATGATGGCGACGGTGGCGATGACCAGCCCGTAAATCATCGCCAGGCCCAGCAGCGATCCCAGGCCGTAGACCGCCCAGGGCGCCCGGGCGCCCCACGAGCGGAAATCGCCGCGGGCGATCATGGCGCGCACCAGGTCGTCGGCCGTGCCCAGGCGGGCCAGGGCGCGGCTGCGCGCCTCATCCGGCGCCAGGCCGGCGCGTCTTTCCTCCTCCGCCAGGTCGGCGGCGTGGTCGCGCAGTTCCGCGACATAGCGACGGGCGTGGCGCGGGGCGATGCCAGCGGTCAGCAGCCGGTGGCGCAGGGGGCCGAACATCTCAGGCATGTTGCACCCCAATCAAAATGGACTGGATGGCGTCGGTCAGACGCGACCAGTTGCCCGCCAGGTCGTCCAGGCGCTGCGCGCCGGCGGCGGTCAGGGCGTAGTAGACGCGGCTGCGGCCGTTGACCGTCTTGCGGCTGGAGGACAGGGCGCCGTCCCGCTCCAGCGCGTGCAGCACCGGATAGATCACGCCCTCGCCCAAGGCGATGGCGTCATGGCTGCGTTCCCGGATGGCCTGGACCAATTCATAGCCGTACATCTCCTTCTCCCGCACCAGGCGCAGGATCAGCAACTCGGGCACGCCGCTCATGAAGTTGGAGTTGTTCTCTGCCATGGGGCGTCTCTCGTCTCAGGTCTCGATCAGGTGGCCGGGGTCACGGCCGCCAGGGTTTTGGGGGACGGCCTTGCGCCAGACATGCCAGGCCAGGTAGGGCACCAGGGTCAGCAGCAGGATCACGGCGATGTGCCGGAGTGCCGTGTCGAGGTTCACATAAGGACAGATGAAGGACCAGCCGACTACCAGCTCGACATAGCCGTCGGGCACCTTGGGCAGCTGTACCTCCGCCACGCCGGCGCCGCCGACGATGCCGACGATCAGCAGCGCCACGCTGGGCCACAGGGCGGGCATGCGCTGGCGGGTGGCCATTCCGGCAAGGGCGCCGCCGATCATCAACGGCAAGACCAGGTTGTGCAGATAGCCCAGGGTCATCGTCGCGGCACCAAACCAGGGGGGCAGCATGGGATGGGCGCCGGGGGCGGGGCGATGCGTCACCAGGATACCGACGATGGCGCCCAAGGCCAGGCCGTAGGTGGCCAGGACACCCAGCAGCGGGGCGATGCCGTAAACCGCCCAGGGGGCGCGGGCGCCCCAGGACCGGAAATCGCCGCGCCGAAGCAGTGCCTGGGCCAGGACATCCTCTCCGCCCAGGCGATCCAGGGCGCGGGCCTCCGCCTGCCGCAAGGGCAGGCCCGCGGCCATTTCCTCCGCCGTCAGGTCGGCCGCGTGCTCCCGCAATTCCATGACGTAGCGACGTGCGTGGCGGGGGGCGATGCCGGCCGTCAGAAGGCGCTCACCCAGGGCGCGGAACAGGTCGGGCATGGGCGTCTCCTGTAAGGCGAGGTGCCGTGGAACCGGGTGCCAGAGCCATACCTTGCGTGCCGAGGTATAATGCCTTGTGTCGCGAGGTATGGCAAGGGGGTCGCGCCATGGCTGCCCCGCCATTGCATGTTACCGGTATCAGGCCTACATTCCGATCGCGATCATCGATACCGCGCGCCCCGGTCGGCCAAGCTTCAAGGGCAAGCTTGCCGGGGAAGTGTGGATTTATCGTACAAATTTGGCTAACAAGGGGCGGCGCCCCGGCAACAGGCCACCCGTCGGGAGGCCACCCAGAGGGATAGGAACACCAGATGTCTTTGCACGGTAAGCTGCTGATCGGCAGCGCCCGCGTCGCCACCGACGCCACCTTCACCGCCATCGATCCCGCCACCAACGGAGCTCTGGATACCGCCTTCGCCCAGGGTGGCCCCGACCATGTGGCCCAGGCCTGCGCGCTGGCCTGGAGCGCTTTCGACACCTTCCGCGAGACCAGCCTGGAGCTGCGCGCCAGCCTGCTGGAAAAGATCGCCGACAACATCCTGGCCCTGGGTGACGCCCTGCTGGACCGTGTCGGCCAGGAAAGCGGCCTGCCGCGCGCCCGCCTGGAAGGCGAGCGGGGCCGCACCATGGGCCAGCTGCGCCTGTTCGCCAGCGTCGTCCGCCAGGGTGACTGGCTGGGCGTGCGCGTCGACCCGGCGATGCCGGAGCGCAAGCCGCTGCCCCGCGCCGACCTGCGCCTGCGCCACATCCCGGTGGGCCCGGTGGCCGTGTTTGGCGCCAGCAACTTCCCCCTGGCCTTCTCCGTCGCCGGGGGCGACACCGCCTCGGCGCTGGCCGCCGGCTGCCCGGTTGTGGTGAAGGGCCACCCCGCCCATCCCGGCGCCAGCGAGATGGTGGGTGAGGCCATCGCCGCCGCCGTCAAGGAACTGGGCCTGCCCGAGGGCGTGTTCAGCCTGCTGAGCGGCACCACGAATGAGCTGGGCGGCGCGCTGGTCGCCGACCCGCGCATCAAGGCCGTGGGCTTCACCGGCTCCCGCGCCGGCGGCCTGGCCCTGGTGCGCATCGCGCAGAGCCGTCCGGAACCCATCCCCGTCTACGCGGAAATGAGCAGCATCAACCCCGTGCTGCTGATGCCCGCCGCCCTGAAGGCGCGCGCCGAGGCCCTGGGCCAGGCTTTCGTCGGTTCCCTGACCATGGGGGCCGGCCAGTTCTGCACCAACCCCGGCCTGATCATCGCCGTCGAGAGCCCGGACCTGGAGCGCTTCATCGCCGCCGCCACCGAGGCCGTGGCCAAGACCACGCCCCTGGTCATGCTGACCCCCGGCATCGCCAAGGCCTACAAGCAGGGCGTGAAGGCCCTGGCCGACAGCCCCAGCACCACCATCCTGGCCCAGGCGGCCGAGGGTGAGGGCAACGCCTGCTCCGGCGTGCTGTTCAGCGTGACGGCGGCCGACTTCCTGGCCGACCCGGCCCTGGCGCACGAGGTCTTCGGCTCTTCCTCCGTCATCGTCCGCTGCCCGGACATCGACGCGGTGAAGGCGGTGCTGGAAGGCCTGGAGGGTCAGCTGACCGCCACCCTGCAGCTGGACGAGGGGGACTATGACGCCGCCGCCGCCTTGCTGCCCACGCTGGAACGCCGCGTCGGCCGCATCCTGGCCAACGCCTGGCCGACGGGCGTCGAGGTCTGCCATTCCATGGTGCATGGCGGCCCGTACCCGGCCACCTCCGACGCCCGCACCACCTCGGTGGGTACGCTGGCCATCGACCGCTTCCTGCGCCCGGTCTGCTATCAGGACCTGCCGGACGCGCTGCTGCCGACGGCGGTGAAGCATGGCAATCCGCTGGGTCTGAACCGCCGTGTCGATGGTGTGGTGCAGCCCGGCAAGTAAGTCGCCACGGGGGGCGGGCCGGAAACCCGGCCCGCCCCTTTTTTATAAAAATCAGGGGAGCTCAAGAGCGCATGTCACCGATCAAGATCGGCCTGGTGGGCGTGGGCAAGATCGCCCGCGACCAACACCTGCCCGTCATCGCCGCCAATCCGGATTATGACCTGGTGGCGGTGGCCAGCCGCAACGCCACGCTGGACGGTGTGGACAGCTACGGCAGCCTGGACGCCCTGCTGGACGCCCGGCCGGAGGTCGAGGCCGTCGCCCTCTGCACTCCACCACAGGGCCGCCATGCCCTGGCCCGCCACGCGCTGGAGCGTGGCGTCCACGTGCTGCTGGAAAAGCCGCCGGGGGCCACCCTGGCCGAGGTGCACGACCTGGTTGGCCTGGCCAAGGAAAAGGGTCTGGCCCTGCTGGCCACTTGGCATTCCCGTTACGCTCCGGCGGTGGAACCCGCCCGCGCCTGGCTGGCGGGCCGCACGCTGAAATCGGTGTCGGTGTCGTGGAAGGAAGATGTGCGCCATTGGCACCCGGGCCAGGAATGGATCTGGCAGCCGGGTGGCCTGGGCGTGTTTGATCCCGGCATCAACGCCCTGTCCATCATCACCCACATCCTGCCGCGCGCCCTGGTGCTGAAGTCCGCCACGCTGGAATTTCCGGCCAACCGCCAGGCCCCCATCGCGGCCCAGCTGGACTTCCAGGACCTGTCCGGCGTGCCGGTGCGGGCGGAGTTCGACTGGCGCCAGACCGGCCCGCAGAGCTGGGACATCGTGGTGGAGACCACGGACGGCACTCTGGCGCTGAACCGTGGTGGTGCTGCCATGAGCATCGACGGCGTCGCCCATCTGGAAGAACCGGAAGCGGAGTATGCCAACCTCTACGCCCTGTTCAGTCGCCTGGTGCGCGACCGCCAGGTGGATGTGGACCTGGCCCCGCTCAGCCATGTGGCCGACGCCTTCCTCTGCGGTCATCGCGTGCTGGTGGAAGAGTTCCACGACTAGGCCGGCCGTTGCGGTTCCAGGGTCCGAGAAAGCCGGCGGCGCCCCCGCCGGCTTTTCCACAGGTGTGAAAGCGCTTGGATAGAGCGTTGGAGCCATCGACGACTTCTGGAAGGTGTCGGGACTATCCGTGACATCTACGATCCAGTTGAATGCGAGAACCGTCGTGCTGTCGGCGGCTATGGCACGGTCTTTCCGACCTATGATGCTGATCTTTTTCAGCCGTCTTCGCTCAAGGTCGTAATGATCGCCAGCGCTCATACTTCGGACGATAAGCTCCCGCCGTCGACGTGGGGGTTCCACACTTTGCCCGGAACTGGTGACAGGCCGGCAGCAACGGCGTAGCCTCATGCATGGCGGGTAGGGCGTCCTCCCAGCGGCTGGCCGCTAGGATCAAGTGCGGTGCCATGAAGAGCGGGACCTCATGAGCAATCAGCCAGCACAGTTGTCAAATCTCGTTTGCGGGTTCGCGAAACGAATCGTGGCAATATGCGGATTATTGACTTTAAATTCCGCCGCAATGGCTGAAGAGAACTGTGCAGGTGCTAATATATTGAGCGCTGACTGGGCATCAGATTGGAGCGGTAAAAATCTGGAAAATGTGTTGGCGTTGTATTCGTCGGATGCGATATTTCTGCCTAGCTCGCATGAGCGTTGGGCCGGTCTTACGGAAATTCGTCAGAACTTCGCGGCCCTGCAGGAAAAATTTGCACCTGACATTCATCTGAAGAGCCTTGTCTGCGAAGCGTCCGGTGATCTCGCTTACGATAGCGGGCAATACGAGGAAGTATTATTGCCAATAAAAGGTGGGTCTGTGATGCACTTCAGTGGTGATTACCTTTTCATTTTTCGGCGCGAGGCATCTGTGTGGAAAATTCTAGAGCAAATTTTCACGGTCTACGATCCGAAAAAGCTGTAATTTCGTGAACGGCTCCTGGCTTTAATAAAAAAGGTGATCGCCTCTTTTGATAAAGGGATTGCGCTTGCCGAACAGAACGGCAGTGCCAATCCGGAAACATTGCGCAAGCATCTCGCACGGCTGTCGTCGCAGGAGGTTCAAAGATAGCTGGCGCAATCGCGTCGCCATCAGCCTGCCGCCGGACCTGTCCTTCAATCCGTGGCTCGCGGCGGAATACAACCGCATCCGCGGACTTGGCCATCCCCAATGGGAAAAAGGAAAAGGCGGCGACGCTTCCCTGGGCGCCGCCGCCTTTTCCTTGTCGACGCCTCAGTGGTTGTCGCGCGGGATGCCGTTGGTCTGGGCCACGCGCTGGTACTTCACCGCCGGTTCCAGCACGGCGCCGTCGCCCAGCTGGCCGACCATGCCGCGCTGAATCTCCTGCCAGGGCGTCTGGCTGGCCGGGTACTGGTAGCCGCCGGCGGCTTCCAGGGCCTGGCGGCGGGCCGCCAGTTCAGCGTCGCTGATCAGGATGTTGGCGGTGCCGGCCTTGAGGTCGATGCGCACCCGGTCGCCCGTCCGCAGCAGGGCGATGGTGCCGCCGGCCGCCGCCTCCGGCGAGGCGTTCAGGATGGAGGGGGAGCCGGAGGTGCCGGACTGCCGGCCGTCGCCGATGCAGGGCAGGGCGGTGATGCCCTGCTTGATCAGGTAGGCGGGCGGCCGCATGTTCACCACCTCGGCCGCGCCGGGATAACCCACCGGGCCGGCGCCGCGCATGAACAGCAGGGTGTGGGCGTCGATGCCCAGGGCCGGGTCGTCGATGCGGTGGTGGTAATCCTCCGGCCCGTCGAACACCACGGCCCGGCCCTCGAAGGCTTCGGGGTCGTCGGGGTTGGACAGGTAGCGGTCGCGGAACTCATCCGAGATCACGCTGGTCTTCATGATGGCGTTGTCGAACAGATTGCCGCGCAGCACCAGGAAGCCGGCATCCTTCTTCAAGGGCTGGTCGAAGGGACGGATGACGTCGGGCAGCTTGATCTCGGCATCGCGGCAATTATCGCCGACGGTCTTGCCATTGGCGGTCAGCGCGCCTTCGTGGATCAGGCTTTGCTTCATCAGTTCCGCCACCACGGCCGGTACGCCACCGGCGTGGTGATAATCCTCACCCAGGTACTCGCCCGCCGGCTGCAGGTTCACCAGCAGCGGCACCTTGTGGCCATGGGTCTGCCAATCCTGCAGCTCCAGATCCACGCCGATGTGCCGGGCGATGGCCGCCAGGTGGATGGGGGCGTTGGTGGAACCGCCGATGGCGGAGTTCACCACGATGGCGTTCAGGAAGGCCTCGCGCGTCATGATATCCGACGGCTTCAGGTCCTCGTTCACCATTTCGACGATGCGCTTGCCCGTCTCATAGGCGATCTGCTGGCGCTCGCGGTAGGGGGCGGGTATGGCGGCGGAGCCCGGCAGCTGCATGCCCAGCACTTCGGCCAGGCTGTTCATGGTCGTGGCCGTGCCCATGGTGTTGCAATAGCCGGTCGAGGGGGCGGAGCTGGCCACCAGCTCGATGAACTTGCGCTGGTCGATCTCGCCCGCCGCCAGCATCTGGCGAGCCTTCCACACGATGGTGCCGGAACCGGTGCGCTCGCCATTGTGCCAGCCGTTCAGCATGGGGCCGACGGACAGAGCGATGGCCGGGATGTTGACCGTGGCGGCGGCCATCAGGCAGGCGGGCGTGGTCTTGTCGCAGCCGATGGTCAGCACGACGCCGTCCAGGGGGTAGCCGTGCAGCAGCTCCACCAGGCCCAGATAGGCCAGGTTGCGATCGAGGCCGGCCGTGGGACGCTTGCCGGTTTCCTGGATGGGGTGGACGGGGAATTCGATGGCGATGCCACCGGCCTGGCGGATGCCCTCGCGCAGGCGCTGGGCCAGCACCAGGTGGTGACGGTTGCAGGGGCTGAGGTCCGACCCCGTCTGGGCGATGCCAATGATGGGCATGCCCGACTGCAGCTCATCCAGGGTCAGGCCGTAGTTCAGGTAGCGCTCCAGATACAGCGCCGTCATGTCCGGGTTGTCGGGGTTATCGAACCAGGCGCGGGACCGCAGTTTGGGCTTGCCGTTGGAAGGGTCGGACGACGTCATTGCAGAGCTTTCTTCAGGAATGCGGTCAAGGCGTTGAATGGGAAGGCGAGGGTAACTTCAGGCGGCGTCGGGGTCGGGCAGGTCCAGCCGGCCGAACCCGGAATCGATGACGGCCAGCATGGCGTGCGCGGCGGCCGCGCTGTCGCCCGCCTCGATGGCGTCGGCGATGGCGGCGTGGCTGTCGACCACCTCCTGCTGCAGGGCGTTTTCATCCACGGGGGACGAGAGCGAGAACGAGGCCAGCAGCGCCGCCTCGATCACCGCCGCCAGCGACCGCATCATGGGATTGCCGGAGGCGGCGCTGACTGCCACGTGGAAGGCCAGATCCGCTTCCGCGAAGCTGCGGCGGTTGTGGCCCGGCTCTGCCATGCGGGCGACGGCGCGGCGCATGTCCGCCAGCTGTTCGGGCGTGCGGCGCTTGGCCGCCAGGGCGGCCGCGCGCGGCTCCACCGCGCTGCGCATCTCATAAAGGTGGCGGCGCATGGCGTCGTCCAGGCCCAAGCTCACGCGCCAGGACAAGAGGTCGGCATCGAAGAAGTTCCAATGCGTCGGGTCTTGCACCTTGGTGCCCACCCGCGTCTTGGAGACGACCAAGCCCTTGGCCGCCAGGGTCTTCATCACCTCCCGCAGCACGGTGCGGGAGATCTGGAAGCGGACCAGCAGGTCCGGTTCCGGCGGCAGGTTCACGCCCACGGGCAGGGCGCCGCTCAGGATCTCCATGCCCAGGGTGCGCACGATCTGTTCGTGGTGCGACAGGGGACGTTCAGGCGATGACCAGGTAGAGAGGGTCATGGGCGCGGGCTCGTGCGGGCGGGGGTCAGGGGGCGGATGGCGCGGCGGCGCCGGAGGAGGAGCGGGAAGGCGGGGTCGAGGCGGCCTGATTGGGCGTGTTGGGGGCCGCAGGACCCGCCCCCGACCGGCCATACCGGGCGGAGGCCACCAAAATCAAGCGTTGCACGGCGATGAACACGAAGAGCAGGGCGCCGATGGCGATTTTGGTCCACCAGCTGGACAGCGTGCCGTCGAAGGTGATCCAGGTCAGGATCAGCCCCTGGATCAGCACACCGATGAAGGAGCCGGCCACGCCGCCCACGCCGCCGGTCAGCAGCGTGCCGCCGATGACCACCGCCGCGATGGCGTCCAGCTCCACCCCAGTGCCCGTCAGGGCATAGCCGGACCGGGTGTAGAGGGAGAAGACGATGCCGGCCAGCGCCGCCATCAGGCTGCAGAAGGCGTGCGCCAGGATGGTGGTGCGCCCGGTGTTGATGCCCATCAACTGGGCGAAATGGCCGTTGCCGCCCAGGGCGAACACCCGGGCGCCAAAGCGCGTGCCGTGCAGCAGGATACCCCCGGCCAGGAAGGTCAGCAGCATGATGCCGGCCACCAGCGTCAGCCGTCCGCCCCCGGGCAGGGCCACGGCGGCCGCTGCCAGGGTGTCGTAGGCGGTGTTGTGGATGGGAATGGAATCGGTGCTGATCAGCAGGGCGCCGCCCCGGGCCAGGAACATGGCCGTCAGGGTGACGATGAAGGCCGGCGCCTTCAGGTAATGGATGGCGGCACCCACGCCGGCGCCGAACAGGCCGCCCAGCGCCAGCACCAGGGCGAAGGCCAGCGCCGGGGACAGGCCGGCACCCTCGATCAGGCGGGCCAGCGCCACCGTGGTCAAGCCCATGACGGCGCCCACCGACAGGTCGATGCCGCCGGCCACCACCACCACGGTCATGCCGACCGCCAGGATGCCCAGGAAGGCGTTGTCGGTCAGCAGGTTGCCCATGACGCGCAGGCCCAGCATGGCCGGATATTGCGCGGCGCAGACGGCATAGATCAGGACGAAGACCACCACCGTCGCCAGCAGCGGCAGGGTGCGGGTGTTCACGAAACGGCCCATCACGCCTGGGCCTCCTTATTCTTGAAGCGCCGCACCAGGGACTGGGCCAACGGCCGGAAGGCGGGGGATTGCTGGGTCAGCACGGCGGCGACCACCAGCGCCATCAGCACCAGGTTCAGCTCCGGCGGCAGGCCCGCCCGCAGGATGGCGGTGCGCATGGCCTGCAGGACCAGGGCGCCCAGGACGGAGCGGCCAATGCTGAACCGCCCGCCATACAGGCTGGTGCCGCCGATGACCACAGCCAGGATGGCGTCCAGCTCCAGCCACAGGCCGGCGTTGTTGGCGTCGGCCCCCTTGATGTCGGCCGTGGCGATCAGGCCGGCCAGCGCCGCCATCAGACCGGACCAGACATAGACGGCGCCCAGCACGAGGCTGGTATGGACGCCGGCCAGGCGGCTTGAGCGCGGATTGGTGCCCACCGCCTCGACGAACAGCCCCAGCGCGGTCGCCCGCACCAGCAGGCCGGTAAGGCCCGCGGCGGCCAGGGCCACCACCACCGGCAGGGGCAGGGCCGCCAGCGTCGCGCCGGCCACGGCGATCAGGTGCGGCTCGGTGAAGGTCAGGATGCGGCCCTCGGTGATCAGCTGGGCGATGCCGCGTCCGGCCACCATCAGGATCAGCGTGGCGACGATGGGCTGCAGGCGGAACACCGCGACCAGCAGCCCGTTCCACAGGCCGCAGACCAGGCCGGTGGCCAGCGCCGCCAGGATGGCCAGCGGCCAGGCCAGGCCGGCGTTCACGCCCGCCGCCGCGACGGCGCCGGATATCGCAATGATGACACCCACCGACAGATCGATGCCGCGCGTGGCGATGACCGGGGCCATGCCCACGGCCAGCAGCATGACGGGCGCCCCCCGGTTCAGGATGTCGATCAGGCCGCCGAACAGCCGCCCGTCCTGCAGGCGCAGATCCAGGAAGCCCGGTGCCACGAAGACATTGACCAGCAGGGCCAGCACCAGCAGCGCCAGCTGTGGCCGCGCGGCTTTCAGGCGGATCAGAATAAAGGCGCTCATGCCGCACCTTGGGTGTGATGGTCCGCCGCGATGGCGTTGACGATGGCGGCGGGGGTGATGGAGTCCCCCTCCAGCAGGCCGGCGGGGGCGCGATCGCGCATGACCAGCACCCGGTCGGAATAGGCCGCCACTTCCTCGATCTCGGACGAGATGACGTAGAGGGCCATGCCCCTGTCCCGCAGGTCCTCCAGCAGGCGCACGATTTCGGCATGGGCGCCCACGTCGATGCCGCGCGTGGGCTCATCCAGGATCAGCAGGCGGGGTTCGGTGGCCAGCCAGCGGGCCAGCAATGCCTTCTGCTGGTTGCCGCCCGACAGCAGCTGGATGGGCTTTTCCGCATCCGGTGTGCGGATATCCAGCAGCTTGATGTAGCGGTCGGCCAACTCATGCTGTTGCGCCGTGGACAGCCGTCGCCACCAGCCGCGCTTGGCCTGCAGGGCCAGCACGATGTTCTCGCGGATGCTGAGGCCGGCGACGATACCGTCCAGCTTGCGGTCCTCCGGACAGAAGCCAAAGCCCAGGCGGATGGCGTCGCGCGGGCTGCGCAGGGTGACGGGCTTGCCGTCCACCACCAGCTGGCCCTGATCCGCCGTTTCCACGCCGAACAGCAGCATGGCCGTTTCGGTGCGGCCGGAACCCAGCAGGCCCGCAGCCCCCAGCACGGCGCCGGCGTGCAATTCGGCGTCGAACGCCCCCACCAGCCGGCGGCGGCCCAGACCCTCCGCCCGCACCAGAGGGGCGCCGCTGGGTGCCGCCGTGGCGGGCCGGCGGCTCAGATGGCTTTCCGCCGTGGGCGCCTTGCCCAGCATCATGGCCACCAGGTCCAGACGGGGCAGGTCGGCGCTCGCCGCTCCCCCACCAAGCGGCCGTTGCGCAGCACGGTGATGCGGTCGGTCAAGGCATAGACCTGATCCAGGAAATGGGTGACGAAGACGATGGCCAGGCCCTGGTCGCGCAAGACGCGCAGCAGGGTGAACAGGGTCTGCACCTCCGCCGTGTCCAGGCTGGCGGTGGGCTCGTCCAGGATCAGCACCTTGGCCGACAGGTCGACGGCGCGGGCGATGGCGATCAGCTGTTGCACGGCGGTGGAGAAATCCGACAGCGGCCGGCTGGCGTCGATGGTGAGGCCGAAGCGGCGCAGCAAGGCGCCGCCTTCCCGATTCATGCGCGACCGGTGCACCAGGCCCCAGCGCGTGGGCTCCCGTCCCAGGTACAGGTTCTGCGCCACCGACAGGTTGGGCAGCAGCGTGATCTCCTGATAGACGGCGGCGATGCCGGCCTTCACCGCACCGCCGGGCCCGTCCGGGTCGATCGCCACGCCGTCCACGGTGATGGTGCCGCCGTCACGCGGCTGGGCCCCCGTCAGCAGGTTGATCAGGGTGGACTTGCCGGCGCCGTTCTCCCCCAGCAGGGCATGGATTTCCCCCGCGCGCAGGGTCAGGTCCACGCCGTCCAGGGCGCGCACGCCGGGGTATTGCCGGGTCAGGCCCCGGGCCGCCAGCACCACCGGGGGTGGGGTGACCGCCATCAGTACAGATCCTTGCGACGGGCGTATTCGGCGGCGGCGGTGTCGGGCTCATACAGCTTGGACGGCGTCTGCACCCACTTGGGCGGCGGGGCGTGGTCCTTGCGGTACGCCAGCAGGATGTCGTAGGCGCGCGGCGCCATGTCCGAGGCCAGTTCCACGGTGGCGTTGGCATCGCCATCGGCCATGGCCTTGAAGATGTCGGGCACGCCGTCGATGGACACGGTCAGGATGTCGGTGCCCGGCTTCAGGCCCGCTTCCTTGATGGCCTGGATGGCGCCGATCATCATGTCGTCGTTGTGGGAATAGACGGCGCAGATGCTGCCTGGCGCCTCGGCCTTCAGGAAGCCCTCCATGACCTCCTTGCCCTTGGCGCGGGTGAACTCGCCCGACTGGGTGCGCACCAGGTGCAGGTTGGGGGCGGTCGCGATGGCCTCCTCGAAACCCTTCTTGCGGTTGGCCACCAGGCTGGCGCCCACCGTGCCCTGGATTTCCACGATGCGGCAATCGCGGCCCTGCACCTTGCCCGCCAGCCAGCGGCCGGCCACACGCCCCTCCTCGATGGTGTCGGAGGTGACGGCCGTCAGGTAGAGGTCGACGTTGGGCGTGTCGATCTGCCGGTCCAGCAGGATGACGGGGATGTTGGCGGCCTTGGCCTCGCCCAGGACCTCGTCCCAGCCGCTGGAAACCACGGGGGCCAGCAGGATGGCGTCCACGCCCTGCGCAATAAAGGACCGCACGGCCTTGATCTGGTTTTCCTGGCGCTGCTGCGCGTCGGAGAATTTCAGGGTGATGCCCCGCTGCTCCGCCCCCTGGCGGGCCAGCTTGGTCTCCGCGGCGCGCCAGCCGGATTCCGACCCGATCTGGGAAAAGCCCACCGTCAGGCCCTTCTTGTCGCCGCTGTCGCATCCGGCCGCCAGGCTGCCCAGCAGCACCGCCGTTCCGATACCCAGCATCCGACGCGCCAGACCCTGGCGAGAGATTTTCCGGCTTCCCAGCAGCGTTTTCATATCCATCCCTGTCTCATGTTGACCCTGTCGGGGCCGTCCGCCGACTATCCTTATCCAGGAGATGGCGGCCGTTTGTTATGGGTCATATGATATTATTTATGGGGGCTACTCAAGCCCCTTTGCATCCCCGAACGTCGTCCCCGTGTGACGAAGTCGCTTGCCCCCGAAAAGGGCTTGGACTAGACAGAAATAGTATTATTAAATGAGCACGTCCAGCCCCCTGGTGCCGTCATCCCGGCCGGGCGGACCACAGTCACGCAAAACAATCGTCAGGGAAACACCCATGGTCCTGCGTCTCCTCCAATATGTCGACGCCACGGGCGCTCGTGCCGTCGCCGCCCGCCACGATGATGGCCCGGCGCACACGGTGCCGGGTGTCGCCAGCGTCTATGAGCTGGCGCAGCGGGCCATCGCTGCGGGCACGGGCTTGGCGGCGGTGGTCGAGGCGGCGGGCGTGGGCGGTACCGTGGACTTGGCCGCCTTGGTGGCCGAGGGCCGCCTGCTGGCGCCGCTGGACCATCCCGACACCGCGCACCTGCTGGTCACCGGCACGGGCCTGACCCACCTTGGGTCGGCGGAAGGCCGGGACAAGATGCACAAGGATCTGGCCGATCCCGCCAAGCAGACCAATTCGATGCGCATGTTCCGCCTGGGGCTGGAGGGCGGCAAGCCGGCCGCCGGGCAGGTGGGGGCGCAGCCGGAATGGTTCTTCAAGGGGGACGGCAGCATCGTCACGGCGCCCGAGGCGCCGCTGGCCTCCCCGGCCTTCGCGCTGGATGGCGGGGAGGAGCCGGAGATCGTGGGCCTCTACGTCATCGGGCCCGACGGCACGCCCTTCCGCCTGGGCTACGCCCTGGGCAACGAATTCTCCGACCATGTGACGGAGCGGCAGAACTATCTCTACCTGGCGCATTCCAAGCTGCGCCCCTGCTCCTTCGGGCCGGAACTACTGGTGGGGCCGCTGCCGGCCGACATCCGGGGGACGACGCGCATCGTCCGCGATGGCCAGGTGGCGTGGGAGAAGCCCTTCCTGTCGGGTGAGGCCAACATGTGCCACAGCCTGGCCAACCTGGAACACCATCACTTCAAGTACGCCGGCTTCCGCCGTGCTGGTGATGCCCACGCCCACTATTTCGGCACTGCCACGCTGTCGTTCAGCGATGGCTTCACCACCCGGCCGGGCGACCAGTTCGAGGTGGAGGCCGCACCCTTCGGCCTGCCCCTGCGCAACCCGCTGACGGTGAAGGAAGCGGAAGCGGTGACCGTGACGGCGCTGTAGCCCGCGACTGCGGGTGCCGGAGATTTCTGGGGAGCCGAAGGCGGACTGGAAATCGAGGACAAGCCAAGGCCACGGATGTGGCCGCCCGGCGCCTGAGGGGGCATTTGAGCGGTCACGATCAAATGCCGCACGTATAAGCGCCACGCCCGCGCACCGGCGCCCATCCTAAGCCGGATGGGTGATTTTTACGGCGACACCTTTGCAACCGCCCTTCCCACCTGGGGAGGGCGGCTTTTGGCGTTTGTCCGTCGTAAAACGACTTAACTATTTGAAGTAGCGCAAAGTTTGGTCGCCGCTGATGCGTCGGCGACACACTTTCGAATAAATCATACGATATACGATATAAGATATTTGACAGGTCCGTGGCATTTGCGGGACGGTTGTGCAGCGCGCACTAACGGGGGTGCGCGGTCTGGGAGATAAAAATGCAAGAGATTCATGCGAAGTCCGCCCCCGGGTCGGTGCTCCGCTCGGGCCGCGCGTCGGTCCTGGCGGCGGGGGCCGCCATGGTGGCATTGATGGTGGGTGGCCAGGCGCTGGCGCAGTCCGTCGACGATTTGCAGGAAATCGTCATCACCGGTTCGCGCATCAAGCAGGCGAACCTGACGACGGCCAGCCCCCTGACCACGGTGGGGTCGCAGGACCTGCAGTATCAGGGCACGACCAATATGGTGGATGCCCTGAACCGTCTGCCGCAGGTGACGGCCGACGCCAATGACAATGTGTCCAACGGTGCCGACGGCACCTCGCGCGTCAACCTGCGCAACCTGGGTTCCAACCGTAATCTGGTGCTGATCGACGGCCAGCGCATGCTGCCGCCGGAAACCTCCGACATCAACTTCATCCCCACCGCGATGGTGGACCGGGTGGACGTGGTCTCGGGCGGCGCCTCGGCGGTCTACGGTTCCGATGCCGTGTCAGGTGTCGTGAACTTCATCCTGCGCAAGAATCTGGACGGCGTGCGCGCCGACGTGCAGTACACCATCGCGCAACACGACAACGGCAACACCGCCCTGCGGTCCCTCAGCCAGGCCAAGAACTTCACCACCGCCCCCAGCGAGGTGTGGGATGGCATCAAGAAGGACGTCAGCGTCGCCGCCGGCACCAACTTCGACGGCAAGAAGGGCAACGTCACGCTGTTCGCCGGCTATCACTATTCCATGCCGGTGACGCAGAATAAGCGCGACTATTCCAACTGCGACCTGAACCTGAAGGACGCCAACACCTTCATCTGCGGCGGCTCCAGCAACAACGCCTATGGCCTGTTCTATCCGCTGAGCGGCCCCAACGCGAACACCACCCTGGTGAACGCCAAGGACGGCAGCAAGACCTGGGTGCCGTACAACAGCAGCTTCGCCTACAACTACACGCCCACCAACTACATCCAGCGCACCGACAAGCGCGAGACCGGCGGCCTGGCCGCCCACTATGAATTTGCCAAGGAAATCGAAGCCTACGGCAACTTCATGTACATGAACGACCACAGCTTCTCGCAGGCGGCACCGTCCGCCCTGTTCCAGGGCACGACGTTCAACATCAACTGCAACAACCCGCTGATGTCGTCGGCCCAGGCGTCCACGCTGTGCGGCGCCGACGCCGGCACCAACACCGACGCGCAGACCTTCATCGGTTACCGCCTGACCGGCCCCGGCAGCCAGCCGCGCCGCGACGACCTGCGCCACATCGACTACCGCTTCACCGGCGGCTTCCGCGGCGAGGTGTGGGACGGCTGGAGCTACGACGCCAACTTCCTGTGGTCCAAGGCCATCCTGAACGAGACCTACATGAACAACGTCGACAACACCAAGGCGCAGCGCGCCCTGGAGGTCGTCAACGTGAACGGCGTGCCCACCTGCAAGTCGGTGATCGACGGCACCGATCCGACCTGCGTGCCCATCAATGTCTTCCAGTACAACGGCATCAGCCAGGCCGGGTATACCTACCTTTACTCGCCCAGCCACACCCATGGCGCCCAGACGGAAAAGGTGGGCAGCCTGTCCATCAACGGCGATCTGGAGCAGTACGGGATCAAGAGCCCGTGGGCCAAGAAGGGTGCGGCCATCGCGCTGGGCTATGAACACCGCGAGGAAACACTGCTGTTCGAGGCGGACCAGGTGGCCCAGGCCAACGGCACCCTGCCGTCGCATGGCAGCCTGAGCGTGGACGAAGGCTACGGCGAACTGCAGTTCCCGATCATCCAGGACAAGCCCCTGGTCGAGGAACTGCTGTTCAACACCGGCTACCGCTACTCCAAGTACGACTACCTGGACGGCGGTGTCAGCACCTACAAGTTCGAGTTGCAGTACGCCCCGGTCAGCGATGTCCGCTTCCGCGGCAGCTACAACCGCGCCGTCCGCGCCGCCAGCATCTCCGAACTGTTCGCGCCGACCACGCTGGGCAACGTCGCGGCGGTGGATCCCTGCTCCGGCTCCAGCCCGACGGCTTCGGCGGCCCAGTGCGCCCTGACCGGCGTCACCTCGGCCCAGTACGGCCACATCGCCGACTGTCCCTCGGCCGTCTGCGTCACCCAGGGTGGCGGCAACAGCGCGCTGAAGCCGGAAACGGCGGACACCTTCACCGCCGGCGTGGTGCTGACCCCGACCTTCATTCCCAACTTCTCCGCCACGCTGGACTACTACAACATCAAGGTTGACGGCTACATCTCGGCGCTGGACGCCCAGACGGTCATCAACCAGTGCGTCCAGACCGCCAATCCGTACTTCTGCGGCCTGTTCCACCGCGCCAAGGGTTCGGGCGTGCTGTTCGGCACCGACGGCTACATCATCGCCGGCAACCAGAACACCGGTCACCTGCAGACCTCGGGCGTGGACATCGACGTGTCCTACAAGCTGGCCTTGGAAGACGTCGTCAACCGCAACTGGGGCGACCTGGACTTCAACCTGACGGGCAGCGTGCTGCTGACCCGTGAAACCCAGCCGCTGCCCAGCCTGGGCACCTATGACTGCACCGGTCTGTTCGGGCCGACCTGCGGCCAGCCCAACCCGCGGTGGCGCCACCAGTTGCGCACCACCTGGTCCAGCCCCTGGGTCCCGGCCACGGTGTCCCTGAACTGGCGCTTCATCGGCCCGACGTCGCTGTCCAGCAACACGGCCAACGACTTCCTGGCCTCCGACTTTGTCGGCATCAACGCCAAGCTGCCGTCGTACAGCTACTTCGACCTGGCGATGACCTACAAGATGACCGACTACCTGTCGCTGCGCGCGGGTGTGAACAACATCCTCGACCGCGACCCGCCGGCCATCGCCTCCAGCCTGCTCAGCAGCTTCGGCAACGGCAACACCTACCCGGGTGTCTACGACCCGCTGGGCCGCACCATTTTCGTCGGTGCGACGGTGGAGTTCTAAGGCCTGGGCCTGGAACGGAGATATCCCCGCCCGGGTGGTCCCGGGCGGGGTTTTTTGTTGGAAAGCGGGCCTTCCGCGCCACAAAATGTCGTTTGAAACGGCTAGGGCAGTTAAGGTGTTGACGCCCGCGCTGATCGGTGTCCAAACAGCTTCCAGCCGACAGGCGTCGCCCCAGGGCAAGGGGGCGGTGCCCCTCAGGGGAAAAGGTCGGCGGCGGGGGCTAAAACACGTTCTAGATGGGGACTGCTTTATGACGTTCTGGACGCGCCGTAAGGCGTTGGACGCTTTGGCGCACGTGGACCAAAGCCGGCAGTTGCGCAAGACCTTGAGCTGGCCGCACCTGGTGGCCCTGGGCATCGGCGGCATCATCGGCACGGGCATCTACACCCTGACCGGCATCGGTGCCGAGCGCGCTGGCCCCGCCGTCATCCTGGCCTTCGCCGCCTGCGGCATCCTCTGCGCCTTCGCGGCCCTGACCTACGCCGAAATGGCCACCATGATGCCGGCGGCCGGCAGCGCCTACACCTACACCTACTCGGTACTGGGCGAAGGGTTGGCCTGGATCATCGGCTGGTCCCTGGTGCTGGAGTATGCCGTCACCTGCAGTGCCGTGGCGGTGGGCTGGTCGGGCTATATGGTCGGTCTGCTGGAAAGCATGGGCATCCATCTGCCCAAGGACCTCATCGCGGGACCCTATGCCGGCGGCATCGTCAACCTGCCGGCCATCGTCATCACCGCGCTGGTCACGGCCCTGCTGGCCAAGGGCGCCAAGGAAAGCGCCACGGTCAACATCGCCCTGGTCGCCATCAAGATCATCGCCCTGGCGGTGTTCGTGGGCCTGACGGTGTTCAGCCTGGTGCCGGAAAACTTCACCCCGTTCATGCCCTATGGCTTCGTCTCCCACATGGACGACGCCGGCCATGTGCGCGGCGTGATGGCGGCGGCGGCCATCGTCTTCTTCGCCTTCTTTGGCTTCGACGCCGTGTCTACCTCGGCGGAAGAGGTGAAGAATCCCGGCCGCGACCTGACCATCGGCATCCTGGGCTCCATGGTCATCTCCACCATCATCTATATGATCGTGGCCGCCTGCGCCGTGGGCGCCTGGCCCTTCGCCGAGTTCGCCGCCAGTGGCGAGCCGCTGGCCTTCATCCTGCGCAGCCTGAATCATCCTGGCGCTGCCTGGGCCATCGGGGCTGCCGCCATCGTGGCCCTGCCCAGCGTCATCCTGGTGATGATGTTCGGCCAAACCCGCGTGTTCTTCGTCATGTCGCGTGACGGCCTGCTGCCCCGCGGCCTCAGCGATCTGGGCCCCGACCGCCGCTCGCCGGTGAAGGTGACCCTGCTGGTCGGTCTGTTCGTGGCCCTGTTCGGCGGCTTCCTGCCGCTGGCCACCATCGCGGAGCTATCCAACGCCGGCACGCTGGCGGCCTTCATCTCCGTCTCGGTCTGCGTCATGGTCCTGCGCGTGACGAAGCCGGACATGCCGCGCCTGTTCCGCTGCCCCGCCGTCTGGGTGGTGGCCCCGCTGGCGGTCATCGGCTGCCTCTACTTCCTGTACTCCCTGCCCGGCACCACGCTGCGCAACTTCGCCATCTGGCACGTGATCGGCCTGGTGATCTACCTGGGCTACAGCCGCCGGGCCAGCCTGCTGAACAAGACTGTGTAAGGCGCTGCCCCGTAAACGAAAAGGCCGTCAACCCCCGGGGCGGCGGCCTTTTTCTTTGTCGACTGGCGCCCTTATTTCCGCCGCGCCTCGCCCCAGGCCTTGGCCTGTTTGATGTAGTCCGCCATGGCGGCGCGTTCCTTGGTGAAGGTGTCGTCGACGACGGTGATGGTGGGGATGGCGCGCTGGTGGGGCGGGATCTCGGGCTTGTAGGTGCCGAAGCCCGCCTCGTGCACGCCGGTGCTGCCCCGGCCGGGGGCCGGGCGGCTGAGATGCTGATAGCTGCGCACGTGACCGTCGTAGGCGGCCGGGGCCAGGGCGTAGCGCGTCACATGGCTCATGGGGATGAAGGCCATCTGCGCGTCGTACAGCATCTCCCCCACCGGCGGGATGCCGGGGTGGCGCTGAGCCAGATCCTGCACCAGCAGGCGCGTGCCCTCATGCATGTCGGCCTTGGTGTTGTTGATGGCCGCACCGGCGATGTCCAGGAAATAGCCGTCCACGCCGAACTGCCGGATGGTGGCGGAGATGCGCTCCCCCAACCAGCGGCGCCAGGAGTCCACGCCCAGGTTCATGAAGGGCATCCAGCCCTCGCCGGACCGGTCGTTGTCCCAGTCCACCCAGTTCAGGTCGAAGGAATCGCCGTCCACCCGCTCCGTCGTGGCGTCGGCGAACAGCTTGAACTCCTCCCACACCTTGTTGGCGCTGTTGGTGCCGAACATGGGAACGATACGGAAGCCCAGCTTCTGCGCCTGGGTGACCAGGCGCTTGAAGCCCTCCGCCCCGCCCATGCGCGGGTCGGGCTGGTACAGGGGGTAATTCCAGTAATAGCGGCCGTCCCAGGCCGGCAGGAACACCATGACGCGCTTCGGGTCGATCTGCGTGGCGGCCCAGCGCAGGATCTCCAGGATGCGGGCATAGTCGTTGAAGATGTAGCCGGTCCAATGCGCGCCGTGGATGCTCAGTACCAGGTCGACCTCCCGCATCCAGGCGGGCATGTCCGGCCGGGTGGCCAGCGGCGGGATGCCGTAGGTCTTTTCCACATGGGCGAAGTGGGGGGCGACGGCGGCCGCGTAATCCGCCGCAGGGCCCACCCGCCACGGCGGGGTCGCCAGGCTGGTGGCTTTGGCCCAACCCTCGCCCTCATGGATCAGCTCGATGCGATAGCCATCCGGCCCCGGCTGGAAGAAGAAGCGGCAGGTGCGCACTGCCGTCTGCCGCGCCGACAGGGCGAAGTGACGGCCATCGGCGGCCTTCAGCACGGCCAGGGGTGTCGCCACCCCATGGAAGAAGTTGGGATATTCGAAGACCTTCTCGTCATCCTTCAAATCGGTGAAATCCTGGCCGGAGACGGAGATTTCACCGCGCGGCAGGCCGCGTACCACGGTGGTGATGGACTTCACCGGGTGTTGGGCCTCGGCCTTGGCCGTCCATTGCACCGTGCCGTCCGCCTCTACCGTGAATTCGGCCACCAGCGTGCCCGGCGCCTTCTCCTGCCCGCCGGCCCACAGCAGGCCGTCGCAGGTCAGGATGGTGCGGTTACCGTCGCGCACCACGCGCGTCACCGTGGGGTCGATGGCGTAGGCGTTCTCATACGTCTGTACCCGGAAGCCCATCAGCAAAGGGCCCACCTGCACCGACGCTTCGGGGAAATCGAAGCTGAACTGCAGCACCGCCTCGCCTCTGGCCGGGGTGTAGACGCCGCTGCGCGAGGTCAGCAGCTGCAAGTCCGGGCTGGGCGTGCCGGACGCCGCTGCCGCCGGGGCGGTGGCGGCCAGCGCCGCGGCGGTGCCGGCGCCGCTGGCCAGGAAGGCGCGGCGGGTCACTGGATGGGGCACGGATGACGTCTCCTGTTCCTGCTTATTCTTTTCCGGCGGTGGCCGGCCCGCGAATGGTTTACAACCTCGCTGCCGCCGGATAGTACTATTATACGACTTAAAAATACCACAGGGAGTGCCTCCAGGAATGATCCGTGCTCTTCGCCCCGCCGGGCGCCTCGCCGCCGCCGTCCTGCTGGCGGGCACCGCTCTGGGCGGTACGACGGCCTTCGCCGCCGCCCCCTCGGCCACGGTGACCGTTCAGGCCGACCATCCCGGCCCGGTCATCGCCAAGGAGATCTATGGCCAGTTTGCGGAGCATCTGGGCACGCAGATCTACGGCGGCATCTGGGTGGGGCCCGACAGCCCCATCCCCAACATCCACGGTTACCGCAAGGACGTGGTGGAGGCGCTGAAGGCCCTGCATGTGCCGGTGGTGCGCTGGCCCGGCGGCTGCTTCGCCGACGAATACCATTGGCGCGACGGCATCGGCCCCAAGGAGCGCCGCCCCGTCATCGTGAACACCAACTGGGGCGGGGTGGAAGAGAACAACGCCTTCGGCACCCATGAATTCATGGACTTCTCGGAGCTGATCGGCGCCGGCACCTACGTCAACGGCAACCTGGGCAGCGGCAGCGTGCGCGAGATGGCCGACTGGGTCGCCTACATGACGGCGGACAACCACGGCAGCCTGGTGCAGGAACGGCGCGCCAACGGCCGCGACAAGGCCTGGACGCTGAACTGGTTCGCCGTGGGCAACGAGGTCTGGGGCTGCGGCGGCAACATGACGGCGGATTACTACGCCGACCTGCTGCGCCAGACCCGCACCTTCCTGAAGCCGGGCGCCGGCCAGCCGACGAAGTTCATCGCCGTGGGTCCCAGCGATGACGACACCGCCTGGACCGAGACCATCATGGCGCGGGCGGCCAAGGAAATCGACGCGCTGTCCATGCACTATTACGACGTGGCCTCGCTGAACAGCGTGCCGAAGGGCACCTGGAAGGTGAAGGGCTCCGCCACCGACTTCAATGAGACCGAATGGTTCGCCAGCATCTTCGGCGCCTACCAGATCGGCACCTATATCAGCCACCACAGCGCCATCATGGACAAGTACGATCCGGAGAAGCGGGTCGCCCTGGTGGTGGACGAATGGGGCACCTGGCACGACCCGACGCCGGGCAGCAACCCCGGCTTCCTGCAGCAGCAGAACACCCTGCGCGACGCGGTGGTGGCGGCGATCAGCCTGAACATCTTCCATGCCCATGCCGACCGCGTGCGCATGGCCAACATCGCCCAGATGGTCAACGTGCTGCAGGCCATGATCCTGACCGACGGGCCGCGCATGGTGCTGACGCCCACCTACCATGTCTTCGACATGTACAAGGGCTTCCAGGGCGCCACCAGCCTGCCCGTTGCGGTGACGGGGCCGGATTACAGCCAGGGCGGCCGCACCGTCCCCGCCGTCAGCGCCTCGGCCGGCCGGGGCACGGACAGTGTCACCCGCCTGGCCCTGACCAACGTCGACCCCAACAAGGCGGCCCCCGTGCAGGTGACCTTGGCCGGGTTGAAGGCGGGCAAGGTCACCGGCCGCATCCTGACCGGCCCGGCCATGAACAGCCTGAACAGCTTCGACCATCCCCAGGCCATCGTGCCGACGGCCTTCAGCGATGCCACCGTGTCGGGTGAGACAGTCAGCCTGACCCTGCCGGCCAAGTCGGTGGTCGTTCTGGAACTGAAATGACCAAGCCGTGCCCTTGGGCGTGTTCTTGAGCGTGTCCTTGGCGTCCTGGCCGGTGTCCTTCTCACCGGCCAGGCGTGGGGCGCTGACCTGATGGGCGACTGGGCCTTCCCTCGCTTTACCAGGATGGTCTTCCGCCGCGATGCGTTCGGCCTGTGTGGCACGTTCGCGTAACGCCGCAGGTGGTAGCGTTAACATCGCCTCGGGCATTTTTGTCCGGGAAATGCTATGGTGGGGATAGGCGTTCCGCCCTATCCCCGCCTTCCGACTGAATCCGCCGCATGAGCATCATCGTTCGCAGCCTGCCCGACCAGGCCTATGAAATCGTGCGGGAGCACATCCTGCTGGGCACCATGGCGCCGGGCACCGCCGTGCAGCAGGCGGCGGTCGCCAGCCAGCTGGGCATCAGCAAGATCCCCCTGCGCGAGGCCTTGGGCCGGCTGGAGCAGGATGGCCTGGTCACCTCCTTCCCCAACCGGGGCTATGTGGTGAACACGCTGACGGCGGAAGAGGCGACGGAGGTGTTCGCCCTGCGCCTGAAGCTGGAACCCGGGGCGACGGCGGATGGCGCCCGGCGCGCCACCCCGGCCGACCGGGAGCACGCCCGGGCCGAGCTGCTGGCGCTGGAGCGGGAGCAGGGGACCGCCGGCACCGGCCACGTCACCCACAACCGCGCCTTCCACATGGCGCTAATCCGCCCGGCGGGCGGCATCACCAGCCAGTTGATGGAACGCCTGCACATCCTGTCGGAACGCTACGTCCGGGCGCACCTGGAACCCCAGGGTCGTGACGACAGGGCGCGGGATGAGCACCGCGCCCTGTTCGATGCCTGGATGGCCGGCGACGCCGCGGTGGTGGAGACGCTGACCGCCCGGCACATCCAGGGCACGCTGGACGATCTTCAGCGTGAACTGGCGGGCTGACCGGAACGCGGCGGGTGTGACCCCGCCGCGCTTGACGTCTCACGCTGCCACGGCCGTCACCTTCGGTGCCGCCTTCACCCAGGCGGGCTGTTCCCGCATGTGGTCCAGATAGCGGTTGATGTTGGGGAAGGGCGTCCAGTCAAAGGGCGTCACGCTGCGATAGCCCTCCAGGCAGACCAGGCCGTAGTCGGCCAGGGTGACGCCGTTGCCCACCAGGTAGGTGCGGCCGGCCAGGTGGCTTTCCAGCACGGGGGCGAAGCGGGCCAGATCCTGCTGGAAAAACGCCATGACCTCGGCCGCCGGCTCGCCCAGGCCGTTGCGGGGCTTGATGATGCTTTCGAAGATCAGGGTGCCCCAGGCCTTGTTGAAATGCGCCTGCTCCCAGAACTGCCAGCGGGTGATGTCGGCGCGCACGGCGGGATCGTCCGGAAACAGGGATGAGCCGCCGGCCTTGGCCACCAGGTACTGGTTGATGGCGCAGCTCTCCCACAGCGTCAGGCCGCCGTCCACCAGCACCGGCACCATGCCGTTCGGGTTGAGGGCCAGGAAGCCGGGCTGCCGCGTCTCCTGCTTCGTGAAGTCCAGGGTGCGGACCTCGACCGTCAGGCCCAGGTGGTGGACGACGGCCAGGACCTTGCGGACGCTGGGGGAGCCGGGAAGGGTGTAGAGTTCCATGATGCGTATGCTCCTTGGGTTTGGGGAACACCGCTAAGACGCCGGCGGCGCTGCAAAAGATACGGACCCGGACCGGCAAATATTTTTCGCACCCCCTGTAGCCTTTCGCCGACCTGGATCGTCCTTGGGGGATGCACCCCCGCGGAAGGCGTCTTTCCCATGCTTCAGATCCATCCCCGGCCCCAGACGGATTTCGACCGCCTGGTGCGCGACCTGCGCCCCCGGCTCTACACCTTCTGCGCCCGCATGGTGGGCTCGGTGGTGGAGGGGGAGGACGTGGTGCAGGAAACGCTGTTGAAGGCGCTGCAGGCCTGGCCGGGGATCGAGCGGCTGGAAAGCCCTGAGGCCTGGATGTTCCGCATCGCCCGCAACGCCGCGCTTGATGCGCTGAAGCGCGGCGGCCGGACGGAGCCGCTGGACGACCATGAGCATCTGGCGGTGGAGACGACGGACGCGCTCAGCCAGCGTGAGCTGGCCGAATTCGGCCTGCGCCCCTTCATGAAGCTGTCGGCCGCCCAGCGCGCCTGCCTCATCCTCATGGACGTGCTGGGCTACACCCTGGCGGAGATCGCGGCCATGCTGGACATGAGCGTGCCGGCGGTGAAGGCCGCCCTGCACCGGGGCCGGGCCAAGCTGCGCGCCCTGGCCGCCACGCTGGAGGAGCCGGTGCTCCTGACGCTGTCGGCGGAGGAGCGGGCGCACCTCGCCCGCTATGTCGCCCTGTTCAACGCCCGCGACTTCGACGCCGTGCGCGCCCTGCTGGCCGATGACGTGCGCCTGGATCTGATGGGCGAATTCACCCGCCACGGCCGCGCGGGCGTCGAGCCCTACTTCGGCAACTACAGCCGCCTGCTGGGTTGGCACCTGGTGCCGGGCACCATCGACGGCCAGCCCGGCCTGCTGTCCTACCGCGACGGTGCCATCGCCAATTTCATCTTCATCAGCTGGCGGGACGGGCGCATCACCCGCATCCGGGATTTCTTCCACTGCCCGGTGGCGCGCGGCATAGCCGACGCCCGTCCCCTGGAGATGGCTTCATTCCCGGAGGGTGGGGCCATCCAGATCTGACTCCCGGCTGAGGTGCCCCGTCAGGCTTTCGGGCGCGATGGGGACGGAGGTGTGCTCCTGCGCGATGAGCCACGCCATCTTTCCCTGGGGGCCTTCGCGCTTCACCAACTGCCAGCTTAAGCGGTTCTGCATGGACCGCAGCTTGGCCCCCTCCGGCGTCAGGGCGGTGTAGGTCAGGAAGGCGCTGAGACCCGCGGCCTCACCACCGCCCACCACCCGCACCGCCTCCGCCGTGACCCGCACCCGCTCGTCGTTCAGCCCGCCCAGCCAGGCCTCCACCGACTGGCGCCAAGCCGCCCGGTCGGGATAGGACCAGGTATCCCAGGTGTCGAACACCACCACATCCTCGGCATAAAGCGCCAGCAGCGCCGCCGCGTCCCGGTTCCACACCGCCTGGCGGTAGGTCTCCAGAACCGACTTCACCTCTTCTTCCATATCGCTTCTCCTATGAGCGTTGAGCCTGGAAGACGAACGACAAGGGCTGAAGGATACAGGGGCGATTGGGTTTTTTTGGAGCAAGAACAATTTTAGTTTTTCGATGGAAGTTTAATGGCCATCGGATAGTCCGCATGCATAACTATCTTGGCCTTGCGGCTGATGTGATATTGCCCGTTTGAGGTGGGTTAATCATTCTCGGGGGGGCAATTAAGCGCACCGTTGGGAAATATTTCACAAAATCTCGAGAATTGATGGTGACAAGAGGGGAGTTGGTAATAGCGGCGGCCGCACCAATTAGGAAATCAGGGAGCAATCCCAATTTTGGTCCAGTGTTATCTCTCTTATATTTAAGAAATGTTTTTGCAGCAAGGAAAAGAATGCGATCATCTCCTTGGTACCTTTCGATAAATAGCCCTGTTAGGGCATCATTGACATCAGAGATAGATGGCATGCCAACCGAAAATTCCGCATATACAATGTCAACAATAACTATTGGCCGCTCTGCTGACTCAAGTTGCTCTTTTGACCACTCATGGTCAGCTTCGTTCTCATTGAGTGCCGAGAAGAGGACGCTGGTATCGAAAAAGGTTGTCATTTTTCCCTCGTCAACCTGAGGACCTCTTCAGCGGTCATGGTGGGGCTTATGCCTTTGCTGCGTAAATTTCTGAGAGTCTCTCGTGTTCGTGTCCGGATAAATTCGTCTGGATCAAAATCAACAGTTTGCAAGGGGTTAAGGACTTCAAAGCCCGCATAAACAGCCAACATTGCGCAAATGTTTGGTATAGTTTTTAGAATTCGGGGGTTGCTCGGATGAAAGGCGGACCAAGGTTCATCATTATTTGGGCTGATCCATTGGTCGAAATCCTTAATGACGATTTGTGTTCGAGCTTTGACAGCCTCTTCGGAAAAGCGCTCGACAGATCCACATGCAGAATAAAGTCTGACAAGATGTTTTGCGGCTAGATCTTTCTCAAGGCTTTTCTTCCCTGTCATGGCAAAGAAATCAGATTGCCTGATTAGATCGAGATATTCAGCCCCTGATGTTTGGTGTCCATCTATCAGGCGATTATTTATTAATCGATCGAGCGCTAGGAACAATGCATCTACCCACCATCTCTCGATTTTGTCGGAAGAGATGTTCTTAATTTTTCCGATTTTGTAGAGATGAGCAAGATTAGTGGACAGCTTTCGGGCGGTTTGAGCTTTATAGCGATTGTCGTTTTCGATAAAATTTTGAATGTCGTCCGCGTTAATGCGTGCAGTATCCCACCCATAATCTTGCGAAACGCGTTCTTTTATATAATGAAGGGCCCAAAGGGCGGGGCGACGTTGTTCCCTAGAGGCTCTGCTAAACTTTCCGGCATAGCTGAAATTAAATGCGAATATGGCTAGTTTATCGAAGCGATCGGAATGTTCGCTAGTAATTCCTTGGAAAACAAGCTCGTCGACTAATATATGATCTTCCCCATCTATTTTCTTGTTAAAAAGAAAAAAATTCATAGGGATGAGAGGGGAACCTGGAAGGATGCTTGCTCGTTGACGGAAAATTTCCCGAGGAACATTTTCGAGTTTATTATCGAAGCCTAACTTGATGCTCTCATGGAGGCGGCGCAGCCCCGTTTCGTGGCCCCACGAAAAGTTCTTAGTGAAGCTTCCCGGCTTCCAAATTTCCGCTTCAGCAGGCATTGCGCTTAATCTCTGGCTCCGTCCTTAGCGGTAAACGCGCAAAGGTTGTTATTCTGAGCTTAGATGGGGCGTTGCGCAAGCTGACATCGTTGCATTACCTAAACTCTTTGAGCTGCCCTACGTCATTTCTGACGTGTTCTCCAAATCTCCGTCGCCACCCTGTCGGCCTCGGCCGGCTCATCCGCCAACCCCAGGGCCAGCACCCCCAGGGCAATGGTGGCGATGACGGTGGCGGTTTCGGCCTCCCGCCCCGGTTCGCCGCGCCACACGGGCAGCAGGCCCGGCACCTCCGCCTTGCTGGCGCTCAGCGCGGGGAGGGGGAGTTCCCGGCGCTCCGCGCCGACTTGCAGATAGGCGGTGGTGGGCTTGGCGGGATTGCGTTCCACCTCGCCGCCGCCGCCCTTGACCACCACCAGGCGGGGGCGGTTCAGGCGCTGGGCGACGTCTAAGTGCAGGTCGATGTAGGGCGGGTGGAAGACGCCGTCGACGGCGGCGCGGGTGTCGAACGGGTCCAGCAGGCGGCAGACGGTGTTGATGGGGCTGCGCAGGCCCAGCAGGTGGCGCAGGTTCAGGAGATGGTCCAGCGTTGGACTGAGCACCGACAGGGGCAGGTAGGCGAAGCCGGTTTCGGCCACCAGGGCCTTGGCGTCCGCGCGGCTGGTGGCCGGGCGCAGGCCCAGCTCCCCCAGGGCGTCGGGCACGTCGCGGCCCTGGGTGAAGGCGTTGGACCCGTGCATGATGACGCGGTGCCCGGCCTGGGCCAGCGCCAGGGCGGACAGCAGGAACCAGGGCTCATCGCGGGTGCGGCCGGCGCCGTAGGATGGCCAGTCCAGGTCGGCGGCGCCGGTGCAGGCGCCGTCGCTGATGCCGGCGGCGTCGCGCGCGGCCTCCACCAGGCCCGCCACCTCATCCGGGTCCTCCCCGCGATAGCGCAGCAGCATGAGGAAGGCGCCCACCTGGTGGGGATCGGCCTCACCCCTCAACACCATGCCCAGGGCCGTACGCGCCTCTTCCCGCGTCAGGGAGCGGGAGCGGCCGGGGCCGCGCCCCAGGGTGCGGACGTACTGAGCGAAGACATGTTCATCGGTCATGGGGCGGGCAGGCTCTGGCAGGATCAGGCGGCGTGGGAGCGCACCTCGGTCATTGCGGACTCTACCGCGTCCTGCCGCCGCAATGCCACCACCCGTCCCACCAGCACCAGGGTGGGGCCGCTCACCGCCGCTGCCGCCACCAAGGCGGCGATGTCGGCCACCGTGCCGGGCAGGCGGCGTTCACTGGCCAGGGTCGCGTTCTCGATGGCGATGGCCGGGGTGCCGGGGTCCAGGCCGGCGGCCAGCAGGCGCTGAGTGACTTGGCCCAGCGTGCGACTGCCCATATAGATGGCGATGGTGCCGTCGCAGGCGGCCAGGGCGTTCCAGTCGTGGGCGGGCAGGACGTCATCAGCGTCCCCTTCCTGACAAGCATGGCCGGTGATCACGTGCAGGCTGCGGCTATAGCCGCGCTGGGTCAGGGGCATGCCCATGCCGGCGGCGGCGGCGCAGGCCACGGTGATGCCGGGCACCACCTCCGCCACCACGCCGGCGGCGGCCAGGGCCTCCAGCTCCTCGCCCGCGCGGCCGAAGACCATGGGGTCGCCGCCCTTCAGGCGCACGACATGCGCGCCCGCCTGGGCATGGGCGACGATCAGGCGGTTGATGGCCGCCTGGCTCATTTCATGCTGGCCGCAGCGTTTGCCCACGTCGATGCGCCGGGCATGGGCGGGGGCCAGGTCCAGGATGCGCGGGTCGACCAGCTTGTCGTACAGCAGCACGTCGGCGCTTTCGATGCGGCGCAGGGCCTTCACCGTCAGCAGCTCAGGATCGCCGGGGCCGGCGCCCACCAGGCTGGCGCGGCCGGTGACGTTAGGCTGAGGCATGGACATCGCGCAGGATCTCCTTAAGTTCGGGAATACAGGACCCGCAATTGGTGCCCGCCTTCAGGCAGGCACCGATCTCCTCCGCCGAGGTCAGGCGGTTGGCGACGATGGCGTCCCGGATGGTGACCAGGCCGACGGAGAAGCAGGCGCAGACGGTGCGGCCGGCGGGCTTCACGCCCGCGGCCCCTGAACCGCCGGGGGCGCGGCCGGACAGCAGGATGGGCCGCGCCGCGTCTGTCACCTTGTCACCCAGCAGGGCCGCCAGCACGTCGCGGGGCGGCAGTTGGGTACCGTCGCCGGCGGCCAGGAACAGGCAGGCCTCCAGCCGGCCGTCCACCAGGATGGCGACGCGCAGCAGGCCGCGCCCGGCATCGGTCAGCTGCAGCCACTCCGCACCCGCTGGCGGATGCAGCAGGCCCTCGACGAAGCGGGTCAGGGCCATCCCGTCCGGCAGGGGGTCCGACCCCATCAGCTCGAAGGCGTGGCCGTTGCTGAGCGGCACGCGCGACCAATAGGCCACACCCTGGGGTCGCACGGCGGCGCGGTGCAGCAGCAGGCCGCGCCAGGCCACCGGCACCGCCTCCGCCCGCACCGGCGTCAGCTTCAGCTCCGGCTGGCCGGAGATGGGGTCCAGCGCCGCGTTGACCAGGCGGCCGGCGGGCCCGGCGGAGCAGAACTCATCCGTCCAGTGCATGGGCAGGAACAGCTCCCCCACCCGCTGGCCAGCATCTACGGTGGCGCGCACCACCGTGCCGGCGTGGACGCTTTCGATGCGCACCAGGTCGCCGTCGGTGACGCCCAGGCGCGCGGCGTCGCTGGGGGACAGGGCGGCGCGCGGCTCACCCGTGTGGGCCAGCAGGCGGGGCACGCGGCCGGTGCGGGTCATGGTGTGCCATTGGTCGCGGATGCGGCCGGTGTTCAGCACCAGGGGGTATGCGTCGTCGGTGCGGCCGGCGGGCGGGCGCCAGGGCGTGGGCACCAGGCGGCCCCGGCCGCTGGGCGTGGCGAAGCCGCCCTGGCCGAACAGCCGCCCGCCCTCATCCCCGGCCCAGCGCACGGGCCAGCGCACCGGCGCCAGGGCGTCGTACTGCCCATCGGTCAGCATGGCCAGGCCGCTGATGTCGAAGGGCCGGCTGCCGGCATTCTCAAAGCCGGACAGGGCGGCATGCTCCCGGAACACCGCCGCCGAACTGGTCCAGGAAAAGGCGTCCTTCCAGCCCATGCGCTGGCCCACGGCCGCCAGCACCCGCCAGTCGGCCCGCGCCTCGCCCGGGGCGGGGCGGAAGGGGCGCTGGCGGCTGATGACCCGTTCGGAGTTGGTGACGGTACCGTCCCGCTCCCCCAACCCGCCGCCGGCAGCACAACGTCGGCCAGGGCCGTGGTGTCGTTGGGCCAGCAGTCGGACACGACAACGAAGGGGCAGGCGCGCAACGCCTCGCGCACAAGGGCTGCGCGGGGCAGGCTGTCGGCGGGGTTGGTGGCGATGATCCACAGGGCCTTGATGCGGCCGTCCAGCACGGCGTCGAACATCTCCACCGCCTTCAGCCCCGGCGTGGTCGCCAGGTTGGGCGCCCGCCAGAAGCGGCGGACGCGGTCGATGGCCTCGGGCTGCTCGAAGCGCATGTGGGCCGCCAGTTGGTTGGCCAGGCCGCCCACCTCGCGCCCGCCCATGGCATTGGGCTGCCCGGTGATGGAGAAGGGGCCGCAGCCGGGCTTGCCGATGCGCCCCGTGGCCAGATGGCAATTGATGATGGCGTTGACCTTGTCCGTGCCCACGGACGATTGGTTCACGCCCTGGGAATAGACGGTGACGACGCGCGGGGTGGACGCGAACCACTGGTAGAAGCGGGCCAGGTCCGCCGGGTCCAGGCCGGTAAGGGCGGCGGTCCGGTCGGCCGTTTGCCGGGCGGCGGCGAGGGTGGCCTCAAACCCCTCCGCATGCGCCGCCATCCAGGCATGGTCCAGTTGGTCTTGGTCGGCCAGGTGGGCCAGCAGGCCGTTGAACAGGGCGACGTCGGCGCCGGGGCGCACGGCGAGATGCAGGTCGGCATCCTCGCAGGTGGCGGTGCGGCGGGGGTCGATGGCGACGATGCGGAGGGGGCGCTTGGCCTTGGCGGCCAGCAGGCGCTGGTGCAGCACCGGGTGGCACCAGGCGGAATTGCTGCCCACCAGCACCACCAGGTCCGCCAGTTCCAAATCCTCATACGTCCCCGGCACCACGTCGGCGCCGAAGGCGCGATTGTGGCCGGCGACGGAGGAGGCCATGCATAGCCGCGAATTGGTATCGATGTTGCCGCTGCCGATGAAGCCCTTCATCAGCTTGTTGGCGACGTAATAATCCTCCGTCAGGCATTGGCCGCTGACGTAGAAGGCAATGCTGTCGGGGCCATGCTCCGCGATTGTGGCCTTGAACCGCTGGGCCACCAGATCCAGGGCCTGGGTCCAGTCCGCCGCCCGGCCGTCGATCAGGGGGCGGGTCAGCCGCTCGCCGTCCTTCAGCGTTTCCGCCAGGGCGGATCCCTTGGAGCAGAGGCGGCCCCGGTTGGCCGGGTGGTCGGTGTCGCCCACCACCCGGCCATCGGCCTGGGCCACGACGCCGCAGCCCACGCCGCAATAGGGGCAGGTGGAGCGGACGGTGCCGGTGAGGGCACCGGCTTCAGCGTCCCGTGCCATCCCCTCCGGCATCACGCCACCATGACCAGCAGGATGCGGCCGTCCTGCACCCGCACAGGGATGCGGGTGACGCAGCCCTCGTCCGGGGCGCAGGCCTCGCCCGTCTCCAGGTCGATCACCCAGTTGTGCAGGGGGCAGGTGACGGCATGGCCGTGCACCGTGCCCTGCGACAGCGGGCCACCCTTATGTGGGCAGCGGTCATCCACGGCGAAGACGGCGTCATCCAGGGTGCGGAAGACGGCGACGTCGCCCCGGGGGGTGGCGACCACGCGCGCACCCTGGCGGGGGATGTCCTCCACCGCGCCCACCTCGACCCAGCGGCTTTCGATACCAACGTTGTCCATGGCGCTTCACTCCACCGTCGCCAGGGTGCGGAAGGGGGCGGCCGCCGCCTTGCCGGGCGCGCGCTCGGCCCAGGGGTCGTCCTGGCTGAATTTCTGGGCGTACAGGAACTTGGCGTAGAGCGCCTTGCGGCCCACCTCATCGTCCACGATGCGCTGCTTCACATGGGCCAGCCCCACCCGCTCGATCCAGGGCGCCGTGCGCTCCAGATAGCGGGACTCCTCGCGGTAGAGCTGCAGGTAGGCGCCGCAGTACTCCAGCACCTCACCTTCCGTCGTCACCTTGCACAACAGGTCGGTGACGCGGACGTGGATGCCGCCGTTGCCACCGACATGCAGTTCCCAGCCGCTGTCCACCGCCACGACGCCGAAGTCCTTGATGGTGGCCTCGGCGCAGTTGCGCGGGCAGCCGGACACGGCCAGCTTCACCTTGTGCGCGTGCCAGGATCCCCACGTCATGCGCTCCAGCTTCACGCCCATGCCGGTGCTGTCCTGCGTGCCGAAGCGGCACCACTCCGACCCCACGCAGGTCTTCACCGTGCGCAACGCCTTGCCGTAGGCATGGCCGGAGACCATGCCGGCGTCATTCAAATCCTTCCACACATGGGGCAGTTGCTCGCGCGTCACACCCAGCAGGTCGATGCGCTGGCCGCCCGTCACCTTCACGGTGGGGATGGCATACTTGTCCACCACGTCGGCGATGGCGCGCAGCTCATCCGCCGTGGTCAGGCCGCCCCACATGCGCGGCACCACGGAATAGGTGCCGTCCTTCTGGATGTTGGCGTGGTTGCGCTCATTGACGAAGCGGGATTGCTGGTCGTCCTGGTACTCACCGGGCCAGGCCACCAGCAGGTAGAAGTTCAGCGCCGGGCGGCAGACATGGCAGCCGTCGGGCGTGGACCAGCCCAGGGTGGACATGACCGCCGGCATGGTGCGCAGCCTCTGATCCACGATGGCGCGGCGCACCTGGTCGTGGCTGTGGGTCGTGCATTTGCACAGCGGCTTCTCCCCCGTGGGCTTGGCGTAGCTGTCACCCAGCGACAGGGCCAGCAGCTGTTCCACCTGGGGCGTGCAGCTGCCGCAGGAGGCGGACGCCTTGGTGCGGGCCCGCACCCCCTCCAGCGTGGTCAGGCCATGCTCCGCGATGGCGCCCATGATCTTGCCCTTGCACACGCCGTTGCAGCCGCAGATCTCGGCATCAAGGGGCAGGGCGGCCACGGCGGCGGTGGGGTCGGCGGCGGGCGCGCCGGCCGCCAGGCTGGCGAAGGCCTGGCCGAAGATCAGGGTGTCGCGCAGCTCGCCCAGCGGCTTGTCCTCGCGCAGCAGCTGGAAGTACCAGCCGCCGTCCTGGGCGTCGCCATACAGCACCGCGCCCACCAACTTGTCGTCGCGCAGCACCAGGCGCTTGTAGGTGTTGCGGGCGGCATCGCGGAAGACCACCTCCTCCGTCGTCTCGTCGCCGATGAAATCGCCGGCGGAGAAGACGTCGATGCCCGTGACCTTCAGCCGGGTGGCCATGGCGGCGGGAACGTAGTCACTGGTGGCGTCCTCGCGCGCCAGATGGTCGGCGCAGACCTTGGCCATGTCCCACAGCGGGGCCACCAGGCCATAGGTCTTGCCGCGATGCTCCACGCACTCGCCCACCGCGAAGATGTCGGGGACGGAAGTGCGCATGTCGTCGCCCACCTCGATGCCGCGGTTGATGGCCAGGCCGGCGGCCCGCGCCAGGTCGATGTTGGGACGGATGCCGATGGCCAGCACCACCAGGTCGCCCGGGATCTCCCGTCCATCGGCCAGACGCACGCCCTGCACCCGGCCCTCGCCGAAGATCTCCTCGGTCTGGCCGTTGGTGAAGAAGTTCATGCCGCGCTCGTCCAGCTCGCGCTGCAGCAGCTCGGCCGCCGCCTTGTCCAGCTGGCGTTCCATCAGCGTGCCCATCAGGTGGACGACGGCCACCTGCATGCCCCGGCGCAGCAGGCCGTTGGCGGCCTCCAGCCCCAGCAGGCCGCCGCCGATGACGATGGCGCGCTTATGCTTTTCCGACGCCGCGATCATGGTGTTGACGTCGGCGATGTCGCGGAAGGCGCAGACACCGGGCAGGTCCAGGCCCGGCACCGGCGGGGCGATGGGGCGGGACCCCGTGGCCAGCAGGACCTTGTCATAGGCCACCACCCGGCCGCTGGCCGATGTCACGGTGCGGGCCTGGGTGTCGATGGCCGTCACCGCGTCACCGGTGACGAGATTGATCCCGTTCTCCTCGTACCAGGAGCGGGGGTTGATGACGATCTGCTCCAGGTCCTTTTCGCCGGCCAGCACGGACGACAGCATGATGCGGTCGTAGTTCACGTGCGGTTCGGCACCGAAGACCGTGATGTCGTACTTCAGCGGGTTGCGCTTCAGCAGTTCGTCCACCGTCCGCATGCCGGCCATACCGTTGCCGACAACCACCAGCTTCTGGCGCGGGGGCATATGCGTGTCCATGGGGGAACCCTTCCCTTGAAATCGCTGAGTTTGGAGTGCTGTCAGTCAAACGCGGGCGGCGCCCAGGGCGGTGGCGCCCCAGGTGGTGCGCCACCGGCGCTTCACGCCGGTCAGGCCGACCAGGGCGGCCAGGGCCAGCAGGGCGAACAGCAGGAAGCCCGCCTGGTAGCCGCCGGTCAGCTGCTTGGAGTAGCCGAGGCTGGAGGCCAGGTAGAAGCCACCGACGCCGCCCATCATGCCGACCAGGCCGGTCATGACGCCGATCTCGCGGCGGAAGCGCTGCGGCACCAGCTGGAACACGGCGCCGTTGCCCATGCCCAGGGCCAGCATGGCGACGACGAAGACGGCCAGGGCCATCCAGGCCTGCGGCAGGGCGAAGCTGACCACCACCAGGGCGCCGGCGGCGACCGTGTACATGACGGTCAGCGAGCGCACACCGCCGATGCGGTCGGCCACCGCACCACCGATGGGTCGCACCAGGGACCCGGCGAAGACGCAGGCCGCGGTGAAATAGCCGGCGGTGATGGGGCTGAGGCCGTACTGGTCGTTGAAGTAGATGGTGAGGGAGGAGGCGAGGCCGACGAAGCCGCCGAAGGTGACGCTGTAGAAGAACATGAACCACCAGGCGTCGCCGATCTTCAGCACGGCCAGGTATTCAGCCAGCGACTTGGCCGGCGGGCATTCCGGGCTGTCCTTGGCCAGCACGGTGTAGACGCACAGCGTTAGGGCGAGCGGGATGGCCAGCAGGCCCAGCACGTTGTTCCAGCCATAGGCCACGGCCAGGGCCGGCGCGAAGAGGGAGGCGAACACAGTGCCGGAGTTGCCGGCGCCCGCCAGGCCCAGGGCCGTGCCCTGATGCTCCGGCGGATACCAGCGCGAGGCCAGCGGCAGGGCCACGGCGAAGCTGGCGCCGGCCACGCCCAGGATGGCGCCGGTCAGCAGCGTGGCGTTGAAGCTGTGCACCCCGAAATACCAGACGGCGATCAGCCCGGCGATCACCACCACTTGCGCCAGGAGGCCGGTGCGCTTGGGCCCCAGGTGATCCACCAGGATGCCGTTGATGACGCGGAAGAAGGCGCCTGCCAGGACGGGAACCGCCACCATCAGGCCCTTCTGCGCCGGCGACAGGCCCAGATCCTTGGCGATCAGCACGCCCAGCGGGCCCAGGATCACCCAGGCCATGAAGCTCATGTCGAAGTAGAGAAACGCCGCGAACAGGGTCGGCAGATGTCCAGCCTTCAGGAAACTCTTGTTCATCGGGTGCGCCTCCGGGCAGGGCCGTGGGCCTTTGGCGATGGGGCCGGCCATGGGGCAGGCGCCGCCTATCACCAGAAGGGGTGGTGGATCGGGACCAGGCCGCGATGGGCCTGTGCGGTGGTGGGGTAGGGCCCGGTGGAACCGGACGCTGACAGGCCGCCGTTGACCCGCCGATCAGACCACAAGGGACGCGCACCGTTGCGCCATCCCGGAGGCGGGACCGCCCCGCCGTTGGGGCCGTCCCGATGCAGAAAAGAACCTTTCGGCCCCCTGCTCGTGTAATGATCTTCGCAACCGCCGTGCCAATTTCGCTGTCGCGGAAAACCTGGGGTTTTGGAAAAATGGCGGGCGACCTACATGCCTAATCCCTGAGCAATCGCCAAGTTGACGGCGCAAATGATTAAAATATAGGCGATAACTGAGGTGAATTGGGGATGGAGGCACGGCAGATCGAACTGCGCGTCGGCTGGTGCAGTGAAACGGGCCGCCGCCCGCGCAATGAGGACTACGTGGGCGTGTGCCTGGGTACCGCCACCCAGCGGGCCCGCCAGGGCGCGGTGGCCGCCATCGCCGACGGCGTGTCGGGGGCGCCGGGCGGCCGCGTGGCGGCGGAACTGGCGGTACGCGGCTTCATCGATTTCTATCTGGGCGAACGCCAGACCCTGGGCATCCGCCGGGCGGCGGCGCACGCGGCGGAGGCCATCAACCGCTGGATCCACGCCCAGGGCCGGGCGGACCCGGAGCGCACGGGCATGGCCACCACCCTGACCGCCGTCATCCTGCGCGACCGCCGCGCCCATATCCTGCACGTGGGTGATACCCGCCTGTACCGCCTGCGCGACGGTCGGCTGACCCAGCTGACCGAGGACCATGTGCACAGCGGCCCGGACCAACGCCACATCCTGCGCCGCGCCATCGGGCTGGAGGATGCGCTGCGCGCCGACTACACGGCCGAACCCTTGCGCGAGGGCGATCGCCTGGTGCTGCTGACCGATGGCGTGCACGGGGTCTTGTCATCCCGCGACCTGGCCCGCCTGACGGCCGCCGAACCGACGCCGGAGGCGGCCAGCCAGGAGATGGTGGCCGCAGCGTTGTCCGCCGGCAGCCACGACAACGCCACCGCCCTGGTCATCGACGTGGTGGCGCTGCCGCCGGCCGACCAGGGCGAACTGGCCGACCTGACGGCGGAACTGCCCATCCTGCCCGTGCCCAAGCCGGGCGATGTGGTCGACGGCTATCGCGTGGGCCGCCAATTGTCCGATGGCCGCTACAGCGCCCTGTTCCTGACTGAGCCGGCGGGGAAGGAGGCACCGCTGGTGCTGAAGTTCCCCAAGCCCACGGTGGCGGAGGATGCCGTCTACCGCCTGGCCTTCGTGCGCGAGGGCTGGGTGGCAGCGCGGGTGCGCAGCCCCTGGCTGGGGGAGGTGGTGGAGGTGCCGCCCGGCCGGCAGACCCGGCTATACACCGTCATGCCCTATTACCCGGGGCAAACCCTGACGCAGCGCCTGGCGGCGCCACCGCGCGTGGGCGTGGCGGAGGGCGTGTCCCTGGCGGTGAAGCTGACCAAGGCGGTGGCGGCCCTGCACCGTGCCGGCATCATCCACCGCGACATCAAGCCGGACAACGTCGTCATCGACGGCGCCGGGTCCTTGCGCCTGATCGACCTGGGCGTGGTGCGCCTGCCCGGAATGGAGGATTTTCCGGCCGAGCAGATCCCCGGCACGCCCAGCTACATGGCGCCGGAACTGCTGGCCGGGGAGCCGGGCGATGAGCGCACCGATCTCTACGCCTTGGGCGTCACCGTCTATCACCTGTTCACCGGCGCCTACCCCTATGGCGAGGTCGAACCCTTCCAGCGCCCCCGCTTCGGCGCGCCCGTGCCGCTGCAGCAGCGCCGGCCGGACCTGCCCACCTGGCTGGACCTCACGGTCATGAAGGCCGTGGCCGCCAACCCGGCTGATCGCCACGGCGACGTGCTGGAATTCGCCCTGGAACTGGAGGCCGGCGCCGCCCATCCCGCGCCACGCCCCACCCGCCGCCGCTCCTTCTACGACCGCGACCCGGTGCGATTCTGGAAGCTGACGGCCCTGGTGCTGCTGGTCCTGCTGATCCTGTCGCTGGTGCGGGATTAGAACTGGCGGTAGTTGGCGAGCGGAAGGCCGTTCTTCTCGACGAAGGCGTTCCAATCGGCAATGGCGTCTTGATTCTCGACCAGCCATCGAGCGGCTTGCTCTTTGTTCATTGGCGTGCGCGTCGTTGTCTGACGGTCGCACGGAAGTTTTTCATCTGACATGGCCAATCACCCGCAGAGCGCGCGTCGTTTGTTCAAGAGCAAACTGCTTCCCCCGTAGCTTCGAGGCAAGCGCGGACGGCGTCAATGTTCTGCGCCAGTGCTTGGGTTGGAAGGCCGGCCAATGTGGTCATGTCGAGATGCCGACGATTGCCGCTATCTCATACAAATCCGGCCGGTAGATGTGGGCGGTCAGGGCCTCCGCCTCGACGCCGCTGACCGGCAGGTCGCGCCAGCGGGCCATCTGGTCCAGGAACCAGCGGGCCTGATCCAGGGTGGGGCGGGTGGCGTTGCCGAAGACGCAGACGTCGGTGTCCTGGCCCAGGCCATCGCGCGCCCCGCCGGGGAGGGAGGCGGCGATGATCTCGGGCGCCAGGTTCAGGAAGGCGGGCTGGGCCAAGGTGGCGGCGATGGCGGCCGTGTTGGGCGGGTCGGCGCAATCTGCGGCGGCACGGAGCAGGGCGCGCAGCATAGCCTGGAGGGCATCGGGCTGCTCCTCGGCCCAGGCCTCGCGCACCGCCAGGCACTTCTCCGGATGGCCGGGCATGATGTCGGATGACAGGGCCACGGTGCGGCCCACCCCGGCGGCCGCGGCCACGGCACCCCAAGGGGCGCCGGCGCAGAAGCCGTCGATGCGGCCGGACTCGATGGCGGCCACGCTGTCGGCCGGGGGCACGATGGCCCAGTCGACATCGGCCTGCGGGTCGATGCCGGCGTTGTGCAGCCAGCTTTTGAATAGCAGGGCATGGGTGGACCATGCATGGACCACCGCCAGGGTGACGCGGGGCCGGCCACGCAACAACTCGGCCAAGCGCTGGCCGGCCTTGGCGGCGTTGGGGCGCCCCCCTGCCAGGATGGGCCCGGCCAGTTCATTGGACAGGGTCACGGCGTCGCCGTGCTGGCTGAGGCTCATAGGGATGATCAGGCGGGCCGCCGCCGGCCGCAGGCCCAGCGCCATGGCCAGCACCAGGGGCGGCAGCATCACGGCGGCATCCAGCAGGCCGTAGGACAGCTTGTCCGCCAAGTTGGCCCAGCTGGGCTCCACCGACAGGGTGACGTCCAAGCCCTCTGCCGCGAACAGGCCGGAGGCCTGGGCGTGGATGACCGGGGCGCTGTCGGTCAGGCGCAGCAGGCCGATGCGGACGGGGCGTGAAACGGTCATGAGCCGCCTCCCTTTTTCGGTTCAGCGGCGGCGACGATGTCGGCGGCCACGGCGGCCAGCTTGCGGCTCTGCTCCATGGCCTGGCGGCGCAGCCAGCGATAGGCCTCCGGCTCCGCCATGCCGCGCTGGCGCATCAACAGGGCCTTGGCCTGGTCCACCACCTCACGCTCGCGCAAGGATGTTTCGGCCTTGTGCAGGCTGGTTTCCACCTGGCGATAGCGGCGGAACATGGCCACGGCCGCCTGCACCACCGGCTTTATGGCGGGCAGCGAGGCCCCGACCACGTTGTAGGAACTGACGCCGGCCTCGATCGCCGCCTCCATGAAGGCCGGGTCGTCCTGGTCGACGAACATGACGATGGGGCGCGGGTCGTGGCGCGAGATGGCGCGAATGTCCTCCAGCCCGTCGCGGTCGGGGCGGGCCATGTCCACGATCACGAGGTCGGGGGCGGTGCGCAGCACGGCGTCCGCCAGCAGCTCGCCAGCGGCCAGGCGCACGATCTCCGTGGCGCCGGCGGCGGCCAGGTCGGCCTCCACGATGCGCCCCGGGTCGTTCAAATGGACTGTGTCGGCGATCAGAACCTTCACCGGCGGCCCATGAAGCTGGTTGGCGGGGGAACACCCTTAATCGCCAACCGGGCTGTCATGCAAGCGCGGTGATGCCGATTGTGTCCGTCAGGTTAGAGAACGGGCAACAATCGGTCGATGGCCTGGGCCATGTCCACGTCGCGCTGAGACAGGCCGCCGGCGTCGTGGGTGGTCAGCCGGATGTCCACGCGGTTGTAGACGTTGAACCATTCCGGATGGTGGTCCGCCTTCTCCGCCAGCAGGGCCACCTGGGTCATGAAACCGAAGGCGGCGCGGAAGTCGGTGAAGACGCAGCGGCGGGTGATGGCGTCGCCCTCCGGCGTCACGGTCCAGCCGGGCAGCGAGGGAAGATCGGCGGCGTTCAGGCGCTTGACCATGATGGACCTCTTCAGTCGGCGGTGGGGGCGGTGACGGGAACCAGGGCGCCGTTGATGGCCCGGGCGGCCCGGCTGGCCAGGAAGATGATGGCGTCGGCCACCGCCGCCGTGGCCGTCCAGCTCTTGGGATCGACGTTCGGCATGTCCGCCCGGTTCCGCGGCGTGTCCATGATCAACGGCAGCACGGCGTTGACGCGGATGCGCCCGCCCAGCTCCGCCGCCAGGCTTTCGGTCAGGCGGGCCACGGCGGCCTTGGACGCGGCGTAGGCGCCCATGCCGGCGCCGGCCTTTTCCGCCGCCGCGGCACCCACGTTGACGATGGCGCCGCCGTCGGACAGGCCGCCATCCGCCTCGGCCACGATGGCGGCCCGGCACATGTTCAGGCAGGTGCGGGCGTTGATGGCGAACAGCTTCTCCCACGCCGCGGGATCGCCGTCCGCCACCGTCTGCCAGCGGAAGCCGCCGGCGACGTTGACCAGCACGTCGGCCCCGCCCATGGCGACCTTGGCTTGGCTGAAGGCGGTGCGGGCGGCGGCCTCATCCGTCAGATCCACGCCGCCCAGGTGCAGCACGCCCTCCGCCACGGCGACGGGTGCCGGCGCATGATCGACCACGGCGACGTGATGACCGGCCGCCCGGAAGGCCTGGGCCACGGCGGTGCCCAGAACCCCGGCGCCGCCGGTGATGATGACCTTCTGCTGGGTCATGATAATCCCCTCTTCGTTTCTCAGACGTTCAACGCGGGCGTCACCTGGCCCCGGCAGTCGCCGAAGCCGATGGAGACATAGCCGTCGGCCACGGCGCGGCCGGCCAGGATCAGCTCATCGCCATCGGCCAGGAAGGTGCGCGTCTCGCCGTTGGGCAGGGTGATGGGCGCCTTGCCGCCCCGCGTCAGTTCCAGCAGGCTGCCCACGCCGCTGTCATCGGAGGTGGAGATGGTGCCGGTGCCCAGCAGGTCGCCGGGGTTCAGGTCGCAGCCGTTGCAGGTGTGGTGCGCCACCAGCTGCGCCGCCGTCCAATAGAGGTTGGTGGCGGGGCCGGTACCCAGGCGGTGCGGGGCCTGCTTGTCCTCGCGCATCTTGGGGGTGCGGATCAGCACCGACAGCTCGATGCCATAGGCGCCGCGCTCCTGGTCCGTCTCATCCCACAGATAGGGCAGGGGCTTGGGATCATCGGCGGCCCGGGCCGGCTGACGGGTGCGGAAGGGAGCCAGCGCCTCCGCCGTGATGATCCAGGGCGACACGGTGGTCAGAAAGTTCTTGGCCAAGAAGGGGCCCAGCGGCTGGTATTCCCAGGCCTGCAGGTCGCGGGCCGACCAGTCGTTCAGCAAGCACAAGCCGGCGATGTGGCTGTCGGCCTCACCGATGGCGATGGGCGTGCCCAGCTCATTGCCTGGGCCGATCCAGATGCCCAGCTCCAGTTCCAGATCCAGGCGCTGGCTGGGGCCGAAGGTCGGCGCCTCGGCATCCGGGGCCTTGCGCTGCCCGTTGGGCCGGCGCACCTCCGCCCCGGTCACGCGCACGGACGAGGCGCGGCCGTGATAGCCGATGGGCACATGCTTGTAGTTGGGCAGCAGCGGGTTGTCCGGGCGGAACTGCCGGCCGATGTTCAGGGCATGGTGGATGCCGGCGTAGAAGTCGGTATAGCCGCCGATGGTTGTGGGCAGGTGCAGGGTGCAGTCCGCCGCGTGGTAAAGCAAACCTTCCACGATGCCCTGATCATCGCTGCCGTTGGCCAGCAGCTGCGACAGCCGGCGGCGCAGGGCCCGGCGCGGGCCTGCCCCCAGGGCCAGCAGCGGGTTCAGCGTGCGCCCGCTGGCGGCGATGGCCGCGTCCAGCGCGTCGCCCGTCAGCAGGCCGGACCGGCTGGCCTTGGCCAAATCCAGCACCCAGTCACCGATGGCGACACCCCCGCGCGGCGCCTCGTTCCGGGTACTGAACACGCCCAAGGGCAGGTTCTGGATGGGGAAGTCGGCGTGGCCGTTGGCGCTGCTGACCCAGCTGGTCAGGACCGGGTTGTGCGTTTCATCGATCAAGGGAATGTTCATCGCGGCAGCTCGGCCTTGGTGAAGCCCGCCCAGCAGTCATCATAGTCCAACTGCATCAGCGGGGTCTCGGTGGCGAAACGGGTGGGTCGAATGACCCAGCGGCTTTCGAACATGAAGGCCATGGTGTTCTCGATCTTATGCGGCTTCAGGTCCGCCGCCACCGCGCGCTCGTAACTGGTGCGATCGGGGCCGTGGCCGCTCATGCAATTGTGCAGCGAGGCGCCGCCGGGCGCGAAGCCGCCGGCCTTGGCGTCGTACTGGCCATGGATCAGGCCCATGAATTCATTCATGACATTGCGGTGGAACCAGGGCGGCCGGAACGTGTCCTCCGCCACCATCCAGCGCGGCGGGAAGATGACGAAGTCGCAGTTGGCCGTGCCGGCGATTTCCGATGGCGCCGTCAGCACCGTGAAGATGGACGGATCCGGATGGTCGTAGGACACGGTGTTGATGGTGTTGAACCGCGCCAGGTCGTATTTGTAGGGCGCCAGGTTGCCATGCCAGGCCACCACGTCCAGGGGGCTGTGGTCCAGGGTGGTGGTCCACAGGCGGCCCTGGAACTTCTGCACCACCTCGGTCGCCTCATCCACGTTCTCGAACCAGGCGACGGGGGTCAGGAAGTCGCGCGGGTTGGCCAGGCCGTTGGCGCCGATGGGGCCCAGGTCGGGCAGCTTGAACGGCGCGCCGTAGTTCTCGCAGACATAACCCCGGGCGGTGCCGTCCGGCAGCAGGACGCGGAAACGCACGCCGCGCGGCACCACGGCGATTTCGCCCGGCGCCACCTCCAGCCGGCCCAGCTCCGTCTCCAGGCGCAGGCGGCCCAATTGCGGCACCAGCAGCAATTCGCCATCCGCGTTGTAAAACACCCTTGCCGTCATGGACTGGTTGGCGGCGTAGAGGTGGATGGCGATGCCGGTGTTGGCGGCCACGTCGCCGTTGCCGCCATAGCTCACCAGGCCGTCGACGAAGTCGGTCGGCGCGTCGGGCAGGGGCAGCGGATCCCAGCGCAGGCGGTTGGGGGTGGGCGGCACCTCATCGAACGGGCCGAACCGTAGCAGGCTGGCCCGCCCATATGCCGTGAAGGGCGCATGGCTGGCGGTGGGGCGCAGGCGGTACAGCCAGGAGCGGCGGTTCTCCGTGCGCGGGGCGGTGAAGGCGCTGCCCGACAGCTGCTCGGCATACAGGCCGAAGGGCACCTTCTGCGGCGAGTTGCGGCCCACGGGCAGGGCGCCGGGCACGGCCTCGGTCGCGAAGCTGTTACCGAAGCCGCTCATCATGTCAAAGGGCGCGTTGTCTCGGATGCTGTCCTGGGTCATGGCCGCTGCCTCCACCAGATCGTTTCATTTGAAACGATATAAGGGGCGATGTCCGCCGCTTGTCAAATGGATAAACGCCGCCGGACTTTGGCTCCCGGCCCGGATGGCCGGCGGCCTCCGCGAAAACCTTTCAATCGCGCTGGCGGAACCCGACAGCGCTGAAAAGGTTTCGCGGCGAAAGCGCCGCTGGTGAAAGGAAGCTCCCGAAAACGGAAAAGATCAGATGGGCAGCGCCGTGGTGTATTTCACCTGGCTGAGCGCGAAGTGCGACGCGGCGGCGGCCACGGCCGGGTGGGCCAGCAACTCGCGCATCAGGAAGCGTTCATAGCTGGCGACGTCGGCCACCACCACCCGCATCAGATAGTCCCATTCGCCCGACATGCTGTGGCAGTCCATGATCTCCCCCCGCGTCTGGATGAAGGCCTCGAATTCCTGCCTGTCCTTGGTGGCGTGGCTTTTCATGCGCAGCTGGCACATGACGCTGACGCCGCGACCCACCTTGGCGGCGTCGACCAGGCGCACGGTGGCGCCCAGGATGCCCGCCCCCTCCAGCGCCTTGATGCGCCGCCAGCAGGAGGCCGGGGAGGCGCCGACCTCCTCCGCCAGGGCGGCATGGCTCAGGCTGGCATCGCGCTGCAGGGCGCGCAGGATGCGATGGTCGATTTCATCGAACTGATCAATCTCTTTCATTTTTTCCGATCCTGCGAAACACGCTTCCCATAATGGTCCCCGGTTCGGCGTCAATGAAAGGACATTGTCATGGCTTTCGCATAAAATCATTCAGCAACGATAGGGGTGCCGCCACTGGGGGCGGATCCAGCCCCGCCTATAAGGGAGTCTTTACGATGTCCGCCCCGACGCCTTTCGACGCGCTGACGCCGCAGCCCGCCGATGTCCTGCTGTCCCTGATCGCCCTGTACCGCGACGACCCGCGGCCCGGGAAGCTGGACCTGGGCGTCGGCGTCTATCGCGACGACAGCGGCGCCACACCGGTGATGCGCGCGGTCAAGGCGGCCGAGGGCCGGCTGCTGGAGACGCAGGCCAGCAAGAGCTACCTGGGGCCTGAGGGCGACATCCGCTACACCGAACTGCTGCAGCCCATCGTGTTCGGCAAGGCCATGCCGGCCGACACGACGGTGGGGGTGCAGACGCCCGGTGGTACCGGCGCCCTGCGCCTGGCGGCGGAGCTGGTGAACGCCGCCCAGAAAAACGCCAAGAAGCCTGGGGCCAAGGTCTGGCTGGGCACACCCACCTGGCCCAACCACGCGCCCATCATGACCTCCGCCGGTCTGACCGTGGCCACGTACCGCTATTACGACCAGGCGACGCAGACCATCCTGTTCGATGAGATGATGTCGGCCCTGAAGGGTGCTGACGCCGGCGACGTGGTGCTGCTGCACGGCTGCTGCCATAACCCCGTCGGTGCCGACCTGGACCAGGCCCAGTGGCGGGCGGTGGCCGAGGTGGTGGCCGAGCGCGGCCTGATCCCGCTTATCGATCTTGCCTACCAGGGACTGGGCGACGGGCTGGAAGAGGATGCCGCCGGCGCCCGCCTGGTGTTGGACGCCGCCCCGGATGCCCTGGTGGCCTATTCCTGCGACAAGAATTTCGGGCTTTACCGGGAACGCGTGGGCGCCCTCTACGCCAAGGGCGGCACGCCCGCGCGCACCGCGCTGATGCGTTCCAACATCCTGCTGCTGGCCCGCGTCAACTGGTCCATGCCGCCCGACCACGGTGGCGCCCTGGTGCGCGTCATCCTGGATGACGCCGGCCTGACCGCCGAGTGGCGGACGGAACTGGACGCCATGCGCACCCGCATCAACCAGGTGCGCCAGGCCTTGGCCGCCGGTGACGCCTGGTTGGCCCCGTTGGGGCGCCAGCGCGGCATGTTCTCGCTGCTGCCCCTGTCGCCGGAGCAGGTGGGCCTGCTGCGGCGCGACCATGCCGTCTACATGGTGGGCAACGGCCGCGCCAACCTGGCCGGTCTGACGCTGGCCACCGTGCCGCAGTTCATCGACGCGCTGCGGGCCGTCCGTTGAGCGACGCGCCCGCGCCGGGTGGCATCCGCCCGCGGCTGACCCGGACGCCGGCCGGGGTGCGCTTGTGCGCGATGGCGGAGCTGGCGCCGCTTGGCGCCCGCAACTTCGTGCTGGAGATCCAGGGCGACCGCTTCCATGGCTTCGTGGTGCGGCGGTCACCGGCTATGTCGACCGCTGCCCCCACGCCGGCGTGCCCCTGGCCTTTACCCTGGACGACTACCTTGGCCAGGACTTGGCCGGCGGCGACGTCATCCGCTGCGGCTGGCATGGCGCCCTGTTCGACATCGATACCGGACGCTGTGTCGCCGGCCCCTGCCCCGGCCAGGGGTTGTTGCCCTGGCCGGTGGCGGTGCGCGACGGTTTCGTCGAGACGGCCTAGGGGACCCCGATCAGGCGGTTTTACGCGCCGGAGGGGTTTCGCCAACGGCCACACCCACATCCCTGGGGGCCTGCAGCTCGCGCAGGCGACGACGCCAGGCGTCGGCGATCTGCACGTCCAGGCCGCCACGCTCCGGCGTCCAGCCCAGGATCCGGCGGGCTTGGGTGGCGTCGCCGACCAGGGAGGGCGGGTCGCCCGGCCGGCGGGGTCCGACCTGCCAGGGAATGGGCAGCCCGGTCACCCGCTCCGCCGCCTCCATGACCTCACGTACGGAATAGCCGTTGCCGTTCCCCAGGTTCAGGGCCATGGAGGTCCCGTCGCTCAGCAGGTGCTTCAGCGCCAGGATGTGGGCCTGGGCCAAGTCGCTGACATGGATGTAATCGCGGATGCAGGTGCCGTCCGGCGTTGGGTAGTCGGCGCCATTGACCGTCAGCCCGTCCTTGCGGCCGAGGGCCGCGTCCAGCACGTTGGGGATCAGGTGCGGCTCGGGGTCGTGATTCTCGCCCAAATCACCGTCCGGGTCGGCGCCGGCCGCGTTGAAATAGCGCAGGACGACGGCGCGCAGGCCCCAGGCGGGTTCGCAGTCGGCGATGATGCGCTCCATCATTTGCTTGCTGGCGCCATAGGGGTTGATGGGCGCCTGGGGATGGCCCTCCGTGATCGGCACGCGCTGTGGCACGCCATAGACGGCGCAGGTGCTGGAGAACACCAGGTTGGTGACGCCGGCGTCGCGCATGGCCTCCAGCAGGCCGACGGAACCGGAGACGTTGTTGCGGTAATACAGCAACGGGTCGCAGACGGACTTGCCCACATGGGCATAGGCCGCGAAATGCATGACGGCGCAGGGATCATAGTCGCGCAGCACGGCGGTCAGCCGGTCCACATCGCCGATGTCGCCCACCTCCAGCGGGCCGTACAGCACGGCCTCCCGAGGACCGCGGCTGAGATTGTCATAAGTCACGGGGCTGAACCCAGCCTGGGCCAGCGCCTTGCAGGCGTGGCTGCCGATGAAGCCGGCGCCGCCGGTCACCACAACGGTGTCGCTCATAGCCTATTCCCTTCACAGTCTTCTCCCCGACAACTCGGGGGGCTTTTGATGGGTCCGCGATAAATCGGGGGCGGCGGATCAGGAGGCGGGGTGCGGTTGCATCCCCTTTTCAACGGGCGGCTTTTCCATCGGGGTCGCGGCCCGCCGGGCGAAAAAACGGCACAGGGCCCGGATCTCCTCACCGGCGACGAAGGTCTCGTCGGGCAGGGCCAGCAGGCGCTGCCGCTTGCGCTCGTAGTCCTCCACGGTCAGCTCCTGGAAGAAGCGGACCATGGTCTCTTCCAGCGGCTGGTCGAAGCCCCAGCCCACGTCGTGGCGCCGCACCAGGCGGTCGACCTCGAATCCCTGGACGCTGAGACAGGGCACGCCGAAATAACCGGCCTCATAGAAGCGGTTGGGCAACAGCCAGCGCGAATTGTGCTGGGTGTTCTCCAAGTCCAGCGCCCAGGCGAAGTCCACGCCGGCGTACATGTCGGCCAGCTCGCCCGGATGGTCGTAGCGGCCGCCATAGACGATGTTGGGGCAGGACTCCAGCGTCTTGAAGAAGCGCTTCTCATCCACCGTGGTCAGCACGCCGCGAAAGCGGATCTGCAGCCGGTCGGGCAGGCGCTGGGCCAGGCGGTGCATCAGGTCCACCGTTTGCTCCCCCCGGATCAGGCCAAAATAGCCGATCACCCAGGGGCGGTGCGGCATCAGGGGCTTGGCGCCAGCGGGCCTGGCGTCAGCCGCGATGGTGGCGGGGGCGGCGACCGGTTTCGGCCGCGCCGGCAGCCCGACGCGGGGCAGCTTGTTCTCCACCAGCAGCCAGGGGCCGCGGAACTTCTGCGTGGGCGCGTAGTAATGCCGATGGAAACCGGGGGACGACAGCACCAGCAGCTTCACCTGGGTCAGGCATAGCCGCTCCACCAGGCGCAACATGAAGGAACGCAGGCCGTGGGCCACGAACATGGGCTGGATGTCCAGCACCTCATACGCCACCTCCGCCCGCCGGCTGATGAACAGTTTCATCACCAGGGCCAGCAGCAGTTGGTCGATGTTGCGGGCGTACAGGATGGTGGCGTCGGTCAGGCGCGCGCGGTGGCGGAAGATGACGCGAAGGGCGCCCGCCAAGGCCTGCAGGCGATGGGCGTACTTGCCGTCCACGGTGCGGCCCAGCAGCACATGGGGCCAGGGCGGCCGATAACCACTGTTGTACCGCTCGCGCTCGAAGCCCAGAACCAGGACGGGCAGGCCGTTGTCCAGGAATTCCCGCACCCGCTTGATCGTGCTGACGTCGGTGATGTCCTGGGTCAGGAACACCACGCCGGCCTTGTCCGCCGGCGCGGCGCCCGACCCCACGCGCTGGGTCATCCAATCGCCCGGAACCTCGCCTTCAGAGGCGCCCGTCTGCGGCGGGGCGGGGGTGTCGGCGGGTGAAACGGCGGCGGTGGCAGCCTGACTATTTTCCATGAATGCTGCGCTGGGAATTCTTGACGTCACGGGGCGTCCCCATTAGCGGCCATTGCGAAGTAATTCATCATGGACCTGGGCGGATTTTCCGTGCTGTGACAAAACAGGGCCGCCTTATCATTAAAGGGCGTATGTCTTTTTTCCGCAGTGGTAGCCCCTGTGATTGAAATGAGGCAGATGAACCACCCCCGGTCACAGGTTGGTCACTGGCGGGTTAGACGTCGGTCTTGTTTGATTTCAATCACGACATCAGCGGGTTCGCTCGGCCCCAAGTCCTGTCCGGAACGCCTCGGGGCCGGACAGGTTCCAGGACGCGAAACCGCCGCCGGATTAACCGACCGGAGTGACCAAGGCCGTGGCCGCGCACATTCCCCTGTCCCAATCGCATCCGTCCGGGCGTCCCCCGCAGCCGCCGCCGGTTTTCGGTGGGCTTTCTGGGGAGGAGCCGCCCGTCCATCCATCCTTCGTGGAGGGCGGGGTCGGCGAGCGGCGCTTCGATCACGTGGCCATCACCTCGGTTTTCGGCGATCCCGCCCATCCCCGCACCTGGTCGGGCGCCCCGCGCAACCTGGGCGTGGCCTTGGAAAAGCTGGGCGTCACGGTGGAAGGCTTCCACCCCCACCTGTCCAAGACCTTCAAGATGGGTTTGGCGGCGCGCCACGTGATGGGCGGCTACGGCAAGTTGATGACGTCCGAACAGCTGTACCGCGCCGAGCCCGCCCGGCGCCACCTGGCCCGCCAGCTGGCGGCCAAGGCGGCGGAGCGCGGCACCCGCCACATCATCCACACCGGTGCGCTCGACCTGCCGGCGGTGGAGGCGCAGGCGACGGCCGATCCCATGTTCGACCGGGCGCACCGCGTCCACCATTATCTTTATTGCGATCACACCTGGGCGCTGGCGGCGGAGCACCGGCCGGACATCGCCGGCTACAGCGCCCGCGCCCTGGAAGCCTATGAGGAGCTGGAGCGGCGATCGCTGCACTGCGTCGACCATATCTTCACCTTCGGCCGCTATGTGCGTGACCACATCATCAGCCATTACGGCGTGCCGGCGGCGCGGGTGACGGCGGTGGGTTCGGGCATGGGCGACATCAAGCCCTATATCGGGCCCAAGGACTACGCCAAGCCCAAGCTGCTGTTCGTCTGCAAGCATCTGTTCCGGGAAAAGGGCGGCGAACTGGTCATCGAGGCCTTCCAGCAGGCGGTACTGCGCCGGCCGGATCTGACCCTGACCATCGTGGCCGATTCCACCGTGCGCGACCGGGTGCCGGAGCATCCGGCCATCGACTTCCGCTCCAGCCTGCCGTGGGCGGAATTGCAGGAGCTGTACCGCCGGTCCTCCCTGCTGGTGCAGCCCATGCTCAACGACCCGTGGGGGCAGGTCTATCTGGAGGCGCTGATATCCCGCACGCCTGTCCTGGGCTTGCACCGCAACGGGCTGCCCGAGATCACCGGCGACGGCCGATATGGCTTCCTCGCGTCGCGCGCCGATCCGCTGGTGCTGGCCGACCTTATCATCCACGCGATGTCCGACCCGCAGCGCCTGGCCGTCATGGGCGCGCGCGGCCAGAACCACGTGCTGGAAACCTACACCTGGGACCGTGTCGCCCGCGCTGTGCTGTTTCCCTGAGCGAGCGGAGGGGCCGCCGGTCACCCGGGCAAGGGGCGTCTAGAACAAGGGAAAGAAGCGCCCCCGCAACCAAAAAACCCTGAAAGAACAGAACTCCCAAGATTTTGCTGAACACAGCGATCAACCTTTTGATGAACGGAGCAGCGTATGTCGAATAGAACCGCGTTGATCACCGGTATCACCGGCCAGGACGGGTCTTACCTGGCCTCGTTCCTACTGGCTCGTGGCTATGTGGTCCACGGCCTCAAGCGCCGTTCGTCGTCCATCAATACCGACCGGCTGGACCACATCTACCGTGACCGCCATGAGGGTGGGTTCGAGTTTTCGCTGCACTACGGCGACATGACGGACAGCATGGTGCTGACCCGCCTGATCGCCGAGACGCGGCCGACCGAAATCTACAACCTGGCCGCCATGAGCCACGTGGCCGTCAGCTTCGAGATGCCGGAATACACCGCCAATGTGGACGCCACCGGCACCCTGCGCCTGCTGGAGGCCGTGCGGTCGCTGAAGATGCAGGACGACGTGCGCTTCTACCAGGCGTCCACCTCCGAACTCTACGGCGGCATCAGCAGCGAGCCGCTGTCGGAGACGACACCCTTCCATCCGCGCAGCCCCTACGCGGTGGCCAAGATGTACGGCTATTGGATCACGGTGAACTACCGTGAGGCGTACAACATGCACGCCAGCAACGGCATCCTATTCAACCATGAATCGCCGGAGCGCGGCGAGACCTTCGTCACCCGCAAGATCAGCCGCGCCGTGGCGGCCATCGAGCGCGGGCTGCAGAACTGCCTCTACCTGGGTAACCTTGAGGCCCGCCGCGACTGGGGCCATGCCCGCGACTATGTCGAAGGCATGTGGCTGATGCTGCAGCAGGACAAGCCGGACGACTACGTGCTGGCCACCGGCGAGGCCCACTCGGTGCGCGAGTTCGTGGAGCTGGCCTTCCATTGCATCGGCCGCCAGCTGGTGTGGCGTGGCGAAGGCGTCAACGAGCGCGGCTACTGCCGCCGCACGGGCAAGGTGCTGGTCGCGGTCGACCCCGCCTATTACCGCCCGGCCGAGGTGGACTTCCTGCTGGGCGATCCGGCCAAGGCCAAATCGGTCCTGGGCTGGCAGCACCGCATCGCCTTCGAGGAACTGGTGTTCGAGATGGTGAACGCCGACCGCGCCCTTCTGGATCGCACCCCCGTCAAGCAGTGGGAAGGACAGCACGATGCACAAGCCCCCTTACGAGCTGCGCAATAAGCGCGTCTGGGTCGCGGGTCACCGCGGCCTGGTGGGCTCCGCCTTGGTGCGGCGGCTGGAGCGGGAGGGATGCGACATCCTAACCGTGGGCCGCCACCACTGCGACCTGCGCAACAGCGGCCAGGTGGACAAGTGGATGAAGGATCTGCGTCCGGACGCCGTCTTCCTGGCGGCGGCCCATGTCGGGGGCATCCATGCCAACGACACCCGGCCGGCGGAGTTCATCTACGACAACCTGATGATCGAGGCGAACATCATCGACAGCGCCCACCGCTCGGGCGTGGAGAAGCTGCTGTTCCTCGGATCCTCCTGCATCTATCCGCGGATGGCGCCCCAGCCCATCCCGGAAGAGGCGCTGCTGACCGGCCCGCTGGAGCCCACCAACCAGTGGTACGCCATCGCCAAGATCGCGGGCATCAAGCTGTGCCAGGCCTATCGCCGCCAGTACGGCTGCGACTTCACCTCGGTCATGCCGACCAACCTGTACGGTCCCGGCGACAACTTCGACCTGATGGCCAGCCATGTGGTGCCGGCCCTGATGGTCAAGGCGCACAAGGCCAAGCAGGAAGGGGCCAAGACCCTGGAAATCTGGGGCAGCGGCACGCCCCTGCGCGAATTGCTGTTCGTCGATGACGCCGCCGACGGCATGGTCTTCGTCATGAAGCACTATTCCGAGGAGGGGCCGCTGAACCTGGGCAGCAGCCAGGAGGTCTCCATCGCCGAACTGGCGGAACGGATCTGCCGGGTGGTGGGTTTCCAGGGCGAGATCGTCCACGACCGCAGCAAGCCCGACGGCACGCCGCGCAAGATCATGGATAACAGCCGCCTGGAAGCCTTGGGCTGGCGGGCGCCGACGTCGATCGACGACGGCCTTGCCCAGACCTACCGCTGGTATGTGGAAAACATCGGCTCCGTCCGGGGCGCGCCGGTTGTCCATGCCTGACAGCGAGCCGTCGGGCGCCGGCTCTCCCCGGCGGCCGGGGCGTCGCCGCCAATGCCCGGTTCGGCGATTGCCCTCGCCGGGCCGGGCATTGGTTCCACCCCAACAACGGCGGTCCGTGCGTCCGGGCCACCGGTGAGAGGTGTTAATGCGTGATCGGAACGGCGATCTGAATACCGCCCACCTGATAGGGGACATCGGCCGCCGGGCGACCCGCGGGGGCACCGTCATGCTGGGGGCCCAGGTGGTGAAGCTGGTTGCCCAGTTCGGCTCCGTCATCGTGCTGGCGCGGGTGCTGGCCCCGCAAGAGTTCGGCCTTATCGCCATGGTCGGCGCCATGACCGCCCTGTTCGAGATCGTGAAGGAACTGGGCCTGTCCGCCGCCACCATGCAGAAAACGGACATCACCCACGAACAGGTCAGCGCCCTGTTCTGGATCAACACCGGCGCCGGCTGCCTCATCGCCGCCTGCCTGGCCCTGGGCGCCCCCGCCATCGCCCGCTTTTACGGGCAGCCCGACCTGGAGGCGGTCACCCGCTGGCTGGCCCTGGGCTTCGTCATGAGCGGCGCCACGGTCCAGCATTGGGCCCTTTTGCGCCGGCAAATGCGCTTCTCCGCCATCGCCATCGCCGAGACGGGCAGTGAGCTGATGGCCTTCGTCGTCGCCGTCGTCCTGGCCTTCCAAGGCTGGGGTCACTGGGCGCTGGTGGCGCAGCGCTTGGCCGCCCCGCTGCTGGTCATGACCGGCTGCTGGATCCTGTGCCGATGGCGGCCGTCGCCGCCCCGGCGGACGCCGGGCATACCGGAACTGCTGGGCTTCGGCCTGTCGGTCTCCGGCTGCGGTATCCTGGCCACCCTGGCCCGCAGCGTGGACCAGATACTGGTGGGTCGATTATTTGGCGCCGCCACTCTGGGGCTATACGAACGCGCCGCGCGTCTGGTGCTGGTCCCCATCAACAGCATCAACGCGCCGCTTTATTCCGTGGCCATGCCGGCCCTCAGCCGCCTGGTGGATGAGCCGCAGCGCTTCCGCCGGGCGTTCGGCACCCTGATCGAGCGGGTGGCCATGGTCACCATGCCGGCCGCCGCTGGTGCCGCCGTCGCCTCCGACTGGGTGACCAACCTGCTGTTCGGCCCGAAGTGGGAGGCGATGTCGCCCCTCATCACCTGTTTCGCCCTGGTGGCGGCCGTGCAGCCCACGCTGATGACGGCCGGCCTGATCTACCTGCCCCAGGGGCGGTCGCGCGACCTGTTGCGCTCCACCGCCATCGACGTGGGCCTGGCCATCGCCTCTTTCGTCGCCGGCATCCCCTATGGCGCCGTGGGCGTGGCGGGGGCCTACGCCGCCATCGGCCTGGTCGTGCGCCTGCCCGTCTGCTTCTACCTGGCGGCGGGGCAGGAGCCCGTCACCCAGCGCGATCTATACCTGCGCATCATGCCCTCGGTCGGGGCCTCGCTGGCCGTCGCCGGCGTCGTCTGGATCCTGAGGAACGGCGTGATGCCCGAGAGCCTGCTGGCGACGCCCCTGGTGGCGCTGGCGGTGGCCACGGTGGTGGGCATGCTCACCGCCGGGGTCGCCTTCCTGCTGATGCGGCCGAGCCGGGACGCCATGACCAGCGTGGTCCGCTCCCTGTTTTCCCGGCAGGCGCCGCAACCGGCACCGACGGCCTTCGCGAAGGAGGTGGCTGAATGATACCCGGTGCGTTGAGACGCGGTGCGAAACAGTTGGTTCGCACCGTCTGTCCCACGCCGATGATGCTGTGGCTTGAACACAAGTATTTCGAGCATTTCGGTGAAGCCGAAACCCGCCTGGTGCGCCATCTCTGCGAGCCTGGGCGCGACGCCATCGACGTGGGCGCCAATGAAGGCTGCTACATCCATTTCATGCGACCCCATGCCCGGCGCGTGTACGCCTTCGAGCCGGTGCCCTGGCTGGCGGAGCGCCTGGCGGCCAAGTTCGGTGACGACGTGGTGGTTTACCCCACGGCCTTGTCGCAGGCCTCAGGGATCGCCCGCCTGCACATTCCGGTGGTCGCGGGTCAGGCGGAGACCGGCCTATCCACCCTGTCGCCCACCGCGCTGGCCGACCAGCCGGCGCAGCGTGAGCTGAAGGTGACCTCCGCCCCCCTGGACGCCGTCTATTCCGGCGACGTGGCCTTCATCAAGATCGATGTGGAAGGGCATGAGGAGGCGGTGCTGGAAGGTGGCCGCGGGACCATCGCCCGCTCCCGCCCCCGCATCCTGGTGGAGATCGAGGAGCGGCACGCCCGTGGCTCCATCGGCCGCATTGCCCGCTTCTTCGACGCCATCGATTACCAGGGCTATTTCCTTTACCATAACAAGTTGCGCCCCCTGGATGACTTCGACGTGGCCACCATGCAGCGGCCGGAGGACATCCAGGACTACCGCCCTGGCTTGGCCCGGAGCCAGTTCGCCGACTATGTGAACAACTTCCTGTTCCTGCCCCGCCAGGAATCCCCCGGCACCCTGGCCAACATAGCGGCCGAGCTGGCGCAGGAGTAGCGGCCCGCGCCGGCCGGTGTTCGCGCGCAGGTTGACAAGAACAAACAAAGAACATACGGTGCTCTTCCAGCAACAGGGAGAGCGAACATGGATGGTTGGCAGCGTCGTTACCGCCTCAGCAACGGCCCCGGCGGCCTGGGCCTCAGCTGCACGGACGAGGGCCTGGCCCTGGCCGGCGTGCCCCTGCTGGCCAAGGGCGCCGGCGGCTACCAGGTCCGCCCGGCGGCCGAGGTGGCGGTTTTGCTCAAGCGCGCCTATCCCGGCGCTGAACCGGACGCCGCCGTGCTGCCCGGCCTCACCAAGATCGCCGACGCGCTGATCCGCGCCGTGCATTTGCGCCTGCCCGAGCTGGACTGGGACGCCGCCGTCCGGCTGGCGCGGGCCAACGACAACCTGGCGAAGTACAGCCCTGACCAGGCGCGGGACGATCATGGGTGCTGGACGGATGAGGGCGGGGCATCGCCGGAACCCGTCAAGGTTAAGCAGATGGAGGCCGGGGGTGCGCCGAATAAGCCTTCCATCCTACCCGAAGACAAGAACTCGCAAAATACGCGGAAAGTATGCGGGCAATATCCTATATATGAAAATAGGATACTTAGTCAGGCTGACGCCAAGAAGATGTTCGATGAAGAATTGGAGAATATGTTGAGGGCTGGCCTTATTTCAAAACAAGATTTTGATAGGTTTTCCTTTGTTCCGTGGTTCGCGGCGACTACGAGGAAAATGAATGATCCGTTGCTATCAGGATCAATGCGGGCGGCCCTTTCGCAAGCCAACGGATTGACGGGTGGATTCGTCGCCGGTGGGCTAACCGACCCGCGAACCAATACGTCGAAGATTTATATGTCTGCAGCCGCTGGCGCCGTAATACCAGGGCTGGGAAAGACTGATGCTAGACGGACTATGCAGTATGTGCTTCGGCACGAGTTATTTCATCAGCAGCACGGTGGAACCTGTGCGGGTGATGAAGAATGCTGCGCCGACGCTTTCGCAATTGCTAACATGCCGGAGAAGTGATTGTGAAAAAGTTGACAATAATTTCGATTAAGATGGCGGCCAATTTGATTGGCGCGGCGTCGTTTCTGGCGATTATATTAATAATATATAAGATATACACTCCATCAATCGGGGTTTTTGTGGATGATGCAGATGCGGCCGCTGCTGTGTTGGCGCGTGAATACTTAAAGGGAGAGAGGGGAGACTTTTATGTCTCAATCAATGGGCACGATATTGACGAAAAGACTAGAAATTCCATTGCGAATAACAATCTCATACTGCGCAATTTGAGCGAACTTCCGGAATGTAACGTATCTGATGATCGGAAGCAGGATCCATCATGCGAAGAAAAGAAAATCCTCCGTGCGGAATTTAAAGATGAGCCGATAGAAGATGTCGCGCTGGTAGATTTTACGAAGAATTTAAGTGGCGGTGGAGGTATCGTCGTGAAAATTGCGGGTAGATGGCTTCTGTTGAAAAGCCATATGAGTTATTGTTCATTAGAAACTAAAATAATTGAAGATTAATTGTATGCACACACTGTACAGAGATAGTTATCCCATGACATTTGCCCCTGTGTGAAGAACCTCCTGTCCGGCCCTTTGCCAGCCGGCCTAAGCGGACACCTTCGGCGCCCGGGGGACTTTATCAGCTATCGTGGCGGACAGGGCGTAGGCCGCCCGCATCATGGCGGCCGCGGCCAGCAGTTCCGATGGGCTGGGCGGCAGGTCGATGATGCCGCTGGCGATTTCGAACGGTGATGGTGATAGGGATGCTTCCGCCACGGCGGTGGTCGCGACCCCCGGAAAGTCTGGATCGGTGGCGGGGGAGGGGGCGTCGGGCCAGAGGTCCATGGGGGGGCTCCCTCTTTCGGGTTGGATTAGTGCAGGGCCGCCAGGGGCGGGATGGTGGGCGGGGCGGGCGGCAGGGCCGCAGCCGGCAGGATCACGGGCGGCTCCAGCGGGGCGGGGACGGGAGCCTCCGCCGCGCGCTTGGCCCGGGCGTGCAGCACGCTGCAGGCGCCGATGAGGAACAGCACGGTCCAGGTCTTGGGGCTGACATAGGCGCCGGACGCCTGGCCCAGCACCGCCCAGGACAGCCAGCACATCAGCACGGCGCGCACGCCCAGGGCGCGCAGCCAGCCGCTGATGGCCAGGATCATGACGATGCCGCCGCACAGGCCGAGATAGACCCAGTGCAGGAAGAAGTAGTTGATCAGCACCTCGTTGGGTTCGGGGATGTTCCACAGCGGGCTGAACGCGCCGGAGCGCAGAAAGACATCGGCGATGTTGTCGCTGACCAGCTGCTCGCCCGTCAGGCCCACGCCCAGGATGGGGTGGTGCTTCACCACGTCCACCGCCACCAGAAAGGGGCCGATGACGCGGTAGAAGAAGCTCTCGTCGTTGCCCGAGGCGATCTCGTGCAGGCGATTGGCGTAGACCGTGCTGCCCACGATGGCGAAGGCGGTTATGGCCAGGATGCCCACCGCCGCCAGCTTGAGGATGCGGGTGGCGGTGGACTGGCTGGCGTCATCGCTGGGGCCCAGTTCATGCAGCGCCAGCAGCAGCACCAGCAGCAGCAGGGTGGGGCCGGGCATGGCGACCATCGCGGCGCCCGTCATGGCCAGATAGCCCAGGCGCTTGTATTTCCAGTCGCTGGTCAGCAGCCAGGAAAAGGCGAACAGGGTGTAGGCGAAGGTGACGGCCGATGGCTCGGTCGTGAACAGCTTGGGCCGCACGCGGCCGTACAGCATCTCGTCCCGGATGTCGAACTCGTAGATGCCCTGGTGATAGATCGCCAGGCGCACGGCATCGCTGATGCGGTCCAGGCCGGCGTAGCTTTCCAGCAGGGTGCCGATGACGATGGTGACGATGAACACCAGCATCAGGCGCGAGAACGCGGCCGCCCCCGCCTCCACCACCGTCAGGAACAAGGCGTAGGAGATGACCAGCGAATACATCATCTGCAGCAGGCCTGTGGTGCGCTTGGACAGCAAATCCAGGCCTGGCGCGTAGAGGATGGAGGCCAGCAGCAGCAAGGTCACCCCGAGGAACGCCGCCAGGCCGGTGGGGGAGACGCGGTGCCGCCGGCGCCACAGCAGGATGACCCCGGCCATGCCGGCGATCGCGGCGGGGAACGGCACGCTGGGCGTGATCTGGATGGAAAAGCCGGTGTAGATGCCCAGCAGGAAGATCACCAGCAGGACCCAGTCGGTGCGGGCCATGCCCGGTCCGGGCGCCTCCACCCCCCAGGATCGCTGCGGCGCCCACGCGCCGATGTCAGGGGCCGTCCACTGGGTCGCAAGGGTCATCACTCTGCCTCGGGGCTTGGTGGCTACGGTGTCAGGGCCGGTCTTGTCACGGTGCGCCGGCTAGGGTCGGTAACGGGGCCGGCTGTTGCCGCCGATGGCGACCAGCGTGCCGGGGGGATAGGGCCGTGGCGGCGGGGGTGGGGCCGGTATGGGCGCCGGCGGCGCCATCTTCCGTTTGTGGGCCTCGGCATGCAGGATGCTGCAGGCCGCGATCAGCATCAGCACGGTCCAGGTCTTGGGGCTGACATAGGCGCCGGACGCCTGGCCCAGGATGGCCCAGCCCAGCCAGCACAGCGCCAGCGCATGGACACCCAGGCTGCGCAGCCAGCCGGTGATGGCCAGCATCAGCACCACGCCGCCGCAAATGCCCAGATAGACCCAGTGCAGCCAGAAGTAATTGGTCATTACCTCCTGCGGGTCGGGGATGTTCCACAGCGGAGAGAAGGAACCGGACCGCAGGAAGACGGTGGCGATGCTGTCGGCGATCATCTGTTCGCCCGTCAGGCCGATGCCCAGGATGGGATGGTTCTTCAGCACCTCCACCGTCACCAGGAAGGGGCCGATGACGCGGTAGAAGAAGCTTTCGTCGTCGCCGTTGGTGATGTTGTCCAGGCGGGCGGCGTAGACCGAACTGGCGATGATGGCGAAGGCGATCAGGGCCAGGGCGGCGACGGCGCCGATCTTGATCAGGCGCACGCTCAGCAGGGTGGGGGCGTGGTCCTCCCCCTTGGGTACCATCTCGTGCAGGCCCAGCAGCAACAGCATCAGCAGCAAGGTGGGGCCGGGCATGGCCACCATGGCCGCCGCCATCATGGCGAGATAGCCGAAGCGCTTGTATTTCCAGGTGCTGGTCAGCAGCCAGCAGAAGGAGAACAAGGTGTAGGAGAAGGTGACCGCGGATGGTTCCGACGTGAACAGCTTGGGCCGCACCTTGCCATACAGCAACTCGTCCCGGATGTCGGCGTCATAGACGCCCGAGGTGTAGATCTTCTGCCGCACGGCGTCGCTGACCGCGGCCAGGCCGGCATAGGTCTCCAGCAGGGTGCCGACGATAATGGACAGGATGAAGACCAGCATCAGCCGGCAGAAGGCCGCCGGTCCCGCCTCCACCACCGTCAGGAACAGGGCGTAGGAGATGGCCAGCGAATAGATCATCTGCAGCAGGCCGGTGGTGCGCTTGGACAAGAGGTCCAGCCCTGGCGCGTACAGGATGGAGGCCAGCAGCAGCAGGGTCACGCCCAGGAAGGCGGCCAGGCCGGCGGGTGAGATGCGGTGCCGCCGGCGCCACAGGAGGATGACCCCGGTGATGCCGGAAATGGCGGCGGGAAAGGGGACGTTGGGTGTGATCTGGATGGCGAAGCCGGTGTAGATGCCCAGCAGGAAGCCCACCAGCAACACCCAATCCATGACCCCCAGCGGCCGCCGCTGCGCGGTGCTGTCTTGGGGAACGGCGCCGTATCCCGCCCATTCGGTCCAGGTCGTCATGCCGCACTGATGGCCGTCAGCAGCTGCGGCCCCCTGCTGGTCCAGTGGAAGCTGTCGCGGCAGGCGCGATAGGCCGCGTCCTGCAGGTTGTTCAGGCGGTCCAGGTCGTCGATGGACTGGACCACGCCCATGGCCAGGTCTTCATGCCCGGGGTACAGAAGGATGCTCTCCTCCTGTTCCAGCGGCACGCCGGCCACCGAGCCCTTCAGGGCCAGGATGGGCAGGCGGTTGAAGACATAGTCCAGGACCTTCAGCTTGAAGCCGCCGCCGTTGCGTTCCGGCACCAGGGCGATGCGGGCCGCATCCATGTGGCGGCGCACGTCGTCCACCGTGCCGGTGAAGCGGGTGGCCAGGACACGCTTGCGCATGCTGGCCAGGAAGGTGGCGTCGCCGCTGCCCACCACCTCCAACTCCACGCCGTTGGCGGCGAAGATGGCGTCGGCCACGCTGATGAACTCTTCCAGGTTCATGCGCTTGGCGATCCAGTCGAAGCTGCCGACGATGACGGCGCGGCGGGGCAGGTCGCGGCTGATGGGCTTCTTCTCACGCTCCGTCGCGCGATAGCCCGGGGTCACCACGGCCATGGCCTTGTCGGGCCAGCGTTCGCGGTACAGGTCAGCGTCGTCGGGCGTGATCGCGGTGATCAGGTCCGCCTCTTTCACGATGGCGCGTTCCAGGTGCGTCACCTTGGCGGCGTCGAAACGCATGGCTTGGTGCTTCAGCAGGTTGGACTGGTTGTGCGCCAGCTGCGCCCGCAGCGACTCCTCGTGGTTGTGCGAGACGTAGACCAGCTTGGGCCGCTTGTGCCGGTTCGGGTACTGGCGCAGGAAATCCGCCAACGCCCACCCCGACCCCACGCCGTCCAGCACCACGCTGTCCCAGGATTGCGTGGCCAGCAGCCGGCGCAGCCGGGCGTGCATGTCCGGCGTGCCGCAGCGGTGGGCGATGTTGGGCAGGGGGGACCGCAGGCTGCTCCAGCGCGAGCGGGGCTTGTGCTCCGCCAGGTGCCAGGCGATGGCGCCGGCACCGGGCGTTTCCCTCACGCCGTCGGCGCGTTTGCCGTCCGGACGGCTCAGCCCCAGCACCGCCATGTCGGCGCCCGCTTGCGCCAGGCTGCCGATCAGCCCCCCGGAATAGATGTACTGTCCGTTATGGGGCGGGTCGGGGTCGGCCAGCGTGATCCAGAGGCAGCGCATGGGCTACGGTCCCTTCTGTGGTGGTATATCCCCGGCCCCCTCGGGCGCCGGGCGCGGGCATCCGCCCGCTTGGCTTCCTCAGTTTCCAGTCCACTGCGTTCCCCGGAACCTTCCGGCGGACGCGTCTTCATGTGAACGGGGCGCGTCCCACAACGGCACGAGGCGAAGCCTGATACCGTTGGTGTCAGTAGGCATTCTTGGTGAAAATGCTGCTGGTGATGGTGCGGGCGATGATTTTCAGGTCGCCCAGCACGGTCCAGGTCTCGATGTAGCGCAGATCGTGCTCCACCCGCTTCACGATGTGTTCCACCGTGCTGGTCTCACCCCGCCAGCCGCTGACCTGGGCCAAGCCGGTGATGCCCGGCTTCATGCGGTGGCGGCTGTCGTAGTGGGCGACGGCGTCGCGGTACAGCAGGCCGCCGGCCTTGGCCGACTGGGCATGGGGGCGCGGGCCGACGATGGACATCTCACCCCGCAGCACGTTGATGAACTGCGGCAGCTCATCCAGGCTGGTGCGCCGCAGGATGCGGCCCAGGCGGGTGATGCGGGGGTCGTTGCGCTGCGCCAGCTTCTCGGCGTTCGCGTCCGCCATGTGGTGATACATGGAGCGGAACTTGTACACCTCGATCAGTTGGTTGTTGTAGCCGTGGCGCTTTTGCTTGAAGAAGACGGGGCCCTTGCTCTCCAGCTTGATGGCAACGGCGATGGCCAACATGATGGGCGAGATCATGACCAGGATGATGGCGGCCAGCACCCGGTCCTCGACCGTCTTGGCAATGGCCCGCCAACCGGTCAGCGGGTGGCTCAGCAGGTCCAGCACCGGCGGCTCATCGCCAGCACCTTCGCGCCATCCGCCCGCTTGGCGGTGGATTTCCACCTGGTCCAGGCTGATGCCCACGTCCACCGGCGCCAGGCTCAGCTTGGCCAGGGCCGCGGCCAGCGCGTGGTTCTCGTCCGACAGGGGCATGGCCAGGATGACCCGGTCCACCCGGCCCTCGCGGATTTCGGTCAGCAGGTCGTCGAGGCCGCCGCGGATGGGATAGCCGACGCAGAAGCGGGCATGGCTGGCGCAGTTGTCGTCATAGACGCCCACCACATGGCGGTCATCGCGTGGATTGGCACGGTAGCGGCGCAGCAGGCGCTGGCCTTCCGGCCCCGTGCCGACAATGGCCACAGCCTGGGTCAGACGCCCGGCGCGCTGACAGGCGCCCACGGCCAGATAAGTCGCCAGGCGACCCGCCAGCAGGGCGCCCAGCGCCAGCAGCGACCAGATGGCCAGCCAGCTGGTCATGGGCGGATCGAAGGCGCCCAGCAGGTACAAAAGGGCCACCAGGCCGCCGGCGGCGGCGGCCCAGGCCAGGGCCAACGGCAGCAGGCCGTCGGCGGGCTTGCACAGGCGGTTCAGCTGGCGCGCGCCGGTCCAGCGCAGGGCGACCATGCCCAGCGCCAGGCCGATGATCATGACCAGGCCGAACAGGGGGCGGGCGACGGTGCCATCCGCCAGGGCGCCAGCGACCAGGCCGGTGGCCAGGATGGCCAGGGCGTCGACGGCGGCGGCGGTGCCGGTGATCACCTGCGGCGCCACGGGGCGGCCGCTGCGCAGGCGTTGGGCTTCCGTCACGGGCGCGGTGACCGTCTGGGTCTCCCGCAGGGTGACGAGTGGGGTGGAAAGGGCTTCGGACAGGGCTGGGGGCATGGGTTGGGTTCCTGAATGCGGCGACCGGTGGCCATGGCCGCCCACGCACGTGCGGCGGCAGGCCAAGGGTGGCTGATCATCAGCCGAGTTCGCCTAAATCAGGCCATGCCTGAATCAAGAAGTCCTGTGACCAAGCTGGGACTTTCTCGCACCTGCGGCAATCAAAGCCGGGCGTACCTCAATCAGGTGGTGCCCATGAGGCTGGAGAATATTTCGGAAGCGAAGTTCTGCGGGCTCTGATGGCGGATATAATTGGCCGCCGCCTCTTGGTCGAAATAACTGCGCGTATCGCTCTCAGATATATATTCTATACCTTTAGAGAGGATTTCGCTATCCGTCGTATCCAACGCGAGACCTAGACGATGGGTGCGGGCGAGGCAGCCCAACAGGCCCAGATCCTGGGTCAAGACCGGCTTGCCCGCCTGCGCCGCCCACAGCAGCACCCCGCTGGACCCGACGAAGCGTTGGTAGGGGGCCAGCACGACCGACGCCTCCTTGATCAGGGCGTTGATCTCGCCGCTGGTCAGGCGCCGGTCTTCCAGGTGTATCCACAGGTTGGGCTGGTCCTGGATCACCTTTTTCAGCGCCGCGTACACCTGGTCGCGCAAGGCCGGGTCGACCTTGCCGGCGATCATGACCGCCACCTTGGCCGCCGCCTCCGCCGGCAGCTGGCGCAGCGCGTCCAGCAGGGACAGCACGCCCTTGCGCTCGCTCAAGAATCCGAACAGCAGCAGGGTGACGCGGTCGGTGGGCATGCTGTCGGCCAGGGCCCGCTCCTCCGATGTCTCGTTCACGAAAGGATGTACCGGGTCGACCACGGTGCGCACCTTCCCCCCTGGCCGTAATGATCCTGGGCGTATGTCGGGAAATAGGGGTCCAGCGTCAGCACCCGGTGGACCGAGGAATTGCGCAGCATGAGAGGGTAGAGCAGGGCCTTGCGCGCGTCGCGCAGCCATTCCTTGAGGCTGGGCTCGTAACTGCCCAGGGCGCGATAATGGACGGACGGCCGGAAAAGGATGCCGCAGAGGCGGCGGCCCCGTGCGCCCAGCGAGAGGGCCAGCGGCAGGGTCAGGTGGTCCAGCGATAGGAAGTGACCGGCTTCTGAGCCCGTGCGCTCCAGATAGCGGCGCATGACCCACCACCGGGCGAAGCCGCGCACGGGCAACAGGGGATGGCGGCACAACGCCTGCTCCGACGGTTCCAGCGCCAGAACCTGGACGCGATCCTGGCGGCTGGCGGCGCCGTCGGCCACCAGCTCGTCATACAGCTCGCGCGCCACGACGAACGAGACGCGGTAGTCCCGCTTGTCCGCGACGGCGAAGTGCATCAGGTGTTTCAGCCATTCGCAGGGATGGCCTTCCGCGTCCGGCTCGAAAATGACGAAGGAGTGGGGGCCGCCGGCCGAGGGTCCGGCGTGGGTCCCCGCTGGGTACTTACTTGGCATAGAGCGCATCCAGTCGCCGGACCAATCCCCCTAGGACGTGGGACCGGGAATAATGCTGTTCCACGAAACGCCGGCCCCGGGCGCCCAGTTCCCGGCGCAGGCCCGGGTCCCGCACCAGGCGCAGCACGGCCTCGGTGAAGGCCGCGGTGTCGTGGGGCGGCACGCAGATGAAGGCGCCGCTGCGTTCGCGCAGATGCCACAGGGGGCTGTGCGGGTTGGCCGTGGTGACGAAGGGGCGACCCACGGCCATGATGTTGAAAATCTTGGATGGGATGGCGAAGGCGGCGGCCTCCGGTTCCTGTGGCACCAGGTGGATGTCGCCTTCGGTCAGGCCCTGGCGCAGCTGGTCGGGCGGAAGCAGGCCGGTGACGCGCACCCGGCGCAGCGCCCGCGCGGCGATCTCTTCCTCCAGGGTGGCCCGCATGGTGCCGCTGCCCCGCAGGATGATCTCCACGTCATCGGTTTGGCGCTGCAGCTCTTCCGCCATGGACAGCACCTGGCCCAGGCCCTGCTTCAGGCCGAAGTTGCCACTGTACAGCAGCCGGGCGGCGATCTTGGGCGCCGGGGCGATGGCCGGGCTGTCGTTGGCCGCCACCATCGGGGCGTCGGGGTACAGGCGATCAGTGTCGACCCAGATGGGCACGACCTCGATATCCTGCGTGACACCCAGCTCCCGCAACTGTTCCGCCATGTGGTCCGTCAGCACGACGATCAGGTCCACCCGGTTCAGCACCGTGCGCTCACACCAGCGCATCGCCCTCACCAGGCCGCCGCTGGACACCATGTTCAACCCCCGGGCCATGCCGGACTGGATGTCATGGATGATGGCGACATGGCGGCCGTCGCGCCGGCGGACCAGGCATCCCAAGGCGACGGTGAGGATGGAGGGGCAGAGGCTGATGACCAGGGGCTTGGGGCGCAACCGGCCGGAGGCCCGGGCCCACAGCCCCGCCAGCAGAAAGCTGGCCTCGGCCAGGATGCGGGCCTTGGCCGACCCCTTGCGGGGGATCATGGCCCGCAGGCGCTCCACCCGCACGCCGTTCAGCACCTCGTGACCGCCCTTGAAGTCCTTGTACTGGGTGAAGACTTCGTTGCCCGGATAATAGGGCAGGCCGGTGAACACCGTGGTCTCACAGCCCAGCCGGGTCAGCCATTCCGCCAGATCGGCGCACTGCGGGGCGGAGCCGATCAGTTCCGGCGGGTAGGCGCGGGTCAAAAGGGCCGCCTGGGGGGAGGGGACGGAGGAAGGAGGAAGATCCATCCCTTTCACCCCCTCCGGCGGCAAGTCACGCAGGGCCTCTCGCTCCATGGCGCTGTCCTCTAATGTGGATCAGCCGAAGTGATCGGCCAGGGGGCGGGCGTAGTCGTAGTTCAGCGAGCGTAGCCGTACTGGCGGTAGCGGCGCGGGTCGACCCGGGACATGATCACGCCGGTCAGGTCGCACTGCACTTCCACCAGCTGGCGCAGGGCCTGTAGCGCGGCGTTGCGGCGGGTGTGGTCCCAGCGCACGGTGAACAGCACCTTGTCGACCATCCGCGACATGGCCAGCACCTCGGCCCCCACCAGCACCGGCGCCGTGTCGATCAGCACCAGGTCGTAGTTCTTGGCGAAGGTCTGCAGCAGGACCCGCATGCGGTCGGACGTCAGCATGCGGGTGTCCTTGGACGTCCAGTGGCCGGCGGTGATCAGTTCCAGCCCCGACAGGGTGTCGTGGTGGATGCAATCGTCCAGCACCACGCTGTCATCGGTCAGCAGCGAAGCCAGGCCGTGCTTGTTCGACACGTTGAACAGCTTGTGCTGCGAGGGGGAGCGCCAGTCACAGTCGACGATCAGGATGCGTCGGCCGTGGCTGGCCAGCAGCCGGCCGAGGGCGGCGATGATGACGCTCTTGCCTTCGCCGGGGGCGGCGGAGGATAGCAGCACGGTGCGGGGGCTGTACTCCAGTTCCGACAGCTCCAGCGCGATGTGGATCTTGCGCAGCGTTTCGGCGAAGGGGGACACAGGCTCGCGTAGCACCTGGGCGGTGGGCGATTTGCCCTTCACCTCCGGCACCAGGGCCACGACCGGGATGCCCGTGGCGCTTTCGATCTGGCTGCTCTGGCGGAAGGTCTGGTCGGCTTCCTCCATCAGCAGGGCGATCAGCATGCCGGCCACGGCGCCCACCAGGGTACCCAACAGCAGGATCAGGGCCTTGGGCGGATAGCTGGCCGACACCGGCGGGGTGGCGCGGGAGATGACCCGGGCGTCCGGCGCCTCCAGCTGCTGGCGGCCGATCAGGCGCTTCTCTTCCGTCAGCATGGTTTCCAGCAGGTGCCGGTTGACGGCGGCGTCGCGCTCCATCGCCTCCAGATGGATGGCGTTCTGGTTGTCGGAGCCCAGGGAACCCTTGGCCTCGTTGAAGTCGCGCAGCACGGCCTGGTAGCGGGCGTTGGCCGTGCGGGCCACGTTCTGTAGGCCATTGATGATGCCCTGCATCTCCGCCTTGATCTTGCGCTGGGCGTCGGCGATCTGCGCCTTGGCGTCGGTGACCTGCGGATGCTTGTCGCCGTAGGTGGCGGACAGCTGGGCCAGCCGCTGCTCGGCGGCGGCCTGCTGCTGCTTCAGCGACTGGATCAGCGGGTTGTTCAGCACCTCCGGCACGCTGTCGCCGGTGATGCCCTGGCGCATCAGGTTCTGGGCGTCGTTCAGGTGCGCTTCGGCGTCAGCCTTGGCGGTCTGGGCGGTGATCAGCTGGGTGTTCAGCTCCGTCAGGCGCTGGCCCATGATGCCGGTGCCGTTCTGCTGATCATACAGGCCGTACTGTTTGCGGTAATCCTCGATGGCCTTCTCGCTGTCCTCGACCTGTTTGCGCAGGTCGGCGATGCGGCCCTCCATATACTCTTCAACCCGGCTGGCGGTGCCGACCTTCACGTCGCGCTGCTCGGCCAGATAGGCGTCGGCGACGGCGTTGGCCACCAGCGCGGCGGTCTCCGGATCACGGGTCGTCGCCTGGATCTTCAGCACATCCGAACGGCCGACCGTGGCGATGTCCAGCTTGGACAGCAGGATGTCGACCGTGCGGTTGTTGATCATGGCGGCCGTGCGGGCCTGCTGGTCCGGCGTTTCCGGCGGCTTGGCCTTGGGCTTGGTCAGCCATTCCGCCACGCTGGTCGGCAGCAGCCGCGCCCAGGCCGGGATCTGCGGCGCCGCTGTCCTGGCGTCCGGATTGAACTCCGGATCGTCGTTCAGGTGCAGCCGGTCGACCACCTTCTGGGCCAGCTCGCGCGACTGGGCCACCAGCCCCTCGCTCTGCACCCGCTCGGCGTTGAAGGTCATGGACGCCATGGTGGGGCCGATGCCTTCCAGCGAGGGCTGGGGCACGCCCACCAGCACCCGGGACTCCGAGGTGTAGCGCGACGGCATGCTCCAGCCGACGATGCCGGCGAGAAGGGCGGTGCCGATGGTGCAGGCCAGGACCAGGCGCCGGTGCGCCCAAATCTTGCGATAGGTGTCCAGCACGTCCCGCTGCTGTTGCTGCGGCGGAGGCATATAGACGGGGCGGGGGGCCGGCGGGGCGGCGGTGAGGCGCCGGGGGAGGATGGGACCACCACCCAGGGCGCGGGGCTGCTCGGGCAAAGTCATCAGAAATAGCGCTCCCGGACTGTGATGACGTCACCGGGCTGGACCGGCGTCGTCGGTTCGGCGTCGACCTGGGTTTTGCTGCCGTCCTTGGCGGTGCGCTGCAGACGGAAGTCATCGTCGCGGGCGCGGTAGGTGAACCCGCCGGCCAGCGCGACGGCGTTCAGCACCGTCATGCCGGAGACGTAGGCGTAGCTGCCAGGGGTCTTGACCTCGCCCAGGATGTAGAAGGGCCGGTAGCTCAGCACTTCCACGCTCACATGGGGGTTCTTGATGTAGTTGGGGGACAGGCTGCCTTCCAGCGCCTTGCCCAGCTGGCCCGCCGTCAGCGAGCCGGCGTGCACCTGGCCCACCAGGGGGAAGGACAGGGTGCCGGTGCCATCGACGGCGTATTCGCCGGACAGGTCCTGCTGGCCGAACACGGTGATGCGAACCCGGTCGCCCGGGCCCAGCTGATAGTCGGCGGCGGCGACGCCACCACCACCCACACCGGGGCTGGCGGGCGCACCGGGCTTGGACGCCGGGTCGTTGCTGGCGACAGCGCCCCCAGCGGTGACGTTCGGCGCCGGCGGCTGGCCGGCGTTCTGGGCGTAAGCCGTGTAGGGAAGCGCTAGGGCCCCGGCCACGACGGCCAGGACGGCCAGCCGGGGTGAGGATTTGCGGGAGAGGCGGGAAGGCAGCATTCCGGCACCTTCTGCTTGATCGGAGGCGGCCCGGCCGCCAAGGCGCCGGGCTCTCGTTTGTGGGTCTGGTGGTGACGGCCCGTTTTCGTGGGGCTCACACGATAGTTTTATCAAAAGTGGGGGGCGGCGGTTGTGATCAAACGGGGGCCGCCCCCACCTGCGCTGTGATCGCGATGGATACAGCCAGTATTCCCTTAAAGATGAAGGGTTAAGCCGACCAAGATGTTGTGGTCCGCATAGCCAATTCCGGTGCCATTAGACGACCGGATTTGGTAGTTGTAACGTACGTTGATGGCGGTCATTTGATTCATCATGTATTTTCCGCCAAGACCAACGCCATAGACATCATCAGTTCGGCCTATATTTTGAAAATCGTCAGCCTCATGGCTTAGCTGCAGGTGGAGGATAAGGTTGCGCAGCAATTCGTGGTCGGCCGCCACGGTTTCCTTGGTGGCGAAGTAGCCGGCGGCACCCACGACGATGGTCTCCTGGATGTCGCGGGTGATCTCACCGGTCACGGTGGTCAGCGGTGTCACGTTCCAGGTTATCTTGGCGCCGCCCGTGGGGGCGGAGAAGGTACCCAGGCGCGCGTCGTCGTAGTCCTGCGAGCGATATCCGGCGAACAGATCGATCGAGGTGATGCCCGTCAGGTTGTACTTGCCACCGACCAGGACGGTGTAGCCGTTGGAATTGCGGTTGAATCCGCTCATGTCCGATGTGCTGTCGTAGCTGCGGGTGTTGTAGGCGCCCTTTACATACAGCTCATACAGGCCCTGGATGGTATAGCCGGTGCGGACGCTGACCTCGTTCTCATCATGGTTCTGGCGTTCCCACATGATGGCCCGGCCATCGAAGGTCTGGGCGTTGGTGAAGTCGTAGCGGTTGTAGCTGTCGCCCAGCTCGACGAACAGGTTGCCAAATTCCTTGTGCCCGACCACGTTGGCCGAGGCTTGGTTGTATTCGGTCGGGTCGGCCTGGCCGACGATGTTGTTGGGCGAGGTGCGGGGCAGGTGCCACAGGCTGTAATCGGCGCCGCCGGATATCCACGCGTCGTGGTAGACCTCCAGCCGGCCGTCCGCCCCGATGTCATAGTTGGCGTAGTTCTCGCGGCTGTGCTGGGCGTACCAGTCGATGTCGCCGCTGGCGTGCAGGTTCAACTGGTGCACGTTCCAGTTGGACTTCAGCTCCAGCTTGGGCTGAAGCACCGTGATCAGGTCGCTGGTGTCATGCCCCTGCGTCGCATAGATGTTGCTGTCGAACACCTCATCCAGCGTGACGCTGGGATAAAGGATGAAGCCGCCCACCCGGATGCCCGGCGGGTCGAATTCCGGGTGTTGGCGGGTGGCCACCGTCTCGTCCGGCGACGTTTCCGTCTGGGCGTTGGCGGGGACGGCGGCCAGGCCGCCGGTCAGCGCCAGCCCGGCCGCGGCCAACAGCAGGCGCCGTTTCAGGCCGTCGGCCTCCGTCGTCTCTGCGGCCGGGTGGAGGCGGGCGAGAGGGCGATCGTACATCACCTTCCCGAACGACGGGATGGAATGGCGTCGATGGTATGCAGGCATCGGATTTGACCTCGGGCTTGGCGCGTTGCCCTTGCGGGACCGCGTCTTGGTTTAAAACGGGTTGCCCCCCGTTCCCCGCCCGTTTCCGCGTCAATTGGCTCCCTCTCCCGGGTTGGGTCCCGGGAAATGGGGCCGCGCTCACGCGCGGCCGTAGGTATCGGACAGACGCACGATGTCGTCTTCGCCCAGATAAGCGCCAGATTGCACTTCTATCAGGTGCAGGGGCAGTTTGCCGGGGTTCTCCAGGCGGTGCTCCATGCCGATGGGGATGTGAACGAACTCGTTCTCCCGCACCAGGCGGTTCTCGCCGTCGCGCTGCACCAACGCGGTGCCCTGGACGACGATCCAATGTTCCGCGCGGTGGTGATGCTTCTGCAGGCTGAGGCGCGCGCCCGGCTTCACCATGATGCGCTTCACCTGGAAGCGGTAACCGATGTCCACGGCACGGTAATAGCCCCACGGCCGGTAGACCGTGGTGTGGTGGGTTTCCTCCGACCGGTTGCGGCGGCGCAACTGCTCCACCACCTTGCCCACGTTCTTGGCGTGGGCGGCGTCGGCGACCAGCAGGGCGTCGTCGGTGGCGACGATCACCAGGTTCTCCACGCCGATGGCGGCCACCAGGCGGCCGTCGGAATGAACGTAGCTGTTCTTCACGTCCTGCAGGATGACGTCGCCCTGCTCGACATTGCCGTCGTCGTCCTTGTGGCTGACATCCCACAGCGACCGCCAGGAGCCGACGTCGCACCAGGCCATCTCCACCGGGATGACGGCGGCCTTGTCCGTGTGTTCCATGACCGCGTGGTCGATGGACAGCGAGGCGGCGGCGGTGAAGCAGGCCTCGTCCAGACGGAAAAAGCCGTTATCCTCCTTGCCGGCGGAGATGGCCTCGCGCACGGCGGTCACCATGTCCGGCTGCAGGCGTTCCAGCTCGGCGATATACTGTCGGGCGGACATCAGGAAGATGCCGCTGTTCCACAGGTAGTTGCCGCTGGCCAGGTAGCGTTCCGCCGTCTCCGCGTTGGGCTTTTCGGCGAAATGCTCGACCGCGCGCACACCGTCCACGCCCGCCAGCGGGGCGCCGGTGCGGATGTAGCCGTAGCCGGTCTCGGGCTTGTCGGGCACGACACCGAAGGTGACCAGGTGACCGGCCTGCGCCGCCGGCACGCCCTTGGCCACCGCCAGGTAGAAGTCGGGCAGCGAGCCGATCAGATGGTCACAGGGCTGGGCCAGCATCAGGGCGTCGGGGTCGCGATCCATCAGCCACAGCGCGACGGCGGCGATGGCCGGCGCCGTGTTGCGGGCGGCACTTTCCAGGATGATGGTCTGGGGCTGGATTCCGATCCCGTGCAGCTGCTCGTGGATCATGAACCGGTGTTCCTCGTTGCAGATGACGACGGGGTCGGCGAAACCGGCGTCGCCCAGGCTGCGCGCGGCCGTCTCCTGCAACAGGGTCCGGTCCGAGGTCAGCGCCAGGAACTGCTTGGGATGGATCGCCCGGGAGAGGGGCCATAACCGGGTGCCGGCGCCGCCGGACAGGAGAACCGGATGGATTTGCGTGGTCCGCAGGGCCCGGGTGGACACGCGCTCCGTCACGTCATGCATTTTATGAATGCTCCGCTTCAGGGTGGGAACCTTTGCAGATCACGCTACGGGGCAGGCTTTACGGGGGCCAGTGACCAAGCCGTGGCCGGGGATCCGGGCATTGGGAACCGGGATCGGCGGGCGCATGGGGTGTACGTCTTTGCGCTCAGAAAGGGTAGGACGGTGGCGCCCGCTTTCAAGGGCGGGTGTGGCGTGTCGGCGCAAACACGGCAACGCCGCCCGTTTCGGAGCGGCGCTGCACGTTATCGGCGATGTTGTGACGGGTCAGGGCGCCAGCGGCGGCAGGTCCCGCGCCTCCAGCCGGGCCAGCAGGTCGGCCAGGCTGTCGGCGTCCGCCTGGACGGCGGCGCGGGTGGTCCAGCCCGGCAGGTCATGGCGCGCCGTGGGGGGCGAGGTCCGCACCTGGACCAGGCTGACGGTCTCGTTCGGATCGTGCCGCAGGTCGTACATTTCCCATTCCTGGGGCACGCGGCCATCGGGGTCGTGATAGCGCGCCAGCTTGAAATCGGGGGTGCGCACGCAGCGGACATGGTTGGGCTGGCGCACCGGCCCCGGCGTCAGGCCGGGCACGGGGCCCTTGCCATGCGACCCCTCACGCACGGCGGCCACCGTGGCGTCGAACACGGCGAACTGGGCGTAGGACGCGGTCTCATGCGGGTCGCCGATCGGCGGCAGCGGCTTGGTGATCTCATCATCCGTGATGAACAGCACGCCCCGGCGCGGCAGGCCGTCGGGTTCCGTCACCACGTCGGTTTCCCCCCGGATCAGGGGGGCGAGATTGGCGCCCGGCAGCGGCGGGACTGGCCCGCGGGCCGCCGCCAGCCGGCGGGCGGTCTGCTCCTGGTCCACCCCGGCCAGGCCCAGGATGGTGGGCACGATGTCGATGTGGCTGGTCACCTGGTCCAACTGCCGCAGGCCGCCTGGCACCTGGTGCGCCGACCTGGGGAACTGCACCACGACCGGAACGTGCAGCGCCTCCTGATAGGCGGTGTGCCATTTCTCGATCATCATGCCGTGGGCGGCGGCATATTCGCCGTGGTCGGCCAGAAAGACGACGATGGTGTTCTCCGCCAGACCCGATTCCTCAAGCGTGCGCAACACGCGGTCGATCTGAGCGTCCACCACGGCATGCAGATAGGCGTACAGCTGAATGAAGTCCCGCGCCGAGGCGCCGGGGTCGTCGGCCAGCTGGAACGGGATGCAGCTTTTCAGCGTGACCGCCACGGCCGCGTCCATCTTGTCGGCCGGAACGGCGCCGCCCGCGCCGGTGCCCACCTTGGCCGACAGTGCCAGGCCCATCTTGTAGGCGTAGTCGTATTGGCAGGACGGCTTGGCCGCCAAATCCTCGTCCAGGGTGGGCGGGTTGTGGGCGCAGGCTTGCGGGAAGCCCAAGGGGTTCAGGGCGACCTGCAGGGTGCCGCCGGTGGGCGGGGGCGTGCGGTCGCCTTGCAGGGGCACGGTCAGGGGACCGAAGACCGATTGCGTGGCGCCCACCGTCTGGCCGTTGGGCAGGGTGACGGGCGTGCCGCTGTCCGACGGCAAGGCCTGGGCGATCACCGCCGGATATGTCGCGATGTCATGGGGATTGGCGAAGGAGGCGACGGCGAACCAGGGGCGCGCCTTGGACGCGTCCGGTGCGGACTGGTTGGGCGCCTTCTCGCTTTTGACCGCGGCGGCCCGGTCGTAGTCCAGCCCAAGCGCCTTGCGCCGCAGGAAGGTGCAGACGGAGTCGGCGAAGCCGATGTCGCGGTAGGTGCCCAGGTTGTTGGGCGATGCGCCGTGCGGTTCCGGATAGGATTCTTCCCAGTCGTCGAAGCCGTAGGCCTGAAGGCTATGGTCGGGCGGATTGCTGACGTGCCATTTGCCGAAATAGTGGGTGCTGTAACCGGCGGCCCGCATCCAACTGCCCAGCGTGGGGATGCCATCGGGGGCCAGCCAGGGGAAATTGGCGGCGTCGCCGTTCTTGAACAGGCCGTCGGTCTGGGTCACGCCCGTACGCGTGCCGTACTGGCCGGTGTAGATCGTGGCCCGGCTGGGGGTGCAGGCGCTGGCGGCGATGGTGTGGTTGCGCAGCACGACCGCGTTACGGCGCAGGCGCAGCAGGCCGGGGAAGAAGGCGGCATAGGGGTTGTGGGCGTCCACCGCGCCCTGGAAGCCCAGGATCTGCTTCAGCGCCTCCGCGAAGCCGCCCTCGGGGCCGTAGGAGAAGCGGGGAAAGCGATACTGATCGCTGGTGACCAGCAGGATGTTGGGGCTCGTGCTCATGGCGATACGTCCCTCCCGTTTTGGACGCCGCCTGTCCCGGTGCTCCCCTGTCACGAGGCCGCAACTAATGCGCGTTTTAGCGGCGGATCACTATAACGAAAACGGCTCATTTCGCCAAGAATTTTCACCCAGAGATTGTTATTGTTGCTACTTAGGTCGCGGATGGCAGGACGATATGGACCTTCAGGCCGCCGCCAATGCGGTTGGTGGCCGTGACCGTGCCGCCCAACGCCTCGACGTTGCGCTTCACGATCCACAGGCCGAGACCGGCATGGCCGGGCGACCCGGCCTTGGCGTCGCGGCGGGCGTGGTCGGGCGGGCGCAGGGAGAAATAGCGGTCGAAGATGTTGTCGATCTTGTCCGGGTCGATGCCGGGGCCGCTGTCTTCGATGGTCAGGTTGATGACACCGTCCTCCTCCTGCAGGCGCACGGCGATGGCGCCCGCGTCGGGGGTGAAGCTGACGGCGTTGTCCAGGATGTTCTCCACCACCACGGCCAGGGCGACCTTGCCGGCGCGGACCAACACGTCCGGCGGCAGCTGGCGGCTGAGGCGGATCTGCCGGGCCACCAGCACCTCGCGGTAGCTTTTTAGGATGTCGGCCACGATCTGCGTCAGGTCCACCGCCTCGCGCGGCGATTCGATCATGTCCGCCATGGTGTTGTCCAAACACTGCGAGGCGGAGATCAGGGCCTTCAGCCGGTCCAGCGACAGCTCGATCAGCTCGGCGGCGCGCTTGCCCCGCGCGTGCTCCGCCGGGATCAGGCGTTTCAGGGGCTCCAGGCAGGCCTGGATGGTGGCGACGGGTCCCTTGAAGGAATGCGCGTTGTCCTCCGCCGTCTGGCGGATGACGCCGGCCACATGGTGCAGGTCGTGGACCAGGCCGTCGAAGTCATGGGCCACGCTGTCCAGCTCGGGGATGGCGTTGCGGCTGGCGAAGGTGTTGCCGGCCACCCGGCCCTGGCGGATTTCACGCGCGACATGGCGGAAATGGCGGATATGACGGCGCACGGACAGGGCGGTCAGCAGGGCGATGACGGCCACGGCCAGGTACAGCATCAGCGACAGCCGCACTTGCGGCGTCTGCCAATAAGGGCGACCGATGGCCGTGGCCAGCAGTTCGGACGTGACGTGGGAGGAGACCAGGACCCAGCAGCCCCAGCGGCTCTGGATGGGCACGACGGAGGTCAGTATCTCCTCATGGCCCGTCGGCTGGGTGTAGCGGATGTCCACGGGCTTGTCCCAAGTGCAACTCTCCGCCACCTGGGAAACGATGCCGTGGCGCTGAAGGTTGTCCAGCGTGGCGCCCAGATCCGCCATGCCGACCTTGGGCGCCGAGGCCAAAAAGTAGAAGCCGCCGTCCTGGCCGGCGGCTCCTCCCTTGGGCTGGAACATCAGTTTCAGGTTGGTGCCGTCACCGTCGTATTTGGCCAGCTCCTCGTTCAAGGACGCGGTGGGCGGGCCGCTTTCGCGGTTCAGCAGCGGCTTCAGGGCCTGGGCGATCAGCCAGCTGCTGTACCTCAGGTTCTTGGTGACAATCTCCCTTTCCTTGCGGTTCGCCGTTTCGAATTGGCCATACAGGATGAAGGGAAGGGCCGCGAAGATGACGAGCAGGAAGCCCAGTCTAACCGTGAGTGATCCGGATATCCTGCGGGCGGCCCACGTCAGACGCTGTGGCGTCGACGGCTGCCGGGTCACGCCATCGGTAGCCGAAGGCCGCGAAATTCTCAATTTCCGCAAAGCCACGATCGATAGCATTGAACTTGCTCCGGATCCGCTTGATCGACGAGCGCACGTTGGTCCGGAAGCCATCCTCGCCGCTGCCGGCGACGAAGCCGCTCCAGTGCACGCGGTCGTAGATGGCCCTGTAGGTGACGTGCTCGCCCAGATTGGCCACCATGAACTCGACGATACTAAATTCGGTAACCGTAAGCATCACGTCGCGACCCTGCCAAAAGGCTCGGTTGACCTTAGGCTTAAGGGTAAGCTTTCCACATATGATCTCGTCACCGGCCGTGGTCGTGGGGGTGAGGGCCGCCGCCGCGGGCGGTTGCAGGATCAGGCGGATGCGCCGGGCCAGCACCGACATGCCGCGGGTCTTGTCGATGAAGTCGACCGCGCCGCGATCCAGGGCCAGCGTCTCGTTCGCGGGCATGGACATGCCGGTCAGGAAGATCACCGGGATGCGGCAGCCGCGCCGCCGCAGGTCGGGCAGCAGGTCGATGCCCAGGGTCCGTTCCAGGCACCAGTCGATGACCAGGATGTCGGCGGCGCCGTCATCCAGGCCCGAGCCGTCCGCGCTGGTCAGGTGGGTGATCAACGACTTCGCGTCGGGGAAGCCGGTGACGGTGAAGCCGAGATCCTCCAGCTCGCCCGTGGCCGCCTCGCGGAAGGCCTCGTCATCGTCGACAAGGACCACGCGGGCCGGCACGGCCGGCAGGACGTCATTTGGCTTGAGCCACGGACCGGAGGTCGGCCAGGCAGTAGCGTTTGCGGTCGCCGATGTCATTGTCACTTGTCACCTCATAGCTTAGGACGCGGTAAGCCTGCGTCTTGATGTCGGGGTACAGTGTCAGGTCGACGGTGCATGCCCCATGGCGGTAAAGCCATTCCTTCCCAGGGGAAAGATCCTGCTGGGAAGAAGGGGGACCCATCAGGGCCTGTAACTGGGATTCGTCCATACCCACCAGATCGATGTCGGACGACCCGAGCGCGGCGGTGTTGGCCGCCGGTGTCGTCTGAGATGGGGTGGGGGAGGGGGGCGTGCGTCGTGCGGCCGCCACGCGGGCGGCGTCAGCTGTCCCGGTGGCGGGGGCCGCCGGGGCCTTGGCGCGGGTCGGGGCCGGTCGGGTGACCGCGATCTTCTGGGGGGCGGGCTTGGCCTGCTCCCAGGGCGGCAACCAGGCGGTGCAGCCCGACAGCAGCGTCAGCCCCACGAGGCCTGCCCGATGCCAAAGTTTTGCGCACACCACAAAAAACCTCCATAAGGGACGACCTCCGTCGGCCCGCCCCCCGGCTGCGAAGCCAAGGGGCCGGTCACGCGCATCTATGGGGTGGTCCCTCCCGGGGAGCCTGCCTTCGAAGGCGTGGTCCCCGGTAGGTTGGGGCCGCCGCCTTTTTTATGGTTAAGAAGTCGTCCGCCCCTGTAAGTCGCACGGGATCATGGCATCACCATGGCGTGGGCCGGCCGCTTATTCCCTACCGAAAGGCACTGGGTTGGACAGAGCTGCTTGGTTTGGTCGATACCGATTGAGCAAGTGGTGATTACATACAATTTAACATAAAGGCAATCTATCAAACGGATTGGTGCCGTTTGCAAGCACGGGAACAATGCCTTGCAGTGGCGTGTGGCCGCCATTGGGCATTTGGCGAACACAGTTTCGTCACATGGCGCGGGTGGCATATGTCTATTGCAGTGCGGTATATGACTAAAACCCGCCTATGTCCCCAGTGGTGCGTGGAATCGGTATAAAATGGCAGGATATTTGCTGTCCGAGGTATATCGGATGCTACTTCTCTTTGTGCCGTTTTGGTCTTGCGAGACTGTACATGTCGGTGAATTCTGATACGGCACCGCCGAAAGAGACCTGCCACCCTATTCCCCCATAGGTTTAGCGCTCCTTAAGCTGGAACTTCCCAAAGGGCCAGGAAATTCAGGCTTCAACAGGAGCGGCGGCGGGACACGTTGTTCTTCAGCGAGGTAAATCATGGATCGCCGACACTTGATCGCGGCCGGTGCCGCGCTGCCCTTCGGCTTGTCCGCGGTGGCCGCCGCGCGCGCGGACGCGACACCGGCCCCCGATGAGGGCGAGGGGTCAGTCCAGGTGGCGCAGACCGCCACGGCCAAGGCAACCCCCACCATCTATGACTACGGCGCCGTTGGTGACGGCGTCACCGACGACAGCGCCGCCTTTTCCAAGGCCCTGGCGGCGGCGGCCACCAAGGGCCTGATGGTCATCGTGCCGGCCGGCACCTACGCCATCGCCAAGACCATCTCCTTCGTGTCCACCCAGGACGCGGGCAAGCCTTGGGGCCTGCAGGCGCAGGGCGCCACGCTGGTGTCCACCATCACCAACGGCACCGACATCATGAGCCTGCAGGCGGTCAACACCGTCCGCTACTTCCGCATCCTGGGCGCCATGAAAATCCTGGGCAGCGGCAGGGACGGCAATGGGTTGCGCATCATCGCCTACGGCAGTTCCTATTTCTTCTACAACGTCACGCTGGATGGGTTGTGCATCGAGGGCGCGGGCCTGAACGGCCTGCTGTTCGAGGGCAATGTCTTCGAATCCCTGCTGGTCGGCTGCTTCTTCCAGGACTGCAAGCAGAACGGCGCCGTCTTCGCCCAATCCAAGGGCGGTGTCTGTTCCGCCATCACCGTGGTGGGCTGCTTCTTCGCCCAGAACACCAAGTGCGGCATGATGGCCACCAACTTCAATTCAACATACGGCGGCACCACCGACGTGCGGATCTTCGGCGGCTACTGCCGCGACAACGGCAGCTACGGCTTCTACTACAACAACGGCACCTCCAGCGGTGCTGCCATCGAGCAGGTGGGCTTCGAGAACAATTGCCGGTCGCTGTCGCCGGGCGACCCCAACGGCGCCCATGTCTACGGCCTGGTGCAGATGCGGCTGCGCAACTGCACCGGCTACAACGAGGGCGGCGGCGCCACCTATATGGTGCGGGGCTGGTTCAGCAACCTGACGGTGCTGGACAACTGCGACCAGTCGTCTGGCGGGGCCATGGCCACCACGGGCAAATCCCGGCTGGCCCAGGTGAACGGCAACGCCGCCGGCCATGTGCTGATGCGCCAGTCCGGCGGCGGCTTCGACATGGTCAGCGGCACCGGCTGCACTTGGGCGGCCGAGAATTGCTACGGCACGTCACCCGTCGGCACGCTGAGCCTGAAGACCACGGTGACCTCCGGCTGAGGTGCTTAGCCGGATTCCGGTTAAGCTGGATGGACCGGAGGGATCGTCGCCCGCCGGTCCGGTGCCGCGCCTCACCGGGGGGCCATCACCAGGGCAAGGCGCCCGCGTCGTTGAAAAAGCCGCCGGTCGGCCCATCGGCCGGCAGCAGCGCCAGGCGAATGGGCGTCGCCGCCCCTTGCGCCGGTGTGCGCGGCCCGCTGTGGCGGTTGAGGTCGGTGGCGCAGTGGCCGGGGCAGGCGCTGTTCACCTTGATGGACGTGTCCTTCAGCGCCTTGGCCAACTGCGCCGTGACGCCGTTCAGCGCCGCCTTGGATGACGCATAGGCCGGGACGGCCAGCCCGGCGTACGGGTGCTGGGGATCGCTCATATTGGTCAGCGAGCCCAGGCCGCTGGAAACGTTGACGATGCGGCCGGCGGGCGCTTGGCGCAGCAGCGGCAGCATGGCCTGGGTCACGGCGACGGGGCCGAAGACGTTGGTTTCATAGACGCGGCGCATCACCTCCACGTCCACCAGGGGCTTGCCCTCGCGCGCGGCGTCGGCCTCTTCCCGCGCGGCGATGCCCGCGTTGTTCACCAGGATGTCCAGCCGGCCGAAGCGCTGGGCGATACGTCCCGCCGCGTCCAGGGCGGAGGCCGCGTCGGTCACGTCCAGGGTCAGGGCGTAGGCATGCAGGCCTTCCTGCGTCAGGTGGCCGGCGGCGTCGCGGCCCAGCGCCTCGTCGCGGCAACCCAGCAGCACGGTTATGCCCTGGCGCCCCAGGCCCCGGGCGATCTCCAGCCCGATGCCCTTGTTGGCGCCGGTGATGAGGGCCACGCGCGAATCGGGGGAAGGGAATTTGCCATGATCATTCTCCAATCCGGAAATGGGGCGCCCGTGCGCCACCCAGTCTGGACCGGAGAATGACGGGTGCTGTATCCTATAAGAAGAATTTAGTTATCCTACTATTGAGACTATCAGCCTATGAACAGCCCCTCACCGCCTGGTGTTTCCGCCAACGGCGGCAACCTGGCGTTCGCCGCTTTCCTGCGTGACCGGCGCCGGCATCTGGATCCGGCCTCGGTCGGCCTGCCCGCGGGTCGGCGGCGGCGCACCCCCGGCCTGCGGCGGGAGGAGGTGGCGCAGTTGGCCGACATCGGCACCGCCTGGTATACGGCGCTGGAGCAGGGGCGGGACGTGCGCCCGTCCGACCAGGTGCTGGCCAACCTGGCACGCGCCCTGCGCCTGACGGCGGTGGAGCGGGACCATCTGTTCACCCTGGCTGGCCGCCGCCCCCCAGCGCGGCTGGAGGACACGGGCGATGGGGTGGACGCGCAGTCATTGGCGCTGTTGCGCCGCCTGGAGCCGGATCCGGCCTATATCGTGGATGCGCGTTGGGATGTGCTGGCCTGGAACCAAGGGGCGGCGGATCTGTTCCGCTTCGACACCGAGGCACCAGCCTATGGGCGCAACATGCTGTGGCGCTACTTCACCCGCTCGCCCACGCCGGAGGAACGGGTGGACTGGAACGCCACCGCCCGCGCGCTGGCCTCCATCTTCCGGGGGCAGAGTGCCGCCCATGCCAACGATCCGCGATTCCGGACCCTGATCGACGACCTGCTGGCGGCCAGCGACACCTTCCGCCGGGTGTGGCCGGGGCAGGAGGTGCGGGCCCTGTGCGCGGGGCGAAAATGGGTGAACCATCCGGTGCGGGGCCGGCAGGAATACGACTTCGTGCCCCTGTTGCTGCCGTCCATGCCCGGGGCGTCGCTGATGGTCTATCTGGTGCGCCCGGCGGCGGCGGACGACGGGACGGGTGAAGGGGGACGCGGCACGGGCCGCACCCCCCTTCCCGGGGCCGTCACAAAGCCGATCAGCCCTTAACGAACGCCAGCAGGTCGGCGTTTATGATGTCGGCGTGGGTCGTGGCCATGCCGTGCGGCAGGCCCTTGTAGACCTTCAGGGCGCCATTCTTCACCAGCTTGATGGCCAGATGCGCAGAGTCCGCGATTGGCACGATCTGGTCATCGTCGCCGTGCATGATCAGCACGGGCACGTCGATCTTCTTCAAATCCTCGGTGAAGTCGGTTTCCGAGAAGGCCTTGATGCAGTCGTAATGGGCCTTGATGCCGCCCATCATGCCCTGACGCCACCAATTGTCGATCACCCCCTCGGACACCTTGGCGCCGGCGCGGTTGAAGCCGTAGAAGGGGCCGGCCGGAATGTCCCGGTAGAACTGGGCGCGGTTGGCCACCAACTGGGTGCGGAAGCCGTCGAACACCTCCAGCGGCAGGCCGCCCGGGTTCTTGTCGGACTTCACCATGATGGGCGGCACCGCGCCGACCAGCACGGCCTTGGCGACGCGGCCCCTTTCGGCGCGGGCCACATAGTGCGCCACCTCGCCGCCGCCGGTCGAATGGCCGATGTGGACGGCGTTCTTTAGGTCCAGCGCGGCGGCCAGGGCGATGACGTCGGCCGCGTAGGTGTCCATCTCGTTGCCGGTGTCGGTCTGGGTGGATCGGCCGTGGCCGCGGCGGTCATGGGCGATGACGCGATAGCCATGCGCCAGGAAGAACATCATCTGGTTGTCCCAGTCGTCGGCGCTCAGCGGCCAGCCGTGATGGAAGACGATCGGCTGCGCCGTCTTGGGGCCCCAGTCCTTGTAGAAAATCTGGACGCCGTCCTTGGTGGTGATGAAGTTCATGGCGTGGGTTCCTTTGTCGGCCGCGTGCGGGCCGGTGGCGGGGGAAGCGGTTTCAGTGGGGGCGGCCAGGGCCGTCGCGGCGCCCGCGGGCAGGATGGCCAGCGCCGCAAGGGCGCCGCCGCCCACCAGCACGGCGCGACGGCCGGCGTCCGGCCGGCCATCCGCGGCCGGCCGGCCATCCGCGGCCGGCTGGGTATCGCAGGCTGAAGGTTGGGGAATGTCGTCGTTCAGAGTCATGACCCTGCTGTTCCTTGAAGTGTTCGGAACCGGGACCGGGCCCCCGGCGGCGCCCAAGGTAGGGGCGACCGGGGGCCGGTGACTTGCAGGGTTGAACGCGATTTGGCGGTTTGTGCGCTGAAATGATGAACCGGCCGAAGGAAAAGCGGGCCGGAACAAGGGCATCAGTCCTTGGCGATGGTCTCGGCCAGGAACCAGGCGCGCTGTTCCGCCTCATCGATCCAATTCTCCAGCAGGCTGGCGGAGGCGACGTCGCCCGCCTCGTCACAGACCTCGTGCGCCTCGCGCAAGATGCCGGCCAGGGTGACGTTGTCCTCGTGCAGTTCCCGCAGCATGTCCAGGGCGCCCACCTTTTCGGCGTCGTTGTCCTTGATGCGCTGCAGCTTCGAAATCTGACCGATGGACTTCAGGGTGGTGCCGCCCACCTTGCGCACCCGCTCGGCGATGGCGTCGGTGGTGGCGAAAATCTCGGCCGCCTGATCGTCCAGCAACAGGTGGTACTCGCGGAAATGCGGGCCGGAAATATGCCAGTGGAAATTTTTGGTTTTCAGGTACAGGGCGAACATGTCGGCCAGCAGCGGCGTCAGCGCGCCCGGGACGCCCTGGAAATTCGGCTTGGTGCTCATGGGTCGGAACTCCCGTCTTGGGTCGTGAGGAAGCATGGGGCGTAGCAGCCCGTTCCGCTCCTGTCTTGTAGGGTTGCTCCCGTCTTGAACGGTTGCGCGACTATCGCCAGGGGCCGCCGGTATTGACGGCCGGCATCAAGCATTTAGGGTGACGCCGCGCCGTTCCAAGCCCGCGGGCTGGTTCTCGGCCGGGCAATATAGGGCCGAAGGACGGGGTGCCGCTGGCCGCGGCGGCGCCCCGTCTCTCATCAGGCGGCGTCGACCAGCACCACCTCGGCGTCCTCGACCCCCACCACCTCGATCGTGGTCTGGTCGGTGATGGCGGCGCCGTCACGGGCCTCGATGCGGACGCCGTCGATCTCCACCACGCCCTTGGCCGGAACCAGGTAGACATGCCGGCTGGGGTCGACGGTCAGGGTCACCCGCTCACCCGCCTTGACGGTGGCGCCCATGACGCGGGCCTTGGCGCGGATCGGCAGGGCGCCCTCGTCCCCGGTGAAGCCGCTGGCCAGGGTCACGAACTTGCCGGACCGGTCGGCCTTGGGGAAGGGCTTGGCCCCCCAGGAGGGCGTCCCGCCCCGCGTCTCCGGCTGGATCCAGATCTGGAAGATCCGGGTGGTCTCATTCTCCAGGTTGTATTCCGAGTGGCGGATGCCGGAACCGGCCGACATCACCTGCACGTCGCCGGCCTCGGCCCGGCCCTCGTTGCCCTGGCTGTCCTGGTGGGTGATGGCGCCGTCACGGACATAGGTGATGATCTCCATGTCCGCATGCGGGTGCGGCGGGAAGCCAGACTTGGGCGCGATCTCATCATCGTTCCAGACCCGCAGGCTGCCCCAGCCCATGTTGGCCGGGTCGTAATAACTGGCGAACGAGAAGTGGTGCTTGGCCTTCAGCCAACCATGGTTGGCGCCACCCAGCTTGGCGAACGGACGACGTTCAATCATGACAAAGCTCCTTGCTTTCATCTTTGGCGCGGCGTCGGTGGGCGCCGCTGACAGGACCTAAGATGGCCCTGGTTGACGCTGGCGAAAATAGAAACTATGGAACTTCATAATTTCCATTTTTGACATCATGACGCTGGAGGTCTCGCCCCATGCCCATCCCCGACCTCGAGGCCTGGGCCATCTTCGCCAAGGTGGCGGAGACCGGGTCCTTCGCCGCCGCCGCCAGTGATTTCGGCGTCTCCAACGCCACGGTCTCCAAGGCGATGAAGCGGCTGGAGGAACGGCTGGGCGAACGGCTGATCCATCGCACCTCCCGCCGGTTCTCGCTGACCGAGACGGGGCGGGTGCTGGCGGTGCGCGCCGCCCAGATCCTGGCGGAGGGGGAGGCCGTGGAAGCGGAGGCCCAGGCCAAATCCAGCCAGCCGCACGGTCGTGTGCGCCTGGCCGCCCCCATGTCCTTCGGCGTGCGCCATGTGGCCCCGGCCCTGCCGGATTTCCTGTCGGCCTACCCCGACGTGACGGTGGATCTGCAACTGGATGACCGTCTTGTCGATCTGGTGGCGGGTGGGGTGGACGTGGCGCTGCGCATCGCCGAACTGGCGGATTCCAGCCTCATGACCCGGCGTCTTTGCCCCGTGCGGCGCTGGGTGGTCGGGGCGCCGAGCTATTTCGCCCGCCGCGGCATGCCCGCCCGGCCGCGCGACCTGAAGGACCACGCCTGCCTGGTCTACAGCTATCTGGCGACCGGGGAGACGTGGCGCTTCATCCATTTGGACGGCACCGAGGAATTGGTACGGGTCAAGGGCCCGTTGAGCGCGACCAACGCCGATGCGCTGCAGGACGCGCTGCTGGCCGGACTGGGCGTGGCCATGCAGCCGGATTTCCTGGCGTGGGAGGCGGTGCGCGACGGCCGCCTGGTGGTCGCCTGCCCCGACTGGGCGCCGCCGCCCCTGGCCATCAACCTGGTGACGCCGGCGGGCGGCCCGCGCGCCGCCAGGGTGGCGGTACTACTGGATTTCCTGGCGCACCGCTTTACCGCCGGCTCCGCCCCCTGGACATTGGAACTGGCTGAACGCGGTTCCATCTAAGGCAGGCGTATAGGGTGACCGGGGAATTGTTGCCTTTATTAACCAACTTTGTTCGGATTGGCGCCGCAGCCCACTCCCGGCTTGGTCCATGCCTGAACAAGCAACGACAACGCCATCGGCCGAAACCATCTACCGGTTCGGCCCCTACAGCCTTTATCCCGCCCGCCGACTGCTGACGGCGGGTCAGCCCATTGATTTGCGCGGCCGCGCCCTGGATTTGCTGCTGGCGCTGGTGGAACGGGCGGGGGAGGTGATGGGCCGGGCGGAACTGGAAAGCCGCGTCTGGCCGGGCCTGCATGTGGGTGAAAACAATCTGCGGGTCCAGATGGCGAATCTGCGCCGTGCCCTGGGCCAGGATGGCGACGACGGTCCCTATGTCAGCACGGTGCCGGGTCAGGGCTACCGCTTCGTTGCCCACGTGTTGAAAGAGGGCGCGGGCAGGGCTCCGCCGTCTTCCCCGGCCTTTGCCGCCTTCGCCCTCTCGCGGCAGCTGGCTCGGCCGCTGGGTCGGGATGACACCATAACCATCCTGGCGGCGCGTCTGGGCCGGCAGCGTCTGCTGACCGTCGCCGGGGCCGGCGGCATGGGCAAGACGACGGTGGCCTTGGCCGTGGCGGCCGCCGTGGCCGGGCGATACCCCGACGGCGTGGCCCTGGTCGACCTCTCCACCGTGGGGGAGGGCGATCTGGTGCCGGCCACCGTGGCCGCCCGCCTGGCGCCTCATATCCAAGCCGCCAACCCGGTTCCGGCCTTGCTGGCCTTCCTGAAGCCTCGGCGCATGCTGCTGGTGCTGGACAGTTGCGAGCCGGTGATCGCGTCGGCGGCGGCGCTGGCCGACACCTTGTTGGCAGGCGCGTCCGGTCTCGACATCCTGGCCACCAGCCGGGAACCGTTGGGGCTGGCGCGGGAGCAGGTCCACCGCCTGGCGCCACTGGCGGTGCCCATCCGGGCCGAAGGTTTGGGCGCCCGCCAGGCGCTCGCGCATTCCGCCGTGCAGCTGTTCGCGGCGCGGATGGCGGCGTCCGGCGGCACGCTGACGGACGCCGATGCGCCGGCGGCGGCGGAGATATGCCAGCGCCTGGACGGCATTCCCCTGGGCCTGGAACTCGCGGCGGGTCAGGTCGCCGCCTATGGCATCGCCGGCGTGGCACGCCGGCTGGACGACCGCCTGGGCTTGTTGGTGCGCGGACGCCGCACGGCCCCGCCGCGCCATCAAACCCTTCGGGCGGCCTTCGATTGGAGCTATGCCCTGCTGTCCGGCGCGCAGCGGGCGGCGCTGAACCGGCTGTCGGTGTTCGTCGGCGGCTTTGACGCGGCCGCCGCGATGGCGGTCGTGCCTCCAGCCGACATGGACGGCGAGGGCACCAGTGGGTACGTCGTCGACGACTTGGTGGCCAAGTCCCTGGTGTTGGCTGACCGGCGGGGGGCGGAGGTGCGCTACCGCCTGTTGGACACTGTTCGGGCCTACGCGCGGGAATGGCTGGAGGCCAGCGGCCTGGGGGCCGAGACACGCGCGGCCCATGCCACCCATTACCTGCGCCGGTTCCAGGCGATCCTGCCGGCATGGGCGGCCCGTCCGGCTGACGAGATGCTGCCCCGCCACGGCGCGGAGCTGGATAATGTCCGCGAGGCCCTGGATTGGTTCTTCGGGGAGGCCGGCGACGGCGGCATTGGCATGGGCCGCGCCCTGGTTCTGGCGGTGGCGCCGTTATGGAAGTGCCAGTCCCTGTGGGCGGAATGCCAGCGCTGGACGGCTCGGGCGCTGGCGGCCCCGCAGCCCTTCGCCGATGACCGGCAAAGCCTGGACTTGCATGTGCTGCAGGCCGCGGCGATCACCGTGACGGGTGCCGAGCCGCCCCCGCAAGTGACCCAAATGTGGGTGGCGGTCCTGGCCGCCGCCGCCGCGCTGGGCGATCAGAATGCCCGGCAGCAGGCCCAGGTGGGACTCTATTCCATCCATTTTGATCAGGGGCATGTGCGCCAGGCGCTGGACTTGGCCGCGGCCATGCGGATCGAGGCGATAAGCGGTGGCGACCGGTTCGCGCTGGCGGCGGCGGAGCGCATGGTAGGCGCCGCGTTTCACGTGCTGGGGGACCAGACGGCCGCCCGGCACCATACGGAGGCGGCATTGGACCTGGCGGAAGGCGAACCGGCCACGGGGCAGCGCATCCGTTTCCAGCTGGACCAGCAAATCGCGGCGCGCAGCACCTTGGCGGGCATGCTCTGGCTGCAGGGGAACGTGCGTCAGGGGATGGAGCAGTTGCGCCGTTGCATGGAGCAGGCGGCGGCGATGGATCATGCCTATACTTCTTGTCTGGTGCTGGGGCAGTCGGCTTGCCCTTTGGCCATGCTGATGGGCGACTGGGAAGCGGCGCGGCGACACAACGACCAGCTACTGACGCTGGCGAACCGGCATGGCCTGATGATTTGGCAGCCCTGGGCGCGGTGCCTGGACTTGATCCTGCGCCTGAAATTCGCCAGGGAGGGGGGACGCCCCCCATGCTGGATGATTTGCGCGGCCGGATGGCCGCCCTGGGGGACCTGTCCCACCCCCGCCACGGCCTCCTGGTGCGTGAGGCGGCGTTGACGCTTGCTCGAGCGGGAGATGTGGCCGGCGGGCTGGCGATGGTCGAGGCCGCGCTGTCCCGTGCCCAGGCCAACCAGGAAGGTTGGGGCCAACCGGAACTGATGCGCCTGCGCGGTGAGATGCTGGTGCGCCTCGGCGAGGGGGATGCCGCAGAAGCCCTTTATCGCCAAGCCCTAGCCATGGCGGATGGTCAAGGGACCTTGTCCTGGCAACTGCGGCTGGGAATCAGCTTGGCCCGGCTGCAGATCCGTCAGGGAGGGGCCACCGACGCGGCGGACTTGCTGACAGGCTTCTTCAGGCGCTTCGACGCCGGGCCTCAGACGGCGGAACTGGACATCGCCGGTGCCGTGCTGGGTCATTTGCGGGGACGCGCGGCGCCGGACGCCGTGCTGGACGGGCCGGCGGGGCCCGCTGGCGGCCCGCTGGCGGCTTGAATATCCCCGATGCCGCTCAGTCGGTGATCAGCGTGCCGCCGTCCACCACCAGGTTGTGGCCGGTGACGAAGGCGCCGGCGGCGGAGGCCAGGTAGACGGCGGTGCCCGCGATCTCGCGCGGCGTGCCCATGCGCCGCAGAGGCGTCTGGGCCATGCGCTTCTCGAACCGCGCCGGGTCGGCCTTGAACACAGCCGACAGGTCGGTGTCGATCAGGCCGGGGGAGAGGGCGTTGACCCGTACGTTGCCGGGGCCGTACTCCACCGCCATATTGCGCGCCATCTGCGCCAGGGCCGCCTTGGTCATGGAATAGACGCCCAGGCCGCGGTTGCCGCGCAGGCCGGACAGGCTGGACATAAGGATGACGGCGCCGTCGCCCCGCGCGACCATGGCCGGCACGATGCGATTGCACAGCCGGAAGACGCTGCGCAGGTTGATGGCCATGACGCGGTCGTAGGCATCGTCCGGCGTCGCGGCGCTGGGGCCGTTGTGCAGGTTCAGCCCGGCGTTGCACACCAGGATGTCCACGCCGCCCAGCCGGGCTTCCACGGTCGCGGCCAGATCGTCCAGGGCGTCGTCGTCACTGACGTCGCAGGGGATGGCCAGGGCGCTCAAGCCCTGGGGTCCGAACGTCGCCGCCACCCGGACGCAATCGTCCGGTACTTCGCTGGAGATGACCACCGTCGCGCCGGCGCGCGCCATTTCCAGGGCGATGGCGTGCCCCAGGCCCCGTGTCGATCCGGTGATGAGCGCCCGCTTGCCCGCCAGGCTGAACAGATCCATGCCCCCTCCCGTTTTCTGGTGGGACCCATTTCCAACCGGGCAAGGTTGCGCCGTCAACCGGAATTAACTGACGCGCTGCTTGGCCAGCTTGCGGGCCAGGGTGCGGCGGTGCATGCCCAGGCGCCGCGCGGCTTCCGAGACGTTGAAGCCGGTGTCGGCCAGGGTCTCGTGGATGCGCTCCCACTCCAGCGTTTTGATGGAGGTGGCGCGGGTGGTCAGGCTGACGCCGCTGTCGCCCTCGGTGCGGCCGAAGGCGGCCTCGATGTCGTCGGTGTTGGATGGCTTGGCCAGGTAGTGGCAGGCGCCCAGCTTGATCGCCTCCACCGCCGTGGCGATGCTGGCGAAGCCCGTCAGCACCACGATCTTCATCTCCGGATCGTGGGCGTGCAGCGTCTTCACGCATTCCAGGCCGGAGGCGCCGGCCAGCTTCAGGTCCACCACGGCGAAATCGGGCGCCTCATTCGCCAGCAGGTCGGGCAGGGCCTCCGCCCGGTCGCAGCTCACCACATGATATCCCCGCCGCTCGAACGACCGCTTCAGCGCCCGGCCGAAGGAGGGGTCGTCCTCCACGATCAGCAGGACGGGGGCGTCCTCGTCGGCAATAAGGTTATCGTCCGTCATCGGCATCCTCAATCACCCCATCCGCGATTATCAGCGATTCGATGGGCAAACGCAGCTCAACGGTGGCGCCGCCAGCGGGGTTGTTGTCGGCGACCACCCGTCCCCCCAGTTTGCGCGCCACGTTCACGGTAAGGAAGAGGCCGAGGCCCCGACCAGGCTTGTTCTTGGTGGACTGGTAGGGCTTGCCGAAACGGGCCAGGATGTCCGGCGCGAAGCCCGGCCCCCGGTCCTGCACCGTGACGGTCAGCAGGCCGTCATGACAGGCGACATCGATGCCGACCCAGGCGGGGCTGGCCTCCAACGCGTTGTCGAAGACGTTGAACAGGCTCTGCTTGATGGCGGTGTCGGACACGATGGCCACATCGTCGGCGATGTGGTTGGCATAATCGATGGCGCGGTCGGCGTGGGCCCGGCGCCAGTCCGCCACCACGGCGTCCAGGAACCGCACCAGGGTCGTGCGCTCCGCCCCTTCGCCCCGCGCCTCGCCCGCCGTCAGCAGGATGCGGGACACGATCTCCTTGCAGCGGGCCAGCGCCGCCTGCATCTCCGCCACGTCGTCCAGCAGCTCGGCGTCGCGCTCGTTGGCCGGCATGTGCTGCCAGTCGTTCAGGATGACGGACAGGGTGGCCAGCGGCGTGCCCAGCTCATGCGCGGCACCCGAGGCCAGCAGCCCCATGCGCACGATGTGGTCCTCCTCCACCGACTTCTGCCGCAGATCGGACAGGCGGGCGTCGCGCTGGCGCAGATTGCCGTTGATGCGGGTGACGAAGCTGACCGCCAGCACGGACGCCAGCAGGAAGCAGATGAAGGTACCGGCCAGATACAGGTCGAACACCCGGGGCCAGGCGCCCCCGGCCGAGGCCAGCCCCTGGGAGAACAGGGCGATGTCTCGGTGATAAGCGGTCAGCCCGACGAAGCAGGCGCTGGTAAGCCCCACCAGGGTCCAGGTCAGGGCCGGCTGCAGCAGCACGGCGCCCAGGATGACCTGCAGCAGGAACAGGGAGATGAAGGGGTTGGTGGCGCCGCCACTGAGGTACAGCTGAACTGTGAGCGCGGCCACGTCCAGCAGCAGGCCCAGGAACAGTTCGCCATTGGCGATGTGCGGGCTGGTGCGGCTGCGATACAGGCCGACCAGGTTCAGCAGCACCAGGAACAGGACGACCCCGGCCATGGGGATGAGGGGCAGTTCGATATCGAACCAGGCCTGGGCCATGGCGATGGTCGCCACCTGGCCGCCGACCGCCAGCCATCGCAGGGTGACAAGAAGAAGCAGGTTCTTCTTGTTGGTGGTGTCCTGGATCGAAATCTCTTCCATCCTGTCCCTAGTCCTCCCCGGTGACGGATGTCTTTTCCGGTAGGACTAACGGTTCAATGGGGGGCCGGCAATGACGAAGGCGACCACGGGACCATCCCGCCACAGGGGCCGGGGTGGTCTCGTGGTCGCCCTGACGGTGCTCAATGGCACGGGTGGTCAACAGCGCGGGTTTGGTGGGGAAGCGCCCCCGGGGGGAGGGGAGGATGGTGATCCACCCCTGGCCCCCGGGGAAGACGCCTTACTCCATGGGCATGGCGCCCGGCATCATGTTGGCGTTCAGGTGCAGCATGACCCACCAGGAACCGACCACCAGGATGGCGACGATCAGCAGCGTGAACAGGAAGGCGGCCATGTTCCAGGACCGGGCCGATGAGCTGTTCATGTGCAGGAAGTACACCAGGTGCACGACGATCTGGACGATGCCCAGGCCGAAGCACACCGGGATGGCGGTCTCGGCCGGCAGGGCGCCGGACATGACCAGGCCGAAGGGGATGGCGGTCAGGATGACCGACAGGACGAAGCCGACGATGTAGGACTTCACGCTGCCGTGAGCGCCCTCGCCGTGGCCGTGATGGCCATGGTCATGGCCGTGAGCGGAGGTGTGTGCGGTAGCCATCACGCGGCCACTCCCGACAGGTAGACGATGGTGAACACGCCGATCCAGACGATGTCCAGGAAATGCCAGAACAGGCTGAGGCAGGTCAGGCGGACGATGTTGGCGTGCGTCAGGCCGCGGCGCAGCACGTGGGCGATCAGCGTCACCATCCAGACCATGCCGGACAGGACGTGCAGCCCGTGGGTGCCGACCAGGGTGAAGAACGACGACAGGAAGGCCGACCGGTTCGGGCCCGCACCCTCGCCGATCAGCTCGGCGAACTCATGCAGTTCCATGAACATGAAGCCCAGGCCCAGCAGCAGGGTGACGCCCAGCCACCGCAGGGTGGCCGACTGCTTCTGTTTCTCGGCGGCGATCATGGCCATGCCGTAGGTGAAGCTGGACACCAGCAGGAAGGCGGTTTCACCGGCCACGTACGGCAGGCTGAACAGCTCCTTGGCGTCCGGCCCGCCGGCCGTCTGTCCGCGCAGCACCGCGAACGCCGCGAACACGGCGGCGAACAGGATGCAGTCGCTCATCAGGTAGATCCAAAACCCCAGCGTGGTCTTGGAACCATCGTCGTGGTGGTGCTCGTCATGAGCCTCCACCGCCTGAAGCAGGGCCGCGTCGGCGGCCGCGACGGAATGTGCGTTGCTCATCGTCTTAGACCTGCGACGTCAGTTGCTTGAAGTACTTGCCCTCGGTCTCGGCCACCGTCTCGGAGGGGACGTAGTAGTCCCGGTTCTCGTTGAAGGTGTGCCCGATACCGACGGCGACGGCGGCGGCGAAGGCCGCGACCACCAGCCACCAGATGTGCCAGATCAGCGCGAAACCCAGGACGGCGATGAAGCCGCCGAGGATGACGCCCGTGCCCGTGTTGTGGGGCATGTGGATCTTGCCGTAGGCGGGCAGCGGCCGCAGACCGGCGCCGGTGGTCTGCTTCTGCTCCCAGAAGGCGTCACGGCCGGTGACGACCGGATCGACCGGGAAGTTGTAGAAGGCCGGCGGGGAGGAGGTGGCCCATTCCAGGGTGCGGCCGTTCCACGGGTCGCCGGTCAGGTCGCGCAGCGCCTTGCGGTTCAGCACGCTGACCAGGATCTGCAGGACGAAGGCGCCGATGCCGCAGGCGATGACCGCCGCACCCAGGGCCGCGACCAGCAGGTAGTTGTGCCAGACGACATTGTCGACATGGTTCATGCGGCGGGTCATGCCCATCAGGCCCAGGGCGTACAGGGGCATGAAGGCCAGATAGAAGCCGACCAGCCAGCACCAGAACGACACCTTGCCCAGGGTCTCGTTCAGCTTGAAGCCGAAGGCCTTGGGGAACCAGTAGGTGAAGCCGGCCAGGTAGCCGAACAGCACGCCGCCGATGATGACGTTGTGGAAGTGGGCGATCAGGAACAGGCTGTTGTGCAGCACGAAGTCGGCCGCCGGCACCGCCATCAGAACGCCGGTCATGCCGCCGATGACGAAGGTGACCATGAAGCCCAGGGTCCACAGCACCGGAACGGTGAACTGCACCCGGCCGCGGTACATGGTGAACAGCCAGTTGAAGATCTTGGCGCCGGTGGGGATGGAGATGATCATCGTGGAAATGCCGAAGAAGGCATTCACGTTGGCGCCGGCGCCCATGGTGAAGAAGTGGTGCAGCCACACGACGAACGACAGCACGGTGATGCAGACCGTGGCGTAGACCATCGAGGTGTAGCCGAACAGCTTCTTGGACGAGAAGGTGGAGATGACTTCGGAGAAGATGCCGAAGGCGGGCAGGACCAGGATGTACACCTCAGGATGGCCCCAGGCCCAGATGAGGTTCACGTACATCATGGCGTTGCCGCCACCGTCGTTGGTGAAAAAGTGCATGCCCAGGTAACGGTCCAGCGACAGCATCGCCAGCGTGGCCGTCAGGATGGGGAAGGCCGCCACGATCAGCATGTTGGAGCAGAGCGTGGTCCAGGTGAAAATCGGCATGCGCATCAGCGTCATGCCCGGGGCCCGCATCTTCAGGATGGTCGTGATCATGTTCACGCCGGCCAGCAGGGTGCCGATACCGGAGATCTGCAGGGCCCACAGGTAGTAGTCCACGCCGACGCCGGGGCTGTACTGCAGCTCCGACAGGGGCGGGTAGGCCAGCCAGCCGGTGCGGGCGAACTCACCCACCGCCAGCGAGATGTTGATCAGCAGCGCGCCCGCGGCCGTCAGCCAGAAGCTGAGGTTGTTCAGGTAGGGGAAGGCCACGTCGCGGGCGCCGATCTGCAGCGGCACCACGACGTTCATCAGGCCGACCATGAAGGGCATCGCCATGAAGAAGATCATGATGACGCCGTGGGCGGTGAAGATCTGGTCGAAGTGCTCGGGCGGCAGGGGGCCGGCGGCGCCGGTGGAGGCCATCGCCTGCTGGGTGCGCATCATCACGGCGTCGGCGAAGCCACGCAACAGCATGACCAGCGCCAGGATGATGTACATGATGCCGATGTTCTTATGGTCGACCGAGGTCAGCCACTTGGACCACAGCGGGCCCCACAGGCGGAAGAAGGTGATGCCCGCCACCAGGGCGGCGCCACCCAGGACCATCATCGCCACGGCGCCCATGATGATGGGCTCATGGTAGGGAATGGCCTCGAGAGTCAGTTTACCGAACATGGATTAACCCCTCGGCTTGGCGGGATTGCACAGCTGGAGGTCGCCGCCGGCCACTTCCTTGGCCATCGCCAGGCTGACCGCCGCGTCCATGCAAGTGGAACCGTCCGAGCACTTGTTGAGAATGTCGTGGTAGAGCGTGGGCTCGACCTCGGCGTAGTAGGAGACCGGGTCCTTCTCGCTGGGCTTGGCGAGGTCCCGGTACTTGGCCATCGTCAGCTTGCCCTCGCCGGCGCGCGCCTTCTCCACCCACTGGGCGAAGGCGTCGTCGGTCATGGCGTGCGCCACGAAATGCATGTCGGAGAAGCCGCCGCCGCTGTAGTTGGCGGACAGGCCGTCGAAATCGCCGGCGGCGTCGGCCAGCAGGCTCAGCTTCGTCTCCATGCCGGGCATGGTGTAGATCTGGCTGCCCAGGCGCGGGATGAAGAAGGAGTTCATCACCGTGGCCGAGGTCAGCTTGAAGTGGACCGGGGTGCCGGCGGGAAAGGCCAGCTCGTTCACCGAGGCGATGTTCAGCTCGGGGTAGATGAACAGCCACTTCCAGTCCATCGAGACGACTTCGACCTCGACGGCCTTCTTGTCGGCGACCAGCTCACGGCTGGGCTCCAGGGTGTGCGAGGACACCCAGGTGACATAGGCCAGCACGGCGATGATGACGCAGGGGATGCCCCACACCGCCATCTCGATCTTGGAGGAGTGATCCCAATCCGGCTTGAAGGTCGCCGCCTTGTTCGAGGCGCGGTAGCGCCACGCGAACAGGAAGACCATGGCGATGACGGGGAGCACGACGATGAGCATCAGGCACGTGGCCAGGATGATGATCGACTTTTCCTCGGCACCAATGGGGCCCGCCGGGTCCAGCAGGGCCATGTCGCAGCCGCTGAGCAGGGGGGCTGCGGCCATGAGTGCCGCCAGGGATTTTGTGCGGCCGCGAAGGCTCCGCAAAATTCTAAGGGTCGCAGTCATTCCGTCCACGTAAAGCCGTGATTGATCGTCAACACATGAATTCTAATTTTTGGGCGACGCACCGGCGGCGCGCCTGGGTTGTGACATCGCTTGCGTGTCGGGAGGCCAGGCCGGTCTCCACGCAAGGCACGTCGTCCCGCCGCGCCGTGTGAGGTTTCGCACTGCAAAAGAACTAGACCTCCGCCGCGTCATTTATCGAGTTCATTATGCAGGGGGGATTGGACAATTGGTCCAAGGGCGCGCATCCGGCTGGTCCGCGTACGCGCGGGCGCGTCGATCCATAGATCGCACTAATGCGCTGACTTGGTTGCGTTATTCCAGGTGCGTCCGGCGAATTGTCCGGCTGGGCACAAGTTTGCCGTCCTGTGACATGCGTATGGCGTAGGCCAGCCGTGCCCCGGGTTCAACCGCCGTTCATGGTTAAAGTGGCGGATCGGCGTCCGTTCCATTCGAAACGGTCTTCCGATTCGGAATTTATCAGCACCACCAACGGTTTATGGTTACCGGCGGGTTAAGTGCCGGCGCCGAGGTTGTGATCGCAATTGCTGCGTGCGCGAAGCGGGAAAATATCTCGCTTCACGGCGATGACCTCACCGTCGCGGCGGGGGTACCGCGGGCAGGGCGGCGGTGGAGTCCAAGGCCTCGTCCAGGTCCAGCCCGGCGGTATCGTAACCGCGGCGGAAATCCACCATGTGCTTGCGCATCCATTCCCGCGCCACCGCCGCATCGCCGTCGGCCAGGGCCTCGACGATGCGGCGGTGGGCGTCCACCAGGCGGCGGGGGCCGACCTGCGCCGTCTTGGGGTGCCGGAACAGCCGTTCCAGAGCCGGGTAGAACAGCTGGGTCACCGGCTCGCGCGCCAGCAGCAGGGCGCGGTTGCCCGCCGCCTCCGCCACCAGGATATGGAAGGCGACGTCCAGCGGGATGATGGAAGCGCCGGCGGCTATGGCCTCCTCCGTCGCCACCACATTGGCGCGCAGCTGCGCCAGGCGGCTGGCGTCGAGGCGGCCGGCGGCGTGGGCGGCGGCGCTGGGCTCCAGATCCATCGATACCTCCCACAACTCGCGGAAGGTGACGCGCTGCATCACCATGGCGCGGGACAGGCGGGGCGCCAGGTCGCCGTAGTGGGGTTCGGCGACATAAAGGCGCCGCCCGGCCTCCCGCCGCACCAGGCCGCTCTGCTCCAGGATGCGGATGCCCTCGCGCACGGTGTGGCGGGTGACGCCGAACTGGTCGGCCAGTTCCGTCTCCGTCGGCAGGATATCCCCGGCGTTCAACCTGCCGGCCAGGATCTCCCGCTCTATGGTGTCGCTGACCACCTTATAGGTGGGCAGGATGGCCAGCCGTGCGAACGCCATGCGCCCAATGCCCCTTTGCCCGCTGTGCCGGATTGGCCCGACACTGGTCCCGTGCGGATGATGAAACCCCAGGCGGCAGTCCACTGCGGCCCGTCCTTGTGAAAGCCCCTCTAGCACAAGCCGCCGCGTGCCGGAATTGGGCTTGTGTTTTCAGGTTGATATTTCAATTGTCCAACAAACGAACAATGGCATACAGTGCCCCCGCGCGGCAACCACCCCGTAGGGGCCGGGCCGCAGAGAATATCGGTCCCGGCAACGCATCCGGGATGCCGAACGACAGGAGGAAACGCCCATCATGTCTTCGCTTGCCCCCACCAAGACTGATGCCCTGCATCGCCTGTTCGACCTGTCCGGCCAGGTGGCCCTGATCACCGGCGGGTCGCGCGGCCTGGGCCTGCAGATCGCGGAGGCGCTGGGCGAGTTCGGCGTCCATCCCGTGCTGGTGGCACGCAAGACGGAAGAGCTGGAGGCCGCCGTGGCCCACCTGGCGGCCCAGGGCATCGCCGCGACGGCCATTCCCGCCGACCTCAGCCGGCAGGAGGCCATGGCCCCGCTGGTGGAGAAGGTGATGGCGGACCTGGGCCGCATCGACGTGCTGGTGAACAACGCCGGCACCACCTGGGGGGCGCCGGCGCAGGACCACACGCCGGAACAGTGGGCCAAGGTGGTGGACCTGAACCTGAACGCCGTCTTCTTCCTGACCCAGGCCGTGGCGCGGGCCGCCATGCTGCCCTTGAAGCGGGGGCGCATCGTCAACGTCGCCTCCATCGCCGGACTGCAAGGTCACCACCCGCGTATGATAGGCACCGTCGCCTATGGCACCACCAAGGGCGCCCTGGTCAACATGACCCGCGTGCTGGCGGCGGAGTGGGGTCCCTATGGCATCACGGTCAACGCCCTGGCGCCGGGCTTCTTCCCGTCCAAGATGACGCGCGGCACCCTGGCCAAGCATGAGGCCGACCTGGTGGCGGGCACCCCCCTGGGCAAGCTGGGCAACGACCAGGACTTGAAGGGGGCCGCCCTGCTGCTGGCTTCTTCCGCTGGTGGCCACATCACCGGCCAGATCCTGGCCGTGGATGGCGGCGTCAGCGTCATCTGAGCCCGGCTGGAGAGGACCCGCCCCCATGACCACGCCCCCGGTGCGCGCCCGCGACCTCGGCTTTCTGCTGCATGACTGGCTGGACCTGGAGGCCCTGCTGGCCTACCCGCATTTCCAGGATCACAGCGTGGAAACCGTGGACGCCATGCTGGATATCGCCGGCCGGGTGGCGGCGGACACCTTCCTGACCCACTACAAGGCGGCCGACAGCCACGAGCCCCATCTGGTGGAGGGGCAGGTGCGCATCCTGCCCGCCATCCACCAGGCGCTGGCCGCCTTCGCGGAGGTCGGCATGTTCGCCGCCCCCTTCGATGCCGAGGTCGGCGGCCTGCAATTGCCGCAACTGGCCTACAGCGCCGCCATGGCCCAGTTCATGGCGGCCAACGTGGCGACGTCGGCCTATCCCATGTTGACCACCGGCAACGCCAAGCTGCTGGTGCGCTACGCCAACGAGGCGCTGGTCAAGGCCTGCGCCCTGCCGGAGATTGAGGGCCGCTACTTCGGCACCATGTGCCTGTCCGAACCGCAGGCCGGGTCGTCGCTGGCCGACATCGCCACCCGCGCCGTGCCGGACGGCGATGACGGGCTGGGCGCCCGCTACCGCCTGTTCGGCAACAAGATGTGGATCTCCGGCGGCGACCAGGACGCCAGCGAGAACATCATCCACCTGGTGCTGGCCAAGGTGCCGGGCCCGGACGGCAAGCTGATCCCCGGCACCCAGGGCATCAGCCTGTTCGTCGTGCCCAAGGTGCTGGTGGAGGGTTCCGAATACGCCGGCCAGCGCAACGACGTGGTGGTGGCCGGCCTGAACCATAAGATGGGCTATCGCGGCACCGCCAACTGCCTGCTGAACTTTGGTGAAGGCGCGCACCACCGCCCGGGCGGCGGCGCCGGGGCCGTGGGCTATCGCGTGGGCGGGGTGGGGCAGGGCCTGCCCATCATGTTCCAGATGATGAACAGCGCCCGCATCTCCGTCGGCCTGGGCGCCGCCATGCTGGGCTATCGCGGCTACCGCCTGGCGGTGGACTACGCTCGCGACCGTAAGCAGGGCAGGCCACTGGCGGCAAGAGGGGGAGAGCCCATCGCCATCATCGACCACCCCGACGTGCGCCGCCTGCTGCTGGCGCAGAAGGCCTATGCCGAGGGCGCGCTGGCCCTGGTGCTGTACTGCGCCAGGCTGGTGGATGAGGAACTGCACGGGCCGGATGAGGGTCGAAGGGAGGCGGCGAGCCTGCTGGGCCTGCTGACCCCGGTGGCCAAGACCTGGCCATCGGAATGGGGCTTGGCCGCCAACGATCTGGCCATCCAGGTGCACGGCGGCTATGGCTACACCCGCGATTTCGATGTGGAGCAGCTGTACCGCGACAACCGCCTCAACCCCATCCATGAGGGCACCACCGGTGTGCAGGGCCTTGACCTGATGGGGCGCAAGACCCTGAAGGACGACGGCGCCTCCCTGGCCATCCTGCGCCACCGGGTGACAGCGACGGTGGAGCGGGCGCGGCACCTGCCGGCCCTGGCCGACTTCGCCCATGTGCTGGACGTCACCTGGGCCCGCATCGGCGCCCTGGTGGGTCACCTGAAGGCCGCCGGCGACGATGTCGCCAGCCTGGCCCAGGCGACCTCCTTCCTGTCGGCCTTCGGCCATGCCGTGGTGGCCTGGCAGTGGCTGGACCAGGCGGTGGTGGCCGGCAGCCTGGCCGCCACCGATGACCCGGACGAGACGGCCTTCCGCGCCGGCAAGTTGGCCGCCTGCCGCTTCTTCTTCGAGACCGAGGTGCCGCGCGTCGATGTCTGGCTGGGCGTTGTCGGCCGGCGCAGCGACCTGACCCAGACCTTCGATCCCGCCGGCTTCTGACACCGGCCCAGATAGGGGAAAATTACCATGACCGAGGTGTTCATCGTTTCCGGCGTGCGCACGGCCATCGGCGATTTCGGTGGCGCGCTGAAGGACATCGCCCCCGGCGAACTGGCGGCCAAGGTGGCCCGCGCCGCGCTGGACCGCGCCGGCGTCGCCAACGACGCCGTGGGCCATGTCGTCTTCGGCCAGGTCATCCCGACGGAGCCGCGCGACGCCTACCTCGCCCGTGTGGCCGGCATCGGCGCCGGGCTGCCGGTGGAGGTGCCGGCCCTGACCGTGAACCGCCTCTGTGGCTCCGGCCTGCAGGCGGTGGTGTCGGCGGCGCAAAGCATCCTGCTGGGCGACTGCGACGTGGCGGTGGCCGGTGGCGCGGAGAACATGAGCCGCGCGCCCTACTTGCTGCCCGATGCCCGCTGGGGCAGCAAGATGGGCGACGCCCGGGTGGTCGATGCCCTTAACGGCACCCTGTCCGATCCCTTCGACCGCACCCTCATGGGGGTGACGGCGGAGAACGTGGCCCAGCGCTACGGCATCAGCCGTGACGATCAGGACGCCCTGGCCCTGGAAAGCCACCGCCGCGCCGCCCGCGCCCAGGCCGAGGGCCGTTTCGCCGAGCAGATCCTGCCCGTGGAGGTGACGGTGAAGCGCCAATTGGTGCAGTTCGCCACCGACGAGCATGTGCGCCCCGACCTGGCGCCGGGGGATCTGGCCAAGCTGCGCACCGTGTTCCAGAAGGACGGCACGGTCACCGCTGGCAACGCCTCGGGCATCAACGATGGTGCGGCCGCCCTGGTGCTGGCGTCGGGCGAGGCGGTGACACGCCTGGGTCTCACGCCGCTGGCCCGGCTGGTGGGCTATGCCCACGCCGGCGTGGAACCCGCCTACATGGGGATCGGCCCGATCCCGGCCACGCGCAAGCTGCTGGCCCGCACCGGCCTGTCGGTGCAGGACCTGACCGTCATCGAATCCAATGAGGCCTTCGCGGCGCAAGCCTGCGCCGTGGCGCGGGAACTGGACTTCGACCCCGACCGGGTGAACCCTAACGGCAGCGGTATTTCCCTGGGCCATCCCGTGGGCGCCACCGGCGCCATCAACACGGTGAAGGCGGTCTATGAGCTGCGCCGCCGGGCCCAGGAAAGTGGCAAGGGCGGCCGCGCGCTGGTCACCATGTGCATCGGTGGCGGTCAGGGCATCGCCGCCTTGATCGAGTCCGTCTGAGCCTACCCTCACCAAGAAGGAGAGCCGCGCCATGCCGGTGCAGATCGACCTGCGGGACAGCGTCGCCGTCCTGACCCTGAACCGCCCACCGGTCAACAGCTTCGACCTGGCGCTGCGCCGCGACCTGCGCGCCGCCTTGGCCATGGTCATGACCAAGCCGGAGGTGCAGGCCGTGGTGCTGACCGGCGGCCCCCGCCACTTCTCGGCCGGGGCGGACATCGAGGAGTTCGCGGCCGGCACGCGGGGCGGGGCCACGGCAGTGCCCACCCTGCCCGATGTGATCATCGACCTGGACCAGGCGGCCAAGCCGGTGGTGGCGGCCATCGCCGGCACCTGCCTGGGCGGCGGGCTGGAGGTGGCGCTGGGATGCCACCACCGCGTGGTGGCGGCAAACGCCACCCTGGGCCTGCCGGAGGTGAAGCTGGGCATCCTGCCGGGCGCCGGTGGCACCCAGCGCCTGCCGCGCGCCATCGGGGTCAAAGCCGCCCTGGACATGATCCTGTCCGGTGCCCCGGTGAACGGCGCCAGGGCGGCCAAGCTGGGTCTGGCGACCCTGTCGACCGGTGACCTGATCGAGGACGCCGTGGCCGTGGCGCGCCAGGCGGCCAAGGACGGCGCCAGGCCGCGCCTGTCCCTGCAGCGGGCGGAGATGCCGGCCGACGCCGGCGCCGACTGGTTCCAGCGTCAGATCGATGGGCTGAAGCGACCGCTGCCGGCGCCGCTGGCCTGCATCGAGGCGGTGCGGGCGGCGGTGGAGTTGCCTTTCAGCCAGGGCCTGCAGAAGGAATTCAACCTGTTCCGCGAGTTGGTGGTGACGCCGGAATCCAAGGCGCTGCAATACGCCTTTTTCGCCGAGCGCCGCGCCGCCCGCATCGATGGGCTGAGCCCCGACGTGCAGCCCCGGACCATCGAGCGCGTGGCCGTCATCGGCGCCGGCACCATGGGGGCCGGCATCGCCACCGTGGCCGTCAACGCCGGGCTGGAGGTCATCCTTCTGGACCGGGACGAGGCGTCGGTCCAGAAGGGCTTGGCCGGCATCACCAAGGGCTATGACGCCGCCGTGGCCAAGGGCCGCATGGACGCGGCCGAACGCGACCGGCGCCTGGGCCGCCTGCGTACCGCCACCGACCTCGCCGCCTGTGCCGCCGTCGACCTGGTGATCGAGGCCGCGTTCGAGGATATGGGCGTGAAGCAGGACATCTTCCGCGCCCTGGACAAGGTCTGCGGGCCGGACGCCATCCTGGCCAGCAACACCTCAACCCTGGACCTGGACGCCATCGCCGCCATCACCAGCCGGCCGCAAAGCGTGGTGGGCCTGCACTTCTTCAGCCCGGCGCCGGTGATGCGCCTGCTGGAGGTGGTGCGGGGGGCCGAGACCGCGCCCGAGGTGCTGGCCACGGCCATGGCGTTGTCGCGCAAGCTGGGCAAGGTCGGCGTCGTCGCCGGCGTCTGCAACGGCTTCATCGGCAATCGCATGGTCGAGGAATACCTGCGACAGGCCTATTTCCTGGTGGATGAAGGCGTGCTGCCCTGGCAGGTGGACGGCGCGCTGGAGCGCTGGGGCATGGCCATGGGCCCCTTCGCCATGATGGACCTGGCGGGCAACGACATCGGCCGCGCCATCCGCGCCGGCCGCAAGGCGCTGGGTGATGAACGCGCCTATTCCACCTTCCCCGACAAGATTTGCGCGCTGGGCCGGTTCGGGCAGAAGACTGGCAAGGGCTATTACCAGTACGACCCGACCACCCGGGCGCGGGAAACGGACCCGGAGGTCGATGCCCTGGCCCAAGCCCACGCCAAGGAGGTTGCCCAGAAATTCGGCCTCAGCCCCCGTGTCATCGGGGATGAGGAGATCGTGGCCCGCTGCCTGCTGGCGCTGGCCAACGAGGGGGCGGCCCTGCTGGGCGAGGGCATCGCCCAGCGCGCATCGGACATCGACGTCGTCTATCTCAATGGCTACGGCTTTCCCGCACACAAGGGCGGGCCCATGTTCCACGCCGACAGCCTGGGGCTGGAAAACGTGCTGCGCCTGATGGAGGGCTTCCTGGACGGCTATCAGGGCCAGTTCTGGAAGCCGGCACCCCTGTTGTGGGAAAAGGCCAGCGCCGGCGGTCGCCTGACCGCCTGAGCGAGGGTTAAGAGGGCGTGCCGGGCAGCCCGTCGTCGACGGGCGCTCCGTCCTCGGCTTCATCCTGGACCAGGTGCCGGTCCAGGGTCTGCTTCAGGGCCAGCAGCATGGACCAGCCCAGCTGGCCCTGGGACAGGTTGTAGGCGCTCATTATTCCGGACAGGCTGCCCAATATTACAGTGCTTTCCATGGTGCCGGGCACCTCGCGTTGATCAGGTCTTGGACCGGTTCTCGCTGGGTGATACGGCGGGAAAAGGGCGACCCGTCGGCGCTTGAAGCCTGGCCGCTGCGACAGGCATGGCCTGAGCCATTATAAATTATCTATATATTTCAAATAATTAATATGGTCGGCGGCGTATTGACCGATAGGTCACGCACCTTTCGGGTGCGCGGTTTTGGCGCGGGGCGCGCCGTGGACACGCCGCCGCCGCGCCCCATTTAGGCTCCAATCCGCCGCGACCGTGGGCGGACCAAAGGACGGACGGGCCCGGTTGGGGGTAACCGCCGCCTGGAAGGAAGGAGCAAACCATCATGAAGCATGTCAAAGTCCTGGGCGCCGCCCTGGTCCTGATGGCCGCGTCGGCCTGCGCCACCGCACCCGGTCCGGCGCACGCGCAGCCGGCCCACCCCGCTTACCTACACGCCCTGTCGGATCTGCGCATGGCCCGCGCCCTGCTGGATCGCCCGGCGGAATACAACGTGGTGCGTGACCAGTTCGCCGCCATCGACCATGTGAACGGCGCCATCGGCGAAATCCGCCACGCCAGTTATGACGATGGCAAGGACCCCAACTGGAACCCGCCCATCGACACCAACATCAACCACCGGGGCCGTCTCAGCAAGGCGCTGGACCTGATCGCGACCGCCGAGCGCGACTTGCCGGTCCGAGGAAGACAATCCCTACGCCGCGGGTTGGCGCAATGCCGCCTTCCATCATCTGGAAGAGGCGCGGCACGCGGTGGAGCACGCCATCATGGACAAGCGGATCGACGAGGACCGCTACTGATGATGCGGCGTGCGGGCGGCGGCTTCCGCCGCCCGCTTCGCCCAGGGACAAGTCCTAGAAGTTGAACCGGACACCCGTGGTGGGGGAGATGTTGTCGGTGTGCAGGTAACCCGCCGCCAAGCCGCCCGCGACCTCGGAGTACATGACGCCCAGATAGGCGTCGAAGCGGCGGGCGAAGCGATAATCCGCCACCAGGGAATAGGCATTGAGCGTGCCGGAGCAGGTGGCGACGCTGGCGTCGGCGCAGCTCTTGGCGCCGAAGCTGTTCTGGCCATAGTGGTAGTAGCCCGCCGACAAATCCACCTTGGGCGTGACGGCGTAGCGGGCGCCGGCCCAGGTGACCTGGACGATCTTGTCGTGGACGAAGGCGCTGTTGTTCACGAAGGCCAGGGTATACCCACCGATGTCGGTCGAGCCGGCGCGCAAGGGGACGGAAGGATTGGCGAAGTCGATGTACTCATATCCCGCGAACAGCTTCCATTGCGGGTCCAGCGTGTACGAGCCCATCAGCGCGTACGAGGTGTTGTCGGAAATGGTGGCCGCCAGGGCGTTGCCGGGGTTGTAGCCCAGCGCCGTCGCCTGCGTCATCTGCGCCGCGGTCAGGCTGCCGGCCGACACCATGTCCTGCTTTTGCGCGTAGGTGGCATCGAACGACAGGCCGCCGATATCGGCGCCCGCGTCCAGTTGCAGGGCATTGCCATGCATGCCGCCATTGTCCTCGCCGAACTGGTACAGGGCACCAACCCGCAGGGGGCCGAACTGGTTCGTGTACTTGACGGAGTTGTCGAGGCGGAAATCCTCCGTGCTGCCCCCACCGCCCGTCAGGCCGGAGAAGCCGATGACGGAAAAGGCGTAGGAGGCCTGCAGCGGATCATAGGCGAAGATGTTGTCGGCCAGGAGTGTGTTCTGGCGGCCGACGGTGACGGTGCCCCACTCCCGGGAGCTGACCCCCACATAGGCGGCGCGGTTGAAGGCTTGGCCGGCGTGGCTGGAATCGCCGTTCGCCGTTTGCTTGGTCAGCGCCAGGCCATTGTTGGCGGCCATGGAACGCGGTCCATCGGCCAACTGGCCCGACTGGGGATTGAAGCCCGTCTCGACCTTGAACAGGGCCGACCATCCGTCGGCGAATTCCTCCGACCCGCGCAGGCCGACCTTGGATTGGCTGAGCCCGTTGGGGGCCAGTGAGGCGATGCCCTTGTTCCCGTTCTTGCTGACCAGATAGTCCAGCCCCGGCGGATAATAGGGGCTGAGCGGCGCGCCGTGGGACTGGTAGGAGAAGCCCATGTCCACGGTCCCGTAAAGGGTGATGCCGTAGAAGGTCAGGCTGCCATCCTTGGACAGCGTGGGATGGGCCGCCGCGTCCGCCACCTTCTGGGCAGCCTGGGCCGCCGCCTGTGCGGCCTGCGCCTGCTGCGCCGCCGCCTGGGTGCCGGCGGCGGTTTGGCCCGCCGTCTGGGTCTGCTGCGCCTCCAGCATGTTCAGCCGGTCTTGCATCGCCTGCATGGCCTTGGCCTGGGCCGCCACCTGGGCCTGGGCCTCCTGCATCTGCTGGCGCAGCTTGCGCAGCTCGTCGGCGTCACTGGCGCGGGCCGTGGCCGGCGCCAGGGTCAGCAAGCCACAAACGGCGGTCATGGCTAGGGGCGACATGCGCCTACGAGCGCCCCGGCACGTCGGCGCCAGGGCATGGTTCATCGTCAAGATCACGAAAGACCCTCCCACAAATATTGGTTTTTCTTTGCTCGCGGCATGGATGGACCGCGCCCGCCGGCCGAATTCCGGCCGATAGGGTGCATTTCCCAAAGACTAGTTCTTGAGAAATCGATGGCGTTTCCCTATCGTCTGTCGGGATGTCCTTTTCCATCGCCGTATCAGATCAATATTCATGATCGTCTGATTAGAGGGTCTGATGTTGTTTTAAGAAATTAAATATGCTTTCAGGAGTTTAAATTTATTTTTAATACACAATAAGTCGCTGAACTCTCCGAATATCGGGCAAAAATTTTTGGTTAACGGACGGTTGCCTAGCGGGCATCCGCATTGTCGCCGCCCTTTGCGCGACATGTTTTTCGGTTGTTGGAGTTCCCGGTTGGGCATTCCGGACAGGCACGACGGAGGAGCACGAGGGAACGGTCTTGGTGGTGCTTCCCCACGCCCGCCAACCGTGACACGATGCGTTGATCCCTCAACTCGAATGGGCCGTCCCCCCAATACCGGCATGCCATGACCACCCCCTCCGCCGACAGCCATCTCAGCTTCCGCCGGTATCGGTCGGCAGGGTTTTGCCATGCCCATGACCATGCCCAGATCGTGCTGCCTTGCCAGGGAACCCTGGAGATGGAGGTCGGCGGACGTGGGGGACGGGTGGATGCGGCCGTCGCCGCCTTCGTCCTGCCGGGGGAAGTGCATTGCCAGCGGGCTGACGGCGATAATCGCTTCCTGATCGTGGACTGCGCCGGCGGTGAGGGGGCCGATGCGCCGGACGAGCGCATGCTGGAACGGTTGGGCCGCCGTACTTTCCTGCCCATGACGCCGGCCGTGCGCCGCCTGCTGGATTTCGTCACCCTGACCGCCGGCAATGCCGATGGCGGCGGCCGGCGCTTGGACGGCCTCGCCCGGCACTGGACACCCCTGCTGTTGGATACGCTGATGGCGGAACCGGCCCGCCCGGCGTCCCGCCTGCATGCCCTGCTGGCCCGGCTGGAGGCGGCACCCGAGCGACCCTGGACGGTGGAAAGCATGGCCCGAACGGCGGGCCTCAGTGCCAGCCGGCTACACGCCCTGTTCCGGGAGGAATTGGACCAGACGCCCCAGGCCTATGTCGCGTCGTTGCGCTTGGCCCGCGTCATGGACCAGTTGGCCGGCACCACCCTGCCCATCGCCCAGATCGCCTATCAGTCCGGCTATGCCGACCAGAGCGCGCTGACCCGCGCGCTGCGCCGCGCCGTGGGCCTGACACCCGCCGCCTATCGCCGCCAGCATGGGCGGGGACAGTTAAGGGACGCGCCTGGTTCCAAAGACGGCCTGTGCCCCGGCCAGAATTCTGTTGTTCTGTGTCCATGAGCGCTCTATCTCCCATTGTGTCGGAACATGAATCCGAAGAAGCAGCGGCCCGCTACGACCACTGGTTCCGGGAGAAGGTGCGCGCTAGCCAGGAAGACGGCCGCCCACTTATTCCGCATGACGCTGTTATGGCGGAGATGGATGAGATTATCCGCCGCGCTGAAGAGCGTGTCGCCAAGCGCAATGCCACGTCTGCAACGTGGGCCCTTCTGATGCTGATCATCTCCTGGCGTGATTCAGCCCGGAATGATTTGGCGCATATCATTCAATTCATTGCCGACCGTAACCCTTTCGCTGCCCGTCGGGTGCGGCAGATCATTGAGGATGCCGTCCTTACCGGCAGCCGAGCATCCGTATCTTTTCCGTCCCGGCGGGGTTCCTGGCACACGTGAGATCGTCGCTCATCCGAACTACATCGTGATTTATCAGGTGCTGGACACGCACATTGAGGTGCTGGCCGTTCTGCACACGCGGCAGGATTATCCTTGAGCGGCAATAGTCCGAGCCCAAACAATGGGAGGATCCGTCTATAGGTTTGGCTGCCCCGTCGCCATTTTCAGGGCGACGAAAGGGCGAGGGGCATGAAGACGGATAGGACCATACTGGCCGGGATCGGCTGCGGGATGTTGGCGGGGGCGTTCTGGGGTGTGGTGTTCCTGGGCCCCCGGATGCTGCAGGCGTTCTCGCCCCTGCAATTGGCGGCGTCGCGCTATCTGCTGTACGGCCTGATCTCCGTGGCGCTGATCCTGCCGCGCTGGCGGGTGCTCAAGTCGCGGGTGGGGAGGGCGGAATGGTCGGCGCTTCTGCGGCTCAGCCTGCTGGGCAACATCGTCTATTACGTCTTCCTGGCCAGCGCCGTGCATCTGGCTGATGTCGCCGCCACCTCGCTGGTCATCGGTCTCTTGCCCATGGCCGTGACCCTGGTGGGCAGCCGGGAGCGGGGCGCCGTGCCGGTGCGGGCCTTGATCCTGCCCCTGGCCCTGGGCGCCACCGGCGTGCTTCTGATCGGAGTCGACCTGATGGGGCGGCCGGGCGACGGCGCCATTTCGGTACCGGAACGACTTCTGGGCTTGGCCTGTGCCGGCGGGGCGCTGGCGTCCTGGACCATCTACGCCGTGCTGAACAGCCGCTGGCTGGCCCGCCTGCCGGCCGTGTCGTCCCACGACTGGTCGTTGTTGACCGGCGTCGCCACCGGCGCCCTGGCCCTGCTGTTGGCCGCCCCCGCCTTCCTCTGGACCGCGACAGCGCACGCGAGGGGCGACTGGGCCCTGTTCTGGGGCGTCAGCGCGGGCGTGGCCATCGGCGCCAGCGTGGTGGGCAACGCCTTCTGGAATCGCGCCAGCCGCCTGCTGCCCCTGACCCTCATGGGACAGATGATCCTGTTCGAGACCTTGTTCGCTCTGCTCTATGGTTTCCTATGGGACGGGCGCTGGCCCACCGGACTGGAGACCCTGGCCATCATCGCCTTGGTCGCCAGCGTGGTCCTGTGCGTCCGGCGGCACCATCGCCGGCCGGAAGACGCCGCCTCCGAGGCCGTGGCCCCGGAGGCGACATAAGGCCCTCACAACGCACAGTCGAAGCTGTCGGCGCTGTTGAGGTCACCCGCGCCCTTGTAGCGCGCCACCTTGGGATAGGGGCACAGGGGCCGGGTGCGGCCGGGCCAGGGGGTGTCGGGCCCGGCGCTGGCCAGGATGCGGTCCGGCGCCTGGCCTTGCTCCACCCAGCGCACCAGGGCGCTGAAGGCGTCGTAATGGGCGGTGGCGGGGCCGCCGGCGCAGTGGTTCATGCCAGGCACGGGGAAGACGCGCACGAAAGCGGCGGCTTTGCCCCCCTCCCGACCGTCCACCTCCCGCCACCAGGTCAGGGTGTCGTTGATGGAGAACACGGGGTCGGAGGCGCCGTGCGGCACCATCAGCTTGGCGCCCCGCGCCTTGAGGCCGGACAGGTCGGGCGAGCGCGCCGACACGTCCTGCCAGGCGGAGCGGGGAAAGGCGGCGCTGGTGGCCGTCAGCTGCGCCGCCGCCTGGTCGATGTCCAGGCCCAGCTGCCAGCGCAGCAGCGCCTGTGGATCCGGCGGCAGGGGCGTGGGCGGTGTCGTGAAGATGGAGGCGAGAGAGACGCCGCCCAGGGCCACGTTCAGGGTTGGGCCCATGCCTTGCTCCGGCAAGCCCAGCTTCCACGCGCGCCAGCCGCGGGCTGCGATGCCGCTGTCCCACGGCCAGTCGCTATAGATCGGCCGGCCCGCCTTGGTGCGGGGGCCGTTCAGGGACTGGACCAGAGCACTTACCTGCGCCTGACTTAGACAGCCATCAGCCTTGGCGCCGGCGCAGGTGCGGGCCTTCAGGCCTGGCATCACCTTGGCCGTTGTGCATTGGGCGAAGGCGCCGACGATGCCGTCCTTGGCACCGTCATCGGCGTCGCACGCCTCCAGCACCGCGTCGTTCACCAGGGCCAAATCGGCCTCGCTATAGGCCACAGGCAATCGCGAAAGGGCTGGTTGACCGTCCGGTCCCTTGGCCAGGGGGGCAAAGGCTTGGACGTCCCAGGCCTGGGCCAGGGCGGCGCGGGGCAGGGCGAAGCCGGGGGCGCTGGCCAGGATGCCGTCGAACTCCTCCGGATGCTGCTGGGCGAAGACCATGCCTTCCTCACCGCCCTTGGAACAGCCGACGAAGTAGGAGCGGTGCGGGGCGGCGCCATAGAAGGCCGCCACCAGGGCCTTTGCGGCGTCGGCCACGGGCTTCAGTGAAGCGTTGCCGTAGTCCGCCCGCGCCTGGGCATCGAAGCCGAAGGCGGCGATCCCGCCATGGCTCGGATCCATGTTGCGCTGATTGTCATGGCCGGAATCCTGGCTGACGACGGCATAGCCTTGCAGAATGGCCGGCATCGTGTCCGAGCCCGTTGGGCCGATGGCGTTGCCGACATCGCCGTTGGTGCCGCCGCCGCCCTGGAAGAAGAAGCCCTGGTTCCAGGCGGCGGGCAGGCGGACATGGAAGTGAATGGCGTAGGCCTGGCCGTTGGCGCCGGTGCGTTCATGCATCACGCCGTAGACTTCGCAGTGTTCCGGCAACTGCACGGGACCGCCCAACGCGCCTGGCATCGTCGGTGATAGGGTGTAGGGGCCAGCCGCTTGGGGCGTGGCGGACACGATGTGGGTGCTGGCGTCCGGCCAATGGCCGGCCATGGTCTTTTCAAGCGCCAGGCAACGGCCCTTCAGGTCGGGTTCCGCCGCACCACGGGCGCCAGCGGAAAGGGCCAGCAGGCTGGTGGCGGCGGCCAGGCCCAGGGCTGCGCGGGAATACAGGGGCATAGGTGTTCTCCGTCAGAACTCGCGGTGCAGGCGCAGGCCGTATTCGCGCGGCGCGCCATAGAACTCATTGTTGCCGGACTGGCCGGTGACATACTTCCGGTCGGTCAGGTTGGTGGCATAGGCCTCCACCGTCCAGTCCCCCGACCGCAGCGTGACCAGGGCGGATAGCAGGGTGCGGGCGGCCAGATAGTCGGTCACGCGGGAATAAAGGATGTCGGTATAGCTGGGCCCGACATAGGCGAGGTTCAGGCGGGGCGTCAGGGTCATGCCGCCAGGCAGGTCGATGGTGTAGTCGACGCCGGCGTTTCCGGTCCATTTGGGTGAGAACAGGTTGGGCCCGCCGCCGCCGGTGCGCAGGTAGCCGGTGTAGTTGAAACAGACGGGCGGGTTGCTGGCGGTGCCCGCCGGGCACTGCGGTCCCAGGGTGCCGGGCGGCAGCAGGCGCTGGTCGACCACGGTGATGGACCCCAACTGGCTGTCGACATAAGCGAAGCCGGCATCGGCGCCAAAGGCGCCGAACTTGGCCTGCACTTGGCCCTCGACGCCCTTGATGGTGGCGTCGGCCATGTTGACGACGCCGTTCTGGCCGTTGGTCAGGTCGATGCGGCCGAACTGGAATCCCTTGTAGTCGTTGTAGAAGGCGCCCAGCTGGGTGCGCAGATGGCCGTCCAGCAGGGTGGTCTTCCAGCCCACCTCGTAATCCCACACCGTCTCCGGGCTGAATTGCGAGGTTGAGGAGTTGAAGCCGCCCGGCTTGTAGCCGCGCGCGGCGAAGGCATAGAACAGGGTGTCGGCGTCCGGCTTCCAGTTCAGCGCCACCTTGCCGGTGGGCATGCTGTCGTCGTGGCGGCCGGCGGTATCGGCCACCTGCAGGCCGTTGGCGGGGAAGATGGGGATGCCACGGCCGATGTAGACGCCGCCGTCGCCGGTGACACGGAACCAGCTTTCGCGGGCGCCCACCTGCAACTCCAGCTCCGGCGTGATCTTGTAGCCGCCCTGGGCGAAGACGCCGGTGGTCAGCTTGTTGTTCTTGGTGCCGACGTTGGTGGGGAAGCCCGCGTTCTCGTTCAGGATGTCGACATCGATCTTGTTGCGCTGGTAATAGCCGCCGACGATCCAGTTGAAGGCGCCGTCGGTGGGGGACAGGATGTTGACCTCTTCCGTCCATTCACGCTCGCGCACGTACTGCTGCTGGGTCTGGGCCGCCGCTTCCGTGGCATCGGTGTCGTACAGGTTGTTGATGCGCTTGTTCTGGAAACCGCTCAACGACCGCAGGGTGATGCCGTCCTCGAACTCGTAGCGCAGTTCCAGGCTGTTGATGATGGCGCGCTCGGAATTCTGCGTCGGCGCGTTGTAGTCCAGGTTGCGGATGCCGGGCACGGCGTAGGCGGCATACTGGGTGCCCGGAACGGGGCGATAGGCGTAACCGCCGGTGTTCTTGTTCGCCGCCTCGACCTTCAGCAGGGCCTGGAAGGCACCGGGCCGCCACAGCACCCCGAGGCGGCCGTCCGTCTCGTTCAGGCCGCCGGGCTGGTTGTGATAGGGGCCGACGTCGTCATAGTAGCTGTCGTGCTCGCGATGGTTGGCCGCCAGGCGGATCGCCAGCGTATCGGTCAGGGGGATGTTGATGGCACCCTGCGTCGCCACGGTGGCGTAGTTGCCGTAGGCCACCTCGCCATAGCCCTCCACCCGATCCAGTTCTGGGTTTTTGCTGGTGATGAACATGGCGCCGCCGGTGGAGTTCGACCCCACCAGCGTGCCCTGGGGACCACGCAGCACCTCGACATTGGCGATGTCGTAGAAGCTGTTGGTGGTGACGATGGGCGGCTGGAACAGGCCGTCGATGTATGTGGCGACGCCGTTGGCCACCTGGGGCGACCCACTGGCCAGGCCGATGCCGCGGATGTTGACCGACTGCGTCAGGCCGGCATCCGTCACCGTCAAGGCGGGCGAGGCGAACTGCAGGTCCGACAGGCGTGTCACGGCCTTGTCGGCCAGCTTGTCGCCGCTGATGGCCATGGCGGCGATGGCCACGTCCTGCAGGTTCTCGGTGCGCCGTTCGGCCGTCACCACGATTTCCTGCAGCGTGTCGCTTGCGGGCTGAGGCACCGACTGCGCGAGGGCCGATGCCGACTGGCACAAAGCCATGGCTGTCGCCATGGTCGCGGAAGCCGCCTGTAAAGTAACCTTTACCATTTTATGATGCCTCCCTCGGATTTTATTGGGCGGCCTCCGGATTGCCCCGGGGCGCCGACGTTTTGATGCTTGGGTACAGATGGTGCTTAAAGCTGCGCGGTGCCGATGCGGTGTGGGCCGCCATAGAGTGCGGCGGATCCGTCGGAGATGCAGACGCGGTCTGGTGCTGGAGCCATGCTTGGTATCCTCCCCGCCGGTCTTCTGCGAACCGTGCTTGGTCAACACTGTTATATTTAATAACTTCTGTCAACGGTCCCGTTTGCAGGAATGTCGCGGACTTGGCCTTGACCTCATGGTGCCCGCCCGCCATACCCGAAGAAACGGATAAGAATGTCTGAAAACTGGGGCGAGCAGAAAATGTCAAACGCAGCGGGCGGTGCCCCGTCTTCGGCGCGTATCCTTATCGCCAGCCTGGTGGGCACGGCGGTCGAATTCTACGATTTCTATATCTACGCCACGGCCGCCTCGCTGGTCTTCGGGCCGCTGTTCTTTCCCGTGGCGTCGCCTTCCGCCCAGCTGATGGCCGCTTACGGCAGTTTCGGCATCGCCTTCCTGGCGCGGCCGCTGGGCTCCATCGTCTTTGGCCACTACGGTGACCGCATCGGGCGCAAGTCCACGCTGGTGGCGTCGCTGCTGCTGATGGGCGGGTCGACCGTGCTGATCGGCCTGCTGCCCACCTATGACAGCATAGGCTGGCTGGCGCCCTTCCTGCTGTGTGTGTTGCGCTTCGGCCAGGGCTTCGGCCTGGGTGGGGAATGGGGCGGGGCTGTGCTGCTGGCGGTGGAGAACGCGCCGTCCAGCCATCGCGCCCGCTATGGCATGTTCCCGCAGATCGGCGCGCCGGTGGGCTTCATCGCCGCCAACGGCCTGTTCCTGCTGTTGGGGGAATTCCTGACGCCGGGCCAGTTCCATGACTGGGGCTGGCGCCTGCCGTTCCTGGGCAGCGCCGTGCTGGTGCTGCTGGGCCTATGGGTGCGCCTGAAGCTGACGGAGACGCCGGCCTTCGCCAAGGCGCTGGAAGAGGGGCCGCCCCCGCCGTGCCCTTGGCCGAGGTGGCGCGCGATTACCCCCGCCAGACCCTGGGCGGCACCTTCGCCGCCATCGCCTGCTTCGCGCTGTTCTATCTCGCCACCGCCTTCGCCCTGGGCTATGGCACCACCATCCTGGGTTACAGCCGTACGGCCTTCCTGGGAGTGCAGTTGGGCGCCATCCTGTTCCTGGCCGTGGGCATCATCGCGGCCGGCTGGTGGGCGGACCTGGCCTCGCCTCGACGGGTGTTGATGGCCGGCTGCGTCATGACGGCGCTGGTGGGCCTGGCCCTGGCCCCGATGATGGCCAGCGGCTCGCTGACGGTGGTGGGTTTGTTCCTGTGCCTGGCATTGCTGGTCATGGGCTTCGTCTACGGTCCCCTGGGGGCCTGGCTGCCCAGCTTGTTCCCGGCGCGGGTGCGGTACACCGGCACGTCCATGACCTTCAACCTGGGCGGCATCCTGGGTGGCGGCATCGCGCCCGTGCTGGCGCAGTCCCTGGCCCAGTCGGGTGGGCTGCCCTATGTCGGCGCCTATTTGGCTGGTGCCGCCCTCATAAGCCTGGCGGCGTTGTATCCGCTACGGGGTCGGACGGCCGGCGTGGCGGTGGAGACGCCGGGCCCTTGAGGGGCGGCGTCCCAAGGTGACCGGTGTCAACTGGCACCCAGCAGGGCCGGGTTCAGGGAATAACCGCCCACGATGCTGGCCCGCTCCAAAACATGCCCCGTCATGGCCAGCAGGGTGGAGGTGCCGTTGATGGGCCCCACCACCGGCAGACGGGGGATGTCCAGGGCGTGGATGGTGAAGATGTAGCGGTGGAAGATGCTGTCATTCCACGGCGGGCAGGGACCATCATAGCCGTAGTAGTCACCCGTCCGCGCCCTGTCCTCCAGGAACAGGATGGTGAAGTCGTTCATGCCATGGCGGGCGCCCGCCGGCTCGGGCGCCGAAGGGCCCTGCTTGCCGCGGTTGGTGATGCCGGCGCTGTGCCGGCCTTCCTTGACCTCCCGAGTCCGGGCGGGCAAGTCGATCAGAATCCAGTGATAGAAGGGCACGCGCGGCAGGTCCGGCGACAGGGTTCTGCCTTCCCGGTTGGCATCGGTCCAGCGGTGCGGGGCATCAGGGCTGTGCACGGTCAGCACGAAGGACCGTGTCCCCGCCGGCGGGTCGCTCCACGCCACATGGGGATTGCGGTTAGGGCCCGGCCGGACGCGGCCGATGCTGGAGGTGACGGCGTAGGCGCAGGCATCGGGTAGGCGGCCGCCGTCACGGAAGCTGTTGCTGGTGATCTGCATGGGGTCCTTTCTTGCCCCAGCAATATGTCGCGATCTCGCGTGCAAAACTCAAGTTGTTTTCAATCTTTGGGTCAATTGGATGGGCGGGCGATGGCATCAGGCCCGCGGCACACCCACGCATTCCAAGCGCTACGGCGCCACCCGGCCGCACGGGAGGGAACCTGTCGGGAGACGATGGTGGCGCCGTTGGGGGCGGTTGTGCAGTGAAATGTTGTAAACGGCGTGCGAATCAAGGGGCAAAGGTCATTGCGCGGGGAGGGCGCGGGCGGCGCCGGATAATAGACGCGGCGGACCAGCAATCCGATGCTCCGACGCTGTCGCGAGGGATCAGGCCGCCTTGGTCGGGCAGGCCACCGATTCCAGCGGGGCGTCCCGCCACTGGCGCCGCCAGGTGCTGGGGCTGAGGCCCACGACGCGGCGGAACAGCTTGGAAAAATGGGCCTGGTCGCACAGGCCGCAGGCCAGCGCGATCTGGCACAGCGGTTCCGGCGTGGTCAGCATCAGGTGCTGCGCCTGCTGGATGCGGCGCTGCACGACATAAGTGTGCGGCGGCACGCCGAAGCTGCTCTTGAACGCGCGGGAAAAGTAGCGGGTGCTGAGCCGCGTGACGTTGGCGCAATCGTCCATGCGGATGGTGCCGGCCAGGTTGGCGTCGATGTGACTGATGACCCGTCGGATCTGCCAGGGCGCCAGGCCGCCGCGCAAGGTCTCGGCCGTCTTTGGTGGCGACGGGGTGACAGGTGGGTGGCCTTCCGCCCTCGGGCGGGAAGAGGGGCCGGTCCCATCCACCTGGATGGCGGCGGCCCCGCCTCTCAGGAAGGCGGCGGCGCGGGCGATGCAGGCGCGGGCCGCGTCGCGATCGCTGTCCAGGATGTCGCCGGCGTCATCCAGCAACTTCACCACCATGGCGGCGATCCACCCGCTGTCGGTGGCGACCGGCGTTTCGATGTTCCCTTGGCTTGCGTCCATCATGGCTGCCCCCGTCATGGGTGCCCCCGCTTCAGGCGGAAGACCGTTCTTGCGATGGGGGAAGTCTGCCGCTGGCCCGCCGTGATGGCGAATTAAGCGCTGTAATTTGTTGTAAGTTGCCGTCAATGCGCACCCAATTCAGTAACGAAAGGGACATGGACATGACGCAGATAGGCAAAAACTGCGGGATTTTTTAAAATCCCGCTGTCTCGTTGGGGTATTGCCTCTTGGAGGATTGCCGACCGCGATCTCATGCGCGAGCATCATTTCGTTGCGCTGGTGGCGGCCGGCGGGCGTTCCATCAGCCGTCTCTCGCGGATATGCCGGTATATCTGGGCGGTTCCGCCTGTTGTTCCGGTCCCTCTGGGCATTTCTGTCCGCAAGGGGGCGCTTGGCGGGTTTCATTGGGGCTGAGGCGGTGAAAAGCGGAGTGCCGGCAGATTTCACTATTTGCTCGGGGGCGCTTGGACGCGGCTCCTTGCGGAAAGGGGGCGGGACCGTGGGGGGCATGGCATGACCGATAGGACGGTTGGTTCAGGCTCCGAACGGTTGCTCGCGTTCGGTCCTTTCCGCCTTTTGCCGGGTCGCAAGATCCTGCTGGACGGTGATGCGCCCCTGCGCCTGGGAAGCAGGGCCCTGGACATTCTGATCGTGCTGGTGGATCGCGCCGGGCAGGTGGTGGCCAAGGACGACCTGGTGGCCAGTGTCTGGCCCGACACCTTTGTCGACGACGCCAACCTGCGGGTCAACATCGCCGCCCTGCGCAAGGCCTTGGGCGAGGGGCGGGACGGCGCCCGCTACATCGCCAATGTTCCCGGCCGGGGTTATTGTTTCGTGGCGCCGGTGATCCGCTCCGACACGGTGGCCGAACCGGCGGCCTTGGCGCCGCCGCCCGCGCCAAGCGGCGCGGGGGCGGTGATGGCGGCCCACAACCTGCCCGTGCGACTGACCCGCGTCGTGGGGCGCGAGGCCCTTATCCAGACCCTGTCCGAACAGTTGCCTGCCCGCCGTTTCATCACCCTCGTCGGGCCGGGTGGCATCGGCAAGACGACCGTGGCGCTGGCCCTGGCGGAGGCGGCCGCGGCCGGGTACGCCGACGGCGTGCGCTTCGTGGATTTCGCGCCGGTGACGGACGCCACCCTGGGCGACGCCACCTTGGCGGCCAGCGTGCTGGCCGGGGCCCTGGGCGTCTCCGTCGATTCCATCGCCGACCTGGGCGCCATCCTACAGGACAAGAACCTGCTGCTGATCCTGGACAATTGCGAGCATGTGGTGGGGACGGCGGCGGTGTTGGCCGAGACCGTGCTGCGGGGCGCCTCCGGCGTCCACATCCTGGCCACCAGCCGCGAGCCGTTGCGCGCCGAAGGGGAATGGGTGCAGCGCCTGGCCTCGCTGGAAACGCCGCCGGTGACGGCGTCCGCCGATGCCGCCCAGGCCTTGGGTTATTCCGCCGTGGCCCTGTTCGTGGAACGGGCGACGGCCTGTGTCGACACCTTCACCTTCGGCGACGCCGAAGTGCCGCTGGTGGCCGAGATTTGCCGGGGCCTGGACGGCATTCCCCTGGCCATCGAATTGGCCGCCGCGCGCCTGGACCTGTTTGGACTGCGCGGCCTGGCCGCCCGTCTGAACGACCGCTTCGCCCTGCTGGTGCGGGGCCGGCGCACCGCCTTGCCCCGGCACCAGACCCTGCGCGCCATGCTGGACTGGAGCTATGAGTTGCTACCCTCGGCGGAGCGGGCGGTGCTGCATCGCCTGGCGGTGTTCGCCGGCGGATTCACCATGGAATCCGCGGCGACCGTGGCCGGGGACACCCTGCTGAGACAGACCGACATCCTGGTGGCGTTGTCGAACCTGGTGGCCAAATCACTTTTGATCGCGGATGTTAGCGGTAACTATGTCCACTACAAGTTGCTGGACATGACACGGGCCTATGCCCTGGAAAAACTGACGGAAAGCGGGGATCTGCCGCGCCTGCTGCGCCGGCATGCGGAATGCCACCGCGACCTGCTGGTGCGGGCGGAACAGGAATGGGACCGTCGCCCCACAGGGGAATGGCTGGATGTCTATGGCCGTCAGATTGACAACCTGCGCGCCGCCCTCATCTGGGCCTTCGGCCCGGACGGGGATGCCAGCCTGGGCCTGTCCCTTACCGCCGCGGCCGTGCCGCTGTGGATGCAGCTGTCGCTGATGAACGAATGCCGTGAGGCGGTGCGCCGCGCGCTGGATGTGGCGGCGCCGTCGCTGTCGGCGGAACTGGTGCCCGGGCCGGATGCCGAACGGGTGCTGCGCTTGCTGTCGGCGCTGGGATTGTCGCTGATCTACACCAAGGGGCCGGCGCCGGAGATCCGCGCGGTGCTGGGCCAGGCGCTCACGCTGGCGCGCCATCTGGACAATGTCGACTATCAGCTGCGCGCCCTGTGGGGCCTGTATGTCGAAATCTTCAACGAAGGCCGCTACAGCCAGGCGCTGGAGATTTCGGAGCAGTTCCGCGCCGTGGCGGTGCGGTCTGCCGACCCGGTGGATCTCATGGCCGCCGACCGCCTGCGTGGTTTCGCCCTGCACCTGATCGGCGACCATGCCGCCGGCCGGCGCTATATCGAGGACGGGTTGCGCCGCTACGTCCGCCCCGACCATCGCGGCCACCTGGTGCGCTACCAGTACGACCAGCGGGTGGCGGCCTGCGTGCCCCTGTCCGTCATCCTGTGGATCCAGGGTTTTCCCGACCAGGCGGCGGCCATGGTGGCCATGGCGGTGGAGGAAGGGCAACTGGTGGGTCATGTCCTGACGCTGGGCTACGCCCTGGCCACCGCCGCCTGCCAGGTGTCCCTGCTGGTGGGTGACCTGGCGGCCGCCGACCGCTACGTCGGCATGCTGCAGGATCAAGCCGCGCGGCATGGCCTGGGCCCGTGGGGGGTGCTGGGACGGTATTTCAAGCATCGCCTGCAGGTGGCGCGGGGGGAGAGCGCGCCGGGCCTGGCCGGTATGCGCGCCGCGATCGGGGAACTCGAAGCCATAAACTTCGCCCTGCGCTACATCGGTTATCTGGGCGAATGGGCGGAGGCGCTGGGCCAAGACGGCCAGGCGCGCGAGGGGTTGGAGGTCATCGGCCAGGCGCTGGCCCGGTCCGAGACCCGCGGCATCCGCTGGGTCATGCCGGAACTGCTGCGCGTCAAGGGTGAGCTGTTGCTGCGGGGGGACGCCTCCGGCATCGCGCGGGCGGGGGCCGCGCAGGCGGCGGAGGTCCACTTCCAAGACGCGCTGGCCTGGGCGCGGCGGCAGGAGGCCCTGTCCTGGGAGTTGCGCGCCGCCCTCAGTCTGGCGCGCCTGTGGCGCAGCCAGGGCCGGGTCGCCGACGCCCACGCGCTGGTGCAGGGCGTCTATGGCCGTTTCACCGAGGGCTTCATGACCGCCGACCTGTCGGCCGCCCGCGACCTGATGGTGACCCTGGTGCAGGACATGGCCTGTCCGCTGGTGTCCGGCCTGCTGGACGGCGCCATCGGTCCCGCGCGGCCGCCATCGGTTCGCGACGGGCGGGAGGGGGAGGTCATTCCCTTCCCCGGTGTGGCCTGCTAAGTGGACCTGTGCGCGGCATCCGGGGCGTTAGGCCCCGTAACCCCCGTCTATGGTCAGGACGGAGCCTGTGACGAAAGAGGCGTCGGGGCTGGCCAGGAAGACGATGCCGGCCGCCACCTCCTCCGGCCGGCCATAGCGCCCGAGGGCGTTGATCGCGGCCTGCACGGGGGCGAAGGGCCCGTTGGCGGGGTTCAGGTCGGTGTCGATGGATCCGGGCTGCACCACGTTCACGGTGATGCCCCGGGGGGCCAGGTCGCGGGCGGCTCCCTTGCAATAGCCGGCCACGGCCGCCTTGGCGGCGGTATAGTCGGCCAGGCCGGGGAACCCCACGCGGGCCGCCACACAGGCGCCCACCGTGATGATCCGGCCATCGTCCGCCAATACCCGCGATGCCGCCCGGATGGCGGTGACCACCCCAGCCATGTTCACGGCGTACTGCCGGGTCAGCGCCTCGATATCGCTGTCAGGATCATCCACGTCGCCGGTGGCGAACATGCCGGCGTTGTTCACCAGGATGTCCAGGCGGCCGAACTGGGCCACGACGCTACGCACCAGCCCTTCGACCTCGCGGGGATTGGCCTGGTCGACCCTGAAGGCGGCCGCGCGGGCGCCCACCGTCCGCATGTCGCGCACCACGGTGTCGGCCAGGGTGGACGAGGCCAGGTAGCTGATCGCCACGTCCGCCCCCTCGCTGGCCAAGGCTTTCGCGGTGGCGGCCCCGATGCCGCGCGAACCGCCGGTGACCAGGGCCACCTTGCCCGCCAATTTCTTCGTCATGCCTGCCATTTCCGGGAATGAAGGGGGGCCGCGGAAGGTGCCCGTCATGGCGGGCTTTCCGGGATGTTCCTGTTTTCAGGATTGGGCCACGGAGGGGGGCCGACGGGACGGAACCGTTCCAGCAGGGGGCTTTCCTGGGATGGAAATCGGCTTCCATGGACACTGGGGCTCCCGTCGGTCAGGTCCCCGTCGGGGGCCGTTTTAAGGCGCAGGGTGCCGCTGTTCCGGCGCCGCCGATTGTACGATTCGCCCTCTATTTTGAAATTGCATGCGATATCACGCCTGCGGGCAGCTGGTTTTTTCGGCCCGCCCGGCGCTAAGGTTCCCGCCGGATATCCAGGCACTACAGGGGGATGCATGCGTGTGGCGATGATCGGTCTGGGCGATATCGCCCGCAAGGCCTACCTGCCGGTCCTGGGCGCGCGCGGCGATGTCATCCTGTCGCTGATGTCCCGCGACGCGGACAAGGTGCGGGCCATCGCCGCCGACTGGCGCGTGGCCCACGCCTACAACGACCTTGACGCGCTGTTGCGCGATCGTCCGGACGCCGCCTTCGTCCATGCCGCGACATCGGCGCATGAGGAACTGGTGGCCCGCCTGCTGACGGCCGGCATCCCGACCTATGTCGACAAGCCCCTGGCCGATACCGCCGCCGCCTCGGAACGCCTGGTGGATCTGGCCGAGGCGCGCGGGATCAGCCTGATGGTGGGCTTCAACCGCCGCCATGCCCCGGCCTACGCCGCCCTGGCGGCGGCGCCGCGCGATCTCGTGCTGATGCAGAAGCATCGCGTGGACTTGGCCGACACTCCGCGCACGGTGGTGTTTGATGACTTCATCCACGTCGTGGACACGCTGCGCTTCCTGTTGCCGGCGCCGGTGCGGGACATGCGGGTGGATGCCCGCGTGCGGGACGGCCTGCTGCACCATGTGGTGCTGACCCTGGTGGGGGGCGACGGCGCCACGGCCTGCACCGCCATCGGCACCATGAACCGGGTGGCCGGCGTGAATGAAGAGGTGCTGGAGGTTTCCGGCCAGGGCCGCGATGGCCAGGCGGTCCGCCACCGTGTCGTCGATATGGCCGACATCTACATTGCCGAGGCCGGCACCCATACCAGCACCCGGCGGGGCGACTGGACGCCCGTGTCCGACCAGCGCGGCATCCGCCAGGCGGTGGATCATTTCCTGGGCGCCCTGCGCGCCGGTCGCGTCCTGAGCGCCCGCGACGCGTTGGAGACCCACCGCCTGTGCGAGACGGTGGTCCAGCAGGTTCAGACCGCCGGCTGAGGCTTCACCGTGAGGCGCAGGAAGCTGGCGACGCTGGCGGCCCCGGCGGCGAAGGCGCCCAGCCACAGGGCCAGCGTGGCGCCATAGGTCAGGTCGTGGTTGGCCAGCAGGCCGAAGCAGGCGGCCGTCAGGGCGGCCCCGGTCGATTGGCCCAGCAGGCGGGCGGTGGCGACGATGCCACTGGCCCCACCGCTGCGGTGCAGGGGCGCGCTGCTCATGATGGCCTTCAGGTTGGGGGACTGGAAAAAGCCGAAGCCGGCGCCGCAGACGCCCAGCCGCCAGGCGATGTCCAGACTGGACGGATGGGCCGGCATCAGCGCCACCAGCGCCATGCCCAGGCACAGCATGGCCAGACCCAGGCCGCCCAGGATGCCGGCGGGATAGCGGTCGGACAGCTTGCCGGCGATGGGGGCCATCACCGCCACCACCACCGACCAGGGCGTGATCAGCAGCCCCGTCTCCACCGCCGTCCGGCCCATGACCGACTGGAACAGGAAGGGCAGGGCGACGAAGGCCAGCCCTTGCGCGATGAAGGTGCAGACGGATGTCAGGGCCGACAGGGCGAAAACCCGGTTGCGGAACAGGTCGATGGCCAGCATGGGGGCGGGGTGGCCCTGCTGCCGGCGCAGCAGCAGGAAACCGCAGAGGGCGGCCCCCGCAAGCTCCGCCCCCACCTGCGGCCAGGACGCCGCGTGCGCCGCCTCGCCCATGCCCAGCACCAGCAGGGCGAACAGGCCGGCGGTCAGCAGTGCCGCCACGCCATCGAAACGGTGGCCCAGGGGTGGGATGGTGGGCAGGGTGATGGTGGCCAGGCCCAAGGCCAGCAGGCAGAAGGGCACGTTCACCAGGAACAGCCAGTGCCAGGTCGCCACCGACAGGATGGTGGAGGTGACGGTGGGCCCGATGGCGAAGGAGATGGCGACCGCCAGGGCGTTGCGGCCGAAGCCCCGGCCCATGATGCGGGCGGGATAGATGTGGCGGATCAGCGCGATGTTGACGCTCATGATGGCGGCCGCACCCAGGCCCTGCACCACGCGCGCCACCTCCAGCAGGGGCAGGGTGGGGGATAGCCCGCAGGCCAGCGACGACAGGGCGAACAGGGCCAGGCCCGCCAGGTAGACGCGCTTTTGCCCCAGCAGGTCGCCCAGCGAGGCCAGCGGCAGCACGGCGGCGGCCACCGCCAGCTGGTAGGCGTTCACCACCCAGACGGAATCGGCCGCCGTGGCCTGGAAATCGCCGGCGATGGTAGGCAGGGCGGTGTTGGCGATGGCCGTGTCCAATGTGGCCATGCCCACGGCCGTCAGGATGGCGGCCATGGCCCAGAACCGGGGCCGGTCGGGCAGGCCGTCAGTCTGCGTCGGCTTGGGGGTGTCCATCACGTCTGCGGTCATCGGCCTATCCCAGGCTTCCGGTCATCGATCCGCTTCCGGGATAGTCGAAGTCGGCCCTGTCCAGGCGCGCCGAAAGCGCTGGCGTGCCATGCCGCCGCCCCAGCCAAGCCAGGGCGGCGGGCTTGAATGATTAGACCTCGTAGGGGGATTCGGCACCGATCAGCATGACCTCCACGGCGGCCACGGCGGCCACGGCGTGGCCCACCAGACGGGGCTGAATCTGGGTGGGGAAGACCTCAGGCCCGATGATGCCGATGCCGATGGGCTTCATGAATTCCAATTGCATATTGACCAGGGCGTCGCTGACCGACTGGCCCATGACGCGGCCGTGCGCCGTCTCGCCATGCTCGATGATGCCCAGCACCACCACGGCGTCCACGTCGTCGCGCTGCAGCAGGCGTTTGGTGGCCAGCGGCTTCTCATAGGAGCCTGGCACGCGCACCACGGCGCGCAACGTCATGCCGCGTTCCTTGATGGCCCCGGCGGCGGCGGCCAGCATCGTCTCGCATTCGTTCTTATGGAAGGAGCCGACGACGATGGCGACTCCGCTTTTCTTGGGCACGGGATGCTACTCCTGAAAATAAGGCGTGACGCCGCGCGGCGCCATCACCCCCAATGTGAAGGCGGCCCACTATGGCGAAAAGAGCGCACGGCGGAAAGACATCGCCCTCAGCCTTCCGCACCCCACGTCCCCGGCCGGCGGAACACCACCACTTTGGTGGTCATCAGCTGTACCACCTCGCCCCGCTGGTTCCGCGTCTCGGTCCGCATGGTGATCATCCCCCGGTCGGGGCGGGAGCGGGAGGGCTTCACCTCCAGGATCTCGCAATGCGCCTGCAGGGTGTCGCCGGGCCGGGTGGGGGCGGGCCAGGTGATGTCGGCGCCGGCGCCGATGACCCCGCCCGCGATGGGCAGGCCGTCCACCATCAGCCGCATGGTGATGGCCGCGGTGTGCCAGCCGCTGGCCGCCAGCCCGCCGAAGAAGCTGCGGCTGGCCGCCCCCTCATCCAGGTGGAAGGGCTGGGGATCGAATTGTGCCGCGAAGGCCTTGATCGCATCGGCATCCAGCGTCCGTGTGCCGGTCACATGCCGCTGACCGGGCTGCAGATCGTCCAGGTACAGCTTGGCCGTGTTGGCGTCGGGGGCGGGGTGGGTCGCCGTTTCGGGCATGGGTGGTTTGCTCCATTCGCAGGGGGGCGGTCCAGATCGATCGACTTTGTTACTTGCATCGTGAAAGTAACTAGGTCTATATGGCGTCCTGTGGCTTTCATTATGAAAGTAACACAAGGATGGCCCTCATGCACGATAGCAGTCCGATCAATCCACAGTGCCCCATCGCCCGCAGCCTGAAACGGGTGGGGGAGACGTGGAGCATGCTGATTTTGCGTGAGGCGTTCCTGGGCGCCAGCCGTTTCGACCAGTTCCAGAAGAATCTGGGCATCGCGCCCAACATGCTGACCCGCCGGCTGCAGACCCTGGTGGCCGATGGCCTCTTGGAAAAGCGGCCCTACAGCACCCGGCCGCTGCGCCATGAATATGTGCTGTCCCCCGCCGGCCAGGACTTCCGCCCTGTGCTGTGGGCCATCATGGCCTGGGGCAACCAGCACTTCGCGCCTGAGGGCCCGGCCATCCAGCTGGTGGATAGCGCCACCGGCGCCCCCGCCGAACCCATGCTGGTCGACCGCCACACCGGCCGGCCGCTGACCCACCCGGCCTTCCGTGTCGTGACCGGGCCGGCCGCCGACGCCCGCACCAAGTCGCGCTATCCCACCTGGCCCGCCACCACGCCCACGCCGAACCCCACCGAATCCGCCGACGCCCCGACCGGCGCCGCCGCTTGAAGGATGCGATCCCATGTCCAGCCAGACCTATGAACAGCAGCAGGACGGCCGGCTTGCCGGCAGCCCGGTGAAGTCGCGGCGCCTGGGCCGCACGCTCCTCCTTTCCGTCCTGGGCCTCGGCCTAGGCGTGGCCGCCGCAGCCTACGGCTATGATTGGTGGACCAGCGGCCGCTTCATCGAAAGCACCGACGACGCCTATGTCGGCGGCGACGTCACGGTGATCGCGCCCAAGGTGTCCGGTTTCATCGCCCAGGTGGCGGTGACCGACAACCAGGCGGTGCACGCCGGCGATCTGCTGCTGAAGCTGGACGACCGCGACTACCGCGCCGCCCTTGCCCGGGCCGTGGCGGCGGTGGAGGCGCAGGAGGCCACGCTGGCTAACCTGGAGGCGCAGCGCCGCCTGCAGCAGGCCGTCATCAACCAGGCCGCCGCCGGGGTGGGTGCCGCCAAGGCCGAGACCGACCGCGCCAAGTACGACCAGGACCGCTACCGCGCCCTGTCGGCCACAGCCGCCGCCTCGATCCAGGCCTTCGAGAAGGCGGATGCCGCCTACAAGCAGGCCGTGGCGAACGGCGAGAAGGCCACCGCCACCCTGCAGGCGGCCCAGCGCCAGATCGACGTCATCGACACCCAGAAACGCCAGGCGGAGGCGGCGCTGGCCGGTGCCATCGCCGACCGCGACACCGCCCAGCTGAATCTCAGCTATACCGAGCTGCGCGCGCCCATCGACGGCACCGTGGGCAACCGCAGCGCCCGGCCCGGCGCCTATGCCACCGTCGGCGCGCAGTTGATCGCCATCGTGCCGGCGCAGGGCCTGTGGGTGGACGCCAACTTCAAGGAAAGCCAGATCGCGGACCTGAAGGCGGGCCAGCCGGTGTCGGTCGAGGCCGACGTGCTGCCGGGCCGGCGGTTCCACGGCAGGGTGGTCAGCATGGCGCCGGCCACCGGCGCGCAGTTCAGCGTGCTGCCCCCGGAAAACGCCACCGGCAACTTCACCAAGATCGTGCAGCGCGTGCCCGTCCGCATCCTGCTGGATGGCGAGGGCAGTCTGCTGGGCAGCTTGCGCCCCGGCCTGTCCGTCACCGCCGCCATCGACACCAAGGAGGGCGCCGCCGCCTCGGGCAAGGCGGTCGCCGCCGCCGGAAAGACGGCGCCGTGACCGCCGCCACGGCCACCGGGGGTCCAGGGGTGGCGGTAGCCGCCCCGCGGAGGAAGGAACTCTCCCCCGGGGCAAGATCATCGCCTTCGCCATCATGTGCGTGGGCATGTTCATAGCGCTGCTGGACATCCAGATCGTCTCCGCCTCGCTGCGTGACATCGGCGGCGGCCTGTCGGCCGGCACGGACGAGACGGCCTGGGTCCAGACCAGCTATCTGATCGCCGAGATCATCGTCATCCCGCTGTCCGGCTGGCTGGCGCGCGTCATGTCCACCCGCTGGCTGTTCGCCGTCTCCGCCGCCGGCTTCACCCTGACCAGCCTGCTGTGCGGCTGGGCCTGGGACATCCAGAGCATGATCGCCTTCCGGGCGCTGCAGGGCTTCCTGGGCGGGTCCATGATCCCCATGGTCTTCACGTCCGCCTTCGCCTTCTTCGCCGGCCCGCGCGTCGTGGTCGCCGCCGCCACGGTGGGGGCCCTGTCTTCCCTGGCGCCCACCCTGGGGCCGACCGTGGGCGGCTGGATCACCGACCATTACTCCTGGCACTGGCTGTTCTTCATCAACCTGGTGCCGGGCCTGTTCGTCACCATCGCCGTGCCCCTGATGGTGCGCATCGACGAACCCGACTGGTCGCTGCTGAAGGGTGCCGACTATCCCGGCATGCTGCTGATGGCCATCTTCCTCGGTTGCCTGGAATACACGCTGGAGGAAGGGCCGCGCTGGGACTGGCTGGACGACGATACCATCCGCCTGACGGCCTGGATCTCGGCCGTCGCCGGTGTCGCCTTCATCGTCCGCAGCCTGACCTACGCCAACCCGGTGGTGGATCTGCGGGCGCTGAAAAGCCGCAACTTCGCTCTGGGCTGCCTGTTCTCCTTCATCACCGGCATCGGCATCTTCGCGACCATCTACCTGACGCCGCTGTTCCTGGGCCGGGTGCGGGGGTTCAGCGCGCTGGACATCGGCCTCACCGTGTTCTCCACCGGCCTGTTCCAGGTCAGCGCCATCCCCCTCTACACCATCCTGGCCAAGCGGGTGGACCTGCGCTGGCTGATGATGGTGGGGTTGACCGGCTTCGCGCTCAGCATGTGGAACTTCACCCCCATCACCCATGACTGGGGCTGGCGGGAACTGCTGCTGCCCCAGGCTTTCCGCGGTTTCTCCCAGCAATTCGCGGTGGCGCCCATCGTCACCCTGACCCTGGGCGGCCTGCCGCCGGCGCGGCTGAAGCAGGCATCGGGCCTGTTCAACCTGATGCGCAACCTGGGCGGCGCCATTGGCATCGCCGTGTGCGGCACCATCCTGAATGATCGCACCAACCTGCACTTCGAACGCCTGGCCGAACATCTGACGCCCGCCAGCGACCCCATGCGCGCGCTGGTGGCCAGGGTGGGGGCGGCCGACGTCGCGACCCTGGGCGGGGACGCGCTGCGGGGGCAGGAGGCGGCGCTGAAGCAGCTGTGGACCCTGGCCTACCGCGAGGCCCAGACCATGGCCTATGCGGACGCCTTCCTGGTCATCCTGGTGTGCTTCGTCATCGCCACGCTGCTGGTGCCCGCCATGCGCAAGGTGGGGCCGCCCAAGGGGCCATCCGCCGACGCGCATTGATACCGTGGAACTTTATGGAGGGACCGGGCCGGGTGGTTCTCACCCGGCCTGGTTGCCGGCATCCACCAGGGTGGGCAGCGATACGCCCAGGCGGGCGGCAACGCCAGCGCCGTAGGCCGGGTCGGTACGGCCGAAATGGGCTAGCTGGCGCTGTTGCAGGGCGACGGGCATGCCCCGCATGCTGGCAGCGACATCGTCCATCAGGATGGCCCGCTGCGCCGGGCTCAACAGCCGGAACAGGGCGTTCATGCTGGCCATGATGCGTGCTCCTTCATTGAGCGTTGGGCTGCTGGGCGTTGAGGCCATCATCGCCCGGTCATTGGCGGCGGGTTGATGGCTGACGTCGGCCAGACCGGGGACGGATTCGACGCGGCCGCAGGTCATGCAGAACAGGGCGGGATAGCGGGCCATTCACGTCATCTCCTACGGGCTGGGCACGCGCGGACACGGGGACCGGGCGGCCGGTTGATCCAAAACGGTGCCCAGCATGATCGTCGCCGGCGCCCTTGGATTGTACGGGGCAGCGGCCTTTTGTTCGTCTGTGTGGCGACATTGGGCCGCGCCGGGCCGGCCTGGAAAGATCCGCTTACAGCGACAAGGTCAGGGCCGGCTGGGCCGCCGGCTGAGCCTGCTGGGCAAAGGCGATCAGGTCGGGTGCCGGCATGGGCCGGGCGTAGACATAGCCCTGGATGTGGCGCACGCCCATCTGGCCCAAGCGGTCGCGCGTCTCCCAATCCTCCACCCCCTCCGCCACCAGCGACAGTCCCAGATCGCGGGCGATGGCCACGCTGGCCCGCACGATGGCGTCGGCGCGGGGGTCGTCGCGCAAGGTGCGGATGAAGCTCTGGTCCAGCTTGATGCCCGTGAAGGGGATGCGGTGCAGCACGCTGAGCGAGGCGTAGCCGGTGCCGAAATCGTCCAGGTACACGGCCATGCCGGCCTGGCGCAGGGTGGTCACCGCCTTGTTGACCACATCGAAGTGCACGATCGACTGGGTTTCCGTCAATTCCACCCGGATGGCGCCATGGGGCACGCCGTACTGGTCGCACAAGGCGATCAGGTGGTCCACCAGGTCACTGGCCTCCAGATCCTCCACCGACAGGTTGATGGAGATGGGGATGTCCAGGTCGTGCAGCTCGCGCCAGGCGGCCGCGGTGCGCACCGCGTGTTCCACGATGGCCTTGGTCAGCAGGCGGATCAGGCCACCGCGCTCCGCCAGGCCGATGAATTGGCCCGGGGACAGCATGGTGCCGTCGGCCTTGACCCAGCGGGCCAGCGCCTCGACGGCCACCACCTTGCCGCTGTCGGCGTCCACCACGGGCTGGAAGTGCGGCTGAATCTCGCCACGCGCCAGCGCCTGGGGCAGGCTGCGCAGGATGCGCCGCTCCTCCGTCGAGAAGCGGGTGTGGGGGATCAGGTCCCAAATGCGGCGGGCCAAGTGGAGGACCAGGGCGGCGATGGCCGCCAGGGCCAGCAGGCTCAGCATCTCCCCCCGCGCCATGCTGAGGCCCGTCGCCTCCGCCACCACATCGCGCAAGCCGTCCCAGGTCAGCACGGCCAGCAGGATGATCAGCAGGGCGCCGCCGGCCAGCAGGTTCAACAAACCGCTGTCGTGCCGGGTGGGGGAGAGAAGGGGCAGGAACATCGGATGCTCGTGGCTCGTGCGGGCATGCCCCACAGTCTGCCTCAAATGTTGCAATCTCGCTGTGATGGCCATCGCTGGTTGCCCCGTCATCCCCGTCACCGACGGGTCTGATCATGGGGGCACCACCCCAGTCTCGTAATCCCTACCTAGGTGTTAGCCGCCCACCGCCCAAGTGCGGCCAACTGTCATCATCTTGAGATGCGTCTGGACTATGGTCCGGCCGTTTTGGGGGCCGACCAGCCATCCGTCAGGGTGCCCAGAAAGGCGATGATGTCGTGAATGTCCCGTTCGTTCAGCGCTGGCGGGTCGCCCGGCCGCCGGCCGAAGGGCGCTTCCATGTTGATGGCTGCCGGCACCGTGCCCTGCGCGGCCACCGGCAGGTCGTCGAACTTCATGACGCTTCCGTCGGCCCGGCGCGGGTACCACTTGCCCGGGGCGCTGTCGCGCTCCGCATAGAACTCCAGCACCTGCCGCAAGGTATGGAAGACGCCGTTGTGCATGAACACCTGGCGCAGCGCCACGTTGCGCAGGGTGGGGGTGCGGAAGCGGTCGCAATAATCGGCGACGCCGGTGAAATCCGTGCGCAGCGGCCCGCACAGGCCCTGGTCGAAATAGCGAGGGTCGGCGTTGGCCGGAATGTCGCGGTTGCGCGGCACCCCGATGGCGATCAAGCCATAGTCGGTGAAGTGCGGTGGCGTGCCGTCGTTGCCCCGCCGGCTGACATGGCAACTGGCGCAGTTGCCCCGCGCCGGATCCTCGAACGCGTCCAGCCCGCGCCGCTCTTCGTCCGTCAGTGTCGCCTTGCCCGCCAGAAAGGCGTCGTACTTGCTGGTGTAGGGATGGAACAGGGCTCCATCCTGCTGGAACACGTCCAGCGCCCGCAGCGCCAGGTCCACCACGTCCGCCTGTTCCCCCGCCGTCACGCCCATCGCGGCGCGCAGCTGGGCGCCATAGCCCGCCCGCTCCAGCCGGCCCGCCAGGTCGGTGGGATCGGTGTTGCCCATCTCGAACGGACTGAACAAGGGCACGCGGGCCTGTTCCCGCTGGCCGTCCACCCGGCCGTCCCAGGTCAGGCCGCCGGTGGGGCCGTTGTCGATGCTCTCATCCCCTTCATCCTCCGGCGTGCGGTAGTGCTCGGCGAAGGGGGGCACGTCCTGCAAGTACATGAGGGACGGCACGGCGCGCAGGCCCGGGGTCCTACCGTCGGCGCCACCCAGGCGCACGGCCGCCCCGTCGGGCGGGCCGAAGGCGTGCGCCGGGTCGTGGCAGCTGGCGCAGGCGAGGGTGCCGCTGGCCGACAGGCCGGGGTCGAAGAACAGCCGCCGCCCCACCTCCGCCAGGGCCGCCGCCTGGCGGCGCACCTCTTCCCGGCTCAGGCCCTGCGCCGTGGCGGGGGGCGCCCCCATCAGCCAGACGGCCCCCAGGCCCAGGAAAATCGCCGCACCCAGCGCGACGCGGCCGCGTCGGGGGATGTGTTTTTTCGTGTCCGCGTATAAGACCTTCAGCAAAAGCGAAACGACGAAGAAGGGGAACATCATGGCAGTGGGCATGGGGCGGAGCGGAAGCTTGCGTCAGGGTGTGGCCGCGGTGGCGCTGGCCGCCGGCATCATGGCAGGGTTCGGTGACCGGGCGATGGCGGCCAAGCCGGCCGATGACCTGGACAAGATCAAGACCGTGGTGGTGATTTACGCGGAAAACCGCGGCTTCGACAACCTGTACGGCACCTTCCCCGGCGCCAACGGCATCGCCGACGCGCCCCAGGACAGCCTGGCGCAGCGCGACCGCGACGGATCGGTGCTCAAGGAACTGCCCCCCATCTGGAAGGGCCTGACCGCCCGTGGCGTGACGCCGGAGGTGACGCAGGCCCAGACGGAGCACCTGCCCAACCAGCCCTTCGCCATCGACGACCCCAAGGGTTTCAACCTGGGCCAGGGCGTCGTGACCCGTGATCTGGTGCACCGGTTCTATGAGAACCAGATGCAGATCGACGGCGGCAGGAACGACAAGTTCGTGGCCTATGCCGACAGCGGCGCCCTGGTCATGGGCCACTATGACGGTGCCAAGCAGGCCATGTGGACGCTGGCGCGGGAATACACGCTGGCCGACAATTTCTTCATGGGCGGCTTCGGCGGTTCCTTCTTCAACCACTTCGTCCTGATCTGCTCGTGCGCGCCCTATTACCCGCATGCCGACCAGGGCCCGGCCAAGGGCTCGATCTCGGTGGTGGAGCCTGACCGCGTCAGCCTGACGCTGGCGCCGAACTCGCCCAAGTCGGCCATCGAGGGCGTGCCGAAGTTCGTGAACAGCGGCAACCTGACGCCCGATTTCTATGCCGTGAACACCATGCAGCCGCCCTACCAGCCCAGCGCCAACAAGCCGGCTCAGGGCGGCGACCCCGTGCTGGCGGACCCTGCCAACCCCACGACGCTGCCGCCGCAGACCATGACCAACATCGGCGACCTGCTGAGCCAGAAGAAGGTCAGCTGGGCCTGGTACAGCGGCGCCTGGCAGGCCACGCTGGACCACGGCAACGCCGAGCCGGTGCCCAACTTCCAGTACCACCACCAGCCCTTCAACTACTTCGCCAGCACCGCCCCGGGCACGAAGGCGCGCAAGGAGCACCTGCGCGACGGCGGGCTGGAGGGCAAGGCCTTCATCAAGGACATCGACGCCGGCACGCTGCCCGCCGTCACCTTCTACAAGCCCCAGGGAAACCTGACCCAGCACTCCGGCTATGCCGACGTGGCCTCGGGCGACGCCCACATCGCCGACATCGTGAAGCACCTGCAGGCCTCGCCGCAGTGGAAGAACATGCTGGTGGTGGTGACCTACGACGAGAACGGCGGCTACTGGGACCACGTGGCCCCGCCCAAGGCCGACCGCTGGGGCCCCGGCACCCGCATCCCTGCCATCATCATCTCGCCCTACGCCAAGAGGGGCTATATCGACCACACCTTCTACGACACCACCTCCATCCTGCGCTTCATCACCCGCCGCTTCGACCTGCCCAAGCTGGAAGGCATCAAGCAGCGCGACGCCGCCCTGGCCGCCAACGGCAGCCCTGCCCTGGGCGACCTGACCGGGGCGCTGGATCTCGCCCAGAAGTAAGCGGGCGCTGGATAGGGGTTAGCGGACCGGGCGCCGCCAGCGCCCGGTCCCGTTTTGCACGCGCGGGAAGGTTGCGCTTGCGTTAAGAACAAATCAAGAACATCATGGCCGCCGAATATGACAACCGGAAAGGGAAGGCGGCATGGCGGCGTTGGCGCAGCGATGGTTCAGGGTATCGGATCAACCGACGGCCCGTGGCTTGGCGTGTAATGACAATGGCGTGAGCCTGGCGGGCATTCCATTGCTCCGGCAGACGGCGGTGGGCTTTGAACCTCAGCCGGCCGCCATTCTGCAGCCTTTGATCGCCGCCGCCTATGGCGTCTCCGATCCGGATGTGGCGCCACTGATTGGCCGGCTGAGGGTCGTCGCGCGGGCGCTGAACGACCAGGACGGCGTTCGCGCCAAGATCGCCGCAGTGCACTTGGCGTTGCCGGATGTTGATGACGTTGGCATTGACCGGTTGTTAGGCATGCGCGCGGACTTGGGCAAATACGATCCTGCCCAGCCCAGGGACTGGCATGGGCGTTGGACGAGTGACGGAAGCGAAACGGAAGGTACCGAAGAGGTCGGCCTGTCTTTCGCGGCCTGGCTCGCCGGCAACGAAGATTATGACAACGATCCCGACGAAGCACTTTGGGATATCGACTATCCCGGCACCTTCCACGACAAGGTGGTGAAGGAGCATGCGGCGCTCTTGCGGAGTAGGGGAGCAATCGTCATCACGGAGGTTAGGATCCTCGGTGTGAATGGCCTGGTTACTCGGGCTGACATCCTGGCTCTATTCCCAGGGGAGGAATTTCCGACGCTGATCGAAGTGAAGACGGGACGTCATCCTCCCTATACCTACCGTCAAAAGAAGGTGTACCCGCTGGCCCAGATTGGTGGGCATGTCACATCATACGACCAGCGAGTGCGTGATCTGGGCCTTAAGCCAGGAATGCCCTTTCCGGCATTAACGGTCATGTGCCTGTACCAGAAAAACGCCAACAGTTGGCCTCATTACAACGAATTTACCCCGGGATCGAAGCCTTGGGACGATTTATTCCACTGAATTAAGATGGAGAATGAAATGAATTCATCTGATGATGATGGGAACCAGAAGCGCGTCTGGACGCGCGACGAAATCCTTATGTCTATGTTGGGGGATATGATCGTCTCCCGCGATTTCGCTCAGGACTATGCCGATTTGCTGATTAGGCATCGGCATGGCGAGGAACAGGCCGCGCGGTATCGTCCCTGGACTGCGGAAGACAAGGGAAAGACTTGGGAGGTGACCAGTGGCGTCGCCGCTGATGAGGATGAGGACGGGGCGCCGTCGATCTATCGCGTCACCATTGCGAAGCAGGACGGACGGATCCTCATGTATAAGCAAGAGACCAGGGTGCCGGTTGTCCATGGCATTGCGGAAATCATCCGCAGCGCCAAGAAGAAAGAGGAGCGTTAGAACACGTACTTCACCGTCAGGCTCAACACCGGGTACCAGCTGTAGTCCTTCACATCGTCGCGCAGTTCCTGGCGCTCGGCGTCCAGGCGGCTTTCGAAGTCGGGGGTGGTGGTGACGGGGCCGCTGGCGTCGAGGGAGACCTTGGGCGTGCCGTGGTACATGGCCCCGAGGTCGAAGCCGAAGTGCCAGTGGTCGGCCACCGCGCCCTCATAGCCGACGCCGACGTAGGGGGCGAAGCGGTTGAAGGCGATCTTGCCGTTCAGGCTGCCGACCTCGCTGGCGGTGTAGGTCATGCCGTGGATGGTGTAGGTGGCGTTCCGCGGCGTGCCCTTCAGGTCGACCTCGTTCAGGTTCAGGCGCGCGCCGGCGGTCACGCGCCAGCCGTCGCCGAAGGGATGCAGGTCGGCCAACAGACCGAAGGACTCCAGCGTGGCGTCGCCGTCGTAGCGCACGTCGCGCACCGTATGGTTGGCGGAAAAGCTGAAGCCGTTGGCGTTCAGGCGCAGGCCGAAACGATCATCGAAGCGGGCGTCGACCTCGGCCCCCAGGCCCAGGGTGCTGACCTCCGGCCCGACGCTCAGCAAGGGACCCCAGCCCGCCGGATCGGCCGTCTGCGCCTGGGTGGCGAGGGTGAAGGACGCGGTCGCCAGCGCCAGCGTGGCGGCCAGGATGCGGCGGGTGTTACGGCGGTTGGACATCGGCGTCGGGGCTCCGGTCACGGTCATGCTGCGCTTCAATCAGCTGGCCGCACGCCGTGTTCCTTGGGGATTGGGGGATCATTTTCCGGATAGGGCGGCAATACCTTTGGCGATGCGGATATCCGAAGCCGTAGCGGAGCGATATGGGGGTACCGCGTCGGTTGAAGGGCGCCGAATCAAGGCCTTGACAGGGAACGGCGGGGCGCCTGATCTGGCCAGACCCTTGGCCCCAACCTGCCCGAACGGAAGCCCATGCCGCTGCTGCGGACCCTGCCCCTGACTTTGCTGGACGAGGCCGCCTACGCCCGCCTGTGGCCCCTGCTGGATGAGGGGGAGCAGATACGCGCCCGACGCTTCGTGTTCGAGGCCAACCGGCGGGAATATGTGGCGGCGCACGGCCTCGCGCGGCTGTGGCTGGGCCGCGTGCTGGGCCGGTCGCCGGCGGCGCTGGCCTTCACCCTCCTCACGCCGCAGGGCAAGCCGGGCCTGGTGGACGCGCCGGCGGGGCTGGACTTCAACCTGTCGCACACCGATGGCCTGGTCGCCTGCGCCATGACCCTGGAGGCCGGTACCCGCGTGGGCGTGGATGTGGAGCGCGGCGACCGCCGTATCGGGGTGGAGGTGGCGACGGCCATGTTCGCGGCGGAGGAACTGGCCTGGCTCGATGCCCGTCCCACCGGGCGTAGCGGGCCGGACCTGGTGACCTTCTGGACCCTGAAGGAGGCCTACATCAAGGCCCTGGGCCTGGGCCTGTCGCTGCCCACCGACAGCTTCGCCATTGCCCCCGACGGTCCGATCTTGGTCCGTCACGATGGGGCCCTGCCGGCGGGGCGGGAATGCCGGCTGTGGACCCGTGACCTGCCCAGCGGTCATAAGGCCGCCGTGGCCTGGATGGGGCCGGCCTGGATGGAAGGGGACGGCCAGCCCTCCACCGATCTGGTGATGGAGGAGGGGCTGGCCGACCTCTGGTGATCAGAAACTCTGACCGAGGGTGAAACGGACGGAGCGGGGCTCCAGCGGGTGTAGATGCAGGTCGCTGACGCCTTCGGCCGGCTCACCCTTCAGGCGGTCGGTATAGTAGTAGTCGGCCGCGTCATCCTTGCTGTCCAAGACGTTGTAGAGGCCGATGCCGAAACGCAGGCCGCTTTCCAGCATGTAGTTGGCGGTCAGGTTCCATTCCTGGCTGCCGGACGACCGCACGCTGTTGTCCTCGATCAGCGGGTGGGCACCGAAATAGCGGTATTCCACCCCACCCGACCACGGGCCCAGGTCGCGCAGGTAGATGCCCAGCGAGCCGATCAGCTTGGGCGCGTCGGGGATGAAGCTGCCGGCCGTATCATTGTCGGTATAGCGGGCGTGGCTGAAGGCGACGCTGCCATACAGTTCCAGCCAACCGAACGGGGTGTAGGTGGTGTTCAGCTCCAGCCCGCGTCGGCGGCTGGGGCGTCCAGCTTCCGTCTGGCCAACGTCGGCGTCGTAGGTCAGCTCCGACACGAAATCCATCTGGAAGGCCGTCAACGTGGCGGTCAGATTGGGCAGGATGGTGCTGCGGATGCCCACCTCCTCGCCATTGGCCTTGGCCAGCAGGGGGGCGTCGCCCCGCGCCGCTCCGCGCACGTCGTCACTGTGGAAGCCGCGGCCGGCGCTGAGGTAGACCTCCGTTCCCTGCCATAGGGTGGCGATGGCGCTGCCCTTGGGCTGGAACAGGCGGGCGGCCACCACGCCGGCGTTGCTGCCGTGGTCGGTGGCGGCCAGGTAATCCTCGCGCATGCCCACTACGGTCCGCAGCCAAGGCGTCCAATGGCTGGTCGCCTGGACATAGGCGCCGCCACCGGCCTCCTGAACGTTGTCGTTGCTCAGCAGGGCATAGGCCACGCGGGCCCTGGTCGCCCGCAGGTCGACATGCACATCGTCGAAGCGGGTGTCCAGGCCGGCGACCACCTCATGGTCCAGGCCCAGCAAGTTCAGCGGCCGGCTGTAGCTGACGGCCCCGCCGGCCACCATGCGGTTCTCATCCTGGGCGTGCTGGTCGCCCTGAACCGGATTGTCCAGGAAATGGGTGAAGTTGTTCCACAGCGTCAGCTGGTTGTTGATGACATAGGCGTTGGCCGTCACCTGGCCGCCGGCCAGCCAGCCAGCCTCCACCGGCGTGGCAAAGGTGCCCGACAGGCTCATGCGCCGGGCCTGGCCGCCGTCCGTCGGGTCCAGGGTGCCGTAACGGCCGATCAATCCCGCATCGATGGCGCGCTGCGGCTGGTCGGTCGTGGCGCTCCACAGGGCGCGGTAATACATGGCGGTGACGCTAAAGCCGTCGTCCCGCGCGCCCTGGCTGTAGCGCAGCACGGCGTTGCCCTTGCGCAGATTGTCCGGATGGTCCCAGGGGCCATCGTAGTGCACCAGTTCCCCACCCGCCATCAGGTGGCCGGCGCCCACGTCGGCCCCCCCGGCGGCGAACACGCGCTGGTAGCCCAGCGTGCCGGCGGTCAGCGCCACCTGAGTCGCCACTTGGTCACTGTAGCCCATCTGAATGGAGCCGACGGCGGAGAAGTCGCCTTGGGCCGCGAAGTAGGGGCCCTTGGTATAGCTGATCCCGCTGGCCAGTTCGGGGACCACGAAATTCAAATCGGTGTAGCCCTGGCCATGCGCGTGGGTGCGCATGTTCACCGGCATGCCGTCCACGCTGGTGGCCATGTCGGTGCCGTGGTCCAGGTTGAAGCCGCGCAACAGATACTGGTTGGCCTTGCCTTCACCGCTGTGGCTGGTGACCACCAGGCCGGGCACCGTTTCCAGCATCTGGCCCACGCGGTAGGCGGGCAGCAGGTCCAGCTCTTCCTTCACGACCACGCCTTGGCTGGAGGTGGCGGCGGTGCCGATCAGGTCGCGGCGGGCGGCGGTGACCACCACATCGTCCAGGGTGGCGGGGGATGACGCGTCGCCCTCCATACCGGCGGCCAGGGCCGCCGAGCTGGTCAGCGACAGTAGTGATATTATTATTCTGGGAACGAAACGACCCATGATTGTTGGCCTCTTGGCAACGTGACACGTCACCACGGGCCAAAGAATGGATCACCCCCCCGCCGGCCTGGATATCCCAGATGGCCGGATGGCGGGCGCCAGTCCCCATTGGTGCACCCCGCCCAATGTGCCCGTGCGTGACCACGGCGTGACGGCAGGTCTCCTGGCTCACGGGTCCTGGCCCTGGCACCGCCTTCCCGGTTTCCCAGTGGCGTCGACCCTGCCGCATGATTGGCAGGGTGGTGTCGGGCTCGCCGTTCACAGTTGCGGGGGCAGCCGCGGCTTAGGGGACATGCCCCGTTCCGCGTTCCCTTTTCATCCAGCCCGTCCAGGGTCTGGAACCGTCGCCGTCTTTCTACGAGGAATTGCGGACGGGCGCAAACGCCCTGTCGCGGCGCGGGGGTAAGCACCCTGGCTCACAAGCTTGGCGGTTGTGTGACAACGCCCACCCATGCGTGGGCATGGCAGCAATTCGGGGCGGCCTGTGCGATTTCCCTTGTACCTGGGACCGGTCACAGCCACTTATGCGGTCTTAAGGAATGGATGGCATCATCCGTTCCCATGCCGGGCCGCTGGGCCCGGCGGTATCCCCCGGGTGGCGCGTAGCGGTGGCGACCAAATCGCCCCTGTAGCACCCAGGGCATACTCGACCTTCTGACACATGCCTGCCGGCACGCGCCCGGGCAAGGGCTTGACCGCGATCCGCGGCCGCGAGAAACGAACGCGGCCGGCGCGTCGCCCTGGGATTCCAAGACATTGACCGCTTTCGACACCCTTTCCCTGCGGCCTGAGATTCAGGCCGCCCTGGCCCAGCTGGGCCATCACACCGCCACCCCCATCCAGGCGCGGGCCATTCCCCATGCGCTGGCGGGTCGCGACATCCTGGGCATCGCCCAGACGGGCACCGGCAAGACCGCCGCCTTCACCCTGCCCATCCTGCAGCGCCTGGGGGCCGCCCCATCGGCCCTGCCGCTGCGCATGCCCCGCGCCCTGATCCTGACCCCGACGCGTGAGCTGGCGGTGCAGATCGGCGAGAGCATCACCAACTACGGTGTGGGCCTGAAGCTCAGCCACACCGTCATCCTGGGCGGCGTCGGCCAGGGCAGCCAGGTGAAGGCGCTGACCGGCGGCATCGACATCGTGGTGGCCACGCCAGGCCGCCTGCTGGACCTGATGACCCAGGGCCATGTGCGCCTGGACAAGGTCGAGGTGCTGGTGCTGGACGAGGCCGACCGCATGCTGGACATGGGCTTCATCCACAGCCTGCGGAAGATCATGGCCAAGCTGCCGGCCAACCGGCAGACGCTGTTCTTCTCCGCCACCATGCCGGCCGATGTGTCGGAGCTGGCGAACAAGATGTTGCGCGACCCGCTGCGGGTCGAGGTCACGCCCGTCTCCACCACGGCGGAGCGCATCACGCAGCAGGTCATCTTCGTGCCGGCGGCGGAAAAACGCCATGTGCTGGTCGACCTGATCCGGGGTGACGCCGGCATGCAGCGCAGCATCGTCTTCACCCGCACCAAGCACGGCGCCAACCGCGTGTCGGCCCAGTTGGAGCAGGCGGGCATCGAGGCCGCCGCCATCCACGGCAACAAGTCGCAGAACGCGCGGCAGAAGGCGCTGGACGGCTTCCGCGCCGGCACCGTGCGCGTGCTGGTGGCGACCGACATCGCCGCCCGCGGCATCGACGTGGATGGCGTCACCCATGTGGTGAACTTCGAGCTGCCCAACGAGCCGGAGACCTATGTTCACCGCATCGGTCGCACCGCCCGCGCCGGCGCCTCCGGCGTCGCCGTGTCGCTGTGCACCGCCGATGGGGACGAGCGCGCCTACCTGCGCGACATCGAGAAGCTGATCCGCAAGTCCATCCCGGTGGGCGAGCGGCCCGAGGCCACGCCCCAGGCCGCCGCCGCCCCGGTCAGCCGTCCGCCGCTGCCGGCCCGTCCGCCGCGCAATGGCAATGGCGGTCGTGGCCAGCCCCGTGCCCAGCGTGCCTCCGAGGGCCAGGCGGAGGCTCGGCCCCAGGGCCAGCGGCCCGCCCGGAATGAGAGCCAGCGGCCCGCCCGGAATGAGGGCCAGCGTCCGCCTCGCGCCGAGGGCAACCGTCCGCAGGGCCAGGGTCCGCGTCCCGAGGGCGGCCGCCCGCAGCAGCAGGCCCGCCCCCACGGCCAGCGCCCGGCCCAGCCGCCGCAGGGCCAGCGTCCCAACGCCGCCCGTCCGAACGCCCCGCGGCCCAACACCCCGCGTCCGGCGCAGGACGGCCGCGGCACCCAGTTCTCCAGTTTCGTGGCGGCCTTGAACGCCAACGAAGACCAGCAGCAGCCGGCGCGCGAGGATCGCAACCGTCCGCGCCGCCGCCGCTGAGCCGTACCCCTACGCCTGAGTTTTGATGGTTCTTTAGGAAGAGGAGGTCCCCATGGGCCGCAGCAGCAAGCCGAAATCCAAGTCCGTCAGCGAATTCGTCCTGTTTGACGTCCTGTACGACGACGGTTCGCGGTCGTCCAACCGCCGCGTTCCCTCGTCCGAACTGGGCGGCTTGGACGGCGATGAGCCCGCCCGCGCCATCATCGAGGCGCAGGACCGCGAAATCGCTGCCATGTCCGGCAACCCGCGCGGCCGCATCAAGTCGCTGACCCGCTCGCCGGTTCGGTAAGGGCTGATCCGTCCGGATCGCTGACGCGTATTGAGAAACGCCCCGTGCGCAAGCCCGGGGCGTTTTTCTTTGGCTGTGTGGCGGGGGAAGAGCCCATGGGACCGGTGCTACGCCAGGCCGCGATCTACGCGGCGACCCTCATCGCCTTCGTCGCCCTGGACGCCGTCTGGCTGACCCGCATGGTCGGGTTCTATCGCCAGGTCATGGGCGACATGGTGGCGGCCCAGCCGCGCCTGGGGCCGGCGGCCCTGTTCTATCTGCTGATGGCGGGCGGCATCGCCTTCTTCTGCGTGGAACCCGCGACGCGTACGGACGCGCCGGTGGTGCAGGCGCTGCTGCGCGGCGCCTTGTTCGGCCTTCTCACCTACGGCACCTACGACCTGACCAAACATGCCACCTTGCGCCTGTGGTCGGCGCGGCTGAGCGCGCTGGACATGGCCTGGGGGGCGGTCCTGACTGGCGTGGCCGCCGCGGCCGGCTGCGTCGCCGCCCTTTATTTCAGCAGGAATCCGTAGTGGCGGCCGCCGGCCGTGCGGTTGACCGTCTGGCCGGGGGTGTAGTCGAAGGTGTCGTCCAGGGTCAGGCGCACGAAAATGGGCTTGCCCATCATGTCCAGATGCGCCAGGTCCGCGATCTCATAATGCACATGGACCTTGCCGCCCGCCAATGACACCAGGGTGACGTCGCCGCCGATGCAGTCCTGGCCGTTGAATTTGGCCCGCACGTAATAGGTATCGCGCCCATCGGCCAGGACGGTGGATTCGACGCGGCGCACGTCCACCGGCGTCAGCGGCAATTCGATACGGTACATGGTCAGCACGTCGGTGCCCGTGGGGCGGGTGGTGTGCAGTTCCAGGGCGCAGGCGGCCTGCAGCATCTTCTGGTCCGGCCCGGGACCCATCGGGTCCTCGCTGGAACAGCCACCCAGCGCCAGGCCGGCGCCCAGGGCCAGGGCGGCCCCCATCTTCATCCCGTTTCGCATGCCATCCCCCGATGTGGTGTCCCCGGGGCGGTCGATCCCCACGTCAGCTAATCGCCCGAGGGGCGGCGGAGGGTCAAGGATCTATTCCGTGTCCCGCCGTGGCGGCCACGGGAAGAAGGCGCTGGTGCGCCGGCGATAGTCGGCGAACGCGGCGCCCCGCGACCGCGCCATATGCCCCTCCAGCGGCGGCAGGCCGGAGACATGGACCAGCAGGACATACATCAGGACGGGGCCGCCGGGCGCCAGCCAGCCCCAGGGCCAGACGCCTTCCGGTCCCGGCGCCAGGGCGAAGCAGGGGTAGGCCAGCCATCCCAGCCATTCGAAGAAATAGTTGGGATGGCGCGACCAGCGCCACAGGCCGGCATCGCACACCCGCCCGTGGGCATCGGGCCGCCGGCGAAAGCGGGCCAGTTGGGCGTCGGCCACCCCTTCGCCGGCGATCCCCACCAACAGCACCACCGTGCCCGACACGTCCCAGCCGCCGAGGCCGGGTGCCGGGTTGCGGGCGGCGGCGTAAACGGCAACCGTCAGCAAGGCTGCGGCCAGCGCCTGGCTTTGCAGGAACCAGAACAGGCGGATGGCGGCCCGCGATCCCCATACCCGCATCAGCTGGGCATATCGCGGATCATCACCGCCGCCCCGGGTGCGAACGGCGATGTGGGCGGCGAGCCGCGCCGACCATATCCCCACCAGCGTGGAGACCAGTATCTGCCGGGCGCTGGGGGGCGTTCCGTCCAAGGGCGCCAGCGCGGCGGCGAGGCCGCCCGCGCCGACGGCCAGCGACCAGCAGGCATCCACCCAGCCCGATTGGCGGGTCCGCCGCTGGACCACCCAGGCCAGGGCCATGACGGCGCACTGCCCGAGCGTGATGGCCGCCAGCGGGATGGCCGGCGCCAAGGGTCAGAGTCCCACCAGCGGCTGGACCAGGCGGCCCAACAGGCTGTGGATGCGCAGCCGGCCGCGCACGGCGATCAAGCACAGGCAATCGCCGTCAGGCGCCGCCAGCGGTTGGTGTTCCACGCTGGCGTCCACCGCCGCCATGTCGCCGGTGCCGAAGCGGCCGAAGGTGTCGCTGAAGGCGCCGTCGATGACGCAGGTGTATTCCTGGCCCCGATGGCCGTGCTTGGGAATGGTCATGCCCGCCGCCACCCGGAACAGCATGACCTTGTAGCCCTCCGCGGGGTCGACCCGCACGGCACGTCCCCGGATGCCGGGCGCCACGAACCGCCACGGGCCCAGGCGTTGGCGGCGCAGGGTGGGCGGCAGCACGGGATCGGGGTCGAGCGCCGGCGCATCCGGCGGCGCCCCGGCTAGCCGGACCCCATCCAGCTTGGCCAGCGTGCGCTCCAGCGCGTCGTCGGCCAGGGCCACCGGGCGCTGGTTGTTCAGCAGGGCGCCGCCCAGCGCCTCCCACGCCCGCACCTGGCGGCGGCATGCGGGACAGAAATCAAGATGGGTGGCGACCACCAGCGCCGGGCCATCGGGCAGCGTGCCGGCGGCATGGCGCGACAGCAGATCCGCATCGGGATGGTGGGTGGGGCAGGGCGGCGGCGGCGGCGGGCGCAGGGCGGCGGTCATGGTTCGGTTCCCGTCGGATCGATCAGGCCGCGCAGGCGGACCATGGCCAGGCGCAGGCGCGACTTGACCGTGCCCAGCGGGATGCCCAGGCGGCGGGCGATGTCGGGATGGGGCGCGTCTTCGAAGAAGGAAAGCCGCACCACAGCCAATTGATCCGGCGGCAAGGTGTCCAGCGTGGCGCGCAGGCGGTCCGCCGCCTCCGTGGCGAACACCAGATCGTCCGCCGGCTCCGGTTCGGGCGGCGTCAGGCTTTCCTGCGCCACGGCGGCCTCGGCCGCGCGGCTGCGCCGGGCGGCGTCGATGCGCAGGTTGCGGGCGATCGTGAAGATCCAGGTGGCGGCGTGCGCGCGGGACGGGTCGAAGATGGCGGCCTTGCGCCAGACGATCAGCATGGCCTCCTGCGCCAGTTCCTCGGCCTCCATGGCCGGCAGGCCGGTGGTCAGGAGATAGCTTTTGATGCGCGGGGCGTAGTGCCGGAACAAGGCCGAGAAGGCGGCGCGGTCGCCCTGGGTGGCGATGGCCCGGAGATGGCGGGCGTGCACATCCTCCAACACCACCGTGCCAGGCGCGGCCCCGGCCGCCGGACGGCCTTCCGGCGCGCTTCCGTCGCCGCCGCTGTTCACGCGGCCACCCTTGGGCCGAACCCAGGACGCGCCCAGCCGGCCGGGTGATGGCCGGCGGCGGGGGGATGGGCTTCGAAGGGTGCGGGCATCATGCATGCCATCCTATACGAACCACGACGGGTTCGGATCAGTCGCCGTATCGACTGATCCAGTATTCACCCTGGCGCGTATAGGGACCGCAAGCGTTTACTGCCGGGCGTGGGAGGCATGGGGCGGATGTCGGACATGGATACGGACATGGCGGTTGCGGGGAAACCCCTCGCCCCATCGTCCGGCCACAGCGTCTTCTACCGGGGGTGGGTGGCCCACCGCCGCGCCTGGCCGCGCCGCCACCACCTGCGGTATCGCGTCTGGTCCATGCTGCTGGACCTGGATGAACTGCCGGCCCTTGACCTGCGGCTGCGCCTTTTCTCCCACAACCGGTTCAACCTGCTGTCCTTCCACGACGCCGACCATGGCGACGGGTCCGGCCGGCCCTTGGCCGACCAGGTGGCGGGTCTGCTGGCCGAGGCCGGCGCCGGCTACGACGGCGGCGCCATCCGGCTGTGGTGCATGCCCCGCGTGTTGGGCTACGTCTTCAATCCCATCAGCATCTATTTCTGCCACCGCCGCGACGGGACGCTGTGCGCCCTGGTGCATGAGGTGAACAACACCTTCGGCCTACGGCACAGCTACGTCATTCCCGTGGATGGCCAGGCGGCGGCCGGCGGGGTGGTGCGCCAGCGCTGCGCCAAGCGCCTGCACGTCTCCCCCTTCCTGGACATGGACGCGCGCTACGAGTTCCGCGTGTCGCCGCCGGCGGACGGCCTGACCGTGGCGGTCCAGGTGCGCCCAGGTGACGGCCGGGATGGGCCTTGCGCGCCCATTCTTTCCGCCTGTTTCAGCGGGCGGCGCCATGCCTTGAGCGATGCCGGCATCCTGGCCGCCTGGGCGGCGCAGCCGCTGCTGACCTGGAAGGTCGTGGCCGCCATCCATTGGCAGGCCCTGAAGCTGTGGCTGAAGGGTGTGGGCTTCCGGCCCAGCCCGCCACCACCGCCCCGTTTCGTCACCATCGTCACCTCCGCCGATCCGGGCCTCTAGGACTTCACCACCCATGTCACTGGATGTTTCCCCGACCCCTCTGGCCTCGTTCCTACCCCTGCGGCGCCTGGCGGCCGTCCTGCTGTCGCGCATGATGGCACGGCTGGCCGTGGGGCAGGTCACGGTGCGATTGCCGGACGGCACCCGGCTGACGCGGCGGGCGGCGCGGCCGGGACCGGAGGGGGTGCTGGAGTTGCATCGCTGGCGCGCCGTGCGGCGGTTGGCCCTCGGCGGCGACATCGCCTTTGCCGACGCCTACGCCGATGGCGACTGGTCCAGTCCCGACCTGCCGGCCTTGCTGGAACTGGCGGCGCGCAACATTTCTTGGCTGGACGGCGCCATGGCCGGCACGCCGCTGGCCCGCATGATGAACCGGCTGGTGCACCGCGGCCGCGCCAACACGCGGGCTGGCAGCCGGCGCAACATCATCGCCCATTATGATTTGGGCAACGACTTCTATGCCCGCTGGCTGGACCGGGGCATGGCCTATTCCTCGGCCCTGTATACCGCCCCGGACCAGTCGCTGGAGGCCGCGCAGGGGACCAAGCTGGACCGCATCGTCCAACTGCTGGGCATCAGCGGCGGGGAACGGGTGCTGGAGATCGGCTGCGGCTGGGGTGGCCTGGCGGAACGGATCGCGCGCGAAGGCTGCCACGTCACCGGGTTGACCCTGTCGCCCGCGCAGTTGGCGGCGGCGCAGGACCGGCTGGTCGACGCCGATCTGGGCGGCCGCGCCGACCTGCGCCTGCAGGACTATCGCGATGTCACCGGCACCTATGACCGCGTCGTCTCCATCGAAATGCTGGAAGCGGTGGGGGAACGGTACTGGCCGCTTTATTTCCGCACCTTGCGCCAGCGCTTGGCTGACCGGGGGGTGGCGGTCCTGCAGGTCATCACCATCGACGACGCCCGCTTCGAGCAGTACCGCCGCGAGGTCGACTTCATCCAGCGCCACGTCTTTCCCGGCGGCATGCTGCCGTCGCCCACCCGCCTGGAACGGGAGGCGGCGGCGGCCGGCCTGCGACTGGACGGGGTGGAAACCTTCGGCGACAGCTACGCCCGTACGCTGGCGGAATGGCGACGCCGCTTCCACGCCGCCTGGACCGACATCCAGGACCAGGGATTCCCGCCCCGCTTCCGCCGGCTGTGGGACTATTACCTGGCGTATTGCGAGGCGGGTTTCCGCGCCGGCCTGATCGATGTCGGGCTCTACCGCCTGGTTCCGGCGGCGCCGGGCGTTTGAAATACAAGGGCGTCAAGCCACCTTGCGCAAGGGCTCCCGCACAGACAGGCGCACCTTCATGCCGGCGCGGGGGGCGCCAAGGGTGATGCCGCCCTCCGGCATCTGGGCCGCCAGCGGACCGGACAGCGCCTCGATATCAAAGGCGGTGACCAGCATCGCGGCCAGGGCCGTCAGCTCCGCCGTCGCCAATTGCGCGCCGATGCAGGTGCGCGGGCCGGCGCCGAAGGGCACATAGGCGAACTTGTCCTGTGGCGCGCCGTCCAGGAAGCGGGCGGGCTCGAGATCCAGGGGATCGGCCCATTGGTCAGGTTGGCGGTGCAGCGTCCAGGGGCACAGCAGGATCGAGGCCCCCTTGGGAATGGCGACGCCGGAGACCGTGTCGTCCGTCAGGGCCGTGCGCGCGAACCACCAGGCGCTGGGATAGAGGCGCAACACCTCCTGCACCATGGCGCGGGTGCGGGGCAGGTCGCGCAACAGGCCGGGGCGCAGTTCGCCATCGGCAGGCAACTTCTCCTCAATCTCCTGGCGCAGCCAAGCGGCCAGATCGGGACGTTGGGCCAGGGCGTAGGCCAGCCAGCAGCCGGCGGTCGCCGTGGTTTCGAACCCCGCCACCAGGGCGGTGATGGCCTCGTCCCGCATGACCGCCGGGCCGTACGCCTCGACCAGGGGGTGCAGGGCGGCCAGGAAGCCCTTGGGCGCCTGGGCGAAGCCGGCGATCTGGCGCTCCATCTCCGCGATGGCGCCGCGGAAGGCGCGACCCTCGCGCGTGGGCAGGTGCATGTCCAGGTCCACCAGCCGCCACATGGACAGGCTGAGATGGCGGTGGGCGACGCAGCCCGCCTGATAAATGGCGTCCGCGGCCGCTTCATTCTCCAGCCGTTCATGGAATAGCGCCGCCACCACCATGCGCATGGTCAGACGGCCCATCAGGCCGTGCAGGTCGACCTCCGCCCCGCTCATCCGGGCCAGGCGCCCGGCCTCTTGCGCCAGCACGCACAGGGCCAGTTCCAGGCCATGGTTCAGGCGGCTTTGTGAAAAGGCGGCCTTGGCGGCATGGCGGGCCGCTTCCCAGCGCGGACCGTTGGCGGTGACCAGGCCATCGCCGAACAGGGGGCGCAGGCGCGCCTGTTCCGCCCCCTTGCCATAGGCCTCACGGTTTTCCACCAGCACGCGCTGGAAACCCGCCGGGTGGCTGATCAGGAAGGCCGGCTTGGGCCCCAGGCGCAGGGCCACGGGGGCATCGGCGCCGATGCCGTGGCGCTCGACGAAGCCGATGGGATCGGCGGCGAAATCGGGCAGATCGCCCAGCAGGACGCGCCGCAGGCGGGTGATGAGGCTCATGGGATTGGTCTCCGTCAGGCGGCGCGCGGGTCGGCGCCGGTGGTGATCTCGGGTGAGGGAAGGGCATGGCTGGCGGCGTAGGACGGCACGTCCAGGGCGATGATCACGGCGTGGATGTCGCCCTTGTGACCCTGTCCGACATGGACAGGGGCCGTCTCCTCCGCCACCGGCAAGCCGCACAGGCGCACGAAGCGGCCGAAGGCGGGCTCCACCACCGCGATCAGGCGGTTGGCGTCGCGCGCGACGCCGAAGGCGCCGATGGCCTGCACCAGCACTTTGCCCACGGCGCGCCGATTGGTCACGTCGGGGCAAATGACGAAGCGGCTGATTTCCCACACGTCGGGGGCCCGGGGGGCCGGTCTATCCCCCAACAGCATGGGAAAGTCACGTTCCAGCAGATAGGGTTCGGTGGTGGGCAGGGCACGCCAATAGCCCACCATGCGCCCCCCTTGCAGGGCCGCGCAGTGCCAGGCCTTCCGGTCGAATCCGTCGAACTCCAGCAGGTCGACCGAGGCCACGTCCCAGCCTAAGCCTTCACGAAAAACCCGGTGCCGCAACCGCCAGGCTTGGGCCAGCAGTTCCGGCGACTCCGGTCCTGAAAAACTCACGACGCGCAACGATGACATGGTCCAACTCCGCCCGTTTTTCCGGGGTCAGTACGACATCGTTAGGGGTCTCGAAAAAGCTGGGCAAATGCCGGGGTATTCCCTCGCGCCGGCCGTGTCGAGGCATCCACCCACGATGAAGAGATGGCCATGCGAAAGATCGAGGATATGTTGTCGGCCTTCACATCCGCCGGAACGTTGGCCGATTTGAAAAATGCCCTGGATCGGCAGGTCGCCGATTTGGGCTTCGCCGCCACCAGTTATGTTGATTTGCGACGCCTTCCGATTGCCGATGAGCCTGTTCCGTTCTACCAAACGTCGTTACGGGCGGACTTTCTAGAGACGTATCTGGCAGAGGATCTTCTGGGGTACGACCCCGTGGTCACCCGGGCGGCCACCACCAATTCACCCTTCACCTGGGCCGATGTTCCTGAATTCCGACCGGCCAGGGGTGGCGGTCGTGGGGCGCGCAACCGGGCGCGGCAGGTCATGGATATCGCCCGGGACTTCGGCTACCGCCAGGGCTTCGTGCTGCCGCTGCACGCGGTGGACGGTCATGGCTTCCCCGCCTCCGCCCTGATCAGCCTGTTCTGGCGGCAGGACCCGGACCTGTTGGACCGGTCGGAACACCGGCCGACCTGGCTGCGGCTGGCCGGTTCCTTCTACCATGAGCGGGCGCTGGACCTGCGCCGCGACATGTCGCCGCCCCCGCTGGTCCCGCCCTCGCTGACGGATCGGGAGCGGGAATGCCTGGTGTGGGCCTGCCGAGGCAAGACGCGGGCGGAAACCGCCGACATCATGGGGGTTTCCGATCGCACGGTGGAATTCCACCTGACCAACACCATGCGCAAGCTGGGGGTGCACAGCAAGTATCACGCCATCGCGGTCGCGGTGCAGTTGCGGCTGATCGCGCCTTAAAAAGGGCGGCGACTGATCCGGATCAAGTGATGCGGCCGGCGCATGGTTTATGGCTGGAGGCAGATCCTGATCCGGACGTCGCCCATGCACGACCATCTATCCATGCTGCAATCCGCCCCCCTCAGCCTGCCCGCGCTGATGGCCGCCGTGTTCATGGCCGGCCTGACCGGCGGTTTTGGCCATTGTGTCGGGATGTGCGGCCCCTTCGTGCTGGCCCAGGTGGGCGCGGCGGGGGTGGCGTCCGGCCCGACGCTGGCGCGGCCTGGCGGCGCCCTGCTGCTGCCCTATCATCTGGGGCGCATGACCACCTATGCCACCTTGGGCGCGGTGGCGGGCGGCCTGTCCGCCCTGGTGATGCGGGCAACCGAGTACCGCTGGCTGCTGGCCCTGTTCCTCGGGATCGCGGCGCTGCTGTTCCTGCGTCAAGGGCTGGCGGGCCTGGGCCGGATGGCGCCGCGGCTGCTGCGCCTGGTTCCCGCGGGGCGGTTCAGCCTGGGGACGACCGGGGCCGCCCGTCTGACGGCCGTGCTGGCACGGCCCCTGCGGCGGCTGTTCGCCGACCCGCGCGGGCTCAACGGCTATTTCCTGGGCGTGCTGCTGGGCTTCATTCCCTGCGGCATGGTCTACGCCGCCCTGGCGGTGGCGGTCAGCAGCGGGTCCGCCGCCGGCGGCGCCCTGGTCCTGGCGGCTTTCGCGCTGGGTACGGTACCCAGCCTGGTGACCGTGGCGGTGGCGGGGCGGGCGGTGGGCCGGCAGTTCGCCGGCTTGGCCGCCTGGGTCACGCCGCCGCTCATGCTATTGAACGCCGCCCTGCTGTTCAGCCTGGCTTTCGGCGTGCTGGACCGGTCGCCATTTTAAGCGGCGCAGAGGGCGCGCGCCCGCTCAATGGCGGCCAGGACGGCCCGCCGCCGGGTCCAGGGCAAGAAGTGCCCGGCCCCCTCCAGCGTGCGCACCTCCACCATGGCATGGGTCAGGTGGCGCTGCAGATAGGCGACGTTGCCGTAAGGCGATTCCCGGTCGGCGGTGCCGTGCAGGATGACGACGGGACAGCGCAACTGGCCCAGGTCGCGCGCCAGCGCGCGCAGCTCCGGCACGATGGTCAACAGTTCCCGGTTGGCATTGCGCAGGGGGCGGGGCAGCAGGCGGCGCCACGGCTCCCGGTTCGCCCAGGGCTGTAGCGGGTGCTGGTGCTCCAGGTCCGGATCGAAGGAGGTCGCGACCAGCACCAGTGCCGCCACGCGGTGGGGCTGCTCCAGGGCCAGGCGGGCCACCACCGGGCCGCCCATCGAATGGCCCACCAGGATGGCCGGCGGGTTCGCGGGGTTCAGCGACAGCAGCGGCGCCAGGCGTCCCGCCTGCGCCTTCAGGCCGATCAGCGCCTGTTTCGGCTCGCTGCGGCCGAAGCCCGGCCGGTTCGGCGCCAGCAGTGACACGCCCTGGGGCCCGTGGCCCAGGAACCAGCGCCAGCCGCCCGCGCTGCCCGGCGTGCCGTGCACCATGATGATGGGGCGCGCGGCCTGTTCCACCGGGTCGGGCCCGGCGGCCAGGACGCTCAGGCCGTGGACACCGACGGACAGCCGGTGAACCAGGTTCATTCCGAACCGCCGCACCCGCCGTCGCCCTGGCGGTAGGGGCTTTCGGCCATCAGCGCCCCGATATCGGCGGCGACGCCTTCCCGTTCCCGTTCCACGAAATCGGCCACGGCGCGGCGCAGAGCGGGATCGACGATGTAGTGGGCGCTGTAGGTGGTGACCGGCAGGTATCCCCGCTGCACCTTGTGTTCCCCCTGCGCGCCCGCCTCCACCCGTTTCAGCCCGCGCTCGATGGCGAATTCGATGGCGCGGTAGTAGCAGGCCTCGAAATGCAGGAAGGGGTAGTCGCCGGCCGAACCCCAGTTGCGGCCGTACAGGGTGTCATCGCTCATCAGGTTCAGCGCACCGCCCACCCAGGTGGGTTTGCCCCCATCGTCCAGGCGGGCGGGGTCTCGGGCCATGACCAGAACGACGCTGTCCGCCATCTCGGCCCCGAGCCGGTGGAAGAAATCCTCCGTCAGGTAAGCCCAGCCCCATTTGCGGTCGCTGGTGGCGTTGTACAGGCGGAAGAAAGCGTCCCAGTGTTCCTCCCGCAGATCGGCGCCCGTGAGTGTCAGGACTTCCACGCCGCTGTCGGCCACGGCCTGGCGTTCCTTGCGTACCGCCTTGCGCTTGCGGCTGCTGAAGGCGGCCAGGAAGTCGGCGAAGTCGCGATAGTCCCGGTTCTCCCAGTGGTACTGGATGCCGTGGCGGTCCAGCCAGCCGGCGCCGGTCAGGGTGGCGCGATCCTCCGGCGTGGGGAAGGTGACATGGACGGACGACAGCTTGTTGTCCACCGCCGCGCTGCGCAACGCCGCCACCATCAGGCGGCGGACGCCGTCGGGGTCGGGGCAGCCGGGATCGGCCAGCAGCCGCGGCCCGGTCACGGGCGTGAAGGGGACGGAGACCTGAAGCTTGGGATAATACTCCCCGCCCGCCCGCTCATAGGCGTTGGCCCAGCCCTGGTCGAACACGTATTCGCCATAGGAATGGGACTTCAGGTACAGGGGCGCGGCCCCCACCAGGCGGCCCTGGGCGTCGCGCACCGTCAGGTGCTGCGGCAGCCAGCCGGTCTTGCGCCCGACGGAGCCGCTGTCCTCCAGGATGCGCAGGAAGGTGTGACGGGTGAACGGATGGCCGGGATAGGCGTCGCCGGCCGCCAGGCGGTCCCAATCCGCCGCGTCCAGCGCGTCGATGCGCGGGGCCACGGCCACCTTGAGACCCGCTGTCCAGTCACTGCTTCCATCCGCCATCGCTAAATCCATTCCGGCCGGTACCGACGTTAATAGTCGGGTGCCGGCCGGCATTTAACAAGGGTGGGCGAACCAGTGCGCGGTTTTAGAGCACTTCGAAGATGGCCTCGACCTCGACGGCCACGCCCAACGGCAGGGCCGCGGCGCTGACGGCGGAGCGGGCGTGGCGGCCGGCGTCGCCGAACACCTGGACGAAGGTCTCCGAGGCGCCGTTGACGACCTTGGGCTGGTCGGTGAAGTCACCGGTGGAATTGACGAAGCCCACCAGCTTCACCACCCGCACCACACGGTCCAGGTCGCCGTCCAGGGCGGCCTTGGCTTGGGCGATCAGGTTCAGGGCGCACAGGCGGGCCGCTTCCTGGCCCTGCTCGATGGTGAACCCGTCGCCCAGCTTGCCGACGCCGCGCAACTCGCCATTCCAGAACGGCACCTGGCCGGACAGGAACAGGGTGTTGCCGGTGCGCACGGCCGGGACATAGGCCGCCACCGGAATGGCCGGGGTCGGCAGCTCGATGGCGAGTTCTTTCAGACGGGCGTCGATACGGCCGGCCATGTCTTCCTCCTAAAGGGCTACGATTGAAACGGTTCTTGGGGCCGGACCATAGCGCCATCGGGCGCCGGCAGCCAGCCGCGGCGTGTGAAGCTATCGCGTAAAAATCGGGTGGTCAGCACCGCCATGGCCGCGCCCCCCAACACGTCGGACGGATAGTGCGCGCCCACCCACAGCCGAGTGGTGGACAGCGCCAAGGCCAGCGCCAGCAGCCCCAGTCGTCCGCGCGGCCACAGGATGCCCACCGACAGAGCCAGCGCCACCAGCGTGTCGGCATGGCCGGAGGGGAAGGAATAATAGCGGAAGCCCATGTGGAAGGGTTGGGGCCAGACGATGCCTTCGGTCAGGAACATGACCGGCCGGGGACGGCCCACCATGGCCTTGACGGCGTCCACCGCCAGGCCGGACAGGGCGACGGCCAGGAAGACGAAGGTCACGGCACCCAGCCAGCGGCCCAGCCGTTCACGCTGCGCCCCCTCCGCCTGGGCGCGGGCGGTCACCAGGGCGATGGTCGCCAGGCCGAGGGGCACCAGGCTGTACAGGCTGTCGCCCGTCCGTGTCAGATGGTGGCTGAGGGCCCTGGTCCACGGCGGCAGCTCGGCCGCCCACAGGGTGAAGGGCCGGTCGACCCACAGGATCAGGGCCGCCTCCAGCATCAGGAAGCCGGCCCAGATCATCAACGTACTGCGGCTCACGGCTGCGGCGTCGCCGGTGCCGGCTGGTCCACGGGCGGCTGGGGGGCGTTGACCGGCGCGCCGGCGCGGTACAGGGCCAGGTTGGCCCAGTTGCCGCGGGAGTAGTTGAAGCCCCGGAAGTGCTTGATCAACTCCGGCGACAGCCCGCGCGCGGCCAACTGGGCGGCGAAGGCCGGCTCCTCCTTGTCACGTACCAGCGCCAGGGCGCAGCCGGGGTCGTCCGCCAGGTGGTTGGCCACCATGTCGGGTTCACCCAGCCTGGTCTTGGTGCCTACCAGGAAGACCAGGCTGGGCTCGGTGTAGCCGGCCGCCGCCAGCACGGTGGTGGGGCACAGGCGGTGATCGGCCACGGCCTGGGCGATGGCGGGGCTCAGCCACATGGCCTTGAGGCTTGGCATGACCAGCCCCAGGATGGTGATCATGCTGAGGGCGCCGCCGGCGGCGACCCCCAGGGTCAGCCGCTTCAGGCAGCCGATACGCTCCAGCACCACGAAGGCGATGCCGGTGGCCAGCGCCAGGCCGCCGGCGACGAAGCCGGCTGGCAGGTTGGTGCCTTCCAGCCGCAGGGGCGCGCCGGCGCCCAGCACGGCCACGGCGCCGGTGACGGCCAGGTACAGGACGATGATCGCCCAGCGGCCGATGCGGCCGGCGATGGCGGGCCGGGCACGTTCCTGCCGGGGGATGTTGCGGTTGGCCGCCTTTTCCGCCGCCGCCCTGGCGTCGATGCGCGACAGCAGGGCGGCCATGCCCAGGAATGCCAGGGCGGGGAAGGTGGGCAGGACGTAGTGGGGCAGCTTGGTCGCCACCGCCTCGAAGATCAGCCAAGTGGGCACGATCCAGGCCAGGCAGAAGCGCACGGCGTCGTCATGGCGGCGGCGCCACGCCCAGGCGGCGCCCAGGCCCACCAGCAGGCTGCCCGGCCAGAAGCTGAGCCAGAAGGTGATGAGGTAATAGCCCGGCGGGCCGGCGTGCTTCTCCTGCCCCGAATTCACCTTGCCCAGGAACTCATGCCCGATGGCGTCGGCGAAGAACTGCCCCTTGGTGGCAATGGCGATCAGAATGGCCCAGGGCAGGACCATGGCCAGCACGATGGCCAGGCCGGGCAGGGGACGCAGCCCCTTCAACCAGGACCAGTCCCGGTCGGCGAAGCCCAGGGTGACGACACTGCCCAGCACGGGCAGCAGGATGACCGGTCCCTTGATCAGGATGCCGACGCCCAGGGCGATCCAGAAGGTCAGTGTCAGGCCCCAGGTGGGGGGCATGGGCTTGCGCCGGTCGAGATAGACGCGGCCTAGGGCGCCCATGGCCGCCACGACGCTGGCCAGCAGCACGGCGTCGGTCTTGGCCATGCGCGCCTCGACGCCCAGCAGCACGCAGACCGACATGAGAAGCGCGGCGCCGAAGCCGGCGGTGGCGCCGAACAGCAACTGTCCCGCCCAGGCGGTCAGCAGCACGGCGGCGACGGCCCCGATGAGCGAGGGCAGGCGGTAGGCCCAGATGGGCGTGGTCTCGGGGTCATGCTCGCCGGTGACGGCCTGCACCGCCGTCACCGTGGCGCTCTGCAGCCAGTGGATGCCCACCGGCTTCTTGTTCCGCGCCTCGTCCTGGAAACGGATAGAAACGAAGTCGCGCGTTTCCAGCATCTGCCGCGTCGCCTGGGCGAAACGGCTCTCGTCCCGGTCGAAGGGGGGATGGTGGTGAAACCCGGCAGGAAGGTCGCCAGCGCCAGCAGCGCCAGGATGACATAGTGCACGGGCCGCAGGACGGCGGGGCGGAAGGTGTCGTTCATCGATCAGGCGGTCCCGTCAGGTCGCGGTGGCGGCTTCGGCGCGCTTATGCTTGTGGATCAGGTGCAGGTTGCGGGTGTAGACAACCAGGCCCGGCAACTGGCCGGCGATGATGACCAAGTCGGGTTTCAGCAGGCCGTACAGCAGCACCAGGGCGCCGCCCGCGAGGCTGAAATACCAGAAGGCGACGGGCACGACGCTGCGGCCGGCCCGCTCGCTGGAAATCCACTGCACGATGAAGCGCGACATGAACATGGCCTGGCCGAACAGGCCGAAGGCGGCGATCCAGCCGTTCTTGCCCAGCGCTTCCTGCCACCAGTGCATCAGGAACTGCGCGATGTGGTCCCATACCATGGGTCAGACCTCCCGCGCCGTGCCGGGCATGGTGTTCCGCCGCAGCATCCATAGCATGCCCAGCAGATCGAAGAAGCCCACGAAGGCGCGGCCGATGTTGGTGTATTTGGACCGGCCGGCGTGGCGCTTGCGGTCGTTGATGGGCACGTTGGCCATCTTCCAGCCGCTGTAGGTGGCGACCGTGGGAATGAAGCGGTGCACGGCGTCGAACTGCGGCAGTTCCAGCATGGCGGCGCGGTGCACCAGCTTGAAACCGCAGCCCGTGTCGGGGCATCCATCGCGCAGCAGGGCGCGGCGGATGCCATTGCCCAGGCGCGAGGTGACCTTCTTGGCCAGGGTGTCGTCGCGGCGGCGGCGTATGCCGCATACCACCTTCACCTCCGCATCCCGTTCCACCGCCGCCAGCATGGGCGCGATGTCACGGGGATCGTTCTGCATGTCGCCGTCCACCATCATGATCCAGTCGGTCCTGGCGGCGTGGCAGCCCGTGCGGATGGCGCGGCTTTTGCCCGCCCGCCTGCCATGGCGGATGACACGCACGAAGGGGTACTTGGCCTTGGCCCGCTGCAGCTCATCCGGCGTGTTGTCCGTGCTGCCGTCGTCGACGAACAGAACCTCATATTCCCCGGGATAGGGGGCGACGGCTTGCAGTTCTTCCAGCAGCGGCAGGATGTTCCCCTGCTCGTTCAGGACGGAAATCAGGATGGTGTAGCGCAAACCCATCACCTCGGGGCACGAAGGGCACAGAAATAGGCCGGGCCGCCGCCCGGCAAGGGCGGCCCGGATCGTTTGGGCCAGAAAGCTACAGATTGCCGCCAGCGTCAACAAGGGCGGCCTTGTCCCGCCGGCCGCATAGGGCAGGGGTGCCCTGCGGCGGGGCGCCTTCAACGCCGCCGCCCCGGGATCTCCCGGCGTGTGAGGGACGGGCCGGTCAGGCCACCGAGGCCAGGGGGGTGGCCATGGCCAGCACATCGGCCACGCTGACGCCGCGCACGCCGGCCGCCATCCAGTCTCGGCGGGCGGCGGCGAGCGAGCCGTGCAGGTCGATGGCGCGGCAAGCGTCTTCGACGATCAGCGCCTCGAAGCCCAGGCGGGCGGCATCGGTGGCGGAGTAGGCCACGCAATAGTCCGTCGCCAGCCCCGCCAGGTAGACCCGGTGGATACCCCGCTCACGCAGGGCGCCGGCCAGCCCGGTGGGCGTCACCCGGTCGTTCTCGAAAAAGGCGGAGTAGCTGTCGATCTGGGGGCGGAAGCCCTTGCGCACCACCAGCTGCGCCTTTTCCATCGCCGGCGCCAGGCCGGGGTGGAACGCCGCGCCGGATGTCCCCTGGACGCAGTGGTCGGGCCACAGCATCTGGGGGCCATAGGGCATCTGCACCATGTCGTAGGGCCGATGGCCGGGATGGGCGCTGGCGAAGGAGTGGTGGCCGGCCGGGTGCCAGTCCTGGGTCAGGATCACGGTATTGAAATGGGCGGCCAGCTCGTTGGCCGGCCCCACCACCGCGTCGCCGTCCGCAACTGCCAGGGCGCCGCCGGGGCAGAAGTCATTCTGGATGTCGATCAGGATCAAGGCATCGGTGTCAGTGTGCATGGAGGACGACCTGGCGTTCAAAAGGGCGGTTTCCGCGATGGGGGCAGGGTCGCGGGACGGCGTTCAGTGATTTTCACGCCCAAAGGCGCTGTCGCCTTCACACGGGATCCATTCACCTGAAACGCATCGTACATGAAAAAACCCTCCCGAACCGCAGTTCGGGAGGGCTGATTCTTTTAGGATTATGGCACTAGGCCCTCTGTCCAGCGAGGGCTTACTTCAGGATACGGTTCCACCAGCCCTTTTTGGGCTGTTCCACCATGGGGTTCAGCTCCACCGAGGGATGGACCGCCGGGGCGGCGTCCTCGGCGGGTGCGGCCTTGGCCACCGGCTCGACCACCACGGACTCGGGCGCCGCGACGGGGGCCGCCGGCTCGGCGGTCGGGGCGGCCTCGGCCACCGCAGCCTCGGGGGCGGCGGGCTCCGTCTGAACCGGCGCCTCCTCAGCGGCGGGGACGGCTTTCTTGCGGCTGCGGGTGGCGCGCTTGGGCTTGGCGGGGGCCTCCTCCGCGACCGGCTCGGCGGCCGGGGCCGCTTCGGCCGGGGCGGCTTCCGCGACCGGAGCCTCGGTCACCGCCGGTGCCTCATCGGCCACCGGGGTGGCCTTCTTGCGGCTGCGGGTGGCGCGCTTGGGCTTGGCGGGGGCTTCCTCCGCGACCGGCTCAGCGGCCGGGGCCACTTCCACGGGGGCGGCGTCCGCCACCTGGGTCTCGGCGGCCGGCGTTTCCACCAGGACCGCTTCGGCCGAAGCGGCCTGCGCCACCGGCTCGGTGGCAGGGATGGACACGGCGGCCTCGCCGTCGGCCGGGGCGGTCACGCCCTGGGCGCCAACGCCCTCCTCGCCTTCGGCACCGGCCTCGATCTCCTCACCCTCGGCACCGTGGCGGCCACGACGGCGACCGCCGCGCTTGCCGCGCCGGCGCTTCTTGCGCTCGCCATTGGCATCGTCGCCCTCGGCCGCTTCCACGGCTTCGGCGCCTTCGCCGTCGGCGTCCTCCCCACCAGCCAGGCTGGCTTCCTCGGCGGGCTGTTCGCCCTCGGCCGCTTCACCGGCGTGTGGCGCGCCCTCGTACCGGTCCTGGCCGCCGCCACGGCGGCGACGGCGGCGACGGCGGCGATCCTGGCCATTGCCCTCACCATGGGTGGCCTCGGCCGTGGTCTCCTCGACCTCGTCCTCGGCGACCTCGTCTTCCACCTCGTCCACATGCTCCAGCGCGCGGTCGGTCTCGGCGTAGACGCGCTCGGCGCTGACGGCGGCGGCGGGCTGGTCGTCGGCGGCCGTGCGGGCGCGGATACGCTCCAGACGGTGGTCCGGCGGCACCAGGCTGTCGTCGGCCGACAGGAACACGCGGAAGCCGTAGCGGCGCTCGATGGCCGTCAGGGCGTCACGCTTCTGGTTCAGGATGTACAGGGTCACCGAGCTGGCGGCCGTCACCGTGATCTCGGTGGAGCGGCGGCGGATGCCCTCATCCTCGATGGCGCGCAGAACGGCCAGCGCGGCGCTTTCCAGGGACCGCACCATGCCGGTGCCCTCACAGTGCGGGCAGCGCTCGAAGTTGATTTCCTGCAGGCTGGGGCGCAGGCGCTGCCGCGACAGCTCCATCAGGCCGAAGGGCGAGATGCGGCCCAGCTGGATGCGCGCCCGGTCGGCCTTCATGGCCTCCTTCAGGCGCTTCTCGACGGCGGCGTTGTTGCGGCCGTCCTCCATGTCGATGAAATCAATGACGACCAGGCCGGCCAGATCGCGCAGGCGCAGCTGGCGGGCGACCTCCTCGGCGGCCTCCAGGTTGGTGCGCAACGCTGTCTCCTCGATGTTCCGCTCCTTGGTGGCGCGGCCGGAGTTGACGTCGATGGCGACCAGGGCTTCCGTCTGGTTGATGACGATGTACCCGCCCGAGCGCAGCTGCACCACCGGGTTGAACATGGCGTCGATCTGGTTTTCCACCTGGAAACGGTGGAACAGCGGAATGTCGTCCTTGTACGGCTGGATCTTCTTGGCGTGGCTGGGCATCAGCATGCGCATGAAGTCCTTGGCGGTGCGGTAGCCCGCCTCGCCTTCCACATGCACCTCGTCGACGTCGCTGGCGTACAGGTCGCGGATGGACCGCTTGATGAGGTTCGCTTCCTCGTAGATCAGCGCCGGGGCGACCGCCTGCATGGTCTGCTCGCGGATGTTGTCCCAGAGGCGCATCAGGTACTCGAGGTCGCGCTTGATCTCCTGCTTGGACCGTTCCATGCCCGCAGTGCGCAGGATGACGGCCATGCCCTTCGGGATGTCCAGCTCCTCCAGCAACTCCTTCAGGCGCTTGCGGTCCTGCGGGTTGGTGATCTTGCGGGAGATGCCGCCGCCCCGGGGGGTGTTGGGCATCAGCACGCAGTAGCGGCCGGGCAGGGACAGGTAGGTGGTCAGGGCCGCACCCTTGGTGCCGCGCTCTTCCTTCGTCACCTGCACCAGCAGGATCTGCCGGCGGCGGATGACTTCCTGGATCTTGTAAGAGCGCAGCGAGCGCGGACGGCGGCGTTCCTCGCCCTCCTCATCGGCGTGCGCGGCCTCGCCGTGGCCGTTCTCGTGCGGGGCGCGATCACCGTTGCGATCGTTGCGGTCACGGCCGCGGCGGCCCCGACGGCCCCGGTGGCGGCGGCGGTCGCCGCCCTGGCGGGCGCTCTCACCTTCGGCCGCTTCGCCTTCCGAACCCTCGTCACCCTCGGCGCCCTCGTCGCCTTCCTCGGCGTCGTCGTCCTCGCCGTCACCTTCCGTGAACTCGGCACCCTCGGTGAACTCGGCGGTCTCGCCATCGGCGTCGCCGCTAGTGGCGTGCCCGCCCGGCAGTTCCTCGGTGATGTAGGGCTGCTCGATGATCAGGGGCTGGGCCGCCGGGACGTAGGCGTCCTCGGGGTTGCCCTCGGGGACCACCAGGTCGGTCGCCACCGTCTCGTGCGCGCCGACCTCGTCGGCCACCGCTTCATAAGCGGCGGTGGGTTCGGCCGGCGGGGCCTCCCCGTAGCTGACGGCGGAGGCGCCGGCTTCCAGCAGGGGCGGGTGCTCCGCCGCGTGCAGGGCCTCATCCTCCTCGTGCTCCATCGCCTCGCGCTCGCGCTCCAGCTCCTCCTGCTCACGCAGCAGGGCTTCGCGGTCGGCGACCGGGATGCGGTAATAGTCGGGATGGATTTCAGAGAAGGCGAGGAAGCCGTGGCGGTTGCCGCCATATTCCACGAAAGCCGCCTGCAACGACGGCTCCACCCGGATCACCTTGGCAAGATAGATATTGCCCTTCAGCTGCTTCCGGCTGGCGATTTCGAAATCAAGCTCGTCGAGCTTGTTACCATTGACCACGACGACCCGGGTCTGCTCCGGATGCGTGGCGTCGACAAGCATACGCTTGGCCATTTTTTATCCTCATGGCACAGGGACGGCCGGCCCGCGCGACGAACGGGTTGACCGGTGTGCCACCGTTTAGTGCCGAAGCATCGGATCCCCATCGCCGCCGAGGGAAGAACACCCCGAAACGGCGCTTCCAGGAAGCGGCCAGCGGGGGGGCGGGCGACCGGAACCTGGCGCCGGCCCAGACTTTCAAAGGGGCCAGCGCCGGCTTCGTGGTTTCACAGGACCGAGCATCCTTCCAGGCGTCACACCCACGGATCGCATCACAGCGGACTTGGCTGGCTGTGGCACGAAACCCGGGGGCGACGCCCCGCCCCGGGGAGGGGCGGGCCAGGATGCTGGTTGTCGCGAATTCAAGATAAACACGGGGTGGCCCATACTACAATGAAAGAATCACGGCCCCCGGCGGTGGATATGGAGCGGAAACGGACCGGATCATGACGCGGGCGCCATTTCCAGCAGGCGCCGGGCCGCTGACGCGCGCCGCGCCGGCGCCGCCTAGGCGCCGTTTCTTAGGCAAGATCTCATGATCATGCTTGAAGCGATTGATTCAAGGGCGGTATAAGGCCCGGTGCTGAGCCCGTCTCGTTCTGTTTCGGGGGGATTCGTCTTGTCCGCCTTTGGGCGTCGACAACGTTTGTTCTGGGGGCACCGGGGGACGCCGCGCGCGGCCCTGGCCGGGACCCTGGCGGGCACCCTTTTCCTGATGGGCGCGACCATTCCCATGCCGGCTTCCGCCGGCAGCTTGGGCACCATTGACATGGCGCAGGCGCAGGTGTTGCGCGTGCCGTCCGCGCCCAAGCGCAGCGCCGTGTTGGCCGTGCGCCTGGGCTTGCAAGGCGACGAGACCCGCTTCGTCCTGGAGATGAGCGAGCGCACCGATTACCGGGTGGCCACCTCGGTCAGCCCGACGCAGGTGGTCATCGACCTGCCATCCGTCAATTGGCAGGCGGCCTTGCCCGGCGCCGGCCGGGGCCTGGTCAAGACTGTGCGCATGACCAGCAGCTTGACCGGGGCGGCCCAGGTGGTGCTGGAGACCGACGGCCCGGTGCGCGTGGCCAACGCCGACTTCCTGCCGGCGCGCGACGGCCACCCGCCGCGCCTGGTGCTGGACCTGGCCCATGGCGATCTGGGCAGTCTGATGGCCGCCGTCGCCGGCCCGTCCGCGCCGCCGACGCCCCGGTCCGAAGAGAAGGCCCTGGCCGTGTTGCCGGAGGCGCCGCCGCCGGGCGTTCCGTCCGTAGGGGCCGCTGTCGTGCCCGCCGCCAACCGCGTGGGCGCCCTGCCCACCCTGCCGCCCGACCCGCCACCCCCGCCCAAGGCGGCGCCGGTGGTGATGGTGCCGCCGGCGCCGGGCGCCAAGCCCGCCCTGCGCGACCGCACGCCCCTGATCGTGCTGGACCCCGGCCACGGTGGCGACGATCCCGGCGCCACCGCCGTGACCGGCGATCATGAGAAGGACATCACGCTCGCCATGGCCCGGGCGGTGGCCCGCGCGCTGGAGGCCACCGGCCGCTACCGCGTGGCGCTGACCCGGGACAGCGACGTCTTCATTCCCCTGCGCGAGCGGCCCGGCAAGGCCCGGGCGCTGGGCGCCGACCTGTTCATCTCGCTGCATGCCGACATCGTGGTGGGGCGGCCGGTGCGCGGCCTGTCGGTCTACACCTTGTCGGACAAGGCCACCGACCGCGAGGCGGACATGCTGGCCCAGCGCGAAAACCGGTCCGACGCCATCGTCGGCATGGATTTGGCGGACCAGAGCGCGCAGGTGGCCAGCATCCTGATCGACCTGGCGCAGCGCGACACCCGCAACCAGTCCCGTCGCCTGGCCAACCTGGTGGTGGAGTCGGTGGGGCGCGACATCGCGCTGTTGAACTCGCCCCTGCGCTCCGCCGGTTTCGCCGTGCTGACCGCGCCCGACGTGCCCGCCATCCTGGTGGAGATGGGCTACCTCTCCCATCCCACCGACGCCCGCCTGCTGGCCTCGGACAGCCACCGCCGCCGCTTCGCCGCCGACCTGGTGCGTGCCATAGACGGCTATTTTGGGCCGCGCCGCGTCCCCTCACGCAAATAAGCCACACTCGGCGCGACAGGCTGTCGCCGGCAGTCGTGCGCCTGGGGCATGCGCGCCGCCGCCGCCCGGACGGCGACAGGGCGGGCGCTTCCTGCTAGGGTGCCGCCGTCTTTCGGTTCTATCGCCTGCGGGTGTCGGTCGGTTCCATGCGCATTCTCGTCAAGCTGTTGGTCGTGCTGTTGATTCTGGCGGGCGCCGGCTGCGTCGGCCTCTACCTGGGCTATCGCCATTACGCGGCCGACCTGCCGGACTATCACCAGCTGGTGGACTACCAGCCGCCCACCGCCACGCGGGTGCAGGCCGGCGATGGCCGGCTGATCGCGGAGTTCGCGGCCGAGCGGCGGGTGTTCGTGCCCATCAGCCTGATCCCCAAGCGCGTGCGCCAGGCCTTCGTCTCAGCCGAGGACCAGAACTTCTACCAGCACGGCGGCGTGGATTGGCTGGCCATCGCCCGCGCCATGGCGACCAACGTGGAACGTGTGGGGCAGGACCGGCGGCCCATCGGCGCCAGCACCATCACCCAGCAGGTGACGCGCCTGTTCCTGCTGAACAACGAGGTCAGCTACGTCCGCAAGATCAAGGAGGCCATCCTCTCCTACCGGATCGAGGACGCGCTGTCCAAGGACCGCATCCTTGAGCTGTACCTCAACGAGATTTTCCTGGGCAACCGCTCCTTCGGCGTGGCGGCCGCGGCCCTGAACTATTTCAACAAGTCGCTGGATGAGCTGACGGTGGATGAGGCGGCGTTCCTGGCATCCCTGCCCAAGGCGCCGGACCGCTATTACCGCGACCGCTTCCACGACGCCGCCATCGCCCGCCGTAACTACGTGCTGGGCCGCATGGCCGAGGATGGCTACATCACCGCCGCCGAGGCCAAGGAGGCGCAAGCCCGTCCCCTGACCTTCCGCGACCGCCATTCCGAGGGACAGGTCGACGCCGATTACTTCGTGGAGGAGGTGCGGCGCGAGCTGCTGTCCGTCTACGGCGAGTCCAAGTTGTATGAGGGCGGCCTGTCCATCCGCACCACCCTCGATCCCAAACTGCAGCAGGCGGCGGTGGAGGCCCTGCGCCATGGGCTTGAGGCGTTCGACCGCCGTAAGGGCTGGCGCGGCCCGGTGGCCCACCTGGACGGCCCGGCTAACTGGCAGGACCAGCTGGCCAAGGCGACCCTGCCGGCCGGCGGTGAGCGCTGGCAGCTGGCGGTGGTGCTGAAGGCCGACGGGGAAGAGGCCACCATCGGCTTGAAGGGCGGCAGCCAGGGCAAGCTGCTGCCGGCCGACGTGCGCTGGGCCAAGCGTGCCGCTGCCCTGGCCACCGGCGACCTGATCATGGTCGATGCCGCGATGTCGGAGGCCAAGCCGGCGTCGAAGGGCCAGAAGGCGGAAGAGCCGGCGCCCATACCCGGCGTCTACGCCCTGCGCCAGATTCCGGAATTGCAAGGGGCGGTCGTGGCCATGGACCCGCGCACCGGCCGCGTCCTGGCCATGAGCGGCGGCTTCAGCGCCCGCATCAGCGCCTTCAACCGCGCGACGCAGGCCAACCGCCAGCCGGGCTCCGCCTTCAAACCCTTCGTCTACCTGGCGGCGCTGGACCGTGGCTTCACCCCCTCCAGCCTGGTGCTGGACGCGCCCTTCTCGCTGGAGCAGGGGGCGGGGCAGGAGAAGTGGCGGCCTAGCAACTACACCGACCAGTTCTACGGCCCGACGCCCTTGCGCGTGGGCATCGAGAAGTCGCGCAACGTCATGACCGTGCGCCTGGCGCAGAACATCGGCATGCCGGCTGTGGTGGAAGAGGCCAAGCTGTTCGGCATCAGCGACCACCTGGCGCCGGAACTGTCCATGGCGCTGGGCGCCGGGGAGACCACGGTGCTGAAGCTGGCGACCGCCTACGCCATGCTGGACAATGGCGGCAAGCGCATCACCCCGACCTTCGTCGACCGGGTGCAGGACGCCAGCGGCAAGACCATCTACCGCCACGACCAGCGGGCGTGTGAGGGCTGCCAGCTGACGCCGGGCTCCGTTGCCCCCACCGCTGACGTGGGCGCGGTGCCGGACGTGCCCGACACGCGCGAGCAGATTGAGGATCCCCGCACCGTCTACCAGATCGTCAACATCCTGCAGGGCGTTGTGGATCGTGGGACGGCCGCGTCGCTGCGGGTGCTGGGCAAGACCCTGGCGGGCAAGACCGGTACCACCAACGACAGCCAGGACGCCTGGTTCATGGGCTTTTCCCCCGACCTGGTGTTCGGCGTCTTCACCGGCTACGACCAGCCGCGCTCCCTGGGCGATCATGAGACGGGCGCCTCGGTGGCCGTCCCCATCTTCAAGGAGTTCATGGAGACGGCGCTGGCTGACAAGCCCTCGCTGCCCTTTCGCGTGCCGCCCGGCGTGCGCTTGGTGCGCGTGAACCCCGAAACCGGCCGCTTGGCCGAACCCGGCGACCGCAAGGCCATCTGGGAAGCCTTCATTCCCGGCACCGAGCCCAAGGGTGGCGAAGGCGTGCTGGACGGTGGTGACAGCGGCAGCGTCTGGGTGCAGGCCACCCCGGCGGCGCAACAGCAGAGCACGCAGATGGGAACGGGAACGGGGACTGTTTATTGAGTATACCTCAGGTGTAAGCAAACGGGCCGCCTCAGCGATGGGGCGGCCCGTTCCGTTTCTTGCGCTGGCTTACGCGGCCGGCTTCAGGCGGGCGGCGGCGCTGGAGTGGGACAGGTTGGGCTTCAGCTTCTGCCGGGCGTCCTCATAGGCCTGCCAGTCGGCTTGGTTGGGCAGGGCGGGAATGGTGATCAGCTCGCCCTGGTCCAGGCCGACCAGGGAGGCGTCGACCATCTCTTCCGCCGACATCACCCATTCCTGCGGCAGGTTGTCGGCCGGCACGCCGGCCACATCCCAGAACTCCGTCCGCGTGGCCCCGGGCAGCACGGCCTGGACTCGGAGGCCCTTACCTGCCAGCTCATGATGCAGAGATTGAGTGAATGCCACGACGAAGGCCTTGGTGCCGCCGTAGGTGCCGTTCATCAGCTCCGGCACGATGCCAACGACGGAGGCGATGTTGATGACCAGGCCGCCGCCCCGCGCCACCAGGCCGGGCACCGCCGCGTAGGTCAGACGGGTGAGGGCCGTGACGTTCAACTGGATCATCGCCTCCATGGCGTCCACGTTGCCCTCCAGCAGCGGGGCGGTCGCCCCCACGCCGGCATTATTGACCAGGGCGGTGATGCCGCGGTCTTCCCGCAGGCGGGCTTCGACGGCGCGCAGGTCGGCCGGTTTGGTCAGGTCGGCCGCCAGCACCTCCACTTTGCGCCCGGTCTCGGCCGCCAGGCGCTGGGCGTGGCTCTCCAGCCGGGCGGCGTTGCGCGCCACCAGGATGAGGTCATAGCCGCGGCGCGCCAGGCGATCGGCATAGATGGCGCCGATGCCGGAGGAAGCGCCGGTGACGACAGCGGTGCCCTTGGAGGAAGAAGTGGTGCTCATGATCCGGTTTCCCTTGAGGCCGGCGGGATGCCGGCGTTGACAAGGGAAGAATACGAGCGCACGGTCATGACCTGAATGTCATTGATGCCACCTTTTAGGACATCATGTCCGGCAGGGCGTTGCCGTCAGGGTGTTGGAGGTCGCCATGCGGCGCGTTGGTCTCGTCGTCTTCCCCGGTTTCCAGATTCTGGACCTGGTAGTGGTCACGGTGTTCGAGGTGGCGAACGTCATCGCCGGGCGCGCCATCTATGACGTGCACCTGGTGTCGGAGACGGGCGGCCTGGTCGTCAGCTCCGCTGGGGTGGCCGTGGACAGCCGCGCCCCGGACGAGCTGGCCTATGATACGCTGATGGTGGCCGGGCAGATGGAGATCACGCCGACATCGCCTGGGCTGGTGGACCTGGTCCGGGACGCTGCTCGTGTTTCCCGCCGCACGGCCAGTGTTTGCACCGGCGCCTTTATCCTGGCCGAGGCTGGCCTGTTGGAAGGCCGGCGGGCCACCACCCACTGGGTCTATGCTCGCACGTTGCAGCGGGATTTTCCGGCGGTGCGTATGGATGAGGACTGCATCTTCATCCAGGACGGACCCATCTGGACCTCCGCCGGCATGACCGCCGCCATCGATCTGTCGCTGGCCCTGGTGGAGGCCGACCTGGGTGTGGAGATATCGCGGGCCGTGGCGCGCAAGATGGTGGTCTATCATCGCCGTCCGGGCGGACAGTCCCAGTTCTCCGCCCTGCTGGAGCTGGAGCCCCGGTCCGATCGCATCCAGAAAGCGCTGCGCCACGCCCGCGAAAACCTGACGGCGGATCTGTCGGTGGAAAAACTGGCGGAGGTGGCGAACCTCAGCCCCCGGCAGTTCAGTCGCGCCTTCCATGCCGAAACCGGCCAGTCGCCGGCCAAGGCGGTGGAAAACTTGCGGCTGGAGGCCGCGCGCGTGCTGATGGAGGAGGGGCGGCATCCCATCGAGATCATCGTGCGCGAAACCGGCTTTGGCGATCGTGAGCGCATGCGCCGCGCTTTCCTGCGCGCCTTCGGCCAGCCGCCCCAGGCCTTCCAGAGGATGGCGCGGCTCAGCGCCTGATTAAAAAGTATTTTAATCGGCCATGGGCTAAGGGCGATGTATACGGGGAAATATAACGAAAATCCCATAGGAAGTCCCCGTCATGGTCCGTCACACTGCCGTCGGCGCTGTGGTGTCAAGTTTGCTTGTCTTTGGCGCCCTGGCTGGCCCGGCGCGTGCGGCAGGCACCGATGCCATCAACGATTACTTCAACAATTGGTACGCCCGCGTGGATCAGGCCCAGTCGACCCAGCCCAGCTGGGTGACGCCCCTGGTTACGGTGACCCCGCGGCTGGAGCAGGAATTCCGCTTCGACCAGACCAACCAGTACCAGGGCACCGGCGCCATGGTTCGCAACTATGGCGGCGGCAAAGGCCTGGAGTTGATCCCCACCGCCACCACCGAGGTGGTGCTGAACATCCCGCCCTACCAGGTGCGCAGCAACGTCAAGCCGGTGCAGGGCTTCGGGGATGACCCCGTGCTGCTGGTGAAGCAGCGCCTGCTGTCCGCCAATGCGGAGGAAGGTGACTACATCGTCACGGCCTTTCTGGGCTTCCAGGCGCCCACCGGCATCAAGGCCTTCACCAACGACGCCTGGCTGGTGACGCCAACGCTGGCCGCCGGCAAGGGCTTCGGCCGCTTCGACGTGCAGGGCACCGTGGGCGTGGCCATCCCCATGGCGCATGAGAACACCATCGGCACGGCGGTGGCGACCAACGTCACCTTCCAGTATCACCTGGACGACTATTTCTGGCCGGAGCTGGAGGTGAACGACACCTACTGGTCCGGCGGCCTGCGCGACGGCAAGAACCAGGTGCTGCTGACCCCCGGCATCATCTTCGGCCGCTTTCCGCTGGGCAGCCATTCCAAAGCCAACTTCGGCTTCGGTTACCAATTCGCCGTTTCGCCCAGCCTGCAGCGGGAGCCGGCGCTGACCCCGACCCTGGACCACGCCTGGGTCTTCACCGGCCGCGTCTCGTTCTAGGCGGGCCGGTCAGGTTGGGACGCTCAGGCCGCCCAGGGTGTTGCGCAGGGCGGCCGCCTTGTCCCCGCCATTGGCCGCCTCGAATTCCCGCTGGGCTTCCCGCCACAGGGGGGTGCCGGCGCGCAGGGCCTCGCGGCCTTTGTCGGTCAGGGTGATTTCATGGCTGCGCCGGTCGGTGGGGCAGGGGGTGGTCTGGATCAGACCCTCCCGCTCCAGCGGGCGCAAATTCTTGCCGGTGGTGGTGCGATCCAAATCCAGGCGCGCCGCCATCTCGTTCACCGACAGCGTGCCGGCCTCGTACACCATCGCCAGCATCGAGAACTGCGTTATGCGCAGACCGGTGGGCGCCAGTTTGGCGTCATAGAAGTTGGTCATCCGCCGGGCCGCCCGCCGTAGGGCGCCGCAGTTGCAATGGGCGACGCCGTCGCGCTGCTGGTCGAAACTCATTCCGCTCTCCTTCCGCCGCTGTTTTATCAGGCGCTGGCGCACCGCGCCAGATAGGAGTATATGCGTCTATATAAGAGCATATCCTCCTATTCATCAAGATGGGGACGCGTATCATGACCACCGACATCGGCACGGCGCCGGCCGAGACCTTATCCGAGGCCGGGGAAGGCGCCCGGGTGGAGGCCAGGCCGGTGCCACCCGCCCGCCACGCCCTGCTGCACGGGGCCATCGTGCCCACCATGCTGCGCCTGGCCCTGCCCACCATCGTGGTGTTGGTCATCCAGACGGCCGTCGGCGTGGCGGAGACGTATTACGTCAGCGCGCTGGGCACGGACGCCCTGGTGGGGGCGGCCCTGGTGCTGCCGGTTTCCATGCTGATGACCATGGTGGCGGCCGGCGGCATCGGCGGCGGCGTGGCGGCGGCGGTGTCGCGTGCCATGGGAGCGGGGCGGGCGCGCGACGCCAACGCCCTGGTGTTCCATGCCCTGGTCCTCGCCGCCGCCTTTGGCCTGGTCTTCACCCTGGCGCTGCGGCTGGGCGGGCCGGCGTTGTACCGGCTGCTGGGCGGCACCGGCGGGGCGCTGGACGCGGCGCTGTCCTATTCCGGCTGGCTGTTCGCCGGCGCCATTCCGGTGTGGATCATCAACCTCATGTCGGCCGTGCTGCGCGGTATCGGCAATGTACGGGTGCCGGCGTTGGTCACCCTGGTGGGGGCTGCGGTCATGATCCCGCTATCGCCCTTCCTGATCTTCGGCATCGGGCCCATCCACGGTTTCGGTGTCGCCGGCGCCGGCATGGCGGTCAGCGGCTATTACACCGTGGCGGCGGTGGCGTTGCTGGGCTATCTGGCGCGCGGTCGCTCGGGCCTGACCCTGCGCCGCGTCCCGCTGGAGGGGCGCTTGTTCCGCGACATCCTGGGCGTGGGCGTCGTCTCGGCCCTCAGCGCCTTGCAACTGAACCTGATCACCATCCTGGTGACCGGCGCCGTCGGCCGCTTCGGGACGGAGGCGCTGGCCGGCTTCGGCATGGGCTCCCGCCTCGACTACCTGCTGATCCCGCTGCTGTTCGGCCTGGGCACGGCGGTGTTGACCTTGGTGGGCACGGCCATGGGGGCGGGAAACCAGGCCCGGGCGCGCCGCGCCGCCTGGATCGGCGCCCTGATGGGGGCAGCGGTGACCGAGGCGATCGGCCTGGGCGTGGCGCTGTGGCCGTCCGCCTGGGTCGACCTGTTCAGCCATGACCCCGCCGTGCTGGCCCATGGCGCCCATTACCTGCGCACGGTGGGGCCGGTCTATGGCGCGGTCGGCCTGACCTTCATCCTGGGCTTCGCCTCCCAAGGCGGTGGCCGGCCCCTGTGGGCCTTCCTGGCGGGTACGCTGCGCCTGATTGTCGCGGCGGGGCTGGGTTGGCTGGCGGTGGGTCTGGGCGCCAGCCTGGGCACCCTGTTCGCGCTGGTGGCCGCGGCCTCCCTGGCTTCGGCCGCGCTATGCGTCACCGCCACCCTTACCGGTGCCATCTGGCGGCCGGGGCGGGAGTGATTCCGCAAGGTTGCATTAACTGTATATTGCAATCTTTTAAGTTGACTAACTGAGCGCTCCACGCCAGAAAAGTCGGGCAAGACCAAGAAACCCGTGGCCTGACCATCCTGCCGCTTGGGAGGCGGCGCCCATCCGCTGGACCCGCCGCCCAGTCCGCGGGGACCGTCCTGTTTTTGATCATACGTCCCGTGATGTCAGGCCCCCGCCCTCGGGCGGGGTGGTCGCGCCCGCACGCCTTCCGCGATCTTCAAAACAGCGAGGAAACAATGACGATCATTCAGCCTTATGGCGTCGCCATCACCCAGGCCATCGCGAGCGGCGACCTGGAGGAAATGAAGCGGGCCAAGGCCCTGGCCGAGGACCATGTGCAACGGTACGGCGACATCCCGACGCTGCTGACGCACCTGAAGGCGGCCATCGCCAAGCTCGAGGCCGGCAAGACGCCCTGATCCCGCCCGTCGGGACAGGCCTTCCCATATCCGCAACAACAACTTATGAGGGATATATCATGAGTCACATCCCGCTCTACGCCGTCGCCGCCACCCAGGCCATCGCCAAGGGCGACCTGGCGCAGCTGAAGAGCCTGCATGCCGAAGCCGAGAAGCATCTGCAGGAGTACGGCGACGTCGCCACCGTTCTGCAGTTGCTGAAGGTGGAAATCGCCAAGGCCGAGGCCGGCAAGCCCTGAATCCAGGCACTTAACCGAGGAGGAGCCCATGTCATCCGTTCACACCCTGTACGGTGTCGCCATCACCGACGCCATCGCCAAGGGCGACCTGGCGGAACTGAAGAAGCTGGCCGCGGAAGCCGAGGCGCATGTGCGGCAGTATGGCGACGTGCCCACCCTGCTGACGCACCTGAAGCTGGAGATCGCCAAGGCCGAGGCGCGCAAGCCCTGAGCCCGGCGCCGTCTTGAGATCGGCCGGCGCCTCCGGGCGCCGGCCGCTTTCCCTTCCGTCAAGGACCCCGCCCATGGACACCAGCACACCCCTCCTGCCGCCGACCGATGGCGACGTTCCCGTCCGTTTCCGCCGGATGGAGGACCACCACAACCTGGTGCCGGTGCATGTGGTGTGGGAGATCACGCTGGCCTGCAATCTGAAGTGCCAGCACTGCGGCTCCCGCGCCGGCCGGCCCCGTGCCGATGAGCTGACCACGGCGGAGGCGCTGGACCTGGTTGACCAGCTGGCGGCCCTCGGCACGCGCGAGATGACCCTGATCGGGGGGAGGCCTATCTGCGCCGCGACTGGATCGACATCGTTCGCCGCTGCCGCGAGCACGGCATGCGCACCGCCATCCAGACCGGCGCCCGTAACCTGACCGACGCCCGCCTGGACCAGGCGGTAGCGGCCGGCCTGCAGGGGTTGGGCGTGTCCATCGACGGCCTGCCGGAGTTGCACGACCGGGTGCGCGGCGTCCCTGGCTCCTACGACCAGGCCATCAGCGCGCTGCGCCGGGCCAAGGCGCGGGGCCTGGACGTGTCGGTCAACACCCAGATCGGGCCGGAGACGCCGGCCCATCTGCCGGACCTGATGGACCGCATCATCGAAGCGGGTGCCACCCATTGGCAGATCCAGCTGACCGTGGCCATGGGCAACGCCGTCGACAACCCCGACCTGCTGTTGCAGCCCTATCAGTTGATTGACGTCATGCCGCTGCTGGCCCGCCTGTACCAGGAGGGGGTGGAGCGCGGGCTGCTGATGATCGTGGGCAACAACATCGGCTATTTCGGCCCCTATGAGCGCATGTGGCGCGGCTATGGTGACGAGACCATGCACTGGACCGGCTGCGCCGCCGGCCAGACCACCATCGGCATCGAGGCCGACGGCACCATCAAGGGCTGCCCCTCGCTGGCCACCTCGCTCTATTCCGCCGGTCATGTGCGCGACATGACGGTGGAGGATATCTGGCGCCATACGGAGCGCATCAGCTTCGGCCGCCTGCGCTCGGTGGAGGAGATGTGGGGCTATTGCCGCACCTGTTATTATGCTGACGCCTGCCGCGCCGGCTGCACCTGGACATCCGAATCGCTGCTGGGCCGCCGGGGCAACAACCCCTACTGCCACCACCGGGTGCTGGATCTGGCCAAGCACGGCCTGCGCGAGCGGGTGGTGAAGGTCAAGGAGGCGCCGCCGGAGAGCTTCGCCATCGGCGAATTCGCCTTGATCACCGAGGCCATCCCTGGCGTGACGGACGCGCGCCCCCTGCCGGCGCGCGACCCGGCCCAGGTGCACATCCACCCCCGCGAACGCGCGGCCGGCGGCGGCACCACCCCGCCGAAGCTGGACGTCTGCCGGGGCTGTGACCAGTACATCTGGCCGCATGAGGAGGCTTGTCCCCACTGCGGGTCCGACGTGGCCGCTGAGGCCGCCCGCCACGCGGAGGACACCGCCCGCCGCCGCGCCCTGATAGAGCAGGCCAAACGCTTCCTGGCGGGCGCGCGGGCGGCCGGTGCGGCGGAGTAGGGATGGATGACTGTCCGGGAACGGCGTCGTCAAACGACGCTATTGTTTATCTTTCGCATATTTCTGAAATATCGACTCGAAGGAACCGCATTGCTTTACCGCGTATTCGCGAAACGCCTCTTTCTCTTTCTCCGAGTCCAATAAGATATCATACATTCCTGGTGCGGTTTTCTGAAGTTCTGTATATTGTGGCAAGGGTCTCTTGAGGATCGTTGTCCAATAAATATCAAAAAACTTTCTACTGCAGGGCCAAAAGGTGGAATAGGCCTTGGCATAAGTCGATCCGGACTCAGTAGATTGGGTTATCTTGATGCCCTGCATGCATTTGGCGCCCATGCGGTACGTTACCGTAATCGACGTTCCTTGGCCCACTTTCTCTCCGCCCCGATACGAAAAGAACGCGACACCGTCCGTCGCTTGCGTGAACTTGAATTCTGGCAAGGCCTTGCTCATGGCCTCGGGGGTCACGCATGCGAACGACGGAAAGGCGCCGAACTTCAATGTCGTTTCAGATTTGAAGAGAACGTCTTCCCATCCGGTGCAATTCTTGTAAGTGGATGAAGAATAATAGATGGTGGGTTGTCCTTCAACGTGTCCCGCTTGATTGATGGCATAGCCTGGAATTTCCATCCTTTGTACGCCTTCCGGCGTCGCGGCATACCAGCCGCCCTCTGCCTTCAGGCGTGAATTTTGCCCACCGGCGCTCTCATGGGAAAATTTGCAACCGGAGCTGTCTAGGTAAGACACCTCGCCGGCTAGATGGATATTCAGAGCCTTCTCGAGATAATTTTTCTCGAGCGGTTGACCTGAATCGGCGATCTCCCGAAGCTTGGTCAGCAGCCAGATACCCTTATCCTGGGCTGGGGGAAGAGGCTTGTCTTCCGCCACCCTGGCCCAGGATGAAGTACTTGCCATCAGTGCAAGGAGCGCCACCGCCAGCAAGGGCAAAAGGTAGCGGCGCATCGCCTCACACCCCCGCCTGCAGGCCCTTCACGAACTCCGACAGGCCCACCTGGCGGCGGCGCACCAGGCGTTCGGCGGTCAGGATGGCGTGGGCCTTGGCGACGGAGCTGTCCACGTCGTTGTTGATGATGACGTAGTCGTACTCGGCCCAGTGGCTCATCTCGTTGGACGCCTTGCTCATGCGCTTGGCGATTTCGGCCTGGCTGTCCTGGGCGCGGCTGGTCAGGCGGCGTTCCAGTTCGCGGGCCGACGGGGGCAGGATGAAGATGCTGACCAGGTCGTCGCGGGCCTTTTCCTTCAGCTGTTGCGTGCCCTGCCAGTCGATGTCGAACAGCACGTCGCGGCCGCCCGCCAGCGCCTGTTCCACCGGCTCGCGCGGGGTGCCGTAGTAGTTGTCGAAGACCTTGGCGTATTCCAGCAGCTTGCCCTGGTTCACCATCAGGTCGAATTCGGTGAGGCTGGTGAAGTGATAGTCCACGCCGGCAACCTCGCCCGGCCGCTTGGCGCGGGTGGTGGCGGAAACCGACATGGTCAGTTCATCATCCTGCTCCAGCAGGCGGCGGGCGATGGTGGTCTTGCCCGCGCCGGACGGCGAGGACAGCACCAGCATCAGGCCGCGGCGGTGCATGTAGGGGGGCAGGGCGGGGGACGGGGTGTCGGCGGTCATGGGCGTACTCACTAGGGGGGGCGTGCTCATTCGATATTCTGGACCTGTTCGCGGAACTGCTCGATCGTGGCCTTCAGCGACAGGCCGATGCGGGTCAGTTCCACGTCGGCGGACTTGGAACAGAGGGTGTTGGCCTCACGGTTGAATTCCTGGCACAGGAAGTCCAGGCGCCGGCCCACGGCGGCGCCCTCGGCCAGCATGTCGCGGGCCTGGGCGATGTGGGCGCGCAGGCGGTCCAGTTCTTCCCGCACATCGGCCTTGGCGATCAGCAGCGCCGCCTCCTGGGCCAGGCGCTCCTCCGGCAGGGCTGGCACGGCCTCCAGCAGGGCCTGCACCTGGGTCTTCAGCTTGTCCCGGAGTGTCGCGGGCTGCAGCGCGGCGGTGCTGGCGGCGGCCTCGGTCAGCGACGCGATCTCATCCAGGTGGCCGGTCAGCACCGCGTGCAGGCGCGCGCCCTCGGCGGCGCGGGCGCTGGCCAGGGCCAGGATGGCCTGGGTCACGGTCTTACCGATGGCAGCCTCCAGTTCCGCCCGCTCCTCCGGCTGTTCCGTCTCCTCGCCCGTGTCGATGACGCCGCGCACGGACAGCAGGGCGTCGAGGCGGGGCGGCGCCGCGCCGGCGCCCTCGATCTCCCGCGCCAATTCCAGCACCTGGGCCAGCAACTCTCGGTTCAGCCGCAGCGGGGCCGTGGTGGCGGTGCGGTTGACGGTCAGGTTCAGGGTGACGTTGCCGCGGCGGATCAGGCGGTTCACCTCCGCGCGGGCCAGGGCCTCGATGGCGTCGAAGCCGGAGGGCTGGCGGGTGCGCAGGTCCAGCGCGCGGCCATTGACGCTCTTCACCTCGACGATCCACGAGGCGCCGCCGGCGGCACCTTCCGCGCGGGCGAAGCCGGTCATGCTGGCGAGGGGGGAAGTCTTGCTCAAAGGGCGGGTCCCCAAGGGAAGGAGGAAGGCGACAGGGACGCAATCTCCGCCGCGCTGCCGGCTGGACCGGCGGCGAGACATGCTGCATCGTCTTGAGGCTAGGGTTATAGCCCGTGGCGGCGGCGACAAACAAGCAAGGCCCGGGGGTGGGCCGGTTGCGGTAAGTGCGTGGCCCCATTGATGATGCGGGCTTAACCACGGGGACAATAGAGGGGGACGGGCGGTGCAGTCGCCGAACAGCATTCTGATCACCGGCGCGTCCAGCGGCATTGGCGAGGCCCTGGCCTTGGCCTATGCGGTACGTGGGCGTCAGCTGTGGCTGACCGGCCGTGATTCGGCGCGGCTGGACGCGGTGGCCGACGCCGCGCGCGCCAAGGGCGCCCGGGTGACGGCGGCCACGCTGGACGTGCTCGACCGCCAGGCCCTGGCCGACTGGATCATCGCCGCCGACAACGGCGTGCCCATCGACCTCGCCATCGCCAACGCCGGCATCTCGGGCGGCACGGGCGGCGGGGATGCCGCCACCTCGGGCGAGACGGAGGAGCAGGCGCGTCGCATCCTGGCCGTGAACATCGAGGGCGTGCTGAACACCATCCACCCCCTGATCCCGCGCATGGTGGCGCGCAAGCGGGGACAGCTGGCGCTGATGTCCTCGCTGGCCGCCTTCCGCGGCATGCCGGGGGCGCCCGCCTACTGTGCTTCCAAGGCGGCGGTGCGGTCATACGGCGAGGGCTTGCGGGGCGAGCTGATGGGCAAGGGGGTGCAGGTCAACGTCATCTGCCCCGGCTTCGTGCGCAGCCGCATGACGGCGGTGAACAGCTTCCCCATGCCCTTCCTGATGGACGCGGACAAGGCTGCGCGCATCGTGGTGGGGGGGCTGGCCGCCAACCGGGCGCGCATCGCCTTCCCCTGGCCCACCTATGCCGTGTCCTGGCTGCTGGGCGTCCTGCCCCCCGGCCTGACCGACGCCCTGCTGGCCCAGGCCCCGCGCAAGGTTTAGGGCGCCAGGCCGGCGACGGCGTCGGCCAACCTGTCCAACTCTGCCTCCGTCGTCAGATAGCTCAGGGACGCGCGGGCGATTTCCGTCAGGCTGCGCGTCGTCATGTCCAGCGGTGTGTAGGGCACGCCGTTGGCGCCCAGGGTCAGGCCCTGGTCCATCAGCCGGGCGCGCACCGCCGAGCCCGCCAGGCCCTCCACCGTGAAGGACACCAGGCCACTGCGGGTTTCGGGATCGCCGATGTCGCGCACGGTGACGCCGGGGATGGCGTCCAGGCGGGCGCGCAGGCCCTGGGCCAGGTGATGGATGCGGGCGCGGATGTGGTCGATGCCTAGTGCCAGCGCTTGCTCCAAAGCGTTGCCCAGGCCCAGCAGCAGGGCCACCGAGGCCTCCGACGCTTCCAGGCGGCGGGCGTCGTCGCGGGGCGACACCGGGCCATGGTCTGCCCCCAAGTGCGTGGCCCAGGGCGAGGACTGCACGTCCAGCCAGGCGGGCGTGACCTTGTCCAGGAAGTCGCGGCGGACATACAGCAGGGCGGTGCCACGGGGCCCGCGCAGGTGCTTGCGTCCCGGCGCCTTCAGCATGTCGCAGCCCAGCGCTCGTACGTCGACGGGGATTTGCCCCACCACCTGGGCGGCGTCGATAACATAGGGAATGCCGGCGGCGCGGGTCACCCGGCCCACCGCCGCCGCGTCATTGACCAGGCCGCCGTTGGCAGCCCCCCAGGTCAGGCTGACCAGGCGCACGCGGTCGTCGATCAGGCCGGCCAGGGCGTCGGCGTCCACCCGGCCGTCCTCCAGGCTGGGAATCACCTCCACCCCGGCGCCGGCGCGGGCGGCCTTGTCGCGCAGGGTGGTCAGGTTGCCGCCCCATTCCTGGCGACCCACCAGAACGCGGTCTCCGCTGTGCAGGGGCGGCAGGCTGGCGATGGCCGTGCCCCACGCGGCGGAGCCGCCGGTGGCGAAGGCGATCTCCTCCGGCGCGGCGTTCAGCAGGGTGGCCGCCGCCGCGCGCGTCCGGGCCACGCCGTCTGCCGCCATGACCGCCGCCTCCATGGGGCCAACGCGGGCCTCCAGTTCCAGGTGGGCGGTGATGGCCGCCAGGGTCTGGCGCGAGGGCAGGCTGGCGCCGGCGTGGTTGAAGTGCACGCGGGAACCAGCGCAACCGGGCGTATCGGCGCGTAGCGCTTCGATCAGGGCGTCGGTCAGGAGGGGCATGGGGATCACTCCGCCAATTCGATGATGGCCTCGACCTCCACCGCCGCGCCGCGCGGCAGGGCGGCGGCGCCGACGGCGGATCGGGCGTGGCGTCCGGCCTCGCCGAACACCGCCACCATCAGGTCCGACGCGCCGTTGGCCACCAGCGGCTGCTGGGTGAAGTCCGGCGCGCTGGCGACGAAGACCGTCAGCTTGGCCACTTGGCGCACCTTGGCCAGATCATCGCCCGCCGCCTTGGCGACGTGGGCGATGACGTTCAGAGCCGCGGCCTGGGCCGCGCGCACGCCATCCTCCACCGCGACCTGGTCCCCCAGCCGGCCCTGGACGCCCGCCGGGTCGATCTGCCCCGCCACGAACAGCAAGGGGCCCACCCGGGTGGTGGAGACATAGTTGGCGGCGGGGCTGGAGGGCTGCGGCAGGGTCAGGCCCAGGGACTGGACCTTTCCGGCGATTGAGATGGGCATGGCGGCGGCATTTCCTTGACTGCGGAATTCAGTAATGTGGCGTCAGGATGCCCGCCGCCAACGCTCGCCGCCAATTCAAAGGTGTACGGGGGAGCGATCAATCTGGCTCATGGGTCGGTCGCGGGCTACAGTGTGGCCCATGCGTCTGTCCCCCATCCTGCCGCCCCTGCCGGCCCTGCGCGCCTTCGAGGCGGCCGGCCGGCTGCTCAGCTTTCGCCAGGCGGGGGAGGAACTGCTGATCACCCAGAGCGCCGTCAGCCACCACATCCGCCAGCTGGAGGACAGCCTGGGCGTGCCCCTGTTCCTCCGCCACGCCCGGGGCGTGACCTTGACGGAGGCGGGCGCCCGGTACCTGGCGGCGGTGCGCCAAGCCTTCGGCCTGATCGCGGAGGCCACGCGCGACGTGCGGGCCCACGCCACGCGCCAGGCGTTGCGCGTCAGCATGGTCCCGTCCTTCGCGGCCAATTGGTTGGTGCCGCGCCTGGACCGCTTTGCCGCCGCCCATCCGGACATCGACCTGATCCTGGACCCCACGCTACGCAAGGTGGACGTGCCGAATGGCGAGGCCGACATCGGCATCCGCTATGGGGCGGGGCCGGAACCCGGTGACGGCTTGGCGGGCCGGTTGCTGCACATGGACCGCCTGGCACCCGTGGCCGCACCCGCCCTTCTGCGGCGCGGGCCGCCGCTCCGGACGCCGGGTGACCTTCTCGCCCATCCGCTGCTGTTCACCATCCGACCGCTGGAATGGCGGGCTTGGGCGGCGGCGGCGGGCGTGGAGTTGCAGGCGGCCCGCACGGTGCAGCTGACCGACTACAACATCGTGCTGCAGGCGGCGGTGGAAGGGCAGGGCGTCGCCATGGGCCGGGCGCTGCTGGTCCAGGATCGCTTGCGGGCCGGCACGCTGGTGTCGCTGTTCCCGGAGGTGGTCGTGGAGACGCCCCAGGTGGCCCACTGGCTGGTCTGGGCGGCGGCGCGGGCGCCGACGCCGGCCATGACGGCCTTCATCGACTGGGTCGTGGCGGCGGTGGCCGATGCCGCCCCGGCCGCCTCTGGCGGCATGCTTGATGTCGGGGGAAACGGTCTCTAGACTGGAAACATAAGTCGTAGCGGTCCTGCGACGATCTTGGGGTGCTCTGTCCACTGCCTGGGCGTCTTGGGGTTGGGTTGGGGAACAGGCTCCTTGGCATCACATGCAGGTGTTCGACCGGATCGTGACGCGGGCGTGGGTGTCGGCGCGGCCAAGCTGCGTACGCTGGAACTTGGCCGTTTCCTTGCCGCGACCATCATCGTCCTGACTCACCTCCTCCTGTGGGTGAACAAGTTGGCGGCCCCTGGCACGGATCCGCTCTTGGGCGGATGGCGGCCCCCCGGGGCGTTCGGCGTGACTTATTTCTTCGTGCTGTCCGGCTTTGTCATGATGACGGCCCATCACGGGGATTGGGGCGACGTCGCCGCCGTGCCGCGCTTCTGGTGGCGGCGGCTGTGCCGCATCTATCCCACTTATTGGTTGGCCTTACTGATCCCGGTTTATTATCTGCACAGCACCGTGGCGCCGACGTCGCTGCCGCAGATGTATCTGCTCTCGCCCTGGCACGATAAGGACTTCATTCCCGCCGCCTGGTCGTTGCGCCATGAGCTGGTGTTCTATTTCTTCTTTGGCTTGGCGCTGATGCCGCGCGTCGGCCGTCCCATCCTGGCCCTGTGGATCGGCGCCACCCTTTGGCGGTGGGTGCCGTGGCCGGCGCTGGACATGCTGCGCCTGCCGCATCCCACCTGGCTCAATCACGTGGTGGAAACCTATTTGGGCGAGCGGCTTTTCAGTTACTTCAATTTTTATTTCATCGCGGGACTGGCCGCCGGCTGGATCTTCCTCAAACGCCGCCCGGGTCACCGGTCCAGCCTGGCCCTGGTGGCGCTGGGCGTGGTGACCATCCTGGCGACGTTGCCGGAGATCGATTGGGGCAGGGACTATGGGACGCCGGCCATGATGATGCGGATGTCCATCCTGTTCGCCGTCACGCTGCTGGGCCTGGCGGCGCTGGAAGGTCATGGCATGCTGCGGCTGGGCCGTTTCGCCGATCGGGCGGGTGCCTTGTCCTATCCCCTCTATATTCTTCACATGCCGCTGCTGCTGGCGCTGGAATTGAACCTGCCGGCGTTCAGTGCGGGCGGGTGGGCCCTGCGCGGGCTGTTCCTCGCCGGCCTCTTACTGCTCTACGCCGCTTCCCTGCTGGTCAGCGTCACGTTCGACCAGCCGATGCAGCGCGCGTTGCGTGCCCTTGGGCGGTATCTGGGGGGATTGAGGGCGCGGCCAGCGACCGATTCCCTTTCCGGGGAGGCGGTGGCGCCGCAGCCCCCCAGCTTCTGACGCGTCGCGCCTCAGTCCCGCGTATAGCCCCACACCGCCGCCGGCGGAATGTTGGAAACAGCCCAGCCCAGGCGCTTGCCCGACAGGTGCAGGGCCTGGCGGCGCAGGGGGGAGCGCAGGGAATAGGTGAAGGACAGGAATTGCCGGCCCTTGGGCATGACGGCATAGGCCTCATCCATGATAAGGCGCTGCGCTTCCGCCGGGATCAGGATCATGGGGATGCCGCAGACGATGGTTCCGACCTTGCCCACCCATTGCGGGGGTAGCAGGCTGCGCACGTCCTTCACATCGCCCAGCAGCACGGTGACGCCGGGGAACTTGGCCGTCATGTAGGCGTGCAGTTCCTTGTCCCGCTCGATGACGAACAGGCGCGAGGCGGGGATGCCGGAGTCCAGCAGGGCCTTGGTGATGGCGCCCGTGCCGCCACCATACTCCACCACGATCTCATCCGCCTCGCGCCGCACGTGGCGGGCCATCAGGCGACCCAGCGACGGTGCCGAGGGGGTGATGGAGGCGATGGAGACGGGGTTGGCGGCCCAGCGGCGGAAGAACAGCCAGGCGGGATTCTCATTGGCCGGGCTCTGCGCCCGGGGGGAATGGCCGCGCGGATGGCAGCTCTTGGCGGAACCCCGGGCGGCGAACTTCTTGCCGTTCAAGGTCGTCTCGGCGCGGTCGGTCGGCATGATTCAGGCGTTCCTCAGCATCGGCATTCCAGCGGCGGTGCGCCCAAACCGGGGCGTCAAGGCTCTGTTCAGGTCGGTACTCGGGGGGCCCAGGCCCCCGAAACGGTCGCGTGCACGGAACATAGGGGCAGAGATGGCACGCACCGCCCCGATTTGCAATGACGGGTGTGTTACACCCCCGTTTCCGTTACGCAATTCCGGATTAGACTTTAGGGGCGGGGTGCGGCGGTGGGGCGCAGGGCACGGGCGCTGGGCGGCGTCGTGTGTTGGCTCATGCCCCTGCCGCCATCGCTTCCTCCAGCTGTTCCGACAGGGTCAGCCAGGCTTCTTCGGCGGCGTCCAGGTCCTTCTGCACCTGGCCCAGCTCGATCTGCAGCTTGGTCACAGCCTCCTTCGGGCCCTGGTACAGGGCGGGGTCGGCCAGCTTCTCATCCAGCTTGGCCTTCTTGGTGCCCAGCTGGCCCATGCGCTTTTCCGCGTCCTCCACCTTGCGGCGCAGGGGGGCCAATTGCTGGCGCAGCTCGGCGGCGGCCCGTCGCTCTTCCTTGCGGTCGCGGCCGGCGGCGGGGGTGACGTCGCGTGAGGCGCTGTCGCTGCGCCGCTGGTCCAGCAGCCAGGCGCGGTATTCGTCCAGGTCGCCGTCATAGGGCTTGCACGTGCCGTCGGCCACCAGCCACAGCCGGTCGGCCGTCAACTCCACCAGATGGGGGTCGTGGCTGATGAGGATGACGGCACCCTGATAGCCGTTAATGGCCTCCACCAGGGCCTCGCGGCTGTCGATGTCCAGGTGGTTGGTCGGCTCGTCCAGCAGCAGGATGCCCGGCGCCTCGCGGCTCATCAGCGCGAACAGCAGCCGCGCCTTTTCCCCACCCGACAGGTCGCGGATCAGGGTGTCGGCCTTCACCTGGGGGAAGCCGAAGCGGCCCAGGTGGTTGCGCACCTGCTGCTCGGTGGTGCCCTTCATGGCGGCTTGGGTCTGCTGCACCGGCGTCCAGGCCAGGTTCAGCTCTTCCGCCTGGTGCTGGGCGAAGTAGCCGACCTTCAGCTTGGAGGATCGGCGGACCTCGCCGCCCATCGGGGCCAGCCGCCCGGCCAGCATCTTCACCAGCGTGGACTTGCCGTTGCCGTTGGCGCCCAGCAGCGCGATGCGGTCCTCAGGATCGATGCGCAGGTTCAGGTTGCGCAGGATGGCCTTGTCGCCGTAGCCGACGACGGCGCCGTCCATGTTGATCAGCGGCGGCGACAACTCCTCGGGCGAGGGGAAGTCGAACCGGGTGCGGTGTTCCTCCAGCACGGTGATGGCCGGGCCCAGCTTCTCCAGCGCCTTCAGGCGGCTTTGCGCCTGCTTGGCCTTGGTGGCCTTGGCGCGGAAGCGGTCCACGAAGTCCTGCATGTGTTTGCGCTGGGCTTCCTGCTTGGCCGACTGCGCTTTCAGGTTCTCCAGCTTGGCGGCGCGCACGGTGACGAACTGGTCATAGCCGCCGCTGTAGGCGGTCAGCTTCTGCTGGTCCAAATGGATGGTCGTGGTGGGAACCTTGTTCAACAGCTCCCGGTCATGGCTGATCAGCAGGATGGTGTGGGGGTAGTTCTTGAGATAGCTCTCCAGCCACACCGTGGCTTCCAGGTCCAGATGGTTGGTCGGCTCGTCCAGCAGCAGCAGGTCGGGCTGGGTGAACAGCACGCCGGCCAGCGCCACGCGCATGCGCCATCCGCCGGAGAAGTCGGCGCACGGCCGTTGCTGCGCCGCCGCGTCGAAACCCAGGCCGGACAGGATCTGCGCCGCCCGCGCCTCCGCCGAATGGGCGCCGATGTCGGCCAGGCGGGTATGCACCTCCGCGATGCGGGTGGGATCGGTGGCGGTCTCGGCCTCCGCCAGCAGGGCGGTGCGTTCGGTGTCCGCCGCCATGACCGTGTCCAGCAGGCTGGTGGCGCCGGCCGGCACCTCCTGCCGCACCATGCCCATGCGCACGCCGCCGGGCAGGGTGATCTCCCCGCCGTCGGGGTGCAGCTCACCCGCGATCAGCTTGAACAGGGTGGACTTGCCCGTGCCGTTGCGCCCCACCAGCGCCACCTTGTGGCCCTTGGGCACGACGACGGAGGCCTGGTCCAGAAGGGTGCGGCCGGCGATGCGGTAGGTCAGGTCGGTGATGGTCAGCATGGCGGCCCTCTTAGCATGAGGCGCGCCGGAAGGCACTGCTCAGCTTAGCCGGTCAGGTCTCAGAAAGGCGAACTGTACAGTACGTATATAATGTACCTAATATACATCATGAGATATCAAGGAGCTGTGTTTATGGTCGCCAGGCGATCGAGCATCGAAGCCTTGCCCCGGCGCAACGCCACCCAAGTGCGCAGTCGCTGGGCAGAGGTGGCGCGGGAAGTGCAGGTCAGCGGCAGCGTGGCCATCACCAACCATGACCGGGTGGAAATGGTGTTGGTTTCGGCTGAGGAATACGAACGGCTGGCGACCAAGGCCGCTGGCGGTCTGGCGCAACAGCAGGCTACCCTGGATCGGTTGGTGGCACAGTTCGATGCGGAATTGGCCACGCTGCGGGAGCCCGGGGCCAGGGATCGGCTTGAGGACATGCTGGCTTCCAAAGGCCAGGGTGGGCCTCGACCGAAGGCGGGCTATTCATATTGAGCGACCCCAGGCCCTTCATTGTGGTGCTGGCGGGGGTGAACGGCGCCGGCAAAAGCTCTGTCGGTGGTACGATCTTGGCGACCCACGGCCTATCATTCTTTAACCCGGACACGATGGCCCGTCGAATAGTCGCACAAACCGGGATGGGGGCCGAGGCTGCGGATGTGCGAGCCGGGCGCCAGGGCTTGAGCAATCTCCGTCAGGCTATCGCTGATGGAACCAGCTACGCGTTCGAGACCACGCTGAGCGGAAACGCCATTCCTTCCCTATTGCTGAAGGCGGCGGCCACGCATCGGATCATCATGCTGTATTGTGGATTGGAAACGGTGGAGCTGCATCTGCGGCGGGTCGCTCAGCGCGTGGCCTTCGGTGGGCATGCCATCCCGGAAGCTAAGATACGGGAACGCTGGGTCACCTCCCGCGCCAATCTGGTCCGTATCCTGCCGGTGATCAGTCACCTTCAGCTTTTCGACAATAGTTTTACTGTCGGGGCGGGTGACGACATCCCGCCGGCGCGATTGGTCCTGGAGATGCGGGACCGTGAAGTTTTTGTGCCATCGGCCGGGGACTGGGCTGCGCTGGCGTCCATTCCAAACTGGGCAAAGCCCATTTTCCAGGCGGCGCGCGACCTGGCGAAGGGGCCGGGTGGTGCCGAAAAGGCCTGACGGGTGCGCATCGCGGGCAGAGCGACGCCTGTTGCGGCCCCGCGTGCGCCCGTATATAACGCCGCCACTTTCGAGATTCCTCGTATCAAATCCCAGGAGATCCGGCTATGGCCGTCGAACAGACCTTCTCGATCATTAAGCCCGACGCCACCCGTCGCAACCTGACCGGCAAGATCAACGCCAAGTTCGAGGAAGCCGGCCTGCGCATCGTCGCGCAGAAGCGCATCCAGATGACCAAGCAGCAGGCCGAGAAGTTCTACGAAGTGCACGCCGCCCGCCCGTTCTACGGCGACCTGGTGTCCTTCATGACCTCCGGCCCGGTGGTGGTGCAGGTCCTGGAAGGTGAGAACGCCGTGGCCCGCAACCGCGAGATCATGGGCGCCACCAACCCGGCCAACGCCGACGCCGGAACCATCCGCAAGGAATTCGCGGAATTGATCGAAGCCAACTCCGTCCACGGTTCCGACAGCCTGGAGAACGCGAAGATCGAGATCGCCTACTTCTTCGCCGGCACCGAGATCGTCGGCTGACCGCCGACGTCACGGATGACGATCTAGGGAAAGCGGCCTCGGGCGGATACCCCGGGGCCGCTTTTCTTTTGGCCGCAGGTGGACCGCCGTGGTGGGACAGGTGGCGGCGACCGGCGGTTTAGGGGATTGGAATCGGCGGAATTTTGCCATTAAATTGGGCAGTGATGGGCGCTGGCGCGGCTTTGCGCATTTTTCTGGCCGTGCAGTCAAAAAAATCCTGACCAAATGGTCAAATTCGTGTCACTCTCCATCCCATAAATTACGGGCTATGGAATATGGGCATGCCTGGCCGGCGGGGGCTGGGCGCTTCCTGGGAGAGCGGCTTTGGCACAGCGTCACGACGGCTTCGGCGTCCACCCTTCCGTTCCTTTCGCGGCCCCCGACGGCCGGGGCACCGGTGGCGTTCCGAACAACATGGACGCCTTCTGGATGCCGTTCACGGCCAACCGCCAGTTCAAGAAGGCGCCACGCCTGTTCGTGGGTGCCAAGGACATGCACTACACCACCGACGACGGGCGCCAGGTGCTGGACGGCACCGCCGGCCTGTGGTGCGTGAACGCCGGCCATTGCCGGCCCGAGATCGTTCAGGCGGTGCAGGCCCAGGTGGCGGCCATGGACTACGCCCCCGCCTTCCAGATGGGCCATCCCGGCGCCTTCGAGCTGGCGGCGCAGCTGGCGGCCCTGCTGCCCACCGGCATGGACAAGGTGTTCTTCACCAATTCCGGTTCCGAATCCGTGGACACGGCGCTGAAGGTGGCGCTCGCCTACCACCGCGCCCGGGGGAGGGGACGCGCACCCGCTTCATCGGGCGCGAACGCGGCTACCACGGCGTGGGCTTCGGCGGTATCTCCGTCGGCGGCATCGTCACCAACCGCAAGTTCTTCGGGCCTATGCTGGCCGGTGTCGACCATCTGCCGCACACCCATGACAAGGCACACCAGGCCTTCACCAAGGGCCAGCCGGAATGGGGCGCGCATCTGGCGGATGAGCTGGAGCGCATCGTCACCCTGCACGACGCCTCCACCATCGCCGCCGTGATCGTGGAGCCGGTGGCGGGGTCCACCGGCGTGCTGCTGCCGCCCAAGGGCTACCTGGAAAAGCTGCGGGCCATCTGCGACCGCCACGGCATCCTGCTGATCTTCGATGAGGTCATCACCGGCTTCGGCCGCCTGGGCGCGCCCTTCGCCACCGATTATTTCGGCGTGGTGCCGGACATCATCACCGCGGCCAAGGGCCTGACCAACGCCACGGTCCCCATGGGCGCGGTGTTCTTCAAGAATGAAATCTACGACGCCTTCATGACCGGGCCGGAGAACGCCATCGAGCTGTTCCACGGCTACACCTATTCCGGCCACCCGCTGGCCACCGCCGCTGGACTGGCCACCCTCAAGATTTACAAGGAAGAAGGACTGCTGACCCGGGGGGCGGAGCTGGCGTCCTACTGGCAGGAGGCGGCGCACAGCCTGCGTGGTCTGCCTCATGTTATCGACGTACGCAACCTGGGCCTGATCGCCGGCATCGAGCTGGAGCCCATCGCCGGCAAGCCCACGGCACGCGCCTTCGACGCCTTCCTGCGGGCCTTCGAGAAGGGCCTGTTGATCCGCACCACCGGCGACATCATCGCGCTGTCGCCGCCGCTGATCATCGAGAAAAGCCACATCGACCAAATCTTCGGCACGCTGGCCGAGGTGCTGCGCGAACTGCCGTGAGGATTGGCAATCCAAAGGGGCAGAATGGCTCGGCAGAAAATAAAGATCGAAAAAATAAAACGAACAAAGGCATACGCCTGCGACACGCGTGCCTCTGAACAGGACCACCGGGAACGTACGACCGTCCCGGCGGTGGCCCAGTAAAGGGCGGGAAAGGACGGGAGCAGTAGATGAGTGGCGTAAACGGGGCCGCCCACAGTAACCAGCTTAGCCTGGAGCGGGACTTGGTCTCCCCCTTCACCGCCTTGCAGGCCATGGCGGAGAGCAGCCGGTGTCTCTATTGTTACGAGGCGGCCTGTGTTACGGCCTGCCCCACCGCGATCGACATTCCGGGCTTCATCCGCAAGATCGGCACCGGCAATGTCAAGGGGGCGGCCCGCACCATCCTGGACGCCAACATCATGGGCGGCACCTGCGCCCGCGCCTGCCCGACGGAGGTGCTGTGCGAACAGGCCTGCGTGCGCAACAAGGCGGAGGCGGAACCGGTGCTGATCGGCAGGCTGCAACGCTATGCCACTGACGTACTGTTCAAGGCGGGCGTGCAGCCCTTCACGCGGCAGGCGCCGACCGGCAAGCATGTCGCGGTGGTGGGCGGCGGCCCGGCCGGCCTCGCCTGCGCCCACCGGCTGGCCTTGCTGGGGCACGAGGTCACGGTGTTCGAGGCCCGCGCCAAGGCCGGCGGCCTGAACGAATATGGCCTGGCCGCCTACAAGATGGTCGACGATTTCGCCCAGCGCGAGGTGGACTTCATCCTGTCCCTGGGCGGCATCACGGTGAAGACGGGCATGGCCCTGGGCCGTGACGTCACGCTGGCCCAACTGCGCCAGGACCATGACGCCGTGTTCCTGGGCCTTGGTTTGGCGGGCATCAACACCTTGGGCGTGGCCGGCGAGGATTTGGCCGGTGTGGCCGACGCGGTGGACGTCATCGCCGCGCTGCGTCAGCGGGCCGCCCCGCCGGTGGCCCTGGCCGGCCCCCTGGCTGGGCGCCGGGTGGTGGTCATCGGTGGGGGCAACACGGCGGTGGACGCCGCCATCCAGTCGCTGTGCGCCGGGGCGGCGGAGGTCACCATGGCTTACCGCCGGGGCACGGCCGAGATGGGCGCCACCGGGCATGAGCAGGATCTGGCCCGCACCCAGGGAGTGGTCCTGCGCACCTGGCTGGCGCCGCGCGAGATCCTGGGAACCGGCGGCGCCGTCAGCGGCATCGTGCTGGAACACATGGCGATGAATGCCGGCCGCTTGGTTGGCACCGGCGAGACGGTGACCGTCCCCTGCGACGTCGTGCTGAAGGCCGTGGGTCAGAAGCTGACGCCCGGCGGACTGGACGGCCTGGCCCTGGCGGGCGGCCGCATCCAGGTGGACGAGACCCTGGCCACCAGCCTGCCCGGCGTCTATGCCGGCGGCGATTGCATCAAAAGCGGCGAGGATCTGACCGTGCAGTCCGTGGCGGACGGCAAGGCGGCGGCCTTCGCCATCGACGCTTACCTCAAGGCTTGAGCAGGGGAGGGACGACCCATGGCCGATCTTCGCGGCACCATCGCCGGCATCAAATCGCCCAACCCGTTCTGGCTGGCATCCGCCCCGCCCACGGACAAGGAATACAACGTCGTCCGGGCCTTCAAGGCCGGTTGGGGCGGTGTGGTGTGGAAGACCCTGGGCGAGGACCCGCCCGTGGTCAACGTCAGCAGCCGCTACGGCGCCCTGCTGGACAGCAACCGCACCATGATCGGCTTCAACAACATCGAGTTGATCACCGACCGCCCGCTGGAGGTCAACCTGCGGGAAATCGCGGCGGTGAAGAAGGCCTGGCCCGACCGTGCCGTCATCGTCTCCCTCATGGCGGTGATGACGGAGGAGGCGTGGGCCGGCCTGGCCCGGCGCATCGAGCCCACGGGCGCCGACGGCCTGGAGCTGAACTTCGGCTGTCCCCATGGCATGTGTGAGCGCGGCATGGGTTCCGCCATCGGCCAGGTGCCGGAAATGGTGGAGCAGGTGACCCGCTGGGTGAAGAACGCCACCCGCCTGCCGGTGATCGTGAAGCTGACGCCCAACATCACCAACGTCCTGTGGTCGGCTGAGGCGGCCAAGCGCGGCGGGGCCGATGCCGTGTCGCTGATCAACACCATCAACTCCATCGCCTCCATCGACCTGGACGCCATGGCGCCCACCCCCACCGTGGGCGGCAAGGGTACCCACGGCGGATACTGCGGCCCGGCGGTGAAGCCCATTGCGCTGAACATGGTGGCGGAGATCGCGCGAAATCCGGACACGCGGGGCCTGCCCATCTCCGGCATCGGCGGCATCGGCACCTGGCGCGACGCGGCGGAGTTCCTGGCCCTGGGCTGCGGTTCCGTCCAGGTCTGCACCGCCGCCATGACCTACGGCTTCCGCATCGTCGAGGACATGATCGACGGCCTGTCGGCCTGGATGGATGAGAAGGGCTACCGCACCCTGGCCGATTTCCAGGGCCGCGCCGTGCCCAACGTCGTCAACTGGAACGACCTGAACATGAATTTCGTCACCAAGGCGAAGATCGACCAGGATTTGTGCATCGACTGCGGCCGCTGCCACATCGCGTGCGAGGACACCTCGCACCAGGCCATCCGCATCCTGCCCGGCGACGGGAAACGCCTGTTCGAGGTGGTGGATGAGGAATGCGTGGGCTGCAACCTGTGCGCCCATGTCTGCCCCGTGCCGGACTGCATCACCATGCATGAGCAGGAGACGGGCCGTCCCTACCTGACTTGGCCGGAGCATCCGCAGAACCCCGCCCGCGTCCTGCCGCCAAAAGCCGCCGAATAAGCTGGAGCGTTTGCGATATGAGCACGGAAGCAAAATTCGGAACGAACGTCGCCATCAACGGCAGCCGCCTGTGGGACAGCCTGATGGAGATGGCCAAGATCGGCGCGACGCCCAAGGGCGGCGTCTGCCGCCTGGCCCTGACGGACCTGGACAAGCAGAGCCGCGACCTGTTCGTGCGCTGGTGTGAGGATGCCGGCTGCACCATCACGGTGGACGCCATCGGCAACATCTTCGCCCGCCGCCCTGGCCGCAACAACGCGTTGCCGCCCATCCTGATGGGCAGCCATCTCGACAGCCAGCCCACGGGCGGCAAGTTCGACGGCGTCTATGGCGTCCTGGCCGGGCTGGAGGTGGTGCGCACCCTGAACGACCTGAACTACCAGACCGAGGCGCCCATCGAGGTCGTGGCCTGGACCAATGAGGAAGGGTCCCGTTTCGCGCCGGCCATGGTGGCGTCGGGCGTTTTCGCCGGCACCTTCGACCTGGAGTACGGCCTATCGCGCAAGGACCTGGACGGCAAGACCATGGGGGAGGAGCTGGCGCGCATCGGCTACGCCGGCGACGCTCCCATTCGCGGCCGCGATCTGGGCGCCTATTTCGAGGCGCATATCGAGCAGGGGCCCATCCTGGAGGCGGAGGACAAGACCATTGGCGTGGTCACCGACTGCCAGGGCCAGCGCTGGTATGAGATCACCTTCACGGGCCAGGAGGCCCACGCCGGCCCCACGCCCATGAGCCGCCGGCGCGATGCCCTGCTGGGCGCCGCGCGCGTGGTGGACGCGGTCAACCGCATTGGCCTGGAACACGCCCCTCTGGCCTGCGCCACCGTGGGCCTGATGCAGATCCACCCCAATTCCCGCAACGTCATCCCCGGCCGGGTGTTCTTCACCGTCGACTTCCGCCACCCGGACGATGCCGTGCTGGCGGAGATGGACGCCAAGCTGCGTAACGCCGTTACACGAGTTGCCCAGGAGATCGGCCTGGAAACGGAATTCGAGCAGATTTGGTACTATGCCCCGGTGAAGTTCGATGCGGGTTGCGTCGATGCCGTGCGCGGTGCCGTGGCGGAATTGGGCTACAGCAACCGTGACATGGTGTCCGGGGCGGGGCACGACGCCTGCTATCTCGCCCGTGTGACCCCGACATCAATGATCTTCATTCCTTGTGTGGACGGCATCAGCCATAACGAGATCGAGCACGCGCATCCTGAATGGTGTGAGGCTGGATGCAATGTTCTGTTGCGGGCCGTGGTGGCAAAGGCCGACGCCACCTGACCCGCGTTCCAGGCAATGGGCCGAGGGGTTGGGAGTACAGATGGCGCAAGGTGTTGGGGGAGCGTCCAAGAAGGACCAGAAGACGGTACGGGCGGACGCGTCGGCCGCGGCGCCCGAGGGTGGGATCCGGCGGGAGAACCTGCGGCGCATCCTGACGGCGGCGGAACAGGTGTTCGCCGAGCAGGGGTACGGCGGCGCCACCACGGCGGCCATCGCGCTGCGCGCCGGCCTGCCCAAGGCCAACGTGCACTATTATTTCAGCACCAAGCACGAGCTGTACCGCGCCGTGCTGGCCGATATCCTGAAGCAATGGCTGGACCCCCTGGCCCATGTCACGCCGGACAGTGATCCGGCCCAGGCGCTGGCGGGTTACATCCGTGCCAAGATGCGGGCCACGCGCGACCGCCCGGTGGTGTCCAAGGTCTTTGCCAGCGAAATCATCCATGGTGCCGCCGAGATCGAAGGTTTCCTGACGTCCGACCTGAAGAAACTGGTGGATGAGAAGTCGGCCGTGCTGGACGGCTGGATCGCCGAGGGCCGCATGGCGCCGGTGGATACCCGGCACTTCTTTTTCTTCATCTGGGCGGTGACCCAGCACTACGCCGACTTCGACGCCCAGGTGCGGGCCGTGCTGGGCCGCAAGAAGCTGACCCGCCGCGACTTCGACGCCATCACGGTGGAGGTCGTGCGCTTCATCCTGCGGGGGGCCGGCCTGTCGCTGCCAACGGCCTGACAGGGCCCCCTGAGTTCCGCTTAACCCGGGAGATACCGCCATGACCGCTTCCACTTCCGTGCGCACCCTGATCCGGGGCGGCACCGTGGTCACCGCCGACCAGACCTTCCGCGCCGATGTCTACGCCGAGGATGGGGTGATCAAGGCGGTGGGCCCGGACCTGGACGCGCCGTCGGACGTGACGGTGGTGGATGCCGGCGGCTGCCATGTCATGCCGGGCGGCATCGATCCGCACACGCACATGCAACTGCCCTTCATGGGCACGGTCGCCAGTGATGATTTCTATACCGGCACGGCGGCGGGCCTGGCCGGCGGCACCACCATGATCATCGACTTCGTCATCCCCAACCCCAAGCAGAACGTGATGGAAGCCTACCGCACCTGGCGCGGCTGGGCGGAGAAGGCGGCGGCCGATTATTCTTTCCACGTCGCCATCACCTGGTGGGACGACAGCGTGCACGCCGACATGGGCACCCTGGTGCGTGAGCACGGCGTGAACAGCTTCAAGCACTTCATGGCCTACAAGAACGCCATCATGTGCGATGACGAGGTGCTGGTGAACAGCTTCACCCGTGCCCTGGAACTGGGGGCCATGCCCACCGTCCATGCCGAAAACGGCGAGCTGGTGTTCCAACTGCAGAAGCAGTTGCTGGCCCAAGGCCTGACCGGCCCCGAGGCCCACCCCCTGTCCCGCCCCACGGCGGTGGAGGGGGAGGCGGCGAACCGCGCCATCCAGATCGCCAAGGTGTTGGGCGTGCCGCTCTACATCGTGCATGTCAGCTGCCGCGAGGCGCTGGAGGCCATCGCGCGCGGCCGCATGGATGGCCACCGCGTCTATGGCGAGGTGCTGGCCGGCCACCTGCTGGTGGACGACAGCGTCTATCGTCATCCCGATTTCGAGGTGGCCGCCGCCCATGTCATGAGCCCTCCCTTCCGCCCCAAGGATCATCAGGCCGCCCTGTGGCACGGCCTGCAGTCGGGCACCCTGCACACCACCGCCACCGACCATTGCTGCTTCTGCGCGCCGCAGAAGGCCGCCGGCCGCAACGACTTTACCCGTATCCCCAACGGCACGGGCGGGGTGGAGGATCGCATGGCGGTACTGTGGCACCACGGGGTGAACAGCGGCCGGCTGACCATGAACGAATTCGTCAAGGTCACCTCGGCCAACGCCGCGCAGATCTTCAACATCTACCCGCGCAAGGGCTCGGTCGCAGTTGGCGCCGACGCCGACCTGGTGGTCTGGGACCCAGCGGCCACCAAGACCATCTCCGCGAAAGCCCACCACCAGAACGTGGACTACAACATTTTCGAAGGCATGGAGGTGACGGGCCTGCCGCGCGTGACCCTGACCGCCGGCCGTGTCGCCTGGCAGGACGGCGATCTGCGCGCCGTGCGCGGCGCCGGTCGCCACATCAACCGTCCGGCCTTCGCCCCCGGCTTCGACGCCGCCGCCAAGCGCAAGGAGGCGCTGAAGCCCACGGGCGTCGACCGGGGCTGAGCGCCTCTAACTTTCTCAAAAAATAAAAAAATGAGAACGGGTTGGGATTGCCGCAGGTATAAGCAACCATAAGGTTGGACTGGGGGCATAGATGGGCACGGGGCACGGGGTCGATACGACCTCCGAAATCTGGAACGCGGATCTGGCGCCGGTGGATGCGGGGCACCGCACCTGGCGATGGATACACTTCGCGGCGCTGTGGGTGGGCATGGTCATGTGCATCCCCTCCTACATGCTGGCGTCGGGCCTGATCGAACAGGGAATGTCGGCGTGGCAGGCCGTCGGCACGGTGCTGCTGGGTAACCTGATCGTGCTGGTGCCCATGCTGCTGGTGGGCCATTCCGGCGCCAAGTACGGCGTGCCCTTCGCCGTCATCGTCCGCTCCGCCTTTGGTGTGCGGGGCAACAAGCTGCCGGCCCTGCTGCGCGCGCTGATCGCCTGCGGCTGGTTCGGCATCCAGTGCTGGGTGGGCGGCAGCGCCATCTACGCCATCGGCAACATTCTGACGGCTGGCGCGCTGGACGGGGCCAAGCTGGGCTGGGTCGGCATCAACGCCGGCCAACTGGTATGCTTCTTCCTGTTCTGGGCGCTGCACCTCTATTTCATCGCCAAGGGGCCCGAGTCCATCCGCTGGGTGGAGACGGTGACGGCGCCCCTGAAGATCCTGATCATCCTGGCGCTGCTATGGTGGGCCTACGACAAGGCCGGTGGCTTCGGCAGCTTGCTGTCCGCCCCGTCGCAGTTCGGCCCCGGCGGCGCCAAGGAAGGCGGGTTCTGGGCGGCCTTCCTGCCGGGCCTGACGGCCATGGTGGGGTACTGGTCCACGCTGGCCATCAACATCCCGGACTTCACGCGCTTCGCCCGCAGCCAGAAGGACCAGTACCAGGGCCAGGCGCTGGGCCTGCCGCTGCCCATGGCGGGCCTGGCCTTCATCAGCGTGGCCGTGACGTCGGCGACCATCACCGTCTATGGCAAGGCCATCTGGGACCCGGTGGACCTGGCCGGTCGGATGGAAGGCATCGCGGTGGCCATCGGCCTCGCCATCATCGTCATCGACACGCTGTGCGTGAACCTGGCGGCCAATACGGTGGGACCGGCCTACGACTTCGCCGCCATCTTCCCCCGCGCCGTGAACTTCAGCCGTGGCGGCTACATCACCGCCGCCATCGGCGTCATCATGATGCCGTGGAAGCTGATCGAGAGCACCGAGGGTTACATCTTCACCTGGCTGCTGGGCTATGGCGCCCTGCTGGGGCCGCTGCTGGGCATCATGCTGGCCGACTATTGGCTGGTGCGCCGGGCGCGCCTGAGCCTGGAGGGCCTGTTCGACCTCAACGGACCCTACGCCTACAGCGGCGGCTGGAACCTGACGGCCCTGGCGGCCTTCGTCCTCGCCGTGCTGCCCAACATCCCGGGCTTCCTGCACGCCGCCTTTCCGGCGGCCTTCGCCGGCGTGCCGGCCTTCTTCCAGGCCATCTACAGCTACGCCTGGTTCACCGGCCTGTTCATTTCCACCATCCTGTACGCCGCGCTCATGCGTCGGCCGGCGGCGTGATCACCTGTGACGAAGTGGAGGCCAGGCCCAGGAAACCGTAGCCTGGGCCAAGACGGCGCCTCCGCCGCCTGCCATAGTCCCAGGCATCGAGGCATGGGAGGACGACGATGGCGGTGGCACCCCTGAAGCCGCAGGCGGAGGTGGCGAATTTCCTGAACCTGGACATCCGGGTGGGCCGGGTGGCGGAGGTCCAGCCTTTCCCCAAGGCGCGCAACCCGTCCTACAAGGTGGCGGTGGATCTGGGCGAACTAGGCGTCAAATGGTCCAGCGCCCAGATCACGCACTATGCGCCCGACGACCTGGTGGGTGCCCAGGTGGTCTGCGTCTGCAACTTCCCGCCGCGCAACATCGCCGGCTTCCTGTCGGAGATCCTGATCCTGGGGGCCCGCAACGCCGAGGGCAATGTCATCGTGCTGACCCCCTGGTCGGCGGTGCCGCCGGGCGAGACGGTTTACTGAGGGAGGCGAGCATGACCATGAAGCGTGTGGGCCATCTGCTGCTGGCAGGCACGATGCTGGGCCTGCCGGGGACGGCGGCCGCCCAATCGGCGGCGCCGACCAATGTCCCGTCCAGCACCGCCGCGCCCACGGCGGACAACGCCGTGTTGCTGACCATTTTCCTGAAGCACGACGAATCCCGGCCCTTGGGCGAGTTGAACGCCCAGTTGACCAAGCAGGGTTTCTTCAAGGCCTTTCCGCCCGCGGGCGTGGAGGTGGTCAGCTGGAACGTGCTGATGGGCATCGGCCAGGTGGTGACCCTGCGGCTGCCGGCGTCCCGGGTGCGGGAAGTCAACCGCATCATCGAAGATACGGCCTGGGGTGCCTTCCGCACGGAATTCTACCTGACCTACGACTACAAGTCGGTTGCCCTGGACCTGCACGACAAGGCCAAGTAGCGGCCTGGCGGCTCAAATCGCCCGCATCAGTCTCAGGAGGTCAACGGCGAAGGTCTCGGCGTCGCGTTGGGGGGCGAGCCCTTCCGATAAGCCCCCTATACCCAGATATGATTGGCGGATCGGCTTCCCGATTCGACACTGCCTTCATCAATGGCGCCTCATCAACAACGAGGGCCAAGACCACGCGTCAAGGAGGCGGTGCGATGGATTGGGATCGGGTTCGGGTATTCCACACGGTGGCGGAGGCCGGCAGCTTCACCCATGCCGGCGCGGTCCTGGCCCTCAGCCAGTCGGCCATCAGCCGGCAGATCAGCAGCCTGGAACAGCAATTGAAGGCCCGCCTGTTCCACCGCCATGCCCGTGGCCTGGTGCTGACCGAGCAGGGGGAGGTGCTGTACCAGACCGCCCGCGACGTCATCGACCGCCTGGCGATGGCGGAGGCGAGGGTGAGCGACAGCCTGGAACAGGCGGGCGGCACCCTGCGGATCAGCACCACGGCGGCCTTCGCCCAATGGCTGGCGCCCCGGCTGAAGGCCTTCCAGGACCGTCATGCGGACGTACGCGTGGTGCTGCAGCTGGATGAGGGCAATGCCAACCTGGCGCTGCGTCAGGCCGACGTCGCCATCCGCATGGGCGCGCCCAGCCAGCTGGACCTGATCCAGCGGCCGCTGTTCGCCACCTACATCCAGGCGTACGCCACGGCGGACTACGTCCGGGCCCACGGTCTGCCGCAGCGGCCGGAGGATTTGGACGGGCACCGCCTGATCGCCTATCGCGACAGCCTGACGGTCCCAGGCTCGGCCCTGGCGGCGGAGGGAAACTGGCTGCTGTATGCGGGGGCGGGGGAGGAGGGGGCGCGCCAGCCGGCCCTGGCGGTCGACGACGCGCAGGCGGTGCATCTCGCCATCCGCAGTGGCCTTGGCATCGGCACGCTGCCGTGTTTCTTCGCCGAGGATGCCAAGGCCCAGGACCAGGGCCTGATCCGGATTTTGCCGGCGTTGCCTGCCCCGCGCCTGGATGCCTACCTGGTCTACGCCGTGGCGCTGCGCGGCTCAAAACGCATCGGCGCCTTCCGCGACTTCGTGATGCACGAACTGCGGAGGGCGCCGATGGGTAAGGCGGCCTGACGGCCCAACCTAATGGCCCAGGGGGAAAGGCTAGACCTTGCCCAGCAGCAGGGCTAGGACCAGGATAATGTCGCCGACGATCATCAGGAACATGGAGAAGCCCCAGCCCAGGGCGAAGTGCGCCAGGAACATCAGCAGCAGCAGAACGACGGAGATGATGCCCGCCTTCACGAAGCGGGTGAACGAATGCCAGCCGTCGGCATGTTCCTTGACCACCGCGTCGCTGACCGCGACCGCACCGCTGTGAGCACCGGCCATATCTTGCCCTCCCTTATCCCGAGACGAAACCCGTTTCCCAAGGTTTATGCGCAAACGCGGGCCCCTGGCAAGGGGCCGCGTTGTTCGCCGAACGGTTCAGGTCACGCCTTGGTTGTGGCCCGCAGCCAATCGCGGATGACACCCGGTTCCCGGGCGGTGGCGGCGATGTAGCCGTCGGGCCGCACCAGCACCCAAGTGCCGGGGGTGAGATCATAGGCCTGGGCGACGTGCCTGGCGTCGTCCATCAGGTCGGCCGGTTGTCCGCTGCCTTGCGGCGCCACGGTGAACACCCTGACCTCCTCCTGCCAGCCGCCGCCCGCCGCATCCTTGTCCACGCCATAGCCCAGCAGGGTGAAGTGCGGCCCCTGGTAAACCTCGAACAACCGGGTGGGGATGCCGGCGGCCGTCCGGCAGGGGGCGTCCGGGGCCCGGTCGCCGGCCACCACCCGCCCATGGTCGGCCTGGACTTCGGTGGCCAGCGGGCCGTCGCGGTAGCTCAGGTCCAGTTCGCGCGTCTCCCGGCCGCGGCGCATCCCTTCCGCCGTGCCCATCTGGCCCAGCAGCCGGCCGCTGAGGCCCAGTACGTGGGCGGCGATGGGCCGGCGCTCCGCCTCATAGCTGTCCAGCAGGCCGTCAGACGCCCCCCGCAGCACGGCGGCCAGCTTCCAGCCCAGGTTATAGGCGTCCTGCACGCTGGTGTTGAGGCCCTGGCCGCCCGTCGGCGGGTGCACATGGGCGGCGTCGCCGGCGATGAACACGCGGCCCACGCGGTAGCGGTCGGCCAGGCGCAGGTTGACGCGCAGGGTGGACAGCCAGGTGGGTTCCCCTACCGCCAGGTCGTCGCGGCCGGTGCGTTCCCGCACGATGGCGCTGATCAGGTCCCGGGTGGGTGTTACCTCATCCGGCACCTGGGCCACCACCTGGAACAGGTCGGTGCCGGCCAGCGGGCACAGCGCCAGCTGGGCGTCGGGGGCGTACCAGCGGTGCCAGGCGTCGAACGCCAACCCGGCGATGGGCATGTCGCCGATGACGGCGCGGAAGGGCAGCGTCTCACCCGGGAAGCCGATAGCCAGCGCATGGCGGACGAAGCTGCGGCCGCCATCGGTGCCCACCAGGTAGCGGGCGCGCAAGCTGACCTCCCCCTCACTGGTGCGCAGTCGGGCGGTGACGCCCTCGGCATCCTGGTCGAAGCCCGTCAGCTCTGTGGCGAAGGCGGGGGCGTGACCGAAGCCCGCCAGGCGGCGGCGCAAGACCGCCTCCGTCTGGAATTGCGGTACCATCAACGGATTGCCGTAGGGTTCCGCCGGGGTGGGCGGCTGCACGTCGTGCAGCTGGGTGCGCACAACCTGGCCGCCGTCATAGGTCAGGACGGTGGGGTAGGGGCCGCCTACGGCCTGCAGGTCGGCCAGCACGCCCAGATCCTCGAACACCTCCAAACTGCGGGGCTGCAGGCCTTTGCCGCGCGAGCCGGGGAAGGGCCCGGCGTTCTTTTCCACCAGGCGGAAATCCACGCCCCGGCGGGCCAGATCCAGCGCCAGGGTCAGGCCGGCGGCACCAGCACCCACGATCAGGATATCGGTATCGAAACGAGCCACGGGATTCTCCAATTATGTGCATGACGCACGGATGTAGGCGCGATCAGCCGCGATATCCGTGTATAATGCACATATATCGGCACCCTGGACGCCTGCCAAGAAAAATGTGCATAATGCACACATGAGGAACGAGCTGCATGAAGCGCTGATGGATCTGGTGGGGGTGGTGAACCGCCCCCAGCCGGACCAATACCTGTTGAACCTGGCCGGCGTGTCGCTGGACCGGGCGCTGTTCCCCTTGCTGGTGCGCATCGGCCTGCGTGGGCCCCTCGGCGTGGTGGACCTGGCGGAACTGGCCGGCCGCGATCATTCCACGGTCAGCCGGCAGGTGGCGAAGCTGGAAAGTCTGGGGCTGGTCGAGCGCCGGGCCGGGGCCACCGACGCGCGGGTGCGCGAGGCCGTGGTGACACCCGCCGGCCAGGCCATGGTCGACACCATAGGCCAGGCGCGCAGTCGCATGTACGCGGCGGTGCTGGCTGACTGGACGGAAGAGGACAAGGCCACCCTGACCCGGCTGCTGCGCCGCCTGGCCGACCGGGCCAAGGAGTGGGTGGACGCTGGCGACCCTCACCCCCCCGGGAACAAGGGCGCCGACAAGCCTTAAACAGTGGGGTTGAAGGCGATGGCCGGAAGGGGCAGGGGACCGCTCAGGACGGCACGGTCGCCCTGCACCGCCACCCGGCCCTCGGCGATGAGGCGCACGGCCAGGGGGTAGAGCTCATGCTCCGCCGTCAGGACGCGGGCCGACAGGGTATCGGCGGTGTCGTCCGCCTGCACTGGCACGGCGGCCTGGGCCACGATGGGGCCGCTGTCCACCTCGCTACGCACATAGTGCACGGTGCAGCCGTGGAAGCGCACGCCGGCGTCCAGCGCCCGCTGGTGGGTGTCGATGCCGGGGAAGGCCGGCAGCAGCGACGGGTGAATGTTGATCAGCCGGTCGCGCCAGTGGTCCACGAACCAGGGCGACAGCAGGCGCATGAAGCCGGCCAAGCAGACCAGCTGCACGCCAGCATCCTCCAGCGCGCGGGTCATGGCCTGCTCGAACGCCGGCTTGTCGGCATAGTCCTTGTGCGGCAGGGCCAAGGCCGGGATGCCGGCGCCCCGCGCCCGCTCCAGCCCCGCCGCGTCCGCCTTGTTGGACAGGACCAACGCCACCGTGGCCGGAAAGTCCGGCGCGGCGGCGGCGTCCAGCAGCGCCTGCAGGTTGCTGCCCCGACCGGAAATGAGAACGCCCAGCTTGAGTTTGCCGGGCGTTCCGCTGTTTACGAGTGCCATGCCTTGTCCGTGCCGGTCACCGTGACGCGATGGGCGGCGTCGGCCGCCACCGGCACGACCTGGCCGATGCGGGTGACGGTTTCGCCGCCCTGGGTCAGGACGGATATCGCCTCATCCGCCTTGTCGGCGGGCACCACCACGGCCATGCCGATGCCGCAGTTGAAGGTGCGGGCCAGCTCCAGGTCGGCGATGTTGCCGACACCGGCCATCCAGCGGAACACCGGCGGCAAGGTCCAGGACGTGGCATCCAGGGTGACGCCCAGGCCGTCGGGCAGCACGCGCGGAATGTTCTCGATCAGGCCGCCGCCGGTGATGTGGGCCATGGCCTTCACCAGGCCGGCGCGCACCGCCGCCAGCGTGCTCTTCACATAAATCCGGGTGGGGGTCAGCAGGGCCTCGCCCAGGGTCTTGCCCGGAGCGAAGGGGGCCTCGTCCTCATACGTCAGGCCCGAGACGGACACCAGCTTGCGCACCAGGGAATAGCCGTTGGAATGCACGCCGCTGGACGCCAGGCCCAGCACCACGTCGCCGGCGGCGACACCGGCGCCGGTCAGCACCTGGGACCGCTCCACCGCGCCGACGGAGAAGCCGGCCAGGTCATAGTCGCCGTCGGCGTACATGCCCGGCATCTCCGCCGTCTCACCGCCCACCAGGGCGCAGCCGGCCTGGCGGCAACCCTCGGCGATGCCCGCGACGATGGCGCGGCCGGCGGCCACGTCCAACTTTCCGGTCGCGAAATAATCCAGGAACAGCAAGGGTTCGGCGCCCTGCACCACGAGGTCGTTGACGCACATGGCGACCAGGTCGATGCCGACCGTGTCATGACGCTTGGCGTCGATGGCGACCTTCAGCTTGGTGCCCACGCCGTCGGTGGTGGAAACCAGCAGGGGATCGGTGAAGCCGGCGGCGCGCAGGTCGAACAGGGCGCCGAAGCCGCCCAGGCCGGCGTCGGAACCGGTGCGCGCGGTGGACTTGGCCAGGGGCTTGATGGCCTCGACCAGGGCGTTGCCCGCGTCGATGTCGACACCGGCGTCCTTGTACGAATAGGTGCTTATGGCGTCCTCGCAGGGCCTGGGCTAAGAAGGGGCGTCCGTCCGGGGGCCGCTGCTCGAAGGCCGCCGCCCGCGACCGTCCTTTCAAGACGGTTCCCGTGACCCGCCCGGGTTTCGGCGCCGAACATAGCAATATCGGAAGGCTTTGCAATGCCGCACCGCTGCATCCCCCTCTTGCGCCAGACCGGGTTTCGGGGCGCCGTTTTCCTGGCCTTGGCGGCCGGGGCGTTCCCGGTGGGCAGTCGCGCCGAGGCGGGCAAGACCAGCGCCGCGGCGGAGCAGGCCTTCGTGGAACAGGGCGTGGATGTGGACGTCACCGCCGGCAACGCCAACCAGGCCCGCGACCAGGCCATCCTGCAAGCCCAGCGCGAGGCCTTGGCCCGCCTGTTCCGCAAGCTGACGCCGGCCGCCGACGGCCGCCAACCCCCGGCCGTCAGCCAGGGCGAGCTGGAGGCCCTGGTGGCCGGCTTCGAGCTGGAGCAGGAGCGTGCGTCCTCCGTCCGCTATGTCGGCCGCTTCACCGTCCGGTTCCGGCCCGCCGCCGTGCGCCAGCTGCTGCAGCAGAACGGCGTGCGCTATGCCGAGATGGTGGGCAAGCCCGCCCTGGTGCTGCCCCTGGACGCCACGGGGGGGAGCCCGCGCTGTGGACCGACGGCCCGTGGCGCCAGGCCTGGTCGCAGATCGGCCCGGTGGATGGGCTGGTGCCGGTGGCCTTGGTGCCGCCGGACCCTGCCGACCAGAACGAGCTGCCGGCCAAGGCGGCGCTGACACCCGACGCGACCGCTTTGGCCCACATCGCCGCCCGCCACGGTGCCGGCCAGGTCATCGTGGCCCGGCTGGAGGGCGACGCCACCAAGGGCTATCAGCTGACGCTCAGCACCTTCGTGCCGGGTGAGGGCCTGTCGCCAGCCGAGACTGTGCCGCAATCGGCCTTCGTCCCCCGCCCGCTGCCCACCGCCGCCGACACCCAGGCCCCCGCTGCCGGTGTCGCCGCCCCACCCCCGTTGCCGGCCGCCTTGGGCCTGGCCGTGGCCACGGTGGTGGACCGGGTGGAGGAGGGGTGGAAGCGCCGCGTGGTGGTGGACGCCCACCAGTCCGGACAGGTGGCCGTGCGGGTGCCCCTGACCGACCTCACCACCCTGGTGGAGGTGCGGCGCCGCCTGGCCGGTGTGCCCATGGTCACCCAGGTGGACACCAGCGCGCTCAAGACCACCGAGGCCCTGCTGACCTTGACCGTGCTGGGTGACGTCGGCCACCTGAGGACGGCCCTGGCCCAGCGCGACCTGATGCTGTCCGAGGTGGATGCCGCCCCGTCGCCGGCCGCCGCCGCCGCGCCGACGGCGCAGACAGAGGTGCATTACCAGATCAGCCTGGCCAGCGCCCCGTCATAAGGGGGCCTGATTCCAGGGTCTTATCTGTTACAGTCAGAGCTTGTGTCTGATACGGGTTGTCGGGGGGACGATGGCGGAAACGCATGCGGGGCGACAGATTCGGTTCTGGCTGATCGGTCTTGTCGTGGGCGTCGCCCTGATCTGGTTGCTGCGCGGCATGCTGCTGCCCTTCGTCGCCGGCATGGCCATCGCCTATCTGCTGGACCCGGTGGCCGATCGGCTGGAGGGGTTCGGGCTGCCGCGCCTGGCCGCCACCTGCGTGGTGCTGCTGGCCTTCGTCATCGTCGTGGTGCTTTGCATCCTGCTGCTGGTGCCCTTGATCCAGCAGCAGGTCACCCAACTGATCGAAAGCCTGCCGGCCATCATCACCTGGGCCAGGGATGAGACCATGCAGCGCATCCGCAGCCTGATGGCCGCCCTGCCGCCGGACGACATCGAGCGGCTGCGCGGTGCCGCCAGCGAGTATGTCGGAACGCTGGTGGGCTGGGGCGCGGACTTCCTCAAGAACCTGTTCACCGGCGGTGCGGCCCTGTTCGGGGTCGTGTCCCTGCTGTTCATCACCCCGGTGGTGGCCTTCTACCTGCTGCGCGACTGGGACCGCATGGTGGCGACGCTGGACGGCTGGCTGCCGCGCGAGCATGCCGAGGTGGTGCGCGAGCAGCTGCGCGCCGTCGACCGCACGCTGGCCGGATTCGTGCGCGGCCAGGCCACCGTCTGCCTGGCGCTGGGCGCCTTCTACGCCCTGGCCATGACGGCGGTGGGGCTGAACTTCGGCCTGGTCATCGGCCTGATCGCCGGCATCCTGTCCTTCATCCCCTATGTCGGCACGGTGGTGGGCTTCGGCGCCAGCGTGGGCGTGGCCCTGTTCCAGTTCCATGACCTGTGGCGCGAGGGGCTGGTGGTGGCGCTCTACATCCTGGGCCACCTGCTGGAAGGCTATGTCCTGACGCCCAAGCTGGTGGGCGACAAGGTGGGCCTGCACCCGGTCTGGGTCATGTTCGCCCTGCTGGCTGGCGGCAGCCTGTTCGGCTTCACCGGCGTGCTGCTGGCCGTGCCGGTGGCGGCCGTCATCGGCGTGCTGGTGCGCTTCGGATTGCGCCAGTACCTCGCCAGCAGCTATTACACCGGCGTGCCTCCGGCGGAGGCGCAGTGCGAGGATCTGGCCCAGGAAGGTCCGGTCCCGCCGGGGATGGAAACCGGTGCGCCGCCGCCGCCGGTGCCCTGACCCGGTGCCCGTTCGTTCCGCCTTTCGTGCCCGTTGCCGGTAAGACCCTGGAATTATGGCCGACTTGAGACAATTGCCCCTGGACCTGGGGCACCGTTCCGCCATGGGGGAGGCCGACTTCCTGGTGGCGCCAGGCAACGCCGACGCCGTGGCCTGGCTGGACGCCTGGCCGGACTGGCCGGCGCCGGCCCTGGTGCTGTATGGGCCGCCCGGCTGTGGCAAGAGCCACTTGGCCCAGGTGTGGCGCGCCCGGTCGCGCGCGCCCCTGCTGGGGCCGGAGGATCTGGACCCGGCGGAGGTGCCGCACCTGCTGGGCCCCACCCGCACCGCCGTCATCGACCGCACGCATGAGATCTCGGGCGACACGGTGCGCGAGCGTGCCCTGCTGCATCTCTACAACGTGACCAAGGAGGCGGGCGGCCAGCTGCTGCTGCTGGCCCACTACGCCCCCGTCAACTGGACCCTGCGCCTGCCCGACCTGCGCTCCCGCCTGGTCGCCGCCCCTGCCGTGGGCATGGCCGCCCCGGACGATGCCTTGCTGATGGCCGTGCTGGTCAAGCTGTTCGACGATCGCCAGGTGCGGGTGGGGGAAGAGGTCATCGCCTGGCTGATGACCCACACCGAACGCTCCTTCGACAGCGCCCGCCGCACCGTGGCCCTGCTGGACCGCGCCGCCCTGGCCGCCAAGAAGCCCATCACCGTGGCCTTCTGCCGCCAGGTGCTGGAAATTACCAAGGGCTAGCGGGCGTTCTAATTAACGCTTGATAATGTTTCCTCCCCATTTCTGTTAGAGACCAATGAAATTCTTTATTATGCATTGTATAGCCTCCCAATGTTCGAGCGGTCCTGGTTTCGGTTACGTCAATCAGGCCGAGCCTATATAATTTAATTTTTATGTCATTAAACTGACTTTGGTTGGCAAATCTTGTGCCCGCGTCAAGGAGTTCCGGTGAGATTATTGTGCTAATCAGTTCCCAATTTATCGCAGACTCCGAATTTGAATTTATTATTATTATCTCTGAAACACGAATAAATATTTGCCCAAAGCTGAGGCTCTTGGTGATTGGCTGTGCTTTGTGGGTAATATCCAAGGAAATTATTTCACTGAATTCTTGAATGGCGTCCAGGGATGGCGCGGATGTTCTTAATATTTCGTCTTTTAGCTTTCTGTTCTCATCAAGTAATGCAAGATAGCGGCCAGCAGAAACCACCTCGCCCGCACGAACATAGCCTTCTGCAGGATTCTTTTCGCGTAATCTAAAAAAACTTGAAAGGAATTTTGAAGATAAATCTTGAGGGGAAGTGAAGAAATTTACATGTCTTGTTTTTTGTATATCTGTAATAAATCTCTCGAGCTTTATTCTGTTTTCGGAATCAGATTCTAATTTTGTTCCTGGAAGATCTTGGATATCTTTTCTGATGAAAGCAATTATAGGTTTACCAATTTCCATAGCATATAAGTATTCTTTTTCTGTGAAGCTAATACCATCATCTGCAATAGAGCCATATCGGCCCGCCACCATTAAAACATAATAATCTGCATCATCAATCTGACCCTTGATGAAATCCCAAGTGTCCTCGGATGTTGATTCAAATAGTTCCATGCCGATTGGCAGGCAACCAATCCGCAATATTGCCATCTGAACTTCAGCTCTTTCATCTTTTAGGTCAGTATAGGTTGAGCTGATAAAGATTTTGTGAACTATATTGGATGGCATAGTTTTTGTTCCTGATATTGATCTACCGCCCCGTCATCCAGAACATCCGCCGCCGGCTGTAACCGCGCCAGGTGGCGGGCAGTTTGGCCAGGGCCAGAGCCTCCTCCTGCGCCAGGCGGGACAGCAGGCGGGTGCTGCGGGCCTTGGGGCCGGTGACCTTGGCCAGCTGGGCCACCAGCTGGGCGGCCTGGCGGGCGAGGACGGGGGCGGTGATGGCCGCGTGCAGGCGGGTGAGTGGGGCCAGAGGGTCCGCAGCGGGGCGTTTGGGCGCCGCGGTCTTGACGCCCTTGGCCGCCTTGGGCTTGGCCGCCGTCACGGGATAGAGGCCGCGGCAGACCTCCGCCGTGTCATACAGCCGTTGTGCCCGGCGCCGCAGGCGTTCCAGCGCGTCGACGGCGGGGGGCGCCTTAGGCTGCGGCATGGCGTTCTTGGCGCCGGGCGCGGGCGGGGCCAGTAGCTCCAGCCGATCGATGGCCCGGGCCACCTTGTCCTGCAGCTCGGCCAGCAGGCGGGGCGCCACGGTCCTCAGCGGCTGGTCCAGGGCGGGTGAGGCCCAGCCGCCGCCTTCGATCCAGGCGGCCAGGTCCAGCACCAGGGCGGTATGGCCCGCGCCGCGCAGATGCTTCATCACCCGGCGGCGTGCTTGGGTGGCGGCGTGATCCAGGGCCAGGCGCTGGCGTTTGCTGAGGCCCGGCGCCCCCTTGCGGTCCGGCAGCTGGGCGGCGCGTTCCGCCAGGCGGTCCCAACCACGCGCGGCTTCCAGCAGGGCGCGCAGGGGGATCAGGCGCCGGCGCAGGCCGTCCGCCGCTTCCGCATGCGGATTGGCCGCCGTCTTGGCGAATGGAGCGGAACCGGCGGCGGGCGGCAGGGTCATGGCCAGGCGCAGCAGGCGCATCGCTGTGTCCAGCCGGCGGCTGGCCGCCGCCATTTCCCGCAGGGCCTGGGCGTCGCCGCTTTCAAGCAGCACGGTGGCGTTTTCCAGCAGATGGCCCAGGGCGTGGCGGGTGGCGTGGCGGAAGCCCTCCGCCACCGTGGTCACCGGCGTCAGGGCCGCCGGTTGTGCGGGAACGGCCGCCGCCGGCTTGCCGGTCAACAGGCGCAGGCCCGCGTCGGCCTTGCTGCCCGTGGTGATGCGCAGGGGCGCGTGGTGATGCAGGGCGGCCGCCACCTCGAACAGCGCGGCGACCCGGCCGCCCTTCAGCTCCAGCTCCACCTCGGCCACCGGCCAGGTGGTCTCCTCCCCAGGGCCCGTTTCAGGGGCATTGGGCATGGACAGGCGGACCTCGCCCTGATCCAGGGCCAGTTCCACGCTGGTGCGCGGGTCGGGATGCAGCAGCAGCGCGGTGCGTTCGATATCGGTGGCGAAGCGGGGGGCGACCTGCGCCCACTGTGCCGATGTCAGTAGGTTGAAGATGCCGGCGGGCAGCAGGCCAATATCGGGACCGTCGCCCTCAACCGGCAATTGCCACTCCCATTCGCGCCGGCCGGCGGCGGCGGCGGTGCCGGCGTCGGATGCCCAGGTCTTCACCGTCTGCACCCGCTGGCCGCCTTGCCGCCGTACCCGCAGGGCCAGGCCGTGGGCGGCCAGCGCCAGGTCGGGCGTGTCGTAATACGTCGTCACCTGGTGGCGGTGGGCCGGGGGGCCATCGGCCATGCGCGCCAGCAGCGGCAGCGCTTGCAGGCGGGCCAGCGCCGCCGGTGTCGCCGCCAGCTTCACCTCCACCTCCCGCACGGCCAGGGCGCGCTTGGGTGGCTGGGGGGTGGCGATGGCCGGGGAACCGTCTGGCGACGGTGGTGTTTCAAAAGCGGCGGGGGAGGAAACGACGGCGCGCCCCGCCTCCTGGGCGGAGGTGTCGGGACCGCTGGTGGTCGGTGTGGGGCGGGCGGGGCCGTTCGTCATCCTGCATGGATAACCGAAGACGGGGCTTACGTTAAGATCGTGTTGCGGAATTACATCGATTCCGTTCAATCGGTAAATTTCTTTCCGTTATGTTGCCTTGCAGCGCACAGTTGCGATAGTCTCACGGTTCCGTTGCGTCACAATAAATCGCCACCCTTACCCGCCCTCAACCGGTCCCCGCCCCGCCAGCCCATTTCGCCAGTGCGAGGTAGGATAATGACTCAAAGTCATGCGTAACGCCGGATGGATGCGGGGCGAATGGGGACAGGCCGGTCCGGCGCGACAGGGATGAGCAACCAAACTGGGCATCGAACCATCATGAAGTCATCGCTGGCAGCGTCGCGGGATGCTGAAAAGTCCGCGGAAAAGTCCACCAACTCCGGGCAGGCCCCGGCCAAGACCGTGACGCCGGCGAAGACTTCCAAAACCGCTTCCACCACCGCCACACCCGGCGTGGATGTGAAAGCGGCCGATGCCGCCGCCCTGGCGGCGCTGGCCCAGGCCGGCCCGCTGCTGGACCGCCCGGTGGCCAAGTTCGCCAGCCTGGACCAGCCCGGCGCGCCCAGGAATGACGCCGTGGGCCTGACGGCCGACCTGGTGGCGCGCCTGACCCGCTATACCGAGTTGGCGGACGCCGACCCCTTCGCCAACCCGGTCTCCCTGCTGGCGCTGGATGTTTCCCGCCGCTTGCATTCCGGGGAACTGGATTTGGCCGCGGTGGAGCAGGCCATCCAATATCTGGGGGCCGAGGGCTTCCTGGCCCGCGCGCGGCGCCTGGGCGCCTATCTGGGCGAGGCCGACCCCGCCGCCAACGCCGCCCGCATCCGCGCCCTGATCGAGGGGCTGGTGGTGGGCGCCGACGGCCAGGCCGTGGCGTTCGAGGCCTTCCGCGCCCAGGTGGAAAAGGAGATTTTCGGCATCGTCATCACGGCGCACCCGACCTTCAACCTGACGGGTGAGCTGATGGACGCCATGGCCAAGCTGGCCACTGGCCGCGACGCCGCCGGTGTGCCCCTGACGGCCGCCGCGCGCAAGGCGCTGATCGCCTCCGTCGCCGCGGCCGAGCTGCGCCCGGGCGAGTTGTCGCTGGCCGATGAGCATCGCCTGTCGCTGGAGGCCATCACCAACATCCAGGCCGCGCTGCGCATCGTCTACGACATCGTGCTGGCGGTGGCGCGGGAGCGCTATCCCCAGCAATGGTCGGAACTGACGCCGCGCCTGCTGACCGTGGCCAGCTGGGTGGGCTACGATCTGGACGGCCGGTCGGACATCCGCTGGTCCGACACCCTGCACAAGCGGCTGGTGGTGCAGGTGGGGCAGCTGCGCCACTACCTGGCCGAGGTGCAGGCCATCCGCAAGGTGGCGCCGGTGCAGGAAGACCTGCGCAACACGCTGGATCTGCTGGAATCCCGCCTGGCCCTGGCCATCGCCCAGGTGACGGATGAGATCGCCGCTTTCGGCAGGGAGACGACCACCCAGAAGGACATCGAGGCCATCGCCCAGCGCATGCACGAGGGCCTGCCCTTGCGCCTGGTCGAGGCCGCGCACGCCATCGAGCAGGTGGAGCGCGCCATCCGCCTGGCGACGGCGGCCGGCAAGGGGGAAAAGGGCCAGGAGGCGGTGCGCCGCCTGGCCATCCTGAAGGCGGAGCTGTCGAACTACGGCCTGGGTCAGGCGCACACCCATGTGCGCATCAACGCCACCCAGCTGCACAACGCCGTGCGCAAGACGGTGGGCATGGAGACGGCGCCGGACGATCCGCGCTACCGCCAGTCCTACCTGAACGCCATCACCGGCCTCTTGGACGAGGTGCGGCCGGTGCGCATCAATTTCGGCAGCATCATCGCCGAACGCACCTCGGCCAAGCGGCTGTTCATGGTCGTGGCCCAGATGCTCAAGTACGCCGACGCATCGGTGCCCGTCCGCTTCCTGATCGCCGAATCGGAATCGGCCTTCACCGTGCTGACCGCCCTCTATTACGCCCGCCTGTTCGGCGTGGCCGACAAGGTCGACATCAGCCCCCTGTTCGAGACGGAACGGGCGCTGGAGGTGGGCAGCCGCGTCATCGAGCAACTGCTGGACAACCCCCACTACCGCGACTATGTGAAGCGTCGCGGCCGCCTGTGCATCCAGACCGGCTTCTCCGACGCCGGCCGCTACCTGGGCCAGACGCCCGCCTCCGCCAGTATCGAGCGCCTGCGCCTGCGCATCGCGCGCCTGTTCACCCGGCACCGCCTGGATGGCGTGCAACTGGTGATCTTCGACACCCATGGCGAGTTGATCGGCCGTGGCGCCCATCCGGCGGGCTTCCCCGAGCGCCTGGGCTATGTCGCGGCCCCGGCGACGCTGTCGTTCATGAGCCATCACAAGATCGCCTTCAAGCAGGAGGTCAGCTTCCAGGGCGGCGACGGCTATCTCTACTTCGTGACCCAGCCGGGCGCCCTGGCGGTGGTCACCCGCATCCTGGAGCACATGCTGGGCGGCAAGCACGCCACCCTGGACGACGACCCCTTCTATGGCGATGCCGACTACATCCGCGAGTTCTTCACCACGGTGAAGCAGTTCCAGGTGTCGCTGGTGGAGGATCCGAACTACGGCGCGCTGCTGTCGGCCTTGGGGACCAACCTGCTGTATCCTTCGGGCAGCCGGGCCATCAAGCGCCAGCACGACGGCAACACCGACGACGTGGACCAGAGCCGCGCCTCGCAGTTCCGCGCCATCCCGCACAATGCCATCCTGCAGCAGATGGGCCTGCCGGCGAACACCGTCAGCGGTGTGGGCGAGGCCATCGACAAGGACCCGGAACACTTCGCCGACCTCTACCGCACCTCTCCCCGCTTCCGGCAGCTGCTGGGCATGGTGGAATACGGCGTGGCCATCGCCAGCCCGGACGCGCTGAAGGCTTACATTGACACCCTGGATCCGGCCTTCTGGCTGCTGCGCGCCGCGCACACCGCCGACCCCGCCCGGGTGGAGGAGATGCGGCGCTTGGCCGCCATCCTGGAGGACAACCCGCTCCACAGCCGCCTGATCCGCATCTTCCGCAAGCTCTACCGCGATTTCGACGTGCTGGAGGAAGGGCTGGCCCGGGTGGAGCGCCAGCCGGTGCCGGGCCAGGTGCCGCCACCGGATGAGGCGCTCAGCAACGGCCTCCTGGTGCTGCACGCCCTGCGCATCGCCCTGATCCAGGAGTTGTTCCTGCGGGCGACGCACATCCCGCAGTTCTCCAGCCAGCACAACATCACCCACCGCCGCCTGCTGGCCCGCCTGATGCAGCTGGACGTGCCGTGGGCACTGGAGCTGCTGTCCCGCATCTTCCCGGTGACCGAGACGGCGGGTGATGGCGAGTTCGGCGAGACCGCGACCTATGTCAGCGACGACAGCCAGAACTACGGGCAGGAGAATGAGCGCATCTTCAAGCCCATCGCCAGCCTGTACGACCTGGTGCGCCGCGTGGGCAACGGCATCACCCAGCGCATCGGCTTCTTCGGCTGACGCGTGCCATGAAAAAGGGCGCCCTCCGCGGCTTGGGAGGGCGCCCTTCGCTTTTCCTGGTCTGGCTGGACGGCGCTCAGCTTTGGCCGGGCGGGTTGTGGACCAGGACACCATACCAGCCCAGGCCGCGATAGGTCTCGTACCCCGGGGTGCGGGCGAAGCCGATCAGGCGCCCGTGGCGGTCCAGGTAATGGCCCATGGGCTGGCCCTGGGTGACCAGGTGGAAGCTTTCCGTCAGTTCACCGCGGCCGTCGCTGGCGGCGATGATGCGGCCGGCGGCGTCCAGCAGCAGGCAGCGGGTGTTGGAGCGTTCCGACGTCTCCAGCCGGACACCGGTTACCACCGCCCGGGCCTGCGGCTCCCAGTCGAAGAAGATGCCCAGCGCGCCCAGCACCTCGCCGTCCTGAGCGCCGTCGCGGCGCACCGCGGTGGAGTATGTCGCCACGGTGCGGTTCTCCAGCACCGGGTTGGGGCGCACGTCCTCCACCGCGAAGTCGCCACCGTCACGGGTGCGCAGGGCGTCGATGAACCAGGCCTCGTTGGAAACGTTGGTGCCGATGGCGTGGGGGAAGCGGTCGGGGCGGCCAGTGGCGATGACGCGGCCGCTGCGGTCGGCCACCCACAGGTCGAGATAGACGGTGTAGCTCTGCAGGATAACGTTCAACCGCTCGCTGGCGTGGCGGAACGCGTCGTGCGACGGGCTCTGCAGGCCGGCGACCACGGCGCTGTCGGTGGCCCACCAGCGCACGTCACAGGACCGCTCATAGAGATTGCGGTCGATGATGTCGATACTGTTCAGCGCCAGGTCGGCCAGGCGCTGCCCACGGAAGCGGGTCATCAGATCCTCGCCCACCGTGGTCATGCGGTCGACCAGTTGGCCGATCTCGCTGCGTAGTTCACCCGCCACCACGCTGACGCGCTGGGAGATGGAATTGACCTCGTTGGCCACGACGGCGAAGCCCCGGCCGGCATCGCCGGCGCGGCCGGCCTCGATCAGCGCGTTGAAGGCCAGCATCTTGGTGGTCCGGTTGATATCCTCGATCACCGAGACCTTCTGGCTGGCCACGTCCAGAACGTTCTTCGTCAGGTCGATCAGGCTGTTGTCCATCGGCTCCCCACTCTCTTGATTGGCTTTTGTGCGTCGCAGCAAAGAACGTCACGTTACTACGCTAACGCAAAAGACGTGCCGGTCGCCGAATGGTGCGCCTTGCCGTTAATAAGTCGTTAAGAATCAAGGGGGATGGCCTATTCATCCGCGACAGCAAGGCTGTCCAGTTCCTAACCGAAAGTGGAGGATTGGCCAAATTGCGGGCAAGGGGCTGCACAGTCGATGTGCAACCTATAGGCGGTGTCCGAAAGTGAAATCGGTTTCGTGTTCCGCTGCCGCATATTCGCTAGAGCGGGGCGCCTTATATCATTGATCCAGCGCGCTGCCATTTACTTTTTTGATGGAGTTTGCGGATTTGGGATGGAGCGGATTTCGCCTTCATGCGCACCGCTTGATTGTATGGATTATACAACCCTGGCGGATGAACCTTCGGGCCCGGCCGTCACACCGGCGCCACCTCCCGCGGCGTGATGAATTCGGCCAGACGACCGCTGCCGGGGGCCAGGTCGCTCCAGCGGTCGATGGCGAATTCCAGCCGTGTCAGCGCGCCGGTGGGGTATTTTTCCATGATGCGGGTGCGAAGGGGGCTCTCTTCCGGGTGGGCCAGTTCCAGCGCCAGGTCCTCCAGCCCCGGGTTGTGGCCGATCAGCAGGACGGTGGCCGTGGGATCGGCCAAGGCGCGCAGGCGGTCGGCCAGGGCGGGGGCCGATGCCATATAAAAGACGCGGTCCACGCTCATGGGTGGCGGCTCGTGCCACAGGGGCAGGAGGCCCGCCAACGTGGCCCGGGTGCGGACGGCGGTGGAGCAGAGGATGAGGTCGGGCCGGGGTGTTCCACCCTTGCGGCGCCTAAAATAGTCGGCCATGGTCGCTAACGCGCGCTCCCCCCGTGCCGACAGGGGACGCTCATGATCAGGGACGCTGTCATCGTCCCAGGAGGATTTCATATGCCGGAGCAGGAACAGGGTCTTCACGTGACATCCCCCAGGATGGACCGGCTGCCCGAGCCCGCGGTGCATCCGGCGGCCCCGGAAAAGAAAAAGGTCATGACAACGAAAACAACGGCATCGACGGCGAAGGAACGAGAAACGGTAACGTTGGCGGCCTATGGTGATCGATCCGATACCGATGCTGTGCCCGATACCTTTCCTGACCCCGATACCTTTCCTGACAATGAGGCGACCATGTCCACGGCGGTGGAAACCCCGATCCGCGAAGTTGAGCCCGCTCCCATCGATATGACCTCGGCGGACAGGTTCATCAACCGCGAACTGTCGTGGCTGGCCTTCAATCAGCGTGTCCTGGAAGAGGCGTACAACGCCCAGCACCCGCTGCTGGAGCGGCTGCGCTTCCTGTCCATTTCCGCCAGCAACTTGGACGAGTTCTACACGGTTCGCGTCGCGGCGCTGAAGGCGCAGGTGACGGCGGGCGTGGCCACCCCTTCGGACGACAACCTGACCCCGGCGCAGCAACTGGCCGCCATCAACGAGCGCGCGGCCGAGCTGATGCGCGAGCAGCAGGCCTGCTGGCTGATGATGCGCGCCGATCTGGCCAAGGCCGGCATCGCCGCCATCGACCCCAGCGACCTGACCCCGTCGGAGACCGACTGGCTGGAAGCCAAGTTCCTGGACGACATCTTCCCGGTGCTGACGCCCATCGCCGTCGACCCGGCCCACCCTTTCCCCTTCATCGCCAATTCCGGCTTCTCGCTGGCCGTCCAGCTGTTCGACCCGGCGCGCAACACCCACCTCGACGCCCTGGTGCTGCTGCCGGCGCAGCTGGACCGCTTCGTGCGCCTGCCGGGCAACGATGTACGCTTCATCCTGCTGGAAGAGCTGGTGCTGCTGTTCATCGACCGGCTGTTCCCGCCTTTCACCCTGAAGGGCCACGGCTTCTTCCGCGTGCTGCGCGACAGCGACATCGAAATCGAGGAAGAGTTGGAAGACCTGGTCCGCACCTTCGAGACGGCGCTGAAGCGCCGCCGCCGCGGCAGCGTCATCCAGCTGTGCGTCAACGCCGGCATGTCGCGCGACCTGCGCGACTTCCTGGCGGGGCAGCTGCATGTGCCCACCGACGACGTGTTCGTGCTGGACGGCCTGATCGGGTTGGCCGAGACCAAGCAGCTGATCATCGACGAACGGCCGGACCTGCTGTTCCAGCCCTACAACGCCCGTTTCCCGGAGCGCATCCGTGATTTCGGCGGCGACTGCTTCGCCGCCATCCGCCACAAGGACATCATCGTCCACCACCCGTTCGAAAGCTTCGACGTGGTGGTGCAGTTCCTGCGCCAGGCGGCGCAGGACCCGTCGGTGCTGGCCATCAAGCAGACGCTGTACCGTACCTCCAAGAACTCCCCCATCGTCGCGGCATTGATCGAGGCGGCGGAAGCGGGCAAGAGCGTCACGGCCATGGTGGAGCTGAAAGCCCGCTTCGATGAAGAGGCCAACATCCGCTGGGCCCGCGACCTGGAGCGGGCGGGCGTGCAGGTGGTCTATGGCTTTGTCGACCTGAAGACCCACGCCAAGGTGTCGCTGGTGGTGCGCCGGGAACAGAAGGGCCTGCGCTCCTACGTTCATTTCGGCACGGGCAACTACCACCCCATCACCGCCAAGATATACACCGACCTCAGCTTCTTCACCTGCGATCCGGCGCTGGTGCACGACGCGGCCCACATGTTCAACTACATGACCGGCTACGCCACGCCCAAGGCGCTGGAGAAGATCGCCATCGCCCCGGTCGGCCTGCGCGACCGGCTGGTCAGCCTGATCGACGCGGAGATCGCCCATGCCCGCGCCGGCCGCCCGGCGCAGATCTGGGTGAAGCTGAATTCCCTGGTCGACGCCCGCATCATCGACAAGCTGTACGAGGCTTCGCAGCAGGGTGTGAGCATCGACATGGTCATCCGCGGCATCTGCTGCCTGCGGCCGGGTGTGAAGGGCCTGTCGGAAAACATCCGGGTGAAGAGCATCGTCGGCCGCTTTCTGGAGCATGGGCGCGTGGTCTGCTTCGGCAACGGGGTGGGCCTGCCGCACCCTGGCGCCAAGGTCTTCATCTCCTCCGCCGACTGGATGCCGCGCAACCTGGACCGCCGCATCGAGACGCTGGTGCCCATCGAGACGCCGTCCTGCCACCGTCAGGTGATGGACCAGATCATGGTCGCCAACCTGAAGGATGAGGCGCAAAGCTGGCAGTTGAACCCCGATGGCGAGTATCATCGCGTCGAAGCTCCGTTGGGCGCCTTCAACGCCCACACGTTCTTCATGACCAACCCCAGCCTATCGGGGCGGGGCAGCAGCGCGGTCACCGATCCCAAGGGGCCGACCAAGCTGTTGCTGAAGGCGGCCAAGGCCGCCAAGCGCGCCGACTGAACCGCCTGCCTTATAGCCCGTACCGGATGCCATGCCCGTGAAGTTTGACCGACCTGCCCCTGAACGCCACGTCGGCGCCGACCGGTTGGCCGTCATCGATATCGGCTCCAACTCCATGCGGGTGGTGGTTTATGACCGCCTGGAACGTTCACCCATCGCCATCTTCAATGAGAAGATCATGTGCGGGCTGGGCCGGTCGGTGGAGAAGACCGGCAAGCTGCATCCCGACGGCGTGAGGCTGGCCCTGGCCAACCTGGCCCGCTTCCGCCGGCTGATCGAGGGCATGCAGGTGGGCCGGGTGGACATCCTGGCCACCGCCGCCGTGCGCGACGCCAAGGACGGGCCCAAGTTCGTGGCCGAGGTCGCGGCGCTGACCGGCGTTCCCGTCACCGTGCTGGCGGGGGAGGAGGAGGCGCGGCTGTCCGCCATGGGCGTGCTGTCGGGCACGCCCGGCGCCGATGGCCTGATGGGCGACCTGGGCGGCGGCAGCCTGGAACTGGTGACCCTGGACAAGGGCGTCATCGGCCGCCAGGCCACCCTGCCGCTGGGTCCCCTGCGCCTGATCGAGGCGGTGGAGGGCAAGCCGGGATCGGCCGCCAAACTGATTGACACCCAGCTGGCCAAGCTGCCCTGGGCCCTGGATGGCCGGGGGCGCGAGTTCCACCCGGTGGGCGGCGGTTGGCGCGCGCTCGCCAAGATGCATATGGAGCAGACGGGCCACCCGCTGCACATCATCCATCACTATGTGGTCGATGCCCGGGTGATGGCCGACTTCGCCGGCCTGGTGGGGCGGCAGAGCCGCGCGTCGCTGGAAAAGATGCCCGGCGTGTCCCGCCGACGGCTGGAAACCCTGCCCATGGCGGCCCTGGTGATGGAGCGGGTGCTGCGCACCGTGCAGCCGTCCAATGTCGTTTTCTCCGCCTACGGCCTGCGTGAAGGCTTCCTTTTCGACCAGCTGTCGGCCGAGGAACGCCGGCGCGACCCGCTGATCGACAGCTGCACCCAGGTGGCGGAGCGGCTGGGCCGGTTCGGCGAGGCCGCCACCCTGACGCAATGGACTGCGCCGCTGTTCGTTGGCGAGGATGAGGCGGCCGCCCGCCTGCGCACGGCTGCCTGCCTGCTGTCCGACCTGGGTTGGTCCGAACATCCCGACTATCGGGCGGAACATGCCTATCTGCGGGTGTTGCGCATGCCTTTCGCCGGTGCCGACCATGCGGAGCGCGCCTTCCTGGCGCTGGCCTCCTTCGTGCGCTATGCCGGCACCACGGACGGCCAGCCCCTGGGCCTGACCCGTTCCCTGTTGTCGGAGGCGCAACTCAGCCGGGCCGTGATCGTGGGCCTGGCGCTGCGCCTGGCCCACACGTTGACCGGTGGCGCCGCCACGCTGCTGCAGCGTACGGCCCTGCGTCTGACGCCCGATACCCTGACGCTGCTGTTGCCCCGCGACGCCGCCATGCTGGACGGCGACGCCGTGCAGCGCCGCCTGGACGCCTTGGCCAAGATCCTGGGCCGCAAGGGCACGGTGGTCGTCCAGGGGCCGGCCCTCGCGGAGGCGGGGGCCTGAGCGACAGGTGGCGCCGGGGCTTTCCGTTGGAAAGTAGGGGCTCCGCCCCATATAAAGTCAGCCCCGTTTCATTCCCGCCCGGACCGCAGCCATGGCTTTTTTCCCCCGACGTGTCTCCAGCCTGGGTATCTGGGCCTTGGGTATCCTGATGGCGCTGTCGGCTGGCGCTGTGCCGGCCCGGGCCGACTTCCTGCCCCCCGCGCGCCCGGGCGAGACCGATCCCATCATCCAGCAGGTGCTGAATTGCTGGAGCTATGGCCATCGGCCCAACGCCAAGGGATCTGGCGTGGGGGTCGGCGGACAGAACCTGGTCTGCGCCCATGGTGAGGCCAAGACCACCGTCATGAAGGACACCATCGCCCGCATCACGTCGATCGACGCCCAGACCCTGGTGATCTGGTCGCAGGGGGGCGGCGACCCTCAGGCGGCGGCGGATTTGGCGCAGACCATCGTCGACCGGGGCATCACCGTCATCATCGACGGCCCCTGCGCCGGCCCCTGTGTCTGGTGGCTGGCGGCGGCGCCCAAGCGCCTGGTGACGCCGGAGGCGGTGTTCGACTTCAGCGCCGGGCCGGACGCGCCACCGGCGGTGGTGGACCGGGTGCGCCAGGCGACGGGCATCGATCTCAACGCCCTGCGCCAGACGGGCGGTCCTCGCCAGCCCCGCGACGAGGCCGCCTTGCGCGCCCTGGGGCTTGGCGTCACCCAACTGCCGCCTATCGTGGCGGTGAAGCCGACACCCACCTGAGGTGCCGGCCAGCCCTCAGGGCGTCTCTTCAATCCCCGGGGCTGGAGAGATCCTCACGCGCCTGTTCCAGCGCGTAGCGCAGGGCACCGCGCCGTTCCCGGTCGTCCGGGATGGCGATCAGCCGGTCATAGATGCGGCTGATCACCTGGCCCTGCTCCGTCGGCATGGGGCGCGACCCGTCGCGGAGGTAGAGGGCCAGCACCCCATCGATGATCTGGCTCAGCAGCTGGGGATCCAGCCCCGGCCGATTGCCGGTCAGGTGCATGGTGCCGTGGCCTGTCAGCAGCCAATCCACCGAGATGTCCAGCTCCAGCAATCGGGTCAGGGTTTCGCCCTTGGGCAGCTTGCCCAGGCGCTCATACCCCTGCCAGGTGTTCACGCCCAGCGTGAACCGGGCGGACATGCTCTTCTGGGTTTCGCCCAGGTGTTCGCGGACCTGGCGCAACCTATCCTTCAGTCCCGTCATGGCGTCGCGCGCAGCCCTTCAAGGCGCGGGCGGAGGGAGGGGGGAGTGGGGGCAAGAGAACGACGCCAGCACGAAATTTTGTGCTTCATTGGCACGAAAAAACGTGCCATGTTCAATCTCGCGTTCAGTCTGAACACTCCTTGACCACTCCTGATGTCACGGGGTCGCATACGGGCGCCGGTGTCCGGAGCGACCATGGGGATGGCGCTCCAAGGCATCGTCGTTGTTGGGGACTAAGACGGTTGATGGGATAGGGGCGCGCAGGCCGCGCGCCACCCGGGGAAGACGCAGGCGGTCGTGACGGGCGCACCCGGAGGGTGCTGAAAAAAGTCCCAAATCAGGCCGGCAATCCTCCTGGGGCCAAGCCACCATCCAAGTGCGCGCAGCTTCTCCCCTGAGCGGTACATCCGTTCAGGTAAAAGTTTGATTAAGACCTGATAGAATAAAGCTCCCGGACCTGATCGCAACGCCCAATCTGCATCAACACAGCAGGCCGGAGCCTTTGCCTATCGCGGTAGGATAGGGTTAATGCACAGGGCTGATTACCGGCTTTTTCCGCAACTGCGGTTAATATGCATTATCTATAGTGGGGACGTGGATGGGAATGAAATAGCGGACCACATCGGCAAGATCATAGAAGACGGCGTTGTTGGCCGTACCTGGAATTGTTTGGTTGATCTGCGATCATTCATGGGCAACATCCATCATTCCTCTTTGGAGCGGATGTCCAAGTTACTTAACGAAAAGCAAGAGCCGGGGGCGCTGAAGCGATCCACGGATGAGGATGGCAGTCGGGTCGCTGTTGTAAGCTACAACGCTGGCCAGAAATTCTTGGTCAACTTGGCCCGTGTTTATATGCGGGGCTATGATCTCCGGTATTTCTCCGACATGAGGCAGGGCTTTGCTTGGGCGTCCGGGCAGGATGCCTTGCCACTGGAGATGAGGTCCCTGGACTGGCATTTGGAGAAAGCGGGGGGCGACACCCCGTTCAAGCCCCGGCGATAGGCGTGGAACATCCACGAGACCGCTTGAGGCGGGATGGGGATGGGGGAATCGAAACGCCCCCGGAAGAGGCACTTCCGGGGGCATTCGTTTGTGCGCGCAACCGCTCGGGCGCCGAAGCGCTCAGGCCCGGCGCTCCGCCAGGAAAGCGACCTCGCCGCCCGGCGTGCCCTCGTAGTCGGTCAGTGGGATGGGATAGTCGCCGGTGAAGCAGGCGTCGCAATATTGCGGATCGCCCGCGTCGCGGCCGGCATGGCCCAGCGCCTTGTACAGACCATCGTTGGAAATGAAGGCCAGGCTGTCGGACCCGATATAGCGGTTCATCTCCTCGACCGACAGCTTGTGGGCCAGCAACTTCTCCTTCTCCGGCGTGTCGATGCCGTAGAAGCAGGAATGCCGGGTGGGCGGGCTGGAGATGCGCATGTGCACCTCCTTGGCGCCGGCAGCCCGCATCATCTCCACGATCTTCACCGAGGTGGTGCCGCGCACGATGCTGTCATCCACCAGGATGACGCGCTTGCCCTGGATGTAGTGCCGGTTGGCGTTGTGCTTCAGCTTCACGCCCAGGTGGCGGATCTTGTCGGTCGGCTGGATGAAGGTGCGGCCGACATAGTGGTTGCGGATGATGCCCAGTTCGAACGGCACACCGCTTTCCTCGGCGTAACCAATGGCGGCCGGCACGCCGCTGTCCGGCACCGGGATGATCACGTCGGCGTCCACATGGCTTTCCTGGGCCAGATGCGCGCCGATGGCCTTGCGCACCTTGTAGACGCTGGACCCTTCGACCAGGCTGTCGGGGCGGGCGAAGTAGATGTATTCGAAAATGCAGAAGCGGCTCTTTTCCGGCTGGAAAGGCCGCAGGCTCTGCACGCCGGCGGCGGTCAGCACCACCATCTCACCCGGCTCGATATCACGCACGAACTCGGCGCCGATGATGTCCAGGGCGCAGGTTTCCGAGGCCAGCACGGGCGCGTCGCCCAACATGCCCAGCACCAGCGGCCGCACGCCGCGCGGGTCGCGCACGCCGATGATCTGGTCCTTGGCCATGGCCACCAGGGAATAGGCGCCCTCCACCTGGCGCAAGGCCTCGACCATGCGGTCGATGACGCTGCCGCCGCGCGCGGTCGCCATCAGGTGGACGATGACCTCGGTGTCCGTGGTGGACTGGAACAGGCAACCACGGCGCACCAGTTGACGGCGCAGCGCCATGGCATTGGTCAGGTTGCCGTTGTGCGCCAGGCCGAAGCCACCGAATTCGAAATCGGCGAACAGCGGCTGCACGTTGCGCAGGGCGGTGTCGCCGGTGGTGGCGTAGCGGACATGGCCGATGGCGGCGTTGCCTTTCAGGGGGCGCATGACCGCTTCGGAACTGAAGTTGTCGCCGACCTGGCCAAGGGCGCGATGGACGGCGAAATGCTCCCCGTCAAAGGCGACGATGCCGGCCAACTCCTGGCCGCGATGCTGCAGGGCGTGCAGGCCCAGGGCCACCAGGGCGGCCGCGTCCGTGGCGCCCAGGATACCAAAGACGCCGCATTCCTCGCGCAACTTGTCGTCGTCGAAGGGGTTCGTGGTCAGCATGAGCGGTCACCGGGCGCCTTTCGCGCGAGGTTGGTACGTTGCGGTCCGTTGCGAGGAACCCTTACTCCGGCTTCCTCTTATCGACGGAATTCTCGATCAACTGATCAAGCCCCGTGCGTTCGCGGTCGTTATAGCCCTGTTCACCCGGCTTGGCACCCGCGTTCACCGCAGGGGTGATCGCCGGGGTTTGAAGCCGTTCCAAGTCCTGCTTGGCGGCCAGGGCCCGCTCGGCTTCCATCCGGGCGGCGTCAATTCGTCCTTCACCCTCGTGGCGCAGGTCGGATGGCGCCAGGGTGCGCAGCATGTCCGCCCCGGCCTCCAGCGCCGGCCGGGTGCGCGCGTCACGCAGCCAGTCGGGCTTGTTGTCCGGCCAGATGTAGCCCATCAGCATGTAGCCCAGGCTGACCAGCACGGCGCCGCGCACCACCCCGAAGCCGAAGCCCAGCGACCGGTCGATGGCCGACAGGGCGCTGTCGCTGACCCGGCCCGCCAGCGTATGGCAGATCATCTGCAACACCAGCAAGGCGGCCACGAACAGGGTGATGATGGCGACGCCGTCGGCAATCATCTGCCGCTCGATATGGGCGCGCACGAAGGGTTTGACCAGGGGGAAGGCGTACAGCGTGACCAGGGCGGCCCCGACCCAGGCGCCGATCGACAGCACCTCGCGCACGAAGCCGCGGGCGAAGGCCAGCAGGGCCGAGAGCACGACGATGATGACGACGGCGATGTCCAGGGGGTTCAGACCATTGATATCCATGATGCCTCAGCCCCGCCCGCTGCCGGATACGGCCTTGGGTGTATTCTTGGGCGGTGCGCTTTTCTGTGCGGGAGCGGCCTGGAACAGGGGCAGCAGGTCCGACAGGTGGTGCAGCTCGATGCGGCGCATGCCGGCATCGCCGCCCGACCCCTTACGCCGGGTGGGCACCAGCGCCGTGCCGAAGCCCAGCTTCGCCGCCTCCTTCAGCCGCGTCTCGCTCTGGCTCACCGCCCTGATCTCCCCCGACAACCCGATCTCTCCATAAACCACCGCGTCGGCCGGCACCGGCTCCCCCGTCAAGGAGGAGACCAGGGCCGCGGCCACCGCCAGATCCGCCGCCGGTTCCGTGACCTTCAGGCCGCCGGCGACGTTCAGATACACATCATTGGCGCCGATGGCGAGGCCGCAGCGCGCCTCCAGCACCGCCATCACCATGGCCAGGCGCGCCGTGTCCCAGCCGACCACCGCGCGGCGGGGCGTGCCCAGGGGTGAGGGAGCGACCAGGGCCTGCACCTCCATCAGCACGGGGCGGGTGCCCTCCATCCCGGCGAAGACGGCGGTGCCGGTCACGTCGCCGCGCCGTTCCGCCAGGAAAATCTCCGACGGGTTGGCGACCTCGCGCAAGCCGTCCTCCGCCATCTCGAACACGCCGATCTCGTCCGTGGCGCCGAAGCGGTTCTTCACCGCGCGCAGGATGCGGAACTGGTGCCCCCGCTCCCCTTCGAAATACAGCACCGTGTCCACCATGTGCTCCAGCACGCGGGGGCCGGCGATCTGGCCGTCCTTGGTGACGTGGCCCACGATCAGCAGGGTGATGCCCCGGCGCTTGGCCACGCGGATCAGTTCCGAGGCCGAGGCGCGCACCTGGGCCACCGTGCCGGGCGCGCTGTCCAGCGTATCCACATACATGGTCTGGATGCTGTCGATGACCGCCACGCGCGGGCCGTCGGCCGCGTCCAGGGAGGCCACGATGTCACGCACGTTGGTGGCGGCCGCCAGGTTCACCGGTGCCGCCGCCAGGCCCAGCCGCAAGGCGCGCATGCGCACCTGGTCCACCGCCTCCTCGCCCGAGATATAGGCGCAGGACGTGCCCTGGGCCAGGCGGCAGATGACCTGCAGCAGCAGGGTGGACTTGCCGATGCCGGGATCGCCGCCCACCAACAGGGCCGAACCGTGCACCAGGCCGCCGCCGCACACCCGGTCGAATTCCTGGATATGGGTCAGGCGGCGCGGCGCCTGCTCCGAGACGCCCGACAGCTCCACGAATTCCAGCCGGCGGCCCTGCATCTTGTTGCCAAGACCCTTGGGCGCCGCCTCGGGGGCAGCCTCCTCCACCAGGGTGTTCCAGGCGCCGCAGCCCTCGCACCGGCCGCTCCACTTGGGGTGGGATGTGCCGCAGCTCTGACAGACGTAGCGGTTGGTGTTTCGGGCCAAGGGACGGGGTTCCTGACGGGTGTATTGCAGGCGCCATCATAACAGTTCGGAGGCTCGGGCCGCCACCTCGGCGCCGGTTATACAGCCACTAGATTTAGGGGGTAGGGGCGTGTGGAACGCACGACAGAATGGTCTTGGGGCCCCTATCGCCCCGCCACGAACGGCCGCCCCCGCGAATTGACAGCGGGCACCGCCGCGCCCACAGTCGCCAGCGCCCGTTCCCTGTCTGGATGTACCGCTTTGAAGCCCGTCGCCACGCTTCTCCGCTCCGCCCTGCTGGTCTCGTCCGTACTGGTTCCGCCCATGGCGGCGGCGCAGGAGACGCGGTCGGCGCCCGAGGCGGTGGTGATCTATCGCGGCGCCACCCTGATCGACGGCACGGGGGCGCCGCCGCATGCCGGCATGGCGGTCGTGACCAAGGGCCAGGACATCGCCCTGGTGGCGCCCATGGGTCAAGTGCCGGCCGAGCTGGCCCGGGGCGCCACGGTGGTGGACGCCAGCGGCCTCTACGTCCTGCCCGGCCTGATCGACACCCATGTGCATCTCGCCACCGTGCCCAACCGCAAGGCTGAGGAGGCGCTGCTGCGCCGGGCGGTCTACGGCGGCGTCACAGCGGAGCGCGACATGGCGGGCGACACCCGCGCGCTGGCCGACCTGTCGCGATCGGCCTTGCTGGGCGAAATCCCGGCGCCGGACATCTACTACACGGCCCTGATGGCTGGCCCCAGCTTCTTCAAGGACCCGCGCACGGCGGCATCGGCCAAGGGCGAGACGCCGGGTGAGGTGCCGTGGATGCAGGCCATCACGCCCGCCACCGACCTGAGGGTGGCGGTGGCCTTGGCGCGCGGCACCGGCGCCAGTGCCATCAAGATTTACGCCAACCTGCCGGCCGACCTGGTGGCCGGCATCACGCGCGAGGCGCACGCCCAGGGCTTCCGCGTCTGGGCCCACGCCATGGTCTTTCCCGCCACCCCGGCGGAGGAGATCGAGGCGGGCGTGGATGTGCTGTCCCACGCCTGCATACTGGCCTACCAGGCCTTGCCGGTGAAGCCGACGCGGTACCATGACCGCGCGCCGGTGGACTCGGCCCGTATCGGCAACCCCGACCCCGTTCTGGCTGGGCTGTTTGACGGCATGAAGCGCCACGGCCAGGTGCTGGACGCCACCGTGCGCGTCTATGCCGAGGGCGACAAGCGCTGGGCCGGCAAGCCGAACCCGCCCGGATCCTACTGCCCCGGCGAGTTGGCGGCCCGCATCACCGCCCAGGCCCATGCCGCAGGCGTGGCCGTTTCCGCCGGCACGGATGGCGAGACGCCCGCCGGCGATGCCTATCCCGCCCTGTATGAGGAACTGGAGCTGCTGGTCCGCCAGGCCGGCTTCACGCCCCTGGCCGCCATCCAGTCCGGCACGCAGATAGGTGCCCGCGCCCTGAACCTGGAGTCCCGCATGGGCACGGTGGCGGCGGGCAAGCTGGCCAACCTGGTGTTCGTCGCCAAGGATCCGACCCAGGATATCGCCAACCTGCGCAGCGTCGTCTACACGGTGAAGCGTGGGCATCGGTACAACCGTGCGGACTTTCGACCCATTGCCCCGGATGAGGCTGGTGATGTCGACTGAACAAGTGACTCCAGGAAGGGTCGGTGTGGGGCGGCATCCAATATTGGCGCCGCCTTCCTGCTACCTATGTAGCTAAGTCGGTTACGTTTTTGAAATTGTGACCGGTAAAATGATCATGCCGGTAAAGTTTCAGCTGTGTTACCCCTTCCGCCGTCCTCGTTTCCGGTGGCAGTGCGGAAATGTATAAAATACAGCATAAATTGATTCCTTCATCCAGGGTCATCTGTGTTCTGATCATGGACGATGTCGGCGGGGAAACCATCGCCGATTACATTGAGGAAATCTTGGCCTGGAATATGGATGTCGCCACGTGGAACAGCGTGACGGACCTGCGGCTGCATGTCGGCAACGTATCGCCAGACGCCATCCGCCGCATGGGAGCCATAATGGGCGAGGCCATGCGCGGCCGTGCCGGCGGCCGCGCGGCGGTGGTCAGCCATAACGCCGGCCTGCGCTTCCTGCTGAACCTGGCCCGCCTGTTCATCACCGGACATGAGCTGCGCGCCTTCAGCGACATGGCCACCGCCTATGCCTGGGCAGCGGGGCGGAAGATCGACCTGCCGGCGGAAATGGCCACGGCCGGCTGGGGAAGGGTCGCGGCTTAGCGCGTATTCCCTCAATCGCCGGGCGGGCGCATCCGCGCCCTGGCTTCCTCCCTTTTCAGTCCGCTGACGCTCCCCGAAAAGGTCCGGCGGACGCGGTCGCGTCCCATTTTGAGGCGGCAATGAAGTCGCCCGCCGTCTGAGGGCAAAGCAAAACTACCCCAGCTTCACCTGCATCTGGATCGGACCCACGGCCCGGCCATGGATGAACTGGTCGACGTAAGCGTTGCCGCTGTCGTCGATGGCGCTGGTGGGGCCCTGCCAGATCAGCTTGCCCTGGTACAGCATGCCGATGCGGTCGGAGATCTTGCGGGCGCTGGCCATGTCGTGGGTGATGGTCAGGGCGGTGGCGCCCAGGTCGCGCACGCACTTCACGATCAGGTCGTTGATGACGTCGGCCATGATGGGATCCAGGCCCGTTGTCGGCTCATCGAAGAAGATGATTTCGGGGGTGGTGGCGATGGCGCGGGCCAGGCCCACGCGCTTCTGCATGCCACCCGACAGCTCCGCCGGGGACAGGTTGGCGACATCGGAGCCCAAGCCCACCGCGGCCAGCTTCTCGATGGCGATCTCGCGGGCCTGGCTTCGCTTCATGCCCCGGCCCTGGATCAGGCCGAAGGCCACGTTCTGCCAGACGGGCAGGCTGTCGAACAGCGCGCCGCCCTGGAACAGCATGCCGAACTTGGTCATCACCCGGTCGCGGGCGCGGCCGCCGATATGGGTCGTCTCCTCCCCATCCACCCTGATGGTGCCGGCGTCGGGACGCAGCAGGCCCAGGATGGACTTCAGCATCACCGACTTGCCGGTGCCCGAGCCGCCGATGATGACGAAGGACTTGCCCTTGGCGACGCTGAGGTCCACGCCGTCCAGCACCTTCTTCGGGCCGAAGGCCTTCTTGACGCCGACGAGTTCAATCTTGGGGGTGCCGGAGTGGGGGGATACCGTGCTCATGAGAAGAACAGCCCCGTCAGCAGATAGTTGATCATCAGGATCATGATGGAGGCGGAGACGACCGCGTACGTGGTGGCCGCGCCCACGCCCTGGGCGCCACCCTTGGAATGGTAGCCGTTGTAGCAGCCCATCAGCGCGATGATGAAGCCGAAGGCCGCCGCTTTCACCAGGCCGGAGACCACGTCGATGGTCTCCAGGTACTGCGCCGTGCTGGTGAGGTAGGCCGAGGGGTTGAAGCCCAGGCGGTAGATGCTGACGACGTAGCCGCCGAAGACACCGATGATGTCGGCCACCAGCACCAGGCAGGGCAGCATCAGGGTGCCGGCTAGGATGCGGGGCGCCACCAAGTACTTGAACGGGTTGGTGGACAGGGTGGTCAGCGCATCGACCTGTTCCGTCACCCGCATGGTGCCGATTTCGGCCGCCATGGCGGCGCCCACTCGGCCCGCCACCATCAGCCCGGCCATGACGGGGCCCAGCTCGCGGGTGATGGACAGCACCACCACGGTGGCGATGGCGCTGGAGGCGTTGAAGCGGGCGAAGCCGGTGTAGCTCTGCAACGCCAGCACCATGCCGGTGAACAGGGCGGTCAGGCCCACCACCGGCAGGCTGTTGTAGCCGATCTCCCGCATCTGCTGGACCAGCAGCCGGGGATAAAGGGGGGACGGACGCAGTGCGACAGGCCGCGCGCCGTGAATAGGGCCAACCGCCCGGTGGCGGCCAGGAACACCAGGGTGGCCCGGCCGATCCCGCTCAAGAACCCCATCCGCTCCGCTCCTCAAGTCATTGTACGAGGCCGTGCCGGACGCCCGGCAGGCAAGGGACCAACATCGACAACCGCCAAACGCCCCTCGCGGGTGCAGCGCGAAAGGTCACGCCCCCTGATACACGCGGCAAAACCTCCGGCCAAGCCCTGTTAGGATCTCATAGCCGATGGTGCCGGCATCCGCGGCCACGTCGTCCAGCGGCCGATCCGGCCCGATCAGCTCGGCGAAGGCGCCGGGAACCAGGGCGTCCGGAGGGACTCGCGTCGCATCCACGCTCAGCAGATCCATGGATATACGGCCCACCACGGGGGCGCGCACGCCGGCGATGGTGACATGGCCGGAGGACCCCAGTGCCCGGCAGTAGCCGTCGGCGTAGCCCACGGCGATGGTGGCCAGGCGCGCCAGCGCCGTGGTGCGATATGTCGCGCCATAACCCACCGTGGCCCCGGCCGGCACGTCCCGCACCTGCAGGATGCGGCCCAGCAGGCGCAGCGCCGGCGCCATGGGGTTGGGGGCCTCCGGAGTCGGGTTCACGCCGTACAGCGCCGCCCCGGGCCGCACCAGGTCATGCAGCAGAGCCTGCTCGCGGAAGATGCCGGAGGAGGCGGCCAGGCTGCCCGGCGCCCGGGGCAGTCGGGCCAAATGGGCGCGAAAGCGGGCGTCCTGCTCGGCGGCCAAGCCGTCGCCGGCGACGTCGGCGCTGGCCAGGTGGCTCATCCAGCCCGAAAGCGTCAGGCCATCCAGCAGGGCCGGCTCCTCGGCCAGGCGCCGCGCGTCTTGATCGTCCAGGCCCAGGCGGTTCATGCCCGTGTCGATGTGGATGAAGGCGGGCAGGGCGCGGCCAAGCTCCACCGCCGTGGCCCGCCAGCGGGCGATGTCGTCCAGGCTGTTCAGGACGGGCGTGAGGCCCAAGGCCGCCATTTCCCGCTCCGTGCCCGCCGCGGGCCCGTGCAGGACCAGGATGCGCGCGTCCGGCAACGCCGCGCGCAGGGTGGCCGCCTCTTCCAGGTCGGCGACGAAAAAGCTGCGGCAGCCGGCCCCGGCCAGGGCCGTCGCCACGGGCACGGCGCCCAGGCCATAGCCGTCGGCCTTGACCACGCCGGCGCATTCCACGGCGCGGCCGGCCCGCTGGGCATGGTCGCGCAAGGTGCGCCAATTGCCGGCGATGGCGCTCAGGTCGATGGCCAAGACGGCGCCGGCGCCTGCCGGCACCTGGCTGGGAAAATCCACGGACGGCACCCCCGGGGCCTCAGTAATCGTCGCCCGCCCCGGCCAGGGCATGGTGGGTGTCGAGGTCGGAGAAGCGGGTGAATTCGCCATGGAAGTGCAGGCGCACGGTGCCGACGGGGCCGTGACGCTGCTTGGCGATGATGGCCTCGGCCGTGTCATGCACCTCTTCCAGGCGCTGCTGCCAGCGCTGGTAACGGTCGTTGAACTTGTCCTCCGCCTCCTCCGGGCGGCGCGACGGCTCGGCGCGCTCCAGATAGTACTGCTCGCGGTAGACAAACATGACCACGTCGGCGTCCTGCTCGATCGAGCCCGACTCGCGCAGGTCCGACAGCTGGGGGCGCTTGTCCTCGCGGTTCTCCACCTGGCGCGACAGCTGCGACAAGGCGATCACCGGCAGATCCAGCTCCTTCGCGATGGCCTTCAGGCCGCGCGTGATCTCGGAGATTTCCTGCACACGGTTGTCGGTCTTGTTGATCCCGCCGCCGCGCAGCAGCTGCAGATAGTCGACCACGATCATGCCCAGGCCGTGGGTGCGCTTCAGGCGGCGGGCGCGGGTGCGCACGGCGGTGATGGACAGGGCCGGCGTGTCGTCCACGAAGAACGGCACCTTGGAGATATAGTTGCTGGCCTCGATGAAGCGGGGGAAGTCGCTGCCATGGATCTCGCCACGGCGGATCTTGTCGCCGCTGACCTCCGCCTCGTCGGCCAGGATACGGGTGGCCAGCTGTTCCGCCGACATTTCCAGCGAGAAGAAGCCGACAGGCGCGCCTTCCTTGCCGCTGCTCTTCATGTGCGCGCGGGCGGCGTTGAAGGCGATGTTGGTGGCCAGGGCCGTCTTGCCCATGGAGGGGCGGCCGGCCAGGATGATGAGATCCGAGGGATGCAGGCCGCCCAGCTTGCCATCCAGGTCGCGCAGCCCCGTGGTGACGCCGGTGACGTGGCTGGACCGCTTGTAGGCCGCCTCCGCCATCTCGATGGCGGCTTTCAGCGACCGTTCGAAAGGGATGAAGCCGCCCTGGGCGTCGCCGGTGGAGGCGAGGTCGAACAGCTTCTTCTCCGCCTCCTCGATCTGGTCCGTGGCAACCACGTCCAGGTCGTGTTTGTAGGCGGCGTTGACCATGTCCTCGCCCACGTCGATCAGCTGCCGGCGCAGGTAGGCGTCATGGATGATGCGGCCGTAGTCCTCGGCGTTGCTGACGGTGACGACGCCGGCGGCCAGGCGGGCCAGGTACTCGGTGCCGCCGATCTCCTTCAGGTCGGCGTCCTGCTCGAAATAGGCCTTCAGCGTCAGGGGGCTGGCGATCTGCCCCCGTTCCACCAGCTTGGCGATGGCGGCGAAGACGCGGCCGTTGGCGGGGTCGAAGAAATGCTCCGGCCGCAGGAACTCGGCCACCTTCTCCAGCGCCTTGTTGTTGACCAGGGCGGCGCCCAGCAGCGCCTGCTCCGCCTCCAGGTTATGGGGCGGCGTGCGGTACGGCAACGCGCCGGTGGGGGCGGCCGGATCGGTCAACTTGGTGTCCATGGGCATCAGTGTAGCAGCGGGGGAGGCATGGCATAGCCGGCCGCCGCGCGCGCGGCAAGTGCAACATGCGGATGGATTTTGTCCACAGGGGGATAATCACGGGGATAACGGCGGGATAAGGCGGCCGAACCTCGCCCTTATCCCCATGATTTCATGTTATTCCGCCACCATCGCCGGCGTGTGGGCGCGCGACGCCATGGCTTCCTCGGCCTTGTGGATATAATCCCGGGTGAGGGGGACGGCGGCCAGCGCGTTGGACAGCTGGATCTGGAAAACCATGTGCCCCTGGTAGCGGAAGGCGCACTCCGACCCCGCCAGATAGAATTCCCACATGCGCACGAACCGCTCATCATAAAGCGCGGCCGCCTCGTCGGCCCTCGCCAGGAAGCGATGCCGCCAGGCGCGCAGGGTCTCGGCGTAATGCAGGCGCAGGATTTCGATGTCGGTGGTGACGATGCGCGCCTTCTCCACCGCCGGCATGACCTCGGACAGGGCCGGGACGTAGCCGCCGGGGAAGATGTACTTCCGGATCCAGGGATTGGTCGCGCCAGGTCCGTCCAGACGGCCGATGGAGTGGATGAGGGCCACCCCCTCCGGCGTCATCAGGTCACGCACCGCGGCGAAATATTCGGGGTAGTGGGGCAGGCCCACATGCTCGAACATGCCCACCGAGACGATGCGGTCGAAATGGCCGCCATAGCCCTGGCCTTTCAGGTGGCGGTAGTCCACCAGCTCGAACCTCACCCGGTCGGTGACGCCCTCGTCGACGGCGCGCTGGCGGGCGACGGCCAACTGTTCTTCCGACAGGGTGATGCCCAGGATCTGGGCGCCCGGCACCCGGCGGGCGATCTCCAGCGCCATGCCGCCCCAGCCGCAGCCGATGTCCAGCACCTTCATGCCGGGCTCCAGCCGCAGCTTGGCGATGATGTGGCGCTTCTTCAGGCTCTGCGCCTCCTCCAGAGTGGTCTCCGGCGTGGGGAAGTAGGCGCAGGAATACTGGCGGTCGCTGTCCAGGAACAGGGAATAGAGCTTGCCCGACAGGTCGTAATGGTGGGCCACGTTCGCTTTGGACCGTTGCGCCGGATTGAACTGCTGGGCGTACCGGGTCAGCGTCTCTATGGGGCCCATCAGATGGCCGGACCAGCCGATATGCTGCCAGCCGCTGTTGCGGGTGACCAGGGCCAGCAGATCGTAGATGCTGCCCTCCTCCATCACCAGCGTGCCGTCCATATAGGCCTCGCCGGCGTACAGGCGCGGGGCCAGGGCCAGCTTCCAGTGCAGGCTGGGATCGGTCACGCGCGCCGTGACGGGGCCGTAGCTGGCCGGCCCCCCGTCGGCGATGCCGCCCGGGCTGATCCCACCGTGAAGGCCTTCAGGGTCGCGCCGGCCGAATTCGTAGCGGCGGCCATGGGCGTCGATAAGCGTGAGATGGCCGGTCTTGATCAGTGACCGGAACAGGCTGGCCAAGAGCATGCCGAAGGCTCCCTCGTCTCAAATCACCTGCATATCAAAGACATGTAGGTAGTCTGCGAGCAGGGCGCCAGAGGATTTATTAGCTCTAAGATTTACTCAAAAGGGCAGGGTTTGCCCTTGCTTCGGCCCTACTTCCCGTGGGCGATGAAAGGACCGTTACGGAAGCCCGTCTTACCGTAGCGGAATGGGTCGCCCTCGGGGGTGGTCATGCCGCCGCCGGCGGCCAGCAGCACGGCGTGGCCGGCGGCCGTGTCCCATTCACAGGTCGGCCCGAAGCGGGGATAAAGGTCGGCCACGCCCTCGGCGATGCGGCAGAACTTGACGGAGCTGCCGCAGGCCAGCGTCTCGGCCACCGAATAGGCCTTGAGATAGGCCGCCAGCGCCTCGTCATTGGCGTGGGAGCGGGAGGAGACGACCGTGACGCCGGCCCGCGGCTGCGGCCGGCAGGCGATGGCCTCGCGCTCCCCGCCCGCGCGTTGGCGCCAGGCCAGGGGCTTGGGCGCCAGGGACCCGGCGAACAGCTCGCCGCTGGCGGGGGCATAGACCACGCCCAGGACCGGCTGGCCCTTGTCCACCAAGGCGATGTTCACCGTGAACTCGCCGTTGCGCTTGATGAACTCTTTGGTGCCGTCCAGCGGGTCCACCAGCCAGAAGGGCTGGCGGGCCGCCACGGCCGGAATCTCGCCCCGCTCCGCCGCCTCTTCCGACACGGCCGGGATGGCGGGCGTGAGCCGGGCCAGGCCGGGCAGGATGACGGCCTCGGCGGCGTGGTCGGCCAGGGTGACGGGGCTGCCGTCCGACTTGGCGGTAGCGCCGTGGTCGCCCTCGTAGAAGGGCAGGGTGGCGTGCCCCGCCTCCACCGCCAGCGCCGCGATGTCATCCAGCAGGGCGACAAGGTCCATACGGGAGAGGGCGGGGGCGGTGGTCATGGGGCCAAGCCTATCTCTGTAGTGTTGCGGGGCTGATCGGCGAGGGGAATAGTGCATCCGGCCCCCGCTCAGCAACAGTCCAAACCCGGATGTCCACGCGCGGCTCTCATGCGTGGCCCCGTCGAATTTTAAGCCAAATTTTAAGGGGCGGGATTATGGGCGGCGGCCGGTCCGCGCCGCAACCCGCGCAATGGGGGCGGAGGCCGGCGGCGGGTGGTGCTAAACTGGGACCCATGAGACCGACGCTCCCTCTCCTCATCGCCATCCTTGCCCAGTCCGCCGCCGCCCTGGCCGCCGCCCCGCCGCCCGTGGGCGGCGGGGGCGATGTCATCGAGGGACATGCCCAGGCGACGGAAGGTGACACCCTGCTGGTGGATGGGGGGGAGATCAGGCTCTACGGCATCGACGCGCCCGATCCCGGCCAGACTTGCCGGAACCGGCGCGGCGCTAGCTATGACTGTTTCGCCCAGGCGACCAAGGAACTGCAGGCGATCGTCCAGGACAAGATCGTCCGCTGCACCACGAAGGAAAGCCCGCCCAAGCAGCGGCGCCTGGGGGTGTGCACGGTGGAGGGTCGGGATGTCGCCGGCATCATGGTCCGGGCCGGGTGGGCGCTGGCCTACACCGCCCTGACGCCGGACTATTACAACACCCAGGTCCTGGCCATGAGCCATCGCGCCGGCATGTGGGGCGGGCGGGTCGAGCCGCCCTGGCTATGGCGGGACCGGCAGGCGGCGCTGGAGGCCGACGCCACCGGCAAGCCCAAGAAGAAGCCTTCCGGCCAGCCTTGAGTGTCGCCGACGCGGCCCGCGCCCGCATTCCGCCACCGTCCCGGCCCACTTGATTGGCGACAGGCGGATGAGGGTGGCCGGGCCACAGTGCCGCGCAAAGACGCGGGCGCACCCCTGGGGTCGCCTGGAAAACACTTGACCGCGACCGCCAGGGCCATCACCTATGTCGCCGAAATTGCGCGTATCCCGCAGTCCACTCGTTTTTTCCTGAAAGGAAGTTATGTCGAAGGAGGATTTGATCGAGTTTTCCGGCACGGTGACCGAACTGCTGCCGAACGCGATGTTCCGCGTCAAGCTCGATAACGAACACGAAGTGCTGGCCCACACCTCCGGCAAGATGCGCAAGAACCGCATCCGCGTGCTGGCGGGAGACCGGGTCAACGTCGAAATGACGCCCTACGACCTGACCAAGGGCCGCATCACCTTCCGCTTCAAGTAAGCGGACGGTCGCCCATGGTGCGTGTGCAAGCGGACGGGACGGGGCAGACGCCACGACAGCTCCCGCCGCTGGTGCTGGCGTCCAGTTCCCCGCGCCGCCGGGAACTGTTGGCCCAGATCGGGGTGACGCCGGCCGGCATCGATCCGGCCGACATCGACGAAAGCCCGCTGGTGGATGAACTGCCGGCCCATCACGCCCTGCGCCTGGCCAAGGCCAAGGCGGCGGTGGTGGCCGCCCGCAGCGCGGGCGCCGTCGTGCTGGCCGCCGACACGGTGGTGGGCTGCGGCCGCCGCATCCTGCCCAAGGCGGAAAGCGCCGATGACGTGCGCCGCTGCCTGGACCTGCTGTCCGGCCGCCGCCACCGCGTCTACGGCGGCCTGTGCGTCATCGACGCCACCGGCAGGGCCCGCACCCGCCTGGTGCAGACCGCCGTGCTGTTCAAGAAACTGGGCCGCGCCGAGATCGACGCCTATATCGCCTGCGGCGAGGGCGTGGGCAAGGCCGGCGGCTATGCCATCCAAGGGCGCGCGGCCCTGTTCGCGCGCGGGCTGGTCGGGTCCCACAGCAATGTCGTGGGCCTCTCGCTGTTCGAGACGGCGGCCCTGCTGCGCGCGGCCGGCATCGATCCGCTATCGGCCGCCTGACGGGCCGGCCCGCATGGCCCGCGAACTTCACATCGACGTGACGTCCCCGGCGCAAGGCACGCCTTTGCGCCGGGCGGCCGTGCTGACCGACGGCGTGCTGTCGGATCTCTACATCGACCGCGTGGAACGGCCCACCCTGGCCGGCGCCGTGGTGCGCGGCCGCATCACCCGCATCGTCGCCGGCATGAACGCCGCCTTCGTCGACATCGGCACCGGCCGCGACGGCCTATTGCCCGCCGCGGACGTGCGCCTGCCCCAGGGGGGCGGCGGCAAGGGCGGGCCGAAGGAACGCCCGGCCGCCCGGCTCCAGGGCCCCATCGGCGCCGCCTTGCGCGCCGGCCGGAGCGTCATCGTCCAGGTGAAGGCCGACCCCGTGGGCGCCAAGGGCGCGCTCCTGTCCATGGATGTGGCGCTGCCCGGCCGCTTCCTGGTGCATACGCCGCTGGCCGCCGGCATCCAGGTGTCCAAGCGTCTGGGCCAGGGCGCCAGCGCCGCGGCCGAACGGGCGCGCCTCACCACCGTGGTGCGCGATGCCGTGCCGGCCGGCGGCCAGGGCTGGGCCGGCGGCTGGATCGTGCGCGCGGCCGCCGCCGGCGTGCCCGCCGAATGGCTGGCGCAGGAGGCGGAAGCCTTGGCCCTGGATTGGCGCGGCGTGGCGCGCGCCGGCGATGGGCCGCCCGGCACGCTTCTGGCCGCACCGCATGCCGGCATCCGCGCCCTGATGGAACAGACGGGCCAGCCGGTGGACGCCATCCTGGTGGATGATCGCGCCGCCGTCGGTCAGGACCTCTATGCCGAGCTGCGCCGCTGGTGCGACGACCGCGCCGCCGACCTGCTGCCGGCCCTGCGGCGCGCGACCACCGGCCTGCCGCTGTTCGACGGCGGCGATCTGGACGGCGCCATCGCCACGCTGCTGCGCCCGCGCGTCCCGCTCCGGGGGGCGGCCGCCGGCAGCCTGGTCATCGAGCGGACCGAGGCGCTGACCGTCATCGACGTGAACGGGGGGAGAAGGGTGACCCCCTGGCCGTCAACCTGGCGGCGGTGCCGGAAATCGCCCGCCAGCTGCGTCTGCGCAATGTGGGCGGCATCGTGGTGGTGGACTTCATCAACCTGTCGCGGCCGCCGGACCGTGAACGCCTGATCCTGGCCCTGACGGGCGCGGTGGCGGACGATCCCGGCAATACCCAGGTCTATGGCATGTCCCGCCTGGGCCTGGTGGAGATGACACGCCAGCGGCGGGGCCCTTCGCTGCTGGATCTGGTGGCGCCGGACGCGCCGCCGGATGACGATGATGCCGTGACGTGAGTGGTGATGTTGCCATGACTGATGAACCGATTCCCCTTAAGCCCCGCAAGTCCCGCGCCGCCTGCCCCATCTGCGGCCGGCCTCCGGCGCCCGAGGTGAAGCCCTTTTGCTCCCCTCGCTGCGCCGACGTCGATCTGGGCCGCTGGTTGAACGAAAGCTACCGCGTGCCCGTGACCGAGGAGACGGACGAGGACGGTGAAACCGCCCCGGCCGCCGAGCGGGATTGAGCCGCCGCACCCGTCTTGGCTGGGATTCATCAGGTAGATCAACGCTCTGAAAAAAATCTGAAAAAGAACGAAACAACGGGCTGGACAAGCCCGCCGGACTTGTCTACATACAGCCACCTCGACGCGCCGTGGACGCCAACACCACGGCAACGGGTTACGAAAACCCACGCGAGATCAGGGGGTTAGCGTCCGCTAGGCCCCTCTGGATGCCCAGGTAGCTCAGTTGGTAGAGCAGGGGACTGAAAATCCCCGTGTCGGCGGTTCGATTCCGTCCCTGGGCACCATTTTCTTTCCGGAAAATCAATATCCTAACGAAGTACTCTGCTTGAATCCACCAGATGCACATCATGCATCTGGTTCAGATAGGCTTCGTAATATCCCTTGTGTGAGGCGCCGACGATGGCCAGCAGCCGCGTGCCCGGATGCTGGCCCAGCACGTCGCGGATATTCGCGACCATGCGCAGGTTGCGCGTTTCCCAATAGCCGACATAGTTCCGGCCGAAGGCTTGCGGTGACGGTTCTCGCAGGGCCGCGCCGAAGTCGGATTGGTAGGTCAGCAGCGGCGCCTGCGGCGCGTTGTAGGCGCGGTACATTGTCAACAGGCCGTCAGGTTTCGCCAAATCGGCCTCCAGCCGTTTGTCTTCCGCCACGCGGGCCTTGGTGGCGGGGTTGTCCCAGGCCTTGGTGACGGCCGCCGCGTAGGCGTCGCGGTCGACGGGATCGGGCTGGTCCGCGCTGTGGTCGTCGACGCCCCACACGCGCTCCAGCCCCAATTGCGCGGCCAGCGGGGCGGCGATAAGGTTGGTTTCGTTGCGCCGGTCCTTCAGCTTGTCCAGCGAGGTGACAAGATCAGCGGTCAGGCCATCCCCCTGCCGCCGCTCGGTGGGCGCAAGACGCAGCCATTGCACCAGGGCCGAGGCCGGCTCCCCCGCCGCCAGGAAGATCGCCGCCAGATGCCGGCGGTCGGCGGGGGCGGGCGTGGCCGGCCAAGCCGCCAGCAGGCGCTCGGCTTCCACGTTCGCGGCCGGAACATCCAATCCGGTGGCCTGCCCGGCGGCGGTCGGGTCGGGACAGTAATCCTCGACGGTCGAGGCGTACCGCGACGGGTATCGGCGCAGGCTGTCGCACTGGAGCCCCGACAGGTTTTCGGTGGCGATGGCCGTTGGCCGCCATGCACCGAGACGCGCCAGGAGGGGGGCCAGCATTTCCGGCCGGAGCGTGTCCTTGAAGCCGGAAAGATGGGGGAAGCGAGGACCAGCACCTCGTTGGGCTTGCCCGCCGGCGGGCCTTTCAGCCGGTCGGGATGGAAGGGCGGGCGGTAATCCTGGTCGGCCGCCCTTGCCGCGCCTGATCCACAGGCCGCCAGGATCAGGGCCAGCACGACAGCCGTTGATCGATGAAAGACGCGGTCCATGTCGCCCCCAGCTTTGGACAGGATGTTTCGCCGACCGTGCCGCGCGTCGGGATGGGGTGGAAGGGCCGCTTCGGGGCCACTCCATGAAGCCAGTGACGACCTGGTGCCGCCTACGCTGTGGTCAAGGCGTCCGGCGTACGGCCGCCATCGACGGCCGGGCTTTCGCGCCTGCTGAAAACACGACGGGCCGGGACTCCGTTCACGAAGTACCGGCCCGTTTTTGTTTGACGCCGCTGAGGCCCTACGCGGCGCGCAGCTTGGCGAAGAAGTCGGCGACGGCTTCCTGCAGGCGGGCCAATTCCTTGGCCAGGCTCTGCGATGCGCCCAGCACCTGGACGGAGGCCGCGGCGGTCTCTTCAGAGGCCTCGGCCACGGCGCCGATGTTGTTGGAGACCAGCACCGTGCCCTTGGAGGCCTCGCTCACGTTGCGGGTGATCTCCCGCGTGGCGGCACCCTGTTCCTCCACCGCGGCGGCGATGACGGAGGTGCCGGCGCCGATGTCGCGGATGGTGGACTGGATCTGGCGGATGGCGGACACCGCGTCCGTCGTCTCCTGCTGGATGGCGGCCACCTGGGCGCCGATGTCCTCGGTCGCCTTGGCGGTCTGGTTGGCCAGCGCCTTCACCTCGGTGGCGACGACGGCGAAGCCTTTGCCCGCCTCGCCCGCCCGCGCCGCCTCGATGGTGGCGTTCAGCGCCAGCAAGTTGGTCTGGCTGGCGATCTCACGGATCAGGCTGATCACCGCTTCGATACGCTGGGCGCCCTCGGCCAGGCCATTCACGGTGGCGTCGGTCTCTTCCGCCTGGCGCACGGCCTCGTCGGCCACGGTGGCCGACTGCAGGGCCTGGCGGCTGATTTCCCCGATGGAGGCGGTCAGCTCCTCCGTCGCGGCGGCCACCGTCTGCACGTTGGTGGAGGCTTCTTCCGCGCCCATGGCCACGGCCTGCACCTGGCGGCGATTGCCGTCGACGATCTGGGTCAGGCGGCCGGCCGTCTGGCCCAGTTCCTCCGAGGCGTGGGCGACGAAGTTCACCAGCTCGGTGGAAACCCTGTCGAACTCCTCGATATGCTGCTCCCGCAGGCGCACGCGGGCCTCGCGGCGCAGCTGCTCCTGCCGGGCCTGCTCGGCCAGCTCGTCGGCGCGGATCATGCTGTCGCGGAAGACGGCGACGGCGGCGGCCATGCGTCCGATTTCATCCAGGCGGTCGGCGCCGGGGATCTGGACCGACAGATCATGATCGGCCAGGCGGCCCATGGCGCCCGTCATATCGTCCAGCGGCTTGGACACCAGGCGGATCAGGGCGAAGCCGGCCAGGCCGCCCAGGGCCAGCGACAGGACCAGCGCGCCGATGACCACCGTCTTGGCGGTTTGGTAGCTGTCGCGGCTGGCCTTGGCGGCCTCGTCGGCGCCCTTCATGTTGATGTCGGCGTCGGCCTTCAGCGCTTGGCGCAGCTTGGTGAAGGTGTCGATCATTTCGCCCCGGAAGGAGGCGACAGCCTCGTCCATCTTGCCGTCGTGGGCGATGGCCAGCAGCTTCTCATGCATGCCGAGATAGGCTTTCCAGACACGTTGGATCTCGTCCGCCGCGGCGCGTTCCTCCCCGGCCCCGATCAGCGGCTGGTAACCCGTCCAGGACTTGTCAAAGTCGGCCAGGGTGGCCGCGAAGCGCTTCTCCACCTCTTCCCGCATGGCCGGTTCCTTGACCAGCAGGTAGGAGCCTTCCAGCGAGCGGAAGCGCTCCGTCGCCTGGACGATCTGCCCCACCGCGCGGGTGGAGGGTAGCCAGTCGTCGCGGATGTCCATCGCGGAGGCGTTCATGCGCGCCGCCTGCAGCACGGCGACCACGCCCAGGATCAGGGTGATGCCCAGCACAGCGCCGAACGCCAGGACCACCTTGTGGCGGATGGACAAGTTTTTCATGGCCATCGAAGCTCCTCACCCTAGCCGGAGCCCCCATGCGGATGGCCCCCAAAAACCGGGGCGCCATCGCCGTTAAAGGACCCACAGCCGAAACGGCCTTGAGGACTTACGGAGGGATGGCGCCATGAAGCCTAATACTCCGTTAAGCATATTAACGAACGGTAAAGTGCGGAACTATGCTATCGGTTAGAAACGCGAATTCTCTCAGCTCCCGCCGCTGGCGCAGGGTGACGGGGTGGCGCCCGGCGCCACCTGGTCCAGGCGGCCCAGGCTGTCGGCCACGGCGGCGGCCAACTGCGCCGCCCCGTTGGACAGGGCGGCGGCCGCGGCGTCCGGTGTGCCGGCGGCCACGGGCAGGCTGAAGCCACCACGGCAGGTGGACGCGGGCCCTTGCGGCAGGCGCCGCATGGTCCAGCTGCCGTCCACCACGGCGGTGCCGCCAGGGGTGGCGTCGAAGCGTTCGACGCGCAACGCCAGGCGATACTGCGGCGGGCCATTGGGGGCCGGGGCCACGGGGGCCTGGTAGACGTCGATGGCGCGCAGGCGCTGCCACAGGGCGTTGGCCAGCGCCAGCCGCATCTCATCCGCCACCGGGGCGGCCCAGCGGTCGTCATCGCGCACGTCCAGCCGGCCGCCGGCATCGGTCAGCACCAGCTGGGTGCGGTTCAGCCGCTCCGGCACCGTCACGGGCAGAACCTCCACCAGCACACGGGCGCTGCCGGCCACGGGCGCCTCGCCCGGCTGCGGCGCCAGCGCGTGATAGCGGATGGGGGTGGAGCCGCCGCAGCCGGTCAGCAGGAGGGCCAGGCCGGCGGCGGCCGCCAGGGAAGGGAGGGGGCGGGGGAACGGTGTCGCGGTCATTCGTCCTTGTCCTTCCGGCCGCGCACCAGGGATTCCGGGTGGCGTTCCAGGCTGTCGCTCAGCGCTTTCAGCGAGCGGGTGGCGTCCATGACGCCCTTCAGCGCCTGGCGGGTGTCCTGTTGCAGCGGGGCGTCGGGGGCGACGCTGGCCTGGGTCGCGGCCAGGGTCTGCTGCATCTGTTGCAGGCTGTCGCGGATTTCCGGCAGCACGTCGTGGTCGGCATGCCGCACCAGGTCGTCGATATGCCGCGTGGCGCTGTCCACGCTGGCCAACGCCTTGCGCGCGTTCTCGCCGATGGCGTCGAAGGGGATCCTGTCCAGCTTGGCCACGATCTCCTGCACCTTCTGGTACAGCTCCTCCAGGTCGCCCGGCACGGTTGGTAGTTCCAGGGGATCGGCGTCGGGATTGAACGCCACCGGCGCCGCCCTGGGCATGAAGTCGAGGGCGACGTACAACTGCCCGGTCAGGATGCTGCCGGTGCGCAACTGGGCGCGCAGGCCCCGGTTCACCAGGTCGCGGATGCGGGCGGTGCGAAGATGCCGGTCACCGTTCCACGGCAGCGTCTTTTCGAAGGAGGCCAGCCTGTCGGGGAAGAGGGTCACCAGGACGCGGCCGGTGAAATCATGCGTTTGTGGGTCGTAGTCTATGCCGGTGGCGGTCACGTTGCCGAGTTCCACCCCACGGAAGTCCACCGGCGCCCCCACGGTCAGGCCGCGGATGGACTGGTTGAAGTGCAGCACCACTGGCACGCTGGGCCCGTCCGGCGCCTTCAGGGCGTCGGCATGGTTGGCGGCCAGCCAGAAATGATCGCCCGCCGGGGCGGGGGTGAGCGAGGTGCCGGCCGGGTCCTCGAAGGCGACGCCACCCATCAGGATGGTGGCCAGCGCCTGGGTGTCGATTTTCAGGCCCGAGCCGTCGATGCGGACGTCCACGCCGCTGGCATGCCAGAACTTGCTGTCCTTGGTGACGAAATGGTCGTAGGGCGACTTGATGAAGATGTGCAGCGTGATGTTGCGGCCATCCTCATCCAGGGTGTAGCGCTCCACATGGCCGACGGGGATGCGCTTGTAATAGACTGGCGACCCGGCCGCCAGCGAGCCGATGTCGTCGGTGTGCAGCACATAGCGTTGGCCCGGCACGTCGGAGGCCACCACGGGCGGGTCCTCCAGCCCGGTGAATTCCTTGCGCGGATTGTTCGACCTGCCGGCGTCGACGCCGATGTAGGACCCCGACAGCAGGGTGTTCAGGCCGGAGACGCCGGTTTCGGCGAAGCGGGGGCGCACCACCCAGAAACGGCTGTCGTCCACGGCGAAGCCCTTGGCATCCTTGGTCAACTCCACCGTCACCAGCACGCGGGCATGGTCGTCGGTGAGGGTGACGCCCTTGACCTCGCCAATGTCCACGTCCTTGAACTTGACCTTGGTCTTGCCGGGCTCGATGCCGTCGGCGGTCAGGAAGCTGATGGTGATGCTCGGCCCCTTCATCCATACCGTCTTGACGACCAGGGTCAGGCCGATGAGGGCGGCGATGGCTGGGACCAGCCAGACCAATGACGGGATCCATCGACGGCCCGCGTCCACTATGGGTTCCGGCAGATCCCGGTCATGGATGGTCCTGTCCGGGGGCGCCCCGGGCGCGGCTCCGCGGGCTGCCGGCGCATCGGGCCTGTCGTTATGGGGCGGGGTGTCGGCCATGGCGGATTCCGGAGGCTAGGCGGGTTGGTTCTTGACGGTTCGCTGGCGCGCGGCGGGCGCGATCCCAGATCATGCGGGGGTCGAAGCTGTGGGCGGCCAGCATGGTCAACACCACCACGCCGCCGAAGGCGGCCGCTCCCGGCCCGGCCTGGATGACGGCCAGGCCCTGGAAATGGACCAGGCCCACCATCAGGGCCACGACGAACACGTCCAGCATGGACCAGCGGCCCACGAACTCGATGATGCGGTAAAGGCGGGCACGCTGGTCGGCGCGTCGCCGGGCGCCCCGGTGGATGGAGACGGCCAGCGTGCTCAGCGTCGCCAGTTTCAACAACGGCACCAGGATGCTGACGGTGAAGATCAGCACGGCCAGCTCAGGCGAGCCGCTGGTCCAGAAATAGAGGATGCCCGACAGGATGGTGTCGTTCTGGGTGCCCAGCAGGGTCGATGTCTGCATCACCGGAAAGACATTGGCGGGGATGTAGAGGATGGCGGCGGCGATCAGCAGCGCCCAGGTGCGCGACAGGCTGTCCGTCTTGCGCCGATGCAGGCGTCCGGCGCACCGGGGGCACCGCAGATGCCCTGTTCTCCGGGTCCCATGGGGGCTGGTCTCGCGGCACACCAGATGGCAGTGGGGGCAGGAAACCAGGCCGGCCTGCGCCGCCGTGGTCACGGCGGGCTCTGGTCCGGGGGGCCGGCCGTGTCGCTTCGCGTTCATGGATGCGCGGCCCGACGGCCGGGGGCAGGCGGGCCGTCCGGCCTGACAATCACCCCACGGCCCGCTTGCCACAGGCTGCGCAGATCCAGGGACAGGATGACGGCCAGCAGGATGGTCAGCAGGCCGAAGGCCCACAGCGCGATGCCGGGCACGACCGTCGACATGTTGGACAGCTTCACCAGCGACACGACGATGCCCAGCATGAACACCTCGATCATGCCCCAGGGACGCAGGGCCTGGAGAAAGCGCAAGGTGGGGGCGAAGGCGGGCGTCGGACGCCCCCGGCGGATCATCAGCAGCAGGGCCAACAGCGCCCCCAGATCGACCAAGGGGAACAATTGCGTGGTGGCGAAGACCAGCACGGCCACGATCTCCCGCCCCTCCCGCCACAGGGACAGCACGCTGCCGATCAGCGTGGCGCTGTTGCTGCGGCCCTGGATTTCCAGGTCCACGATGGGGAAACAGTTGGCGATCAGATAGACCACGATGGCGGCCGTGACCAAGGCCAGTTGGTGCTCCGCCTCCAGGTAGGAGCGGCGGTACAGCACGGCCTGGCAGCGCACGCACCGGGCCTTGGCGCCCGGTGGCAAGGGGTGCCGTTCGTGCAGGGCGTCGCATTCGGGGCAGGCGACCAGGGTCTCGATCAAAGGGATGCCAGTTCGTCGTCATGGTCCGGCCTCGGTGCATGGCCGCGGCCGCGTTACCCGGTACTGTGGGCGAAATCAGGCCTTTATGATAGCCCAGCTTCCTGAATAGCACCATCGGGGGCCATTGGGTGGGGGCCATTGGGCGCCGCGGCCTGATTGGGGGAAGCCGGTCGACCTAGCGATCATGCGACGATAGGCCGCCGCCTGGCGGCCCCTGTCGCGAGCAATGCCCCGAGGGCCGGGGTGCGCCATTTAATTCCCTGCCCAGACGATGACGCCTCGTGCACACTGCGAACGGGCCACCCCCCTGCGGGCAAGGGCGCGCCCTGCCGGCGGCGCGGCGGTATCGTGTGTCAAAGAAAGGGACGACGTTGACTTCTGGTAAGACCTTCCTGGCGGCAGCCCTGGCCACCAGCTGTGCCCTGTCCGCGCTGATGGCGCCCGCCCTTATCCCCGCCATGGCCGTCGCCGCGGACCAGCCGAAGGCCGCCGCCCCCGCGAAAACGGGCAGGGCGCCGGCGCAGGCCGCGCCCAGACAGATGGCCAGCGTCGAAGGCATCACCGAATACCGCCTGGCCAATGGCCTGCGCGTGCTGCTGTTCCCCAGCGAGGCCAAGTCCACCATTACCGTCAATGTCGTCTACCGCGTCGGCTCGCGCATGGAAAGCTATGGCGAGACGGGCATGGCCCACTTGCTGGAACACATGATGTTCAAGGGCACGCCCAGCCACCAGTCCATTCCGCAGGAGACGCAGAAGCGGGGCTTCCAGAACAACGCCACCACGGCGGAGGACCGCACGAATTATTACGAGACCTTCGACGCCCGCCAGGATTACCTGGACTGGGCTTTGGGTCTCGAGGCGGACCGCATGGTCAATTCCTTCATCGCCCGCAAGGATCTCGACAGCGAGATGACCGTGGTGCGCAATGAGATGGAGATGCGGGAGAACAACCCCGTCGGCATCCTGATGGAGCGCATGCACTCCACCGCCTACCTCTGGCACCATTACGGCCATTCCACCATTGGCGCGCGGTCCGATGTGGAGAACGTGGACATCGGCCACCTGCAGGCCTTCTACCACCGTTACTACCGGCCGGATAACGCGACCCTCGTCATCGCCGGCAAGTTCGACCCGGCCAAGGCGCTGGCCAGCGTGCAGGCGGCGTTCGGCGGGCTTAAGAATCCCGCGGCGGCGCTGCCGCCGGAATACACGGTGGAACCGGCGCAGGACGGCGAGCGGTCCGTCACCCTGCGGCGTGTGGGTGACACGGGTTACGAGGGGTTGGCCTACCACATACCGGCCGCCACCCATCCCGACAGCGCCGCGCTGTCCATCCTGTCCTTCATCCTGGGCAGCACGCCATCGGGACGCCTGCACAAGGCGCTGGTGGAGCAGAAGCTGGCCACGGGCGTGTCGGCCTCGGCGGAGAAGCGCGTGGATCCCGGCCTGGCCATGGCCCTGGCGGAGGTGCCCAAGGGGGGCGACGCAGCCAAGGTGCTGTCGGTCATGACCGACGTGGTCGAGGGCGTGCACGACCATCCCATCACGGATGAGGAGGTTGACCGCGCGAAGACCCGCATGCTGAAGAACTACGACCAGTTGATGGACAACCCCGGCGGCGTGGCGCTCAGCTTGACCGATGTCATCGCCCAGGGGGACTGGCGCCTGCTGTTCGTGGGGCGCGACCGTATCGCCGCCGTGACCACGGCCGATGTGCAACGCGTGGCGGAAACCTATTTCCGCCAGGGCAACCGCACCGTGGGGCATTTCATTCCCACCGCGACGCCGGAACGGGTGGACATCCCGGCCGCCCCGACCGCCGCGTCCCTGGTGGACGGCTACACGGGCCGGCAGGCGGCGGTGGCCGACACCGTGTTCGACACAAGCCCCGCCAACATCGACGCCCACACCCAGCGCCTGGATCTGGCCGACGGCGGCAAGCTGGCGCTGCTGGCCAAGCCGGCGCGGGGCCAGGCGGTGCACCTGCTGATCCGTCTGCGTTTCGGCGACGACGCCAGCCTGACGGGCAAGGACGCCGCGTGCGAGGCGGTCGCCAGCATGCTGCTCAAGGGCACGGCCAAGCACAGCCGCCAGCAGATCGCCGACCTGCTGGACAAGATGAAGGCCAACCTGTCCATCTCGTCCGGTACGCAGCAGACCAGCATCGCCGTGCGCACCGACCGCGCGCACGTGGCCGAGGTGCTGGCGCTGGTGGCGGAAATCCTGCGGGAGCCGGCCTTCCCGGCCGATGAGTTGGAACAGTGGCGCGCCGCCACCATTTCCGACCTGGAATCGTCCCGCACCGATCCCCAGTCCCTGGCCAGCAACGCCTTCGACCGCGCCTTCGACACGACGCAGCCCGACCATCCCGGTCACGTCGACACGGTTGACGACTGGATCGCCAAGATCAAGGCGCTGAAGCTGGATGAGGTGAAGGCCTTCTACCATGCTTTCTATGGCGCGCGGGCGGCCCAGGTGGCGGTGGTGGGTGACTTCGACGCCGCCGCCATGCCCCAGCTGGTGCAGGCGGCCCTGGGCGGTTTCGTGGCGCCGCAGCCCTTCACCCGCATTCCTGAGACGCCCGCCCAGGTGGCCGGCCTGGACCAGGTGATCCAGACGCCGGACAAGGCCAATGCCATCCTGTTGGCTGGGCTGCCACTGGCCATGGTGGAAGATGACCCCGACTATCCCGCCCTGCTGATGGCCAACCGCATCCTGGGCGGCAGCACCCTGCATTCCCGCCTGGGCGACCGCGTACGCCAGAAGGAGGGCCTATCCTACGGCGCCGGCTCCGCCCTGTCGGTTGGGGCCATCGACCACGTGGGGCGCCTGACCCTGCAGGCCATCGCCGCCCCCCAGAACGTGGCCAAGGTGAAGACGGCGTTTGGCGAGGAATTGGCGCGTCTGGTGCGCGACGGCGTCACCGACCAGGAACTGGCGGAGGCCAAGAGCGGTTTTCTGGATCAGTTCCGCATGGGCCGAACCGAGGATGCGCGCCTGGCCAGCCTGCTGGTCACCAACCTCTACCTGGGCCGCACCATGGCCTGGTCGGCGGAGATGGAAGCCAAGGTGGCGGCGGTGACGCCGGCACAGGTGGCGGCGGCCCTGCGCGTCCGCGTGGACTCGGACAAGCTGTCCTATTTCCGCGCCGGGGACTTCGCCAAAGCCACGAATTGAGCGTCCTGCCTTTAGGGGTATCGCGACCGGCCGAGGTGCCGTCCCGTGTAATACCTCCTCTAGCCAGGGGCGCACGGCCGGGTTAGCTTGGCGCCCCTTGGCGGTGGGACGGGATTCCGGGGTTTCGGCGTGGCGAGCGCGAGGCCGGGCCCCGGCGAAGGGATCGAGACGTGGCGGATGGCGAGAAGGTAACGGTGGGGGGACGGGGTATCGCGGCCGCGATGCCGGTGCTGGCCGGCTTACGCGCTGGCGCCTCCGCCCGGGCGGCCACGCGCACCTCCGCCTCTTCCCTGGGGGTGCGCGGGCGGCTGTTGCTGGCCGCCGCCACCCTGCTTCTGCCGCCCCTGCTGGGCGGCGCCTTGCTGCTGGGCGGGGCTTACACCCGTGAACGCCGGGTGGCGGAGCGCCACCTGGATGAAACGGCCCACATGCTGGCCCTGGCGGTGGACCAGCAGCTGGGGCAAAGCCAGGCCTATCTGCGGGCGCTGATCGCGTCGCCCGCCCTGGCCCAGGGTGACATCGCGGCGCTGGAGGCCCAGGCCAGGGCCATCGACCTGCCGAAGGGCTATTGGTTCCGCCTGGCGGCGGCCAGCGACGGCCGGGTGCTGATGAACACCGCGCTGCCGCCGGGGACGCCCCTGTCCGGGGGCCAACTGGGCCCGAACCTGCGGGCGGCGCTGGAAGCGAAGCACAGCCGGGTGGGCACGCTGTTCAACAGCGCCGTCACCAACCAGCAGGCCATCGCCCTGCACGAGCCGGTGTTCCGGGACGGCGCCCCGACCTACATCCTGTCGCTGGGCATGCCGTCGACGGAATTCACCCAACTGCTGACGGACCAGCAACTGCGGGCCGGCTGGATCGGCGCCATCGTCGACCGCTCCGGCGTGATCATCGCCCGCACCCGCGATCCCGAGCGCTATGTTGGACAGAAGGCGCGGCCGGAATTCGTCGAGGCCTATGCCAAGCAGGCGTCGGGCCGCATGCCCGGCGTGTCGCTGGAAGGTATCTCCACCATGGTTTCCTTCCGCCGGACACCCAGCCAGGATCTGGTCGTGGCGGTCGCGGCCCCCCGGGACGAGTTGGGGCGGGAGGCCTGGCATGGCCTGCTGTTCGCGCTGGCGGGCGCGGTGGCCCTGTTCGCGCTGGCCATGGGCTTGGCCCTGCGTCTCGCCCGGGGTATCACGTATCCGGTGGAGCAGCTGGCCGCCCGGGCGGCCGCGCTGGGCCGCGGGGCGCCCGTGTCCACCGAGGCACTGGGCCTGGCCGAGGCCGACGCCGTGGCCGTGGTGCTGGCCGACGCCAGCCGCCGCTTGGCCCGCTCCAGCGCCGAGCAGGAGGAGAAGGTGCGGGCGGCTGTGGCCGAGGCGGAAAGCGCCAACACCGCCTTGTTCCAGGCCCACCGCATGGAGGCGGTGGGGCGCCTGACCGGTGGCATCGCCCATGATTTCAACAATCTGCTGCAGGCGGTTTCCGGCTGCCTGGACATGCTGCTGCGCCGGGCGGCGGACGATCGCAGCCGCGACCTGATCCGCGCGGGGATGCAGGCCATCGACCGGGGCGCGGGCCTGACCCGGCAGCTGATGGCTTTCGCCCGCCGTCAGGCCCTGCGGCCCGAGCCGGTGGACGTGGCCGACCTGGTGCGCAATATGCGCCAACTGCTGATGCACGCGCTGCGCGCCGACATCGTGCTGGAAATGGTGCTGCCCCAGGGGTTGTGGCCGGCCATGGCCGACAGCGCCCAGCTGGAGCTGGCGCTGTTGAACGTGGCGGTGAACGCCAGGGACGCCATGCCCAACGGCGGCGTGCTGCGCTTCGTGGCCGAGAATGTGAACCTGACGCCAGACCATACGGCGGAAGCGCTGACGGGCCAGTTCGTGCGCCTGGCCGTCACCGACACCGGCTCCGGCATCGACCCCGCCGTGCTGCCCCATGTGTTCGAACCCTTCTTCACCACCAAGGAGGTGGGCAAGGGGTCCGGACTGGGCCTTTCCCAGGTCTACGGCTTCGCCCGCCAGTCGGGTGGTACCGTCCATCTGGACAGCGTGCCGGGCGTCGGCACCACCGTCACCCTGTTCCTGCCCCGCGCCGCCACCGAGCCCCGCCGGCCCCCGGCGCCGGCGGAGGCCCGTCCCGCCGACCGGGTGGAGACGCGCACCGTGCTGGTGGTAGAGGATGACGCCACCGTGTCCGCCACCGTGTCGGCCGGCTTGATGGAACGGGGCTTCACCGTGGTGCAGGCCTCGCGCGCCGACCAGGCCCTGGCCCTGCTCCAGGATGGCGACGCCATCGACATCCTGTTTTCGGACATCGTCATGCCCGGGGGCATGAACGGCGTGGAATTGGCCAAGGTGGCCCGCCTGCTGCGGCCCGACCTCGCCGTGCTGCTTACGACGGGGTATGCGGAAAACCTGCCGCCGCTGGAGGGCATGCGCCTGCTGCCCAAGCCCTATCGCATGGAACAGTTGCTGGACGTGCTGGACACCCTGGACTGAGTTCCAGCCGTTCATCCTATGCGGATTTTCTTGCCCGGCTTTCAGCTTCCATTAACCGCCACCGCCCATACTTGGGCCTGGCGGCGCGACCCCGCCGTCAGGGATTGGCCCGGGGGGCTGTCCCACCTGCCTGCTACCTGGTCGCGAGCGGATGGTTCCATGTTCGGCGCCCAGCTGACCCAAATTCTTGATGAGCACGAGCGCTGGCTGGCGGCCAAGCCGGGTGGGCGCCGCGCCAACCTGGCGATGCTCATCCTCCAGGGCATCGACCTGTCGAACCGCGACCTGTCCCGCGCCCGGTTGGCCGGGACCGATCTGTCCGGCGCCATTCTGACGAATTGCCGGCTGGAGGGCGCGGACCTCCACGGCGCCAATCTTTCGGACGCCGACTTGACCCAGGCCTGTCTGGCGGCGGCCGACCTGCGCGGCTGCGCCTTGCGGGGCGCCTTGCTGGACCGCACCGATTTGCGCGGCGCTGATTTGCGCTCCAGCGACATGCTGGTCCCTGTGCAGGATCCCGCGGCGGAAGGGCAGGCGGCGGCGGGGGAATCGCGCTCCGGTCGCGGCATCATCTTCCGCCAGGCCCATCTGGGTCGCGCCCTGCTGATGGGCGCGCGCTTGTCCAGTGTGATCATGCAGGAATGCGACATCACCGGCGCGGTGATGCGCGGCGCCGACCTGCGAAGCGCCGACCTCACGGGTTCCGTCCTGCGAGAGGTGGATTTGACCGGCGCTGACCTTAGCCACGCGAACCTCGCCGCCATCCGCCTCAGCGGTGCCCTGCTGGTGGGCGCGCGGCTTCAGGGGGCGCGTTTCGCCGGCGCCGACCTCATGGGGGTGGAACTGGACCATTGCGACCTCAGCGGTGCCGAGCTGGATGAGGCGCGCTTTTCCCGCCCACTCAATTCGCTGGCGCTGGACGTGCGCCACCGCGTGCATGAGCACGAGCGCTGGATAGACAGTGGCGGCACCCGTGGCGCCCGTGCCGAACTGGACGGGGCCAATCTCGAGGGCGCGGATCTGCGCCGCGCGCGTCTGTCCGGCGCCACCCTGCGCGGCGCCCACCTGCAGGGTGCGCTGCTGGGCGGCGCCGACCTGACCTTGGCCGATCTTTCCGGTGCCGACCTGACGGGGGCCAGCCTGCGTGGCGCGGTGCTGCGTGGCGCCACGATGGGCCATGCCCGGCTGGTGGGTGCCGACATGGCCGATGCCCGCCTGGACCCAGCCGATATCCCGCAGCCGAACGGTCATCCCGGCGGGCGGTCGTGGCCGGTCGACCTCACAGGCGCCGACATGGCCCGGGCCAGTCTATGGCGCGCCCAGTTGCAGTACGCCAACTTCACCGGCGCCGATTTACGGGGCGCCGACCTGGGGCAAGCGGACACCACCGGCGTGCGCTTCGCCGGCGCCCGCCTGGATGGGGCGGTGGGACTGGACCGGCCCGTGCCGTCGCCCTCGGCCCGGGCAGGCTGAAACCGGTCTCCAAGCCGGCCTGAACCCTTGTACACCTCCGCCCCTGGTCATAGTGAACCGGCAGCTGACCAGTACACTTGGCCGGCATTACTCATCCAAACCGCATAGACCGAATTAATGGGCGCTAAACGAAGCGTCTTTGATTACGGTCCCTTCTATCAAGATGTCCATGGGAAGCGGGTGGGAGCGGTAGATGAACGATCGACTGAGGCCGGAATTGCGGGAACTGGCGGTCAAGATCGCAACGTCATATGCCCGGTCCAATCCCGTCAGTGTCGAGGCGTTGCCGTCGATCATCGTGATGGCATACCAGGGGCTTGAGGCCTGCATCGCCCCGCCGCCCGCCCCGCCGCCCGAACCGGTGAAGCGCGGACGGCGCAGCGCCAAGGCGGCTCCCAAGGCCACTGGCCGCGGACGCAAGGCCGCCAGCCGCTAAGGCTCGGCTCTACTCTCAATTCCTTATCCAGCGACACGGTTCGGCGACGTTACAGTCCCGAATTGATCGCCGGATTGTGCGCGGCTGGATTGGCCGGCTCCTGTCATGTACAGTGCCTTGAGCACAGGGGTAGGTCGCGCTTGGCGTCCTGTCCCGATGGGGTCCATCCATCCAGCGGCATAAAGGTGCCGACACGTCGATCCAATGGCTGTGACTAGCGGTTCCAAACGACAGCAAGCCGTCACTGCCCACCGCCCTGAAGACGGGCGGCGATGATGTCTGACCTCGATTCCCTGTTCCTGGCGGAAGATGCCCCGGCGACGCGTGCGCCGGAACTGCCGCCCTGGCCCATCCTGGTCGTCGATGACGACGAGGAGGTGCACATCATGACCCGGCTGGTGCTCAGCCGGCTGACCTACAAGGGGCGTCCGCTCGAACTGCTGACCGCCCGGTCGGCGGCCGAGGCGGCCGGCATCCTGACCAAGCGCGGCGACATCGCCGTGGCCCTGCTGGACATCGTCATGGAGACGGACGACGCCGGCCTGGTGCTGGCGCGCCGCATCCGCGAGGAGTTCGACAACAACGACGTGCGCATCGTGCTGCGCACCGGCCAGCCCGGACAGGCGCCGGTGCGCGACGTGATCGTCAACTACGACATCAATGACTACAAGGCGAAGACCGAGCTCACCTCGGAAAAGCTGTTCATCACCATCATCACGGCCCTGCGGTCCTACGACAACATCCGCACCGCGCGCGAGGCGCAGAGCGCCAGCCGGCTGAAGTCCAGCTTCCTGGCCACGATGAGCCATGAGATCCGCACGCCCATGAACGCGGTGCTGGGCATGCTGGAACTGATGTCCCACACCGGTCTGGACGATGACCAGATGGAGATGCTGTTCACCGCGCGCGACGCGGCCGGCACCTTGCTGCGCATCATCGACGACATCCTCGATTTCTCTAAGATCGAGGCTGGGCGCATGGACATCGAATGCCACCCGGTGGCCCTGGGGCCCCTGGGGCCGCTGGTGGAGGGGGTGGCCGACATGCTGGCGGCCCAGGCGCGCAAGCGCGCGCTGGACCTGCATGTCCACATCGATCCCACCATTCCCGAACTGCTGATGGGCGACCCGCTGCGCCTGCGCCAGGTTCTGTACAACCTGACCGGCAACGCCATCAAGTTCACCGAGAAGGGCGGCGTCACCCTCTCGGTGCGCTGCCTGCCCGGCGGGGCGCAGGACCGGTCGCGGGTGCGGGTGGCGGTGCAGGACACCGGCATCGGCATCGCCGAGGATGTGCAGAAGCAGCTGTTCCAGCCCTTCACCCAGGCCGAAAGCTCCACCAGCCGACGCTTCGGCGGCACCGGCCTGGGCCTGTCCATCAGTCGCCGCCTGATCGACCTGATGCAGGGACGCATCGGCCTGGACAGCGCGCCGGGCCAGGGCTCCACCTTCTGGTTCGAGATCGACCTGGCGGTCGCCCAGGAACAGCCGGTGGCGCCGCCGCAGCCGGCGCTGCCGTCGTTGGCCGGCATCGCCGTGCTGGTGGCGGCCGAGACCCAGGCCCTGCGCGACACCGTCGCCTGCTACGTCGAGGCCGCCGGCGGCCGGGTGGTGGGCGAGGGACAGCCGTGGAACGTGGCCGTGGTCATTCCCCGGCCGGGCGATGTGTGGCCCGACCTGCCGGCGGGCAAGCCGGCGGTGCTGGTGGCCGCGGCGGATTCGGTGCGGCCGGCGGGCCTGCCGTCCGGCACGGTGCAGATCGGCCGGCCGGTGCGCCGCGTGCCCCTGATCCGCGCCGTGGCCTCGGCCGCGGGGCAGGAAACGGCGGCCCGCGCGGCGGCGTCGCCCTTGCGCCAGGGGCGGGGCGAACCGCCGCCGGTCGAGATCGCCGTGGCCCAGGGCCGCCTGGTGCTGGTGGCGGAAGACCAGCCCGTCAACCAGATGGTCATCCGCCGGCAGCTGAGCCTGCTGGGCATCGCCGCCGAGGTCACCGAGGATGGGCGCCAGGCCCTGGCCGCCTGGCGCACCGGCCGTTTCGGCCTCGTGCTGACCGACTGCAACATGCCGGAGATGGACGGATTCGAGCTGACCGCCGCCATCCGTGAGGCGGAGACGGGCACCGGCTTGCGCACCCCCATCATCGCGCTGACCGCCAACGCCATGGCCGGCGAATCCCAGCGCTGCCTGGCGGCTGGCATGGACGGCTTCCTGGCCAAGCCGCTTGAGCTGGACCGCCTGGACCGTTGCATGGCGCAGTGGTTGCCGCCCCTGTCCGGCGCGGCCACCCACCCCGCGCCGGCGGCGCCCATGCCGGGGGCGGTGGACACCACGCCGGTACTGAACCTGGCCCGTACGCTGGAGCTGTTCAGCGTACTGGATGGGGAGGCGCGAGCCTTCCTGCGCGACTTCCTGGATGCGGCCCGACCGCTGGCCGAGGGCGTGGCCCAGGCCTTCGCCCGGGACGACGCGGACGCCGCCCGACGCGAAACGCATGCCCTGGCCGGCGTGGCGAAGAGTGCCGGGGCCGACATCCTGGCCCGCGCGGCCGATCGAGTGGAAGAGGCCCTGGTCCAAGGGAAGGTCGAGGACGCGCGGCACGCGGCAAGGGCTGTTCCGGCCGCGCTGGAACAGGTGGCGGCGGCCATCGCCGCTTTATAAGAAGACGACTACCCTCATTTCTGCCTATACTAATCTTGTATTCCAGAACCCAGCGTTCCGGTAATCGGCGTGGGGCGTGTATTCATGCCCCGTTAAAATAAAATTGTCTGGATTTGAAGGCGCGGCCGTTTGGGGATGGCAGAATGAGTGCGATTTCATTCAATTTTCGCAGCTCCCTGGTGATTGAGGACCAAAGTTTCATCCGCGGCGTGGTCGTCCGCATCCTGCGGCAGTTGGACTTCGGCACGGTGATGGAGGCGGAGGACGGCTCGTCCGGCCTGAACGTGGCCATGGAACGCCGGCCGGACGTGATCATCGCCGACATCGACATGGCGCCGGTGGATGGATTGACCTTCCTGCAGCATCTTCGGTCGCGGGAAACGCAAGGGCATCACATTCCTGTGGTTTTCCTGACCAATCGCGCGGACAAGGTAACCGTTCTGAAGGCCAGGGATTTGGGCGTGGACGCGTTCATCGCCAAGCCCGTCACCCTGGTGAACCTGCGGGAGAAGCTGCAGGTGGTGATGGCGCCCCGGCGATAGGCGCGGTGGCGGGGCCGGGGCTGGAAGGCGGCGGGGAAATAGGGATGGCGATGGCGCGTGACAAGGGAAACGGGATCGGGCGGACGTTGGCGGTGACGCCGGCGAAGGGCGCGCCGTGACCAGACCCGATGCCGTCCGGTCCGGCGTTCCGGCCTTCCGGCTGTTCGGCGTCCGCCTGCCGCGCTGGGTGTGCGCTTGGCGTGTGCGTCGCGCCCGCCGGCAGGAGGTGATGCGCCGCCACCAGATGACCGTGGCCTTCTGGCGTTCCCTGGCCGTGCGTCAGGCGGCCCTGGCCCTCTTGTCCGCCCTGGTCATCGGCGCCGTCCTGTCCCTGATCCAGGGCATCGGCCAGGCGGAGCGGGAGCGGGCCAAATTCGCCAACGCGGGCCGCATGGTGCTGGACCTGGTGGAGAACACGGCCAGCGCCGCGGTGTGGAACCTGGACCCCGACCTGGCGGCCGGCCTGGTCCGGTCCGTCCTGGCCATCGACGGCGTGCGCGCCGTGCGGCTGATGGAGATGCCGGACCGGGTGCTGGCCAACGGCGCCCGCGACCTGCCGCCGGCCGAGGACGAGGGCGCCTTTTGGCGTGGCTGGCTGTCCGGCGCGCGCTTCGCCCCCATTTTCCAGGATCTGGCGCAGACCCAGCGACTGCTGTACCGCCCGGCCGGCAATCCGCGCAATGGCCCCATCATCGGCCGGCTGGAGCTGGAGATGGACACCACCCGGGCGGCGGCCGACTACGCCGCCTTCATCCGCACCACCGTGCTGGGCGGTTTGGTGCGCGACCTGGCGCTGGGCGTGGTATTGGCCTTGTTGCTGCACACCTTCCTGACCCGGCCGCTGCGCGCCGTGGGCCTGGCCGTGGCCAGCATCGATCCGTCCCGCCCGGGGGCCGCCCGCCTGCCGGACTTCCCCCGCCAGGCGGATAACGAGCTGGGCTATCTGGTGCGCCGCTTCAACGAGGTGCTGCGCCTGCTGGACCGCAGCCGCTCCGACATGGAACAGCTGGCGACCCACGACGTCCTGACCGGCCTACCCAACCGCCTGCTGCTGCAGCGCCGCCTGGAAGAGGCGCTGAAACGGCGGGAGCGGCGGCTGTACAACCCGGAACTGGCGGACCAGGAGGCGCAGCCCGGCCGCATGGGCCGCGTCGGCGGGCGCGGCGGCATCGCCCTGTTCTTCCTCGACCTGGATCGCTTCAAGCATGTGAACGACAGCCTGGGCCACGACGTGGGCGACCGGTTGCTGAAGGCGGTGGCCGCCCGCCTGCGCGATTGCATTGGCGAGGACGATATGCTGGGCCGCCTGGGCGGCGATGAGTTCCTGGTGGTGACGGAGAACGCGCTCGAGGCGGTGGACGCCGCCGTGCTGGCGGAACGCCTGCTGAAGGCGCTGGAATCGCCGTTGATGGTGGAGGGCGGGCATTTGCTGCATGCCGGCGCCTCCATCGGCGTGGCCTTGGCCAGCGAGGGGGCCCCCAACGGCGACGCCGATACCGCCAGCGCCCTGCTGCGCCAGGCGGACACCGCCCTTTACGCCGCGAAGGCCGCCGGCCGTGGCCAGTACCGTTTCTTCTCCCGCGAGATGAGCGAGCGGGCGGAGAACCGGCTGAGCACCGAGGCCAACTTGCGCCAAGCGCTCAGCATCGGCTCGTTCGAGCTGTACTTCCAGCCCAAGGTGCGGGCCGCCGACCAGGTTCTGGTGGGGGCGGAGGCGCTGGTGCGCTGGAAGCATGACGGCCAGCTGGTGCAGCCCGGCGCCTTCATGACCGTGGCCGAGGACTCGGGCCTGATCATGGAACTGGGCAGCTGGGTGCTGGAACAGGCGGTGCGCGAGGCCACGCACTGGACCAAGCTGCTGCCCGACTTCCACATCGCCGTGAACGTCTCCGCCCGCCAGATCATCGCCCCCGGCTTCGTCGAGCGGGTGCGCGATTGCCTGGCGCGCAGCGGCGTGCCCGCCGACCGCATCGAGATCGAGGTGACGGAGAGCGTCATGGTGGACAGCGCGCGTTCGCTGGAGGTGCTGTGGCGCCTGAAGCGCCTGGGCGTGCGCATCGCCGTGGACGACTTCGGCACCGGCTTCTCCTCGCTGTCCTACCTGCGCCAGATGCCCATCGACACACTCAAGATCGACCGGGCCTTCGTGCAGGATCTGCCGCGCGACAGCGCCATCGCCGCCATGATCCTGACCCTGGGCGCACGCTTGGGGCTGGAGGTGGTGGCGGAGGGCGTGGAGCGGGAGGATCAGCTGGCCTGGCTGGTGGCTGAGGGCTGCCCTGTCGTCCAGGGTTTCTTCATCGCCGAGCCCATGCCCGCCCGCCAGCTGGAAGCCCGCTTCCTGCACCCCCTGCTGATGGCGCGCGAGGATGAGCGCGAGGGACGCAGCGCCTAAGTGCACCCCCATCGACTGGTATTGGGTCAGGGTTTCCAGGACACGATGCACATGAGGGGCAGCACCACAGGGAATTGCGACTGCGCAGATAGGCTCCAGATCTCACCGGGTGTTCCTGGGCCGCTGGGTTGTGTCCTGTGCAGCAGCGTCACGGCTATCGGCATCTGCTTCCATGTCAGCAGATACACGCCCTCGTCATCGTTGACCTCGGCACTCTTGGGCCCGGAGATGTCGGAGCCAATGACATTGCCTCTACAAGTGGCGGGGTCGATTTCCCGTGTATAGGTTGAAAGGCTGTGAAGCTTTCCGTCGCCACTCGGCGTTGTCCATGCCATTTTTCGATACATGAGCAGGTACAGTTTCGTATTGGTCAGCTGTTCACTGTAAATGTCGTATCGCTCGAAGACCTGGCCTGTAGGTTGCTCCATTGGGACTTTGAACGGCGGTGGTGGCGGGTCCTGGAATAAGGCCGGCGGACACCGGTCCAGTTGCGTTTGCGTGGCGATATCCTTGGCCGACGTGGCGGATGTAAGGGGGGATTGGACCGCTATGTTGGTATTAGCGAGGAAGTCTGAAATGAATTCCTCGCATCCAGGGTCCGCTTGATGCGGGCGTTTCAGGGAACGGGCCGCAGTGAGAAAGGTCTGTACCCCCTTTCCCTTGTTTGGGGAAAAGAGGGGATAGCGGGCTTCGGTTCGTTCTATGAGCGCGGCGTTGCCCTGGCCCTTTTGTGACGCGCACCCGGTCAGGGTGATGATCCCTGCCAGTGTCAGGGCGTTGAAAAGGGACACCCATATTTTTTTCTTTATGGGCATTGGATGAAAATCCATTCGATCTGAATTCGGTAATGAATATCACTTCTTCAAGTGGTGGAGGTCGGGATTTCGCCCCCTGGGGCCCCAGAACAATACCCAGGTGGCGAAGTCGTCGCTGAAATCCTCAAGCTAATCAGGATATCGGGTAAAGCAGCCAGGGCGCATTCGCAGCGGCGGCTCCTAAGGTTGGGCGGCGACCTTCAGCTTTTCCCGATTCTCTTCCGCCTGGTCGTTCTCCAGCTTCAGCTTGCGGGTTTGCTCCCGCAGTTCTTCGGCCTTGGCGCCGATCAGATCGGACAGGTTCCAGAAGATGTAGGCGCCGCCGAAAGCGAAGAATATCAGGAAGCCTTCCATGAAGGTCATCAGCGCACCCGCAATTTATCCGTGCTTAGATTAGATGGTGCGCACGTGATGGATCCAGAAAAAAGCTGCGGTAGCCGACAGCAAAAAGGCCCGGCGTCGCCGCCGGGCCTTCGCAGTCACTCAATCGCTGATCCGGAGGGGATCAGGCGATGGCCTTGTCGGCGGCCAGGTAGCGGGCGTCGCCCTCTTCCACCAGGGCGGGGTGGGTCAGCTTGCCGCGGAACACGTTCAGGCCGTTGCGCAGGTGCACGTCATCGGCCAGGGCCTGCTGCCAGCCCTTGTCGGCCAGGGCCAGGACGAAGGGGGAGGTGGCGTTGTTCAGGGCGAAGGTGGAGGTGCGGGCGACGGCGCCCGGCATGTTGGCCACGCAGTAGTGGATGACGCCGTCGACCACATAGGTCGGGTCGGCGTGGGTGGTGGCGTGCGAGGTCTCGAAGCAGCCGCCCTGGTCGATGGACACGTCCACCAGCACGCTGCCGGGGCGCATCTTGGCCACCATCTCCTTGGTGACGACGCGGGGGGCGTTGGCGCCCGGCACCAGCACGGCGCCGATCACCAGGTCGGCGTCCAGCACCGCCTGCTCGATGGTGTCGATGTTGGCGTAGAGCGTGTTCACGCGGCGGCCGTACTGCTGGTCGATCTGGCGCAGCCGGTCCAGCGACTTGTCCAGCACGGTCACTTCCGCTTCCAGGCCCACGGCCATGCGGGCCGCGTTCAGGCCGACCACGCCGCCGCCGATGACGACGACCTTGGCGGCCGGGGTGCCGGGCACGCCGCCCAGCAGGATGCCGTTGCCGCCGTAGCTCTTCTCCAGGCACTTGGCGCCCGCCTGGATGGACATGCGGCCGGCGACCTCGCTCATGGGCGCCAGCAGGGGCAGGCCGCCTCGGGCGTCGGTCACGGTCTCATAGGCGATGCAGATGGCGCCGGAGGCCAGCAGCAGCTCGGTCTGCTCCGGATCGGGGGCCAGGTGCAGGTAGGTGAACAGGACCTGGCCGGGGCGCAGCATGCGGCACTCGTGCGGCTGCGGCTCCTTCACCTTCACGATCATGTCGGCCTTGGCGAAGATTTCTTCGGCGGTGTCCACCAGGGTGGCGCCGGCAGCGGCGTACTGCTCATCCGTCAGGCCGATGGCCGTGCCGGCGTTCTTCTGCACGATGACGGAGTGGCCATGGGCCACCAGCTGGCGCACATTGCCGGGGATCAGGCCAACGCGATACTCGTGGTTTTTGATTTCCTTAGGAACGCCGACCAGCATGGTTATCTCCCGGATCATCTGGGTTGGCGCCGCCTGTCCGGTCGCGCAACCGTTGCCTCGATTTCGGAGCCCAAGATAAGGCCGAAGGCCGGTGCATGTCCTTGCGTTGAGGGTTAGGCTTGGCGCACAATGCGCAAGGAACCATCGTTAAAGGCGTGTCATGCGGCAGAGTCTGCGAACAACGGTGCTGGATAGGATTGATCGTGCCATCCTGGCCCGGCTGCAGGAGCATGGCCGCGTTCCCAATTCGGAACTCGCCGCCCATGTCCACCTGTCGGAAAGCGCCTGCCTGCGCCGCGTCAAGGCAATGGAGGAGGCGGGGATCATCAGCGGATACACCGCCATCCTGGATCCGGCCTCCTGCGGGCGGCCGGAAAGCGTGTTCGTGCAGGTGACGCTGGAGAAACAGACGGAACCCTACCTGCGCGCCTTTGAGGAGGCGCTGGCCACCTGCCCGCAGGTGATGGAGTGCTATCTGATGTCCGGCGACAGCGACTATCTGCTGCGCGTGGTGGTGGCCGGCGCCGCCGACTACGAGGCCCTGCACAACCGCATCCTGACCCGTCTGCCGGGCGTGGCCCGCGTCCATTCCAGCTTCACCCTGCGCACCGTCATGAAGCGCACGGCCCTGCCGCTGGCCGACGTGGTGACCGTGGGCGGCGATTGACGGACGCGATGCCAGGCCGTAAACCGCAAAGCCAGCCGTTGCGGTGACGCGTGGGCACCTCGCGCCCACGGTGTCGCCGAAAAACCTTTGTCCGAGGAAAGCGTCCCGCATGACCGAGCCTGCCTCTTCCGCCATCACCGGTCGGCTCAAGGGCCGTGTCGCCGTCGTCACCGGCGCGTCGCGCGGGTTGGGCGCCGCCGTGGCCAAGGGGCTGGCGGCGGAGGGTGCACACGTCGTGCTGATCGCCCGCACCGTGGGTGGGCTGGAGGAGGTGGACGATGCCATCCGCGCCGCCGGCGGCACCGCCACCCTGATCCCCCAGGACATGGCGGCCGACCCTGCCCAGTTGGACGTGCTGGGCCCGGCCCTGCTGGATCGGTTCAAGCGCGTGGACATCCTGGTGGCCAACGCCGGCATGCTGGGCGCCATCGGCCCCATGGCCCATGCCGACGTGAAGCAGTGGGACAAGGTGCTGGCCCTGACGCTGACGGCCAACATGCGCCTGATCCGCACCCTGGACCCGCTGCTGCGCGGGTCGGACGCCGGCCGCGCCGTCTTCATCACCGACCGTTACGGCCATGAGCCGGTGGCCTACTGGAACGCCTACGCCGTGGCCAAGGCGGGTCTGGAGATGATGGCGCTGACCTATGCGCAGGAGGTGCTGCAGAGCCCCTTGAAGGTGAACCTGGTGGACCCCGGCCCCATGCCGACCAAGCTGCGCGCCCAGGCCTTCCCCGGCGAAAAGCCGGATACCCAGCCGCCGGTCACCCGCGTCGTTCCCGCCATCCTGGACCTGGTGGCGCCCGACAACACCCGCCATGGCGAGTGCATCGCCCTGTACTGAGGCGCGTGGGATGCCGGGCCGGCCATTCAAGGGCGGCCCACGCATGGCAGGATATGCTTACGCTCCGCACCGTAGTGATATTGGTCACAGCCTCAGCGGTTCGGCGGGCATAGTCTTCTTCCTGTGCCGGGGATGGCCCCAACCTCTCCGGTGCCCGAGACGGTGACCTCGGTCCCGTTTCTGCTTCCCCGTCCGGGTGGGTTGCTCCCCGCGCCCAACCCGGCCTCTTAAAAGGCCCGCCGCTCCCCCGCAGGCGGGCCTTTTTTCTTTGTTCCAACTCCTCAGGCGCCGGCAGCCGCATCCGCGGCTTTGGCTCGTCCTCGATTTCCAGTCCGCTACGCTCCCCGGAAATCTCCGGCGGACGCGGTCGCGTCCTAGGGCTGGAGAGAATGGCCTTGGCTAGGCGTGGGGCACGTAGGGCACGCCGTGCTTCTTGAACCACTCCAGCATCTGCTTCCATGCCACCTTGGCGTCCGCGGGGTTGTAGCTGGGGCGGTAATCGGCGTTGAAGCCGTGGCCGGAGTCCTCGAACACCATCAACTTGCAGTCGCTGGCGGCCTTGTCGCCCTGGGCCAGGGCAGCCCGCATCTGATCCACGCTGGCGACGGGGATGCCGTCGTCCTTGGCGCCGTACAGGCCCAGGACGGGAGCGTTCAGCTGGTTCACCAGGTCGATGGGGTTCTTGGGATGGGCGGCGTCGGTGTTGCCCACCAACCGGCCGTACCAGGCGGCGCCGGCCTTCAGATCGGGATTGTGTGCGGAATAAAGCCAGACGATGCGTCCGCCCCAGCAGAAGCCGGTGATGGCCATGCGCCGGGTATCGGCTCTCCCATCGGTCTTAACGAAGGCGACGGTGGCGTCCAGGTCGGCCATGACCTGCTCATCCGATACCTTGGACACGATGTCGCGCACCAGGGTGGGGATGTCGGGCACCTTGGTGGCGTCCCCCTGGCGGAAGTAGAGGTCGGGGGCGATGGCGTAATAGCCCGATTTGGCCAGGCGCCGGCAGAGGTCGCGGATGTGCTCGTGCAGGCCGAAGATCTCCTGCACCACCAGCACCACTGGATGATGCCCACCCTGGCCCGCCCATCTGGGCACGGCGCGGTAGGCACTCATGGTGGCGCCGCCGGCCACGGGCACCTCCACCAGGCCGGCCTCCAGGTTGTCGGCGTCGGTGATGATGGTTTCGGCCGATACCGGCAGCACCGCCAGCGCGAAGCCGGCGGCCAGGCCGGCCGTGGTGAAGCCGCGACGGTTGATCACGCTGTCTTCCATGGATGTCGCATCCTGTCCCTGTTGTCGCTGATTTTTACCGTGGGCCGGCCGCCCACTACAGGGCGCCCGTTTGCCGCAGGCGCCTGATCTCCTCCTCATCCAGGCGCAGCCAGTCCTGCAGCACCGCGTCGGTGTGCTGGCCCAGGGTGGGCGGCGCCTGACGGTAATTGACCGGCGTGTCACTGAACTTCATGGGGCTGCCGATCAGCTCCACCGCGCCCGGCTGGCCGCCCGGTCCCGTGCCGCCGGCCTGGGGATGGGGCAAGGTGACGCGCATGCCGCGGGCGGCCACCTGCGGATCGGCGAAAACCTTGTCGATGCTGTTGATCGGGCCGCAGGGCACACCCAGCGGTTCCAGCGCGTCGATCCAGAACTGGCTGTCCTGGCCCTGGATGACGGCGGCGATGGCGGGCACCAGGCTGTCGCGGTTGCCCACCCGCGCCTGGTTGGTGGCATAACGGGGGTCGCTGGCCCAGGCGGCGTTACCGGTCAGGTGGCAGAAGCGGGCGAACTGCTCGTCGTTGCCGATGGCCAGGATGATCCAGCCGTCGCTCGTGGCGAAGGTCTGATAGGGCACGATGGTGGGGTGGGCGTTGCCCACACGCGGCGCCAGATGGCCGCTGGTCAGGTAAAACTGGCCGGGATGGGACAGCCAGGCCACCTGGGTGTCGAACAGCGACAGGTCGATGGCCTGGCCCCGGCCGGTGTGGTCGCGGTGGCGCAGGGCCGCCAGGATGGCGATGACGGCGTAGGTGCCGGTCATCAGGTCGGCGATGGCCACGCCCGCCTTCAGCGGCTGCCCCTCGGGCTCGCCCGTCAGGGACATGAAGCCGCCCATGCCCTGCACCAGGTAATCATAGCCGGCGCGCGCGGCATACGGCCCGGTATGGCCGAAGCCGGTGATGGAGCAGTAGATCAAGCGGGGGAAGGCGTCGCGCAGGTCTTCATAGCCCAGGCCGTAGCGGCCCAGGGTGCCGGTCTTGTAGTTCTCCACCACCACATCGGCGTGGCCGATCAGTTGCAGGGCCAGCGCCTTGCCGGCCGGCGTGGTGAAGTCCAAGGTCAGCGAGCGCTTGTTGCGGTTGGCCGACAGGTAATAGGCGCTCTCCTTGGTGTCCAGCCCGGCGTCGTCCTTCAGGAAGGGCGGCCCCCAGGCGCGGGTATCGTCGCCCTGGCCCGGCCGCTCCACCTTCACCACGTCGGCACCCAGGTCGCCCAGGATCTGCGTGGCGCTGGGCCCCGCCAGCACACGGCTCATATCGAGGACCTTCAGGCCGGTCAGCGGGCCGGTGGCGGGGATGGGCGGCGGCTGGATCATGGGCGCAGGTCTGCCTTCTGTGGGGGACGCCTGGTCTGCACGGCGGCGATCTTACACGGCGGACGTGACCAGCGCCTAGATGGCATCGGCGTTGTTAAGCCCAGGCTTCCCCTGCGGCCCGTTTCACGCTCTGATATCCCAATCGTTTACCCGCCGAACCCGAGGTCCCGATGCTCGATAAGAACGCCAAGATGCCCGACGAGGTCCCCGTGATCCGCACCATCGCCATGCCGGCCGATACCAACCCCGCCGGCGACATCTTCGGCGGCTGGCTGATGTCGCAGATGGACCTGGCGGCGGGCAACGTGGCGGCCCGTGCGGCGCGGGGCCGTGCCGCCACCGTGGCGGTGGACGCCATCGCTTTCCTTGGCCCCGTTTTCGTGGGCGATGAGGTCAGCCTGTTCGGCCGGCTGGTTTCGCGCGGACGCACCTCCATGCGCATCGAGGTGGAGGCCTGGCGCCGTAGCCGCGACGCCGACGACACCAACAAGGTGACCGAAGCCCTTTTCACCTTCGTCGCCATCGACGAGAATCGTCGGCCCCGCCCCCTGCCGACCATTGAACCATCCGTTGAGGCGTGAGTGGGCGGGAACAGGGGCTCCGGGCCAAAGTTCCCTCGACATCCGGGGCCCAGGACGCGCACTGTACCCAGGCCCACTTTGCTGAAGGCGAACCTGGTTCCATGGCCGACCCCCGTGACGAACTGCTGCGCCAAATCCGCGCCATCCGGCGGCGGATCGATCCGGATGTCCTGGAAAAGGCGGCGGCGGCGGCGGAACGCATGCAGGCGGCCCGATCCCCCCGCCCGGCTGAAGAGCCCGCCGAGATCCCCATAGACCGTGAGGCCGCGCGCGACGTGGTGATGACCTTCCTGCAGTCCCGCCATGACGGCGGCCGCTTCGCCATGAAGCTGATGGAAGAGATGAAGAAGAAGCCGGAGGCGGCCGCCAAGGCCTATGACAAGGCGGCGCCCAAGCCGACCCGCAAGGTCTAAGCCGGGAAACAAGATTTCCTAAAGACGATAGAAATTGTCGAAAAAGGGGCGCAAGGACTGCGCCCAGTCAAGAACCGGGGCATAAGGTCAGGGCGCGGTTGTCCAGCCCGCCGGGACTAGCTTTATCCTGCGGCATCGTGGCAGCATGGTCATCAAATACCGGCGTAGTCCGGATTCGGCTGGCGGGATATAAGCTGCCTCCAGGATAAGGCCGTCCGGGCATGCGCCGCGCCGGGATGGCGAGATAGGGAACGGACCCTGTGGGCCACCACATCAAAGACGTCATTTGGCCGAACCGGGCCTACGTCGACTACAAGTTCGATCACCATCGCCTGTTCAGCACCATCATGACGGTGGCGACCTCCATCACCGTCAGCGGCCTGTGGGGATGGGATTATGTCATTGATGCCGAGGGGGCGCGGCGCACCATCGGCCTGCGCTTGGTGATGTCGGTCATCATCGTGCTGCACGCCCTGTTGTTGCATTTCAGGGTGCCGCGCCGCTTGACCACGGCCTACGCCTTCATCGGCTCCTTCACCTGCCAAATGCTGTTCATCGAGGTGCTGAACCGTCTGGATCACGGCATGCAGGCGCAGTTCTCGGGCTTCCTGTTCTTCACCTTCCTGCCGCTGCTGGTGATGCAGTACGTGCCCTTCACCACCGGCGCCCTGTTCATGGTCCTGATCATCTCCCTGCCGCCGGCGGCGGGCGCCGTGGGTTTCGCGCAGGACTTCGAATATGTGAAATACCCTCTGCTGCTGGGCCCGGTGGGCACCATGTTCATCTGCGTGCTGTTCGCGTTCGAGCAGATCAACTACACCAACTATGAGAACCAGCGCCTGTTGCGGCTGGTCGCCATCACCGACAGCCTGACCGGCGCCGGCACCCGCCGCTTCATCACCGACACGGCGGCGCGCGAGATGGCGCGGGCCCGGCGCTATGGCGGGCCGCTGTCGGTGCTGATGCTGGACATCGACCATTTCAAGCGCATCAACGATACCTGGGGGCACCAGGCGGGCGACCAGGCCATCCGCGCCGTGGTCGACCTCTGCCGCGGCGCCATCCGCGACACCGACGTCATCGGCCGTTTCGGCGGGGAGGAGTTCGTGATCCTGCTGCCGCAGACTGATCAGCCGGAGGCCGAGCGGGTGGCCGAACGCCTGCGTTGCGCCGTGGCCGCCACCCCTATCATGCTGGCGCCCGACGTGTCGGTGACCCTGACCTGCAGCCTGGGCGTCACCGCCCTGCAGGCCCACGACCACGGCGTGGACAGCCTGCTGGGCCGCGCCGACAAGGCCCTCTACGCCGCCAAACACGCCGGCCGCAACCGCGTGTCCGTGGCCGCCTGATATAAGCCCAGCGGCATGGGCTTGGCTCGTGCCGTAGCCCGCGCCTGAGGCCCGGGCATCAAGCCGGCCTGGGCATCAAGCCGGATAGAATTCATCGCTATGGATGCGCGGGGGTTTGGCCGGTGGCGGCGAGGCCGCTTTCGCCGGACCCAGGACGGCGGCCACGAGGCGCTGGGTCCAGCCGGGTTCGTCCAGCGGCTGGTGGCGGATCAGCAGGCGGCTGTAGAGGGTGTTGTACAGCAGTTCCACCACCACGGCCTCATCCAGGTCGGCCGGCAACTCGCCCGAGCGCACACCCATGTGAACGATGTCGCGGATGCGTTCCCGGCGGGGCCGCAGCACCTGGGTGCAGTAGCTGTCCAGCACCTCGGGGTTGCTTTGCCCTTCCACGATGATGCTGGCGACGACCCGGCCCATGGGGCCCGCCATGGTGCCGGCCATGACGTCCAGCAGGCTTTCCAGGTCGCGGCGGGCCGAGCCGGTGGCGCGGATGGGGGCCGCCACCTCCACCATTTCCAGCAGCGACGCGACGGCCAGCGCACCCTTGGTGGGCCACCAGCGGTAGATAGTGGTCTTGGCGCAGCCGGAGCGGGCGGCGACCGCCTCGATGGTGAACCCGGACAGACCCGCCTGCACCAGCAGGTCATAGGCACTGCTGAGGATGGCCTGGCGCGACTTGTCACAGCGTGGGCGGCCCCGGACGGAGCGCTGCTGCGGGGGCTGGCCGGGGGCGTTGACGAGGGCGGTGGCGGTCATGGGGCGGTTGCGCTCTCACGGCGTGGGAATTCGGAAGACGGCCAAACCCGGACGACGACAGCCGAACACGGGCGAGGGGCGCGGAAGCGCTTGGAACATCGGCGTTTTAGGTGGCGGCAACCACTCCCTGGCTTGGTTGCGCGGCGTCTTGTCCGTCCCGTCTTATCGCATCGAATGGCAACAAACAAGGCGCTGGCGGGCAATAATCGATCATATTATTCACTGTTGGATAGGCAACCGGTGTCATGTCCCGCTTCAGCGCCGTCACCGGCGGGTTCGGGCGTAATCATGGGGAAAAGATTCAGTCGTCACTGCCGCTGGCGTTGGTTTCCAGGGCGGGTCCGTCGTCGCCGACGAAGCGCTGGCGCAGGGCGGCCCAGGCCGGTGGTCCCTCGCGCACGATGTGGTCCAGGGCCGTCTGGGCGCTGGCCAGGTCGCCGTCGACGCAGGCCTGATGCAAATCGCGGCCCAGGCGCTGCAGCCGGCGCAGGCCGACGTTGCCGGCGGTGGAGACCAGGTCATGCGCCTCGCCCTGTATGGCGCCCAGGTCGGTGCCGGGGTCCAGGGCCCGCAGACGGTCGATCCGGGCCATCCCGTTGTCGGCGAAGCCGCGGACCAGGCCTTGAAAGGCGGCGGCGGGCACCGCGGCGCCCAGACCGGACAGCACTCCGGGATCGAAGGCGGGTTCCGCCCGTTCTGCCGGCTCCGGCGTCGCGGCGGCCGTGGCGGGACCGCCGGGCTCAGGCGGGGGCGGGGCGGCCTGTCCCGCCCAATGCTCCACCTTGTGCAGGAACTGCTCTTGGTCGAAGGGCTTGGACACATAGTCGTTCATGCCCGCCGCCAGGTATTCCTCACGCATGCCCACCATGGCGTTGGCGGTCATGGCGATGATGGGCACCTGGGCGCAGGGTCCGCCGGCGCGGATGTCGCGGGTGGCGGCCACGCCGTCCATCACCGGCATCTGCACATCCATCAGGATCAGGTCATATGCCCTTTCGGCGCAGCGGGTCACGGCCTTTTCCCCATCCGTGGCGTCGTCGACGGCATAGCCTTCCCGCTCCAGCATGATCCGGGCGATGGCGCGGTTGGTCTCATTGTCGTCGACCAGCAGGACGGCGTGCCCTTTGCCGGGATGGGCGGCGGCGGACGGTCGCGCCTTGCGTCCCGCCGGCGCGGCCATCCGGGCGGCGGCGCCTGAGCGGCCGGCGCGGCTGCGCCTGGCGGCGACCTCCTGCTGCACCAGGCGGGTCAGCAAGTCCTTCAGCGTGGCCAGGCGCACGGGCTTGGTCAGCACGCCGTCGAACAGGCCCTTCATTTCCCCCAGGTCGCCGCCGACGGAGGTGACCAGAACCATCTTCACCCCGGCATAGGGCGGTTCCTGGCGGATTTGGGCGGCGAAGGCCAGGCCGTCCATGATGGGCATGGCCTGGTCGACGAAGATGACGTCGAAGGCGCGGCCCGCCTGGGTCGCGAGGTCCATCTGGCGGAGCGCCGCGTTGCCGCCCGAGGTGGTGACGCAGTCGATGCCCAACCGGTTCAAATGGCTTTCCATCACGGCCAGGTTCAGGGGCAGGTCATCGATCACCAGGGCCGTCCGTCCCTTCAGCACGGGGGCCCGGCCGCCGCGGCCCTTGGCTGAAACCACCTCCAGCGGGATGGCGAAGCTGAAGGCGGCGCCTTGGCCTGGGCTGCTGGTCACCATGATGTCGCCGCCCATCAGGCGAACCAGCTGGTGGGAAATGGCCAGGCCCAGGCCGGTACCGCCGAATTTGCGGTTTATGGAGGTGTCGGCCTGGGTGAACTTCTGGAACAGGCGGGCCTGCTGGCCTTCCGTCATGCCGGGGCCGGTATCGGTGACGGCGAATTCCAGCACGCGGCTCCTCTTGTCGCCCCCCTTGGCCGACAGGGCCACGACCTTGATGCCCACCTGGCCGGTGGCGGTGAACTTCACGGCGTTGCCGGCCAGGTTCAGCAGGATCTGGCGCAGGCGGGTGGGGTCGCCGCGATAGATGCCGGCGGCCTTGGCGTCGACCAGGCCGGTCAGGTCCAGCTTCTTCTCCTGCGCACGCGTGGCCAGGATGGCGACCACGCCATCCACCACGTCACCCACGTCGAACTCCAGCATCTCCAACTCGACCTTGCCGGCCTCCAGCTTCGAGATGTCCAGGATGTTGTTGATGATGTTCAGCAGCGCCTCGGCGCTGTCATAGATGGTCTCGGCGTAGGTGCGCTGGTCATACGTGAGATCGGTTTCCAGCAGGATTTGGGTCATGCCCATGACGCCGTTCATGGGCGTGCGGATTTCGTGGCTCATGTTGGCCAGGAACTCCGACTTGGCTTGGTTGGCGGCCTCGGCCGCGTGGCGCGACCGATCCAGGTCGTCGGCCAGGGCGACCAGTTCTCTGGTCTGCGCCTCCAGCCGGCTGTTGACCTCCGTCATCATCTCCAGATGGCGCCGCCGTTCCGTCACGTCGCGGGACGATGCGACGAAGCGCGCCCCCTCCACCGGGTCGACGATCAGGCGGGCCACCGTTTCCAGCCAGACGGTGGAACCGTCGGCTCTGATGACGCGGAACTGGTAGGTGATGGGCTCCCCGTTGGGGGCGGCCATCAGGCGGCGTTGGGCGTCGGCCAGGATGGGGATGTCCATGGGCTCGGTGAATTCCACGGTGCGCCGCCCCATGACCTCCTCCAGCCGCCAGCCCAGCACCCGCTCCACCGATGGCGACATGTAGAGACAGTGCCCGTCGACGGCATGCAGGGCCACGATGTCGGTGGCGTTGTCGGCCAGCAGGCGGAAGCGCTGCTCGCTTTCCGCCAGGGCCGCGGCGCGCATCTTTTCCGTCGTGATGTCGGACAGGGTGACGGCCAGGCCCTTTTCCCAGGGCACGGCGGAGACCCAAAGCCAGGTTCCTTCGCCTTCCAGCCCGCCTTCCTGGGGGTTCAGATGCTCGAAGTTTTCGGCGGCGTTTCGATTGACGATGCGGGCGTAGCGCTCGAACAGGCCACCGCCCAGGGGGCCAGGCAGCTCGTCCCGTAGGCGCTTCCCCACCAGGTGGGCCGCCGGCTGGCCGATCAGGTGTTCGCCGGCCTTGTTCACCAGCGTGAAGCGGAAGTCGATCACGGCGCCAGTGTTGGGGTCGCGCACCGCCGCCAGCGCTAGGATGGCGTCCAGCGAGCTGTTCATGACGCTGTCCAGCAGGGTGCGTTGCGCCTGAAGGTCGATGCGGGCGCTTTCCAGCTCGGCCACCTTGGCGGCCAGGGCATGGGCCGCCTTGACCTCGGCGGTGCGGTCGCGTCCCGAGCCGCGAAAGCCCAGGAAGGCGCCGTTCTCGTCGAATCGAGGAACGCCACTGATGGCGATGTGGTGGATGTTCCCCTGATGGTCCGGGATGGCGTAGGTCAGTTCGCGGAAGGGCTGGCGGGCAGCCAGGAAGGCCTCATACCTGGCCAAAGACGGGTCGTTGGGGTTGGCCGACAGCTCCCGCCGCTTCCGGCCCAGCAGATCGGCGGGGTCCAGGCCGATGGCGGTGATGCCCTGCGATATGGTGGAGATGCGGCCGGCCTCGTCGATTTCCCAGAACCAGTCGCTGGAAATCTCCGTCAGGTCGCGGAATCGGGCCTCGCGCGCCAGCAGCTCCCGATCCTGCCAGGTGATGGCCTCGGCCATGGCGTTGAAGGCGTTGGCCAGTTCCCCCAGTTCACCGGCGCCGGACGGTACGTCGGCGCGGATGGTCTTGTCTCCCGCGCCCAGGCGGTGCACCGCGTGCTGAAGGGACGCCAGCCAGCGCAGCACCGTGCCGCTCAACGTCGCCCAGGCCAGGCTCATGGCCGCCAGGGTCACGGCGAGGGCCAGCAGGGCGATGCGCTCGGAATCGCGGTTCACCTTGGCCAGCACGGCGGCGCGGTCCAAGCCGACGATCACTCGCATGCCGGTGGAAGGCAGGACGGCGCTGCCTACCAGCTTTTCCCGCCCGTCCAGGCCCACGGCGCTGCCGCTGCCCTGTTCCCGCCCCAGCGCGAAACGGATGGCGGGCGTGTCGGCCATCTTCTTGCCGATGACCTCGGGCATGGCTGGCAGGTGGGCCATCACCGTGCCCTCTTTGTCCACCATCAGGAAGGTCATGTCGTCCTCAAGGATGACCTTGCTGTTGTGCTCCACCCAATCCAGGCTCAGGCCAGCCAACACCAGGCGGTCGACCCCGCCGTCGGACTTCAGGATGGGATAGGCCATGCCGATGATGGGCTTGGCGGAGGCGCGGCTCAGCAGGAAGCCGCTGATGGTGGGCTTACCGCTACGCACCGCCTCTTGCAGGAAGACGCGGTCGGCGTAGCTGGGCCAGGGCTGGGGCAGGGAAGAACAGACAAGTTGGCCGTCGCGGGTGACGACATGGATGTTGGCCAGCCAAGGCTGGGCATCCTTCATGATGGCCGCATCATCGTTGCAGACGTCGGGGGCCGACCGGGCGGAGTGGGTGGCGAAGCTGGCTGCCAGGTCGCGCACCTGGTCCAGCAGGCGCTGCTGGCTGTTGGCCGCCAGGCGGGCGAAGGATAGGGCGGTGGCTTGCACGCCCGCCACCGCTTCATTCCGGCGCTGCTGAATCTCCCAGGCGAGCAGGATGATGAAGGGCAGGACCGACAGCAGTAGAAACAGCAACAGACGGTGCCGCAAGCCGAACCGCATGCATCCCCCCGTTCGGAAGCGCCACCATCCTCGCACCGTGGAAGGGGCGGGGCCACAGGACTGCCGCGCCATTCCGGGCGCCGCCATCCACACCAATCAAACAACCAAATCCCGTGAAATCGACGGGGAATTGGGGGTAGTTCCGACCCAAAGGCCCATAAAGTCCGGAACCGCCTCCATTCTATCCCCAATCGGCGGCGGCGGGTGAAATCCATAAGGGTATCTCGTCCAACGGCTGTGGATGGCCAGGTCGGGTCCCGGATGCGCGAACGGCCCCGGCGCGGGGGCGCCGAGGCCGTCCAGGCCCTCCTCAGAGGGATGTCCTATAGTCGGCCGATCAGGATGAGGATGAGCACGATGACGATCAACGTGCCCAGGCCGCCGGCCGGATAGTAACCCCAGTTGACGCTGTGCGGCCAGGTGGGCAGAGCGCCAATCAGGAACAGTATTAGAATGATCAGGATGATGGTTCCAAGATTCATAACGGCATCCCTCCAGAATTCGAAGGCGTTCAGATGATGGAAATTCATTGTGACCAAAACATGTTTTTAAAATCCCGTCGGCATGAAAAACTAGCTATCCGCCAAAGAAAAGAGGTGTGCATGACCCGTGCCATAGCGCCGAGACGCCCAGGTGTATTCCGTATTGCTAGTCCGGTGTGTAAATAAAGGTGACGACATAGGCATTTGGTCGTACAGAGCCGATAGTGCGGCCATCGTGATGATGACGAAATAAATAATGTGATTCTTTCCCAATATCCTACTTCATTATATAGCGATAATTGCCGCATGATCCGCCTAATCGCGCCACATTCCCGCCATAAGGCGTGTTGAACATTGACTGGCTATTGACGGATCAACTCTTGGGAAGCCGCTTGTTCATACTGAGGCGCTCATCCCCGGGAGCGATTCACGGGGACCCGGTCGTGCCGGCCCGGAGCGAGGTTTTCCGGACGCGGGGCGGATAGCGGTCTTTCGATTCAGCCCGGATGGTACTTCAACCCAACCCCAACAGAGGGAGACGATCATGAACAAGAACCGTATCGAAGGTAATGCCAAGATCGCCGGCGGTGCCGTGAAGGAAGTGGCCGGCAAGGTCGTGGGCGATGATCAGATGGTGGCCGAAGGCAAGGCCAAGAAGGTCGAGGGCCATGCCCAGAACGCCGCCGGCAAGATTCAGGAAGCCGGCAAGGCCCTGAAGGACACCGCCAAGAAGGCTGTGGACTGACGGGGCGGCGGTGGTCTGCCGCTGTGCCCGCCGCTGGGCCGGTGACGGTGCGGACGCCGTCACCCCCCGTGCCGCGGCGGGGTCCCTGACCTTATTGGCGAGCGCCTTGAAACAGCAAAGGGAGCGGCCGTTCCGGCCATTCCCATCCACCATCCCCGCCAGCTGGCCCCTCAGCGGCGATGGCTTGGCCGGCGCCCCCGGCCGGCCCAATAACGGAGTGACCATGATGCCTGTGTCGTACACCTCGGCGGCGGCCAAGCCGTCCCTGCACTCCCGAGTCATTCCCGCCGCCTTGTCGGCCCTGATGGTTTTCGGCGCCATGACCGCGACCGCGCCCCACGCGCTGGCTGCCGTCGCATCCCATGGCACGGACCAGAGCAACCTGGTGGAGCGCGCCCGCGTCACCATCGACGACCTGCGCAAGGACAAGGAATTCGGCAACGCCCGTGACCTGATGCGCCGCGCCAAGGGCGTGCTGATCGTCCCGCAGCTGATCAAGGGCGGCTTCTTTGTGGGCGGCGAGGGCGGCGACGCCGTGCTGTTGACGCGGGGCCCCAATGGCGACTTCAGCTATCCCGCCTTCTACACCCTGGGCTCCGCTTCCTTCGGCCTGCAGATCGGCGTGGAGCAGGCGGAGCTGGTCCTGTTCATCATGAGCGACAAGGCCCTGTCGTCCGTCCTGCAGGATGAATTCAAGATCGGTGCCCAGGCGGGTCTGGCCGTGGTGACCTTGGGCTCCACCGCCGAGGCCGCCACCGGCACCTCGATGAGCGGCGATATCATCGTCTGGTCGTCGGCCAGCGGCGCCTATGCCGGCCTGACTCTCAACGGCTCGGTCCTGAAGCCCCGCGACAGCTGGAACGAAGCCTATTACGGCAAACCGGAATCGGTATCGGCCATCGTCTCCGCGCGCAGCGTGAAGAATTCCGACGCCGACGGTCTGCGCAAGAACTTGGCGACCATACGCTGACGGTTGCTTCGCCGAAGGGTGAGGGACGGCGTTGCGCCTCCCTCACCCGATCATGGCTGCCAAGGGCAGGGTATACCAATGGCGGGGTGTCGGCGCGTTCGGCCTAGGCGGAACGTTATCCAGTAATGGGCCAGCCTCACAGCTTAGGTAAAACATTCTATACTATGAGCAACTGGTTAATTTTATTGATAAAGATATAGCAAACAATTTCTGCGCAACGCTCCTTATGCGAGGTTTGTTTATTCAACATCGGGGCGAATAATACGATCCCGACATGGCAACCATTCCAGGAGAGGAGCAGACCATGATTCCGCCCACCGTTCCCCCTACCGTCCCGCCCGCCGCCACCGAACATTCGATCAAAGTCCTGAACGATCTAATCGAAAAGACTCTGGACAGCGCCCTGGGCTACAAGGACGCCGCGGAAGAGGCCGCCAACGACAGTTTCAAGACGCTGTTCTCCACCCGCGCCCGCCAGCGCCGCCAGCTGACCACCGCCCTGCAAGCCGAGGTCATCAGCCTGGGTGGCCAGCCCGAAACGGACGGCACGGTGCTAGGGGCGGCGCGCCGTATGTTCGTTAACCTGAAAAACGCTGTCACCGGTAGCGACCAGAGCGTCGTCGCCGCCGTCGAGGCGGGCGAGGACGACATCAAGTCAAGCTTCGAGAAGGCCCTGCAGGGCGATCTGCCCATGCCGGCCCGCGAGGTGGTCGCCACCTGCTACGACAGCATCAAGGCCGACCATGATCAGATGAGTACCTTGAAGCACGCGCTGGAACGCCGCTGACCGCCGGCCCGCGATGCCGGATCCGGCGGGCCCGACGGACCGGGACTCGCCCACGGGGGCCGACTTGAGGGCGCGCGCCGCCCCTTCGGCGGTCCCCGACCAACAAAGGAGAAGGACGATGAAGAGCGAAACCATCGACGCCGCCGCCACCGCCGCCCGTTCCGTGCGCGACGCCGCGCGGGAGGATGCCGACCACCTGTCCAGCGCCATCAAGGCCGAGGCCAGCGATCTTTACAAGACGCTGGCCGCCAAGGGCGAGGCGGCGGCCAAGGCCGTGGGCACACAGGTGGAGGCGCAGCCCATCACCAGCCTGCTGCTGGCCTTCTCCGCCGGATTTATCGCCAGCCGCCTGCTGTCCCGCTGAGGCGGGCCGGACGGGGTGGTATATGAGCGCCGCATAAGGGGGACCGGTGATGGAAGGCTGGACCAAGCTGGCCGTGATGGCCTTGTCGCAACTGGGGGTCATCCCCTTTGGTCCGGTGCACCGGTCCTCTCCCGCGCCGCTGGTCGACGGTGTCGTCACCGTCATCCTCACCGGCGTGCTGGCCATGCTGGCCGTTGTGGCGGCGGTGGGTCTTTTGTGCGCCGCGCTGTGGGCCGGGCTGGAACCGCAGATGGGGCCCGTCTGGACGCCGACGCTGGTGGCGCTGGCCCTCATCGTGCTGTGCCTGGTGCTGCTGCTCGTGATGCGCCTGTTGGTGAGCCGGCGCGAGCCGCCGCCCCCGCCGGCGATGCATCCGGCCCTGGATTTGGACCCCGAGGCGCTGATGGCGGAAGCCCAGCGCCTGGTGGTCAAACACAAGGTGCCAGCTCTGCTGGCGGCCGTCGTGGCCGGCCTGATTGTCGGAACCCCCGCCAGTCGCGCCGACCGCAAATGAGTGCAACCCCTAGCCCACCAAGGAGGGCCACGATGACGACCAAACTCCGCGCGCTTGTTCTTTTGTCCATGCTGGGCATGGGGGCGCTGGTCAGCGCCTGCCATACCACCGAGGGCGCCGGCGAGGATATCTCCGCCACCGGCCACGCCATCAGCAAGGAGGCCCACAAGGACACGCCGTGATGGCGCCCCCGCGCAACCGCTGAAAAGCACCCGCCCGCGACCCCGCCGGCGGGTGTTTTTCCGGGTCAGCGATAGCGCCGCTGGGCTTCCAAGGTCAGGCCGAGGCCGACCGAGCCGAACTTGTCGCCCTCCACCACGCGAGCCTCCGGCAATTCCGCCAGGATGCTGGCGCGCACGTTGGGCAACAGGGTGGACCCGCCGGTCAGGAACACGGCGTCGATCTTGTCGCGGGCTAGGCCGCTGTCGGCCAAGGCCTTGCGGATCATGCCGGCGATGCCGTCGGTCAGCGGCGTGGTGGCGGTGGCGAACCCGGGCATGGTGAAGGGAATGCGCAGGCCCCGCTCGACGAAGTCGAACGGGACTTCCACAACCATGGCTTCCCCGCCCGGCTGCGCGGCGGTGGCGCTGAGCCGGATCTTGGTGCGCTCCACCGTCATGGCGACGCGATGGCCCAGATGCTCTTCCACCACATGGATCAGGCGTCCGATGAGGTCGGGCTTCGCTGATTCGCGCAGTACCTGGCGCAGCTCCGCCACCACTTTGGGCGCGTAGAGGAAGTTGATCTTGGACCAGGTGGCCAGGTCGTTGAAATAGCTGTTGGGCGCCAGCAGGCCGGCGCGCTTCATGGCGGATTGGTAGCCCAGGTGCGGCATGACGCCGTGCAGCGACAGCAGACGGTCGAAGTCGGTGCCGCCGATGCGCACGCCGGTGCTGGCCAGGATGTCCTGGCCCCGGTCGGCGGCGTTCCGCCGATCCGGCCCGATGCGCACGATGGAAAAATCCGAGGTGCCGCCGCCGATGTCGGCGATCAGCGCGATCTCCTCCGCGTTCACCTGGCGCTCGTAGTCGAGGGCGGCGGCGATGGGTTCGAACTGGAAGGAGATGTCGGTGTAGCCGATATCGCGGGCGATATCGGCCAGGGCCGTTTCCGCCCGGCGATCGGCCGCGTCGTCGCCGTCGACGAAATGCACCGGGCGGCCGTGCACCACCTGGGTCAGGGGGCGGCCCGCCTGTTCCTCCGCCCGGCGCTTGATCTCCGTCAGCAGGGTCCTCAACACGTCGCGGAAGCTGATGCGCCGCCGGTCCAGCTGGGTTTCCATGTCGATCAGGTCGGTGCCCAGCACTGACTTCAACGATCGCATGAGGCGGCCGTCGGCGCCCTCGGCATAGATCTGGATGGCGGCGCGGCCGAATTCCTCGCGCTTGGCGGCGAAGTCGAAGAACAGCGCGCTGGGCAGGGTGGTCTCTTCCCCCTCCAGCGGCAGCAGACGGGCCTGGCCATCCTCGACGACACCCAGGGTGCTGTTCGACGTTCCAAAGTCCAGGCCGCAATAGCCCATGGTGCGCGCTCCAACAACGGCCGAAAGAATCGGGTTTTTGAACGGGGGCGCGGTTTGTAACGGAAATAGCCGGGTTGGGCCAGGAAAAAGGGGGCGCCTCACGCCGGCGGCGCGGTCGACTCCCGCACCACCAGGCTGTGGTCGAATATCTGTTTCAGATAGCTGCCCACCTGGCCGGCCCGGCGGTCGATGATGAAGCGGGCGGCGGCGGCGCCCATTTCCATCACCGGCTGACGCACGGTGGTCAACGGCGGGCAGACCACGCTGGCCGCCGGCAGGTCGTCGATGCCCGCGACCGACAGCGCCCCGGGGACGGGGATGCCCATCTTGTAGGCGACGGACAGCACGGCCATGGCCATGCTGTCGTTGGCGGCGAAGATGGCGGTGGGGCGTCGCTTCTGGCCCAGCAGGGCGCGGGCGGCGGGCAGGCCGCTGTCGAAGGTGAACAAGCCGGGCTGGATCAGCCGTTCCGGGATGGGGCCGCCGTCGAACAGGGCGTCGCGGTAGCCCGCTTCGCGCTGGGCCGCCGCCGCGTGCTGGGGATGACCCTGGATGAAGCCGATGTCGCGGTGCCCCTGGTCCATCAGGAGGCGTGTCATCTGAAAGGCGGCCCGGTAATTGTCAATGTCCACGCCCCAGCCCCACTTTTCTTCCGTGCCGCCATCCTGGGTGGGGGAGATGCGGACGCAGATCACCCCCCGCTGCGCCAGCAGGGACAGGAGTTGCGGGTCGTCGCACAGGGGTGGGACCAGGATGACGCCATCCACCCGCAGGGTGGACACCAGCGTTTCCATCAAGGCGCCATAGTCGGACGCGCCAAGGTCGGTATATTCCGTCAGCAGATGGTACCCCCCGCCGCGGCAGGCCTGGATGGCGCCCATCTGCAGTTCGGTGAAATACAGCATGGCGTTGTCCGACACCCCGCCGGAAGAGACCAACGCGATCAGGAAACTGCGCGACCCCGACAGGGCGCGGGCCGACAGGCTGGGCGTGTAGTTCAGGCTGCGCGCCGCCTCCATCACCCGCGCGCGCGTCTCCGCGCTGGCCTTGGGTTCCCCGTTCAGGACGCGGGACACCGTCTTGATGGAGACGTTGGCCACGCGGGCGACATCGTAAATGGTGGCCTTGCTCAACGCCCCGAAACTCCAACCAGACCGCTGCCCCGCGCCATTCCCGGAACGTCTGCCCACGCCCCTGGGAAGGCGGGCGGGATCATACCATCGGCGGGCGGCAAAGATAGTGGGGGAAACCGCCGGGCGGCGGGCCGGCGACGAAACGGCATGTTCCTGTCGGGGGGGATTCAAGAAACCCTCTTGCGCGGGGTTGTTCTGGATGATAACAAAATAGGGCCAACGAGGCCTCCTTATTTTTTCGGCATCAGGGACAGCGCTGTCATTCAGCCCCTGAAGCCGAAGGACAACAACAAGGCGAGGCCCGACAAAACGGGAGAGACGATCATGAGTGACGCCTGCGCGTTCAAGGGCGGGGTCATCCGGTAAGCCGGCCGCCTTCTTAAGAATCATCATCGGATATGAGCCATCGTGCCCCTACGGGGCGGCGGTGATCGGCCCGGCTTTGCCCCGGATCCGGCCATGGCCCGCCTTTGGGAACCGCGATGAAAGCCTGCCGGTTCGCGCACCCGTTTGGGTGCGGGCCGGCCCCTGGGTGACAGGGGCCGGCGCGGGGGCCGCTCATCCTCAAGACAAGCCCGAAAGAGGCTCGGCACAGCGGCCAACGGCTTGTCTTCACGACGACAAGAACAAAGAAGCAGAATGGGAGAATTGGGAGAGATGCGTACGTATACCCTGTTGGCCGCCACCGCGCTGGCCAGCCTGATCGCCACCCCTGGCCTGGCTCAGACCGCCGCCCCGCAGAACGCTCCTCAGGGAGCCGCGGCCGCGTCCCAGCAACTGGAGGACATCGTCGTCACCGCCGAGCGGCGGCAGGAGACGACGCAGAAGACGCCCATCGCCATCACCGCCTTTTCCGGCGACACCCTGCAGCAGCGCGGCGTCTCCAGCTCCACCGACCTGAACAACATGGTTCCCGGCCTGGCGGTGGGCAACAACGGCAGCGGTTCCGTCCAGATCGCCATCCGCGGCATCGGCAGCACCAACGACACCGAGGTGGGCGATCCCGCCGTGGCCTTCAACGTCGACGGCGTCTACATGGCCCGGTCCCGCGCGGCCATCGGCGCGCTCTATGACATCGACCGCATCGAGGTGCTGCGTGGCCCCCAGGGCACGCTGTACGGCCGCAACGCCACGGCGGGCAGCATCAACGTCATCACCAAGCGGCCCAGCGACAAGTTCGAAGGGAACGCGTCGCTGGATTACGGCAACTACAACAACCTGCAGACCTCCGGCATGCTGAACGTGCCGCTGAGCGATACCCTCGCCGTGCGCGCCGCTTTCCAGACCAGCCGGCACGACGGCTACACCAACAACGGCCGCTCCAGCAATTTCAATGATGAGGATACGCAGGCCGGCCGCCTGCAGGTCCAGTTGACGCCCAGCGAGACGTTCAAGGCCTTGCTGTCGGTGGACATCTTCCATGAGGGCGGCGTGGGCTACGCCTCCGCCCCCATCGGCCAGTACGCCAAGTTCGGTTCGCCCTACACCTATCCGGTGTCGGCGGACGGCAGCCTGAACCACACCAACAAGGGTGTCTCGCTGACCACCGACTGGGATCTGGGATTCGCCACCCTGACCTACGTCGGCGCCTACCGTACGGACACCGACCACACCCATGGCGGTTCCACGCAGAGCGCCACCTGCGCCGCCCCCTCCGGCGCCCTTTGCGCCTCCACCATCTTCCGGTCCGATGAGGACCAGATGTCGCATGAACTGCGCCTGGCCAACAGCGACGGGCCGCTGAAGTGGGTGACGGGCCTCTATTACTTCAAGGAAAACAACGACGTCCTGTTCGCGCTGGACCCTATCGCCGGCATCACCTCGCTGGCTTTCGTCCAGCCGGTGGTGACGGAGGAGTCCAAGGCCGCCTTCGCCCAGGCGACCTACAGCCTCACCGACAGCCTGCGGGTGACGGGCGGCCTGCGCTATACCGAGGACAACAAGGCCCGCACCGGCGCCACCGAGGCCTTCGGCCACATTGTCGGCAACACCTATGTCGGCGGCTCCCCCCTCTACCTCAACGACGCGGACCTGACCTGGCATTCCACCAACTGGAAGGTGGGGGCGGAATACGACCTGGCGCCGGACAGCATGCTCTACGCCTCCATCGGCACGGGCTACAAGGCCGGCGGCTATGGCGACGGCGAGCCGCCGAACAACAACCCTTACCAGCCGGAGAAGCTGACCGCCTACGAGGTCGGCGTGAAGAACCAGTTCATGGATAAGAAGCTGCAGCTGAACCTGACCGGCTTCTACTACGACTATCAGGACTTCCAGGTCAGCGCCATCGGCCAGGTGGCGGGCCAGGCCTCCACCGTCACGGTCAACGCCGGCACGGCCGAGGTCTATGGCGTGGAGGTGGAAGGGGCCGCCCTGCTGACCCAGAGCGACCGGGTGGACGGCAGCGTCTCCTACATCCACGCCCGCTATACCGACTTCGTCCTGGCCACGGGCGACGTCTTCCACCGCGGCAGCGCCGCCGTCTACACCGGCAATACGCTGGCCAAGTCGCCCGAATGGACCATCAACCTGGGCTACCAGCACATGTGGGACCTGGCGTCCGGTGCCATGATCACGGCCCGTGTCGACAGCGTCTATGTCGGTGACCAGAACCTGGACTACCGCAACTTCGCCGTCACCGAACAGAAGGCCTACACCAAGACCAACCTGTCGCTGGCCTATGACGACGCCGACCGGCGCTGGCGGGTCATGGCCTATGTTCGCAACCTGGAGAACAACGCCGTGCTGGTCGTGGCCAATCCCGATACCAACGGGTCGGGCAACCGCCTGGCCGGCAGCGGTTCCTATGCCCCGCCCCGCACCTACGGCGTGAGGGTGTCCGCCAACTTCTAACCCGCTTCCTCCGAGGCCTGTCGCCTCACTTCCCCCTGGGCGTGCCGCAGGAATCTCCTTCCCCGGCGGCACGCCTCTTTTTCCATTTCGCCTGACGGGATGAAAAGCCCATGCCTTCGCCGCGCCGCCGCCTGACCGCACTGGTGACCTTGAGCCTGCTGCTGGCCGCCCCCGCCCTCGGGGGTGGAACGGCCGGCGAGCCGCCGCAGCCCGTGCTGGGCGGCCGGGTGAAGCCGCTGCTGGCGGTGGATGGCCTGTCCTTCCGCGACCTGAACGGTAACGGCAGGTTGGACCCTTACGAGGACTGGCGCCTGCCGGTCGACGCCCGCGTGGCCGACCTGCTGGGCCGCATGACGCTGGCGGAAAAGGCCGGCACCCTGCTGCACGGCACGGTTCCACCGGAGGGGGGCTTCACCTTCGCCACCATGCGCGGGCCCTACGACTTCCCGCTGGCCACCCATATGATCCGGGACTTCGGCATCACCACCTTGATCACCCGCCAGGCGACGCCGCCCCAGCAGTTGGCGGAGCAGGACAACCGCCTGCAGGCGGTGGCGGAGGGCGGACGCCTGGGTATCCCCCTGACGCTCAGCACCGACCCGCGCAACCACTTCCAGGTGACGGCCGGTGCCAGCCAGCTGTCCGCCGGCTTCTCGCAATGGCCGGAGACGCTGGGCCTGGGCGCCATCGGCGACCCCGCCCTGGTGCGCCGCTTCGCCGACATCGCGCGCCAGGAATACCGAGCGGTGGGCATCCACCAGACCCTGTCGCCCCAGGCCGATGTGGCGACGGAGCCGCGCTGGTCCCGCATCAACGGCACCTTCGGTGAGGATCCGGCCTTGGACGGCCAACTGGTGCGGGCCTATGTTGAGGGCTTCCAGGGCGGCGATGACGGCCCTGGTGTCACCGGCGTCTCGGCGGTGGTCAAGCACTGGGTGGGCTATGGTGCGGCGGCGGAGGGCTTCGACAGCCACAACAGCTATGGCCGCTATTCCCTGGTGCGGCCGTCCCATTTCGACCAGCACGTCCTGCCCTTCAAGGGCGCCTTCGCCGCCCATGTGGCCGGCGTCATGCCCACCTATTCCATTCTGAAAGAGATGGTGGTGGACGGAAAGCCGGTGGAGCAGGTGGGCGCCGGTTTCAACCGCTGGCTCCTGACCGACCTGCTGCGCGGCACCTATGGCTTCCAGGGCATCATCCTGTCCGACTGGGCCATCGCCAATGACTGCAACGCGGTGTGCCGCAACGGCTTCCCCGCCGGTGAGCGGCCCACCTTCAAGGATTTCTCCACCGCCTGGGGCGTGGAGGACCTCTCCACCCCGGCGCGCTTCGCCAAGGGGCTGGAGGCGGGGCTGGACCAGTTCGGCGGCGTGGATGACCCCGCGCCCCTGTTGGCGGCGGTGAAGCAGGGCTTGGTGACGGAGGCGCGGCTGGACCAGTCGGTACGCCGTATCCTGGCCTTGAAGTTCCAGCAGGGGCTGTTCGAGAACCCCTACGTCGATGCCGACGCCGCCGCCAAACTGGTGGGCACGCCGCGGTTCCTGGCCGAAGGGCTGGCCGCCCAGTCCCGCTCCATGGTGCTGCTGGAGGCGGGGGAGGGGCCCGTGGCCCTCGCGGGCCGCAAGGTCTACCTGCGCGGCGTGTCGGCCGAGGCCGCCAAGGCCGCCGGCCTGACAGTGGTGGACGACCCCAAACAGGCGGAGGTCGCCGTTATGCGCCTGTCCGCCCCCTTCCAGACCCTGCATCCCAACTACACCTTCGGCAGCCTGCAGCATGAGGGCGACTTGGGCTTCCACGACGGCAACGCGGACTATGAGGCGCTGAAGGCCGTGGCCGCCGCCGGGGTGCCGGCCATCGTCAGCGTCTATCTCGACCGCCCGGCCATCCTGACCGACATCCGCGACAAGGCCGCTCGCCTCTATGTCGACTTCGGCGTCAGCGACCGGGCCTTCCTGGACGTGGTCACCGGAAAGGTGGCGGCGCAGGGGCGCCTGCCGTTTGAGTTGCCGCGCAGCATGGCAGCGGTGGCGGCCCAGGCCTCCGACATCCCCCACGACAGCCCGGACCCGCTCTACCCCATCGGCGCCGGCCTGCGTCAGCCGTGACCCTTTTCAAAAGAAACAACTGGATGGAAACGCACCCCATGACGGTACGCACCTTGCTGCTGAGCACGGCCCTGTCGCTCTCCCTCGCCACCTCGTTCGCCACCGGTGCCCTCGCGGCCGAGGCGGTCCGCCCCTGGATGGACACCAAGCTGTCGCCCGACCAGCGCGCCGACCTGCTGAACAAGGAGCTGACGGTGGATGAGCGTATCGGCTTGGTCCACGGGCCCATGGCCATGCCCTTCCTGGGCGCCAAGCTGCCGGAAGGTGCCATCGGGTCCGCCGGCTATATCCCCGGCGTGCCGCGCCTGGGCATCCCGGCCCTGCAGGAGAGCGACGCCAGCCTGGGCGTGGCCAACCCCATGAACGTGCGGCCGGGCGACCCGTCCACGGCCCTGCCGTCCGGCCTGTCGCTCGCGTCCACCTGGAATCCTGAAACCGCTTACAAGGGCGGCGCCATGATCGGGAAGGAGGCGCACGCCAAGGGCCTGAACGTCCTGCTGGCCGGCGGCGTCAACCTGGCGCGCGACCCGCGCAACGGCCGCAACTTCGAATATCTGGGTGAGGATCCGTTGCTGGCCGGCACACTGGGTGGCGAATCCATCCGCGGCATCCAGGACCAGAACGTCGTTTCCACCATCAAGCACTTCGCGGTGAACGACCAGGAAACCCAGCGCATGACCATCGATGTGAAGATCGCGGAGGCGGCGGCGCGCGAAAGCGACCTGCTGGCCTTCCAGATCGCCATCGAGAAGGGCAAGCCTGGCTCCGTCATGTGCGCCTACAACAAGGTCAACGGCGCCTATGCCTGCGACAACCCTTTCCTGCTGAACAAGGTGCTGAAGACCGACTGGGCCTTTCCCGGCTGGGTCATGTCCGACTGGGGCGCCGTGCACGGCGTGCAGGCGGCTGTGAACGGCCTGGACCAGGAATTGGGGGAGCAGATCGACGCGCTGCTGGCGCCAGGGGGGCTGGCAAGGTTTGGTTCAATGAGCCGCTGAAGGCCGCCGTCCAGGACAAGACCGTGCCGGTCGAGCGCCTGTCCGACATGACGCGGCGCATCCTGCGGTCCATGTTCGCGGCCGGCCTCTTCGACAACCCGGCGGTCAAGGCGCCCATCGACTTCGATGCCCACGCCCAGGTGACCAAGGCGGCGGGAACCGAGGGCATCGTCCTGCTGAAGAACAAGGGCGATGTGCTGCCCCTGGCCACGAAAGGCAAGACCATCACCGTCATCGGCGGCTTCGCCAACGCCGGCGTGCTGTCGGGTGGCGGCTCCTCGCAGGTGGTGTCGGACGGGGGCCCAGGCGCCAGCATCCCCCTGGGCGGCGACGGCATGATGGGTCCCTTCCGCACCGTGGTCTATCACGCGTCCTCGCCCCTGAAGGCCATCCGCGCCAAGGCGGGGGAGAAACAGGTGCGCTTCAACGACGGCTCCTACCCGGCGGAGGCCGCTGCCGTGGCCAAGACCACCGACGTGGCCATCGTTTTCGCCACCCAGTGGATGAGCGAGGGCGCCGACGCGCCGGACCTCAGCCTGCCCAACGGCCAGGACGCCCTGATCGCCGCCGTGGCCGCCGCCAACCCCAACACCATCGTGGTGCTGGAGACGGGCGGGCCGGTGCACATGCCCTGGCTGGACAAGGTGGCCGGCGTGGTGGAAGCCTGGTATCCCGGCAGCCGGGGGGGCGAGGCCATCGCCGACATCCTGTTCGGCGACGCCAACCCCTCCGGCCGCCTGCCCATCACCTTCCCGGCCGATGACGGCCAGCTGCTGTACAAGGACATTCCCGGCGCCGACAAGCCGGAGTTCAGTCCGGCGGAGATCACCTATACGGAGGGCGCCGACGTCGGTTATCGCCACTACGCCAAGACGGGGGCCAAGCCCCTGTTCCCCTTCGGCTATGGCCTGGGCTACAGCCGCTTCAGCTACGGTGACGTGAAGGTCACGGGCGGCGACACCCTGACCGTCAGCTTCGAGGTGACCAACACCGGCAAGCGCCCCGGCCAGGACGTGCCGCAGGTCTATCTGACGAATGCCGCCGGCACCAAGACCCAGCGCCTGATCGGCTGGTCCAAGGTGGCCCTGGCCCCCGGCGAGAAGAAGCGTGTGACCGTCACCGCCGACACCCGCCTGCTGGGCAATTTCGACGAGGCCGCCCACGCCTGGCAGGTCAAGGCCGGTGAGTACCAGGTGGCCGTGGGCGCGTCGGCCACCGACCTGGATCTCAAGGGCGGGGCGGCCGTCAAGGCCTCCACCCGCCAGCCATAAGCCTTTTTGGAACTTGGATCGTCGCCGGCTTCCGTTGAGCCTGGAGCCGGCGGCGATGATCCTGAGAACAGGGGAAATGCGATGTCCAAGATGATGAAACGGGTGGCGGTCGCGGCCTTGCTGCTGACCGCCGCGGTGCCGGCTTTCGCGGCGGAGACCGCGGCGCCGGTGGTGCAGGTGGAACAGGGCCGGGTCTCCGGCGTGGTCACTGGCGATGTGGCGGCGTTCAAGGGCATCCCCTTTGCCGCCCCGCCGGTGGGCTCCTTGCGTTGGCGCCCGCCGCAGCCGGCTGCCGCCTGGGCCGGCGTACGCTCCGGCGCCGAGTATGGCGCCGACTGCATGCAAAAACCGCTGCCGGGCGATGCGGCGCCCCTGGGCGTGGCCCCGGCGGAGGATTGCCTGTACCTGAACGTCTGGGCGCCCGCCGACACCGTCAAGCCGGGCGCCAAGCGGCCGGTGATGGTTTGGATCTACGGGGGCGGCTTCGTGAACGGCGGCAGCTCCCCCGCCGTCTATGACGGTTCCAACTTCGCCCGCGACGGCGTGGTGCTGGTCAGCTTCAATTACCGCGTCGGCCGCTTCGGCTTCTTCGCCCATCCGGCCTTGTCGGCCGAGGCGGGGCAGGGCCCCACCGGCAATTTCGGCTACCTGGACCAACTGGCGGCGCTGCAGTGGGTGAAGCGCAACATCGCGGCCTTCGGCGGCGATCCCGACAACGTCACGGTGTTCGGCGAGTCCGCTGGCGGCATTTCGGTGCACATGCTGCTGACCTCGCCCTTGGCCAAGGGCTTGTTCAACCGGGGTATCATCCAGTCCGGCGCCGGGCGCGACCGCATCCTGCCCACCCCGCCCCTGCGGGCGGAGGGCGACGCCCCGTCGGGGGAGAAGGCCGGCGTGGCCTATGCCGCCCAGCATGGGATCAGCGACACCGGCGCCGCCGGCTTGGCCGCGTTGCGCGCCCTGCCGGCCGACACGGTGGTGGACGGGCTGAACATGGCCACGATGAACACGCCGACCTATTCCGGACCCATGGTGGACGGTGCCGTGGTGCGCCGGTCTTCCGCCGTGGCGGCCTATGCCGCGGGCGAGGGGGCGGACGTGCCGGTGATGGTGGGCGCCACCGGGGCCGACGGCTTCTTCTTCGGTGGTTCGCTGGACGATGTGCTGGCGCCCTTCGGCGCCGACAAGGACAAGGCGCTGGCCCTGTTCGATCCCGACGGGTCACGCGATGTGAAGCTGATCGGCCACCGTGTGGCGGGCGCCTTCATGTTCATCGAGCCGGCGCGCGAGACCGCCCGCCTGCTGTCGGCCCACAAATCGCCCGTCTACCTGTTCCGCTATTCCTATGTGGCGGAGAGCATGCGCAAGGAATGGTGGGGCACGCCGCACGCGACCGAAATCCCCTTCGTCTTCGACACGGTGAAGGCCCGCTACGGCGACGCGTTGACAGTGGCCGACGCGGCGGCGGCCAAGGCGGCGCACGCCTACTGGGTGGCCTTCGCCAAGACGGGCAAGCCGGAGCCCCAGGGATTGCCGGCCTGGACGCCCTTCAAGGCTGGGCAGGATGAGCGCCTGATGGACTTCGGCACCAAGGGGCCGGTGCTGGAGGTCGACCCGATGAAGGACCGGCTGGACCTGGCGCAGAAGGTGGCGGAGCAGCGGACCAAGGCGGCGTCGAACTAAATATGCTGCGTTGCGGAAAATTTCATTTCGCAACGCAATAAAATACGAATGTGTCGTAATAGCCATTGAACCCGGGCCCGACGGATGTCAAACCCCTCGGGCCCGGACTTATCATACCGACTGGACGAACGATCGATGTCGACCGCATCCGCCCACAATAAATCCATGACGTCGCTGGCCCCGATCGTCGTCATGCTGTTCTTCGCCTGGGGCTTCGCCACGTCCATCGTGGATGCCGTGATCCCCAAGCTGAAGGAACAGTTCTCGCTGAACTACACCGAGGCGATGCTGGTGCAGTTCGCCTTCTTCCTGGCCTACTTCGTCGTGTCGGTTCCGGCGGGCGCCCTGCTGGCGCGCCTGGGCTATCTGCGCGGCATCGTCGCCGGCTTGGTCATCATGACCCTGGGCTGCCTGCTGTTCGTGCCGGCCTCCAGCATGGGGCTGTTCGCCGCCTTCCTGCTGGCATTGTTCGTCATGGCCGGCGGCATCACCGTGCTGCAGGTGGCGGCCAATCCGCTGATGTCGCTGCTGGGCCGGCCGGAGACAGCGTCCAGCCGCCTGAACCTGGCGCAGGCCTTCAACTCCCTTGGCACGACGCTGGGGCCCATCCTGGGCTCGGTCTTCATCCTGTCCAAAGCGGCGGATGGGGATGCCAGCGCGCGGGGCGTGCATGTGCCCTTCCTCATGATCGCGGCCCTGCTGGTGGTCCTGTCCGTGCTGTTCTGGTTCCTGCGGGGCCGTGAGGGGGCCTCCACCGACCAGCAGTCAGGCAGCGGCCTCAGCCTGAAGGTGCTGCGCCACAGCCAACTGGCCTTGGGCGTGGTCTCCATCTTCGTCTACGTCGGGGCGGAGGTGTCCATCGGCAGCGCCATGGTCAACTACCTGATCCTGGACCGCACGCGGGACGTGGCGTCGGAGCTGGGCACCTGGTTCGCCGGCCTGGTCCACCTGCATGACGTGCTGAACACGCCGGAGTCCAAGGCCGCCGTGCTGGTCAGCCTGTACTGGGGCGGCGCCATGTTTGGCCGCTTCATCGGCTCTGTCGTTTTGCGCTTCGCCCGGCCCGGCATCGTGCTGATGGCGTGCTCGCTGGCCGCCGCCCTGCTGGTCAGCCTGTCCATGGCCAGCAGCGGCACGCTGGCCATGGCCACCATCCTGTCGGTGGGGCTGTGCAACTCCATCATGTTCCCCACCATCTTCACCATCGCTATCGATGGGCTGGAGGAAGAGACGCCGCAGGGTGCCGGCATGCTGTGCTTGGCCATCTTCGGCGGCGCCGTGGTGCCCATGATCACGGGCAAGGTCGCAGACCTGACCAGCCTGGTCCTGGCCTTCATCGTTCCCGTTGCCTGTTATCTGATGATCGCCGGCTATGGCCTGCTGACCGGCCTGCACTTGCTGTCGGGCAAGGCCGCGGCCAAGGGCGGCGGTTCGCCGCGTGCGGTGTCCATGCACTGACGCGTGTGGGCTTTTTGACGTGACGATCGGCGGCGTAGGGCACCCCTGCGCCGCCGAAGTCGTTTCAAGCGGTCAAGAGCGCCAGAAGTACCGGCAGGGTGACGGCCGCCGCCAGGGTCTGGACGGTGATGATGCCGGCCATCAGCGGCGCGTCGCCGCCCATCTGGCGGGCCAGGACATAGGCGCTGACGGAGGTGGGCAGCGCGTTGTACAGCACCACGGCGACGAAGGCGTTGCCCTCCAGGCCCAGCGCCTTGGCCAGCAGCGCCGTGATCAGGGGCAGGACGGCCAGGCGGGCCACGCTGCTGATGGCAACCGCCACCTTGGCGCCGCGGATGGCGGAAAAGCCCAGGCCGGCGCCCACGGCCAGCAGGCCCAGCGGCAGGCTGGCCTGGCCCAGCACGGCCATGACGGGCGACACCACAGGGATTTGGCGGACGCCGGCGAGGTTCAGGGCGGCGCCGACGATGACGGAACAGACCAGTGGGTTGCTCAGGATCTGCCACAAGGTGCGTAGGGGATGGCGTGTCATGCCGGCCGGCATGTCGCCGTGGCGCTGCATCACCAGGATGCTGAGGATGTTCACCGTGGGCATGCAGAACAGCACGCCGATGGCCATCAGGGCCGTGCCATGCGGGCCCAGCAGCGCGGCGCCCAAGGCCATGGCGACGTAGGTGTTGACCCGCACCGCCCCCTGGAAGACCGAGGTGTAGGCCGGGTCGCTGCCCGACAGGCGACGGCAGGTCAACTGCAGCCCCAGGCTCAGCAGCAGGATGCCGCCCACCAGGGTGCCGCCCATGGCCCAGATGTCCATGCCCGACAGGTCGGTCTTGGCCGTGCCGTCGATCAGCAAGGCGGGGAACAGCAGGTAATAGATCAGCCGTTCCGCCGCCCCCCAGAAAGCGGCGTCGATCAGCTTGAAATGCCGCACCCCGAAGCCGATCGCGATCAGGAGGAAGGTGGGCGCCAGCGCCGTCAGGACCTGCAGCATGCCTGGTCAGTCATCCCGGTCGCCGTCTTCTTCATCGTGTCTTCCATCCAGACCCGCCGCGTCACCCTCCGTTTCGTCGCGGGCGGCCAGGGCGGCGCGCGCGGCCTCGGCCGCCATGAAGTCCAGGGCGCCCTGAAGGATGTAGGCCGCGGCCATGCGGTCGACCACCTCGTCCCGGCGTTTGCGGGTCATGTCCCACTCGATCATCATGCGGCTGACGGCCGATGTGGACAGGCGTTCGTCCCAGAAGGCGATCTCGGGCACTTGGCCGCCCAGCAGGTGGGGCTGTTCGATCAGGTTCTGGGCGAAGCTGCGGGCGGATTGGGCGGCCGGGCCGTCGCTGCCGTCCATGTTGCGGGGCAGGCCGATGACGAAGCCGGCGACGTTGCGGCCGCGCAGCTCCTTGGCCAGGTCCTGCACGTCGGTCGTGAACTTGCGCCGCATGATGGTGCCGACCGGCGAGGCCACGGTCAGGCCGGGATCGGAGATCGCCATGCCTATGGTCTTGGACCCCAAATCCAGGCCCATCAGCCGCCCGCCAGGGGGCAGCTGGGCCTTGAGGTCCCTGATGTTGCGGATCGCCATACCGGGTGTTACCTTCCGCGCCGCCCGGGGGCCGGCGGCATACGACACGCCGCCTGTCATCGCCCTCGTGGCTCCTTATTCCGAAGGAGAGACTTAGCACCATGTCCCTCGACAAGGCCACCGTGGCGAAGATCGCGCATCTCGCCCGCATCAAGGTCCCGGACTCCGATCTGGAGCAGCTGGCCGGCGAACTCAACACCATCATGCATTGGGTGGAGATGTTGGGCGAGGTGGACACCCAAAACGTGGAACCGATGACCAGCGTGGTCGCCGCCAACCTGCGCCGGCGCCCCGACGCTGTGACCGACGGCGGTTATCCGGAAAAGGTGGTCGCCAACGCCACCGATGCCACCGAGAATTTCTTTTCCGTGCCCAAGGTTGTCGAGTGATGACGAAGCTGACCCACCTGACCATGGCCGACGCCTTGGCCGGCCTGGCCGCCAAGGAGTTCACCGCCGTCGAGCTGACCCAGGCGCACCTGGACGCCATGGCGGCGACCAAGGAACTGAACGCCTACATCATCGAGACGCCGGACGTGGCGCTGAAGCAGGCGACCGACGCCGACGCCCGCTACGCCAAGGGCGAGCAGCGGGCCCTGGACGGCCTGCCCCTGGGCATCAAGGACCTGTTCTGCACCGAGGGCGTGCAGACCACGGCCGCCAGCCACATCCTGGATGGCTTCGTCCCGCCGTATGAGAGCACGGTCACCACCCAGCTGTTCCGCGACGGCGCGGTCATGCTGGGCAAGCTGAACCTGGACGAATTCGCCATGGGTTCCGCCAACATCACCAGCCACTACGGCCCGGTGATCAGCCCGTGGTCGCCCAAGGACGCGGCAGGCAATTTCACCCGCAAGCTGGTGCCCGGCGGTTCGTCGGGCGGTTCGGCCGCCGCCGTGGCCGCCCGCCTGGCGCTGGGCGCCACCGGCACCGACACCGGTGGCTCCATCCGCCAGCCGGCCAGCTTTGTCGGCATCGTCGGCATCAAGCCGACCTATGGCCGCTGCTCGCGCTGGGGCATCGTCGCCTTCGCCTCGTCCCTGGACCAGGCCGGCCCCATGACCCGCACGGTGAAGGACGCGGCGCTCATGCTGCGCTCCATGGCCGGTTACGACCCCAAGGACAGCACCTCCATCGATGTGCCGGTGCCGGACTACGCCGCCGCCCTGACCGGCGACATCCGCGGCCTGCGCGTGGGCATTCCCAAGGAATACCGCGTCGATGGCATGCCGGCGGAGATCGAGAAGCTGTGGCAGCAGGGCATCGAATGGCTGAAGGCCGCCGGCGCCACGCCGGTTGAGATCAGCCTGCCGCACACCAAGTACGCCCTGCCGGCCTACTACATCGTGGCCCCGGCCGAGGCCTCCTCCAACCTGGCCCGCTATGACGGCGTGCGCTTCGGCCTGCGCGTCGAGGGCAAGGACCTGAAGGAGATGTATGAGAACACCCGCGCCGAGGGCTTCGGCGCCGAGGTGAAGCGCCGCATCATGATCGGCACCTACGTGCTGTCGGCCGGCTACTACGACGCCTATTACCTGAAGGCGCAGAAGGTGCGGGCCCGCATCGCCGAGGACTTCACCAAGGCGTACGAGCAGTGCGACGTCATCCTGACGCCCACCGCCCCGTCGGCCGCCTTCGGCATCGGCGAGAAGATGGACGACCCCATCGCCATGTACCTGAACGACGTCTTCACCGTTCCGGCCAACCTGGCGGGCCTGCCCGGCCTGTCGGTGCCGGCCGGCCTGAGCGGCGAGGGCCTGCCCCTGGGCCTGCAGGTGCTGGGCCGTCCGTTCGATGAGGCCACCGTGCTGAAGGTCGGCCACGTCATCGAACAGGCCGCCGGCCCGCAGCCGCTGCCGCCGCTGGTGTCGTAGGGCGCGTGGCCGCAACGCTGTTTCGGTAGCGAAATGAGAAAGGCGGCGCCCGCGGGGACGCCGCCTTTTTCTTACTTGAACCCCGCCACCTTCACGGCCTCATCCGGGTTGCCCTTGTCGCAGCGCCCAGGCTGGTCGGCGGGGCTGTCGGTCAGGTGGGCGGCGTCCAGGGCGGTGGTGCCGTCGTCGGCCGCCTTCAGGGTGAAGGTGATCTGGGTCAGGAAGGCGGCCTTGCCCGTGCCCAGCACGGCGGACTGGCGCGCGGCCTCACCGAAGTCGGCGGCCAGGGCGTCGCACAGGGCTTTGCGCGTCACGCTCTTGCCCGTGGCCTCGGCCAGCAGGGTACCGGCCTTGGCAGCCCCCAGCGTCTTAACCATAGCGCCGGCCTGGGTATAGTACTGGTCGGCGGACAGGCCGCTGCAATAGCCGTGCTTCTGCCATTCATGCAAGGTGAGGCCGGAGGCGATGCCGGGCATGACCTCCGCCAGCGTGCCCTGTACCGCGGGGGACAGGGGCGGCAGCACGCGGTCCTTCCAGGTGGGGTCGTTGTCCTTGGCGGACAGGGAGCACGCGCTGCTCCACTGCGGCCACAGGCCGTGTAGGGTCAGGTGGGTGGCGCCGAAGCTGGTGGCGCGGTCGCCGGCGGCACACTCCGGATGGCCATCGCCGTGCAGGTAGCAGAACTCCGGCTCCCAGCTCAGCACGAACATGTAGGTGTGGTGGCCCGGCGTCTGCTTGTCGCCGGGAACCGATGCGCCCCCGGCGGCATCAGCGGCCAGGGCGGTGCCGCTGGCCAGGCAGGCAGCCGTAAACAAAGCCGTGGTGGTGTTCCGAAGACCCTTGCGCATCGCGTGCATCTCTCCATCCGGTTTGCCCTTATGGAGTGTGGGAACGCGCAGTCGCCGTCAAGGGGAAAGAGGTCCAAAAGGGGAACAAAAGAAATAGGCCTGGCGATGATGGCCAGGCCTATTCGGCTTCGTCGGGACCTTAAGGCGTCATGGCGTCCTGCGGAACAGGCCCGCCAGGAACTGCAGCAGGAACAGGAAGACGCCGATGCCGACGATGATGCGCAACACCTCGGCCAGGATGGGCGGCAGCAGGGTCACGGCCAAATCCACCAGCATGATGATCAGCAGCAGGCTGAGGATGGCATAGAGGATGTTGCGAAGGGGTGCGTTCATGGCGTGATCTCTCTCGTCAGGGAACCGGCATGGGGGCCGTTTCCAGGCTTGGTCAACTGTATGCCGTGCAGGCGGGCATGGCGGACGGCGGCCGCCAGCACCTGGCCGACGAAGGCCAGGAACACCAGGCCCACCAGCAGCGGCGGCAGCGCGCCGATGACGGGGGGCAGCACCTGCATGGCCAGGTCCGTCAGGGGAACCAGCAGCAGAAGAACGACGGTGATCGACAAAAGGTTGCGCAGGGCGTTCAGCACAGGCGACCTCCAGACATTCCTCGATGGCCCCCAGCGGCGCATCTCACGATCCATTCGGAAGGACCCACCGGGCCTTTCCCTGGTAACAAATCGGGAAATAGCGGGGCCGGTTGCCGTGGCAACTAGCAGGCGGGCCAAAGCGCTAAGGGCCGTGCCGGAATGCCTATCCACCCACCAGGTGGGTCGAGGATGGGAATATCCGGCCTTCCGGACGGCATGACCAAAGGCGGCGGATGGAGAGCCGGGACTGTGCTCTCGGCCGTTCGGCCTACGGCCTGCGTCAAATGGCCCGGCTGGCCGAAGGGCGCCTTCCCAACCCTCCACTGGCCGTCCGGGAAGTCCGTCGGCGGGCCGGCTATGTGGGGCATTCCAAGGAAAACAAGCGTTCCGCCCACGGCGCGCGCGATGCGGCGTAATCAAATCGTCACAGCGATGAGGCGCTAACCATGAAATTCAGGAATGTCTCCAATAAATCGGGCGGCACCTGCGCTGAAATGGCCCATTGCCCTGGTCCTGCAAAGGTGCGATCCCGCGTTTCCTTGGTTTTTGCGGTGCACCGTGCGGATGCGTCATCGCGACGCGGCTGTTTAGGCCTTCCCCCGTTTGCCCGCGACTGTCGTGTGGAGTGTTTAGGGTGCCTTCTTTCCGCTTTCTTCCCGGTCCCGGTCGTGGGCTGCAGTGGCTCGGTGCCGCTTTGCTGGTGGCCGCGGTCGTGGGAATGATCGTGATCAGGGAAAGCGATGCGCCGCCGGCGCCGCCGCCCCAGCCCGAGGCCGCCCCGGGCACCTTCCAGGCGACACCGGGCCAGTGGGCGACGCTGGGCATGGAAACCGTGGCCCCGCACCCCTTCCAAACCCACATCGACACCGATGGCCGGGTGACCGCCAATGACGAGGCGACGACGCCGGTCTATTCCCCCGTTTCCGGTCAGGTGGGCACCGTGACCGCCCGCGTGGGCGATCATGTGGCCAAGGACGCCGTGCTCATGACCGTCGACGCCACCGACATGGCGCAGGGGCGCAGCGATCTGGCGGCTGCCGCGTCGGCCGCCGCCGCGGCTGATGCCCAACTGCGCCAGGCGCGCATGACGGAACAGCGCCAGCGTGACCTGTACCAGGCCGACGGCGGCGCCTTGAAGGATTGGCAGCAGGCGCAGGTGGACCTGGTGACGGCGGAAACGGCCGCGCGCACGGCGCAGGCGGCCCTGGCCGCCGTTCGCGACCGGCTGCGCGTGCTGGGCCGCACCCCGCAGGAGATCGCGGCCCTGACACAGGGGGGCGTCGCCCTGGCGCCGACGCCGGTGCGCGCACCCGTCGCCGGCACGGTGCTGCAGCGCCAGGTTTCCCCGGGCCAGTACGTCAACGGGGCGGCCAGCGGCGGCACCATGGCCTTCAGCCTGGCCGACCTTTCCACCGTCTGGCTGCTGGCCAACGTGCGCGAGGCCGACGCCCCCGCGGTGGCCGTGGGGCAGGAGGTGGAGGTGCGGGTGCCCGCCTATCCGGCCCGGGTGTTCCGGGGCCGGGTGACGGCGGTGGCGCCGGCCATCGACCCCGCCACCCGGCGCCTGGCGGTGCGCGTCACCCTGGACAACGCCGATGGCGCCCTGAAGCCGGAGATGATGGCGACCGTGCGCCTGTTTACCGACCCTGGGGCCAGCGCCCCCGCCGCCCCGGCCCTGGCCGTGCCGGAACGGGCGGTGATCCATGAGGGCGAGGTGTCGCGCGTCTGGGTGGCCGACGCCGCCCACCACGCCCTGGCGCTGCGCCCCGTGACCCTGGGGCGGCAGCAGGACGGGCTGGTAGAGGTGTTGGACGGCCTGAAGGCTGGTGACAGTGTGGTGACCAAGGGCGCGCTGTTCATCGACCGCGCGGCGCAGGGCGACTGACATCATGAACAAGGTCGTCATTTTCGCGCTGCGCCAGCGCGTCCTGATGCTGGCGGCGCTGGCCGCCCTGCTGGTGGTGGGTGTGGGCGCCTTCCTGCGCCTGAACATCGAGGCCTATCCCGATCCGGTCCCGCCCATGGTGGAGATCGTGACCCAGAACAGCGGCCAGTCGGCCGAGGAAATCGAGCGTTACATCACCGTGCCCATCGAGGTGCAGATGGCCGGCATCCCCCATGTCACGGCCATCCGTTCCGTCTCGCTGTTCGGACTGTCGGACATCAAGATCCAGTTCACCTACGACTTCACCTATGACGAGGCGGTGCAGCGGGTGATCAATCAGCTGTCGCAGCTGTCCAACCTGCCGTCGGGTGTGCAGCCGGCCATTTCGCCGGAAAGCCCCATCGGCGAGATCCTGCGCTATCAGGTGGTGGGGCCGCCGGGCTATTCCGTCACCGACCTCAAGACCCTGCAGGATTGGGTGCTGCAGCGCCGGTTCAAGGCCGTGCCGGGCGTCATTGACGTGTCCGGCTGGGGCGGCAAGACCAAGGCGTACGAGGTGACGGTGGATCAGCGCAAGCTGACCGCCTACGGCCTGACCATTCCCGGCGTGCTGCAGGCCCTGAACAACGCCAACATCAATGTCGGCGGCCAGACGGTGAACATCGGCGACCAGGCCATGGTGGTGCGCGGCGTGGGCCAGATCCATTCCCTGGACGACATCCGGGGCACCGTGCTGGCGGCCAACAACGGCACGCCGGTGCTGGTGGGCGATGTCGCCACCGTCACCGTGGGCAACCAGCCGCGCCTGGGCATCGCCGGCCGCGACGGCCAGGACGACATTGTCCAGGGCATCGTGCTGATGCGCCGGGGGGCGGAGAGCAAACCCACCATCCTGGCCGCCAAGGCGGAGATGGAGAAGATCAACACGTCCGGCATCCTGCCACCGGGCGTGTACCTCAAGACCATCTACGACCGGTCGGACCTGATCGACCTGACCACCCACACCGTGCTGCACAACATGGTCATGGGCATCGTCCTGATCTTCTTCGTGCAATGGCTGTTCCTGGGTGATCTGCGCAGCGCCGTCATCGTGGCGGCCACGGTGCCCTTCGCCCTGTTCTTCGCCATCCTGATCATGACCCTGCGCGGGGAGTCGGCCAACCTCCTGTCCGTCGGCGCCATCGACTTCGGCCTGATCGTGGACGCCACCGTCATCATGGTGGAGAACATCTTCCGCCACCTGGCGCAGCCGCCCAAGGAGCGCTTCGCCAAATCCTCCATCATGCACAGCGTGCGGCAGGAGGTGATCCTGCGCGGCCGGTTCGGCGTCATCGCCAACTCCGCCGTCGAGGTCAACCGCGCCATCTTCTTCTCCGCCGCCATCATCATCGCCGGCTTCGTGCCGCTGTTCACCTTGTCGGGGGTGGAAGGGCACATCTTCGGCCCCATGGCCAAGACCTACGCCTACGCCATCGCCGGTGGCCTGATCGCCACCTTCACCATCTCCCCCGCCTTGAGCGCCATCCTGCTGCCCGAGCAGGTGCGGGAGCGTGACACGGTGGTGGTGCGCGCGCTGCACCGCCTCTATCCGCCCCTGTTGCGCCTGGCCCTGGCCAACCGGCGCCTGGTGCTGGCCGTGGCCGGCGCGCTGATGGTGCTGGCCATCGTCTGCACCCGCTTCATGGGCATGGAATTCCTGCCGCACCTGGAGGAGGGCAACCTCTGGATCCGCGCCAATCTGCCGCTGTCCATCTCGCTGGAGGCGGGGACCGAGGCGGTGGACGGCATCCGCCGCATCATCAAGGATTATCCGGAAGTGGAGACCGTCATCTCCCAGCACGGTCGACCCGATGACGGTACCGACGCGACCGGCTTCTTCAATGCCGAATTCTTCGTGCCGCTGAAGCCCTTCGACAGCTGGCCCAAGGGTTGGAACAAGGAACGCCTGACCCGCGACATCGAGGCGAAGCTGACCGAGCGCTTCCCCGGCATCGAGTTCAACTTCTCCCAATACATTGAGGACAATGTGGAGGAGGCGGCCAGCGGCGTTAAAGGCGAGAACTCGGTCAAGCTGTTCGGCAACGACCTTGAGACGCTGGAGAAGACCGCGAACCGCATCAAGCAGGTGATGTCCACTGTGCCCGGCGTGACCGACCTCGGTGTCTTCAAGTCGCTGGGCCAGCCCACGATCAAGATCACGGTGGACCGGGCCAAGGCCGCCCGTTACGGCCTGTCCACCGGCGACGTCAACGCCGTTGTCCAGGCCGCCATCGGCGGGCAGGCGGCCGGCAACCTGTATGAGGACGGCAGCGACCGCAACTTCCCCATCATGGTGCGCCTGTCGCCAGAGGATCGCGGCAGCCTGGACGCCATCCGCCACATCACCGTGGGGACGACCGCGCTGGGCACGGGAACAGCACCCATCCCCCTGGCCGACGTGGCCGACATCCGCATGGTCTCCGGCGCGTCCTTCATCTATCGCGAGGGGCAGGGACGCTACATCCCCATCAAGTTCAGCGTGCGCGGACGCGACCTGGGCAGCGCCGTGCTGGAGGCGCAGCAGAAGGTGGCGGAGCAGGTGCAGCTGCCCGGCGGCTATCGCCTGGAATGGGTGGGGGAGTTCGGCAACCTTCAGGACGCGGTGCGCCGCCTGGCGGTGGCCGTCCCGGTCAGCCTGGCGCTGATTTGCGTGCTGCTGTACCTCAACTTCGCCTCCATGACCGACACGCTGCTGGCCGCCAGCGTCATGCCCATGGCGCTGATCGGCGGCATCTTCATCCTGGCCGCCACCGGCACGCCCTTCTCCATCTCCGCCGCCATCGGCTTCATCGGCCTGTTCGGCATCTCGGTGATGGAGGGCATCATCGTCATCTCCTACTTCAATCAGCTGGTTCACGCGGGGATGGAACGGGCGGCGGCGCTGGTGAAGGCGGCGGAGACGCGCCTGCGCCCCGTCATGATGACCTGCATCGCCGCCTGCGTCGGCCTGCTGCCGGCGGCCCTGTCGCACGGCATCGGGTCGCAGGTGCAGCGGCCGCTCGCCATGGTGGTGGTGGGCGGCATCCTGCTGGCGCCCATCCTGATCCTAGTGGTGCTGCCGGCGCTGATCAGCCTGTTCTCCAGCCGCACGGCCCTGCCTATGCAAGATGGGCCCGTCACCGCAGGGGAGGCCGAATGATGCGCCGTAGCCTCGCCCTCGTCCCCGCTCTCCTGCTTTCGGCTTGCGCCGTGGGCCCGGATTACCAGACACCGGCCGCTCCGCCGAAAGAGGCGCTGGCCCCGCCGCCCAAGGTGGCGGACCAGACCCTGCTGGCGGACCGCGATATCCCGGCCGACTGGTGGGCGCTGTTCAAGTCGCCAGCCCTGGACGGGCTGGTGCGTGAGGCCATGACCCACAACGCCGACGTCGCGGCGGCGCAGGCGGCCCTGCGCGTGGCGCGGGAGAACGCCTACGCCAACGCTGGCTCCTTCCTGCCCGCCATCGACGCGAGCTTCCAAGCCACGCGGCAGAAGGACCCCACCGGCACTGTGGCGCCCACGGCGGCCAACAACGCGCCGCAGCTGAACCTGTTCACCCCGCAGCTGTCGGTGTCGTACAGCCCCGACCTGTGGGGCGGCACCCGCCGGGGGCAGGAGGCGCTGGACGCCACCACCGAGGGACAGCGCTTCCAGGTTGAAGCCACGTACCTGACGCTGACCTCCAACGTGGTCGTGGCGGCGGTGATGGAGGCGAGCCTGCGCGGCCAGATCGGCGCCACCCGGTCCATCATCGCCGACGCCGGCAAGGCCCTGGCCATCCTGCGCCGCCAGCGGGACCTGGGCCAGGTCTCGGCCGCCGATGTGGCGGCGGGGGAGACGGCGCTGGCCCAGGCGGAGCAGACGCTGCCGCCGCTGGAAAAGCAGCTGGAACAGCAGCGCCATCAGCTGAACGCCCTGCTGGGCCGCATGCCGGGCGACCCGACGCCGGAAACCTTCCAGCTGGGCGACTTGGCCCTGCCGGCGGAGCTGCCCTACAGCCTGCCGGCCCGACTGGTGGAACAGCGACCCGACATCCGCCTGGCCGCGGCCAACCTGCATGTCGCCAGCGCCAATGTCGGCGTGGCCGTGGCCAACCGTCTGCCCAACCTGACGCTCAGCGGGGCGGCGGGGTCCAGCGCTTCGGCGTTGAACAGCCTGTTCACCGCCGGCAATGGCTTCTGGAACTTCGGCGCCACCCTGACCCAGCCGGTATTCGAGGGCTTCAGCCTGGCGCATAAGGAAAAGGCGGCGCGGGCGGCCCTGGAGCAGGCGGCGGCGCAATACCGCTCCACCGTCGTGCTGGCCTTCCAGAACGTGGCGGATACCCTGTCGGCGCTGAAAAGCGATGGCGACGCCCTGGCCGCGGCGCGGCGGGCGGAGGTGGCGGCGTCGCACGCCCTCGAACTCGCCCGGCGTCAGCTGGTGCTGGGGGCGGCGGCGCCCTCGGCCGTGTTGGCGGCGCAGCAGGCGGCGGCCCAGGCACGGTTGGCCCTGGTGCAGGCCCAGGCGGCACGCCTGATGGACACCGCCGCCTTGTTCCAGGCCCTGGGCGGCGGCTGGTGGAATGCGCCGCCGGCGGAGCCGGGGGCTGAGCCCGGCCACGCCCTGCCGCCTGACGGGGGCTTCGTCATCCGCTGATCTTTGGATGGTTTTTCTGGTTAACCATCGGGAAACCCATTTCTGGCACCGTGATGTCGCAGAGACGATTTGTCACAGGCGACACGGGTGGGGCTGGCTTTGCGGACTCTCTACTTCGGGACCGGGTTGTTGGCGCTGGCCGTGCTGGTCACGCTGGGTTTGGCACCCGCGCAGGCGGGGGAGGGGGACTTGCGTGAGTTCGCGCCCGACCGGCCGGACAAGACCGACGGCCCCTATACGATCGATCCCGGCCACGTCCAGATCGAGACGGACATCGTCAGCCACAACCGCGACTTCTACAACGACGACGGCACGCGCAAGCACGAATCCGTCTTCATGGCGCCCAACATCCGCATCGGCGTCTGGGACGACACGGAAGTCGACATCATCGCCCCCGCCTACACCGTCATGGGCCTGTCGGAGCGGGGCGGCGGCCACACCCGCCTTCACGGCTGGTCGGACATGACCGTGCGGGCCAAGATCAACCTGTGGGGCAATGATCGCGAGGGCACGACCGCCCTGGGCCTGATCCCCTTCGTGAAACTGCCCACGGCCGCCACCGCCTACGGCAATGGCGCCTTCGAGGGCGGCATCGGCGTGCCCTTCGCCATCAAGCTGGGTGGGGAGTGGGAACTGGGCACGCAGGCGACGCTGGCCGTGAACCGCAACGCCATCGGCGACGGCTACGATCCCGACCTGGCCTTTTCCGTCAGCCTCAGCCATCCGCTGGGCGAGGTGCTGGACGGTTATGTCGAGCTGTACGGTGAGCGCCAGACCGGCCCCGACGCCGCCACCGTCGCCACCCTGGACTTAGGCGTGACCTATCAAGTGGCGCCGAACTTCTCCGTGGATGGCGGCGTGAACATCGGCCTGAGTAAGGCGGCCGACGATGTGAACCCCTTCATCGGCTTCACCATACGCTTCTGATTTTTGACACCGACCCCGTGACTGAACCTGGCGGAGGCCCGCGATGAAACTGGCGCACAAACTGACCCTATCGTCGGCCATGACCGTGCTGATGATCCTGTTGATCGCGGGAGTCTTCACCTTGACCCTGGGTTGGCTGGCCGAGAGCAAGGGAACGCTGACGGGCACCTCGGGCGTGGCCGCCAAGTCGGTCCGCGCCGTGTCGGCCGGCAACGATCTCTACGCCATCGTCGCGGATGCGGAGATCAATCACAACCTGGATGAGACGCGCAAGGACTGGGCCGAGAAAAAGCAAGGCATCCTGGCCATGTTCAAGGATCTGCGGGCCGAGGCCGACCTGCCGGAGGAGAAGGCCGCCTTGGATGGCGCCGAGGCGGGGCTGCGTGACTACATGGCCATCTTCGAACAGCAGATGCTGCCGGCGCTGGAGAAGAGCGACACCCTGACCCCTGCCATCCGTGAGCTGGATGGCAAGGTGGACGCGGCGCGCGACCAGATGACCCTGAACCTGGAGAAGATGGCGGTGCTGAACCTGAAACAGTCCGAGGGCGCGGAGAAGGCCTTCGACGCCGCCTCCGCCAAGGGCCATGCCATGGGCGTCACCTTCGCCGGCATCGCCATCACGCTGAGCTTGGTGCTGTCCTGGGCCACGGGCCGGTCCATCACCCGTCCCGTGAACCTGCTACGCGGCGTCATGGAGAGCATGGCCGGTGGCGCCCGTCAGGTCGAGGTGCCCGGCGTGACGCGGGGCGACGAGATCGGCGCCATGGCCCGCGCGGTCGAGGTGTTCAAGGAGAGCCTGATCCAGGGTGACGCGCTGGCCGCCGAGCAGGCGACCCTGAAGGCCGAGGCGGAGGCGCAACGCAAGGCCGCCATGGCCCACGCCGCCGACCACTTCGAGGCGACGGTGCGCACCGTGGTGGACAAGGTGGCGACCGCCGCCGCCGACATCCAGACGACGGCCCGCGAGTTGGGCGCGGCCGCCGAGGAGAGCTTGCGCCAGACCACCACCGTATCGGCCGCCGCCAGCCAGTCCACCGGCAACGTCCGCACCGTGGCGACCGCCAGCGAGGAACTGTCCTCCTCCATCGGGGAGATCAGCCGCCAGGTGGAGAATTCCGCCGCCGTGGCCCGCGAGGCGGTGGTCCAGGTTGATGCGACCCGTGGCACGGTCGACGGCCTGGCCGACGTCGCCAACCGCATCGGCGCCGTGGTCCAGCTGATCAGCGACATCGCCGGCCAGACCAACCTGCTGGCGCTGAACGCCACCATCGAGGCGGCGCGGGCGGGTGAGGCCGGCAAGGGCTTCGCTGTCGTGGCGTCGGAAGTCAAGGCGCTGGCGACCCAGACATCCCGGGCCACGGACGAGATCGCCGCCCATGTCGGCGCCATCCAGGGGGCCAGCGGCCAGGCGGTGATGGCCATTGGCGATATCGGCGCCACCATCCGCCGCATCGACGAGATCGCCTCCATCATCGCCGCCGCCGTGCAGCAGCAGGGCGCCGCCACCCAGGCCATCGTCAGCAACGTGGGCGAGACGGCGCGGGCGACGGAGGAGATCACGGAGAACATCTACGGCGTCAACGAACGCGCGGGCAAGACCGCCCGCAAGTCGGTGGAGGTGGAGGCCTTCTCCACCGAGCTGACCAGTGAAGCCCAGGTGCTGCGCACCCAGGTTGACGCCTTCCTGGCGCAATTGCGCGCGGCGTAACCGCAGGGGCATCTATGACCGGTGGTGGGCTGGTCCTCAGGCGAGGGCCAGCCTGCCGCTTTTAAGGGCCAGGCACCTTTCATCGCCAGCCGGCACCGTCACCGCCACGACGTCCTTGCCCAGGCGCACCTGCCAGCGCCGGGACTGCTTGGCCGTGTTGCGCAGGCTGGCCTGGTCCAAGGCGCCGTCCTTCCAGGCCAGGTCCAGCCGCCCTTGGCCCCGCACCCGCACGCCGCGCAGGCTGCCGTGGCCCCAGGCGCGGGGCAGGGCGGGCAGCAGCTCGATATCGTCGCCGATGCTCTGCACCAGCATCTCCACCATGCCGGCGGTACCGCCGAAGTTGCCGTCGATCTGGAAGGGCGGGTGGGCGTCGAACAGGTTGGGGTAGGTGCGGTCGGGACTCAACAGCAGGTTCAGGACGGCGTGGGCGTGGTCGCCGTCACCCAGGCGCGCCCACAGGTTCAGGCGCCAGCCCAGGCCCCAGCCGGTGGCGTCGTCACCCCGGATCTCCAGCGTCCTGCGCGCGGCCTTGATCAGGTCCGGCGTGCCGCGCCGGGTAATCTGGTCGCTGGGATAGACGGCGTAGAGGTGGGAGATGTGGCGGTGGTGGATCTCCGGTGCCTGCATGTCCCAGTCCTCCAGCCACTCCTGCAACTGGCCGGCCCCGCCGATGCGGTCGGGCGGCAGGCGCTCGCGCGCGGCTGTCACCTTGGCGCGGAAGTCGGCGTCCTTGCCCAGGATTTCGCCGGCCTTGACGGTGATGGCGAACAAGTCGCGCAGGATCTGCCGGTCCATGGCCGGTCCGGCGCACAGCGAAGTGCCCAGGGGATGCACGTTTTCCGGCGACAGCGACGGGTTGGTGACCAGCCAGTCGCTGCCCGGCAGGACCATGAGCGTATCCAGGAAGAACTGCGAGGCGCCCTTCAGGATGGGGTAGATGTCGGCCAGGAACGCTTTGTCCCGGCCATAGTCGTAATGGTCCCACAAATGGCGGCAGAGCCACGCCCCACCCATGGGCCAGAGGCCCCATTTAGGGCCGTCCGGCGGCCCCACCACCCGCCAGACGTCGGTGTTGTGGTGGGCCATCCAGCCGCCGGCGCCATACATGTCCCGTGCTATCCGGGCGCCGGTCTCCGCCAGATCCTTCAGCATGCCCACCAGGGGCTGTACGCATTCACCCAGGTCCACCAGCTCCGCCGGCCAGTAGTTCATCTCGGTGTTGATGTTGATGGTCCACTTGGATTCCCAGGGCGGATCCACCTGTTCATTCCAGATGCCCTGCAGGTTGGCGGGCTGGCCGCCGGGGCGGGAACTGCTGATCAGCAGGTAGCGGCCATAGTTGAAGTAGAGGGTGGCCAGGGCAGGGTCGTCCTGCGGGGCGGCGGCGCGCACCCGCTCATCCGTGGGCAGGCCGGCGGCGGGCGTCGTCCCCAGGTCCAGGGCTACGCGGCGGTACAGGCGCTGATGGTCCGCCACATGGTCGGCCAGCAGGCGGGCGTAGGGTTTGGCCGCCGCTTGGGCCAGGGTCGCGGCGGTCAGCGCCGCCGGGTCGGCGCTGATGTCGTCGTAGCGTTTATAGCCAGTGGCGGCGGTGACCAGCACCACGGCCTCGTCGGCGTGGTCGATAATGATGCCATCGCTGCCCACCCGCACCGTGCCGCCGGTGGCGATGACCTTCAGGCGCACGGCGAATTTCAGCCGCCCCTCTATACCGGAGCGGCTGGGGCCGATGCCGGTCAGCAGCAGGCCGTCCGCGCCATCCGCCATCAAGGTGGCGTTCTGTGGCGTCAGCAGCGACAGGTTGGCGCTGACCAGCCCCGGCTTGTTGGCCGAGAGCCGGGTGACGATCACCTGGTCCGGCGCGCTGGCGAACACCTCGCGCGTGTGGGTGGACGACCAGGCGCCGCCGCCGCTGACAAGGCGGGTGGTGGTCACGGCGGTGTCCAGATCCAGCCGGCGGTGATAATCGTGCACCGTGTCCAGACCCTGGAACAGCAGCACGGCGTCGCCCAGCGTCTGGTAGGGCATCTGCTTCAGGGGTTTGGCCATCAGCTTGGCACCGGCCAGCGCCTCCGCCTCCCTGTACTTGCCCTGGAAAATCAGCTCGCGCACCTGCGCCAGGTTGGCCTTGGCCTCCGGGTTCACGTCGTCATAAGGCCCGCCGGCGTAGAACGTGTCCTCGTTCAACTGCAGCCGTTCCATGGAAATGCCGCCGAACACCATCGCACCCAGCCGGCCGTTCCCCACGGGCAGAGCCTCCACCCACTGCGCCGCCGGCTGGTTGTACCAGAGCGTCTGGGCCGGATCCGGGGTAGGCAGGGGCGCCACCGGGGCGGCGGGCGGCGCTTCCTGCGCCAAGGCGGGCCGCGCGGCGCTGGCCGACAGCAGGGCGGCGGCGCTGGCCATCAGGATTTCCCGGCGCGATATGCTGGACATGGGCGGGCGACCTTCCCCTCGGTGGATCAACAGTCAGGACAGGGGATCGGTATTCGGCGGGCCCGTCAGGCCGCCGGCCGCGCTGGGGCGCCCGTTTCCTCCGTCACCGGCGATCAGCGCCGCCGTTGCCGGTGATCCTAATGTGACCGGTATCATGGGGCAAGGCGTGGCTTGCTTGCGGGGGTTGGATGATAGCGTTATCATCTTATTAATTCGCGCCCCTGGAAATCCGCCCATCCCGACGGGAATAGAGGCGGGACGGGGCCGCAAATCCACCTGTCCGGCGCTAGGGAGGCACGGCGTAAGGTGGCAGCTCGGTTCGCGGCACCCAAGAAGACTAGAGAAGAACAAGGAACATCCATGAAGCACCGCATGGCCCTTCTGGCGTCCGTGACGCCGGCCTTACTGCTTGCGGCCTTGGCGCCGCTCCAGGTTTCAGCCCGGCAAACTTCAAATCCCCCGCAAAAGGCAGCTTCCACCGTGACAGACAGCGCCCGCGGCGTCGCCCACCCTGAGCTGTGGCCGGCCGCCAAGAGCAGGGGCCTGGTGGACGCCAAGACCGAAGCCTACGTGACCGGCCTGATGGCCAGGATGAGTTTGGAGGACAAGGTCGGCCAGATGATCCAGGCCGACATTTCCACCGTGACCCCGGTCGACTTGGCCAATTACCCCCTGGGCTCCATCCTGGCGGGCGGCGACAGCGCGCCGGCGGGCGGCGACGACCGCGCCGGCCCCGACAAGTGGGTGGAGACGGCGCGCGCTTTCCGCGCGGCCTCGCTGGCGGAACGGCCCGGGCACGTGGCCATCCCCATCATGTTCGGCATCGACGCCGTGCACGGCAACAACAACGTGGTGGGCGCCACGCTGTTCCCCCACAACTCCGCCCTGGGGGCCGCCCATGACCCCGCCCTGATCCGCCGCATCGGCGTCGCCACGGCGCAGGAGACGGCGGCGGCCGGCATCGACTGGGCCTTCGGCCCCACCTTGGCCGTACCGCAAGACCACCGCTGGGGCCGCACCTACGAAGGATATTCCGAGGATCCGGACATCGTCCGCCAGTATGCGGGCGAGATGGTGCTGGGCCTGCAGGGCCAGGCGGGCGCCGGCCAGACGCTGCAGCATGGCCATGTCGCGGCCTCGGCCAAGCACTTCCTGGGCGACGGCGGCACCATCAACGGCGTGGACCAAGGTGACGCCGACGTCAGCGAACAGGATCTGATCCGCATCCACGCGGCGGGGTATCCGGCGGCGGTGGACGCCGGCATCATGACGGTGATGGCCAGCTTCTCCAGCTGGCAGGGCGCCAAGATGCACGGCAACAAATCGCTGCTGACCGACGTGCTGAAGGGGCGCATGGGCTTCGACGGCTTCGTCGTCGGCGACTGGAACGGCCACGGCCAGGTGCCGGGCTGCACGGCGGACTCCTGCCCCGCCGCTGTCCTGGCCGGCCTCGACATGTTCATGGCCCCCAACGACTGGAAGGCGCTCTTCACCAACACCGTCGCCCAGGTGAAGGCGGGCGCCATTCCCATGGCGCGCATCGACGATGCCGTGCGCCGCATCCTGCGGGTGAAGGCCAAGCTGGGCCTGTTCGACCCCGCCCGCCCATTTGAGCTGAAGGATGGCGTCATCGGCAATGCCGAGCACCGCGCCCTGGCGCGCGAGGCGGTGCGCAAGTCCCTGGTGCTGCTGAAGAACAATGGTCAGGTGCTGCCACTGAAGGCCAAGTCCCACGTCCTGGTGGTGGGGGAGGCGGCGGACGAGATCGGCCGCCAGACCGGCGGCTGGACCCTGTCATGGCAAGGCACGGGCAACAAGAACGGCGACTTCCCCGGCGCCCAGTCCATCTACGACGGCATCCGCCAGGCGGTGACCGCCGGTGGCGGCACAGCGGATCTCAGCGCCGACGGCAACTACACCACCAAGCCGGACGTGGCGGTGGTGGTGTTTGGTGAGCTGCCCTATGCCGAGTTCCAGGGGGACATTCCCAGCCTGGAATTCCAGGCGGGCGACAAGCAGGATCTGGCGCTGCTGAAGAGGCTGAAGGCCCAGGGCATCCCGGTCGTCTCCATCTTCCTGTCCGGCCGTCCGCTGTGGGTGAACCCGGAGATCAACGCGTCCGACGCCTTCGTGGCCGCCTGGTTCCCGGGGTCGGAGGGCGGCGGCGTGGCCGACGTGCTGGTGGGCGACATGCTGGGCCGGCCGCGTTACGACTTCACCGGCAAGCTCTCCTATTCATGGCCCAAGACGGCGGCGCAATCGACGCTCAACCGCCTGCGCCAACCCTATGACCCCCTGTTCCCCTTCGGCTACGGCCTGCGCTACGCCGACGCCAAGCCCCCCACCGTGCCACAACTGTCGGAGGTGTCGGGCGTGGACGCGGCGGCGGCCAACATCGACACCTATTTCGTGAAGGGCCGCAACCCCGCGCCATGGAGCTTCGTGCTGCGCCAGGGTGCTGCCAGCGTGCCCGTGCCGGGCGATGGTACGGCGACGGAGGTGGCGGGCGCTCTGGCGCTGAGGCCGGTGGACGCCGGCGGCATACAAGGTGCTGGCCGTCAGCTGAGCTGGACCGGCAAGGGAGAGGCAGCCATCGCCGTGACAGGCGGCAACGCCTTGGACCTGACGCGTCAGGCCAACGGCGCCCTGTCCTTGCAGGTGGACTATCGGGTGGATGAGGCGCCGGCCGGCACCGTCTGGCTGGCCTCCGGCACCGGACCCGGCACGCCGGGCGCCTTGGACCTGACCGCCGTGCTGAAGGCGGCCCCCTTGGGCCAATGGCAGACGCTGAAGGTCAAGCTGTCCTGCTTCAAGCAGGCCGGGGCCGACCTGTCCCGGGTCACCACGCCCTTCGCACTCAGCACCGGCGGCACCCTGCGTCTGTCCCTGGCCACGGTGCGGCTGTCGGCCGATCCGGCGGGATCCGTCTGCCCCGGGGCATTGAAAGCCCATTAAATCAAGATGTCTTATTAATTCGGGTCCATCTGCGGGTCCACATGGGAGGAACCTTGGAATGAAGAAACTGAACGTGGCCGCCGCCCTGATGCTGGCCGGCCTGGTGGCCGCCCCGGCGCTGGCCGAGGACAACAAGCCGCCGACGCCTGAGCAGGTGGCCAAGTGGCACCAGGAGGAAGAGGACCGCCTGCACCACGACTTCGCCTACCTGAACCGTTATGCTGCGGACAATGAGAAGCTGGCGCCCGGCTCCGTCCAGGTGGTGTTCATGGGCGACAGCATCACCCAGCTGTGGGTGGACAAGACGCCCGGCTTTTTCACGCCGGGCCGCGTCGGCCGGGGCATCAGCGGCCAGACCACGGCGCAGATGCTGCTGCGCTTCCGCCAGGACGTCATCGACCTGCACCCCAAGGTCGTGCACCTCATGGCCGGCACCAACGACCTGGCCCAGAACTGGGGGCCGGTGTCGCCGCAGCAGCTGAAGAACAACATCATGAGCATGGTGGAGCTGGCCCAGAAGCACGGCATCACCGTGATCCTGGCCGGCATTCCCCCGGCGCTGGACTTCAAATGGCACCAGGGCCTGGACCCTGCACCCAAGATCGCCGCGCACAATGCCTGGCTGAAGGAGTACGCGGCCCAGGTGGGCGCCCTGTTCGTCGACTACAAGGACGTGGTGGGCGACGGCAAGGGCGACTTCAAGCCGGGCCTGGCCTCCGATGGCGTGCATCCAACCGAGGCTGGCTACGTGGCCATGGCGCCCCTGGCCGACAAGGTGGTGAAGGAAGCGCTGGCCAAGGCCAAGTAAGTCCGCCGAACGTTGCTGGAACGACGAACGCCCGGGATCGGCTGGTCCCGGGCGTTTTGATTTATGCCGCCTCCGCCAGTGCCGCTTTCGGAGGGCGGCGCAAGGGCAGGGACAGGGTGCAGAAGGTGGCGGCGCGCCAGACCCATTCCAGGGGGCCGTAGCGGTAGTGGCGCAGCCACCAGTGGGCGACGCTGCACTGTAGGATGACGAAGGCGAGGCCGCTGGCCACGCTGTAGAACGGGCCCATGAACCTATAGAGCCCCAGGCCGAAGCCGTAGAACAGCGGCACGAAGACCAGGGCCTGGGTGATGTAGCAGGTCAGGCTCATGCGCCCGAAGGACGCGAGTGCCCGCACTGGTATCAGGGCGTGGATGCGGGGATACAGCAGGACGAAGCCGCTGGCCCAGATGGCCATCTGCGCCAGGCCGCAATAGGCGTTGGCCAGGTTCGTCACCTCATAGGCCGTCATGGACGGTAGGCCGGCGCTCTCCGCCAGGCGCTTCAGGGGATAAAGCACGGCGAAGGCCAGCGCGCCGCCGGCCAGGATGCCCTGCAGCAGGCGGCGATGCTGGGATGCCCGCTCCAGGACGTGGTTGCGCCCCACCACCAGGCCCACCAGGAACAGGCCCATCATCTGCATATAGCGGCCAGTCTCGATGGTCCAGAAGGTGCGGGCCAGCACGCCATGCCACAGGTTGGCCTTCACCACATCCCAGAAGCCGCCGTTGGCGTAGATGGGCATCAGGCCCTCATACACCGTCCAGTGGACGGGGACGGCCGGCGTGGGGGCGGTGCCGCTCAGCAGGCCCGCCACCTGCCACAGGGTGGGCGGCTGGATCAGCAGCACGGCCGCCAGGGCCAGCAAGACCCGGTCGCCCAGGCGGTGCAGCAGCACCAGGGGGGCGCCCACGACGGCCAGGATGGTCAGGATGTCGCCGCAATAGATCAGGCCGTGCAGATAGCCGATGGCGAACAGTACGGCCAGCCGCCACAGGAAGCGGAGCGGCGCGCTGCCCGGCCGCCGCGACCAGCTGCCCAGGATCAGGGAGAAACTGATGCCGAACATCAGGGCGAAGATGCCGTAGGCCTTGCCGGCGAACAGGAAGAAGGCCGTGTCGTGGGCCGCAGTGTCGAACGGCTTCAGCCAGGCCGGCGGCACGGCCACGTCGCTCAGGAAATCGAAATGCTCGATGGTGTGCAGCAGGAACAGGCCCACCAGGGCCGTTCCCCGCAAGGCGTCGATGACGGTGATGCGGTCGCCCGATCCGTCAACGCCCGATCCCGATGCGCTTCCCGATGCACTCATATCAGGCCATCCCGTTGTTCTTCTTACCCCCTGGCTGGACATCTTCCCGGGGATGCCAGCGTTGTCATGCTGCCACCGGACGGTCGGCGCGGCAATGCCGGTTGATGAAGTCGGCGTGGGTGGGCAGGGCGTCGGCCATGCGCCGGATGGCCTCGCGGATGCGGGCAAGGCGGGCCGTCACCTCCGCCTCCGGCATGACGTCGGCCACCGGGTCGTAGGAGTGCGGCCGGATGCCCTGGCCCAGGAACACGGCAACCCAACTGGGCTCCGCGAACAACTGCTCGTCGAAGCGGGCGATGCGGCCCCGGGCGCGGAACAGGTCGATCTTGTGCCGCAGGCTGTCGGGGATTTCCATGGTGCGGCAGTAGTTCCACAGGGGGGAATCATCTCGCTCCACCGCATGGTAATGCAGGATCAGGAAGTCGCGGATCTGTTCGTATTCGATGTTGGTCAGGCGGTTGTACTCATCCACCGTCGCCTGCTCGAACCCGTCGCGGGGCAGCAGCGAGACCATGCGGAACAGGCCGCTCTGCACCAAGTGGATGCTGGTGGACTCCAGCGGTTCCATGAAGCCGGAGGCCAGGCCCAGGGAGATGCAGTTCTTGGTCCAGGAATTCCGGCGCCGCCCGGTGGTGAAGCGCAGCAGGCGTGGATCGGCCAGGGGCCTGCCATCCAGGCTGGCCAGCAGGGTGGCGATCGCCTCGTCATCGCTCAAGAAGCGGCTGCTGTAGACGTGGCCGTTGCCGATGCGGTGCTGCAGCGGGATGCGCCACTGCCAGCCGGCCGCCCGCGCGGTGGAGCGGGTGTAGGGCGTGATCGCCGCCACGCCCTCGCACGGCACGGCGGCGGCGCGGTCGCAGGGCAGCCAATGGGACCAGTCCTCGTACGGGGCCTTCAGCGTCTCCCCGATCAGCAGGCCGCGAAAGCCGGAGCAGTCGACGAACAGGTCGCCCTGCACGCGGGTACCGGTCTCCAGCACCAGGCTGTCGATGAAGCCATCGGGCTCGCGCCGCGTCACCTGGACGATCTTGCCCTCGGTGCGCTTCACGCCGTTGCGCTCGGCGATGCCACGCAGGTACTGGGCGTATAGGCCCGCGTCAAAGTGATAGGCGTAGGCGATGACGGGGCCGCCGGGCCGCGCGTCCGGTGCCGGCGGCTGGAACTTGCCCATCCGCGCCGCGACGGTGGAGGGGGAATAGTCGCCGATGTCGCTGGTGTCGCCCTTGGCCCGCTGGCGCAGCCAGTAATGATGGAAGGACACGGCGTCGATGGCGTGGCCATGTGGCCCGAAGGGATGGAAATAGCGGTGGTTCAGCCGGGTCCAGTCGACAAACTCGATGCCCAGCTTGAACGTCGCCTGGGTCTTACGGACGAAGTCGACCTCATCGATGCCCAGCAGGTGGTTCAGGAACTGGATGGGGGGGATGGTGGCCTCACCCACGCCGACAATGCCGATCTCGGCCGATTCCACCAGCTCGATGGTGCCGTATTTGCCCTTCAGCACCCGGGCCAGGACGGCCGCCGCCATCCAGCCGGCGGTGCCGCCGCCCACGATCACGATCTTGCGCCCATTCCGCATCGCCTCGGCCATTGCCGCGCACTCCCCACAGGATCTTATCGTTGGCCGCCCAGCTTACGGCAGGGAACGGCCTTGAAAAAGGCGGCCCTGCCTCCCCGGCCGCGACGGGCGCGACCGGGAGGAGACAGGGCCGGACAACGAGACTCCCTGGGAGCAAGCGTTACAGGGAGCCGCGGATGACGAAGGCGTAGCGCCGGTCGGCGTCGACCCAGTTGTGGTAGGTCAAGTGGCCCGGGTACCCGACCAGGATACGGGTCTGCGCATCGGTCAGGTTGGCCGCTTCCACACCCACCTTCAGGTAGCTGTTGACGGTGTAGAAGAAGGACGCGTCCAACTGGCCGTAATCGTCCGACCAGGCCGGGATGTTGATGTTGGCCGCCGACGTGGTCAGCAGATAGCGCTGGCGCCAGTTGTAGGCCAGGCGGAACTCAAACGGGCCCTTCTGATAGATACCCGCCAGGTTGTAGCTCCACTTCGACATGCCCTCCAGCGGCAGGCTGGTGTTGGTCGGCGCGGCGTTGGTCACCTGGGTGGCGTCGTAGGGGTTGGCCGCCGCGTTGCGGCCACCCTCGCTTTGCACGAAGGTGACGTTGCCCTGGAACCCCAGGCCGCTCAGGATGCCCGGCAGGAAATCATAGAACTGGGTGTAGCCGAATTCGAAGCCCTTAACGCTGCCCTGGCCGGCGTTGTAGGGCTGCACCACCAGGACGTTCCGGGTCACGCCGTTGTTGGTGAACGCGACGTTCTGGGGCGACGTGGTGATGAAGTCGAACACGTCCTTGTTGAACACCGCGGCGGTGATGCTGCCCGTGGGGGCGAAGTACCACTCGATCGAGGTGTCGAACTGGTTGGACCGCATCGGCCTCAGGTTCGGGTTACCGGCGTAGCCCGTCCACTGATAGACGCAGTTGCCCGTGGCGCCCGTACCCAGGCTCTGGCAGTGGCCGCTGCTGTCCAGCAGACCGGCGGTCGCGCCGATGTTCAAGGACGGCTGCAACTGCGAGAAGTCCGGACGAACGATGGACTGGGCGAAGGCGAAGCGCCACTGCAGGTCGTCCCGCAGCTTCAGGCGCAGGTTCACGCTGGGCAGCAGGTCGGTGTAGTTGCGGCCGCCGCTGATGACCGTGCGGGCGCCGTTGGCGAAGGCCAGGTCCGACGAGGGCGCGCCGTTGAGGTTGGTCACGGTCACGAAGTTGGCGTTGCCGGAGCCCTGGGCGTCGGTGTTGACGACGCGGAAGCCGACATTGCCGTCAAACGGCTTGTTGCCGCCGAAGAAGGGCACGTCATGTTCGAAACGCACCAGGGCATAACCGGCCGTGGTCTCTTCCGTCTGGGTGTTCACACCGGCGCCGCCGCCGTTGTAGCTGCTGTAGTCGCCGTTGAACGGAACCCAGTTGCCGAACGAGTTAGCCGCCGAAAGCGCCTTCAGCTGGGCCGCGACCCCATTATAGAAGCCCTTGCTCAGGGAGGCGCTGGGGATGACGAACTGCGTGGGGACGGTCACGCCGCCGCGATAGAAGTTCTGCAGCGGCCACACGCTGGCCGACGACGCGCCGGGCGTGGTCTGGTTCAGCGTCTGGATGCCGTTGGCGCCCCAGCTCTGCACCACGCCGCCCCAGTTGTAGTTGGTTTCACGCGTGATGGACTTGCGGTCGGTGTGACGGACGCCGAAGCGGAAGGACTTCAGCCAATCGGCGTCGTCGAAGCTGTACTCGGCGTCCAGGCGCTCGGCCCACTCGTGCGCCTCGTTGTTGTTATGATAGTCCATCGCCGCGTTGTAGTAGTAGTTTGCGGGATTGGAGATGAAGCTGGTGTTGGCCGGGATGCTGATGGTGGGCAGACCGCTGCCGTTCAGTGTCAGCGTCGCCGCCGGCAGGGGATTCGTCAGGGCTTCGAAAACCGTGAAGTCCAGCTGCTTGCTGGTGGCGTCGATGTACTGGGCGTCGCCACTGATGTTCCAGTTCTTGGTCGGCGTCCACTTCATGTGCAGGGAATAGTCGGAGGTGACCGATTCCTTGATGTCATAGCGGCTGTCGATGACGTCGGGATTGTTGGTCGTGCCACCCACGGTGTCGGCGATGGTGCCGGAGATATAGTTGCCTTGGGCGTCGTACTTGAAGCTGGTACCGGCGGCCGGGCCGTTGCCGGTGCCGGAATCCAGGCCGATGGCGTTTTCCAGCGATTCTTCCGTGGCTTCCGACCGGATGTACTGGGCCGTGAATTCCAGGTCGCTGCTGGGCCGCCACTGCAGGGCGCCGACGATGCCCTTGCGCTCACGCGTGAACTCCAGGCTGCGGTAGCCGAAGCCGGTGGGGACATAGACGGTCTGGCCGGGCACTAGGTCGGTGCGGGCCTGGAAGGGGTCGACCGACACGGTGTCGGTGCGGCTGGCGAACTTGCCGTCCGCAACGTCGATCAGCACGCCCACCTCGCCGATGCCGGTGTTCCAACGGTCGCTGTAGAGGGCGGAACCGGACGGCTTGCCCTTGCCGACCAGGTCGCCGTAGCTGTAATCGGCGGAGTAGGCGAGGATGCGCTCTTCGCTGTCGAAGGGCAGGCGCGTGCGCAGGTTGATGGTGCCGCCGATGCCGCCTTCGACCAAATCGGCCGACGGGTTCTTGTAGACGTCGACGCCGGCCATCAGTTCCGACGGGATGTCGGCGAAGCTCAGCGTGCGGCCGCTTTTGGCCGAGAAGCTGTCGCGGCCGTTGAATTCACCGCGCACCCAGCTCAGGCCGCGGACCTGGACACCGTCGCCCTCGACCGAGATGCGGTCGGCGTCGCGCGGGTCGGGCGTGCGCTGGATGGTGATGCCGGAGATGCGCTGCAGGGCTTCGGTCACGCTGCGGTCGGGCAGGGCGCCGATGTCCGTGGCGGTGATGGAATCCACCATCTGCTCGGAGTTCTGCTTGATGGCCTGCGAGCTCTCGATGCTCTTGCGAAGGCCGGTGACGACGATTTCCTGCAAATCATCGCCCGCCGCCGGGGAGGCGGATTGTGCATATGCGAAAGAGGTGGTGCCGACCGCGCCAATGGTCAGCGCCGAAGCGCCCGCCAGCATGAAATTACGATAGGAGCGATTGAAGCGTCGCATCGCGTTTCCCTTCCCTGATTTATATTATTCCGCGGCGGAACCGCGGCTCTTATTGCCAAGGCGCCGCTCTGGAGCGCCGGCCTGTGGTCATATAAATCCATATGGGACTTCTCGCTGGCGTGCAACTAAAGAATGTTAGCGCTCCCATCAAAAATGGTACCGGTCCCTTGCATAACGTCAGGGATTTAGCCTCCTGGACAATATTCAAACGCTCCATAGCGTAGCGAATATTAAAAAAGTTTATTGAAGTCAGTCAGATAGCGACCTCCTCGGATGGCTACCTTTCGGTAGGGGCGAGGTGTTGCGCGGATGCCGCTATCGCGACAAAGAAAGGTTGCATGGGCGCCGAAAAGCCCCGGCGGATGGGCCGCGACGCCGCTACCCTCGTAGGATTGGACTCAGATCGTATTTTTCAGACAACAGGGCAAAAACGCCGAAGGAAGGCTCCGGCGATTTATCAGACATTGGTCTTTGCCGGAGCCGCTGTTCAGCGGGATAGGCCTGCCATGCCGGAAGACAGGTTGGCCCGGCTCGCCGGGGCGCCGCCGAAGGGCGCGCGGGGGCGCAGGCCGTGCCGGTAGATCTGCCGGATCAGGTCGCGATGGCGGGGCAGGACGGCCAGAGCCTGTTCCGTGCCGGCGCGGATGGCGGCGAACTGCCGCCGCGCCTCCTCCATGTGGCGGAAGGCGCCGGCCTGGGCGCTGAGATCGGTGTGGTAACCCATGCCGTATAGCACGAACTGCCAGCTGGCCTCGCTGAAGGTGTCAAGGTTGAGGTCGAAGTCCAACCCCTCCGGCGGGCGATGGCGCCAGCGGTCCAGCAGATCGTGCAGCGTGTCGGGTACGGTGGCGGCGTCGGCGTTGTCGCGCCAGAAGGCGGTGTCGGTACGCCGCGTCAGGCAATAGTGCAGCTTCAGGAAGTCCAGCGCCCGTTCATAGCGCTGGCGCATGATGCGGTTGAACTGCCGCGCCGCCGTGGCCATGTCGCCCGCCCAGGGGAACAGGCTGGTCAGCAGCACGGACGCCACTTCGATCAGGACGATGCCGGTCGATTCCAACGGCTCGAAAAAGCCGCTGGACAGGCCGATGGCGACGCAGTTGCGTACCCAGGGTTCCGCCCTATACCCGGCTTCGAAGCGGAAGGTGCGGGCCGTCTTGTCGCCGGCCACCGGGCCGATGTAGTCGCGCAAGACCTGCTCGGCCCGTGCGTCGTCGGTATGGTCGGAGGAATAGACGTGACCGATGCCGCGCCGGCCTTCCAGCCCGATGTCCCAGGTCCAGCCGGCCTCCTGCGCCGTGGAAACGGTATAGCTGGGAATGGGAGCGTCCGGCTGGTCGTAGGGGACCTGCAGCGCCACGGCCCGGTCGCAGAACAGCCACTGGCGGCAGGACTGATAGGGGGACTTCAGCGCCTGGCCGATCAGCTGGGCGCGGAAGCCCGTGCAGTCGATGTAGAGGTCGGCGGTGAGCGTCCCGTTCTCGCGCGTGACCACGCCGGCCACGGCCCCCGTTTCGTCCAGGGGTACGGCATCCACCGTGTCGACCACGTGGCGGATGCCCAGATCCGTGGCGACGACGCGCAGCAGGCGGGCGAACTTCACCGCGTCGAAATGATAGGCGTGGTTCAGGGGCGCCGTATAGTCGGCGTCCCCCGAGCGCTTGGGCGCCAGGGCGGCGTCGGCCACCCGCTTCTGCACCGTCAGCGCGGTGTCCAGCGGCACGCCGTCGCCGGCGGCACCCAGCAACCAGTAGGGCACCAGATCGAGGTCCTGCTGGCCGATGGCGGACTGGAAGGGATGGAAGTAGTGGTCGCGTTCCCCGGACCCCGGGGCATGCTGCCAATGACTGAAGCGGATGCCTTGCTTGAAGGTCGCCTCGCTCTCTCGCATGAACACCGATTCATCGATGCCGATGCGGCGCAGGGTGCGCTGGATGTTGGGGAAGGTGCCTTCGCCCACGCCCAGGATGCCGATGTCGGCCGATTCCACCAGGGTGATGCGCGCGCCGCCCGGCTGGCCGATGGATAGCGTGCGGGCGAGGTAGGCCGCGGCCAGCCAGCCGGCGGTGCCACCCCCAACGATGAGGACGTTCCTGACCGGTGCGCCTTTGGCGCCGGGGCCATCGGGGGCGTTGGTGTCGGCCATGCTCGTTCCCTCCCATGATGATCCGGACCCAATAGGGCCTCAGACCTTGGCAAAGGAAAACCCCCGGCCCGTGACAGGCCGAGGGTTCCCTTTATCACTACCATGTCGCCCCTGGGGTCGATCAGTAGGTGAAGCGCACCACCGCGCTGTAGCGGCGGTCGGCCACGAACCAGCTGCGGCCGTATTGCTGGCTGCCATAGCCCATCAGCGTCTTGGTCTCGCTGTTGGTCAGGTTCTGGGCTTCCAGCGTCAGGGTGATGTGGTCGTCGAAGCTATAGGCGATGGACGCGTCCAGCGACCCGTAGTCGTCGGAGAAGATGGGCAGGTTGTAGGTGACCGTCTGGCCGGCGGCATTGGTGTAGGTGCCGTTGGTGCCGTTGGCCGTCGGGGTCAGCAGGTACTTGCTGCGCCAGGTGTAGGCCAGGCGGGCCGAGATCGGGCCTTTCTCGTACATGCCGGTGATGTTGTAGTTGTACTTGGACAGCAGATCGACCGGCAGGCCGGTGATGCGGTTGCCCAGCATGTCGTAGGACAGGTCGCCGGGGCTGCGGCTGTTGATGTAGGTGAAGTTGGCGTCGATGCCCAGGCCGTCGAATGGGGCGGGCAGGAAGCTGAAGAACTTCTGCACGCCGAATTCGGCGCCCTTGATGTAGGCGGGCGAGGCGTTGAAGTAGCCGCTGGACGACACCGGCATGGTCTGCGTCACGCCGCCCGGCAGGCTGATGGGCAGGTTCAGCGGGGTCACGCCGTAGGAGATGTAGTCCTTGATCTGCTTGTAGAAGCCGGCCAAGTGCACCTGGCCGTCCGGCATGTACCATTCCAGCGAGACGTCCAGGTTGTTGGACAGCTGCGGCTTCAGGTCCGGGTTGCCGGCGTAGGTGGTGGCGCCGGTGATCTGCTGGTTGGCATTGGTGATCAGGCTGATCTGGCCCGAGGCGTTCAAGGCGTTGAAGCTCGGGTTGGACATGGACTGATACGCCGCGAAGCGCAGGTGGATGTCGTCCTGCGGCATGAACTGGATGTTGAACGACGGCAGGGCCATCAGGCTGTTGTGCCCGCCGCTGTTGGCGGTGAAACCGCCCGGCAGGGTGCCCGAGGCGCCGTTGTAGAACACGGTGCCGGTCGGCTGCTGGATGGAGCCTTCGCTGCTGTTCTCATTGTTGACGATACGGACACCGAAGTTGCCGTTCATCTTCCAGCCGAACAGGTCGTCCTCACCGAAGCGCGTCATGATGTAAGCGGATTCGGTGCGGGTCTTGGTGTGCGACAGGGTGGCGGCGGTGTAGGTCACCGGCTGGGTGTTGTCGCCCGGAAGGCCATAGGCATGGTGAATGGCCGTCAGGTTTTCCGGATAGCCCTCGGCCAGGGCCCAGGACGGGAAGGCGGCGGCGCTGGGCAGGGCCGTGGCGCCCCGGAAGAAGTTGCTGAAGCCGCTGACGGTCACGTCGCCAGGGGCGGCGTTGCTCAGGTATTTGAAGGTGGACGGGTCGTTGAACGACGGCGTCAGGCCCACCCAGTTGTAGCCCGAGACGTTGTCCTTCTCCGTCCGGTCGGCGAAGCGGGCGCCGACCTTGATGGCGCGCAGGAAGCTGGACTCTGAGACCTTGTACTCGGCATCCCCCGACCATGACAGCTCGCGGCCGATGTGGTTTTCCAGGTGGTCCATGGTCGCGTACCAGATGGTGCGCGACGGATCCGCCACCTGCGCCGGGTTGCTGACCTTGATGGACGGCAGGTCGCCGGTCAGGTCGATGGCGTAGCTGGGCACCGAAACCTGCGAGAACAGGTCGATGCGCTGCGTCTGCGCCTGCGAGATGGCGTACTGGAAATCAGTGTTGATGGTCCAGTTCGACGTCGGCGTCCACTTCATGCCCTGGGACAGGTCGGTGGTGACGTTGTGCTGGTTGGTCAGGCCGGGGTTGACGGTGGCCAGGCTGCCGCCGGTCTCGGAACCCACCTGCAGCGGATCCCAGCCGGTGGAGCTGAGGTTGTTGGAGGTCAGCAGCCCACCCGAGGGGCCGAAGGTGCTGGTGCTGCCGGGGGACACGGTGACGGCGTTGCCGCCCGTGTTGTAGACGCCGGCCTCGGTCGACTTGCTCCAGTAATCCGAGCGGAAGCCTGTCTGGTAGAAGGTCAGGTCCGGGTTGGGCGACCACTGCAGGGCCTCATAGGCGCCCAGGCGCTTGCGGTCGAAGTTGCCCGAACGCCAGTCGAAGCCGCCCGGAACGTAGACGTTCTTGCCGTTGAAGGTCTGCGGGAAGTAGGGCTCGACCTGGATGGTGTCGTGGCGGGTGCTGATGTCGCTGTAGGCGACGTCGAACATCGCGCCGATCTCGCCGATGCTGGTCTGCCAGCGGTTGGCGTACAGGATCGAGGCGTTGGGCTTGGTCTGCTGGATGAAGTCGCCGTAGTTCGCGCCGACGGACCCGCTGATGGTCTGCTTGTCGTAGTCGAACGGCATCTTGGTGCGCAGGTTGACCGTGCCGCCGATGCCGCCCTCGATGATGTCGGGGGTACCGCTCTTCACGACGTCGATGCCGGCCAGCAGTTCCGGCGGCACGTCCTCGAACAGCAGCGCGCGACCGCCGTTGGCGCTGAAAGCCTCACGGCCGTTCAGGGTGCTGCTGACCTGGGACAGGCCGCGCACGGTCACACCGGAGCCTTCCACCGAGTAGTGGTCGGGGTCGCCCACGGCGGCGAAGTGGGTGATGGACACGCCGGGGACGCGCTGCAGCACTTCAGTCACGCTGTTGTCCGGCAGCTTGCCAGCGTCGTCGGCGGAAATGCTATCCAGGATCTGGTCGGCGTTGGCCTTGCGCTTGGCGGCGTCGGAAACGGCGAAGCGCTGACCGGTGACGACGATCTCCTGCAGTTCGTCATCGGCGGCGGCGGCCTGGGCCCGCGCCACGGAAGCGGCGGTCAGGGCGCCGAGAACCAGCACGGACGCGCCGGCCAGCACGAAGGAACGATAGGAATTCTGGGGCCAACTCATGGCGTTTCCCTTCCCTGGGTATCTTATTTCTCGCGGGTCGATAAGGCCCGCGCATTTCGCCCCGGAGTGCCGCTTTTTAGCGCGTCACGCCGTAGTCATATAAATCCATATGGAGATTCATGCGGGCCCGCAACGGGAGAATGTTAGCGCTCACATGAAAAATGGTACCGATCCCTTTTTTATCACGGCGATTTTGCGAATTTATCAGTAAAATCAACGTATTCAACTATAGGTCTGTGTTGCGGCAAAGGCACAGATGCTCCTTTTAGGGAACTTTTCACCCCATTTCCACCCCTTCAGGAAGAGGGCGGGCGGACTGTGTACCTGACTGATTGGTCAGCCCGGCGCCCATGCCAAGGGATTGACTGGCCTGATTTTGGGAGGGACGGACTGGCCGCGTTTTCGCGAATTGGGCGCGGTTAAGCCTTTGCCGCCAGCTATGGCCGCCATCGGGGATCTGTCAGGGAAACTGCTGACGGCAGCATCAAAATCCACACGTCAAAATAGTAATATTTATTGCGGAAAAATTATGCAATTCTGTATCTACATTTCCTGATGCTAAATGATATGGTCGGAATGGAGTGAATTCATAAATGATAGAAAGATAAATCGTCGAGTTATAAAATAGAATATGCGCCTTTCGTCACGAAAGGCCTTGCCTTCGTGTGAATCTGCTAAATATGACAATTTCCACTCACCGGGAGATGTAGCCCTGCTGAAGCGGAGGGGGCGCAGTCCGTGTTGTTCCGGCGATTTTGTTTGGCTTGGGCGTAAGAAACTTGACGGTGGGCAAGTCAAAGCCAAGAGGGCCGGCCCCTGGCCTCATGGGTCGCTGGATCGGGCTTCATTACTCGCGGTTCCGGTCGCTGCGACCGTTTGTTCCGCCCATGCCCGGCGGGCGGTACCTGCCCAAGCTGTGGTCGCCGGCTGCGCAAGCCGGTAGGGCGCCGCCGCACGCAAGGAAATGCCGCCTTTCTACTTGATAAGGGCGACGACCTCGCGGAATCGCGGATGCTCCGCGCTTTCCAGCCATTCGAACACGGCCATCTCGGTGGTGATGATCTCAGCGCCCGCCGCCGCCATGCGGCGCAGGCCGGCGGCCTTGTTCTCCGCCGTGCGCGAGCCCACGGCATCCTCCACCACATAAACAGGACGGCCCCGTTCCAGCAGGCCCAGCGCTGTCTGCAGCACGCAGACGTGAGCCTCGCAGCCCGCCAACACCACCGCATGGCCGTCAGGCAGGTGATCGATGAGGGCGGGTGTGGCGTCGAAGGTCATCTTGGACACCACCGACGCCGGATCGGGGGCCAACTCCGGCACGGTGGTGCCCAGGCCGCGCGGGTTCTGCTCGGTGAACAGGGTGGGCACGGCCAGCATGCCGGCGGCGGCCAGCAGGCGGCGGGTGTTGGCCACAACGGCGGCCCCACCCAGGATGGCCGGCATCAAGCGGGCCTGCAGGTCGATGACGGCGAAGATGCCGCGGCGGGGATCAAGGCGGGGCACGGGTAGGCTTTTCGGCTGGGGCAGGGCGCATGTAACCCGACTATGGACGCGCGCGCCGGGGCCGGCAACAACGGCGGATCGCCTGGATCGGGCGCGAACGGTTAAGCCGAAAGTAAGGGGCAATCCGCCATCAAGGCCCTGGTAGCGGTATCAGACATCCGGATTGATTTGATACCGCTAACGCGTATGATCGCGCCCGTGCCGCTATGATCATATAAATGCGGCCCGCTGGCGGTTGGACGGGGTCGGCGTGATCGGTCCCCGAATAATGAGATACGGGCTTGGGAGGGCCTGCCGATGACGAGCGTTCCGAACATGATGAAGGCTGGCCGTTCCCTGCTGATGGCCGCCACCCTGCTGGCCGCGCTGGCGCCTACGGCGCGGGCCGCCGACGGCCAGAGCGCCGAGATGCCGCGCCTGGTGCGTGAGGACGGCCGCTATGCCCTGATGGTCGACGGCGCGCCCTATCTGGTGCTGGGCGCCCAGGCCAACAATTCCAGCAACTGGCCCTCGGTGTTGCCGCAGGTGTGGCCGGCGGTGGAGCAGGTGCAGGCCAACACCCTGTTCATGCCCATCGCCTGGCAGCAGATCGAGGCCACGGAGGGCAAGTTCGACTTCAGCTTCCTCGACACCCTGCTGGCGCAGGCGCGCGAGCACAGGAAGCACTTGGTGCTGCTGTGGTTCGGCACCTGGAAGAACAACGGCCCGTCCTACGCGCCGGACTGGGTGAAGCTGGACAACGACCGCTTCCCCCGCGTCGTGGGGGCCAGGGGCGTCATGCGCGGTTCCCTCTCGCCGCTGGCCCCGGCCACGCTGGACGCCGACAGGAAGGCTTTCGTCGCCTTCATGCGGCACCTGAAGCAGGCGGACGGCCAGCAGCACACGGTGCTGATGGTGCAGGTGGAGAATGAGACCGGCACCTATGGCGCCGTCCGCGACTTCACCCCCATGGCGCAGAAGGTGTTCGAGGGCAAGGTGCCCGACGATCTGGTGAAGGCGCTGAAGAAGCAGCCGGGCACCTGGAAGGATGTGTTCGGCAAGGACGCGGATGAGTTCTTCCACGCTTATCACATCGCCCGCTTCGTCGACCAGGTGGCGGCGGCCGGCAAGGCGGAATACCCCATCCCCATGTACGTGAACGCCGCCCTGCGCGACCCGTTCAAGGACCAGGACCCCTATAGCTATTCCAGCGGCGGCCCCACCTGGAACGTGCTGGACATCTGGAAGGCGGCGGCCCCCAGCATCGATCTGGTCGGGACCGGACATCTACGATCGCGGTTACGATTTCTACATCAAGACGCTGGAACAGTATAAGCGGCCGGACAACGCCCTGTTCGTGGCTGAGACCGGCAACGACAGCGTCTACGCCCGCTATGTCTTCGCCACCCTGGGCCACCAGGGCATCGGCTTCGCGCCCTTCGGCATCGATTACACCCGCTATGTGAATTACCCGCTGGGCGCGGCCAAGATCGACGCGGAGGCGCTTGAGCCCTTCACCATGAACTTCAAGCTGCTGGGCTCCATGAACCGGGAGTTGGCGGCGCTCAGCCTGAAGGGCAAGGTCTGGGGGGCGTCGGAGCCAACGGCGGATCACAGCAACACCCTGGATCTGGGGCCATACAAGGCCACCATCAGCTATGGCCTGCCGCAGTTCGGCGACGCCAAGCCCACCGGCAACGAGAAGCCCAGCGGCGGCGTCGTCATCGCCGAGATGACTCCCAACGAGTATCTGGTGGCCGGATACCACGCCCGCGTTGACTTCGCCCAGACCACCAAGACCGGCAAGAACGGCTTCATGATGGCCAGCGTGGAGGAGGGGCACTTCGAGAACGGCAAATGGGTGTTCGAGCGCCTGTGGAACGGTGACCAGACCGACTACGGCCTGAACTTCGCCTCCATACCCCAGATCCTCAAGGTGCGGTTCGCCACCTACTGAGCCGGCCTGGCGCCCGCCCCACCTTTCCGACCTTCTCCCATGGAGAATCGCCATGAACGTTCGTTCCTGGGCCTTGGCGTCCGCCGCCTTGATGCCCGTGCTGCTGCTCGCCTCCTGCGAGGCGACCAAGTCCCCCTCCGCCGATAGCGCCGCCAAGGTGGTGTCCGCCCCCTCTTTCCAGCAAGCCGCCGATGGCGTGGTGGTCACGGTCACCGGTGCCGCTGTCCGCAAGGTGCGGCTGCAGGTCGTCAGTGACCGCATCGTGCGCGTGACGGCGGTGCCTGGCGACAGCCTGGACCTGCCGGCCAGCCTGATGACCGTGGCCAAGCCCGTCGGCGGCGGCTTCACGGTGGCCCAGCAGGGTGGCCAGGTGGTCCTGACCACCCCTCGGCTGCGGGCCGAGGTCAGTGTCGCCAGCGGCGCCGTCAATGTTTTCGACGCCAAGGGACAGCCCCTGCTGACGGCGGTGGATGGCGGCAGCTTCAAACCGGCTACCCTGCCCACGGGCGAGACCGGCTTCTTCCAGGTGCGCCAACAGTTCAACCGCGGCACGGACGAGGGCTTCTACGGTCTGGGCCAGCACCAGAACGCCCAGATGAACTACAATGGCGAGGATGTCGAACTCGCCCAGCACAATATGGACATCGGCATCCCCTTCCTGGTGTCGACGCGCAATTACGGCGTCCTGTGGGACAACAACGGGATCACCCGCTTCGGTGACGTCCGCGAATACCCGCTGATGTCCAAGGAGCTGAAGCTCTATGACGCCGATGGGAAAGAAGGCGGCCTGACCGCCCGCTATTACCAGGACGGCAAGCTGAAGCTGACCCGTGTCGAAGGCGACATCAACTACCAGTACATCAAGGACCTGGCCGCCTGGCCGGAGGAGGTCGGCGGCAGCCGCGTCAACGCCAAGCTACGCGCCACCAAGGACAAGTCCGTGATGTGGGAAGGCAAGATCGAATCCTCGGTGGACGGGGTTCATCGCTTCCAGGTCTATGCCAGCGGCTATTTCAAGGTGACGCTGGACGGCAAGGTGGTCATGGACCGCTGGCGCCAGGATTGGAACCCCTGGTACCACAACTTCGACCTGCCCATGGTGGCGGGCAAGGCCCAGACGCTGAAGGTGGAATGGGTGCCGGAAGGGGGCTTCATCTCCCTGATGCATCAGAATCCGCTGCCGGATGGGGAGCGGCATGAGCTGTCGCTGACCTCGGATGTCGCCCGCGCCATCGACTATTACGTCGTGGCCGGCAGGGACATGGACGACGTCATCGCGGGATACCGCCAGCTGACGGGCAAGGCCGTCATGATGCCGCGCTGGGCCTACGGCCTGTGGCAGAGCCGCCAGCGCTACAAGACGGCGGATGAGCTGACCGGCACCGTGGCGGAGTTCCGCAAGCGCAAGCTGCCGCTGGATAACATCGTGGAGGATTGGTTCTACTGGCGCGAGGACGACTGGGGCAGCCACAAATTCGACCCCACCCGCTTTCCTGACCCGCAAGGTTTGGTCGACACCCTGCACGGCCAGAACGCGCACTTCATGATTTCCGTGTGGCCCAAGTTCTACCCCACCACGGACAACTACAAGGAACTGGACTCCAAGGGCCACATCTACCGCCGCAATGTCGAGGTGCATGAGCACGACTGGGTGGGCAAGGACGGCTATGAGAACGCCTTCTACGATCCCTATTCGGCGGAGGCGCGGCAGATCTACTGGCGTCAGATCAACGAGAACCTGAACAAGTTGGGCATTGACGCCTGGTGGCTGGACGCGTCGGAACCCGACACCCACTCCAACCTCGACATTCCGGAGCGCATGCGGCGCATGGGGCCCACCGCCATGGGGCCGTCGGCGGCGTTCTTCAATTCCTACCCGCTGATGCACACCAAGGCGGTGTATGAGGGCAACCGCGCCGCCAACCCGGACAAGCGCGCCTTCATCCTGACCCGCTCCGGCTTCGCGGGGCAGCAGCGCAACGCTGCGGCCAGTTGGAGCGGTGACGTCGCCTCGCGCTGGACCGACCTCCGCAACCAGATCTCGGCCGGCGTCAACTTCTCCCTGTCCGGCGTGCCCAACTGGACGACGGACATCGGCGGCTTCGCCCTGGAAAAGCGCTATTCGGCCAAGAATCCCAAGGCGTCCGACGTGGCGGAGTGGCGGGAGCTGAATTTGCGCTGGTTCCAGTTTGGCGCCTTCTCACCCCTGTTCCGTTCGCACGGGGAATTCCCCTACCGCGAAATCTACAATCTCGCGCCCAAGGGCTCGGAAGTTTACGACAGCCTGGTCTGGTATGACGAGCTGCGCTACCGCCTGATGCCCTACATCTACACCCTGGCGGCCGACACCTATCACCGCGACGGCACCATCATGCGCGGCCTGGTGATGGACTTCCCCAGCGACCGCGAGGTCTGGGGCATCAATGACCAGTACCTGTTCGGCCATGCCTTCCTGGTGGCACCGGTGACGGACTATCAGGCGCGCAGCCGGGCCGTCTACCTGCCCTCGGGCGCCCAGTGGTACGACTTCCAGACCGGCAAGCTGTATGACGGCGGCCAGCGCATCGCCGCCGACGCACCGCTGAAGCGCATGCCGCTGTTCGTGCGCGCCGGGTCCATCGTGCCGACCGCGCCGGTGACCCAGTACACCGGGGAGAAGCCGGACGCGCCGCTGACCGTTGTCGTCTATACGGGCGCCGATGGTCACTTCGACCTTTATGAGGACGAGGGCACGACCTATGGGTACGAGCACGGCGCCTTCAGCCGCATCCCGCTGTCCTTCGACCAAGCGTCGGGCACGCTGACCATCGGCGCGCGCGCCGGCAGCTTCCCGGGCATGGTGCAGGAACGGGTGATCAACGTCCGCTTCGTCGGCCCCGGTGCCAAGGCGCCCCCGGCCGACTTCGCCGTCAAACCGGACCAGACGGTGCGTTACACCGGGCAGGCCATCATGGTGACGTGGGCCAAGGTGTGAAAACGCGAGTGTGGTCAAGTCCTTAAGGGGGAAAGGCTCCGCCGCTTTGCAGATTTGGCAAGGCGGCGGGGCCTTTTGCCGACTCGCCGGCAGGGCCCGAGTCCAAGTTGCGAACCTCATAAGCCTGTATTGGCGCCGCTTTAACGCCGCCCACGCATGTAAAGCGGCCTCAAACATCCCTGCGGGCCTGCATCCCAGCCAGTTTTTACACAAAACTGTCAGCAGGCGATTGCGCAAGTCCCAATGGTACTGCTATCACCGGTGCAAACCGGCAGTGGATGCGCGGGCCCGAGAAGCGGAGCAGGAAGCGTATGGAAAAGCGGCGTGGGCGGAGTTCGCAGGGAGTCACCATTCGTGAGGTGGCGGCGCGCGCCGGCGTTTCCCCGATGACGGTATCCCGCGTCATCAACAATGAGAACAATGTCACGCCGGCCACGTCCGCCGCCGTGATGGCCGCCATCCAGGAACTGAAGTACACGCCCAACCCGGCGGCCCGCCGCCTTGCGGGTTCGGAAACCTTCCGCATCGGCCTCTTGTACAGCAACCCCAGCGTCGCCTTCCTGAGCGAGTTCCTGCTGGGCGCCCTGGACGAAAGCAGCAAGACTGGTCACCAGCTGGTGGTGGAAAAGTGCGGCGCCACCGCCGCCACGGAAAAGGCGGCGCTGCAGAAGCTGCTGCAGAGCGGTGTCGACGGCGTCGTCCTGCCGCCTCCGCTGTGCGAGGCCAAGAGCATCCTGGCGGAGATCGCCAAGTCCGGCGTGGCCGCCGTGGCCGTGGCGGCCGGCCAGCCGGGCCCCGATGTCGCCACGGTGCGCATCGACAACTACAAGGCCGCCCACCGCATGACCCAGCACCTGCTGTCGCTGGGCCACCGCACCATCGGCTTCATCAAGGGCCACCCCAACCAGACCGTCAGCGACCAGCGCCTGCACGGCTTCCTGGACGCGCTCAGCGAGGCGGGGCTGGATCCCAAAGCCGCCCCGGTGGAGCAGGGCTATTTCAACTACCGCTCCGGCCTGGCGGCGGCGGACAAGCTGCTGGCCCTGAAGGACCGGCCCACCGCCATCTTCGCCGCCAACGACGACATGGCCGCCGCCGTGCTGGCCACGGCCCACCGTCTGGGCCTGAACGTGCCGGTCGACCTGTCCATCGCCGGCTTCGACGACACGCTGATCGCCGGCACCATCTGGCCGGCCCTGACCACCGTCCGCCAGCCCATCGCGGCCATGGGGCGGGCGGCCGTCAGCATGCTGCTGGATGAAGTGAAGCGCCGCCGCGGTGGCGGCACCGGCGCCCCGGCGCAGCAGCTGTTGCGCCACACGCTGGTGGAGCGCGAGTCCACGGCCGCGCCCGCCTGAAAATAATTTCCGTCGATCGGGAATAAGCCGGGGCACCGGCCGGTCTTGCCCCCTGGAACCACCTTTTCCAGGGGAGCGGCATCATGGCCAAGCAGCCTTCCATATCAGGGGATGAGATCGACACTGGGCGTCGCAACGCCCTGAAATGCATGACCTGGGCCGGAACCGGCCTGGTGTGGAGCCTGGCCGGCGGCGTGCCGCTGACGGCCGGCCTGCTGGCACGCGGCGCGCAAGCGGCGCCGGTGAACCCGGGCCTGACCTTCGTCCAGATCAGCGACAGCCATGTCGGCTTCGACAAGCCCGCGAACCCCGACGCGCTGGCGACCTTGCGTGAGGCGGTGGCCGGCGTCCATGGCCTGCCCGCCAAGCCCGCCTTTGTCATCCATACCGGCGACATCAGCCATCTGTCGCATGATGAGCAGTTCGACGCCGCCGACCAGGCGCTGAAGGAACTGGGCGTGCCCGTCTTCTTCGTGCCTGGTGAACATGACGTGCTGGACGACGGCATGGGGGCGGCCTACCTGGCCCGCTATGGCAAGGGACCCAACGGCAAGGCGCTGGGGGCCGGCTGGTACAGCTTCGACCACGACGGCGTGCACTTCGTCGCCCTGGTCAACGTCGTGAACCTGAAGGGCGGCGGCCTGGGCAACCTGGGGGAGGATCAGCTGGTCTGGCTGGCCGACGACCTGCGCGCCCTGTCCGCCAGCACGCCGGTGGTGGTGTTCGCCCACATCCCGCTGTGGACCGTCTACCCCGAGTGGGGCTGGGGCACCGACGACGGCGCCCGCGCGCTAGGCCTGCTGGCCCGCTTTGGCAGCGTCACCGTGCTGAATGGCCACATCCACCAGATCCTGCAGAAGGTGGAGGGCAACGTGGCCTTCCACACCGCCCGCTCCACCGCTTTCCCCCAACCGTCGCCGGGCAGCGCGCCCTCGCCGGGGCCCATGAAGCTGCCGGCGGACAAGCTGCGCGGCGCCCTGGGCGTCACCACCATCACCTATCACGCCAAGGCCGGCCCCCTGGCCGTTGTCGACGCCACCCTCGGTTAAGCGAGAAGACCCATGCGTACCCTTATGTCCGCCGCGCGCGTCGCGGCCGTGCTGTTCTGCGCCCTGGCGGGTTTCGCCCACGCCGAAGCCGTTGAGATCCGCATCGACAACTTCACCTTCAGCCCGGCGGAGGTGCATGTGGCGCCGGGCACGACCATCGTGTGGGTGAACGCCGACGACATCCCCCACGCCGTGGCCGCCAACGACAAATCCTTCAAGTCCAAGGTCCTGGACACCGAAGAGAAGTACAGCCGCACCGTGGCGGGGCCGGGCACGATCGATTACTTTTGTTCCCTGCACCCACACATGACCGGCCGCATCATTGTCGATGGCGGCGGTGCCGGGGGGCCGGCGGGGCATTAGGAGGCGGGCGCCTTGAGGGGTGACGAGACGGCGGACAGGACCCGCCGCTTCCAGGACCTGGTTCTGATCCACCTCGATGCCGCCTATGGCCTGGCGCGCTGCATGACGCGCGACCCGGTGGCGGCGGAGGACATCGTCCAGGACGCCTTCCTGCGGGCCCATCGCGCCTTCGATGGTTTTCGCGGCGGCGACGCGCGGGCCTGGCTGTTGACCATTGTGCGCAACAATGTCCGCAGCTGGGCCGCTGCCCGCCGTGACCGGGCCGAGCAGGCGCTGGAGTCGGTGCCCGGGCAGGGCGCGGACATCGCCGATGAGGCGGCGCCGACCCCAGAGGCCTGGCTGGCGGCGCAGGAGGATGCGGCCGACCTGCGCACCCTGATCGAGGGACTGCCGCCCGCCTTTCGTGAAACCCTGCTGCTGCGGGAGATGGAAGAGATGTCCTATCGCGACATCGCCGCCGTGACCGGGGCGCCCGTGGGCACCGTCATGTCGCGGCTGGCCCGCGCGCGTGACCTGCTGGCCGCCGCCTGGCGGCGCAGAGAGGCTGGAGAGACGAGATGACGGCATGCCCGGACAAGGCGGAGCTGCTGCACGGCCTGCTGGATAATGAACTGGATGTGGCGCATGCCCGCGAGCTGGAGGCGCACATTGCCGCCTGTCCCGCCTGCGCCGAGGCGCTGAGCGAGCTGCGGGCCCTGCGCGCCCTGTTGGCCCAGCCGTCCCTGCGGCATACGGCGCCGGCGGCCCTACGCGCCCGCATCCTGGCCGACATCGGCGCGGTCGATCCTCTGCGCCACGTCGCCAAGCCTCAAGGGCGGCGTTGGTCGCCGCAATTGCGCCGCTGGGGCGGGGCGGGGATGGGTGTCGCCATCGCCGCCAGCCTGCTGCTGATGGTGGCGCCCTTCGACCGTGACGCCGGGCTGGAGAGGGAGCTGGTGGCGGGACATGTCCGCTCGCTGCAAGCGCAGCACTTGCTGGACGTGCCGACCAGCGACCACCATACGGTGAAGCCCTGGTTCGCGGGCAAGCTGGATTATTCCCCGCCCGTGCCGGAACTGGCGGCAGCGGGCTTCCCCTTGCAGGGCGGGCGCCTGGACTACGTGGCCGGCCGGCCGGTGGCGGCCCTGGTCTATCGCCATGGCGCCCATGTCCTGAACCTCTACGTCTGGCCCGGCGAGGGGCCCCGCCAGCCGGCCTTCGAGGCGCGTGACGGCTACAACCTCATGAGGTGGCGGGACGGCGGCATGGCCTATTGGGCGGTCAGCGACGTGGGCGCGGAGGAGATGCACGCCTTTGCCACAGCCCTGGCCGGGGCCGTCGCGGCCCAGAATCCTGGCAAACCTTAGCGCGAAACCTTCGTGCGTCCCGCGTCGAATTCCGGACTGGTATGGTAACGTCGCCTTGACAGCGCTTCTCCCTGGCCTCTAATGTTAGCGTTAACAAGGGCCGCCTGGCGATAACGCACCTTGGGAGGAGTTCAAGAGATGGGGTACCCGGTCGACACGCCGGTGCAGACTACGCACGACAGCATTTTTCCCGAGGACAGCGCCGCCGCCGTTCTGTTGGGCCGTATCGACGCGGGCGAGGGGCCGACGCCCATCCTGATCCGCAACGGCGAGATTTTTGACCTGTCGGGCGTCGCCCCGACCGTGTCCGAATTGATGAACCGCCTTGAGCCCGGCCGGATCCCCGAGGGCAAGTCCATCGGTCGCGTGGCTGACTGGGCCCTGAACCCCACCTGGGCCGGTGGCACTAAAGGCGCCAAGCTGCTGACCCCCATCGACCTGCAGTGCATCAAGGCCGCCGGCGTGACCTTCGCCGTCTCCGCCCTGGAGCGCGTGATCGAGGAACGGGCGCGCGGCGATGCCGGCAAGGCCCTGGAAATCCGCCAGGCCCTGTCGTCCCGCGTCGGCACCGATCTGCGCCTGGTGAAGCCCGGTTCCGAGAATGCCGCCCGCCTGAAAGAGGCGCTGATCGCCGACGGCCTGTGGTCGCAGTACCTGGAAGTGGCCATCGGTCCGGACGCCGAGGTGTTCACCAAGGGCCCGACCCTGTCCGCCATGGGCTGGGGTGTGGAGATCGGTGTGCGCGCCGACAGCCATTGGAACAACCCGGAGCCCGAGGTGGTCCTCCTGTGCGACGGCCAGGGCCGCGCGCGCGGCGCCACACTGGGCAACGACGTCAACCTGCGCGACTTTGAAGGCCGCAGCGCCCTGCTGCTGTCCAAGGCCAAGGACAACAACGCGTCCTGCGCCATCGGCCCCTTCGTCCGCCTGTTCGACGACACCTTCACCATGGACCATGTCCGCGAGGCCGTGGTGCACCTGAACGTGACGGGTGAGGACGGCTTCGTCCTGGATGGCAAGAGCACCATGTCCGAGATCAGCCGCGATCCGCTGGACCTGGTCGGCCAGACCCTGAACAAGAACCACCAGTATCCCGACGGCTTCGCACTGTTCCTGGGGACGCTGTTCGCGCCGGTCGAGGATCGCGACGCGCCGGGCCGCGGCTTCACCCACAAGACCGGCGATATCGTCAGCGTCTCCAGCCCGCGCCTGGGCACCCTGGTCAACAAGGTGGTGCCCTGCCACGAGGCGGCGCCCTGGACCTTCGGCCTGACCGAACTGATGCGCAACCTGGCCCGCCGCGGCCTGCTGAACGGGTGATGCCGCTGGCGCCACCCATCCACACCCTTTTCTGTTGGGCCTGAAATACATCATGACGCACGCCATCTATCCCAGCCTGCGGGGCAAGCGGGTCATTGTCACCGGTGGCGGCTCCGGCATCGGCGCCGCCATCACCGAGGCGTTCGTCCGTCAGGGCGCCCAGGTTTCCTTCCTGGACATCGCGGAGGCCGACTCCCGCGCCCTGGAACAGTCGCTGGCCGAGGACGCGGAGCACGCGCCCAAGTTCTATAAGTGCGACCTGACCAACCTGGATCAGCTTAAGGCGACGCTGGCGGAAATCCAGAACGCCGGCCCGGTCGATGTGCTGGTGAACAACGCCGCCAACGACGACCGCCACACGATCGAGCAGATCACGCCGGAATACTGGGACAACCGCATGGCGGTGAACCTGCGGCACATGTTCTTCGCGTCCCAGGCCGTCGTGCCGGGCATGAAGGCTCAGCGCAGCGGCGCCATCATCAACTTCGGCTCCATCTCCTGGCATGTGGCCCTGCCGGAACTGCTGATGTACCAGACAGCCAAGGCCGGCATCGAGGGTATGACCCGTTCGCTGGCCCGCGACCTGGGTGAGCACAACATCCGCGTCACCTGCGTGGTGCCGGGCGGCGTGCGCACGGAGCGTCAGATGCGCCTGTGGCACAACCCGGAGGAAGAGGCCCGCATCCTGTCGCAGCAGTGCCTGAAGGAACGGGTGGACCCGCCGCATGTGGCCGCCATGGTGCTGTTCCTGGCCTCCGACGATGGCCGCATGTGCACCAGCCACGAATACTTCGTCGACGCCGGCTGGCGCTGAGGAGTGGCCCGTGACCATGGAGCCGCGCTGCATCTGGGCCTTGGGGGCCACCTTGGGGGAAGGGCCGGTGTGGTCCGCCCGTGACCAGGCCCTGTGGTTCGTGGACATCAAGAAGCGGCGGATCCACCGCTTCCGCCCCCAGGACGGTTCCACCCGCAGCTTCGACGCGCCCGACCAGCCGGGCTTCGCCCTGCCGCGCGCCGGGGGCGGCCTGATCGTGGGCCTGCCGGGGAAGCTGGCCCGTTTCGATACCGAAACGGGTGTGTTCGAGCCGCTGGTGGCGGTGGAGTGGGACCGCGCGGGTAACCGCCTGAACGACGGTTTCGTCGATGCCCAGGGCCGGCTATGGTTCGGCTCCATGGATGACGCGGAAGAGGCGGCGACCGGCGCCCTTTATTCCTGGACCGGGGCGCTGAGGCGCCATGTCGATGGCATCGTCATCACCAACGGGCCTTGCACCAGCCCCGATGGCCGGACCTTCTATCACACCGACACCTTGGGCAAGACCATCACCGCCTATGACCTGTCGGCCGATGGCGCGCTCAGCGAAGGACGGTTGCTGATCATCATCGAGGAGGGCGCCGGCTGGCCCGACGGAACGGTGGTGGACGCGGAAGGGTGCCTGTGGGTGGGCCTGTTTGGCGGCTGGGCCGCCCGGCGCTATTCCCCGGCGGGGGAGTTGTTGCAGGTCGTGCGCTTCCCCTGCGCCAACATCACCAAGCTTGCCTTCGGCGGCGATGACCGCTTGGATCTCTACGCCACCACCGCCGCCAAGGGCCTGAGCGACGACGATCGCGCCGTCCAGCCGCTTGCTGGCGGCTTGTTTCACTTCAGGGCCACCGTGCCGGGCCTGCCCCCGGCGGAGATTGCGTATGGTTGACCGTCCTTCTGTCCGCTTCCGCTCCCGCGATTGGTTTGACGCGCCGGACCGGATCGACATGACCGCGCTTTATCTTGAGCGCTTCATGAACTACGGCATCACGCCGCAGGAACTGCGTTCCGGCAAGCCCATCATCGGCATCGCCCAGACCGGCAGCGACATCTCCCCCTGCAATCGTATTCACCTGGAATTGGCCAAGCGTGTCCGCGACGGTATCCGCGACGCTGGCGGCATTCCCATGGAATTCCCGGTCCACCCCATCTTCGAGAACTGCCGCCGTCCGACGGCGGCCATGGACCGGAATCTCGCCTACATGGGCCTGGTGGAGATCCTGTACGGTTACCCCATCGACGCCGTGGTGCTGACCACCGGCTGCGACAAGACCACGCCGGCCGGCATCATGGCGGCGAGCACGGTCGACATCCCGGCCATCGTCCTGTCCGGCGGACCCATGCTGGATGGCTGGCACGAGGGCGACCTGGTGGGATCGGGCACTGTCATCTGGCGCAGCCGCCGCAAGCTGGCGGCCGGCCTGATCGACGAGGATGAGTTCCTGGACGCGGCCGCCTCCTCGGCGCCGTCGGCCGGCCACTGCAACACCATGGGCACGGCCAGCACCATGAACGCCGTGGCCGAGGGGCTGGGCCTGTCGCTGACCGGCTGTTCCGCCATCCCCGCCCCCTACCGCGAGCGCGGGCAAATGGCCTACGAGACGGGCCGCCGCATCGTCGATATGGCGTATGAGGATCTGCGCCCGTCCAAGATCCTGTCGCGGGAGAGCTTCCTGAACGCCATCAAGCTGGTGGGCGCCCTGGGCGGCTCCAGCAACGCGCAGCCGCACATCAACGCCATGGCCCGCCACGCGGGCGTGGAGTTGACGGCCGACGACTGGCGCATCCACGGCTATGACGTGCCGCTGCTGGTTAACATGCAGCCGGCCGGCAAGTACCTGGGCGAGCGCTTCCACCGCGCCGGCGGCGTGCCCGCCGTGATGTGGGAACTGCAGCAGGCGGGCAAGCTGTTCGACAAGGCGATGTCGGTCACCGGCCGCCCCATCGGCGAGAACCTGGAGGGCCGCGAGAGCCCGGACCGGGAGATGATCACGCCCTACAGCGCCCCCCTGAAGGAGCGTGCCGGCTTCCTGGTGCTGAAGGGCAACCTGTTCGACTTCGCCATCATGAAGACCAGCGTGATCTCGGAAGAGTTCCGCCAGCGTTACCTGAGCGAGCCGGGCCGCGAAGGCGTGTACGAGGGCCGGGCCATCGTCTTCGACGGGCCGGACGATTACCACGAGCGCATCAACGACCCGGCGCTCAACATCGACGAACGCTGCATCCTGGTGGTGCGCGGCGCCGGTCCGCTGGGCTTCCCCGGCTCGGCCGAGGTGGTGAACATGCAGCCGCCGGACGCGCTGCTGAAGGCCGGCATCACCAGCCTGCCCACCATCGGTGACGGCCGCCAGTCCGGCACCTCGGACAGCCCGTCCATCCTGAACGCCTCGCCGGAGAGTGCCGTGGGCGGAGGGCTGGCATGGCTGCGCACCGGCGACACCATCCGCATCGACCTGAACCAGGGCACCTGCGACATGCTGGTGGATGATGCCGAGATCCAGAAGCGCAAGGCTGACGGCATCCCGGCCACCCCGCCCAGCTACACGCCGTGGCAGGAGATGTACCGCCAGACCGTGGGCCAACTGGACAGCGGCGGCTGCATGGAGCCGGCGCTGAAGTACCGGGGCGTCGTGGCCCACCCGCCGCGGCATAACCATTGATTTGAAGGATACCGGTGCCCGGCGACGTCTCGTCCGGGGTGCCGGCGGTGATCTGAGGTGCAAAGGCGTCCCCGTTCCAGGTGGAGTGGGGGCGCCTGGCTTTAGGACAAATGGCGGGCGACGTGGCCCGTCGGGGAGGAATGAATGGGCAACAAGCAAGGCGCACTGTCGCTGACGACGGGCCTGACACTGATCGCCACCCTGGGCGGTCTGTTGTTCGGGTACGACACCGCCGTCATTTCCGGCGCGATGGCCAGCATCGACATCAATTTCATCAAGCCGCTGAATTTGACGGAAACAGCGCATGACAGCCTCAAGGGCCTGACCATCTCCAGCGCGCTGGCCGGCTGCGTCGTCGGTGGTCTGGTCGCGGGCAAGATGGCCGACCGTTTCGGCCGCAAGCCGACGCTGATCTTCGCTGCCTTGATGTTCCTCATCTGCTCGCTGGGATCGGCTTGGCCGGAGTTCGGTTTGGGCACCATCGGCCAGATGGGCCCGGACGCGCTGACGCCCTTCAACATCTACCGCATCATCGGCGGCGTCGGTGTGGGCATCGCCTCGCTGGTTTCCCCCCTCTACATCGCCGAGATCGCGCCGGCCGAGTCCCGCGGCCGCCTCATCTCCTTCAACCAGATCGCCATCGTCGGCGGCATGGTGGGCGTCTATTTCGTGAACTGGGCCATCGCCGGCCTCGGGGACGAAACCTGGCTGCATAGCACCGGCTGGCGCTGGATGTTCGCCTCCGAAGGGCTGCCCTCCATCCTGTTCGCCGTCCTGTTGCTGTTTGCCCCGGACACCCCCCGCTACCTGGTCATGCAGCGCCGTGACAATGAGGCGTTGGACGTGCTGAAGCGTCTGGGCGGCGCCACCGACCCGAAGGTCACGCTGGTCGAGATCGAGGAAAGCCTGGTCGTGACCAACGAACGCCTGTTCGCGTTCGGCGGTCTGGTGGTGTTCGTCGGCATCCTGCTGTCGGTCTTCCAGCAGTTCGTGGGCATCAACGCCGTGCTCTACTATGCCCCTCAGATGTTCCAGAACATGGGCATGGATACCAATGCCTCGCTGTGGCAGACGGTCATCGTCGGCATCGCCAACGTCGCCTTCACCTTGGTCGCCACCGTCTCGGTCGATCGCCTGGGGCGCAAGCCCTTGTTGATCGCGGGCGGCCTAGTCATGACCGTTTCCATGCTGGCGCTGGGCACGCTGTTCGCCACCGGCCAGGCGGGGCTGGCGGCGCTGGCCGCCATGCTGGTCTATATCGCCGGCTTCGCCTTCTCCTGGGGCCCGGTGGTCTGGATCCTGCTGGCCGAGATGTTCCCGAACGCCATCAAGGGCAAGGCGCTGGGCATCGCGGTCGCGGCGCAGTGGATCGCCAACCTGCTGGTCACCTGGTCCTTTAACGTCATGGACGGCAATTCGGTACTGAACGCCCATTTCCACCACGGCTTCGCCTATTGGATTTATGGCCTGTTCAGCCTACTGTCCGCCCTGTTCGTGTGGCGCTTCGTCCCGGAAACCAAGGGCCGGAGCCTGGAAGCCATCCAGGAGCTGTGGACCCACAAGCCCCTGCATGACGCCGTGCAACAGGTGAGGGCGGCGCGGTCATGATCCGATCCTTCGGGACGACCAGGGATGGTGCGCCGGTCCGGGCGGTGACGCTCGGGCCGGCGGACGGCCTTCAGGCGGAGGTGCTGACCTTCGGCGGCATCCTGCGACAGCTGTCGGTACCCGGCCCCAAGGGCCGGCGCAACCTGGTCTTGGGTCTGCCGGATGTGGCGGCCTATGAGAACGACCCGGCTTATCTGGGATGCCTGGTGGGGCGCTATGGCAACCGCATCGCCAACGCCCGCTACACGTACCAAGGCCGGACGGTTGAGCTGGTGCCCAATGAGGGTGTCAACCAGCTGCACGGCGGTCCGGGTGCCTATGGCCGCAAGGTCTGGCGTCTGCAGGATTTCCAGGGTGGGGCGGACTCCCGGCTGGTGTTGGGCCTGACCTCCCCGGATGGGGAGAACGGCTTCCCCGGCACCCTGGAGGTGACGGCGGAAATCACCATCAGCGGCGGTGACCTGACCCTGCGCTTCACCGCCATCGGTGACGCGGACACGCCGGTCAGCCTGACCTGGCATCCCTATTTCAACCTGGCGGGTGACCCGCAAGTGGCGGCCGACCGGCAGATGCTGCGCCTTCGGTCCCAGCATTTCCTCCCCGTGGGCCCCGGTTTGATTCCCACCGGCGCGCTGGAGCCGGTGGCCGGCACGGCCTTCGATTTCCGCCGGCCGCGCCTGGCGACGCCGCGCCACAACCATCCCCAGATCTTCCAGGCCGGCGGCTACGACCATTGCTTCGTCCTGGACCGGGAAGACACCTGGGACGAAGCGGCGGACTGGGCCGCCACGCTGTCATCCCCCGACAGCGGGGTCAGCCTGCGCCTGCATACCGACCAGCCGTCGGTGCAGTTCTATGGCGGCCAGGGCCTGGCCTCGCAGTATCCGGACCTGGGCACGGGCGTCTGCCTGGAGCCCCAGGCCTTCCCTGACGCGCCCAACCAGCCGTCCTTCCCCGACACCATGCTGAAGGCGGGTGATCGCTACAGCCGGGTGATGCGCTTCAGCCTCAGCTGGTAGGCGCGGGCGCCGCCTCAAAGAAAGGGTATCCATCCGTTGGGATGGGTGCCCTTTTTCTTGGTGAAACCAGCATCGCGTCGGCGTCGGATTGGCTCACGGCCCCAAACGGCCCAGATTGGCCGCCGCCTTGTCGTAGTTGGGATTTAGGCGCAGGGCGGTGCGCCAGGCCTCCGCCGCCTCGGCTCGCCGGCCCAGCGCCAGCAGCACGGCGCCCAGGCTGTTCCAGGCCTCGAAAAATCCTGGTTCCGCCGCCAGCGCCTGGCGCAGCAGAGGTTCGGCTTCCTCCGGCCGGCTGACCTGGTGCAGCAGCAGGCCCAGCAGATGCAGGGTATCGCCCCGCGCCTGGGCCTCCGCCGGCCCATCGGCCAGCAGGCGGCGATATGCGGCTTCCGCCTCATCCACCCGGCCGGCCTGATGCAGGGCCAGAGCCTCGGCCAACGAGGTCGGGGACGCGGCGGGCGTGATCAGGGCCGTCAAGGCGTGAACCATGCGTTGGATCACATCCGCCAGGGTCTCTTCCTCCCTAGGCGCGGGGAAGATGCGCATGGCGGGATACCAGGGGCGGACCATGGTGCCCAGGCCGCTCCAGTCCTGGCTGGGGGTGGAGATGCGCCAAGTGGGCACGCCCAGGCCGGCCGCGATCTCCCCGACCGAGGTGGGGGCCGTCAGCACCAGGTCCAGGGTGGAGATCAGGGCGGCCACCCCCTCCAGGTCGTTGCGCTGGTCCAGGTCGGGCCAGTCGGCGACGTCCAGGCCCCGGGCCCGCGCTTGGGGTATCTCGATGGCGGAGATGTCGCGGTTGTACTGAAGGCTGACCAGGTGGATGCCCGGCACCTGGGCCAAGGGCAGCCAGTCGGCCAGGGTGGTGTAGCTGATGGCGCGCTCCGCCGTCAGCAGGCCGCTGGTCCAGCACAGCCCCACCTTCAGTCCAGGCCCCAGAGCCGCCACCCGCCGCGCCCAGGGGGTGGCGCGATCTGGGTCGGGCTTCAGGAAGGGGCGGGCGCCGCGGAAGCTGGCGAGACTGGGACGGCAATAGCGGGCAAGGCTGCCGGTGGGCAGCTGCGCCGTGGCCGTGGCGGTGCGGGAATCGGCCGAGGCGTCGCGGGACCCGCTAAGGGCCACCGCCGCCGGCCGCCCCACCACCGTCACCGGGGCGAAGGACCGGGCGAACAGCGGCACCAGCCGCTCGTCGCATTCCAGCAGGATGTCGGTGCCGGCGGCGCGCACCGCGTCGGTCAGGCCGGCGGCCAGGTCGGGAACTTGGCTGGCGAACAGGATCTCGTCACCCAGGCCCTGCTCGCCCCACAACAGCAGCCGCCGTCCCATCAGGCTGTCGCCCTGCCAAACCGGTACAGGGAAGGACCGCCGGACGGAGGGGAAATGGCTGGCCTTCCATCGGCTTTCGTGCAGAGCCCAAGCCTCCGACCCCGGCCCTTGCAGCAGCAGCAGGCGGGCCAGGTTGTGGCGGGCGTCGTGGGCCAGTTGTTCGCTTATCCCAGGCTGGGCCAGCAGGTGGCGTAGTTCCTCCACCGCCACCGCCTGCTGCTCCAACGCCTTGTGGGCCAGCGCCAGGTTCATGCGGGCGCCGCCGTCGGTGGGATCCAGGGTAACCGCTTGGCGCAGGGCCGCGCGTGCCGCGTGCATGGCCTGCTGGTCGAACAGCATTTTCCCAAGGTTGGCGTAGGCGCCGGCGAAGGTGGGGTCCAGCGCGATGGCGCGGCGCCAGTGGGCCTCCGCCGCCAGTGTCTGGCCGTTATGGCGGGCCACCAAGGCCAAGCCGTTCTCGGCGTCGGCGGCCAGGTCGGCGGGCAGGCCGGGCAGGGCGGCCAGGCGGGCAAAGGCGGCACCGGCCTCATCCATGCGGCCGGCCTGGCGCCGCCGCTCCGCCACGTTGGCCCAGGCGGAGGCGTGCGTGGGCAGCAGGGATGCCGCCCGCTCGGCGGCGGCCAGCGCGTCGTCCGCCTGGCCCAGGGCGGCTGCGGCCACGCTCAAGGCCAGCCAGCCGGCGCCCTCGTGCGGCCAGCGGGCCACCACCTCCCGGTACAGGGTGGCCGCATCCGTCATGCGGCCGGCGGCCAGGGCGGCCTGCGCCCGGCCCAGCAGAGGCGTGTTCATGCCTGGCCGTCCCGCTTCCGCAGCAGGACCCGCAGCGCGGCCAGAAAGCGCTGCGCCGCCACGTCGGCCGGCCAGGGCTCCCAGGGTATGCCGGCGTATTCCTGGTGCAGGGGATCGTCGTCCAGGGGTTGATAGGGAATCTTGAGCGTGCGGCGGATTTCATCCCGTGACCAGCCGACCACGTGCAGCGCCTCACTGGCGGCGGCGATGCGATCGGCCCGCTTGTGGTTCTTCTTGGTGGTCAGGTTCCAGACCGGGATCTGGTACCGCAGGGTGATCGCCCCTTCCAGCCGTGCGGCCAGGGCCTTGTACTCCGGTCCCAGGAAGGGCTTCAGCGGTGAAATGGCGTCGAAGCCCAACAGGCCCTCATCGGCGTCATGCAGCAGCTCCCGCAACTCCGCCGCCGGGCTCAGAGGCTTTTCGGCCTGGGCGCGCGACAGGGCCAGCACGGTCAGGGAGTGCTGGGCCACCGACAAGGGCAGGGGCCAGCGGGAATGCCCGCCCCAGCGGTAGGTGCGCGCCAGGCCCATGGCCAAGTCCTCGTCATCCCAGTCCAGGGGCGTGGGCGCCAACAGGTTCAGGTGGCGCCGCGAGGGTAGTCTGACCCAGGCCCGTGCCTCACCGCTCATGCCTGCCGCTCCATCCACCGCCATCCCTAACAGATAACGCGTCGGATGGGGTCAGGGCTAGGTCCGGATCAGGCCGGGCGTGGCGGCGGGGGTGCCACCGCCGGGGAAGACGGCCTTGTCCAGGGCGCCGGTGTCCAAACCCAGATGGTCCCGCAGGATGCCCTTCATCAGGGCGCGCAGATCCTGTGTGGGCGCCAAGTCGCGGCCCTGGTAGAGGTGGCTGTCCGCCAAGCCGGGCCAATCGGCCAGCACGCGCCCACCCTGCACGGCGCCGCCCGCCAGGAAGGCGGCCGTGGCCGTGCCGTGGTCGGTACCGCCGGTGCCGTTCGGCCTGGCGGTGCGCCCGAACTCGGTCACCACCGCCACCACCGTCTGCCGCCAGGCGGGGCCAAGGCCGCCGCGCAGCGCCACCAGCACCTTGGACAGGTTACCCAGCGCCCCGGCCAGCCGGCCGGCCGTCGTTCCCTGCTGGGCATGGGTGTCCCAGCCCTGCAGGTCCATGACCGCCACGCGGGGACCGTTGGCGTCGGCCAGCAGGCGGCCGGTGGTGGTGCCCAACTGGGTCGGGTCGAGGCGCACGGCCTTGGGCGTGGGGGCGCCGTCCATCATGGCGCCGTCCATGGCGCTGTCGGCGTCCGCGTTCAGCGCATGGTCGGCCATGCTGGCCGAGTCCAGGCCGGCCTTCAGCGCACCGGCCAGCAGCGGATCGTTGGCGTACAGCGCCGCCACCCGATCCAGGAAGTCGCCGTCCGCCTCTTTCAGCGGCGATGGCGCCCATGAGGCGATTGGGGCGGCCCCGCGCAGCACTAGGGGTACGCCCTGGCCCACGGCCAGCCCCAGGCGCCGTCCGTTGGTGTCGCGGCCCAGTTGCGCGATGGCCCGGTTCAGCCAGCCGGTGGCCACACCGTGCGGCGTCACGGTGCCGTTCTCCAGCAGATCCTGGGCGTCGAAATGGCTGCGGTCGCGGTAGGGCGTGGCGACGGCGTGGGCCACCAGCAACTGATCCTCCTTGTACCAGGGATGGATATCGGCCAGGGCCGGGTTCAGGCCGAAGAAGCCATCCAAATCCAGCACGCCGCCCTGGGCGTTGGGATCGGGTAGTGCCAGACGGCCGCGCAAGGCCGCATAGTCGCGGTCGGCATAGGGGGCGACGGCGGCCAGGCCGTCCATGCCGCCGCGCAGTACGATCAGGATGAAGCGCTGCTCGCCCACCGTACGGGCGAAGCTCACCTGCGGCAGCAGCGACAGCGTCGCGGCGGCGCCGAGGCCGCCCAGCAAGTGACGGCGATTCAGGGAAATAAGGGCGGTCATGGCCAGGCACTCCTTCAGCGCCGCTGGAATTCGGGGGCGGAGATCAGCAGGGCCAGGCCCTCGGCGGCGCTGGGCGCGCGGGCCACGGCCTGGCGGGTGGCGTCACCCGCGAACGGGCCCAGCGCCTGCTCTGCGATCTGGCGGGGGTCGATGCGGTCGCCCAGCTTTTCCCCCACGGTCAAGGCCCAGTCGACACGCTGCACCATGGCTTCCGGCCCCACCCAATCGGCGGCTTGGTCGGGCCAGCCGGCGGGCGAGGGGGCGGCGAAGGGCAACTGCCCCAGCAAGGCCAGGGAGCGCAGGGCGGGCTCGGTGCGTGCCGTCTTCATGTCGGTGTCGCCGTCGTCCGCCGCCGGGTGGATGTCCGCCCCCAGGGCGCGGGCGGTGGAAACCACCAGTTCCGTCGGCGTCTTTATCTTGCGGGCCTCGGGCGTCCACGCCGCATCCTGGCGCAGCAGGGTGCGGGTCACCTCCCCCAGATGGCCGTCGCTGTCGCGGTAGCGTTTCTCCAGCGCCGCCACCACGGCCGGTGGCGGTTCGTCGGCGACGAAGTGGCGGGCCAGCTTGGTGGCGACGTGGCGGGCCGTGGCCGGATGGCGGGCCAGGCGCTGCAGGGCCAGCAAGCCTTCGCCCATGCCGTCCTCGCTGTAGCGCTGGCCCAGCAGGATCTTGTCGCCCGGCTCGTGCAGGTTGGGGCGGAACAGGAAGACGCCGGTGTCGCGATCCCGCTCGGCCGCGATGCTCCAGCCCGTCAGGATGCGGGCCAGTTCCCGCACGTCCGCCTGGCTATAGCCGCCGTCCACGCCCAGGGTGTGCAGTTCCAGCAGTTCGCGGCCCAGGTTTTCATTCAAGCCGCGCTGGCGCCGGATGCCGGCCATGCTGTCCGGTTCGGCGGACACGGCGTTGTCCAGATAGGCCAGCATGACCGGATGGCGGGTCACGGCCAGTAGCATATCGGCGAAACGGCCGGTGACATGCGGGCGGATCGCCTCGTTCTCATAGGGGACCACGGCGGCGGCGACGATGGGCCGGCTGGTGGAAACGGTGAAGTGGTTGGACCAGAAGTGCACCAGCCGTTCGCGCAGCGGCGCGTCGGTGGCGATCGCCGCCCGGGTGCGCCGGGCCGCGTCGCCGCGATAGGCTGCGCGCAGCGCCTCGCGCAAGGGCTTGCGCGCTTCCTCGTCCTTTTCCTTGCGGGCGGCGTAGGTCGCGGCCAGGCGGGTGGCGCTGTCCTCCACGTCCCGCAGGTCCGGCGGCACGCCGTCGTTTCGCGCCAACTGTTCCTCCAGCCAGCCGCGGGGGTCGGATTGGGCCGCCGCGATGTCGCCGGGGCGGGCGCCCAGACCGAATTGGTTGGTGGCGATGGCCGCTTGCAAGGTCATTCAGATGTCCTCGAACAGGCCGATTCCTGGATCGGCGTCCCGATGTTTCCGCGCCCGGGGTTTCAAGGCCACGTCCGGCGCCAGGGGAAACATCCCGTCTTGCCCCTGGTACGACCGATGCCGCCCGGACCCTGCAGCGCCTCGAAAGACCGGGAAGAAGGCGCGCGCCGTCGCGCCGTCGGCCTTTCATCGCCACGCCTGGGGTGTCAGATTGGGGGAAGCAACGCGGGGGCAGGCATGGCTTTTGGGCGAAGCCGGTGTCGGTGGCGGGGGCTGGGGGGCCTTCTCGCCATGGCCGGTATGGTTTTGGAATTGGGAAAGGCGCAAGCGGGCGTGCCGCCGGGATCCGCCGGCCAGATGTCGCCGGCGCCGGACAGCTGGCCACCGGTATCGGTGTCGCGCGATGGGCATGTGGGCCCCTATGTCCCCTTGGCGCGGGCGGCGCGTCCCTGGCGGGTCTGCGCCCTGCTGCCGGGCGTGCAGGACAAGCTCTGGTGGGGCGTGTCCTGGGGGCTGGCGCGTGAGGCCGAACGGCAGGGTGTCGTCATAGGTGTCTACCAGGCGGGTGGCTACGACAAGCTGGATGTGCAGAAGGCGCAGTTGGACGCCTGCCGTGCGCTGAAGCCCGACGCCTATATCGTGGCCGCCATCACCAGCGACGGGCTGGACGCCGAGGCCGCGGCCATCGCCGACAGCGGCCGCCCGCTGATCGATCTCATCAACGGCATGGCCTCCCCCTACGTCACCGCCCACATCCTGGGAAACTTTCGCGAGAACGGCCGCTTAGGCGCAGACCATATCCTGGCGCACCGCGCGGAATGGGAAAAGGCGGCTGGCCGGCCGCTGAAGGTGGGGTGGCTGCCGGGCCCCAAGGGCGCGGAATGGGCGGATGCCATGGAAGCGTCGGCCCTGGGCGTCCTGCGGCGCGCGGGCGTGGAGGTCATCCACGGCAGCTATGGCGCCACGGGAATGGCGACGCAGATGGATCTGGTGCGCGCCCTGTTCGATCAGGTGCCGGACCTCGACGTGGTCTTTGGCAACGCGGTCGCCATCCAGGCGGCGGCGAACTATCTGCGTTCCCGCCACGACGGCGGCACCCACCTGGTGGCCACCTATGTCACCGACGGTATCACCGACCTGATCCGCGACGGCACCGTGGAACTCGCGGCCTCCGATTCCCCCATCGTGCAGGCCCGCATCGCCGTGGATCTGGCTGTACGCGCGCTGGAGGGGCAGCCCCACGGCGTCTGGAACATCATGATGGTGGACAGGCTGGACCAGCCGCACCTGCCCGGCTACGACCTGTCCCGCATCGCCGTGCCGGCGGATGAGCGGTTCCAGCTGCGCCCCTTGCCGCCGCCTGGCCCCAACGGGCCGGCTGCACCCTCACCGGGCGCCTTGGGCGAACCGGCGCCCGGCTGGGGATCATGAACCGGGGGCTTGGGACAGGGGCTTCTCAGTTGAAGGTCCGATGTGAAAAGCCCAAATGAAGAAGGCAGGCAACACGGCCCGCCTTCTTCGCTGTGACAGTATGCGCCGGAGCCTTACTCGGCGGCGGCGCTGCTGCGGCGACGCTTGCCGCTGGGCTTCCCCTCTGTCCGAGAACGCTGGCCCAGGCCGATGGCCTTGGCCAAACCCGAACGCTGCTCGGCATAGTTGGGGGCGACCATGGGGTAATCGGAGGGCAGGCCCCACTTCACGCGGTATTCCTCCGGCGACAGGCCGTAGGCGGTGCGCAGGTGGCGCTTCAACATCTTCAGCTTGCGGCCGTCTTCCAGGCACACGATGTAGTCGGGGGTGACCGACTTGCGGATCGGAACGGCCGGGGTCAGCGGCTCCGCCGGGGTGGCGACCACTTCCTCGGGCGTGACCAGACGACGCAGGGTGTCGTGCACCTGCTTGATCAGATCAGGCAGGGCGGCGGGCGCCAGCGTGTTACCGGCAACATAGCTCGTGACGATCTTTCCGGTCAGGGCGATGATCTGCAGGTCGTCATTGGAATCGGATATCGGTTGTGTCATGTCCAGCCCTGGCGTTGTTTGTCACTTGTTGCAGGTTTTGTTGGACGGACTATAACCGAATTTATCTTGTTTGTATTGAAAAGAAGTGGTTTCCCCCTTGGAATTGCAGAAATGGGGGAAAACTTGGGGGGCTAGAGTAATGGGTGGTCGAGTTACGCGCCCCATTACGGCGAAAACCCGGGAGAATCGGAAGCCATAACCCGTTACATGCCCCGGACCAGGAGTTGCCTTGAAGGCGACTCCCGATCCGGTTTCAAACGCTTCGCTGGGAAAAGTTGAATGGGCCGTTAACGGCGGTTCAACGACTCAGGCGCCAGGCGCGGCTTTCTGGCCGGCGATGTCCTGGATGAATTGCCAGGCGACCCGGCCGGAACGGTTGCCGCGCGTGACCGCCCATTCCACGGCGCGGGCGTGCAGTTCCTCCGAGGACAGGGTCAGGCCCAAGGCCGCGGCATAGCCGTCAACCATGGCGAAGTAGGTGTCCTGGTCGCAGTTGTGGAAGCCCAGCCACAGGCCGAAGCGGTCCGACAGGCTGACCTTCTCCTCCACCGCCTCCGACGGGTTGATGGCCGTGGACCGCTCATTGTCGATCATGTCGCGGGGCATCAGGTGGCGGCGGTTGGACGTGGCGTAGAACACGACGTTCGCCGGCCGCCCCTCCACCCCGCCCTCCAGCACGGCCTTCAGCGACTTGTAATGGGCGTCGTCGTTGGTGAAGGACAGATCGTCGCAGAACAGGACGAAGCGGCGGCCGCTGTCGCGCACGGCGGCCAGCAGGCGCGGCAGGGAGGGGATATCCTCGCGGTGGATTTCCACCAGCGCCAGGGGGCCGTGGCCGGCCGATGTGCCCGCCTCCTGGTTCACCGCCGCGTGCACCGACTTCACCAGCGAACTTTTGCCCATGCCGCGCGCACCCCACAGCAGGGCGTTGTTGGCGGGCAGGCCTTGGGCGAAGCGACGGGTGTTCTCCAGCAGGATGTCACGCTGGCGCTCCACGCCCCGCAGCAGGCCGATGTCCACCTTGGACACCTCGGGCACCGGGCTGAGGCGGTCGCCTTCGGCATGCCAGACGAAGGCGTCGGCCGCATGGAAGTCGATGGGGCCCGGCGGCGGAGGGGCCAGGCGGTCCAGCGCGTCGGCGATGCGGGCCAGCAGCGGCAGCAGGGCGGATTCAAGCGGCACGGGGGCGGTCACGGGGCTGGTTTCCTTCTGTCGATTTCTTACGGCGCCGTCATCGCCACCCCGGGGAGGGGGCGGCGGGTTGGCGCCTGCCTGCCTATTCAACCGGTGAACGGTACGGGGATGGCGGCGGGCGGGCAACCCGCGCCGGGCGGGGGGCTGAGATTGGGTTGCAACATGGCCGGCGGTCGGTATAGTCGCGCCCAAACGTGGGCATGCCCGCCCCGTTGGTTCTGATATTCCCGCACGCTGGAGCAACCGTCCCATGTTCGTGTCCACCGCCCAGGCCCAGACCACCAGCGGCGCCGGCCCCGTCGATTCAAGCCAGTTGATGGGTATCCTGCCCTACGTGGCGGTGTTCCTGGTCATGTTCTTCTTCCTGATACGCCCGCAGCAGAAGAAGATGAAGGAACACAAGAACATGCTGGAGTCGCTGCGCCGCGGCGACAAGGTCGTCACCGGCGGCGGCATCATCGGCACCGTGGTGAAGGTCGGCGACAACGACGAGGTCACCATCGACGCCGGCGAAGGCGTGAAGTTCCGCGTCCTGCGCAGCACCATCACCACCGTGCTGGCCAAGACCGAACCAGCCAAGACCGAGACCGATTCCAAGTGAGCCAGGGCGGGTCGGGTTTGAAACCGATGCCGCCGCACGCCAGGTAAAAGGCCCGGCACCCGCATCCCCCAAGGGGCGAGTGTCAGGCCTTTTTCATTGTGGGAGGGCTGTAAGCCCATGGACATCACCCCCCTGATTCCGGCAGACCGCCAGGTCATCGACGCCTACGGTCCCGGCCGCTTCCGCGTCAGCAACGTGGTCTATGAGACGCCCATCATCGTCTTCCCTGACCGCACCATCCCCTGGACCGTCGGTGGGTTCGCCGGCCTGCAGCCGGATGATTTCGCGGCCCTGATCGCCGAACAGCCGTCGCTGGAGATCGTGCTGCTGGGCACCGGGCCCACCATGCAGCTGTTCACCTCCACCCTGCGCCGTGCCGTCAAGGAACGCGGGCTGGGCGGCATTGATGCCATGGACACGGGTGCCGCCTGCCGCACCTATAATGTGCTGCTGGCGGAAGGCCGCCGCGTCGCCGCGGCTTTGCTGCCGGCTTGAGCGCCCCCGGAATTCAGGCGAACAAAAACCCCGGCCCTCGCAAGAAGGCCGGGGTTCGTATTTGAGCTTCCGCCCCGGGCTTTTCAGCCCAGGGTCATCGGCCGAGGTTCGTCAGCCCAGGTTCTGGGCGGCGAATTCCCAGTTGGCCAGCGTGTCGACGAAGGCCTTCAGGAAGTCGGGGCGACGGTTGCGGTAGTCGATGTAGTAGGCGTGTTCCCACACGTCGGCGGTGATCAGCGGCTTCAGGCCGTGGGCCAGCGGCGTGTCGGCGTTGGCCGACTTCGTGATCTTCAGCTTGCCTTCCTTGGTGTCTTCCACCAGCCAGGCCCAGCCGCTGCCGAACTGCCCGATGCCGGCGTCCACGAAGGCCTTCTTGAAGGCCTCGACGCTGCCGAAGTCGGAGATGATGCGCTTCTCCAGTTCACCGGGGATGGCCGAGGCCTTCGGGGTCAGGCTGTTCCAGAAGAAGGTGTGGTTCCAGTGCTGGCCGGCGTTGTTGAAGATGGCCTGGGACTCGGCCTTGCCGGCGGTCGCCTTGACGATGTCCTCCAGGCTCTGGCCCTCGAACGCGGTACCGGCGATCAGCTCGTTCAGCTTGGTCACGTAGGCGTTGTGGTGCTTACCGTGGTGGAAATCCAGCGTCTCGGACGACATGTAGGGCTGCAGGGCGTCCTTGGCGTAGGGCAGAGGGGCAAGTTCGAAAGCCATGGTTTTCCTCGTCTTCTACGGGGTTATTCGGGAGTGGGCCGACGCGGCCGTCATGCGGGGGCCGGCGGTCCACCGGGACCGTTATTCTTCAACGAAATCATGCCCCGGCGGGGACGCCCGGGCATGTGGGCGCGATCACATCAGGGCAGCCGCCCGCGCCCTGGTTTGCGCACCCGGAGCAAGGGGGTAACACGAACATTCCCATCCCGGGAAGCGAATAGAACCGGTTTGGGGGCGGAAAGATTAACCTTATTGCTGCGGATGCCGTTCCGGCCCGGGGGTGTCCTGATCACTCTCCCCGCCCGGGTCGATGGGCGGGCCGGAGGGTGGGGCCGGCGCCATGCCCGCCATGCTGCGCGCCAGGGCCAGCCGGGCGCGGATCATGACCCAGCCGCGGGCCAGGGGGCCCAGGCTGATGCCTTGGGCCAAGGGGTCGCGACGGCGCAGGCGCCCGGCCATCAGGCGCGCGGCGTGCAGCAGCACGGCCGTTTCCATGCGCAAGCCGGGGTCGCGCAGCGCGCCCGGCAGGGCGCGGGCATGGTCCAGCTGGCGGTCGATACGATCCAGCATGCGGTCCAGCACGACACGGACGGCCGGGGTCGCCCGGTGCTCCACCAGATGTTCCGGACTGGCGCCCACGGCGTCGAACCAATCCAGCGGGAAATAGCAGCGGCCCAGCCGCACCCAGTCGTCGCGGCATTCCTGCACCACCCGCAGCAGCCGGATGGCGGTGCACAACGCGTCGGTGGCGGCCAGCGCGTCGGCGCTTTCACCATAAAGTTCCAGGACGTGGTGGCCCACCGGGTTGGCCGCCAGCCGGCAAGCCATCAGCACATCGCCCCAGGTCCGCGCCCTGTACCCCTCCGCATCGCGGCGGAACGCCTGCAGCAGCTGCCGGGCATGGAGGGAGGAACCGCCAGTGATCGCCAGGCTGGCCTTCAGTTCCAGGGCGGGGCTGAGCCATGAGGGCACGCCGCCGCCGCTGACCAGCGCCCGTTCCAGCGCGTCCAGCTGGGCGATCTTGGCCTCCGGCTCCAGGTTGGCGTCGCCGGTGATGTCGTGCGCCAGCTTCAGGAACGAGGCGAAGGCCGCCGCGTGGCGTCGCATGGCCTTGGGCACCCGCCGCAGGGCCGAGGCGTAGCCACCCTGGACGGGCGGGCGGCGAGGGGCCGCGCGCGTGCGTCCGATATGGGCGGTCTTGATACGGAAGTCGGCCATGGGCGGTCTTCTGTCCGGGCAGCGGAGGGACGCGGGATAGGGACACAGAGTGCCAGAGCTTGGTCGCCGGATGAAGCTTGCGTTTGGGAGAGGGCCGAAGTGGGTGGGAGGAAAGGCGCGGAAGGGGCATGGACGTGGGGCCGCCTTGACCTTCCCGGCCCGCTTGCCTAACATACGAACATCGAATATATATTCGATATACGAAAATAAGGCAGGGGAGGGCGGGGCATGACTGTTCAGGCTGGAACGGCGGGGGCCGGGGTGCCGCTGCGGCTGCACCACAACGCCTATGTCACGGCGGATATGGAGGCGACGCGCCGCTTTTATGAGGATCTGGTGGGCATGCCGCTGGTGGCCACCTATTGCGAGACCGACCATCTGTTCGGCGCCGACCGGGTCTATTGCCACTGCTTCTTCGCGCTCGGCGATGGCGGCGCCCTGGCCTTCTTCCAATTCGCCAGCCCTGAGGACCAGGCCCTGTTCGGCCCGGCCATGCCGCCCTCGCCCTTCCATCACATCGCGCTCAAGGTGGACGCCGCGACCCAGGCCGCCGTCCACGGCCGATTCCGCGCCGCCGGCGTGCCCGAGCCGTCGGACGACTGCTATTTCCTGGACCATGGATATTGCCAGTCGCTGTACGTGCGCGACCCCAACGGCCTGATCGTGGAGCTGACGGTGGACGCGCCCGGCATCGAGGACACGGATGAGGAGCGCAAGCGCAACGCGCACGCCGACCTCGCCCGCTGGCTGGGCGGCGACCACCGTTCCAACAATCTGTACCGCCCGCAATGAACCGACGCCGTTCCTACAGACGTCAAGGCGACGGCCACCGCCGCCTCAAGGAAAGCCATTGATGAAGATCGGACCTGACACGACGCCGACCACGGCCATTTCCGGCTCCAATGCCGAGACCATCATCGTCCGGGGTCATGACCTGACCCGGGACCTGATGGGCGCGGTCAGCTTCACGGACCATGTCTGGCTGCTGATCTGCGGCACCCTGCCCACGGCGGCCCAGCGGCGCGTGCTGGACGCCACCCTGGTGGCCATCGCCGAGCATGGGCTGGTGCCCAGCGTGCAGGCGGCGCGCATGACCCTTGCCGCCGCGCCGGAGGCCCTGCAGGGCGCCGTCGCCGCCGGCCTGCTTGGCTGCGGCTCCGTCATCCTGGGCAGTGCCGAGGCGGCGGGCCGCTTCCAGAGCCAGGTGCTGGACGTGGCCGGCGGCAACGACGGCGACCTGGACGCCGCCATCACCGCCACCGTGCGGGCCTATCGCGCGGAGAAGCGGGCCATTCCGGGGTATGGCCATCCCTTGCACAAGGACGGCGATCCCCGCGCCCTGCGCCTGTTCACCCTGGCGGAGGAGGCGTCGCTGGCGGGCCCGCACATGGAGGTGGCGCGCCGGGCGGAACACCTGCTGCCCGACCTGGTGGGCAAGCCGCTGAAGATGAACGTGTCGGCCGCCATTCCAGCCGTGCTGCTGGACGCGGGATTCCCGCTGCTGGCGGTCAAGGGCGTGCCCCTGCTGGCGCGCACCGCCAGCCTGGTGGCCCACCTGCTGGAGGAGCAGGGGCGCCCTATCGGCTTCCGCATGTCGCACGCGGCGAGCGGCGCCATCCGGTACGACGGGCCGGCGCCGGACGGTTTTGTCGCCGATGAGAATTGAGTGGATGAGAACGGATAGTCGAAAGGTTGCAGGCTGATGGTTGAGGTGCTGAAAGGCATACGGGTGGTGGAGCAGGGGACGTTCATCACGGGTCCCTGTGCCGCCATGCTGCTGGCGGATTTGGGCGCGGACGTCATCAAGATCGAATCGCCCGAGGGCGGCGACCCCTACCGCACCTTCAAGGACGGGCACTACAGTGCTCACTTCCAGGCCTACAACCATGCCAAACGCAGCCTGTGCCTGGACCTGAAGAAGGCGGAGGACCGCACGCTGTTCCACGGGCTGGTCAGCAGCGCCGACGTCTATATCCAGAACTTCCGCCCCGGCGTCGCCGGCCGCATCGGTGCCGGTTGGAACGACCTGTCGGCGGTGAATCCCAGGCTGGTCTATTGCTCCATCAGCGGCTTCGGCCCGGACGGGCCCTACAGCCGCCGGCCCAGCTATGACAGCGTGACCCAGGCGCTGAGCGGCTTCCTCAGTGTCGCCATCGACCCCGCCAACCCGCGCCTGCTGGGCCCCGCCCTGGCCGACGCCATCACCGGCCTGTACGCCGCCCTGGGCATCCTGGGTGCGCTGGTGGAACGGGGGCGGACGGGCGCGGGTCGCCTGCTGGAAATCTCCATGCTGGAGGCGATGATGCACTTCGCCATCGAACCCTTCGCCGGCTATTTCGCCCTGGGCGAGGTGCCGACGGGCATGGATCGGCCCCGCTTGGCCCAGGCCATGATCCTGACCTGCGGCGACGGCAAGCACGTGGCCGTGCACATGTCGTCACTGGAGAAGTTCTGGGACGCGCTGGTGGCCGGCATCGGTGGGCAGGCCCTGACCCAGGATCCGCGCTTCGCCACCCGCCTGGCCCGCATCGACCATTATCCACAGTTGGTGGCGGCGCTGAACGCCATCTTCGCGACCCGGCCGCGGGCGGAGTGGGTGGCGCTGCTGAGCGATACGGACCTGCCCTTCGCCCCGGTGAATTCCATCGCCGACACCGCCGCGGATCCACAGGTGGAGCACCTGAAGATGCTGGTGCCCGTGGCCAAGCGGATCGAGGGGGCAAGCCGCCTGGTACGCTCGCCCTTCGCCTATGGTGGCGCCCGCGACGACGCGGTGGTGGCGGCCCCGCTGCTGGGCCAGCACAGCGCCGGCATCCGTGCCGCCCTGGCCGAGAACCCTGGCGCCTGGCCCGGCTGATCAGCGCCGACCCATCAGCGGCCCAGGGCCATCGTGTCGGCCACGGGCAGCAGCCCGTTACCCGAGGGCAGGCGGCGCAGCTCGCGGGAAATCTGGTCGGCCACACCGCGCAGATGGTCCAGGCGCTCGGCCACCAGCTGGTCCTTGGCATAGCGCTTGGAATGGCTGGCGGAATTCAGGGTGGCGATGGTGCGCCCACCCTGGTCCTTCAGGGGCACGGCCAGGGAGACGACGCCGTAGGCCAATTCATCCTCAACCGCGCAGTAGCCGTCCTTGCGCACCTGGGTGATCAGGTCGAACAGTTGGTCACGGTCCACCACGGTTTTCTCGGTGATGGGCGCGATGGCCGCCTTGTCCAGGAAGGCGCGCAGCATGGGGTCGGGCAAGGCCGCCAGCAGCACGCGGCCCATGGCGGTGGCGAAGGCGGGGAAGCGGCTGCCGACATGCGCCTCAAGCCGCACCAGGGTGCGGACGGAGGCGCGGGCGACATAGATGATGTCCTCCCCGTCCAGCACGCTGATGGACGCGCTGTCCGACGTGGCGTTGGCCAGTTCCGTCAGCGGTACCGAGGCCAGGCGCTCGATGTCCAGGGCCTCCAGATAGGCGGCCCCCAGGTCCAGCACCTTGGGCCGCAGGAAGAAGCGGCGCTTGACCGAGCCGACATAGCCCAGGGATTGCAGGGTCAGAAGGCAGCGGCGCGCGGTTGCCGGCGCCAAGCCGGTGATGGTGGCGATCTCGCTGAGCGACAGGCTGGGGTGGTCGTGATTGAAGGCCAGCAGCACGCTGAGGCCTTTGGCCAGCCCGGCCATCTCTTCGCGGCGGCTTTCGCCCTCCGTGCCCGCGTCCTCATCCATGCCGCGCATCCTTCGCTTCTTCAAATCATGCCTACAGGCGGCGGGAGGGTCGGCTTGGCCGCTTGTCCTTGTCAAGCGACCGCAAGGGCCGCCGGCGATTGCGCCGCCCGATGGGCGCTGCTACTATGCGATATTAGAAAAAGAATTCGATAAACGAATTTTAGATCGCAGGGAGAGCGATATCCATGGCATCCGAGCCTGTCCCCCAGCCCACCCTGGTCCTGCTGCCCGGCCTGCTGTGCGACCGCACCGTCTGGGAACCGCAGATCGCGGCCCTATCCTCCCGCCGGATGATCCAGGTGGCGGACTTCTGGGGCCAGGACAGCTTTGACGCCATGGCCGACCAGGTGCTGGACGATGCCCCGCCCCGGTTCGCGCTGGCCGGTCATTCCATGGGCGGCCGGGTGGCGCTGGAGATTATGCGCAAGGCGCCGGAACGGGTGGAGCGGCTGGCCCTGCTGAGCACGGGCGTGCATCCCGTGCTGCCCAACGAGGCGGCGCAGCGGGAGGAACTGATCCGCTTCGCCTGGGAACAGGGCATGACGGCGCTGGCTTGCCGCTGGCTGCCGCCGGTGCTGCATCCCGATCGCCGCGGGGATGCGGAGCTGGTGGGGCGGTTGGAGGCGATGTGGTGCCGGGCCACGCCGGCCATCCATGAGGGGCAGATCCGGGCGGCGCTAAATCGCCGGGACGCACGCGATGTGCTTCCCACATTGACGTGTCCCACCCTGATCTTGGGTGGGGAGGATGACCCGTGGAGCCCGCCCGCGCAGCAGGCCGCCATCGCCGAGGCCATTCCCCAGGGCCGCCTGGCCATCATCCCCCGCTGCGGCCACATGGTGACGCTGGAGGCGCCCGAGGCCACCACCACCCTATTGGCGGATTGGCTATCGCGCTGACCGACCCAACCTTGATCCCACCCTCAACACCATGGAGAACACCGCCATGACCAAGGTCCTGGTCCTCTATTACAGCACCTACGGCCATGTGGAGACGCTGGCCTATGCCATCGCCGACGGGGCCCGCGAGGTCGCCGGCACCGAGGTCACGGTCAAGCGCGTGCCGGAGCTGATGCCGCCCGACGTGGCGGCCAAGGCGCATGCCAAGCTGGATCAGAAGGCCCCCCTGGCCGATCCGGCGGAGCTGGGGCACTACGACGCCGTGATCATCGGTGCGCCTACCCGCTTCGGCAACATGGCAGCACAGATGCGCAATTTTCTGGATCAGACGGGACCGCTGTGGGCCCAGGGGGCGCTGGTCGGCAAGGTGGGCGCCGCCTTCACCTCCACCGCCAGCCAGCATGGCGGCCAGGAAACCACCCTGACCTCCATCCACACCACGTTGCTGCATCACGGCATGGTGATCTGTGGCGTACCCTATTCCGAGCCGGGCCTGACGATGATGGATGAGGTTACGGGCGGCACACCCTACGGCGCCAGCACGATCGCCGGCCCCAAGGGCGAGCGCCAGCCCAGCGCCAACGAACTGGCCATCGCCCGCGCCCAGGGCCGTTTCGTGGCCGGCGTGGCCGCCAAGCAGGCCGCGCAATAAAGAAGGGCCGCCCTGGAGGTCGGTCCGGGGCGGCCCCAATATCCCGGCCGGCGGTGGTGACGGCCGGGATGAAGGTGGGGTTTAAAACCAGAAGGTGGCCTCCGCCCCGAAGCGGCGGGGCAGAGCCTTGAAGACGAAGCCGCCGGGCGAATATTCGGCGTTGTAGCGCTTGTCGAAGACGTTCTTTGCCCACAGGGCCACGGACCAGTCGTCACGGGTGTAGGTGGTGCGTAGGTCCACCAGATCGACAGGGTCGCGCACGGTGGAGTTCTGCGGATCCCAATAGGTATCGCCGATGCGCTGGTATTCCAGGCGGGAGACCAGGGATGAACTTTTGCCGAAGTCCCAGGTGTGCTGGAGGGCGGCGTTGATGGTGTACTTGGAAACGCCGGGCGCCTGGTTGCCGATGACCGTGCGATCGGTGGATTCCGTGATGTTGCTGTCGGTGTAGCCCGCCCCGATGCTGGCCTGCAGGCTGTCCGTCAGGTGGGCGGTCAGGCCGGCGTCGGCGCCCTTGTATTCCACCAGGCCGAGGTTTCCCAGGTTCTGGGTGGAGTTGGCGGCCAGGAAGACGAAGAAATAGGGATTGTGGGAGCGGGTGTAGAAGCCGGCGCCCTCCACCTCCAGCCGGCGGTCGAACAGGGTCTTCTTGAAGCCCAGCTCATAGGTGTCCGCCCATTCCGCTTGGAACACGTCGGATACGCCCAGAATGCCGTTGGCCGCAGCCACGGCGCCCACGCCCGTCTGGTTGAAGCCGCCGCTGCGGAAGCCGCGCCCCCAGTCGGCATACAGGGTGGTGGTCGTGTCCGGCTTGTAGCGCAGCACGATCTTGGGCTGGGCCCGGTCGAAGGTGCGCTCGCGCACCTCGCCGCTGACCCCCTGGGGGAAGCCCGGGATGTTGGGCAGGAAGGCGGTAGGGGTCAGGGTGGTGTTGCGCCGGTTGTCGCTGTCGTAGCGCAGCGACAGCGCCAGTTCCAGCTGGTCGGTCAGTTCCGCCGTCAGGTCGCCGTACAGCGCCCAGGCCATGTTGTCCTGGCTGTCGGCCAGGAAGGTCGCCTGCGGGTTCAGCGGGTTGGTGCTGGGGCTGCGGTAGACGGGGAAGACGCCGTTGCCGGTGTCCACCATATTGCCGGTGGAGATGTAGCGGTCGGTATGGATGAGATAGCCGCCGACGATCCAGCGCAGGAAGCCCTCGTTGGGCGAAGTCAGGCGGAAATCCTCGCTGACCGCCTTTACGTCCAGGAATTGGCTCTGGTTCATGTCGAAGCCCAGCAGTCCCTTGAAGAAGGATTTGTTGATGGGCAGGAAGTCGAAGGCGTCGCCGGTGACGATCTCGCGCACCACGTCATAGGCCGTGACCGAGGTGGCGGTGGCGAAGCCCAGGTTCCAGTCGACCTTGACGGAGGCGTCCAGCAGGCGGCGATTGTCGATGCCGGCGTTGTTGACCCGCACCGGCAGGCTGGTGTCGTTCACGTCGCTGACGATGTTGTAGTAGAAGCCGCGCGTATCCAGTTCCGACATGGAAAAGCGCGTGTCCACGGTCAGATCCTCGGTGGGCGTGAACAGCAGCTTCAGCCGGCCTGAGGTCTGCTTGACCGGGTTGGCCTCGGTATCCAGGTAGGCGTTCTTGATGGTGCCGTCGTTGCTGGTGTGGCTGATGGAGCCGATGAACTTCAGCTTGCCGGGGACGATGGCGCCGCTGGCCGTGGCCTGCTCGGTATAGCCGGGGCCGTTCTCCACCCCCGCCTTGACCTTGAACTCGTAGGCGTCGGTCGGTTCCTTGGTGGTGATGAGGATGGCGCCGCCGATGGCGTTGCGGCCGTACAGGCCACCCTGCGGACCCTTCAGCACCTCGATCCCTGCAATGTCGAACAGGTCCTGGTTGAACTGGGACGGGTTCACCTGCTGCACCCCGTCCACCACCACGGCGGTCGACGGCTCGCTGTTGCGCGCCTGGCCGATGCCGCGCACGACCACGAACGCCGTGCCCACGTTCTGGGTTTCCACCAGCGTCACGTTGGGTGTCATGGCGATGAAGTCGCGGGGGGCGGTGATGCCGGCGGCCTCGATCTGCATTTCGGTGAAGGCCGTCACCGCCGCCGGCACGTCGGTCAGCTTTTCCGCGCGCTTGCGGGCGATGACCAGGATGTCCTCCAACTGGCCGACGGCGCTGTTGTCGCTCGCGGCGTTGGTCTGGCCCAGCGCGCTGCCGCCGGAAAACAGGGCGGCCGTCAGCGCCAGCCGCGAGGTCATGCGGGTGAGGGCGGAGCGCGCCTTGCGGCGGCGCAGGTGGTGGTCAGGTGTCAGGCGATCCCCGTGCACGGCCGCTAGCGGCATCGTTGTCCTCCCCGTTCTTTTTCGTATAACGAAAATATTTTCTATAAACGTATCCTAGCATTCTGGCGAAGATCGTCAAGACGCCGGCCCCGGCACGGCGGCGGCCGGCTATCGTCCTTTGGGAGGGAGGCGGGGTGGTGAAGGTGGCGCTGGTCAGGGGCGGGGCGGGCGGTTCATAAAGGCGGCCTCTTTTTCGCCGGATGCGCAGCGCCATGGCCCCCACCGCCCAGCCCACCCTGTCCTATTGCCTGGACACCGTCCGCCGCCAGGATCCGGACCGCTTCCTGACCCTGCTGTTCGCCCCGGCGGACAGGCGGGAGGATTTGGCCGCGCTGTACGCCTTCAACCACGAGGTGGCGAAGACGCGCGAGGTGGTGACCGAGCCCATGCTGGGCCAGATCCGCCTGCAGTGGTGGCGCGACAGCATCGCCGGCATCTATGAGGGTGAACCCCGCCGGCATGAGGTGGTGCAACCCCTGGCCCAGGCGGCGCAACGCCACGGCCTTGACCGCGTGCAGTTCGAGCTGCTGGTGGATGCGCGCGAGGCCGACATGGACGACGCGGCGCCGGCGGATCTCTCCTGTCTGGTGAGCTATGCCGAGGTGACGTCCGCTCCGCTGGTGCGCCTGGCGCTGCAGATCCTCGGCGTCGCGCCGGAGGGGGCCGCCGCGACGGTGGCGGCCCATGTCGGTCGGGGCTGGGCCCTGGCCGGCATCCTGCGCGCCGTGCCCTTCCTGGCCCGCGCCCATCGCTCGCGCATGCCGGCCGATCTCATGCGGAAGCATGGCGTGGATGAGGCCGCCCTGTTCGAGCTGAAGCCCCAGCCCGGCCTGGCCGTCGTGGCCAAGGAGATCGCGGATGCGGCACAGGCCGAGCTGACAGCCGCCCGGCGCCTGCGCGGTCAACTTCCGCGCGCCGCCGTGCCCGCCCTGCTACCGGCCCGCCTGGCCAGCCTGTCGCTGGCCCGCCTGGCCAAGGCCGGCCACGATCCGCTGGCCCCGGAGCTGCTGCGCCCCGATGGCCTGCGGGCCGCGCGGCTGGCCTGGGCGGCATTGAGCGGCAGGTGGTGATAGGGTCCCTTACCCCAGCCAACCCGCCAAGTCGTTGAGCGCCCGGCGCGTGTAGGCCAGCTTGCGCTCCTTGCCGCGCAGCTCGCGGCCGCGCGCGTCGCGCTCCTCGGGCGGGGGGAACAGGCCGAAGTTCACGTTCATGGGCTGGAAGGTCTCGGCCTCCGCCCCGCCGGTGATGTGGTTCAGCAAGGCGCCCAGGGCGGTGGTGACGGGGGGGGTGGGCAGGATGGTTCCCAGCCGTTCGGCGGCGGCGAAACGGCCGGCCATCAGGCCAACGGACGCACTCTCCACATAGCCCTCGCAGCCGGTGATCTGGCCGGCGAAGCGCAGGCGCGGGGCGGCCTTCAGCCTCAGGGTCGGGTCCAGCAGGCGGGGGCTGTTCAGGAAGGTGTTGCGGTGCAGGCCGCCCAGGCGCGCGAACTCCGCGTTCTCCAGGCCCGGGATCATGCGGAAGACCCGCGTCTGGTCGGCGTACTTCATCTTGGTCTGGAAGCCGACCAGGTTGTACAGCGTGCCCAGGGCGTTGTCCTGGCGCAATTGCACGACGGCATAGGGCCGGCGCTCGTCATGCGGATTGGTCAGGCCCACTGGCTTCATCGGGCCGTAGCGCAGGGTGTCCAGGCCCCGTTCTGCCATGACCTCGATGGGCAGGCAGCCCTCGAAATAGGGCGTGTCCTTTTCCCATTCCTTGAACTCGGTCTTGGGGGCCTCGATCAGGGCCTGGATGAAGGCCTCGTATTGAGCCTTGTCCATGGCGCAGTTGATGTAGTCCTTGCCCGTGCCACCGGGGCCAACCTTGTCATAGCGCGACTGGAACCAGGCCTTGCTGAGGTCGATGCTGTCGAAATGGACGATGGGGGCGATGGCGTCGAAGAAGGACAACTGCGCCTCTCCCGTCAGGTCCAGCACGGCCTGCGCCAGGGCGGGTGAAGTCAAGGGGCCGGTGGCGACGATGACGCTGTCCCATTCCTCGGGCGGCAGGCCCGCCACCTCGTCCCGCACCACGGTCACCAGCGGGTGGGCGGTCAGCTTGGCGGTGACGGCCTGGGCGAACGCGTCGCGGTCCACGGCCAGCGCGCCGCCGGCCGGCACCTTGTGCTCATCGGCGCAGGCCAGGATGAGGGAGCCGCAGCGCCGCATCTCCTCATGCAGCAGGCCCACCGCGTTGTATTCATGATCATCGGAACGGAAGGAGTTGGAGCAGACAAGCTCGGCGAAATGCTCGGTCTGGTGCGCCTCCGTCCCCCGCACGGGCCGCATCTCATGCAGCACCACGGGCACGCCGGCCTGCACCAGCTGCCAAGCGGCCTCGCTGCCGGCCATGCCGCCGCCAATGACGTGCACGGGAGGGATGGTGGGGGTGTCGCTCATGACCAGATCTTGCCTTCAACAAAACTGAAACCGTGTGGGGCCAGAGACGCCAGCCGGCGCCGTCCGTCAAGCCCTGGGACGTGGGGTCGATGCGGGCGCCGGAAAAAGGCGCTTGCAATTCGCTGACACCTGTAAGAATTTACTGACATATGTTTGATGAGGTTTGCGCTTGTCCATCACTGGAGACCACCTGCTGCTGATGCTGTCGGCGCTGGCCAATCCGCACCGGCTGCGGATCCTGGCCACGCTGAAGGCGGAGGGTCGCAGCTACGTCAGCCAGCTGGCGCGGCAGGTCGGCATCAGCCGGCCGCTGCTGCACCTGCACCTGCAGAAGCTGGAGGAGGCGGGGCTGGTCACCAGCCAGCTGGAGCTGTCGCCGGACGGCAAGGCGTTGAACTTCTTCACGGTGGCGGATTTCGCGGTGGATCTCACGCCGGACCTGCTGGTCCGGGCGGTGGAGACGCTCAGCGCCAAGACCGAATAAGACTCTGAAGCCGAAGGAATAAAGAAATGTCGCCCAGCATCTATCTGCTCACCCTGCTGCTGTTCTTCGGCACCTTCGTGCTGATCTTCGGCTTCAAGTACTTCTCCGCCGCCGTGGCGGCTCGCGCCAAGCTAGAGACCGAGGCCGGCTATCGCGCCCTGGCCGAGCGGGCGATCGCGGCCCAGGCGGAGACCCGGGCCGCCCTGGCGGCGCTGACGGGCGACATGGCCAAGCTGGCCGCCAGCCTTGCTGCGGTGGAACGCATCCTACGCGAAGTGGAATAGGGCCCGGTCGCCGGGCGTGCCCATCAAAATCAAAACAGGGGACAGGGAAATGACGATATCGGTGTTTCGGCTTTATCTGTTGCGGGCGGGCTATCTGTTGATCGCGCTGGCCATGGGCGGGCTGACCTGGCCCGAGATCCTGGACCCGGCGGCGGACTGGAGCTTCAACCAGGGCGTGGTCCGTTGCATGTTGGGGGCGTTGACGTTGCTGTGCCTGCTGGGTGTGCGCTATCCACTGCAGATGCTGCCCCTGCTGATGTTCGAATTGACGTGGAAGATGATCTGGCTGGCGCGGGTGGCGCTGCCGGCCTGGATGTCCGGTCACATCGACGACGGCATGGCGGAAAACATCTTCGCAGTGGGTATCGGTGCCATCTACTGGTTCATCATCCCCTGGCGCTATGTCATTGACCGCTATGTGACCCAGTCCGGTGACCGCTGGGCGTGGCGCTGATGCGACGGGATGACCGGCGCCGGGCGGGGGGCTTACATCGGGCGCCGGTCGTCCCCATCTCTGGGAGGCCAAGCATTGCGGCGGGCGGCGCCGCCATGCCATAGTGCCGCGCCTTCACGGGCGTCGTAATCGACCTACACCTTATTCAGGACACGGGACCCACCCATGGGCTCTTTTAGCATCTGGCATTGGCTGATCGTTCTTTTCATCGCCCTGCTGCTGTTCGGCAACCGCCTGCCCCGTATGATGGGCGACTTCGGCAAGGGCATTAAGAACTTCAAGGCCGGCCTGAACGAACAGGAAGAAGGCGGCGCGTCCGCGCCCCGCTCGATCGACGGCCACACGGACGCCTCGACGACCTCCGCGCCCAAGGACACCGTTTCCAAGGGCTGAACCGGTTCGGGGCCAGGCTGACGCCGGCCTCGCTGGACGGATCCGTCGCGCCGAACGGCCGGGGTGCTAGCGCGCCCGCCGCCGTTATGGGCCGACGTCGGGGAATTGTCGGGAATAAGGCACGCCGCCCATGTTCGACATCGCATGGTCCGAACTCGCGCTTATCGGTGTGGTGGCGCTGGTCGTCATCGGACCCAAGGACCTGCCGGTGGCGCTCTATACCGCCGGCAAGTGGATGCGCAAGGCGCGCCTGCTGGCCCGTGACTTCCAGTCCCACCTGGATGACATGGTGCGCCAGGCCGAGCTGGAGGATCTGCGCAAGCAGGCGCAGAAGGTGGCGCAGTTCGACCTGACGGCCGAGGTCACCAGGATGGTGGACCCCACCGACAGCGTGCGCCAGGCGCTGGAGATCAATCCCACCGCGTCGGCGACGGCGACCGAGGTGACGCCCGCGCCCATCGCGGCACCCGAAGGTGCCCCAGAGGGTGCCCCGGAGGGAGCCATCGAAACCCAACCCGAAGCCACGTCGGCGGAAGCCGAGCCGCCGGCCATCGGCTCCCCCGCCATGCCCCTGATCCTGCCGGAATCGACACCGGAGGCGGCGGCCGAGCCCGTGCCGGTGGTCCCGGTGGCGGCCCCGGTGCGGCATGCCGAACACGCTGGCGCCGACGCGCCGGCCCCGACCAAATCCTGATAGGGCCAGCGCCCCATGGCCGACCCCACCCAAGACGAAATCGACGCCTCGCGCATGCCGCTGCTGGATCACCTGATCGAGCTGCGCAACCGCCTGATCATTTCCCTGTCCGCCCTGCTGGTCGCCTTCCTGATCTGCTACCAGTTCGCTGGCCGCATTTATGGCTGGCTGCTGCTGCCCATGGTGACCGCCCTGGGTGAGCGCGCGGCGGAGCGCAAGCTGATCTTCACGGCCCCCACGGAGGCTTTCTTCACCTATGTGAAGGTGTCCCTGTGGGCGGCGGCGCTGATCGCGTTCCCCATCATCGCCCAGCAGATCTGGAAGTTCGTGGCGCCCGGTCTTTACCGCCACGAGCGCAAGGCCTTCCTGCCCTTCCTGCTGGCGACGCCCATCCTGTTCCTGATGGGGACGGGCATGGTCTATTTCTTCGTCATGCCCACGGCGCTGAAGTTCTTCCTGAGCTTCGAGCAGACGGGCGGGGCCGGCATGCTGCCCATCGTGGCCGAGACGCGGGTGGAGCAGTACCTGTCTTTCGCCATGTCGCTGATCTTCGCCTTCGGCATCGCCTTCCAGATGCCGGTGCTGCTCAGCCTGCTGGTGCGCGTCGGCATCCTCAGCGCCGATCAGCTGGCGTCCAAGCGCCGCTACGCCATCGTGCTGATCTTCGTGCTGGCCGCCATCCTGACGCCACCCGACCCCATCAGCCAGACCACCCTGGCGGCCCCCATGATCGTCCTGTACGAGGTGTCGGTGTTCGCCGCCCGGCGCATCGAGCGCAACCGGGCCAAGGAACAGGCGCGGGCGGAAGAGGCCGAAAAGACGGCCGGCGGCGACGAGGTCACACCGGGCTAGGTCCCGGCGCCGGGGCCAAGGCAACTTGTATGGCGGGGCGGGCTGGACCCCGACAGGGCTTCCCGCTTATAAGTCGGGGACCATCGTTTAACGTCTTCCAAGAAGCCTGCCATGCATGACCTCCGCGTTCTCCGCGACAATCCTGAAGCCTTCGACGGCGGCCTGGCCCGCCGCGGGTTGCCGCCCCAGTCCGCCGTCGTGCTGGACCTGGACGCCCGCCGCCGCGCGGCGCAGACGGCGCTGCAGGACATGCAGGCCCGCCGGAACGAGGCGTCGAAGCTGATCGGCGCCTACAAGAAGGACGGCAAGGACGCCCAGCCGCTGATGGACGAGGTCGCCAGCCTGAAGGAAGGCATGGCCGAGGCCGAGGCCACCGAGAAGGCGCTGTCGGAAGAGCTGGACCGCCTGCTGTCGACCATCCCCAACCTGCCTGCCGCCGACGTGCCGCAAGGCAAGGACGAGCACGACAATGTGGAGCGCCACCGCGTCGGCACCCCGCCTGTGATCGAGAACGCCAAGGAGCATTTCGACCTGGGCGAGGCCCTGGGCTTCATGGACTTCAGCGGTGCCGCCAAGCTGTCGGGCGCGCGCTTCACGGTGCTGAAGGGTCCGCTGGCCCGGCTGGAGCGGGCGCTGGGCGACTTCATGCTGGACACCCATACCCGGGAGTTCGGCTACACCGAGGTCTCGCCGCCCCTGATGGTGCGGGATGAGGCCGCCTTCGGCACGGGCCAGCTGCCCAAGTTCGCCGAGGACCTGTTCCAGACCAACACCGGCCATTGGCTGATCCCCACGGCTGAGGTGCCGCTGACCAACCTGGTGGCGGACAGCATCCTGGACGCCGAGGAACTGCCGCTGCGCATGACGGCGCGCACGCCCTGCTTCCGCGCCGAGGCCGGCGCCGCCGGCCGGGACACGCGCGGCATGATCCGCCAGCACCAGTTCTACAAGGTGGAAATGGTCAGCGTGACCACGCCCGACCAGTCGGCCGCCGAGCATGAGCGCATGACCGAAGCCGCCGAGACGGTGCTGAAGCGTCTGGGCCTGCCCTTCCGCACGGTCACCCTGTGCACCGGCGACATGGGTTTCAGCGCCGCCAAGACCTACGACATCGAGGTGTGGCTGCCGGGCCAGAACACGTACCGTGAGATCAGCAGCTGCTCCAACTGCGGGGACTTCCAGGCCCGCCGCATGAAGGCCCGCTGGCGCAACAAGGGCGACAAGAACACCCAGTTCGTCCACACGCTGAACGGCTCGGGCGTGGCGGTGGGCCGCGCCCTGCTGGCGGTGATGGAAAACTATCAGGAGGCCGACTGCTCCATCCGCGTGCCTGAGGTCCTGGTGCCCTACATGAACGGGCTGGAGCGCATCGTCCGTGGCTGACGGCACGCCGATGCGGGCCCCGGGGGAAGACCGCCCCTTGCGCATCCTGATCAGCAATGACGATGGCATCCACGCCCCCGGCCTGGCGGCGCTGGAGCGCATCGCGCGCCAGCTGACCGACGACGTCTGGGTGGTGGCGCCGGAGGCGGAGCAGTCCGCCGCCAGCCATTCGCTCACCATCCACCGCCCGCTGCGCATGAAGCGGGTGGCCGACCGGCGCTATACCGTCGATGGCACGCCCACCGACTGTGTGCTGCTGGCGGTGAACCAGCTGATGGCAGACCAGCGGCCGGACGTGGTGCTGTCCGGCGTGAACCACGGCCAGAACCTGGGCGAGGACGTGACCTATTCCGGCACGGTGGCCGCCGCCATGGAGGCGACCTTGCTGGGCGTGCGCGCTTTCGCCTTCAGCCTGCGCCTGCGCGATGGCCGCGACCCGGACTGGGCCACGGCGGAGCGCTGGGGCCCCGAGGTGGTACGCAAGGGTCTGGCCGTGGACTGGCCGCGCCATGTTCTGCTGAACGTGAACTTCCCCGCGGTCGACCCGGACAAGGTGGCCGGCATCCATGTGGTGCGCCACGCCAACCGCAAGGCTGGCGACGATCTGTTCGAGCGCATGGACCCGCGGGGCCGTCCGTATATCTGGATCGGCGCCGCCCGGGGGCTGAACGAGGTGCCGGTGGATACCGACGTCCATGTGGTGGAGGCGTTGGGCGGTATCTCCGTCACGCCCATCCACCTGGATCTGACGCACTATGAGACCTTGGCGCGGCTGGAGGGGGTATTCGGGTGAGCAGCGCCGCGCGCAAAATCCGTCTGTTGATGCTGTTGCGCCGCAATGGCGTGAACAGCACGGACGTTTTGCGCGCCATGGAGCTGATCCCGCGGGAGGTGTTCGTGCCCCCGACCTTCCACGACCAGGCCTATGAGGACACGGCCCTGCCCATCGGTCATGGCCAGACCATCAGCCAACCCATGGTGGTGGGGCTGATGACCCAGGCCCTGCAACTGAGCGACCGGCTGAAGGTGCTGGAGATCGGCACCGGCTCCGGCTACCAGGCGGCGGTCCTGGCCAAGATCGCCCGCCGGGTCTACACCATCGAGCGTCACCGTCCCCTGCTGGCGGAGGCGGAGGGCCGCTTCCAAGCCCTGCGGCTGCACAACATCACCGCGCGCCATGGCGACGGCATGCGCGGCTGGCCCCAGGCGGCACCCTTCGAGCGCATCCTGGTGACGGCGGGCGGCGGCATGGATCCGCCGCCGGATCTGATGGACCAGCTTGCGGTGGGGGGCATCATGGTCATACCCTTGGGCGCCGACCGCCGCAGCCTGCATGTCGTGCGCCTGCGCAAGACGGAGACGGGGGTGGAGCGTGAACAGCTGTGGCCGGTGCGGTTCGTGCCCCTGCTGCCCGAAGTCGCGGCCGAACCTGGACGGGCGCAACCCGGACGGGGACCGGCCGCGCCGGGGCAGGGTGGGGTGGAGCAGGGGGACATGCCTCCACCGGCCCTAATTCCGCCCGACTTTTCCGACGTAATCCATCAGCGGGCGTGATGCCTTTCCTCGAACGACAAAGCGCGATGGCCTTCAAGACTTTCCACCGGACCGCCGGTGCCGCCGTCCTTCCGACCCCAGCCCCCGACTTTGCCGCCGGCTTCACCGGACTGCTGATGCGGGGCGCCCTCGCGGGTGCCCTGGCGTTCGGCCTGACGGCTTGCGGCACCCGGTCGGAACCCCCGGCCCCCGTCGTCACACCGCCGCCCACGCCGGCCAACGTCATCTTCGTCTCCAAGGGCGAGACGATCTATGACGTGGCCAAGCGCTACAACATTCCGCTGCGCGACCTGATCGACGAGAACCGCCTGCAGCCGCCCTACACCGTGACGCCGGGCCAGCGCCTGGTGGTGCCAACGCCGCACACCTACGTCATCAAGCCCGGCGACACCCTGTACGGCATCGCCCGCACCTTCAACGTCGACAGCAGCGAGCTGGCGCGCTTGAACAGTCTCGCGCCGCCCTACCTGCTGCGCGTGGGCCAGACCTTGAACCTGCCGCACGCCGGCCCCGGCCCGGCCCCCGCCGGGACGCCGCCGGGCGGCGCGCCCACGGTGGCGGAGGCGCCGCCGCCCGCGGCCGCCCCCCGGCCGGGTGTGGCCACCGGCCGCGCGCCGATGACGGTCGGCCCGGCGGCGCCACAGGCTTCGGCCGCCCCGCCGCCCGTCGCGGTGCCCCCCCGCCGCACGGTGGAAAGCCAGGAACTGGCCGCACCGTCCGCGTCCGCGCAGCCCGCCACCCGGCCGCCGACGGGCAGCACCGGTGCCGCCATTCCGCCGGGCGCCACGGCCGCCCCCTCCGCCCGCTGGGCGCCGGTAACCCCCGGCTCCTCGTCTGAACCCACGGGTGCTTCCCCGGACACGCCGCCCGTTTCCTCGGCGCCCACCCCGGTCGTCCGCACGCCAGGGGCCGCCACGCCGCCGGCCGTGGCGGTTGCCCCGGCCGTGCCCACACCGGTGCCCACGCCAGCCCCGCCTGCGGCCTCCAAGGGCGCGCGCTTCCTCTGGCCGGTGACGGGGCAGGTGATCTCCACCCACGGGGCCAAGCCCGGCGGGCAGTACAATGACGGCATCAACATCGCGGCGCCCACGGGCACGCCGGTGGTGGCCGCCGACGCCGGGGTGGTGAAATACGCCGGCAACCAGCTGCGCGGCTTCGGGAACCTGGTGCTGATCCAGCATGCCGACGGTATGGTGACGGCCTACGCCCAGCTGGACCAGATCATGGTGGAGGCCAACGCCAAGGTGGCGCGTGGCCAGCGCATCGGCACCGTGGGCGCCACCGGCAACGTGACCAGCCCGCAGCTGCACTTCGAGGTGCGGCAGGGCAATAAGGTCTTGGATCCCATGGATGTTTTGGATCCGGGCAAAGGTGTCCGCTGACATGGCCATCCCTGCCTAGCGGGACTCGGGGATAAAGGGCGGGGCGGCAGATTTTGCCGCCCTCGCCATTTCCGGCAGTTTGCAAAAATACGAATGATTCCAGTGCTCTAATTTCCTGGTCCAGTTGGCCCGGGGTTTGCGTGGTGGGGGGCGGATCGGCCATGGGGGCCGGTCCCCTGCGCGGAACCCCCCGCCACCGAGGCCCGGTCCCATGAGTTTGTTCAGCGCGCTGAATTCGGCCGCCAACAGCCTGAATGTCATTCAGGCCGGCATCCAGGTCGTTTCAGACAACATGAACAACGCCAACAGTCCGGATCGTACGAAACACACGGTTTCGCAGACGACCGACCCGTTGAGCGGCGTCACCATCTCGCAGTACTCGCGGTCGGTGGACGTGGCCCTGCAGGCCCAGCTTCAGGGGACGACGTCCGAGAATGGGATGCAGCAGGTGCTGTCCCAGTACATGAGCCAGATCGGCGGCATGCTGGGCACCACCAACTCCAGCAATTCCAGCGACAGCGCCACGCCCAAGCTGACCCAGGCGTTCCAGGATTTCACCAAGGCCCTGCAGGATTTGTCCGCCTCGCCCGAGAGTGCCGTGGCGCAGAACCAGGTCGTGCAGAAGGCTCAGGCCCTGGTGCAGACCATCCACACCCTGTCGGCGGGCGTGGACCAGATGGAAGTGCAGGCCAAGGGCGACATCACCCAGACGGTGAAGTCGATCAACACCGATCTGACCCAAATCGACCAGCTGAACGCCACCATCTCGCAGCTGAAGGCCAGCAACCAGCCGACCGCCGATTTCGAGGACCAACGCGACGCCACGCTGCGCGACCTGTCCTCCATGATCAATGTCCGCACCACCCAGCGCGATGACGGCTCCATCGCCGTCTTCACGCCCACGGGCGCCACGCTGGTGGATGGCACCGCCACGCAGTTGAGCTACGACGGCAAGGTGATCTCGGGCGCCGGCGGCGCCGACATCACCGCCGCCGTCAGCAGCGGCAAGCTGGGCGGTCTGCTGGATCTGGTGGCCGACAGCTCGCCGGCCCCGGCCAGCGGTGACGCCACCACCGAAGTCTTCCGCAAGCTGAAGTCGCAGCTGGACGCGGTCGCTGGCGCCCTGACCGGCACGACGCAGGCGGGCCAGCCCACCAGCATCACCGATGCCTACAACAAGGCCGGCCCCACCAATGACGGCGAGCTGGCCAGCGGCCTGTTCTCGGGCGCCGACGCCGGCACCCTGTCGGTGAACAAGGATCTGCTGAACGGCACCAAGACCATCAAGCAGTCGGCCGTGAACGCCATGGTCGGCGCCATGACGGCGACCGGGCGCACCATGACGGCCGACGGCCTGACGCTGACGAACGTCAGTTACGGCGGCATGGCCGACCAGGTGTCCAGCAACTGGTCCACCATTCAGTCCAACGTCAACACCCAGGCCACCACCACCTCGTCCTTCATGACCAGCCTGCAGACGCGCTACGCCAGCTCGACAGGTGTCAACATGGATGAGGAGGTCGCGAACCTGCAGGTCCTCCAGCGCAACTACTCGGCCACCGCCCGCGTGATCTCGGTCATCGGGCAGATGTTCGACACCCTCTCGCAGGCCGTGACATGACCATCTCCCGTGTAAGCACCTACGGCAGCTACCTGTCGATGCTGAACGGCATCAATGGGACCTCGACCTCGCTGGCCGAGCTGCAGCAGCAGTTCAACACCGGCATCAAGTCGCAGGACCTGTCCGCCTATGGCACCCAGGCCAACCAGCTGCTGGCCCTGAAGAGCCAGTATGCCCAGCGCACCGGTTACTCCAGCGCCATCACCACGGCCACGACCCAGGTGAACGCGACGGAGACGGCGCTGTCGTCAATGCAGAAGATCGTGTCGAACCTGTTGAGCTCGGCCAACATCCCGGCTGGCGCGGGCTCGCCCGCCGTTTCCGCCGTGACTTCTTCCAGCAACGGGAATTTGGGTCTGTCTGTTGACAGCAGCAAATCGGTGTTCAGCGCCGCCGCCACCTATACGGTCACCGCCGTGCCGTCGAACAGTGGAAAGGCCGGTAGCTATGACGTCACCGTCAACGATGGCATGGGTGGCATCTCCACCAAGACACTGAACCTGACATCCATTCCTCCCGATGATGGCGAGCAGACCTTCGAAATGACCGGCGGACCCGGTGACGGCGCTTCCATCAGCCTGGACATCAGCCAGCTGAAGGGCCCCGGCAGCGCTACCTTCAGTGTGGCCTACCCGGATCTGGCGGCGCCCAAGGCCTTGCTGCAGGGTGCGCTGACCCAGCTGTCCAGCTTGCTCAACACCAAGGCCGGCGACCGCTACATCTTCTCCGGCAGCCGCTATGACACGCCTCCCGTGGGTGACCTGTCGGCCACCAAGCAAGTGAGCCAGGTGACCCTGACCGGCGGCACGCTGGGCACCGCGGGTGACATCTATACGATGTCGGTGGCGGGCAAGCAGTTCACCTATACGACGACCGGCTCGGAAACGAGCATGTCCGACATCCTCAATGCCTTCGCCTCGCAGATCAATGATCCGAACCAGCAGGCTATCGCCAACGGGCAGACGCCGCCGCTGCCGCTGACGGCGTCCGTCATCGGCAACCAGCTGACCCTGATCGGCAATTCGGCGGGCTATTCATTCAACGTGTCGTCGAACGTCTACCCCGTGGCCGGTTATCAGAACACATCCACGCCGGGCGGCGATCCGACGCTGCTGGGCTATCCCAGCTACACCAGCCATACCGACCTGGACAACGTCTATTCCCAGTACACCTCGCAGCTGGCGGTCGCCGCCGACCCCACCGCCGTCCCGCCCACAGCCGCGGTGCCGCAGATCGACAACATCAATCTGAACGGCACCAGCGTGGACGTGGGGGACGTTTTCACCATCAACATGGGAAACCGCAACACCGTCAACGTCACCAGCGATGATGCCAATCCGGCCAACAACATCAGCTATGACAAGGTCAACAACCCCACCGCCTACACCTATGTCATGACCTCCGCCGACTTGGTGGCCATGAAGACCACGGGCTTGCCTTCGGCCAGTCCGCCGGTGGCCGCCGGCGACGCGATGGGGTACGTGGCGGCCAAGTTGGCGGCGCAGATCAATGCCGACCCGCAACGTTCCGCCGACGCCACCGTCACCCTCAACCCTCCGGGTTCAGCGCAGGTGACCCTGACCGGCATGGGGTCGCAACGCTTCGCCACCACCTCGACGGTGCAGAACAACAGCAACCAGAACCAGATGACGGCGGTGACGCTGGCGCCATACCAAGCACCCGGTTCGTTTGGCACCACGACCACCACCCCACCCAACCTGGCGCCCTATGACAGCCAATTCCAATCAGGGGTCCAAAATCCGGCCGCCTTCGCCAGCAGCTCGCTGAACGTGGATGACAGCACCAGCGTTACCTACGGCATCAGTTCCAATGATCCGGCGATCCAAAATCTGATCATCGGCATCAAACAGATGCTGGCCGCGGTGAACAATCCGGGCAACTACACGACCCTGATGAGCAACGCCCGCTCCAGCATCGTGTCGGCCCAGGGCCAGATCCGGCAGTTGGACGCCAGCACCGTGAACGCGCAGAGCGTCCTGGGCACGGCGGCCACCAACCACAAGAACGCCATGGCCGATATCGAAAACCAGATCGCCGACATCCAGAACGTCGACCCCACGACGGTGGCCGCACAATTGCAAGCGGCCCTGAACCAGCAGCAGGGCGCCTACACCGTCGCCGGCAAAATCGCATCCCTTTCCCTTGTCAACTTCCTGAGCTGAGGAGACCTAGCCATGAACGCCTACACGCCTGCCGAAGCCTTCGCCGCCGCCACCGTCGCCGCCGCCCCGGTGAACGACGAGGCCCAACGCGCCCGCTTGTTCGACCAATTCAACGCCTACTGGGTGAACGCCGCCAGCGAAGGCGTGCCCTATGACACCATCGGCACCATGTCCGTGATGGCTTCCGTCTACGGCATCCTGGCCAAGTACGGCAAGACGACCACCGCCGAATACCTGGAAATCCTGGCTGAGAGCGTGCGCTCCGGCGAGTTCTCGGTGAAGCAGGGCGCCTGATCCGACAGACGTTCTCCGACGCGTCGGGGTCCAAAAGGGACCCACAGGAACGGACCAGGAAGAGGCCGGGCCGGTCTCCCCAAAAGGGGGAAGACCAGCCTGGCCTTCCTTGCTTTTGGGGGCCGCTCTGCCGGCCCGGGACCGAGTCGAAGCCTACCGGGAAGAAACGGCCGGGTTGGAGTAGCCGGTAGGAAAAAACGCCCCGGTGCCCCGCTGCCGCGGCACATCCTGCCAAGTGGTCCGACGCGCGGCGTGATGGCAGGGACGGGGCCATTTTTCAAGAATGGCAAGCAATAACAATAATTTATTGAATGTGACCCAGGGACGGGCACCCCCTGCTGGGGGGAAATGGTGGGTGCCACGCCAATCTTCGCAAACTGGCATCCATCTTGCTTTCCTTGCGGTCCAGATACGCAACCGCTCTTTTCTGGGAGCCAGCACCATGAGCATTTTCGGCTCGATGTCCGTCGGTATTTCCGGCTTGCAGGCGCAGTCCACCGCGCTCAGCAACATTTCCGACAACATCGCGAACGCCCAGACGACGGGCTTCAAGCGCATCGACACATCGTTCGAGTCCCTGGTCATTTCGGCCAGCAACACCCAGTACCAGGCCGGCGGCGTGCAGGCCCGTCCCGACTACGTGAACAGCGTGTCGGGCACGGTGTCGTCGTCGGACACCCCCACCAACATCGCCATCCGCGGCAACGGCTTCTTCAGCGTCAGCAAGCTGACGACGGTGAACGGGCAGACGACAACGTCGGGTGAGCGCTACTACACCCGCGACGGCAGCTTCGCCCTGGATAGCACGCGCACCCTGGTCAACAACTCCGGCTTCGCCCTGAACGGCTTCGCCTACAACAGCACCACGGGCCTGTTCGACACCTCCGCCACCCCGGTGCAGGTGACGTCGGACATCGACAGCCCAGTGCCGACCAAGGAGATCGACGTCAAGGCCAACCTGCCGACCGACCCCAGCGGTTCCATCACGCCCACCCAAGTGCAGGTCTATGACGCCGCCGGCACCGCCCACAACGTCAACCTGACCTGGCGCCAGGGCGCCACCGCTGGCACCTGGCAACTGGGCATCACCGCCGATGGCTCGCAGGGCACGGCCTCGGCTATGCCGGTTGAGGGGCTACTGTCTACCGGCTTCCCCGCCACCAGCAGCGAATCCAGCCTTACGGCGAATACGTTGGACCGCGGCCAGGTGCAGGACGTCTCCTTCTCGACGGCCGCCGTGTCGCCGCTGACGGGTTTCAACATCGGTGACGTCTATTCCGTCGTCGTGAATGGCACGACCTACAGCACGACCCTCACCAGCGGCAACGCCTCGTCGTTCAGCTCCATGAAGGACGTCGCCCAGTCGCTGGCCGACAAGATCAACGGTTCCGACACGTCCAGCGGCGTCACCGCCACGGTCAGTCCGACGGGCGCCTTGCGCTTGACCTCCCGCACAGCCGGTACGTCGTTCAGCGCCGTGCCCAGCGTTTCCAAGGGTGCCATCACCAACCACACGATTGGCACGATGTCGACCATCGTATCGGGTAACGTCGCCACCAACGTCAAGGGCATCGTGTCCCAGACGGCGGTGGGTGACAGTACCAACATCGACGACGTCTACACGGCTACCGTCACCGGTACGGACAACACAGGTAACCCAATTGGCCCCGTCACGGTGTCCGTGACGATCACGCCGCAGAACATCGGAACGTTGAACAATTTGAGCAACGTGATGTCCAAGCTGGCTTATCTGATCAACAATGACACCAGCACCAGCCCGTCCCTCAAAGGGAATGTGGCGGCCGCGGCCAGCGGCGGCACGTTGACCCTCACCAGCTCCAACAGTGGTCCGGTCACCCTCGCCATGACGGCGACGGATTCGCCCAACCTGCTCAATACCGCCAACTCGTCGACATATATTGCCAACCACACAGGCAGTAAAGAGACTGAGAAACTGACCATCACCGGTCAGCCTGGCGACGTGGGAACCACCTATACCTACACGATTGCGCCGCCGCTGGCGCAGACGGCCACGGTGACGACCAGCACGCCAGCGGGAACACCGGCGCCTGATCCTACGCAGCAGACCACGTATGCGTATGACTTCACGAACGGCAACCCCAGCATCACCGCGACCACGCCTACCTCGATTGGGCAGTTGTATACGGTCACCTTGGGATCGACCACCTACAACTACCAGATCACCGCGGCCAACATCACCCAAACTCCTGATTTGCAGTCGGTGGTCGCGGAATTGGCGAGCCAGATCGCCGGTGACTCGGGGTCGAACTTCACCCTGGATCCCGCCAACCCGCCCACGGGTACGTCGCTGAACCTGATCAGCAAGGATCTCGGCGCGACCCTGTCGACGACCCAGGTGACACCGCCGGGCAAGGCCATCAACGTCACGTATAAGACGGACGGTACCGAAGCCAGCCTGAGCGACATCAGCGGCAAGATCGCGGCGCTGATCAACACCCAGGCGTCGCAACAGGGCTTGGGCGTGCAGGCGCTGTCATCCGGCGGCACCATCACCCTGACCGGCAACACCGACAGTGACAGCTTCTTCACGACCGTGGCGCCGGTCATCGCCGGCAAGACGCCGGGTCACATCAACTTGAGCTTTGGTGGAACCCTGGCCGATGGCACCCAGGCGGCGGCTGGCACCCTCAGCCACATGGACTCCACCGCGGTCGGTAGCGGCAACGCCACGGTGACCGCCGACCAGGGCAACGGGTCCGCCGCCACCGTCGGCTTTGACGTCGACTTTGGCTACGGCCTGCAGCACTTCACCCTGAACCTGGGCAATTTCGGCCAGTCCTCCGGCCTGACCCAGTTCGACGGCACCAACATCAACGTCACCTCCAAGGTGCAGGACGGCAGCCCGGCGGGTACCTTCAAGGATGTGCAGATCAACGCCGACGGCACCGTGCTGGCCAACTACGACAACGGCCGCCAGCGCACCATCGCCAAGGTTCCGATCGTGCTGTTCAACAACCCGGACGCCCTGTCGCGCTCCACCGGCAACGTCTTCACCGAGACCGTGGACAGCGGCAAGGCCCGCTTCAACGACACGGGCGTGAACGGTGCCGGCGACATCGCCTCCAGCAGCCTGGAAGGCTCCAACGTCGACATCGCGTCGGAATTCACCCAGCTGATCGTGGCGCAGCGGTCCTACACCGCGAACACCAAGGTCATCACCACCGCCGACGACCTGCTGCAGGACACCATCAACCTGAAGCGGTAAGGCGTAGCGTCCTGACGGCCCGGGCGTGGCGGATTGCCGCTGTCCAGGACCTGAAGGGCCGCCGGATCAAGCGTTTAGGGCGAAGCCGTCCGTATCCTCGCCAGGATGCGGGCGGCTTTGTCTTGCGTGGGCGGGCGCTTGGTGCTGAAGTATTTGCATTATTAAGACCAATGCGACCGCTTTGGCATGTCCGCCCTTGGCGCCATTTCCGCGTCGCCCGTTTGGGCGCGCGCCCTGACGGGCCCAACCCCTGCCATCGTCGCGGCGGGCCAGGGGACGGTTGCCGCCGGCGGCGCGGCATCCGCCCAGGCGCCCAATCCTTACAGTGTTCGGGGCCAGGTTCAGGCCAAGCAGTCCGGTGGCGCCAAGGCGGCCGGCAACGGCACGGTCAGCGACGGCACCAAGCTGAGCGATGCCCAGCAGCAGCAGGTCGACAAGCTCAAGGCCGTGGATCGGGCGGTGCGGGCGCATGAGGCCGCGCACAAGGCGGCGGGTGGCCCCTACGCGGGATCGGAGTCCTTCACCTTCACCACCGGCCCCGATGGGCAGCACTATGCCACGGCGGGTGAGGTCGCCATCGACATCGGCTCGATCCAAGGCGACCCCCAAGCAACCATCACCAAGCTGGAAACGGTGCGCCGCGCCGCTTTGGCGCCGGCTGATCCCTCCGGTCAGGACCGCGCCGTGGCTGCCCAGGCGCAGGCCGGCATTGTCGCCGCCCAAGGGGAGGAGGCTAAGCAGAAAACGCAAGCCGATGGCGGCACGCCCAATAGCGGGACGGCCAATGGCGACGCGGCTGCCAGCGGTGGCGCTTCGGATTCCGGCCGTTCAGCCGGTGCGGAGGCGGGACGGGTGGGGGCCGGCGGCGTCACCATTCGGCAGGGGGCCGCCGCCTACCGGAAAAGCCAGGGCGCGCTGGACGCCAGCATTGTGCAAGCCGCCCAGGCCGCCGCCGCCCAGCCTCTGGCGCTGATCGCTTGAAACGCGAACGGCCAGCGATGGTGTCGCTGGCCGTTCGTCGGAAAGGAGCGGTCTTACTTGGCGTCGCTGTACCGCAGGGCACAGATCTTGGTCGCCATGTCCGCCATGACGGCACCGCCCTCATTCTTGGCGAGCGCGGCAGCGTCGGCGCACTTGTGCTGATCGATCAGGCTGTCCACCCGCTGAGCCACATTGGTCAGGCGCGCCTTGGTCGCGGCGGTCATGCCCTTGGGCTCCACGATCTGCGGATGACCGTAAGGCGTGGAGGCGTCATAACTGAAAACCGGGTTGACGGCGGCGAGGCCCCCACCGGGGCTCCAGTAGGGAGTGGCGGCACCCGTGGTCGCCGCGGCGGAGGCGGCGCCCGCCAAAATGATAAAGGTCACCGCCAGCACGCCGGTCATCGTCTTCATACCAACCTCCCGCCGCTATGATAAAATCCTTGCCCAGGGTGTGCCGATTGCAACCCTTAGGGTGTGTTTATCATCACACCTTTGCCAGGAATTCCAAATTAAAAAGCCGGCCATCGGTGATGGCCGGCTTCTTGGCGTTCCTGCAGGCGGAAAGGCCTGTTCAGGCAAACAGATCCATCATGCTGCCCATCAGCTTCTGCGTGCCCGTTTGGCCGATGGTCCAATTCTTCATGGTGGTGATCTGGTCGCTCAGTGCGCCAGAGATCGCGGCGGCGCTAGAGGAGATCGCCGCGGTGGAGGACGCGGCCTTGATCGTCGTGGTGTAGTCCTTGGAATAGTCGCCCGCAGCGACCTGGACACCGTAGTTCACCTTCTGGGTCAGCTTGACGCCCGTGGCGCGCGATATCTTCAGCACATAGGTGCCAGAGTCCAGGGACTGCTGCCCGTTGACCATGGCGTTGTAGGCGTCATACGCCTTGCCGGATTTGCTGTCACTATCCGCCAAGACGACGCCGGTCTTGGTCATGACCTGGACCCGTGTCTGATCCAGGTTCAGTTGACCAAGGTTGATGGCGCCCTGGCGGGCGAGCTTGAAACTGAGGTAATCGGCCTGATCCCCGGCGGCGAGGCTGCCGAAGGCGTTCACGCGCGTTTGACCCTTGGTCACCGTTCCGATGTCGGTGGCAGAGGCTACGGTGTTGTATTGCGACTTCGACACCGACTTGGTGAAGTCCTGCGGCGTGCCGATGGCGTTGGAGGTTTGGGCCGAGCCCTGGGCGGCGATGGCATCATTCTGGGCCGCCAACTGCGACTGGATTTGCGCCAACTGCGCGAACACCGAGGCGTTCGTGCTGGCGCCGGCCGAGGTTGATGCGACGTTGCTCACGGGAACGATCCCCATTGCCGGTTCCCGCATCCACGCGGGAAAGGGTGGTCCTAACTACCTTGCGATAGTCTGCGGAATGAAAGCATAAAATGCAAGGTATTTACGATGATAACCTTCGAAGCGTCTCATTTTCAGCGCCCGTTTTGGCGCCGCCGTTCGTTTAGATCGATATGTTGAACTTGCCCACACCACCCGCGGCCACGCCCGGGGCCATGCCAGGACGTTGCGCCGCAGGGGCGGCTGCCGGCGGCGCCATCAAGGGCGCGCGCGGGGCCATGCCGGCAGGCGTGGGCGCAGGGGCGGCCGCGGTCGTGTCGGCGGGGCGCTGCGACAGGCCGGCGGCGATATTGCGGTTGATGTCGATCAGCGAGTGCAGCTTGGTGACATCCAGGTCGCCCAGCCGCTCGAAGGTCTGGCGGTCGACGATCAGGGACAACACGAGGATCTTCTCGCGCAGATCCTTGGGCAGGGGGCAGTCCGGCTCCGCCATCGACGACTGGAAGATGGTCCACAGGCGCTGGTTCAGTGACAGCGCCTGGCGCAGGGGCTCAGGATTCTCGGGCGTCTGCGCCGCCAGCATCAGCCGGCGGGCGGCTTCCGTCAGGCCCCAGGCTTCGATATCGCGGGGGTTGTCCGACGCGGGACGGTTGGTATATCCGGCCGAAGGCTTCATCAGATCACGTGATCCCTGGCTAACTCGTTTCCAGGCGGCGGGTCCGCGACGCCGTCCGGCAGGTCCTGCCCCAGGGGGAAGGGTCCCGACGGACGGGACGGTACCGATACCGCCCTCTACCTTCACCGGCGGTGCGCCCCATACCGGGCCGCATCGCCGGACCTTCTCAATTCCAACCGCCCCGATGGGGCGGTCCCGCATCGTCGGCTACCCCTTCCAGCGTACCCCAAAAGGGGTTTCAGGCCCGGGACGTATGCCGAAAATGCCGACCAACAAGTATCCCATACTCATTTGGGACCAGCAACCCGGCAACAAATGCCGGTCCAGGCCCCCCTTGGGGGCGGCACCCTTTCAATGATGCAAGGGGCAGGCCATGGGGGCAGGGCGGCGGTCGCCAGTCCTGAGTCCCGTGTTTAGGGCAAAAAGGTAAAAATATTTTGAAGCCCGCCACAGGGTGCCCCGCAGGTTCCACCCGGTGTTCCAGGCGGCGGCTCAGGGCGTGCCGTAGGCCTCCACGATGGGAATGCGCGCCGCGCGCCAGGCGGGGAACACACCGCCGACCAAGCCCACCACCAGGGCCAAGATGAGGCCCTGCAGGGCGACCGCCGGCGTCAGGTGGAAGGTGAAGACGATCTGGGAGAAGCTGGCGCCCGATAGGGTGGAGCCAGTCAGCCCGTCGAACAGCACCCAGGTGACCAGCGTGCCGACGATGCCGCCCACCAGGGCCAGCACCAGGCTTTCCAGCAGGGTCCCGATGAAGGAGGAGGTGCCGCTGAAGCCAATGCAGCGCAGGGTCGCGATCTCCTGCGCGCGCGCCGCAACCGAGCTGTACATGGTGTTCAGGGCGCCGGCCAGGGCGCCGAAGGCCATGGCGATGGCCAATGGCCAACCCAGCTTCTGTATCAGGTCCGAGGTGCGGCTAGCCTGCTGGGCGTAATAGTCGGCCTCCGTCGTCACATCCAGCTTCAGCTGCGGGTCGTTGGTGGCGTAGTCGGACAGGGCCTTCAACGCGTCGGGCCCCGTGAGGCGCACGCGGATGGACTGGAAGACGTTCTGGCGGTGGAACAGGTCCTGCACCTCGGGCGTGTCGGCCCATAGTTCGGATTCAAAGACGCTGCCGCCCAGTTCGAAGGCGCCGACCACCAGCCAGCTGCTGTTGCCCAGCTTGACGGTGTCCCCCACGTTCAGTCCGACGAAGTCCTTCTGCAGGGCGCGGCCCACCAGCAATTCGTTGGTGCCAGGCTTGAAGGGGCGCCCTTCCACGATCTTCAATCCCGGCCGCACGGCGATGCCGGCCTGGCTGAGGCCCCGCAGGGTGAGGTTGGAGCGAGGCGCCTTCTTGAGGTTGCCGTCGGCGGGCACCGCCGTCTTCTTGACGCCGTCCACGATGACATACAGCTCCGGCGACACCAGGGGCTTGCCGTCCGGATCCTTCATGACGCCCGGCGCCTCCTCGATCAGGCGGGCCTGGTCGCGGGTGACGCCGCTGTTCAGCTCGGCCTGGGCGCCCGCCCGCATCAGGATGGCCATGTCCTTGGTGCCCGTGCCGCGCAAGGTCTGCTGGAAGCCGGCCGCCATGGCCAGGAAGGCCAGCAGCACCGTCACCACCAGTCCCACCGCCACCACCGTGGAGAAGGAGGCCCAGAAGCGCTGCGGGATGCTTTTGATGCAGATGGTGGTGACCACCGCGATCTCGTTGAACACGCGCATGAGGTTGTTTCCTTACGGCCCGGGTTTTCTTGCGACCTGGCGGGTCACAGGCGCCCAAGGGCGGTGACGATGTTCAGGCGCAGCGCGTTCCAGGCCGGCAGGAAGCCGGTGACCACCCCCAGAAGCAGCATGAAGGCGACACCCAGGCCGGCGACCGGCAGGGTCAGCGCCAGTCCCGGAATGGCGCCGGACGCGGCCTTGGACAGCACCATCACCAGCAAGCCGGCCACGGCCAGGCCCGGCACGCCGCCCAGCAAGGACAGCAGCACGGATTCCCCCAGCACCTGCCGCCAGATGCGCCAGGAGGGGAAGCCCAGGGTCTTCAGCACGGCGATCTCCTTGGTGCGCTCACGCACGGCCATCACCATGGTGTTGCCGACGATCATCAGGATGGTGGCGAAGGCCGCCCCCACCACCAGGGTGATGATCAGGGCGATGTTGCCCAGCTGGGCCAGGAAGGCCTTGCCGAACGCTTTTTCCGACTGGGTGTCGGTTTCGGAGGTGGAGTTGGCGAACATCTCGTCGATGGTGGCGGCCACCTGGTCATTCACCGCGGCGCTGTCCGTCTCCAGCGTGATCCAGCCCACCGTGTCCTTGCCGAACGTCTTGCTTTCATTGAAGTTCTCGTACTGGAAGATGATGAAGCTGGTGTTGAAGGATTCCTTTGCCGCGTAGGCGATGCCAGCCACGGTCAGCTCCCAGGTGTGGCTGCCGTCCGCCTTGTTGGTGAAGATGTTGGAATTGATGGGGATGCGGTCCCCCACCTTCCAGCCGTACTTCGTGGCGATGGCCTCACCCACCACCATGCTGGTGCGGTCATGGATGAAGGCGTCGCGCGCGGCTGGATCGATGCGCAGGTCGTCGCGATAGATCCGCAAATAGCTTTCCGGATCGACGGCGAAGGTGCCGATCTGGTTGCGCGCATCCTGGTAATAGCCGCCGAACCAGTTGGCGAACGTGATGTTCTTCACACCCTTGATGGCCGCGATCTTGCCGACGTAGGCATAGGGCAGGGGCTGGATGAAGGTGATCTTGTTGACCACCACCAGCCGGTTGTCCGCCGAGGAGTCCACGCCGTGCTCGAAGGCGTAGTGGATGCTGCCCAGCACGCCATAGATGACGAAGGCCACGAAGATGGCCAGCATCATCAGGAAGGTGCGCAGCTTGCGACGGAACAGGTTGCGCCAGAGCAGGTAGAAGTCGCTCATGCCACCAGCTCCCGCTCGGTGAAGCGGCCCTTGTCCAGGTGCAGGGTGCGGCGGGCGTACTTGGCAGCCTCCGGATCGTGGGTGACCATGACGATGGTCTTGCCCATCTCCTGGTTCAGCAGCCGCAGCATGGCCAGGATCTCATCCGCCGTGGTGCGGTCCAGGTCGCCCGTGGGCTCGTCGCACAGCAGCAGCTTGGGGTCGGAGATCAGGGCGCGGGCGATGGCCACGCGCTGCTGCTGGCCGCCCGACATTTCGCGCGGGTAATGGTTCGCCCGTTCCGCCAGACCGACCAGGCTGAGCGCCGCCTCCACCCGCCGCCTGCGCTCCGCCCGTCCGAAGGAGGTGAGCAGCAGGGGCAACTCCACGTTCCGGGCCGCCGACAGGGTGGGCATCAGGTTGTAGAACTGGAAGATGAACCCGACGTTGTGGGCACGCCAGCGAGCCAGTTGCCCCTCCGTCAGGGTGTCCACGCGGCCGCCGTCGAAGGTGATGCTGCCCTCCGTCGGCTGGTCGATGCCGCCCAGCAGGTTCAGCAGCGTGGTCTTGCCCGAGCCGCTGGGCCCCATCACCGCCACGAAATCGCCGGCGGGGATGCTGAGGCCCAGATGGTCGAAGATGGTGATGGTGTCCTTGCCCTTCACGAACCGCTTGGAAACATCCTGCAGGTGAATCAGCGTCTGGCCCGTCATGGCCTCAGGCTCCCGATTGTGGTCGTGGGACGATGGGGATGTAGGGACGGCTGGGCGTGCCGGATCAGGCGCCCCTGCCGTCGTTCAGGCCTTGTCGTTCAGGAAGGTCACCTTGGCCGCCATGTTGGGCAGGATGCGGGGATCCTTGACCGCGATGGTCACGCGCACCTTGATGGTGGCCTTTTCCCGGCTGGCGGTGGGGATGATGGCCAGGACCGAGGCCGGCACCTTCCAGTCCGGGTAGGCGTCCAGCGTCGCCTCCACCTTCTGGCCGGGGCGGACGCGGGCGATGTTGGCCTCGTTCACCTCAACCTCGAATTCCAGACTGTCCATGTCCACCAGGGTGCAGATGCCCGTGCGGGTGAACCCGCCGGACGACATGGGGGAGATGATTTCGCCCGGTTGGGCGTTCTTTTCCGTGACCATGCCGGTGAACGGGGCGCGGACCTGATAGCGGTCCACCATCTCCGCGTCATAGGCGACGGTGGCGCGGGCGGCGTTCACGTCGGCCTTGGACTTCACCAGCTGGGCGCGCAGCGAGGCGGCGCGGGCGTCCGCCTTGATCAGGTCGGCCTCGCTGGAGAACTGGCGGCCGGTCAGGGCGCGCGTGCGTTCCAGCGTCTTTTCCGCGTCCACCAGGTCCGCCTGGTTGGCCACCACGGCGGCCTCGGCCGAGGCCTGGCGGGCCCGTGCCAAGTCCAGGTCGCTGCGGGCCAGCACGTCGTCCAGCGTGGCCAGCACCTGGCCCTTCTGCACCAGCATGCCTTCCTGCACCAGGACCTCGCGTACCCTGCCGGTGACATCGGCGGACACCGTGGCCACACGCCGGGCCACGACGTAACCGGAACCGACGAGGTTGCCGCCGCGCACTTCCGATACCGGGACGGCGGGCGCTGGCTGGGCCGGATTGGTGGAGGCGGCCGGCGCGGGCTTGGCAGGCGCCGTGGCGGACGCTGGATCGCCGCCGCGGTTGAGCAGTCCGGCGGACCAGGCCACCCCCACGGCGACCGCCACGACGGCGGCACCGGCGCCCAGGCCCGCAACCAGCCCGCGCGTCCCACCCCCACGCCGCGCCGGCGGCGGTGCCGTCCGGTCAATGGCGATGGATCGCAAAAGCTCCGCTTTGTCCCGCTGCACCTTCGTCCCCCGACTGGTGTCATCCCAACTGGCACTTCCCCGGCGGCATCATAACGCGGGCGACAATGTCACACCACAAATGGTTGATCTGAAAGGTCCTCAAGGCGAGGGCCAAGGCCGACGCGGTCCATGGAACCGCGCGTCCACGCAACGGAGCCGTACAGGGTGTTCTGCGCGCGCCCACCAGCGTGACAAAGGCCATGGCGACGGCCAAGGGCCAGCCTAGCCTGTGGATGAAGGTCGGGGGCGGCGTACGCGGTAATCTTTTAGATGGGGCTGGGGGGCCATTGCCAGGCGAAATTGATACCTCATTGGACGTAATAGAAATTGCAAAGCCTCACTACATGTACAGGATAAAAACCAATCTCCGCCAATGTATACCTCTCTAGAATAGATCTTGCCAATAATTACCGGATGGTGATTGCCCAGGAAAAGAATCACGTTTATTGATTAAATGCCTTCGGCGTTTTCGCCAATAACCGCCATTAACTTACCGTTAATTATACTTTGAATGTCGCCTGAATCTGGGGCTGATCTCCATTTCATTCTTATAGGGAGTGGAATTATGAAAAATATCTCTTCCGGTCCGAATACAATGTGCGGGCCACTCAAGCAGCATAACCGATCCTTGAACGAAGATGACTTAATCCAGAGGAAGCGAGGTCAAATCGTCGGCTTGATCCACTGGCGTTGCCTTTCCATCCTTGCCGTGCTCCTTCTGCTCGCATCCACAGCCTATGCATTCGCAGTTTCTGGCGCCATCATGGACAAGTGGAAGGCCCTCGGCGGTGAGGGGGGCGTCTTGGGTGGCCTACGGTCGGACGAAGGCAGTGCTCAATTCGGAGGACAATTCGCGCGCTTCGCCTACGGATTCATCTATTCACATCCAGAAACCGGCGTTCATGGTGTGTGGGGGAAAATTGGGGAAAAGTGGGCCCAATTTAACTTTGAGGATTTCGGGTTTCCTATTACTGACGAAACGGGAACGCCCGATGGAAAGGGCCGGTACAATCATTTTCGGCAGGTGAATCTGCCAGGAAAACCTGAAACATCAATTTATTGGACCGGCGAGACTGGCGCCTATGTCATTTACGGCGCAATACGGGCTAAATGGGCCGAATTGGGTTGGGAACGGTTTGGCTATCCCATTACGGATGAGTTGGCGACCCCCGACGGCGTCGGCCGCTTTAATCATTTTCGCCTGATAAATACGCCCGAGAAATGGGAGTCTTCAATTTATTGGACGCCACAGACCGGACCTGTGCCTATTTATGGCGCCATCCGGCTGAAATGGGCGGAAACAGGCTGGGAACGTGGCCCCTTCGGATATCCAACCGGCCCCGAATATCAGGAATATAACGGTTCTCCCATCCGGAGGCAGGACTTCCAAAGGGGATCCATATGGTGGAGTCCCTCGACCGGCGCTCAAACACATCCTATTGCCACCGGTTCGGCACCTCCATCTCCTTCGCCGGTGCCTGCGGCGAGCGCTCCGGTAATATCAGTCAGCGTGGCTCAAAATAAAACATTCGGCGTCACCGGACAAGGTTTCTTGCCAAATAAAACAGTCCACATTCGTGTGGCTGATGACGCATTCCACAACATTTTCTATACAACAACGTCTAATAACTCCGGGGCCATAAACTATCCGGTACAGATCCCGTGCAATCCAGGAGTCCTTCATTTTTCAGCAAACGACGAGAGGACTAATAGATCCGACCTAACAGGCACATTGTGGAGCAATACAGTCAATGTGTCGTGCCAGTAAAACACCTCGGCGCGGGGCATCGTCTGTCAAGACGACGCCTCACGCATACATCCGAGGCCAGTTACGGTTCAGATGGCGGCGCCGTCCACCAGGTCGGCATCCTCATCGAAGCGGGACAGCAGCGTGAAGATGTGGTTGGCCGCCTGCTCGGCGGTCATGGCCTGGGTGTCGATGCGCACGTCGGGTGACTCCGGCGGCTCATAGGGGCTGTCGATGCCGGTGAAGTTCGGGATCTTGCCGGCGCGGGCCTTGGCGTACAGGCCCTTCACGTCGCGTCCCTCGGCCACCGCCAGGGGGGTGTCCACGAACACCTCCAGGAACTCGCCCGGGCCCAGCAGCTCGCGGGCCATGCGCCGCTCCGCCCGGTAAGGGGAGATGAAGGAGACCAGGACGATCAGGCCCGCCTCGACCATCAGCTTGGACACCTCGGCCACGCGGCGGATGTTTTCCACCCGGTCGGCGTCGGTGAAGCCCAGGTCGCGGTTCAGGCCGTGGCGGACATTGTCGCCGTCCAGCAGCATGGTGTGGCGGCCATGGGCGTGCAGCTTCTTTTCCACCAGGTTGGCGATGGTGGACTTGCCGGCGCCGGACAGGCCGGTGAACCACAGCACGCGCGGACGCTGGCCCTTCATCTGCGACCGGGCGCGCTTGTCCACATCCAGCACCTGCCAGGGCACGGTGCGCACGATGGCGGAACGGATCAAGCCGGCGGCCACCGTCTCGTTGGTCAGGCGGTCGATGAGGATGAAGCCGCCGGTGTCGCGGCTGTTGCGATACACATCGAAGGCGATGGCCTGGTCCAGGCTCAAGGTCGCCAGGCCCACCTCGTTCAGGCTGAGCGTCTTGGTCGCCAGCTGTTCCAGGGTGTTGACGTTGATCTTGTGCTTCAGCGTCGCCACCGTGGCCGGCACCGACTTGGCGCCCAGCTTCAGGATGTAGGGGCGGCCGGGCAACAGCGGCGCTTCCGACATCCACACCAGCGTCGCCTCCATCTGGTCGGCGGTTTCGGCGGCCTCATCCAGGGTGGAGATGATGTCGCCGCGGCTGATGTCGATCTCATCCGTCAGGGTGAGGGTGACGGACTGGCCGGCGACGGCCAGGGGCAGGTCGCCATCGTGGGTGACGATGCGCGCCACCCGGCTTTCCTGGCAGGAGGGCAGGACCCGCACCCTGTCGCCCGGGCGCACGGTGCCGGCGGCGATGGTGCCGGCATAGCCGCGGAAGTCCAGGTTGGGGCGGTTCACCCATTGCACCGGCAGGCGGAAGGGCTGGCTGGCGCGGACGTCGGCGACCTCGACCGCCTCCAGATGCCCGATCAGCGTGGGCCCCTGGTACCAGGGCATGGCGTCCGTCAGGGTGGTGACGTTGTCGCCCTTGAGGGCCGACAGCGGAATGGCCTGGATGTCGGTCAGGTCCAGTTGCCGGGCGAAGGCGCGGTATTCCGCGACCACACGGTCGAAGACGGCCTGGTCATAGCCCATCAGGTCCATCTTGTTGACCGCCAGCACGATCTTGCGGATGCCCAGCAGGGACACCAGGAAGCTGTGCCGCCGCGTCTGGGGCAGCACGCCCTTGCGCGCGTCGATCAGGATGATGGCGAGGTCGGCGGTGGACGCGCCGGTGACCATGTTGCGCGTGTACTGTTCATGGCCGGGCGTGTCGGCCACGATGAACTTGCGCCGGTCGGTGTTGAAGAAGCGGTAGGCGACATCGATGGTGATGCCCTGCTCCCGCTCCGCCGACAGGCCGTCGACCAGCAGCGCAAAGTCCAGGTCGCCGCCCTGCGTGCCCACCTTGCGGCTGTCGGCCTCCAAGGTTGCCAACTGGTCCTCGAACAGCATCTTGCTGTCGTACAGCAGGCGGCCGATCAGGGTGCTCTTGCCATCGTCGACGCTGCCGCAGGTGATGAAGCGCAGCAGGCTCTTGGATTGCTGGGCCGCGAGGTAGCGCTCGATCTCGGACACGCCTGGCTCCGGCGTCTCGGGCAGGGGGGTATCGGGGGCCATCAGAAGTACCCTTCCTGCTTCTTCTGTTCCATGGAGGCGCCACCGTCCCGGTCGATCACGCGGCCCTGCCGCTCCGACGTGCGGGCCAGCAGCATCTCGCGGATGATGGCAGGCAGGTTGTCGGCGTCGCTGTCGATGGCGCCGGTCAGCGGGTAGCAGCCCAGGGTGCGGAAGCGCACGCGGCGCATCTGCGGCGTCTCGCCGGGCTTCATGGGCAGGCGGTCGTCATCGACCATGATCAGGGCGCCGTCACGCTCCACCACCGGGCGTTCGGCGGCGAAATACAGCGGCACGATGGGGATGTTTTCCAGGTAGATGTATTCCCAGATGTCCAGCTCGGTCCAGTTGGACAGAGGGAAAACGCGGATGCTCTCGCCCTTGTTCTTGCGCGCGTTGTACAGCTGCCAAAGCTCGGGGCGCTGGTTCTTGGGGTCCCAGCGGTGCTGCTCGTTGCGGAAGCTGAAGATGCGCTCCTTGGCGCGGCTCTTCTCCTCGTCGCGGCGGGCGCCGCCGAACGCGGCATCGAAGCCGTAACGGTCCAACGCCTGTTTCAGCGCTTCCGTCTTCATCACCTGGGTATGGATGGCGGAGCCGTGGGTGAAGGGGCCGATGCCGCGTGCCAGGCCTTCCGGGTTGGTGTGCACCAGCAGGTCCAGGCCCAGATCCGCTGCCCGCTGGTCGCGGAAGGCGATCATCTCGCGGAACTTCCAGGTGGTGTCCACGTGCAGCAAGGGAAAGGGCGGCTTGGCCGGATAGAAGGCCTTCATCGCCAGGTGCAGCATCACCGCGCTGTCCTTGCCGATGGAATAGAGCATCACCGGGTTCTGCGTCTCGGCCACCACTTCCCTCAGGATGTGGATGCTTTCGGCCTCAAGCCGCTGGAGGTGCGTCAGCCGGGGGGCTGGAAAGGTGCCTGCAAGTGCTGCGGGAAGGGGGAGGGGGGCTGTATGATGCTGTCCAACACTGCCGCGTCTTTCACGTCAATCACTCTGTCCATCACGCCTAGGCCGCCGTCTTATACGGCTGACAATCTAATCCGCCTGCGGTCGCACACCAAACGGACATGACTGCTCGTCGGCTATTCCTCAATACCCTGTCAACGGATGTATAAAGGAAACTTTCACAGTGGGCATTGCGATTATGGAATTCCTGTAGCCGCGAAAAATACCTGCATGATTGCGTAATAAATAACACGCGAACGGTGTATTTTTCGTTAACGATCAGGGGCACGCAGGTTTCCTGGGAAGCGGGAGGGGTGGCCGGCAAAACTCAGTCCGCCGTTTCCAGGAAATGCCGTCCCAAGGCGCGCCAAGACTGGGGCCCCAGGGTGCCGATCAGCCCGCCCAGGGCGCGGGCGCGGGCGGCGTCGCCAGCGTCGCAGGCGGACTGCAGCTGGCGCGCCGCTTCCTCCAGTCGTCTTAATCCACAATTCCCGGCCGTGGAAATAAGGTCGTGGGCCTGCTGGCCCAGGGTCCGCAGGTCGGGGGCGTCATTGTTGGCCGCCAGGCGCGCCACCCTGTCCACCCGGTTCGCGCCGTTGCCGATAAAGTCACGCACCAGCCGGTCGAAGGCGGTGGGGCCCGCCACCGGCCGCAACCGGCCCAGCACGGTCTCTTCCAGCAGGGGAAGGTCGGTTCCGGCCCCCGCCGGCACCGGCGCCGGTGGGGGGCGGGGACGGGAGCCTCCGACGCCATGGCGACGCCCCCCCACCGCTGGACCTGGCGTCGACAACCTGCAGCATCTGCTGCTGGCGGAAAGGCTTATAGACGCAACCGTCCATGCCGGCGGCCGCATAGTCGGCGCCCATTCCCGCCATGGCGTTGGCGGTCATGGCCAGGATGGGGGTGCGGGCCCGGCCTTCCGCCGTTTCCGCCGCCCGGATGCGCCGCGTGGCCTCCATGCCGTCCATCACCGGCATCTGCACGTCCATCAGCACGATGTCGTAGCGGTCGCGGGCGCAGGCCGCCACCGCCTGGGCGCCGTCCTCAACCACCGTGACGGCGTAGCCCGCCTTGCGCAGCATCAGGCTGGCCACCGCCTGGTTGGTGGGATTGTCCTCCACCACCAGCACACGGCGGCCCCGGCCGTCCGGCGCCGTCTCCGGCTCCGCCGCCGGTTGGGGCGCGCAGGGAGGCACCAGGCAGCCAAAGGCGCGGGCCACCGCCTCGTTCAGGGACAGCCGGCGCACCGGCTTGGCCAGCAGCGCGTCATAGCGGGCGTCCACCGGCTGCTGGTCCGGTTCGATGGAACTGACCAGGATGACGCGCAAGTCCCGGAAGCGGGCGTCGGCGCGCACCCGGGCCACCACCTCCGGCCCGTTCAGGCCCGGCATACGGTTATCGATCAGCAGGATGTCATAGGGATCGTCGCCGCCCGCCGCCGACCATAACCGCGCCAGCGCCGTTTCCCCGTCCGGCGCCTCATCCACCCGCAGGCCCAGGTCGAAGCTGAGGTTGTGGGTCAGGATCAGCCGGTTCATGGCCAGGTCGTCGACCACCAGGGCATGGCGTCCCCGCACGCTTTCCAGCGAGGGCAGGGGCGCCGTGGCCGGTTCCGCCGGCGCCAGCGGCAGTTCGAACCAGAAGACGGAGCCCTGGCCCGGCGTGCTCTCCACACCGATGTCACCGCCCATCAATTCCACCAGCTGCTTGCAGATGGCCAGCCCCAGGCCGGTGCCGCCGAAGCGGCGGGTGACGCTGGCGTCCGCCTGGGTGAACTTCTGGAACAGGCGCCGGGCCTGGTCGTCGTTGAGGCCGATGCCGGTATCCTGCACGGTGAAGCGCAGCCGCCGCGTGCCTGGTGCCGTGCCGGGCAGGCAGGTGACGACGACACTGACCCAGCCGCGGTCGGTGAACTTCACGGCGTTGCCGGCCAAGTTCAACAGCAGCTGGCGCAGGCGGGTGGGATCGCCGTGCCAATGCCGCCGCGCCTCCTCCACCACCAGCACGCCCAGTTCTATGCCCTTGTCGCGGGCGCGGGGCGCCAGGATGGCGGCCACCCCCTCCACCAAGTCACCCAGGTCGAAGGACAGGTTCTCCAGGTCGACCTTGCCCGCCTCAAGCTTGGAAATGTCGAGGATATCGTTGATGACGCCCAGCAGGGCGTCGGCACTGTCGCGGATGGTCTCGGCGTAGCCGCGTTGCTCGGCACTGAGGCCGGTGCTGTCCAGCAGCAGCTGCACCATGCCCACCACGCCGTTCATGGGGGTGCGAACCTCGTGGCTCATATTGGCCAGGAAGTCGTTCTTGGCACGATTGGCCTCTTCCGCCCGGCGCTTTTCCGCCGCCAAGGCGCGAGCGCTTTCCCGCGCCGCCGTCACGTCCCAGTTCACGCCCACGATCTTGAGGGGCTGGCCCTGCGCGTCGCGTTCCACCAGGCCATTGGCCTTGATGTGGCGGATGGCGCCATCGGGAAGGCGGATGCGGAATTCCGTGTCCAGGGGTATCTCGCCGCGCACGGCGGCCTGCACCTCGGCCAGTACGCGGCCCAGATCATCCGCATGGCAGCGGGCCTGCCAGGTGGCGAAGGTCAGGGGCCGGGGGGTGTCGGGGTCGACGCCATACAGCTGGAACATGCGGTCGTCCCAGACCAGTTCCTGGGTCGCCAGATCCAGTTCCCACACGCCGATGCCGCCGGCCTGCGTCGCCAGGGTCAGGCGCTTGCCGGCGGCCATCAGCTTGGTGTTGATGGCGCTCAATTCCCGCGTCATGCCCTCCGCGATGGCCGTGGCGCGGGCGCGCACAAGGTGCAGATTGGCGGTCAGCGCCGACAGCATCAGGGCGATGAAGGCCAGGCTGGCCGCGGCCAGCGCCGCCCCCGCCTGGCCCGCGGTGGCGAAGCTCGCGGCCCGCGACCAGGCCAACGTCAGGGCGTGCCCCCCTCATCCACCCGGCTGACCTGTTCCGCCATGCCCAGCCCGGCGGCTTTCAGGCCAAGGCGCGCGGCCAGGCGGCCGCCCAGGGTATCGGGGGATATCTTGCGATACAGCAGGGCGTCGGGCCGCACCTCGCCGCCGTCGTACACCGCGACATTCACCTCCTCCACCATGTCCCGCAGCGCCTCGCGGAAGAACACCTCGGAGATGAAGGGGGCGTAGATCCAGCACCGCAGGGCCTGCCGGCGCTGCGCCACCGTATCCAGCGGCTTGCCCGGCATGTAGACGGGGATGAAGTAAAGGAAACCCGCGCGCCGCTGCGCGTCCTGCACCAGGATGATGCGCTTGGTCATGGCTGGCAGGCCGGTGTCGCGGGCGCGGAAGGCGGCGTCGCGGCGGTTGGCCTCCGTCGCCACGTTCAGGCCCAGGGCCGGGGCGTTGACGCCCGCCGGCTCGATGTAGGTGATGACGTCGTATTCCAGCGCGTCGGCGAAATCGTCCAGCACCGGTTCGGTGGAGGCGGCGTGCAGCTTGAAATCGGGCGCGCCATCGGCGCGAACGCGTGCCAGGAAGGCCTCCAGCCCGTCGGGCGCCACGGGATAGATGACGCCGATGCCGTTGATGCCGGGGTAGCGGCCGTCGATGTTGATGGTGCCGGCGAAGGCCCGCCATTGGGCGCGACCCACGGGCAGGCCGGTGGCGTACAGGGCGGCGCCGGATTCGAGCGCGTTGGAATAGACCAGCAGGCGTTCATGGATGCGGGCCATGGCGCTGTCCACGATCTTGCCCAAGTGGGCCTCGTCGCGGGCGCGGGCGATGTCCGTCCGGTCCATGAAGACGCCGGTGGCCACCAGGCAGCCCACCAGGAAGACGGTGGAGCCCAAGCGCGCCGACTGATGGGGGATGTCGGAAAAGACGATGGCGGTCAGTGCGAAGGTGGCCAGCATGGCCTGCATGTTCAGCAGGCTCTGGTTCAACGTGGCGTCCATGAAGGGGCCGAGGCCGGCGGCCGTACCCAGCACATAGGCCACGGCCGCCGCCAGCACCACCAGGTGGGCGGCGGCTGGGCCATAGCGGCGGGCGGCCAGCAGGATGGCGGGATACAGCAGGAAGATGCCCAGCGCCGCCGCAGGGCCCAGCAGCGTGCGCGCCACCGGCAGGAAGGGCAGCACCAGCGCGGCCGCCGTCAGCCCCAGCACAGGCAGCAGGTCGCTGAAGAGCGTGGCCCACAGGCGGGACGGGCGATAGTCGGCGGCCTTGGCTTCGCGCAGGGCCACCAGCAGCGTGGTGATGATCAGGATGCCCAAGGCGTCGCCTGTCCACCACGTGACCCAGATGGCGCCCAGGTTCACGTTCCAGGACAGGTTGCCCGCCACCAGCAGCGCGCTGATGCCGATGGTGGCGCTGCACACCGGCGCCACGATGGCGGCCAGCCCGTGGGCGGCGGCGCGGGAGATCTGCAGGCGTTCCTTCTCGATGCCGTCGATGCGCGCGAACAGTAGCGCGCCCAGCATCGCCTCGCCCGTGTTGCCCAGGGCGATGAAGGCCGCCGTCAACAGTCCCACGCCCGGTGTCAGCAGATTGGCGATGAAGGCGCCGATAAGGACGAAGGGCCAGGTGCCCATGCCGAAGATCAGCAGCCCCGCCACCGCCAGGCCCGAGGCCGGCCACACCGGGCTGGCGCTGTCGCTCAGGCTGGCCAGGGCAAGTCCTAGCCGCGCCGTTCCCAGATATGCCGCCGCCAGGACGAGGATCTTCAGCGAAGTGGCCAGGGCGTACCCCGGGAATGGACGCATGACGCCGCCTGTTCTCGCACCTGCGCGCCGTGGCGCGCTTTCTCTACGGGCGCCAAGTCTAACGGCATGGGCCGGGGGATAGAAGCGGTGCAATCGGGGGGCGAAAAAATTGGCCGGGCGGTTGGCCGCCCGGCCTTTTGTCCTTCCCGCCCCGGGGGTTAGGCGTCAGCTGGCCGGCACGACGGGCAGGTCGATGAAGCTGGCCTGCGCGCCCTGGTGGAACACGCGCTGCGTCGCCTTGCGATAGTCGCCCGGCTTGGCCAGGAAGATGTTGTCCACGAAGGTCTGCGGGTTGCGGTCGTAGAGGGGGAACCAGCTGGACTGCACCTGCACCATGATGCGGTGACCCGGCAGGAAGACGTGGTTGGCGTTGGGCAGTTCAAACCGATAGCGCTGCACCTTGTCCGCCGGAATGGCGGAGGGGTGTTCCAGGCTGTCGCGGTAGCGGCCGCGGAAGATGTCCATGCCCACGGCCAACTGATAACCGCCCATCTCCGGATGCGACGGCACCTCGTCCGGATAGACGTCGATCAGCTTCACCACCCAGTCGCTGTCGGTGCCGGAGGTGGAGGCGTAAAGGTTCACCACCGGCGCGCCACTGATCTTCATCGGCGCGGTCAGCACATCGCTGGTGTAGACCAGCACGTCGGTGCGGTCGGCCACGGCGCGCTGGTCGGTGACCAGCCAGCGCTTCCAGGCGTCGCCGTCGCCGAAGCGCACCGGGCGCGGCACGTAGGGCACGGGCTTGGCGGGGTCGGAGACGTACTCGTCATAGGCCGGGCCACCCTTGGCCGGGGCGGTGAAGCCCAAGCCGCCGTTGGCCTGCAGGTATAGGGGCCTGGGTGTGGCGGCGCAGCCGGTGGCGCAAGCCGTCGGCCACTTCTGCAAGTGGCGCCAGACGTTGGTGCCGCTTTCGAACACCAGCACCGGCGGCGTGTCGGCCTTGGGCGCGCCGTCCTTCAGGTGTTCATCGAGGAAGGGCAGCATGGTGTTGCGGCGGAAATCCAGGGCGGTGTCGCCCTCGAACTTCAGCGGACCCAGCGTGCTGCCGTCATAGTTCACACCGCTGTGCCGCCAGGGGCCCAGGACCAGATAGTTCAAGGTGTTGTTGGCGTCCTTGGGCTCGATCGCCTCATAGGTGTGGACGGCGCCATACATGTCCTCCTGGTCCCATAGGCTGGCCACGATCATGGTGGGCACGGTGGGGGCGCGGGCGCCCAGGATCACGTCCAGCGCCTGGTTCTGCCAATAGGCGTCATAGGCTGGGTGCTCGATCAGCTTGTGCCAGAAGGGCAACTGCTCCAGCCCGTATTGCCGGGCGAAGCCGTTCGCGGAGCCGGCGCGCAGGAAGGCGTCGTAATCGTCGTAGATGCCGCGCGGGATGTCGCTGCCTTCGCCCCTCACCGTCGTCTGGTGCTGGAAATAGTCGAAGTTGGTCTGGCGGAAGGCGCCGTTGTGGAACCAGTCGTCGCCTTTCCAGCCGTCGACCATGGGGCTCATGGGCACGGCGGCCTTCAGGGCGGGATGCGGGTTCACCAACGCCATCAGCACCGTGAATCCTTCATAGGAGGAACCCACCATGCCGACCTTGCCGTTGCTTTCCGGCACGTTCTTCACCAGCCAGTCAATGGTGTCGTAGGCGTCGGTGGCGTGGTCGACCTCGCTGTCGTTCAGGGGGCCGCGCAGGGGGCGGGTCATGACATAGTCCCCCTCCGACCCGTATTTGCCCCGGATGTCCTGGAAGACGCGGATGTAACCCTCGGCCACGAAGCTTTCGTCGCCCATGGCCAGCGTCGCCTGCATGTGCGGGCTGGTGGACCGCTTGGCGCGCTTGGTGGCGTTGTAGGGCGTGCGCGTCAGCATGATGGGCGCGCCTTTGGCACCCACGGGGATGACGATGACGGTGTGCAGCTTCACGCCGTCGCGCATGGGGATCATGACGTCGCGCTTGATGTAGTCGGCGCCCTGGATGGTGCTGTCGACCTTGGCCGGGATGTCGGGCGCCAGGTACGGCGTGGTCGGCACCGTTTGCGCCAGGGCCGTCGTGGCCAGCAGCACGCCGATACCCATGCCCGCGCCGGCGCGCGCCCACCCGCCGCCCGCCCGTCCCACCTTGAACCACGCCATGAACCTAGCCCCTTTATCCGATATCCACTTGGCCCACGGGTGCCGCGGGCGGAATGACGATACCGGGGTAGGTTTTCCGGTCAAATGGCGTTCGGTAACGGATCTGTTACAGAAAGTTCGGTAAATTCTTTGGGTGGAATTATTCCATGATGATACCCGCCGTGATAGTGTTGCGTCGCAACAAGGAGGTTCGTCGCCATGCTGCTCAATCCTTTTCTCGCCGATCCCACCAAGACGCTGACCCAGGACCTGCTGACGGAGTTCGAGACCATCCTGGGCAAAGGGGTCCTGGGCGCGCCGGTGGAGATTCCCGGCGGCCTGATCGTGCCCGTCAACATCACCACCTTCGGTGTCGGCGTATACGGCGGCAGCGTCTGGGGTGAGGCCGTGGGGGGCGGGGGCGGGGGCGGCGTCATTCCCGCCGCCGTGCTGGTGGTGCAGGACGGCAAGGTGACCTTCCACCCCATTGCGCCCGAGACCACCAAGGCCGCGGCGGAGCATGTGACCGCCATGGTCGCCCGGATGCGGGGGCCGCGCGTGCCGCAGCAGGACGATGTGCCGGCGGCGTCAACGACCCCGGCGGCCGCCGCTCCCGCGATCACCGTTCCCGCCACCATCGACGCCTGACCTCAGGCCCCATCCGGGACCTCAGCCGGGATCCCGGCCGGGACCGGGGCGTCAGGCGGCAGGTAATAGGCGGCCAGGAAGGACCAGAAGGCGTTGTCCATCAAGGCCCGCGCCCGGTCCGGCAGTGTCCTGTACTTGCCAACCGCGCCATCGCCGATATGCGTCCTGTGCCAGTGGGTGACGGGATCATAGAGGTTGGGGTTGACCTCCGTACCGGCATTCTCGACGAAACGGCCGGTATCCTCCAGCTGGGCCAGCGTGCGCTTCACCGTGTGGGTCAGCAGGCCCTCATGGATGGCGCGCAACGCCGCGTCCTGCGCCGTCATGCCGATGAAGTCGGCGATGCGCCCCACGGATTCCGGTTGGTCGTGGAAGCCGTCCTCATAGCGGAACACCAAGGTGCGCCGGCCCTGGGCGACGCAGGACTGTACCCGGCGCACGCTGCGCAACACATAGGCGAACGCCTCGTTGAAGGGCTGGTCGAAGCGCCGCATCAGCGAGGCGACGCAGTCGCGTGGATCGCGCAGGGTGATGATGGTGGGGATGTCCTCGTGCGCGATGCGCAACTGCATCATGGTATCCGGATGGTGGGTCTTCAGCACCACCGGCACCTTGGCCTTTTCCCCGATGCCGACATAATGCGCCAGGTCGTTGGCGTAGCCGGACTCGAAGCCGGACTCGCCAAGGGCATGGGAAAGCAACTGCCGCACCACGTTGAACGACCAGGTTGAAGCGCTGCCCGGTATGCCGACACAAATTATTGCATCGTTGTCACCAAAATCGGCGACACTTTCATTATTTTGCAACATTGCAATTACCGACCGCTAATATTACTGAGCCCCATCCTGCTCTCGGTTCTTTACACGCGCCGGGCGGGATAATTGGTCGCACTTTTATCCACGCCGTCGGTCGTGTCTCAGGTCACGATATTCTTGATGGCCAGCGTCACCGAATTTTTCGCGCGGCCAGCTTGGGGATGGTTGAACTAAGTCACTCGACTTCCTATATCGGGCGGGTAGGGTTTGGGGGGCGGATCGCCCGCACCGGGGGGGACACCGGAAGCCCTGCCTCATATCAGGATCAAGCCATCAGAGAGGGGCTGACGTGATCAAGACCTTGGGATATGCGGCCTATAAGGCCAAGGACGCCCTGGCGCCATTCACCTTTGAGCGCCGGGACCCCCGTGACCACGATGTGGTCATCGAGACCAAGTACTGCGGCATCTGCCATTCCGACGTGCACCAGGCCCGCGACGAATGGGGTGGCAGCGTGTTCCCCATGGTGCCGGGGCATGAGATCGTCGGCGTGGTGACCGAGGTCGGCGCCGGCGTCACCAAGTTCAAGGTGGGCGACCGGGTCGGCGTCGGCTGCTTCGTCGACAGTTGCCGCACCTGTGAATACTGCCGCCAAGGCCTGGAGCAGTACTGCACGCAGGGCATCACCGCGACCTACAATGGGTATGAGCGCGATGGCACGACGCTCAGCCAGGGCGGCTATTCCAGCGCCATCGTGGTGGACGAGAACTACGTGCTGCGCGTTCCGGACAAGCTGCCGCTGGACGCCGCCGCCCCGCTGCTGTGCGCCGGCATCACCCTTTACTCTCCGCTGGTGCATTGGAAGGCCGGCCCAGGCAAGAAGGTGGCCATCATCGGCCTGGGTGGCCTGGGCCACATGGGTGTGAAGCTGGCCCATGCCATGGGAGCCGAGGTCACGGTGCTGAGCCAGTCGCTGCGCAAACAGGACGACGGCAAGCGCCTGGGCGCCGACCACTTCTACGCCACCTCGGACAAGGAGACGTTCAAGAAGCTGGCTGGCACCTTCGACCTGATCATCAACACCGTGTCGGCGCCCATGGACTGGAACGCCTACCTCGGCCTGCTGAAGGTTGACGGCACCATGGTGGTCGTGGGCATTCCCGAGGGTGAGGTGCCGGTGGGTGCCTTCTCGCTGGTCATTGGTCGTCGCAGCCTGGCAGGCTCCATGATCGGCGGCATCCAGGAAACGCAGGAGATGTTGGACTTCTGCGGCAAGCACGGCATCGTCAGCGACATCGAAACCATCGCCATCAACCAGGTGAACGAAGCCTATGAGCGTGTCGTCGCCAGTGATGTCCGATATCGTTTCGTTATCGATCTGGAGACGCTGAAGAGCGCCGGCGCCGGTTTCTAAGGCGTTACGTTTCCGACTTTGGATCGGACGGCGGGGCCATTCCGCCGTCCGCTTCATTTTGCTGAAATGGAATTTAGGTTGCGCTGGGCGCGTACCGGTTGTGGCCGTTCCGGACGCGGACTACGCTCAAGGTCATCGAATGACCCTGAAGCGGTGACCCCATGCGTCCTGGTGTGCTGATCCTTGCCGGTGTGGTCGCCGCGCTGTCTTCTGGCGCCTGGGCCCAGACCGCCACCAGTCCGGCCGCCAATCCAGCCACCAGCCCGGCGGCCGGCCCGGCGGCACCGCCCGCGCTGAGAAGGGACGAAGTGCCCCGTGACATCATCGTCACCCCGCAGGTGCTGCCGACGCCGGAGGAGGAGCAGGCCTACCACGATGCGGAATATGCCCGCCTCAAAGCCATGTTCGGTCCACCGGAGTTGCCGCCCATCTCGCGGGGAGATGCCATGAGCCGGGATGAGACACAGAACACCGGCACGGTGGCCGGGCCCAAGGCGGTGAATTGTCCCGACATCGTGGCCTGTTACGCGCCGCCGAAATAAATCTCAATGCGGCACGTTGCGCCGCAGCCAGCGGGCGGCGATGGCGACCACGCCGGCGCAGACCGGCACGGCGATGGCCACGATGCGGCTGGTGGAAGGCCAGCCCTCCGTCTCGGGCAGGCCGTGCATCACCTTTTCCACCAGCGACACCAGGTAATAGGTGATGCCCACGATGGACAGGGCCTCCACCGCCTCCTGGATGCGGACATGCATGCTGGAATTGCGGTCCAGCGAGGTTAGCAGGGCCGCACTCTGGCTGGACAGGCCGACATCCACGCGCGTGCGCAGGCTGGCCTGGGCGCGTTCCATGCCGGCGGCCAGTTCGCCCTGCAGACGGGCGGCGGCCTCCACCGTCCGGATGCCGGGGCGCAGGCGGCGCTTCAGGAACAGGCCCACGCGTTGCAGGCCGGGAATGCGGTCCTCCCGCAGTTCGTCCAGACGCTCGCTGACGATCTCGCCATAGGCCAGGCTGGCGCCGAAGCGCCAACGGTTGCGCGTCACCAGATGGCCCAGGTCGACCGCCAAGTCGGTCAGGCTGTCCAGGATGGCGCGGTCCTCCGCCGGGGTCTTGCTGTCGCGGATGCGGCCGACGGTGTCCTCCAGCCGGCGCTCCATGTCGGTCAGCACCGCCATGGTCTCGCGCGCCTGGGGGAAGGCCAGGAAGGCGGCGGCGCGGTAGGTTTCGATCTCCAGGATGCGCTGCACCAGGCGGCCCAGCCGGTCGTCGGTCAGGCCCCGGTTCTGGATCAGGGCGCGGCTGTAGCCGTCGTCATCGATGTGGAAGTCCAGCGCCACCCAGGCCTCACCGCCGTTGACAATGGCGGCGGCGCAGCTGCCGGTGGGAAAGCGGGCGGCCAGCGCCCCGGGATCGGGCTGTCCCTCCGCCTGTTCCACCTGGATATGGACGGCCGCCAGGCGCTGGGCGCCCAGGGGGCCGAACACGCCGTCCAGCAGGGTTTCCACCGCCCGGCGGGTCTCATTCCCGTCGGTGCCGGTGATGGCGACGCTGATGCTGAGGAATTCGGTATGGTGTTCCCACTTCACCTGCGCCGGCCGGCCGGCGATGGCCGTGGCGATGACGCCATAGCGCGGCGCGCCGGCGTCGGAGGAGGGCAGGGCCTCCAGCACGGTCAGCAGGCGGCCGGCGCAGGCCGACCCGTCCGCCGGGGTGCAGAGATAGGTGGCGTGGAAGACCTCCACCGGCGCCTTCACCGGCATGGCCATGCGGGAGTGCAACTCCTGCATCAGCACGCCGCGCAGCGGGTGGTCTGCCTCTATGCCCATGATGTCCTACCCCTCACGCCGTAAGCCGAAGTAACGGGAAATGCTAACACAGGGGAGACGTCAAACCAGGGCGGAGCCCCGTGCGCTGGGCGCACAGGGTATTTCCCTCGCTGCATGGCTCGGCGGCTTGCCGGTCAGGCCGCCGCCGGGCGCCGCTTCTGCAAAATCTCCAGGATTTCAGCGGCGGCCGTGGGGATGTTGGTGCCCGGGCCGTAAATGGCCGCCGCCCCCGCCTGGTACAACATGTCATAGTCCTGGGGCGGGATGACGCCGCCGCACACCACCAGGATGTCACCCGCACCCTGCGCCTTCAGGCTGTCGATCAGGGCCGGCACCAGGGTCTTGTGCCCCGCCGCCTGCGACGACACGCCGATGACATGCACGTCGTTCTCCACCGCCTGGCGGGCCGCTTCCTCCGGCGTCTGGAACAGGGGGCCCACGTCGACGTCGAAGCCGATATCGGCGAAGGCCGTGGCGATGACCTTGGCGCCCCGGTCGTGGCCGTCCTGGCCCATCTTCACCACCAGCATGCGCGGCCGGCGACCTTCCGCCTCCGCGAAGGCCTCCACATCCTTGCGGATGCGGTTGAAGCCCTCATCGCCGTCGTAAGCCGAGCCGTAGACCCCGCTGACGGAGCGGATGACGGCGCGGTGGCGGGTGAACACCCGCTCCAGCGCGTCGGAGATTTCGCCCACCGTGGCGCGGGCGCGCGTGGCCTTGATGGCCAGGTCCAGCAGGTTGCCGGTGCCGTCGGCCGCGCCCTGGGACAGGGCGTCCAGCGCGACCTTCACCGCCGCGTCGTCGCGGCTGGCGCGGATGGTGTTCAGGCGGGCGATCTGGGCCTCGCGCACGGCGGTGTTGTCGATGTCCAGCACCTCGACCCGCTCGGGGTTCTGCGGCCGGTACTTGTTGACGCCGACCACCACCTCCTCGCTCCGGTCGACGCGGGCCTGGCGGCGGGCCGCCGCCTCCTCGATCATCAGCTTGGGCAGGCCGCTGTCCACGGCCTTGGTCATGCCGCCCATGCCCTCCACCTGGTCGATCAGCTTCTCGGCCTCGGCCGCCAGGCCGTGGGTCAGGCTTTCCACATAATAGCTGCCGCCCAACGGGTCCACCACATGGGGCACGCCGGTTTCCTCGGCGATGATCAGCTGGGTGTTGCGGGCGATGCGGGCGGAGAAGGGCGTGGGCAGGCCCAGCGCCTCGTCAAAGCTGTTGGTGTGCAGCGACTGCGTGCCGCCCAGCACGGCGGCCAGGGCCTCGATGGTGGTGCGCACCACGTTGTTGTAGGGGTCCTGCTCCGTCAGGCTGACGCCCGAGGTCTGGCAATGGGTGCGCAGGGCCAGCGACCGCGCATCCTGCGGGTCGAAATGCTTCTTCATCAGCTTGGCCCACAGCAGGCGGGCGGCGCGCAGCTTGGCCACCTCCATGAAGAAGTTCATGCCGATGGCGAAGAAGAAGGACAGGCGCGGGGCGAACTGGTCGACCTTCAGGCCCTTGGACGCCGCCGCCCGCACATACTCCAACCCGTCCGCCAGGGTGAAGGCCAATTCCTGCACCGCCGTCGCCCCGGCTTCCTGCATGTGGTAGCCGCTGATGGAGATGGAGTTGAACTTGGGCATGTTCAGCGCCGTGTACTCGATGATGTCGGCCACGATGCGCATGCTGGGGGTGGGCGGGTAGATATAGGTGTTGCGGACCATGAACTCCTTCAGGATGTCGTTCTGGATGGTCCCGGACAGCTTGTCCTGGCTGACACCCTGTTCCTCCGCCGCCACGATGTAGCCGGCCAGAACCGGCAGCACGGCGCCGTTCATGGTCATGGACACGCTCATCTTGTCCAACGGGATGCCGTCGAACAGGATCTTCATGTCCTCCACGCTGTCGATGGCGACACCGGCCTTGCCCACGTCGCCCACCACGCGGGGGTGGTCGCTGTCATAGCCGCGGTGGGTGGCCAGGTCGAAGGCCACCGACAGGCCCATCTGGCCCGCCGCCAGGTTGGCCTTGTAGAAACGGTTGCTTTCCTCCGCCGTGGAGAAGCCGGCGTATTGCCGGATGGTCCACGGCCGGTGGCTGTACATGGTGGCCCGGGGACCCCGCGTATAGGGCGCGAAGCCGGGCAGGGTCTGAAGTTCCAGCCCCTCCAGATCCGCCGGGGTGTAGAGCGGCTTCACCGCGATGCCCTCGGGCGTGGTGCGCACCAGGCCTTCGGGGTCGGCACCGAATTCCTTGGCGGCCAAGCGCTGCCAATCGGCCAGGGTCTTCTCGGGGAAGTCGCTCATGATGGTCACTCGAACTCGATGATGATCTGGTCGACGGCCAGGGACGTGCCCTTTTCGGCCGCGATCTTCTTGACGGTGCCGTCGGATTCGGCGCGCAGGATGTTTTCCATCTTCATGGCCTCCACCACCGCCAGTTCCTGCCCGGCCTTGACCTCGTCGCCCACGGCCACCGCCACGGTGACCAGCAGGCCCGGCATGGGCGACAGCAGGAACTTGGACATGTCCGGCTTGGCCTTGATGGGCATCAGGGCCGCGAACTCCGCCGCCCGGGCGGTCAGCACCTGCACCTCCAACTCCGCACCGCCGTGGAACAGGCGGTAGCCTATGCCGGTGCCGTCCACCTGAACGGCCAGGGCGTGGCCGTCCACGGTGCCGGACCACAGCGATTGGCCGGGGTGCCAGTCGGTGTTGCGCACCGCGTGCGTCCGGCTGTCCAGCGTCACGTCATGGCCGCCGTCCACGGTGACGATCTCCGCCGGATGGTTGTCGCGGCCGCAGCGCACCACCCAGGCGGCGGGCACCACGCGGTGGTGGCCGGCCATTTGGCCGGAGATGGTCGCGTCCCGCTCCACCCGGCTGCGATGAATACTGGCGGCCATGGCCAGCAGGCGGGTCAGCACCTCGGCCGGCAGTTCGCGGCCGTGGAAACCGTCGGGGAATTCCTCGGCGATGAAGTTGGTGGTCAGGCGCCCCTCACCGAAGCGGCGGGATTCCACCAGGGCCGCGAGGAAGCTGATGTTGTGGCCCACGCCGCGGATCTGGAAGCGGTCCAGCGCGTCGCCCATGGCGGTGATGGCCGTGGCGCGGTCGGGGCCGTAAGTGATCAGCTTGGCGATCATCGGATCGTAGAACATGCTGATCTCGCCGCCCTCATGGATGCCGGTATCCACGCGGACGACAGCCCCCTCCTGGGCGGCGGGACCTTCCGCCGGGGGACGGTAACGGGTGACGCGGCCGATGGACGGTAGGAAGTTGCGCGTCGGTTCCTCCGCGTACACGCGGGCCTCCAGCGCCCAGCCGGTCAACTTTACGTCATCCTGGGTGATCGGCAGCTTCTCACCTGCCGCCACGCGGATCATCAGCTCCACCAGGTCCAGGCCGGTGATCATCTCCGTCACCGGATGTTCCACCTGCAGGCGGGTGTTCATCTCCAGGAAGTAGAAGTTGCGGTCCTTGTCGACGATGAACTCCACCGTGCCGGCGCTGCGGTACTGCACCGCCTGGGCCAGGGCCACGGCCTGCTCCCCCATGGCCTTGCGCGTGGCTTCATCCAGGAAGGGGCTGGGGGCCTCCTCGATCACCTTCTGGTGGCGGCGCTGGATGCTGCATTCACGCTCACCCAGATAGACGCAGTTGCCATGGGCGTCGGCCATGACCTGGATTTCGATGTGCCGGGGCTCGGTCACGTACTTCTCGATGAACACCCGGTCGTCGGCGAAGCTGGAGCGCGCCTCGTTGCTGGCGCTGCGGAAGCCTTCGCGCGTCTGGGCATCGTCCCAGGCCACGCGCATGCCCTTGCCGCCGCCGCCGGCCGACGCCTTGATCATCACGGGATAGCCGATGTCGTGGGCGATGCGCACCGCCTCCTCATCGTCCTTGATGACGCCGAGGTAACCGGGGACGGTGGAGACGCCGGCGGCCTTGGCCAGCTTCTTGGACTCGATCTTGTCGCCCATGGCCCCGATGGCGTGGACGTCCGGGCCGATGAAGGCGATGCCGGCGGCCTTCAAGGCCTCGCAGAACGCGGCCTTTTCCGACAGGAAGCCATAGCCGGGATGCACGGCCTCGGCCCCCGTCTCCAGGCAGGCCTGGATGATGCGGTCAGCCACCAGATAGCTCTGGGCCGACGGCGCCGGGCCGATGGCCACGGTCTCGTCCGCCATCTGCACGTGCAAGGCGCCGGCGTCGGCCTCGGAATAGACGGCGACGGTCTTGATGCCCATGCGGCGCGCCGTCTTGATGACCCGGCAGGCGATCTCGCCCCGGTTGGCGATCAGGATCTTGGAGAACATCAGAGGCAGCCTCAGAGCGGCAGGTTGTCGTGCTTCTTCCAGGGGTTCTCCAGCTTCTTGTTCTTGAGCATGGAGAACGCCTTGATCAGGCGGCGGCGGGTGTTGTGCGGCATGATGATGTCGTCGATGTACCCGCGCGAGGCCGCGACGAAGGGGTTGGCGAACTTCTGCCGGTATTCCTCCGTCCGCGCGTCGATCTTGGCCGCGTCGCCAATGTCGGCGCGGAAGATGATCTCGACGGCGCCCTTCGGCCCCATCACCGCGATCTCTGCCGACGGCCAGGCATAGTTGACGTCGCCGCGCAGGTGCTTGGACGCCATGACGTCATAGGCGCCGCCATAGGCCTTGCGCGTGATCAGCGTGACCTTGGGCACGGTGGCCTCGGCATAGGCGAACAGCAGCTTGGCGCCGTGCTTGATGATGCCGTTGTATTCCTGCGCCGTGCCGGGCAGGAAGCCGGGCACGTCCACCAGGGTGCAGATCGGGATGTTGAAGGCGTCGCAGAAGCGCACGAAGCGGGCGGCCTTGATGGAACTGTCGATGTCCAGGCAGCCGGCCAGCACCAGCGGCTGGTTGGCCACGAAGCCCACGGTGGACCCGTTCAGCCGGCCGAAGCCGATGATGATGTTTTTGGCGTAATCCGGCTGCAGCTCGAAGAAATCGCCCTCGTCCACGACCTTCAGGATCAGTTCCTTCATGTCGTAGGGCTTGTTGGGGTTGGCCGGCACCAAGGTGCCCAGCGACGGTTCCGGCCGGTCGACCGGGTCGGCGGTCACGCGGATCGGCGCCTGTTCCCGGTTGGACAGGGGCAGGAAGTCGAAGAAGCGGCGGGTGTGCAGCAGCGCCTCGACATCATTGTTGAACGCGAGGTCGGCCACGCCGGACTTGGCGGTGTGGGTCACGGCCCCGCCCAACTCCTCCGCCGTCACCACCTCATGCGTCACCGTCTTCACCACGTCCGGGCCGGTGACGAACATGTAACTGCTGTCCTTCACCATGAAGATGAAGTCGGTCATGGCCGGGCTGTAGACGGCGCCGCCGGCGCAGGGGCCCATGATCAGCGACAGCTGCGGCACCACGCCGGAGGCCAGGACGTTGCGCTGGAACACCTCGGCATAGCCGCCCAGGCTGGCCACACCTTCCTGGATGCGGGCGCCGCCGCTGTCGTTCAGGCCGATGACGGGAGCGCCCACCTTCATCGCCTGGTCCATGATCTTGCAGATCTTCTCGGCATGCGCCTCGGAGAGGGAGCCGCCGAAGACCGTGAAGTCCTGGCTGAAGACGAAGACCAGGCGGCCGTTGATGGTGCCGTGGCCGGTCACCACGCCGTCGCCCGGCACCTTCTGCTCCGCCATGCCGAAGTCGGCGCAGCGGTGCTCCACGAACATGTCCCATTCCTCGAAGGAACCGGCGTCCAGCAACAGCTCCAACCGCTCGCGGGCCGTCAGCTTGCCCTTGGCGTGCTGGGCCGCGACGCGCTTCTCACCGCCGCCGGCGCGGGCGCCCTGGCGTTTGGCTTCGAGGGTTTCAATGACCGTGAGCGTCAACGCCCGTCTCCTGACCGGTTATGGGTGCGCCGGATGGCGGCTGTTTTTGGGTGTGGCGATGGCGGCGGGGCCGCCTGGATTGACAGCTGCGATGTTTGCAAACAGTTTGATCCCAGTTCAAGCCGATGCCACGCGAAATCGTGCGACGCTGGGGTGGTTAATTTGTGAAGTTTGTAAAATCGAGTGAGGGTGCGACGGCCATGGCGGGCAAGATTTTCGCGGGCGAACGGGTGCGGCAGCTGCGTCAGCAACGGGGCATGGCGCTGTCCGCCCTGGCCCAGGCCAGCCAGCTGTCCATGAGCTATTTAAGCCAGATCGAAAACAATCAACGCCCCCTCAGCACGGCGGCGCTCGCGGCCATCTCCGCCGTGTTCGGGGTGGAACCGCGCCATTTCGCCGACGACAGCGACTTGCGCCTGGGCAGCGAACTGCGCGAGGTGCTGGGCGACCCACTGTTCGCCGACGACGCCTCCAGCCTCAGCGCCATCAGCGACGCGGTACGCGCCGCCCCCGGTATCGCCGGCCAGTTCATCAAGCTCTACCGCGCCTACCAGCATTTGATGGAGGAGGGGGCGCGCCACCGTCTGGACCAGGATCTGGAAACGGAGACCGGCGGCACCGCGCCCTTCCCCTACGACGACGTGCGCGACTTCGTGCAGAGCAAGCGCAACCACTTCGCCAGCCTGGACGTGGCGGCGGAGACCCTGTTCGAAAGCCAGGGTTTCACCGCCACCCGCCTGCTGGAGGACCTGATCGACTACCTTCGGGACCGTCACGGCGTCACCTGCGCCGTCTCGGCGGCGCTGGGCGGGGAGGGGGTGCTGTGGCGCTACGATCCCGCGCTGCGCCAGCTGCACCTGGCGGAGAGCGCGCCGCGCGAAAGCCGGGCCTTCTTCCTGGCGCAGCAGATCGGCCGCATGCAGTTCGCCCCCCTGATCGAGGAGGAGGTGCGCAAGGCGCCGTTGAGCAGCCCCGAGGCGCGCGGCCTGGCCTACACGGGCCTCGCCAATTACTTCGCCGGCGCGCTGATCCTGCCCTATGGCCGCTTCCTCACCCAGGCGCGGGCCGTGCGCCATGACATCGAGCGGTTGCAGCACCATTTCGGCACCAGTTTCGAGCAGGTGTGCCACCGGCTCAGCACCATGCAGCGGCCGGGCAACGCCGGCATCCCCTTCTACTTCCTGAAGGTCGACCGGGCGGGCAACATCTTCAAGCGCAGCAGCGCCACCCGTTTCCAGTTCGCCCGCTTCGGCGGCGCCTGCCCCTTATGGAACGTGCACGAGGCCTTCGCCCAGCCGGGCCGCATCCTGGTGCAGGTGGCGCGCACGCCGGACGGCATCACCTATCTCTGCATCGCCCGCACCGTCACCATGACCGGCGGCGGCCACCTGTCCCGCCCGCGTGAGGCGGCGCTGGGCCTGGGCTGCGAGATCAGCCACGCTGGCGACTTGGTCTACGCGGCTGGCCTGGATGTGCAGAACCAGGAGACGGCGGTGCCCATCGGTTCCAGCTGCAAGGTCTGCGACCGCGACGACTGCCGCCACCGCGCCTTCCCCTCCATCGGCCGTGGCTTGGCCATCGCCGGGCATGAGCGCCATGTGGTGCCGTTCAGCATGACGCCGGCGGGGGTGAAGTAATCCTTAACTCTCCGGCTCCGCCCGTTCCACTTCCCAACTGATGGCGTAGACGTAGGGCTCCAGGCTGAGGCGCCCCACCATCTGCTCCAGCGCCGCGTCGTTGCGGGTGGGGGAGACGGCCTTGGCGGTCACATCCACCTTGGTGGTGTCCGGCACGTCCTGGCTGTCGATGCGGCGCAGGCCCAGGCCGCCATGGGTCAGGGCGTGCATGAGCAGGGAGCGGATGTGCGCCTCCTCCGCCCCCTTGCAGGTGACGGAGACGGTGTAATGGGTCACGACGTCCGTCGCCACCAAGATGCGGCGGTTCAGGCGGCGCACCAGGGGACGCAGGATCAGGTTGGTGACGATGACGAAGCCGGCGGCCGCCAGGCTGGGCAGCCAGTAGCCGCCGCCGGCGAAGGTGCCGACCATGGCGGAGCACCAGAGGGTGGCGGCGGTGTTCAGGCCGTGGACGTTCACACCCTCGCGCAAAATCACGCCCGCGCCCAGGAAGCCGATGCCCGACACCACTTGCGCCGCCACGCGGGTGGGGTCGCCTTGGTTCACCATGGCCGAGAAGATGACGAAGCCGGCGGAACCCAGGGCCACCAGGGCGTTGGTGCGCAGGCCGGCCATCTTCTGGTGCAGCTGGCGCTCGAAGCCGATGCCGGAGCCCAGGGTCAGGGCCGTGGCCAGACGCAGCACGACTTCCAAGGGGTTGGTCAGGTCGCCGGTTATCATCCTGTATTCTCTTGTCTTTGGCGCCGCGCCGATCGGCACCGTTTATGGCGCCGGCCGGACGATAAGGCAAGCCGCCGGGCGGCCAAGCCCCTGTGGCAATCCGCGCGCCGAAGGCCCATATCGGTAGCGACTTGGTAAAAAAGGAGCGTCAGGTCATGGATGGCGAATACGAAGTGGTGCGCACGGATGAGGAATGGCGCCAGCTGCTGACGCCCGAGCAGTACGCCGTCATGCGCGGCCACGGCACGGAACGGCCGGGGAGCTGCGCCCTGAACCACGAGAAGCGGCCGGGCACCTTCTTTTGCGCCGGCTGCGGCCAGCCGCTGTTCCAGTCCACCCGCAAATTCGAGAGCGGCACCGGCTGGCCCAGCTTCAACGACCCGGTCGAGGGGTCCGTCGCCACCACTGTGGACCGCAGCTACGGCATGGTGCGGACCGAGGTGCATTGCGCCCGCTGCGGCAGCCACCTGGGCCATGTCTTCCCCGACGGCCCGCCGCCGACCGGGGAGCGCTACTGCATCAACGGCGTGGCGATGACCTTCGAAGCGGATTGAGGTTTTGGGCGCTCAATGCCGGCCCAGCTTGCCCGCGGCGGGGCCGGCGGCGCTGACCGCCTGGTCGGCGCATTTGTTCAGCGTGTTCTCCTGGCAGGTGACCTCGGTGAGGCCCAGTGTCTGGCCCTGGGCGGAGGCGTAGCGGATAGGGAAGGCCAGCCTGTAGTGGATACCCGCGCGCGCCGCCGCCGTGGGGCCCTGCACCACCACGATCAGGGAATTGGCCCGATGGCCGCTGCTGAGCACGAACGCGTCGTCGCGGGCGAAGGCTTGCGCGACGGCGCCGGCCAGGGCGACCGTGACATCGTCATCGCCGCCGCGCAGTACCTCCACCTCGGTTGGCGCGCCAGCCCGGGTGGATGCCGGAAGACACAGGTTGGACACGCCCGCCACCGCCGCCACCGTCATCATTCCGCGCAGGTTCATCGCAGTCTTCCTCACCCAAGGCCCGTACCCACCTTCACGCAAAACGCCAACGCCGCCAACGCCGCCGTGCGGAGCGACCTGGAAGAGCGGCAGGTGCTCGGCCCATCGCCCCCATGGCGGGTAAGTCTGTGAGGTGAATTTCGTATAGGTTGCGGATTGTTTCGCTTTCCGGCATATCTGACCCAAGTCACTTGAATTCTGGGGGCTGGGATGCGGGCAACGATCATCATGGGTGTGTCGGCTTTGGTGCTGATGGCGGGGTGCGCCGCCACGGGCCAGGGAACATCCGGCTCCGGTGCGCCCGCCTCGATCACCACCGCCACGGCGGCCCAGCTTTTCGCCCGGTCCCTGAACGCGGCGGCGGTGGCGCGGCCCGATCTGTTGGGGCCGGATTTGGTGCGCATCGCCTCCGACAACACCAAGCTGATCTGGCGCGACGCCCCTCATGGGCGCCAGGTGCTGGTGGCCTCCATCATGGCCGCTTCAGCCTATGAGAAGTACTACGCCGGCAAGGCGGGCGGCACCTCGCCAGACAGCTGGGGCACCATGTGGGTGACGGCCGTGCCGCAACTGCAGGAATTCTGTGGCGGTGCCGCCGGCGACGCGGCCGCCAAGACCGAGCGGGTAAAGCAGTATCTGGGCCTGGACCCGTCCCGCGACTATTCCGAAGTGGTGGAGATGTGGGTGGCGCCCGAGGCGCTGGCCCGCCCGTGCCCGGATACGGACGTGACCGCCGCCCACTGCACCCTGGACGCCTCCGCCACCGTGGCCCGGCCCAGCTGTGCCGCCGGCGAGGCCGCTTGCCTGGAAAAGCAAGGCTATTGGGACTGGTTCGCCCGCAACATGCGCGTCAACTATGTCGAAGGCGGCGCGCCCTGGACGCGCTTGGGCTACACCTATGACTGGCATCCCCAGACCGGCGCGCCGGATGGCGCGGTGCGCTATGGCGCCAGCGAATTCATCCTGAAGCCCAGTCGTCCCTACGATATCCGTGCCGCCCACACCCTGGCCGACTACTGCCGCAAGCCGGCGGCCTGAGGCCAACGGAGGCGGCGCCATGTGGCACAATCGCTGGACGGCAAAACCGCCCTACCGGGACGCCTTGGCCCGCACCGGCATTGTCGAGGCGCTGGCCGCGTTCGGTCCCCGGGTCGCGGGCACGCCGCCCCTGGGCCTGGACCTGCCGTCCAGCGATATCGACATCCTCTGCCACGCCCGGGACGCGGCCGCCTTCGCCAAGGCGCTGTGGGCCCTGGGCGCGGAATGGGAAGGTTTCACCCTGCATCAGTGGCGTCAGGCGCCGCGCCCGGTCATCGGCCGTTTCCGCGCCCATGGCTGGGCCTTTGAAGTCTTCGGCAGCCCCGACCCGGTGGAGATGCAGGCGGGCTGGCGGCACTTCATGGTGGAGGCGCGGCTATTGGCCCTGGGGGGACCGGGCCTGCGCGCCGCCGTCATGGCGGCCCGGCTGGCGGGGCTGAAGACCGAACCGGCCTTCGCCCAGGTGCTGAAGCTGCGGGGGGAACCCTACGCCGCCCTGCTGCTGCTGGCGGCCGCGCCGGATGACCGGCTGGCGGCCTTGGTGGCCGTCGCCGGCTTTACTCCGGCAGCACGGGGGACGCCGGACGGCGGGCGCTGAGCGTGGCGCCGATGGAGGCCACCATGATAGTGGCGATGGCCAGCCAATGCAGGGGCGACAGCGCTTCACCCAGCAGCATCATGGCCATCAGGGCCCCCACCGCCGGTTCCGCGCTCGTCAGCGTACTGAAGGTCTGGGCCGGCAGGCGGCGCATCGCGAACATCTCCAGCGTGTAGGGCAGGGCGCTGGACAGGGCCCCGACCATGACGGCGCTGCCCAGGATGGCGGGCTGGAACAGGGTGGCCGCCCCTGTCTGGGCGATGCCGACGGGCAGCACCAGGCTGGCGGCGATCAGCGTGCCCGCGGCCGTCGCCTGGGTGCCATGGGCGCCGCCCACCTTCTTGCCGGCCACGATGTACAGCGCCCAGAATACGCCAGCCCCCAGGGCGCAGGCGATACCGTACGGGTCCAGTTGCGCCGCCGACCGCTCCAGTGGCAGCAGCAACGCCAACCCAGCCACCGCCAGCCCGATCCACAGGAAGTCGACCCGGCGGCGGGATGATAGCAGCGCCAGGCCTAGCGGCCCCGTGAACTCCACCGCGATGGCGATGCCCACCGGAATGGTCTGCAGCGCCTGGTAGAACAGGAAGTTCATGACCCCCATGGCGCCACCGTAAACCAGCAGCGGCCGCCAGCTTTTCCGCGTCAGGCGCAGACGCCAGGGCCGCAGCAGCAGGGTCAGCATGATGGCCGCCGTGGTCAGCCGTAGGGCGGTGGTGCCCTGGGGACCCGTGATGGGGAACAGCGTCTTGGCGATCGACGCGCCTGTGGTGACCGACACCATGGCGGCGAACAGGGCCAGCAAAGGCAGGACCGGGAGCAGGCGGGCGGCCCACGGCAGGGACCGGGGTAGGGTGGTGTCGTGGGACATGGGGGCGATCGATGAAGGGGGCTGGAACGCCTGGAACCTCAAGCGCCACGACAGTTTAGCGGTTTGGCCCGTCTAAACGTGTCAATTATGGTCGATCCATGATAATTTTTATCACACGAGATGTGCATGAGACATAAATGATATCGCCTGACCTTGATGCCATCGATGCCAAGCTATTGGAACAGCTGCAGGGCGATGCCCGCTTGCCCATGCCGGTGTTGGCCGAACGGGTGGGCTTGTCCGGCCCGGCCTGCTACCGCCGTGTTCGCCGCCTGCGCGAGACGGGCGCCATCGAGCGCGAGGTCGCCATCGTCCGGCCGCGCACCCTGGGCTGGCCCTTGACCATGGTGGTGCTGGTGACTTTGGAGCGCGACAGCGGCCGCGCCACTGATGCCGGCGGCGGGCACATCATCGACCAGTTCATGCGCAAGATCGCCGCCGTGCCGGAGGTGGTGGAGGCCTGGTACGTCACCGGCGATCACGACTTCGCCCTGCGCATCGTGGCTCGTGACATGGAGGGCTATGACGAATTGACCCGGCGCATCCTTCTGAACGATGAAAACGTTCGCACGTTCAAGACCTTGGTCGTCATGCGGCAAGCCAAGGCGCTGAGCCCGGTACCGGCCGACGGTTAGACCTGCGATCTATTTCCATAACGTATATTATCGGTTTTTCCTATGTAGGCGCAAAGTTAAACTGTCAGTCCAGAGCAAAGTAGAAGTGTCAGTCTTCCGGTTGGGTGGTGCCAGCTGGGAGGCCGTGATGCCACCGCGTGCCAAGCCGAGCGATAGCGTCAGTCATTATGCGGGAACAGCGCGCGCAGGACGGCGGCCTTCCTCTGCGTGTACTGGCCGACGATACCTTCCAGATCATAATCGGCCCAGTCGACCCTCACCGCCCGCGCGTAATGCGTGAGGGTATTCACCGCGTGGAAGAAGTGATTCTTCTCCGTGCCGCCGCAGTGCACCGTGATCCAGCGTAGCGGGCGGGTGGTGTCTTCGTCGGTGTAGTGGTACTGGTCGACCAGCCAGCGCTTGAACAACGGCAGGATGAACTCGACCTCGCCATGCGTGTAAATCTCGTGCGTCAGGGTGGTCAGCAGGCCCAGCGCGACGTCGGGCTCGCGCAAGGACATATGGTCCTTCCACTTCTTGAAGTCGGCCGCGGCCGGGTCGATGTAGCGGGTCTGCAGCCAAGCGTCGTCGCCGACGATGCTGGTCGCCATGGTGTGGAACAGCGTCGAATGCAGGATCTTGTGCGTCACCGCCAGATCTTCATCGATGATGCGGTGCAGGGCGACCAGGCTTTGCAGCAAGGCTTGGGTGTCGACAACCGGTTCGCCGCGATGCAGCTTCAGGGTCAGTCGATTGCTGATGCCGGCGACCGTCATGGCGCTGTTGTTGGTCTGGCTCCAACTGGCGAAGAACCGCCGCAGGGTCTCGGCGTCCTGTCGGCCCGCGGTCAGGACCTTGAAGCCATTCTCTATGGTGGCGAAGGCCGCCGGGTGGCTTGAGAAGCCCTGCAGCAGCGGCTCCCGGAACGGACCGTCGGGCATGATGCGCAATACGGGCAGGATGTGCGCGCTCAGGTTTTCCATATGAAAATCCCCCCACGAAATGGATCGCGGCGCCGACGGCGAAGGCCATTTATATTGATTAACGTTCGCGATTAATTTCGATGTTCTTCGAAAGAATATTAAATACTGTATTCTCTATTGTCGTTCTTGCGACATCAAGCATCCGGCTCCCCTCCCCTCACGATGACGACATCATCTTGCAGCGCTTGGTGCAGGCGCCGGACGGCGATGCGGGCGCCGGTGATGGTGACGTCTGGACCGTCAACGCGCACCTCCACGGCGCTTTCCCGCCATTCCAGCCAAGACAGGTACCACGGCGTCGCCAGGCGGTAGAGGATGCGGCCGCCAGTACGTTCGGCGGGCTGGTACTTGATGCCAGCCAGGATGTCGGCGGCCTTCGCGGCGACGATGCCGGGATAGGCCGCTGTCAGCCGCCACTGGAACGGCAGAACCTCATAAGGCGCCCGCAGGGACCCGGCGAGGCCACCGATCAGGGTGCCGGCGATGACGTCGGTGTGCAGAGGCCCTTGGCCGAACAGGCGCAGCAAGCCGGAAAAAACGAGCAGGGCGGCGGTGGTCCCCGCCAGGGTGCCGGCGCTGTGGCAAACGAGCTGCCGGAGGGATTGGAAGATCAGGACCTGACGCCAGCGGGGCAGAAGGCACTGCATGTCGACCTGCTGTTCCTCTCAGCCGGATGCTCGCGTCATGGATAGCTGAAGCTACGGCCTTTTGCAACCATGACGTTTAGATACACCCCTTGGCGCGCGCCTCCGTTCCGGTTGGCGCTGGATGGTAAAATCAGGACCCATACCTTGATATAATGGCTCTGGGCGTCGCGCAGGCCCATGGATGGGGCGCGGGGAGGCCTTCGGTCGATCACGACGCACAGGCTTGGCGCCAGACAGCGGGGGACGGGCAATGACGGGTACGGTTGCGGCATCGGCGGAAAGCCTGATCTGCGTCATCGATGACGACGCGGAGGTGCGAGGTTCCCTCGAAAGCTTCCTCAGATCCTGCGACTATGCGGTCCGTACCTTCGCCAGCCCCGACGCCTTCCTGGCCTGCGACGCGGCGGACGCCGCCGCCTGCCTGGTGCTGGACGTCCAGTTGGGCGACGCCAACGGCCTGGATTTCCAAGAACAGCTGCTGGGCAGCGACAGCCACCTGCCCGTCATCCTGATCAGCGGCCATGGTGACATCCCCATGACGGTCCGCGCCATGAAGGCCGGTGCCGTCACCTTCCTGCCCAAGCCCTTCGAGGAGGACGAGATGCTGCGTGCCATAGCCGAGGCGGTGGCGCGCGACCGCGAACGGCGGGCCAAGCGGAACGAAAGCGCCCTGCTGCGCGCGCGCTATGACGGCCTTACCGGGCGTGAGCGTGACGTGATGGGTCTGGTCACCGCCGGGCTGATGAACAAGCAGATCGCCGGCCGCTTGGCCCTGAGCGAGATCACGGTGAAAATCCACCGGGGCAACCTGATGCGTAAGATGGAGGCGGAGTCCCTGGCCGACCTGGTGCGCATGGCCGAGGCCCTGGGAGTGCGCGAGGCCGTGTCCCGCTACAACCACGGCTGAAACGCCCTGCCTCGCCGAAGCTGGGCCTTGTCATCCCTTCCATCGCGGGCCGTTGGTCAGAAGCCCTTCAGCGCTTTGTACAGGTGGCGGACGGCGATACGGGCACCGGTGATGGTGACATCGGCGCCCTGCACGCGCACCTCCACGGCGCATTCCCGCCAGCGTAGCCAAGCGAGTGACGGGGCCTGTGCCAAGCGATAGAGGGTCCGTTCGCCCGATCGCTCCGCCGGCAGATAATCGATGCGCGCCAGAAGTACCGCGGCGCGATCCGCGACCAGGCCGGGATAGCCGCTGCTGAGCCGCCATCGCACCGGCTGAACCTCGTAGGGGACGCGCAGGGAAATGGCGATGGCGAAGGCCAGCGTTCCGGCCAGGATGTCGGACGGGATGGTGCCGTGGCCCATAAGGCGCGGCAGCCCGACGAACAGGAAGAAGCCGGCCGCGACACCACCCAGTGTGCCGGCACCGTAGGAGGCCATTCGGCGGGGCGACTGGAACAACAGGATTTGCCGCCAGGCGGGCAATACGCTGCGCATGGTGGAGCATCCCAAAAGACCGCCAGCCGCCAGGGATCAGAGGGCGGCCGGCGGGAAGTTTGTGGGAGGGCCAAGGTCGCGCTCAGGCCGGGAGGACGTCCCAGCGGGCCTTGTTGAACTGCCGGATCAGGTTGGGATCCATGTTGGTGTGCTGGGCCACCAGTTCCGGCGGGGTGCAGGCCAGCCACTGGGCCAGCGAGACCTCCTGGAAACGGTCGGCCTTGAAAATCTCCAGGAACACCAGGTCTTCGGTGCCGGTGTTCTGGACATAATGGCCGAAGCTCTTCTTGACGTAGCCCAGGTCGCCGGGGCGGAAGTCGGCCGTCTGGGCGCGGGGGCCGGTGTTGAACACGGTCATGCGGCCCTGCCCCTTCAGATAGTACTGCCACTCGTCGGCGTTGGGGTGCCAGTGCAGTTCCCGCAAGCCGCCTGGCTTGATGGTGACCAGGGCGGCGGCGATGGTCTTGCTGACCGGGAAGTTGCGGCTGTCCACCACCTTGACCGAGCCGCCCTTGGTGACGCGGGTGGGCTTCATCGTGCCCATGGAGAAGGTGAACTCATACTCCGGCTCCCCATCCGGCGAGCGCACGGCCCTCTGCACCTCCTCCAGCGGCGGGATGGGGTCCTTGGCCTGGTAGATCCACAGGTCGTCCACGGGGATGTTCTTGAAGGCGCTTTGCGGCAGGCCGAAATTATCGGCCAGCACCTCGGGCGGGGTGTGGGCCATCCATTCCGTCAGCAGCAGGGTGTTGAACTCCGACGCGCGGCCGTTGTCGAACACCAGGGTGAACTCGGCCCCGCTGGTGCCGATGCCCTGCAGGGAGTGCGGCAGGCCCGGCGGGAAGTACCAGAGGTCGCCTTCCTTCACGTCGCGCACGGCCGGGCGGCCGTCGGCGTCGATGACGGTGATACGGCACTTGCCGTCGGTCATCACCGCCCACTCCGCCTGCTGGTGCCAGTGCAGCTCACGCACACCCCCCGGCCCCAGGCGCATGTTCACGCCGGACACCGCCTCGGAGATCGCGAAGTCGGCCTGGGTCACCTCGCGCGCCCAGCCACCGTCCTGGATGCGCTTGTGGGCGTTGTTGAACGAGGCCCAGAACAGGTCCATGCCGGCCACGTCGGTGGCGGGCGGGTCCTGGAAGGACGGGAACTGGCTGGCCAGCCCCGGGTTTTGCGGCCCCGGCTCCTGCCCGGCGATGGGGTTGGACAGGTTGACGCGGCCCTGGGCCGGCCGATCGGGATTGCCGAAGGTGGCGGCGCCGGCGGAGTTCGCGGCGGCGGCCGCCGCCGCCACGGCGCCGGCCGCGATGATATTGCGCCTGGTGAAGTCGGTCATGACGGGTACCTCGGGCAAGGCACGGCTGTCCCCTCCCCTCATACGAGAGGATGATTTCCAAAACCGTCTGGGGCTGCTGTGCTCTTCTGGGACGATTTGTCGCCGGGTGACCCACCATTAAACCCAATGACTTGGTCCCGGCACAGCCAATATGGCTGAGGCATCGGAAGATGGGCAGAAATAACAGTTATTATTGGATGCAATGACGGTGTTCGATCTCAATCAACTACGGACCTTCCTGGCCGTCGCCGACGCGCGCCACTTCACGGTGGCGGGCACGACCCTGGGCATCAGCCAGTCCACCGTCAGCCAGCACATCCGCCGGCTGGAAGCCGCCTGCGGCCGCCAGTTGTTCGAGCGCGACACCCACACCGTGGTGCTGACGGCCGACGGCGCGGTGCTGGCGGAACTGGCGCGCGACATCGTGGGGCTCAGCCGCCAGGCGGCCGACTATTTCGCCGACAGCGCGCCGCGAGGCCGGGTGCGCCTGGGCGTGTCGGACGATCTGACCCTGACCCGCCTGGCCGACCTGCTGCGCGACGTGGGCCGCGCCAACCCGAATCTGAGTGTGGAACTGACGGTGGGGCTGACCAGCCTGTTGTACCAGAAGCTGGACACCGGCCGGCTGGACCTGGTGTTCGCCAAGCGCCAATCCGGCGATGATCGCGGCACGCTGATCCATCGCGAGCGGCTGGTCTGGCTGGCCCACCCGGATCTGGCGCTGGTTGCGGACGAAGCCGTGCCCCTGGTGCTCTACCCCAACGCCTCCATCACCAGCACCCTGGCGATGGAGGCCCTGAACGGCGCCCGGCGAACCTGGTTCGTCGCCTGCTCCAGCGAGACGCTGGCGGGCCTGCGGGCGGGGGCGCAGGCGGGCTTGGGCGTGATGGCGCAGTCACCCCTGCTGATGCGGGCGCCCGGATCCGACCTGGTGGAGGTGGACGCGCGCGCCGCCCTGCCCCCCTTGGGGGAGGTGGAGTTCGTCGTGCTGGGCCGCAGCCGCCACCTGCAAGGCGCGCCGGCGGCCCTGGCCGATCTGATCATCGAAAAGGGCCCCGGGCTCTGGGCCTAGTCAATCGCGCGGGGTGACCCGCAGGCGCCCATCCGCCTGTACCGTGGCCCGCAGCCGTTCATAATTCGGCACCAAGGGGTGGCGGGTTTCCAGGGGCTGGTGATGGGTGGCGGTGATGACGGCAACGGCGGCGCCGGCTGCCTCCCCGGCCGCGATGCCGGCGGGCGCGTCCTCCCACACCAGGCAATCCTCTGGCGTCACCTCCAGCCGGCGGGCGGCCAGCAGGAAGGGATCAGGCGCCGGCTTGCCCCGGCTGACGTCGTCGGCGGTGATCATCACCGGCGGCGGGGTCAGGCCGGCCGCCATGAGGCGCACATGGGCCAGGGCGCGGGGGGCCGAGGTCACCACCGCCCAGCACGCGGGCGGCAGGGCGGCGACGAACGCCGGCGCGCCGGGGATGGCCACAGTGCCCGTCACGTCATCGATCTCATCCCGTGTCAGCTGGGCCGCCTCGGCCTCCACGTCCGTGCCAGGCGGCGCCCAGCGGCGGATGGTCTCCACCGCACGCACCCCGTGCATGGTGGCCAGCACCGGTGCCGGATCCAGGCCATGGCGCCGGGCCCAGCGGGACCACACGCGGTTGGCGGAGGCGATGCTGTCGATCAGGGTGCCATCCATGTCGAACAGGAAAGCGGCGAAGGTGCGGTCGGCGTGGGGAATGGCAGGCATGGGTCCAGCGGCGTGGTCGGGTTGCCACTATCCTGCGATGGGGATGGCAATCCTGTCGACGCACGCGGACGCAAGGCACCGCCGATGTCGTCGGGCTTGTTTTCTCACACCGGCAGTGGATCGCCCGGCGACACCCGTTCCCGGCTATGCGGCTTGCCATAGTCCAACGCCGGCCCCACGGGCACGATGCCGGTGGGATTGATGGAACGGTGGCTTTCGTAATAGTGGCCCTTGATGTGCGTCAGGTTGACCGTCCCGGCCACGCCCGGCAGCTGGTACAGGTCGCGCAGGTAGGCGGAAAGGTTGGCGTAGTCGGCGATGCGGCGGATGTTGCACTTGAAGTGGCCGACATAGACGGGATCGAAGCGCACCAGGGTGGTGAACAGGCGGATGTCCGCCTCCGTCACATGGTCGCCGGTCAGGAATTGACGGCTGGCCAGGCGATCGTCCAGCCAGTCCAGGCTCTCGAACAGGGGGCCGATGGCCTCCTCATAGGCGGCCTGGGTGGTGGCGAAGCCCGCCTTGTAGACGCCGTTGTTGACGGTGTCGTAGATGCGGGCGTTCAGCGCGTCAATCTCCGGCCGCAGCGCCTGGGGATAATAATCGCCCGGCTTGGCGCCCACGCCGTCGAACGCGCCGTTGAACATGCGGATGATCTCAGAGGAACTCGTTGTTCACGATGGTCCGCCGCTGCTTGTCCCACAGCACCGGCACCGTGACCCGGCCGCTGTAGCGCGGATCGGCCGCCTGGTAGACCTGGTACAACACGCGGGCGTTGTTCACCGTATCGGGCACCGTGCCCGGCCCCTCGGCAAAGGTCCACCCCTCCTCCAGCATGCGCCAATGCACGACGGAGACGCTGATGGCGCCTTCCAGCCCCTTCAGCGCGCGCATGATCAGGGTGCGATGGGCCCAGGGACAGGCGAGGCTGACGTACAGGTGGTAGCGGCCGGCTTCCGCCTTGAAGCCCCCGTCCCCGTTGGGCCCGGCGGATCCGTCGGCCGTGACCCAGTTGCGGAAGGCGCTGTCCTTGCGCACGAAGCGGCCGCCCGTCGACTTGGTCTCATACCAGACGTCGCGCCATTCACCCTCAACCAGCAAACCCATGGTCCGTCTCCTGTGATCCTGGCCAGCGTTTTGGTGCCGGCCGTCGGATGGTAGATAGCGCCGACGCGAACCGGGCGGCAGGCCCATAATTGTGCGGCTATCATTCAGGAAACCGGAACGGTGCCGGGCGGTTCCGGAATGCCGCCGCCGCGTGCGCGATCTCATCAATACGCATAGGCAAGGTGGTTGAGGAATTCCGCCGTGATATCCTGGAGAGACGCTGCTGGACCGAGGCTTGAATCCCGCTGGAACCGCCTATGTTGTTGGCCATGCCCAACTCCCGTTTCAGCGGATCAATAATCAAGTACGTTTTGGCCGTTGGAAAATATGATCCTCGAAATAGATCATTGTCAGGCTTCAGTTTGATTAAAAATCAATCGGGTCGCGACCATACGCCGTAAATCACGCACCGCCACCAAAATGTAATTATTCGCATCCGGGGTGCGAATGGTACCGGGTGGCGGAATTTGGCCAGGGGACGTCATGGACAAGGCGCAGATACTTCCGCTGATCCTGTCGGGTGGCTCCGGCACGCGGCTGTGGCCGTTGTCGCGCGAGCTCTACCCCAAGCAGTTCCTGCCCCTGACGGGCGAGATGTCGCTGTTGCAGCAGACCCTGCACCGCTGCCATCAGGCGGGCTTGGGGCCGGCCATGATCATCGCCAGCCATGAGCACCGCTTCGTGGTGGCGGAGCAGGCGCGCGCCATCGACCTGCAACTGGACAGCCTGTTCCTGGAACCGCTGGCCCGCAACACGGCGCCGGCCATCGCCGCCGCCGCCTTGGTCGCGGCCACCACGCGGCCCGACCGGCTGATGCTGGTCCTGCCGGCCGACCATTCCATCGTGGATGAGGCCGCCTGGCGCGCGGCGCTGGATATCGCCATCCCGGCGGCGGTCGATGGCGCCTTCGTCACCTTCGGCATCGAGGCGACGCGGGCGGAGACGGGCTATGGCTACATCCGCAAGGGGGACGGATTGGCGGGGTGCGCCGGTGGCTTCCGGGTCGCGGAGTTCGTGGAAAAGCCGGATCGCGCCACGGCTGAGGACTACCTCGCGGGCGGCCAGCACCTTTGGAACAGCGGTATGTTCCTGTTCCGCGCCGACCGCCTGGTGGAGGAACTGGGCCGGTTCGAGCCCAAGCTGATCGAGGCGGTGCGCGAGGCGGTGGAGCGGCGCGCCGGTGACCTGGACTTCCAGCGCCTGGACGCCGACACCTTCGCCAAGGCGCCCTCCATATCCATCGACGACGCCCTGTTCGCCCGCACGGCCCATGCCGCGGTGGTGCCCTGCAGCATCGGGTGGAGCGATGTCGGCTCCTGGAAATCCCTGCTGGATGTGCTGCCCGTGGACGACAAGGGCAATTTCCTGCACGGCGACGTGGTGCTGGAGGATACCACGGGCAGTTATGTCCGCACCGACGGCATCCTGACCACCGTGCTGGGCATGGACAACGTCATCGTCGTCACGACGCCGGACGCCGTGCTGGTCGCCAACAAGGACCGCATGGATGGCCTGAAGGGCATTGTCGCCACCCTGAAGAAGGGCAACCGGCGCGAGGCGCTGGCCCGTCCCCGTGTCTACCGTCCCTGGGGCTATTACCAGACCCTGCATGAGGGGGAGCGTTTCCAGGTGAAACGCCTGACGGTGAAGCCGGGGCACAAGCTCTCCTTGCAGAAGCATTTCCACCGGGCGGAGCACTGGGTGGTGGTGAACGGCACCGCCACCGTCACCCGCGACGGCGAAACCCACATCGTGAGGGAAAACGAGTCCATCTACCTGCCGCTGGGCAGCACCCACCGGCTGGAAAACGCGGGCAAGATCCCGCTGAACCTGATCGAGGTCCAGTCCGGCCCCTACCTGGGGGAGGATGACATCGTTCGCCTGGAAGACAGTTACGGCCGCGTCTGACGGCCAAGGCCGCCGTGCGGGAACCAAGCGCAGGCGACCCCCTCAGCGCTGGGCGGCTTCGGTCCCGTCCGGCGCCACCGCGCGGATGACCGCCCGCGTATCGCGCCCCACCTGGCGCATGCGGTCGGCCACCAGGCCGGCCAGCTTGGCCTGCTCCGCCGCCGTGGCCTGGCGGGACAGCGCGTAGAGGTCGGCGTCCTTGCCATCCAGGTTGGTGGCGGCATCCGAGACGTAGCGGGCGGGGAAGCTGCGCTCCACCTGGGCGTCCAGCGCGTCGGCCGCGGCCACCGACTGCACGCTGCTGACATCGCGCAGGGTGGTGGGTTGCAGCCGCTGCACGGTCGCGTCGCCGCTGGTGTCGCGCAGGGCGGCCACCAGCGGGTCGTCCTTGTCGCCCTGGGCCAAGGCGGCGGTCATGCGGTTCTTCTGGTAATTTTCCAGCGCCGTGTGGCGGTTGGTGACGCGGTTCAGGGCCGCGATCCTGGGCCCATGCACCCCCACCTTGTCCAGCACGCTGGTCCATAGCATGGAAACCGTTCCGACCCCCGGCAGGACGCGGGCGTGGTAGGGCTGCGCCATGTCCTGGACATAGTGGGCGGCCCATCCGGCGAAGCGCCAGCCCCAATAGGGGTGGCCCTGGGCGAAGGCGAAGCGCGACAGGGTCATGTACAAATGGACCCGCGCCTCAGGGTAGGTGTGCTGAAGGAAGGGGGCGGCCTTATAGAGGATGCCGGCCTCGTGATAGAAGCCCATATGGAAGGGCGCCTGGCTGCCATAGTCCAGCAGCGGATTGCCGAAGGGCTGTGGACCGAAATTGTAGAGCGCCCCCTGCTTCTGGCCATTGTCCTGGAACAAGCCGATATCCAGTCCGAAATCGGGTTCATCAGTGGCGGTGGCGATCACGTCCGCCACGCTCAGCGCCTCTCCCTCCTCCACCCGCTCTATCCGCTTCTGGTCGATGTCGCCAGCGTCCTTCAGGATGCTGAGCGCCGACCACGTCATCTCCCGGCCCGCCGCCGCGACCGTGCCGGGCTGGCGCTGTAGGTAGAGTGCGAAGGGCACGTCCTCGTTAACGCGGATGGCATGGACGAAGGCCTGTTTCAGCGCCGCCGGCTCCGCCCCGTCCGCCGCCTTGAATGCCAGGGCATCCGGTCGGGGGGCATAGAAGGGCACATTGGCCCGCGCCCATTGCTCCTCCTCGTCCAGCACCTTGGGCAGGGCCGCCGCCTCCATGGCCAGGAAGGTGGTCAGTGCCTCGGCCGGCACGCTGTGGCCGGCCACCTGCGGCATCGTCCCCACCGCATCCCAGGTGCACAGGGCGTGGCCGCTCCACGCCCACGCCACCGGCTGGGCGGCGAAGAAGAAGGCGGCCGTCAGGCACAGGCAGCGGCGAAGGGGGCGGAAGTGGCGCATCTAAGACCCTGTTTTCTCGGGACCATCAAGGATGGACCGGACCATACCCGGGTTCGAAGTCATTTCCGAGACAGTCACCCCGGTGAGGGCGGCCACCCTCCCCGACCATTGGCTGCGTAACCTAGTCGCCCGACAACGTCGATTACGTTATGAAGGGAGGCGTCATCCATGTGGTCTTGAGGCCATGGCTCCCTTCCCACCCGTGCGCGCCATGATGTGTGACATGGCCCTCTGCGCTCTCTCCTTCGCGTATATTTGTGGCGCGTTCATCCTAGCGAGCCACCACCCTTTGCAAGCCATCCTCCTCCTGGCCGTCGGCATTTTGCCTATATTGTTGATGGTCAAATGATTGTGGCCGCGTGGCGCCCTGGTGCGATTGGCCTCGCGACAGATGAATAAAAAGGCCGGATCGTTTCCGACCCGGCCTTCCTGAGCCCATTGGACCTTACGCCGCCGTCTCCGGCTGCTTGCCGCGCTGTTTCACCAGCTGATCCAGTCCGCCCTGGGCCATCAGCAGGCTGATCAGGGCGTCCACCAAGGTGCCGTGACCGGCCTCGCCGCCGCCCATGGCCACGGTGGGCACCAGCGGCACCTTAGCCTGGGTGATGGCACCGCTCAGCATGGCGGCCACTTCCTTGGACAAGGCCATCTCCGCGCCACCGAAGGCATCGACCTGGGCCTTGGCCGCCTGGGCGTTGGCGTCGCCGATGGCGGCCACGCGGTCGGCCTCGGCGCGGCCCTCGGTGCGGGTGCGCATGGCGGTCGCCTCGGCCATCACCTTGGTCGCCTCCGCCTCCTGAGTCTTGCGGGCCAGCTCGGCGCGGCCGTGGTTCTGCGCCACCTCGATGGACACCGACGACTTGGTCAGGTCGCCCTGCGCCGCCGCCCGGGCTTCGGCCGCGCGCAGTTCCAGTTCCTTGGCGGCCGCCACCTGCTGGCTTTCATAGGTTTCCACCTTCTCCCGGGCGACCTGGCGGGCGCGCAGCTGTTCAAAGATGGTGTCGATGTGGGTGTCGCCCTTGGCCGCGCGCGGCGTGCCGATCATGACCTCCTTCACGTTCAGGCGGTACTTGGCGAAGCGCCCGGTCATGGCGGCCAGGGCCTCGCGCTGCACCTCGGCCCGCTGGTTCACCAGCTCGATCAGGGTGCGGCTTTGCGCGGCGTCCTTGAACCAGGCGCTGACCATGGGGTCCAGGGTCTGCTCCACTAGCTTCTTGATGTCCGCGAACTGCTGCACCACCCAGGGGGCGTCGTCGTAACCGATGTGCACGACGATGGACAGGGGCAGCACCGGCTCGAACGCGTCCTTGGTGATCAGCTTGATCTCCGCCAAATTGTCGTCGAAGCCGTGGGCCTCGCTGCGCCCCTCGATCCAGCGCAGGACGAAGTTGGTGGTGGGCACCGTGCTGACCTTCACGGCATAGGGGTTGATGGCGTACTTGCCCGGGTGCAGGGCCGTTTGCCAGACGCCGCGCTGGCCCTGCTGCACCAACTCGCCATGCTTATGATCCGTGCCCGACACGTCGGTGCCGCGCGGACCGGTGAAGCTGACCACCACGCCGACGTTGCCGATCTCCACCTGGGTCTTGGGCCGCACCTCGATGGTGGCGAACAGGCGGTTGATGTAGTAGGTGCCCTCCACCAGAACCTGTTCCTGCCGGCCCCGGCGGCCGCCGGCGGCCAGGAAGGTCTCCGGATCCTGGAAGGAATTGTGGAAGGTGGCGCCGTCGGCGGCGTGGGTGCCCACCGTGGGGGCGATGATCTCGCCATGGTCCAGGGCGGGGCCGTCGTGGACGGTGACCACGCCCACCGCGTCCTCATGGTCGCGGATGATCAGGGGACGGAAGCCGTTACGCTCCTCGATCATCTCGCGCATGGTCTCCACGGCGCGCGCGTCGCTGGCATCGCCCAGCACCACGGCGTGGGTGGCCGATTCCGTGAAGACGATGAACTGCGCCGTGTTGATGGCGTAGACGCCCTCCCGCAGGATGCGGCGCTGGGGGCCACGCTGGCCGCCTTGGCTCACGAAGGCGCGGGCGTTCTCCACCCCCACGCCGACCGGCCAGCGGGCCAGCGCCTGGGCGTTGGGCAGGGCCTGGCCGCCGCGGGCGAAGATATAGGCCAGGCTGCCCTGGGGTACCGTCACCAGGTTGGCGCGGTGCACGCGGTATTGCAGCGGCATGAAGAAATGAAATCCGCCGCGCAACGTTTCCGGCCGGAAGCCGGCCTCGCCCGCCAGCGCCAGGAAGCCCTCTTCAACCGAGCCGCCCAGGGCCCAGAGCTTCTCGACGATGCCCACGGCATCGTTGCGGATGTAGACGACGGCACCGGTGACAAACGCCAGGATGAGCACGCCCAGGACGCCGCCCGCCAGATAAAGCGTGGTGAGCGCCCAGGAAGGGAACTCCAGCATGGAAGCCTCGTTCAACGGACCATGATGTGGGCGCCCGATCCGGATCCGTGACGGAATCAGGGCGCAGTACCGCCGTTGCCGACGCCCAGACATAGGGCGCCCGGCAGGCGGAATGGGGGGAATTGGGGGATGTGTCAGGAGGCCGCCGGTGTCAGGGGCGGCGCTGGCTCATGCCGATATCGATGAAGCCTTAGACACGAGAGCCGGTCGCGGCGCGGACGGGCCGCTGGCGGGAGGGACAGGAACCGGAACGCCGCATTCTTGGGCACCCGAACCGTTTGTCGATGGCAGGGATTTTACCATGACGGCGGTGTGACACAACGCACACTCGCAATGCTGGCATTTTTGCCCAGCACCGCGCGCCGTGCATACCGGTTGCCGTGGACAAGCCGGGTGATTGGAGTCTGCCAGGCTGACGGGCCTTGATCCATATCGGAAACAGAGTATTCCGATATGCGCGACGTATAACTACACCCGATATTAAGATTTAATTATCAGCCGATCACGAAATATTATCGGCGTGACGCAATAAAGATATAAATATAGCGCCTAGAATTGACCCTGCATCCCGATCATGTGCGATCGAATACAGATGAAGGGTTCCTTAAAATGTCGAAGCAAACGCGGACGTCCCCGTGCGGGCGAACCGGCGTGCTCCTGTTCACGGCCGCCTGCGGCCTGATGGCCGGTCTGCCGGCCCATGCCGCCGAGAGCGCCACCCAGGAAGTGCAGCGCCTGCGTGCCGAGTTGCAGGCCCAGATGAAGGTCAGCGAGGCCATCCAGGCCCGCCTGGACGCGCTGGAGGCCCGCGAGGCCGCCACCGCCCAAGCCCAGGCCGCGACCAAGGCACAGGCGGAGCAGGTGGCGGCGCAGGCGGCCACCCAGGCCAAGACCATCGCCAAGCTGGAAGCCAGCGGCGGCGACAACGGCAGCTTCACCATGGCTGGCGGCCGCCCCACCTTCACCGCTTTTGGCGGCAAGGGCACGTTGCAGATCGGCCTGCAGGCGCAGTTCGACGCGGCCGCCTATTTCGAGGACAACGCCAGCGTGAAGCGCTCGGGTATCGATCTAGGCGACGGCGTCAACGCCCGGCGCATCCGCATCCCCTTCGTCTTCCGCTACGGCGATGTCACCGCCACGGTGACGCCGGACTTCGGCGGGTCGCCGGACGGCCGGCAGAACAGCCAATACCTGTACGAGGCCAACTTGGCCTACACGCCGTTCAAGGGCTTCACGGCGGCGCTGGGTTACCTGCAGCCCAACATCAGCCTGCAGGATGCCCCCAGTTCCAACGACTTCATGTTCATGGAGCGCCCGGCCATCATGGACGTGGAGCGCAACATCGCCGCCGGCGACGCGCGCGCCGCCGTGGGCGCCCGCTATTTCCAGGACCGCTTCTTCGTTTCAGGCTTCCTGACGGGCCAGGCTTACGGCGGCCAATCCACGACAACCGCGGCGTCCTCCGTTGGAACCACCGGATCGGTCACCACCGCCATCTCCACCACCCAGCCGTCCAACGGCCAGCAGACCGGCGCCGTGGTGCGCGTGGCCGGCCGGCCCGCGTACGGTGAGGACTACGACGTCCACCTGGGCTTCAGCGGGTCCAAGGTGTTCAGCATGAACCAGAACGACAGCAACCGCCTGGCGCAGAACATCGCCCTGTCGGTGCAGCCGGAACTGCGCGTGGACACCACCAAGCTGATCAACACGGGCTCGCTGCCGGCCACGGGGGTCTACACCTGGAATCCGGAAATCGGCCTGCGCTATCAGAATTTCCTGATCCAGGGTGAGTATGTGGAGATCAGCGTGAACCGGCAGCACCAGGCCGGTGCCGGCCTCGGCGGCTCCCGCCTGACGCCCGACTTGACCTTTACCGGCGCCTATGTGGACGCGTCGTGGATCATCAGCGGTGAGTCGCGTTTGTATCAGAACGCGCGCGGCGGCTTCGGCGGCCTGAAGCCGGCGCATCCGTTCAATCCGGAAACGGGCGATTGGGGCGCCTTCGAACTGGTTGGCCGCTACAGCGACATCAACCTGAACAGCCATGTGCAGCGCTTCCTGGCCCAATCGGTGACCGGCGGTGCAGCCGGCGGCCAGCAGGACGTGATCCAGCTGGGCATGAACTGGTACCCCAACGAGCACCTGAAGTTCATGGCCGACTATCAGATCGTGGATGTCAGCAAGCTCAGCGGCGCCACGCTGCAAAACCAGACCGGCCTGCGGTATCAAGCCGTGGGCTTCCGCGCCCAGGTATCTTACTGAACAGGGGCTTCGTGGCGGCTTGGTGTCGGAACGGTCACGCCATCTCCAGCACCAGGCCGTCATAGGCCGGCTGCACCCCCTGGGGCAGGGTCGCCATCAGGGTGCGGTAGTCCATCTGGTGGTTCATGTGGGTGAGGTAGGCGCGACGGGGTTTCAGCCGCTCGATCCAGCTGAGCGCCAGATCCAGGTGGGCATGCACCGGGTGAGGTTCGATACGCGTGGCATCCACCATCCAGGTGTCCACGCCCTCCAGCACGGCCCAGGCCTTCTCATCCAGGTGCACGACGTCCGTGGAATAGGCGAAGTCGCCGATGCGGAATCCCATGCTGGGAAAGCGGCCATGGTCCTGGTGGAAGGGAATGAAATGCAGGTCGCCGATGCTGAAGGGGCCGGTGATGGTGTGGGCCACCAGGCAGGGTCGCGGAAACCAGTCCGGCCGGTCCTGTGGCTTGAAGCAATAATCGAACTTTTCCTGTAATTGGCCCAGGGTCACCGTGTCCGCATAGACGGGCAGCGGCTTGTGGTTCATCCAGTTGACTTGGCGCAGGTCGTCGATGCCGTGGGCGTGGTCGGCGTGCGCGTGGGTGTAGACCACGGCGTCAACGCGGGTGACCTGCGCGTCCAGCAACTGCTCCCGCATCTCCGGCCCGGTATCGATCAGCACGCTGGTGCTGTCCGTCTCCACCAGGATGGAGGCGCGGCGGCGGCGGTTGCGCGGCTCATCGGGGTCGCAGTCACCCCAGATGTTGCCAATCATCGGCACGCCGCCGGACCCGCCGCAGCCCAGGATCCGGACGCGCATGCCGTCCCTCACGCCGGGAACCCCGCGACGAGGGTGCCGCACTCGGCGGGGGGATGCGGTTGAACAGCGTCAGCATGGTGGCGGTGGTGGCCCGGGCCAAGTCCGCCGGATCCATGCCCTTCACCTCCGCCAGCAGGCGGGCGGTGTGGGCCACGAAGGACGGCTCATTGGTCTTGCCGCGCATGGGCACCGGCGCCAGGAAGGGCGCGTCGGTTTCCACCAGCATGCGGTCCAGCGGCACTTCCTTGGCGAAGTCGCGCAGTTCGTCCGACTTCTTGAAGGTCACGATGCCGCTGAAGGAGATATGCAGGCCCATCTCCAGCGCCTGGCGTCCCAGCTCGGGAGAGGAGCTGAAGCAGTGCAGCAGGCCGCGCAGCTTGCCCGCGGCCCCACCCTCCTCCCGCAGGATGCGGATCATGTCCTCATCCGCGTCGCGGGTGTGGATGACGACCGGCAGGCCGGTTTCGCGCGCCACGGTCAGGTGCGCACGGAAGCTGGACTCCTGCACCGCCTGTGGGCTCTTGTTGTAGTAATAGTCCAGGCCGGTCTCGCCCAGGCCCACCACCTTCGGCAGGGTGGCCAGCTCACGCAGCTTGTCGACGGAACAGAGCTCCTGCTCCTCCAGCGCCTGGTGGGGATGGACACCCACGGTGCACCAGACGTCGGGATAGGCCTGCGCCACGGCATGCACCTGGGCGAAGCGGCTGAGGTGGGTGCAGATGGTCAGCATGGCGCCGACCCCCGCCGCCCGCGCCCGTTCCACCACCGCGTCGCGCTGTTCGGCGAAGTCGGGGAAGTCCAGGTGACAGTGGCTGTCGATCAGGAAGGGCTTGAGGTTGAGACCGTCCGGCATCAGGCGGCCCCCTCCGCTTCCTCGACATGGCGGGGGAATACGCCCTGTGGGGCCGGCAGGGGCGTGCCGGGCACCAGCGCCTGGTCCAGGTGGGCGAAGTCGCGGGCGTCCGCCGGCACGGCCAGCAGGTCCAGCACCTTGGCCATGGAGCCGGGCATGAAGGGCTGGGTCAGGATGGCGACGTGGCGCACAGCCTCCGCCAGCACGTACAGCACCGTGGCCATGCGCGCCGGATCCGTCTTCTTCAGGGCCCAGGGGGCCTGCTCGTCGATGTAACGGTTGGCGTCGCCCACCACCACCCACAGGGCGTCCAGCGCCTTGTGGAAGGCCTGCACGTCCAGCTCCGCTCGCATGGTGGGCAGCAGGCCGCCCGCGGCGGTCAGCAGGGCGTTGTCGGCCTCGGTGAATTCACCGGGCGTGGGCACCACGGCGCCGCAGTTCTTCTGGATGATAGACAGGAAGCGTTGCGCCAGGTTGCCGTAGCCGTTGGCCAGTTCGCTGTTGATGCGGGTGACCATGGCGCGGCGGGAGAAGTCGCCGTCGTTGCCGAAGGGGATCTCGCGCATCAGGAAATAGCGGGTCTGGTCCAAGCCGTACTTTTCCAGCAGCTCGGCCGGAGCCACCACGTTGCCCAGCGACTTGGACATCTTCTCACCCTCCACGGTCCACCAGCCATGGGCGAAGACGCGGCGGGGCGGCTGCAGGCCGGCGGACATCAGGAAGGCCGGCCAGTAGACGGCGTGGAAGCGCAGGATGTCCTTGCCCACCACATGCAGGGCCGGCCAGTAGTGGGCATACGGCGTGCCCTCTCCCGTCTCGGGATAGCCGATGGCGGTGGTGTAGTTGGCCAGGGCGTCCAGCCAGACATACATGATGTGCTTCTCGTCGCCCGGGACCGGAATGCCCCAGTCGAAGGTGGTGCGGCTGACCGACAGGTCCTTCAGGCCGCCCTTCACGAAGCTCATGACCTCGTTGCGCTTGCCCGCAGGCAGGATGAAGTCCGGGTTGGCCTCGTAAAAGGCGATCAGGCGGTCGGTCCAGGCGCTGAGGCGGAAGAAGTAGCTGGGCTCCTCCACCCATTCGCATTCGGCCCCGGTGGGCGCGAACTTGCGGCCGTCGGCCTCGGTCCGCAGCTCATCCTCGCCGTAATAGGCCTCATCACGGACGGAGTACCAGCCGGCGTAGGAGCCGAGGTAGATATCGCCGCTGTCCACCAGCTTCTGCCACAGCGCCTGCACGGACTTGATGTGCCGCGGCTCGGTCGTGCGGATGAAATCGTCGTTGGAGATGTTCAGCAGGCCGGTCAGGTCGCGGAAGTTCTGCGACACGCGGTCGGTGAAGGCCTGCGGGTCGATGCCGGCCTTCTCGGCCGACTTCTCCACCTTCTGCCCGTGCTCGTCCGTGCCGGTCAGGAACTTGACGTCATAACCGTCCAGGCGCTTGAAGCGGGCCATCACGTCGCAGGCGATCGTCGTGTAGGCGTGGCCGATGTGCGGCACGTCGTTCACGTAGTAGATCGGCGTGGTGATGTAGAAGGGCGGGCGCCCGGACATGGCAACTCTCCGGCTAACAGGCTGTCGGTTTATTATTTAGGTCTGCGCGACCACTTTTCAGCGTTCAGGACGCCGCCGCCTCGATCGTGCGCAGCGCGCTCAACATCACCTGCTTGCGATCGAGATTGGCGCCTTCCGCCTTGGCGAACAGGCGGTTGACGTTGTCCCATACCTCCATCCAGCGATCAAGCGCACGATCCCGGCGCGCCGCGAAGGACAGACGTTCCATCAGGGCGGCCTCGCCCTCCACGATCTCCGCCGCCGCCTGGCCCCGGGCCAGCGCGCGGTTGAAGCGGGCCAGCCACCATAGCAGCAGGTCTGTCGTCGTCTCCCACACCGTGTCCTGGCCGGCGCGGGCCACCTGGTCGGCCAGGGCATGGGCGGTGGCCAGGTCCAGGCGCGGCAGGGTGTCCAGCACGCCCAGCAGCACGCGGTAAAGATCCAGCCCCCCGGCGGCGGCCAGGTCCAAGCCCCGGCCGATGCTGCCGTCTGAGAGGGTGGTCAGGGCGGCGGCGTCGCCCATCTCCAGGTCCGGCATGATGCGGTTCACCAGGCTGCGTACCGTGGTGGTGGGCAGCGGCTCCAGCATCAGGGTGCGGGTGCGCGAGCGGATGGTGGGCAGCAGCGCGCCGGGATTGTCCGCCACCAGCAGGATCAGGGCGCGGGGCGGCGGCTCCTCCAGGATTTTCAGGATGGCGTTCTGGCCGCTGGGGTTCATCTGGTCGGCGCCGTCCACGACCACGATGCGCCAGCCGCCCTCCGCCGCCGTCAGCCGCAGGAAGGGGGCGATGCGCCGCACCTCCTCCACCGGCAGGTCGCGCTTGAAGCGCTTGCGCTTCTCATCCCAGGTGCGCTGGATGGTCAGCAGGTCGCCATGCGCGCCGGCGGCCACGCGCCGCGCGATGGGGTTCTCGGGCGACACGTACAGGCTGGTGGGCGGCGGCGGGGCGCCGAACAGGCCGTCATCCTGCGGCTCCGCCCCACCCGACAGCAAGAAGCGGGCGAAGCGGTAGGCCAAGGTCGCCTTGCCAATGCCGGGAGGTCCGCCGATCAGCCAGGCGTGGTGCAGCCGCCCGCCGGTGGCGGCCTTCAGCAGCGTCTGCTCCGCCGCCGCGTGGCCCATCAGGTCATGCGTGGCGATGGGGGCGGGCACGCTCTCGCGGTCGAAGGCGGCTGCCGGCATCAGGCGGCCCTCCCCAGCGGGCCCAGGCGCTGTTCCACCACCGCCAGCAGCCGGGCCTGGATGGTGGCGATGTCGCCGGTGGCGTCGATGACGGCGCAGCGGCTGGGATCGTGGGCGGCGATGTCCAGGAAGCCCCGGCGCAGGCGTTCATGGAAATCCATGCCCATGCGCTCGTACCGGTCTTCCGCCCCCGGCCGGGAACCGGCGCGGCTCAGACCGGCCTCGACCGACAGGTCCAGCACCAGGGTCAGGTCGGGCATGAGGTTGCCGGTGGACAGGCGGTGCAGATCAGCCAGGATGCCCCGGTCCACCCCCATGGCGTAGCCTTGGTAAGCCACGGTGCTGTCGACGTAACGGTCGCACAGCACCCAGGCGCCCCGGGCCAGCGCCGGGCGCACCAGCGCTTCGACATTCTCGTGCCGGGCGGCGTTGTGCAGCAGCGCCTCGGTCAGGCGTTGCCAGGGCGTGTCGCCGGCCACCAGCAGCCCGCGGATGGCGGCGGCGCCATCGCTACCACCGCCGGGCTCGCGGGTGGTCACCACCTCCAGCCCCCGGTCCGTCAGGGCCTGGGCCAGCAGGCGGATCTGGGTGGACTTGCCCGCCCCCTCCCCGCCTTCAAGGGTGATGAACCTGCCGGTCGCCATCAGGGCCTCAGCTGCCGAAGATCATGCGGTGCAGGCCGGCGCCCATGCGGCCGAACAGGCCCAGGCGCGGCACGTCGTTGGCCGCCTGCAGGGGGATTTCCACCGTCTGCAGGTCCGGCGCCGTCACCTTCAGGGTGGCGACGGTGGCGCCCTTGGCCACCGGGGCGGCCAGCGGCAGCTGGGTCACCACCGCCACCTTCATGGCGCGGCGCTGCTCGGCGGTCAGGGTGATCTTCAGGGCGTCGGGAATGATGGCGGGCACGCTGCCCGCGGTGCCCAGCGACACCGGCAGGGTGTCCACCGTCTCACCCGCCTTGAACAGGGCGTAGTCGTCGAACTCGTGGAAGCCCCACTCCAGGATGCGGGCGGGTTCGTCCGCCCGGCTCTGCATGCTGGTCAGGCCGTTGATCACCAGCACCAGGCGGCGGTCGCCGCGCTTGGCCGAGGCGATCAGGCCGTAGCCGCCCGCTTCGGTATGGCCGGTCTTCAGGCCGTCCACGCCCATGTTGCGATACAGCAGCGGGTTGCGGTTGCCCTGCTTGATCTTGTTGTAGGTGAACTCCAGCTCCGAGAAATAATGATAGTACTCGGGGAAGTCGTGGATGGTGTGGATGGCCAGGATGGCCAGGTCATGCGCCGTGGAATAGTGGTTGGCGTCCGGCAGGCCGGCGGCGTTGGTGAAGTTGCTGTCCTTCATGCCCATGTCGTGGGCGCGCTTGGTCATGTTGCGGCAGAAGGCCTCTTCCGTGCCGCCCAGACCTTCGGCCAGGACGATGGTGGCGTCGTTGCCCGACTGCACCAGCACGCCGCGGATCAGGTCCTCCACCTTCACGTTGGCGCCCAGCGGCAGGTACATGGTGGAGCCTTCGGTCTTGGCCCCGCCCAGTTCCCAGGCGCGGCGGCTGACCGGCAGGCTGTCCTCCAGCGATAGCTTGCCGTTCTTCAGCCGGTCGAAGACCATGTACATGGTCATGACCTTGCTCATCGACGACGTCGGCATGTGCTGGTCGGCGTTCTTGGCGAACAGGACGGTGCCGGTGTCGGCATCCATCAGGATGGCCTGGCGCGCCTCGGTATCGATGGTGGCGGCGGGCGCCACGCTGCTCAACAGACCGCCCAGCAGCCCCATAACCAGGGCGGCCTTAACCGCGCTGCGCATCGCCAAAACCTTCAGTTCCATGTCTCTTCTATCCCGACTGCGTGTCCGATAGCTCTAATAGCCTTAAAGCATGCGGGGGCACTGATGCCCCATGAACGGCCGCCCATGCCAGTCTCCAGACGGCCTATGGCCAAAATGTCCCAGGCGGCGGCGACCCTGGTGCACAGGGTGCGGCGGCCGGCGGGAACATTTCAAGCTTAACCCGCGCCTTACTCCACGATCACGCGGGCGCCGTTGTTGCCGGCGGCCACCACCTGGTCCAGCACCTGGTCGGCCTGTTCCGGCGTGTCCAGCGGGCCGACGCGCACGCGGAAGAACTGTGTGCCGTTGACCATGCTGGGCGCCAGGAAGGACGGGCCGATGCTGGCCAACCGGGCGCGCAGCTTGTTGGCGTTGTCGAACAGGGTGAAGGATCCGGCCTGGACGTAGATGCGCTTCACGCCGGGGCCCACCGCCACCTGTTGCACCACCGGCGCCGGCAGGAATTGACCGTCGGGCTCGGTCGTGCCGGGGATGGTGGTGGGGGCCGCCACGGCGGGCCCAGCGGGGGCGGGCGCTTGCTTCGGCGGCAGGGCCTGGCCCTGCACCGTCACGCTGGGTCGCGGGGCGGCCTTGGGCACGGGGCTGCCATCCGCCATGGTGGTGGGCACCGGCGCGGTGCTGCTGGGCGGCGCGTTCAGGGCCACCTGGCTGCCGCCGGCCTGCATGGCCGCCGCCGCGATGGCGCGGCTTTCGTCCGCCAGGATCTGCACCCGCACCTTGGCCGTGCCCTGCTGTTCCATGCCCAGCAGCTGGGCGGCACGACGGGACAGGTCGATGATGCGGCCGGCGGCGAAGGGGCCGCGGTCGTTGATGCGCACGACGATGGACCGGCCATTGTCCAGGTTGGTCACCCGCACCAGGCTGGGCATGGGCAGGGTCTGGTGCGCGGCCGTCAGCTCGTTCTGGTCGAAGGTTTCGCCGTTGGCAGTGCGTTCCTGGTGGAAGCCGGGGCCGTACCAGCTGGCGATGCCGGTCTGGTCATAATCATAGTCGGCGCGGGGATAATACCAGATGCCGCCGATCTGGTAGGGGGTGCCCACCTTGTAGGTGGGTTGCCCCGCGGCGGCGGCTGGAGTTGGTGCCTTGGTGGTGGTGGCGGGGGCTGGCGCCTCCTGCCTGTGGGCGCAGCCGGCCATCAGCAGGGCGCCCAGCCACAGCCCGGCCAGGGCGGCGGCCCGCCATGGGGGCCCGTACTTCAATTCGTTGGCGGCAGGGGTCGTCGCCGCCCGCCTCACCAGATTTGCCCGGCTCATCACTCGCACACCGCTATGGATTGTGGCTGCACCCTACAACAACTCACGGCGCCGCGCCAAGTTGATCGGCCAGCAAACCAACGGTGGTCGCGAAATAAGTCGACCGGTTCCAGTTCATGATGGTGCGGTAGTTGTCGTAGACCAGGAAGGCGCGGCCGTCCGGCCCGTCGGGTATGACCAGCGAAGCCGACAGCGCCCGCGCCGGCAGCGCCTTGCCATCCGCCGACCTCACCCCGGCCTTGCCCCATTCCGCCAGGGTGCGCTTCTTGTCCAGGCCGGCGGCGCCAGCCGCGTCCAGGCCTTTTGCCGGCAGCTTGACCTCGCGGCCCCAGGTGGTGTTGGCGTCCCAGCCCACGGTGGACAGGTAGTTGGCGGCCGACGCCAGCACGTCCGGCGTCCTGGTCCAGATGTCGCGCCGACCGCAGCCGTCGAAGTCCTGCGCGAACTTGAAGAAGGCGCTTGGCATGAACTGCACCTGGCCCATGGCGCCGGCCCATGACCCCTTCATGGTGGCGGGATCGACCTTGTCCTCCTCCACGATGCGCAGGGCCTGGATCAGTTCCTTGCGGAAATAGGCTGGGCGGCGGCCGTCATGGGCCAGGGTGGCCAGGGCGTCGATGATGCGGAAGCCGCCGGTGATCCGGCCATAGTTGGTCTCCAGGCCCCACAGCGCCACGATGTACTGCGGCTGCACATGGTATTTGGCGCTGACCTGGGCCAGCAGGGCCGCGTTCTGGCGCATCATGTCGCGCCCGCGCTGAATGCGGTCCTTGCTCAGGACGCGGTCGGCGTAAGTCGCGAAGGTGACGGTGCCTTCCGGCTGCTTGCGGTCCAGGTCGATGACGCGCGGCAGTTCCTGCACATTGGCCAGCGCCAGGTCCAGGGTGGCCGTGGATATCCCCTGGGCCTGGGCCTCCTGCCGCACACCATCCAGCCAGCGCGCGAAGTCCGCCTGCTGTTCCGGGGTGATGACCGTCGGCGCCGGCGCCACAGGGGGCGCGGGCTGGGCCGGAACCGGCGGTGTCTGCGGCACGGGTGCGCTGGCCGCCGCCGGCGGTCCCCCGGCGCACCCCGTCAGCAACAACGCCGACAGCAGGCCGGCGGCGCTGCGGGACGGAAGGGGGCGGCTGGCGGGGAAACGGCTCACAGGCGGGGTCCTTTGAAACAACGGGATAGGCGGGCGGACAATAGGAAAGGGGATCAGGGCGTTTTAGTGGCGGCGTCGGGTGCGGGGAACAGGCTGTCGGTACGGCCCAGCAGGCGATATGCCGCCAGCCCGATATACTCGTGCACCGATTGCGACAGCAGTTCCAGCCCGCGCAGCAGGTCGAAGTCCGGCCGGTACAGCAGCGTCCTGGGCGCCCGGATGTCCACCGGGTAGGCCACCACCGGCCAGCCGACATGGCGGAAGATGCCCACCGAGCGCGGCATATGGAAGGCCGATGTCACCAACAGCCAGGTCTGCCCGGGCTGCGGACGCATCAGGTCGCGGCTGAACAGCGCGTTTTCCCAGGTGTTGCGCGATTCCCCCTCGAAGGTCACACGGGTGATGTCCATGCCGATCTCCTCCAGGGCGGCGCGGGCCACCGGCGCCTCCTTCTCATCGGGATCGCGCAGTTCACCGGACCCGCCGGAGAAGACGATGCGGGCGTCGGGATAGCGGCGGGCCAGGTCGGGGATGACCATCAGGCGCTCGGCCGCGGCGTTGACTTCCGGCTGGCCCGTCTCCGCCGTCGCCACCTGGTCGACGGAACCGCCCAGGACGATGATGCCGTCGACGCGGGCCGGCAGGGGCGCGGGTGCCGGGAAGCGCTGTTCCAGTGTGCGCATGCCCCACGCGCCCACGGGCAGAACGGCGATGACGGCCAGGCCCAGGGCGGCGGCGCGGGCGCAGAAAAGGGAGCGGCGCGTCCTGAAGCCGCCGGTTGCAAAAAGCCCGACCAACAAAAATAAAAGCAATAGGTTGCCGGGCGCCGTCAGCGTCCAGAAGATCTTGGACAGGGCGAAACTCAAGACACTTGCCTCCCATAATCATTGGGGCGGGAAAGCCTGGACCTAGCGGGCCTACTCCTGTAACCGGCCTACACCTGTAGCCAGCGCTTCAGCGGTGACCCTTCCGGATACCGTCAGATTCCGTGGCATTTGTCGAATATTGCATGGACGGCGCAGTTTCCTCATGCGGTCGGGACAGAAAATGGTCTAAGGTCAAACCCAATGGAGAACAAGCCGGCCTAGCCCCGATCGTGACCGATGCCTGCCTGACCGTCGTCGCCAGAACCGACGCTGCACCCCCCGGTGCCGGTGCCATGCAGGATATTTCCGTCTTCACCCGCCGTATCGATGATCATCTGGCCAGCCACAGCGGCCCCTGTGCCGTGCTGGTCATCGAGATCTCCCGCATGGCGGAGTTGTACAAGCTGCTGGGTCAGCAGGCGCTGGACGCCTCCATGGCGGTCATGGCGGAGCGGGTGCTGGGCCTTTGCGGCAGCAGCGACGCCGTCTGCCGAATCGCCCGGGCGCAGTTCGCCCTGTTCCTGCCCAACCTCAGCCACGCCAGCAAGGCGCTGTTCACCGCCTCCGCCCTGGCCGCCCGCATCGGGGAGCCCATCCTGGTGGAGGGGCGGCTCTTGTACATGGTGGCCAAGATCGGCGTGGCGGTGTCGCCCGACGACGGCACCAGCGGCCAAGCCCTGCTGCGCAACGCCGCCATCGCCCAGGGTGAAGTGGCGAAGTCCGGCTCCGTCCATTACCTGCATTACACCGAACAGATGCGGGAACGGCTGCGCCACCAGCTGATCACGGAGACGGAGTTGCGGCAGGCCATCCTGGATGAGGCCTTCGTCCTGCACTATCAGCCCAAGGTGGCCATCGCCGACGGCACCCCCATCGGGGGGAGGCGCTGATCCGCTGGCGCCATCCCACGCGGGGCTTGCTCTATCCCATGGAATTCATTCCCATCGCCGAAGAGACGGGCCTGATGGTGCCCATCGGCGAATGGGCCCTGCGCGCCGCCTGCCGTCAGATCCAGACCTGGATCGAGGCCGGGCGCCAGCCGTTGCAGATCGCCGTCAACGTGTCGGAACGGCAGTTCCGCTGGGGTCATTTGCCCGCCCTGATCGACGTGCTGTTGCGGGAGACGGGCATCCCGCCCCATCTGCTGCAGCTGGAAATCACCGAATTGGTGCTGCCGGAGGATCTGGAGGGGGCGCTGCGCCAGATGGCGTGGATCGCCGACTGCGGCGTGGCCCTGGCGCTGGATGATTTCGGCACCGGCTATTCCTCGCTGTCCTACTTGCGCGAGCTGCCGCTGGATTGCCTGAAAGTGGACCGCAAGTTCGTGCAGGACATGGAACAGGACAGCGGCACGCGCCACATCGTCCAGGCCATCGTCGCCATGGCCAAGGCCATGGGCCTGAAGGTGGTGGCGGAGGGTGTGGAAACCGAAGGGGAGCGCGCGCTGCTGCGCGCCATGGGCGTGGAGGAAGGCCAGGGATATCTGTTCGCCCGCCCCCTGCCCGTCAAGGAATTCGAGCTGTTCTGCGGGCTTTAGGCGCGGCGTCCGTTGCCCAGGCGATCATCAGATCCGCGGGTGCGCGGCATCATCCTGCGCCGCCGGTCCCGTGCCGCTGACGGCGCGGACCCAGCCGGCGACGATGGCGCCCACGCCGTCGCGCAGGAACTCGATGCCCACGCCGCTGTCGGTGCGGCGCACGATGCGCACGGCGGCGGCCACGGGCGCGCCTGGCAGGCGCAGCACCCCCTCCGTCCCGATGGGAAGATCGGGATCGGGAACAAGGAAGGCGCCGCCGGCGGAAACATCGGCGATGCGGCAGGAAACGAGGACGTCGCCGCAGCTCAGTTGCACATGGCTGTCGACCGACAGGCGGTCATAGGTCCGGCGGTTGCTGGGCCGCACCAGGTTGGACAGCACACGCTTGATACCGCCCCAGGCCATGAACCCCCTCCCCTGCGAAGTCAGGCGGCCAAGTCGTTCCCCGACGGGGCGGGAACGTCAGCCAAGCCATAGCCAAAGTGTGCCGTTAAAGGTGCCGTGAGGCAAATGCCCGGGCGGAATGCCTTTCCCGCGAGGTTCTTGCGCCGCGCACGTCTTATACTGCGGACGCGCTCGTCGTTGCGGATGCGAAACAAACCCCAGGATCGTCGGGTAATCTGAGGGCAATCTTGTGGGTGACGTCAGGGTGGAACGGCGCGCGCCGCCGCCGCGCGGGCCAGCGACCGTTCATCCACCAGGTCGAGAACGTAGGACTCGAGTTCCAGACGCTCCTCCGGCGTGGCGTCGGCGTAGGCGCGGGTGCCGCGGATGCCAGACAGCATTTCCGCCGCCCGCGCCAGGGCGATGTCAGCCGCCGTGCACGGATGTGCCGAGCGGTTCTTGGGGGAGGCGCTCCCTATCGTTGCTGTGGGACCACCCCCGCGATCGTCGTGAAGATCGGACACGGTCCACGTCTCCCCGGACAATTGTGGGCACTGATCTACAACGAAAGTTGTTTATACAGGCTGCGAAACGGCTATGAAATCGTGACGGGCGGGCTATATCCAAAGTGGCGCACGGGCGGGATGGGGCAAGGGCGCCGACGTCTCAGTTGGGCCGGGCCGCGGTCTTGACGGGCCCCACCTCATACAGGGACGGATCGGCGTCATCACGATGGGCCTCCAGCACCTTGTGCACGGATTGCCCGATCATGCGGATCTCGTCGAACTGGGTGACCAACTCGAAACAAAACAGGAAAGCCAGGGTATAACAAGGGGCGGGAAAGCGCATCATGACCCGCAGGATAGGGGTGGCGTACAGCGGCCGGACAGCATCGCGGGTCATGACCACCGTGATCAGCACACCGATGACGGCACCGCCCAGCACATCCGTGGGGTAGTGCAGGCCGAGATAGACCCGCACGAGGCAGACGAAGATGGCGGTGTAGGCCATGGCCAGCACGCCGACCCAGCGCCATACCAGGAAGATGCCTGTGGAAACGGCCATCCATAGCATGGCGTGGTCGCTGGGAAACGAACTCCAGGTCCGAAGAATGGTTTCGCTGGTGCCGCTCAATGGAAAATGGAAGGGCACGGCCGGGTCGTAGATGGGGCGTTCCCGAAAAGGCAGGAAATGGGCCAGCAGCCGGCCCATGCCCAGGGCCAGAAGGCCGCTGACGAAGGTGGCGATGACCATCTCCTTCTCCCACAACCCGCGTTTGCCGCCGCGAAACCAGACCCACCACAGGATGGCGACCGGGAACAGGCCCTTGAACATCGAGAAGTCGGCGATGGTGCGAATGGCATGGTTCACCACGTCCGAGGCGGAGGCGTGGGTGGTCAGGAATTCCTGGATGGCGCTGTCGAAGCCGTTCATTTTTCCTCCCTGGCCGCGTTCCCAACCCGGCGGCCATCGGGCAAACCCCAAGCGTCGCCGGCCGCGATGGCGGCCGGACGGGTATGCCTACCCCCTTTTTGCCCCGGAAATTGCGGCGGCGTCGGACGGTCCCGCCGCCCCGACACGCAACTGCCAACAAAATGTAACAAAAACTTTATATGGCGCCCGCGGCGCCGCCAAAGACCTTCTTTGGGAATAGACCTTGGGTCACAGATTGGTCGCGCCGAACGACCTATCGCCCTATCGCGCCAGCGGCGTGTAGCTGCGCTGGGCGGCCCAGGCGTCCAGGGCCAACTCCACCGGGCGGAACAGCGGATGCGGCAGGGCATCCAGCCCGTACCAGCCCCAGTCCCCGATCTTGTGCGGTTCCAGCACCTGGGGCTCACCCGGCTCCACCTCCTCGGCGATGAACTGGATGTCCACGTAGTGCTTGTCGTAGGCGAGAATATTGTGCAGGCAGAGGAAGCGCAGGCGGCGCACGACCAAGCCGCACTCTTCCCGCACCTCGCGGATGGCGCATTCCTCGAATGTCTCGCCATACTCCAGGTGGCCGCCACACCAGGAGTAGCTGCCGTCGCCGTGGCTGTTGCGCCGGCGGCCCAACAGGATGCGCCCCTCCCGCTGGATCAGGACACCGATGCCGACCTTGGGCATGCCGGTGATGGCGGAAGCTAGATTTGGGGTCACGATGGGGCTCCGGACACTAATTGTGGCGCTTCGGGCATGCACAGCGGTATCATGCCCACGCACCCGCGCCAAGCACCCGTCCCCGCCTCCGGAGTTGTCCCGCCATGTGCGGTCGTTATGCCGCCGTCACCCCGCCTCAGACCATGGAGGCGCTGTTCCAGACCCTGGGCGCGCTGCCCAACTTTCCCGGCCGTTTCAACATCGCGCCGACGCAGTCGGCGCCGGTGGTGCGCTGGAATGCGCAGACGGGGGAGCGGCGGCTGGACATGCTGCGGTGGGGCCTGGTGCCGTCTTGGGCGGCGGACCTGGCGGATGGCGCCAAGATGATCAACGCGCGTTCGGAGAGCGTGACCGAGAAGCCAACCTTCCGTGACGCCTTCGCCCGGCGCCGCTGCCTGGTGCCGGTCACCGCCTTTTATGAATGGCGGTTGGAGAATGGCGCCAAGCAGGCCTACGCCATCGCGCCGGCCAACAGCGACACGGCGGCCTTCGCCGGCCTGTGGGAGGGCTGGAAGGATCCGGCCAGCGGCGAATGGGTGCGCACCTACACCATCCTGACCACGGCGGCCAACGACACCATCGGCCACATCCACCACCGCATGCCGGTCATCCTGACACCGGACCATTGGCCCGCCTGGCTGGGTGAGACGGGAGCGGACGCCCCCGCCCTGCTGGCCCTGCTGCGTCCCTTTCCGGCCAACGAGACCCGCTTCTGGCCGGTGGGGCCGCGTGTCGGCAACGTCCGCAATGACGACGCCGACCTGCTGGCGCCCCAGGCGGCGACAACGCTGTTCTAGGGCTAAAGGCGCAGGCCCACCTGCATCCACAGGTTCTCGCCTTGGGCACGGTGTTCGGCCATGAACTCGTGCTGCCAGGTGAAGGTCGCCTGCAGTGGGCCGATATCATGACTGATGGCCGGCCCCGCGGCGAACGCCTTGCCGCGATTGCCGTCGCCGTCGACCTTCAGCCCGTTTTGGGTATCGTCCTCATACTGGACATAGAAATAGCCGGAGACGCCGAAGCGCCAGCCGCCGACGTTACGCGCCACGGCGAAATCCAGGTCGAAATCCGAGCCTGAATGGTAATGCGTGGCGTCATTGGTGGTGTTGAACGCGAAGCGGGGCGATATCTGGGCCTGCCAGCCCTGGGGATCGATGTAAGCCAGCCCAAAGGTGGGCTGAAAGGACCAAACATTACGCCCGATGTTGGCCAGGGAATTGACGTTGTACTGGCCCACCGGCATGAAGATGTCGGTGCCCCAAACCAGGGACAGGTTGGGACCGAAGTGCCAGCCCAGCAGCACTGGCGTGATGCCGATGTCGCCGAAGCCCAGCTTGCTGGTTTTTTGCCCGGCCACCTCGGCATGCAGGTTGACGATAGGCAGGATGACCTCTGTCGCCATCTGAGCACCGAACAGTTGATACGGCGTGACGAGAAAACCACGGAAAGTTTGGGAAACGGATTCGACGCTGAAATCCAGCGGCAGCTTATTGCCCGCGCCGTCGTTCGTCTGGTCGGCGGTGTAATAGTTGGGTTGGAACAGGATGTACTCACCCGGCGGCGGCATCGCGCCGGCCAGGTAGATGCTGGCCCCCGGCGGATAACTGTTCCCGCCACTCTCAGTGGCCTGCGCCAAATCCACATTTGCAAACGAAACCGCGTACATAAATGCCGCACACACCGCCCAGTTCTTCACAGAGCATATCCTCCTCATTTAACGGTACACCGGAGTGCCGTTTTTTATTCTGATGAGGAGCAAATCAGCGGAAATATTGCCGCCAAACAAGGCGCTTTATTCAATATGGCTTTATCTGTTTAGCTGATACATCGTGCGGTTGCCAACGCGTGGCGCCAATAGCCAAGCACAACGCAAGCTCAAGCCCGCTCGTCCAAAACTTGGCCAAAGTCATTGAAAATTGGTGATCCCGGTGGGATTCGAACCCACGACCCCATGATTAAAAGTCACGTGCTCTACCGGCTGAGCTACGGGATCGACCGCTGGGAAAACGCTTTGGTTTTCCGCGAACGAAGACGGGTCCTAGGGGCCCGTCCCGGTGTGGCGCGCACCATAATGACGGGTATGGGCGCGGTCAATGGAAAGCGGCGGGGTCCGGCACATCAACGGTGCATAGGGCCCCTGCCCGCAAATGTAATCGGGCTTATTCGCCGGCGCCGCCGGTGGCGGGCTCGACACCTCCACCCAGTCCTTGCCGGGCGTCCTGGGCGAAACGCTCCGTCAGGCGATGGGCCACGCGGGGGCTGACGAAGTGGGCGATGTCGCCGCCCAGCCGTCCAATCTCCTTCACGAAGCGGGAGGAGATGAACTGGTGCCGGTCCGAGGCCATGAGGAACACGGTCTCAACCTGCGGGTTGAGGCGCGCGTTCATGCCGGCCATCTGGAATTCGTACTCGAAGTCTGAAACGGCGCGCAGACCGCGGATGATGACCTGGGCCTGGCAGCCCACGGCGAAATTCATCAGCAGGGTGTCGAAGGGCCGCACCTCGACCGAGATGCCCTTCGCGGTCAGCGGCGCCAGTTCGTCCTGAACCAGAGCCACACGCTCCGCCGTGGAGAACAGCGGTCCTTTGCCGGCGTTGCTGGCCACCCCGATGATCAGGTGGTCGACCAGCTTGGCCGCCCGCTGGATGATATCGAAATGCCCATTGGTGATGGGGTCGAAGGTGCCGGGGTACACCCCGATGCGACGCTCGCTCATCCTCGCCCCCGCTGATCCAATCCGCCCATCGCGTCAGCTCCATCGCCGGCTTTGCCGAGGCCCGATGTTTGGTGGTACCGGAGCGCCTCCAAACATCCAAGGCATCCTCAGTCGCCGGTTCCCTCGTTTGAACCATCCGGAGCCGAACCATCTGAGGCCGGGCCTGCGATGGCTTCAGCCGGCACGGCGTCGTCCGCCCCGCCGTCCTCGGTACCGTCGTCGGCCAGCCGCGCCACCGACACCACGCCTTCATCCGCCGACAGGCGGAACAGGGTGACGCCCTTGCTCTTGCGCGCGGTGATGCGCACGTCGTGCACGGGCATGCGGATGACCTGGCCGCCGTTGCTGACCATCATCACCTGGTCGGTCTCGGCGATGGGGAACACGGCGGCGATGGCCTTGTTGCGGTCACCCATATCCATGTTCCAGATGCCCTGGCCGCCACGACCCGTCAGGCGGTACTCATAGGCCGAGCTGCGCTTGCCGAAGCCCTGGACCGAGACGGTCAGCAGGAATTCCTCGCGCGCCTTCATCTCGGCGTACAGTTCCGGCGCCAAGGTGCCGACGTCGCCGGTGGCCTCGGCCTCGACGTCGGCGGTCTCCTCAACCTCCTCACCCTGCTGGCGGCGCTCAGCGTTGGCCTGCTTCAGGTAGGCGGCGCGATCCTCCGCCGTGTACTCGGTGTGGTGCAGGATGGACAGGCCGATGACCTCGTCCCCCTCGGCCAGGCGGATGCCCCGCACGCCGGTGGAGGTGCGGCCGGCGAAGACGCGGACGTCCACCACCGGGAAACGGATGCAGCGGCCCAGGCGCGTGGCCAGCAGCACGTCGTCCGCCTCGCCGCAGGTGCGCGCGGCGATCAGCAATTCACCCTCTTCCTCCAGCTTCATGGCGATCAGGCCATTGGCGCGGATGTTGGTGAAGTCCGACAGCTTGTTACGGCGGACGTTGCCGTGGCTGGTGACGAACAGCACGTTCAGGTCGCCCCAACTGGCCTCATCCTCGGGCATGGGCATCACGGTGGTGATGACCTCGCCCTCCTCCAGCGGCAGCAGGTTCACCAGGGCCTTGCCCCGGGTCTGCGGCTGGCCCAGCGGCAGGCGCCAGACCTTCAGCTTGTAGACCATGCCGCGGTTGGTGAAGAGCAGCATGGGTGTGTGGGTGTTGGCCACGAACAGGTCGCTGACCGTATCCTCCGCCTTCAGCTGCATGCCGCTGCGGCCTTTGCCGCCGCGCGCCTGCGCCCGGTAGGTGGAGACGGGCACGCGCTTGATATAGCCGCCCTGCGTGACGATGACGACCATGTCCTCGCGCTGGATCAGGTCCTCGATGTCCGCCTCGAATTCCAGGTCCTCGATCTTGGTGCGGCGAGGCGTGTCGAAACGCGCCTTCACCTCCACCAGCTCGTTGCGCAGGATGTCCAGCAGCAGCGGGCGGGAGGACAGGATTTCCAGGAAATGGCGGATCTGCTCCACCACAGCCGTCAGGTCGGCGCCGATCTTGTCACGCTCCAGCCCGGTCAGGCGGTGCAGGCGCAGTTCCAGGATGGCCTTGGCCTGGGCCTCCGACAGGCGGTAGGTCCCGGCCTCCGACAGGCCGCGGCCGGGCTCGTCGATCAGGGTGATCAGCGGCGCCACGTCGAGGGCCGGCCATTCGCGGGCCACCATCTCCTCGCGCGCCGACTGCGGGTCGGGCGCGCGGCGGATCAGGGCGATCATCTCGTCCAGGTTGGCCACGGCCACGCCCAGGCCCACCAAGGTGTGGGCGCGCTCGCGGGCCTTGCCCAGCTCGAACTCGGTACGGCGGGTGATGACCTGCTCGCGGAACTTCACGAAGGCCGCGATGATGTCCTTCAGGTTCATCAGCTCCGGCCGGCCGCCGTTCAGGGCCAGGGTGTTGACACCGAAGGAGGTCTGCAGCGGCGTGTGACGGAACAGCTGGTTCATCACCACGTCGGCCACGGCGTCGCGCTTCAGTTCCACCACCACGCGCACGCCGTCGCGGTCGGACTCGTCACGAACGTCGGAGATGCCCTCGACCAGCTTCTCCTGCACCACCTCGGCGATGCGCTCGATCAGCTTGGCCTTGTTGACCTGGTAGGGAATCTCGGTGAAGACGATGGCCCAGCGGTCCTTGCGGATCTCCTCGATCTCGCTCTTGGCGCGCATGACGACGGAGCCGCGGCCCGTCTCGAACGCGGAGCGGATGCCGGCGCGGCCCAGGATCAGGGCGCCGGTGGGGAAGTCCGGACCGGGAACGATCTCCATCAGTTCGGGGATGGTGATGTCCGGGTTGTCGACATAAGCGCAGCAGGCGTCGATCACCTCGCCCAGGTTATGAGGCGGGATGTTGGTGGCCATGCCCACGGCGATGCCGCCGGCGCCGTTGACCAGCAGATTGGGAAAACGCGACGGCAGGACGGTCGGCTCATCCTTCAACTCGTCGTAGTTCTTCTGCCAGTCGATCGTGTCCTTATCAATGTCGTCCAGCATCGCCTCGGCCGACTTGGCCAAGCGGGCCTCGGTGTATCGCATGGCCGCGGCGCGGTCGCCGTCCATGGAGCCGAAGTTGCCCTGGCCGTCGATCAGCGGCAGGCGCATGGAGAAATCCTGCGCCATGCGGACCATGGCCTCGTAGATCGAGCTGTCGCCATGGGGGTGGTAGTTACCCATGACGTCGCCGACCGCCTTGGCCGATTTGCGGTACGGCTTGGTGCTGTCGTAGCCGCTTTCCTTCATCGCGTAGAGGATGCGGCGGTGCACCGGCTTCAGGCCGTCCCGCACGTCGGGAAGCGCGCGGCTCACGATCACGCTCATGGCGTAATCGAGATAGCTGCTGCGCATCTCCTCTTCGATGGCGATGGGGGTGATGTCGCTGGCGGGAGGGGCCGCGGGGGGCGTCGGAGTCGTGACCAAACCAGAATCCAAAAGCAAGGAAAACCAAGCCTTAGGGGCGGATGCTCAACCGCGCCCGGGCGATGGGGATCGGCCGCTTTTCTAGCACCATTCGCGCATGCGAACAATGAAACCGGCACGCCGCGTATCTCTATGGTTCGCGCGCGCGGGTGCGACTCGCCTTCAGGGTTTCGGCGGCCCGGCCCTGGCGGTACAGTGCGCCGGCGTTTCCCTTGATCCCACGGCCCTTTCCCATGACTCCGCCCTTCACCCCGCGTGGCTTCGACCACCTGGCCCTGCCCGTCACCGACATGGCGGCCAGCCTGGCCTTCTACCGCGATGTCCTGGGATGCCCGGTGACGGCGGAATGGCCGGAGGACGCGCTGGTGCGGCTGCGCGTGGGCGACGCCGACCTGTTCCTGGTGGACGTGACGCTGGCGGAGGGGGCCTGGGCCAAGCCGCCGGCGGGGCCGGGCCGCAACCTGGACCACCTGTGCATCGCGCTGGCTCCCTGCGACGAGGCGGCGGTGCGCGGCCACCTGGCGGCCCACGGCCTGGACATCATCGAGGAGCGGGTGGGCGACAACCGCCATGGCCCCACCCTGTCGCTCTATATCCGCGACCCGCAGAGCACGCAGGTGGAATTGCTGCTGCCCGCGGTCCCCTCGGGCGAAAGTCACTAAAGAATCCGACAGCGCGCCCGTCGGCTTTCCGGCTTGCTTCCACCCATCTGGAGACAAGCTGGAAGCCCATCATGCGCCCATGCCCCCGCCTTCTGCCGCTGCTGGCGGCCCTGCTGCCCCTTGGATTGCCCTTCGCGGGCCCCGCCGTCGCGTCCGACCATCTGGACTCGCCCACCATCATCGCCGGCCCCCGCGCCGACATCGGTGACCTTTACGCCTGGATGACCCCCGACGGACATCGGCTGAACCTGGTCATGACCATCGTCGGACACAGCCTGTCCGACCGGCTGGACTACACCTTCCATATCGACAGCGCCCGCCGCTTCGGCAAACCCGGAAGCGTCTCGGGAAGAAGCATGGACCTGACCTGCCGCTTCGCCGGCCCGCAGCAGGCGGATTGCCGCCTGGGCGGCATTGATCGCGTTCAGGGCGATGCCAGCTCGACGGAGGGGCTGTGGAGCGAACACCATCGCTTCCGCCTGTACGCCGGCCTGCGCGACGACCCTTTCTTCAACAACGTGCGCGGCACCCGCCAGGCCTATCAGGTGGCGGAGGCGGCCTTGGCCCGGGGCACGGGCATGGACAAGGCCGGCTGTCCGGCCTTCGACGCCGCCACATCGGCCGACATCCTGGACAAGTGGCGCCACACCGACGGCGGCCCGGCCAAGAACCTGCTGGCCGGCTGGACGCCCATGGCCATCGTGGCGTCGGTGGATGTGGACGCGGTGAACCAGGGCGGCCACCGCGGGAGCCAAAGGCCAGGTGGATCGCGCCGGCCGGCCGCTGACCGGCAACGCCCTGCTGGGCCAGTTGCGCCCCGATGAGGAGGGCGACCGGTGGAAGGAGGCGTACAACGCCGCCACCCCCGCCGATGGCGCCAAGTTCGAGGCGGAAATCGCCCGGGGCTTGGCCTATTACGACAGCTTCGACGGCCAATGTGGCAACCAGTGGCTGGCGGATGCCAAGGCGCCGCCGGCGCGCCGCTACCACCGGCTGGCGGCGGCGCTGGCTGACGACAGGCTGTGGGTCAACAGCGCCACCGGCATCTGCACCCAGATGTTCGCGGTGGAACTGGCGGCCTTGTCCGACGAACGGGCGCCGCGGGTCCGACTGCGGCGGCCGCACGCTGACCTACGACGCGTCCAACATCTATCGATCCTTCCTGGTGAACGGCACCGCCACGGGCGTGGCCGATGGCCTGACGCGGGACGAATATCCGCCCTCCAACACCGTCTTCCCCTTCCTGGTGGCGCCGGAGGTGCCGCCGTCATGAGGCGCCTGGTCCTGATCCTTGCCGCCCTGGGGTTCAGCGGCCCGGCGGCGGCTCACAGCGGCACCGGCCTGCCCGGCGGCTTCGGGCCCGGCTTCCTGCACCCTTTCGGCGGCCTGGACCATCTGCTGGCCATGGTGGCGGTGGGGCTATGGGGCGCCTTCCTGGGCGCCCCCCTGCTGCTGGCCCTGCCCGTGCTGTTTCCGGCCATGATGGTGGTGGGCGCCATCGCCGGCATGCTGGGCCTGCCCCTGCCACCGGTGGAGCTGGGCATCGCCTGCTCCGTCCTGGTGCTGGGCGGCTGCATCGCCGGCGGGGTCAAGGCGCCGGCCTGGCTGGCCCTGCCCCTGGTGGCCGTCTTCGCCCTGTTCCATGGCTATGCCCACGGGCGGGAATTGCCATCGGCGGCTGATCCCGCCGGTTACAGCGCCGGCTTCGTCCTGGCCACCGGGCTGCTGCACCTGGCGGGGGTCGCCATCGGCCATCTGAACCGCCGGCCGGGCGGGGCGCGCGCGACCCGGGGGCTGGGCGGGGGCATCGCCCTGCTGGGCGTAGGCTTCCTTATCCGCGTGGTGCTGCCATGAGGAGCGCCTTGCCGCCCCTGCTGCTGCTCTACGCCGCGTTGGCGCTATCGCTGGCCTCGGCCCCCCGGCGCGGTTGGGGATTGAACCTGGCGGTGCTGGCGGTGGCGGCGGGCGTCACCGCCACCGTGCCGCCGCCCTGGCGGGAGAGCGTGTTCACCGGTTGCTGGATCAGCGTCGCGATGACGGCGGTGGCCGGCCTGGTCTGCCGCACCGACCGGCAACTGGCCTGGGGCTTGTCGCTGAACGCCGGCCTGTGGTCCGGCGCGCTGGCGGCCGTGACGGGCGAGCCACTGGATCTGCTGGTGGCCCTGCCCACCCTGGGCCTGCTGCCGGCTGCCGCCTGGACCCTGCGCCGCCTGTCCTTCCCGGTCGTGCGGGTCATGTCCAGCTGGCTGGTGGCCGTGGCGGTCCTGGCGATCGCCCTGGCCTGCCTGCCGGTGACGCCGGGCTATCTGCCGGATCATCTGGAATGAGGGCGCCCATGCTGAGAACGCTGTCCCTGCTGGCGATGCTGGCGACCTTGCCCGCGTCGGCCCACGATTTCTGGGTGCAGCCGGAAAGTTTCCGCGCGGCGCCCGAGGCCACCCTGCCCCTGACCCTGCAGGTCGGCCACGGACCTTACCGTCAGCGCTCCCCCTTGGCCGTCCGGCGCATCGTCCGCTTCCAGGATATGGCGCCGGACGGCGCGGTCACGGATCTGCGGCCCGACTTGCATCCGGGCGGGGCGACGGAGGACGGCGCGGTCCGTCTCACCACCCCCGGCACCCACGTCCTGGTGCTGGAGACGGACGACAAGGCGCAAAGCCACCTGCCGGCCCTGCGCTTCAACGACTATCTTGTGGTGGAGGGTCTGACGCCGGCCCTGGAACTGCGCCGCGCCGCCGGCCGCATGGATGCCGACGGCGCGGAGAACTACAGCCGCCGGGCCAAGGCGCTGGTGCGGGTGGGTGATTTCGGCGACGGCGCCCTGGCGACGCGCCCCCAGGGTCTGACCCTGGAAATCGTGCCGGAGGTCGATCCCTACGCCCAGCCCCAGCCGGCTGACCTGCCGGTGCGGGTCTATTACGAGGGCAGGTCCTTGGCCGGCGCGCTGGTCAAGCTGACCGATCTGGCCCATGACGCGGAACCGGTGGAAACCCATCGCACCGATGCCGAGGGTCGCGCCCGCTTCCCCATGCCCGCCTCCGGCGACTGGCTGCTGAACGTCGTCTGGACCAAGCCGCAGCCGCCAACGGCGGAGACGGATTTCGAAACAGTGTTCTCCAGCCTCAGCTTCGGCTTTCCCCGGCGCTGAGGCGTTTCAAAGAAAAAGGGCGGAGCCGCGAAGCCCCGCCCTTTTTCGCCCTCACCGCCGGCTCAGTCGTCGCCGCCGGCCGCCTGGGCCTCCCGCAGCTTGTCGGCGCATTCCTGGCAGCAGGCCTCCACGGTGCGGCCGCCGATGGTCACGCTGATGGCGTTCTCATCCAGCGGATAGTCGCAGGCGGCGCAGGTCTTCTCGCTCATGGTGGTTCTCCTCCGTCTCACTCAGGGCCGATCGTTCGGCCGAGGGGAAGGAGACCATTTCGGCCGGCCCCGCCGCTGTCGGAATCTTTAGCGACTTACCGGGCGCGGACGGAGCGTTGGAATTCCGCCGGGGTGCGGCCGTAAGCCTGGCGGAAGGCGGCGCTGAAATGGCTGTGGCTGGAAAAGCCCAAGTCCATGCTGAGTGTGGTGATGTCGTCGTATTCGCCCAGCAGATCCAGCGCCCGGGCCAGACGCAGGCGCAATTGATAGCGGTAGAGAGGCACCGCCTCCACCTGCTGGAACACCTGGGTGAGGTAGACGGGGGAGACGCCCACCTCGCCCGCGATCTCCGCCAGGGTCCAGCGGCGGGTGAGGTCGCCGCTGAGCGCCAGCTTGGCCCGGTTCGCCAGTTTCCGATGGCCGACGCTGGCCTGAGGCGCGTGCGACGTCCGCTCCCCCAGCGCCCGGCGGATCAGTGTCAGGGTCAGCGCCTCCGCCTCCAGCGTCTCGGCGGCACCCTGGGCCAGGCTGTGGCGCAGCAGGGCGGCCAGCACCTGGGCACGCGGGTCGATGCGCAGGCGCTGATGGCGGAAGGCCAGGTCGCCCTGGTCGCGCACATGCTCGCGCGGGGCCAGTTCCTGCAGCAACGCCTCGTCCGCGGTGATGGACAGGCAGGCGTCGCCGCCCGTCACCGGATGGCTGACGCTGTATTCGTCACCCCTGTTGAAAAACAGCACCTGGTTGGCCTCGGCCACCGCTTGGTCTTGGCCCAAATGGCGGACATAGATGCCGCGATAGGGAAAGACCAGGGTGGTGGCGCTGGCGCATTCCTCCGCGCTGCGATGCCGGCACGTGCCGGTGCAGGCCACGTCGCGGATGCGCGCCGTGTCCGTGTCCAGCAGCGCCTGTACCGTCAGTTCCGTCATGACCCGCGGCCTTGGTTTCTTAAGCCGCGAGGATAACAGAAGCGGCTCAGCGCCGCGACAGCAGGTGAAACCGGCCCATCAGCACCGTGACCGCCACGATGCTGGCCACCAGGATGCCCTGGAAGATACCCATGATGCCATGCCCCAGGTGGAAGGCCGCATAGGCCGCCGTGGGGATCATGACGCCGTAATAGCTGAAGAAATGCAGGGCGGTGGGTATCCAGCTGTCACCTTGGCCGCGCAGGGCACTGGCCATGACCGTCTGGCCGCCGTCCGCCACCACGATCCAGGCCATGAAGGCGATGGCGGGCACCAGCACGCGGATGAGGTCGGGATCGCTGGCGTAGAGGGTGGCGATGCCCTCCGGCACCGACGACAGCACCACGCCGACGACGACCATGATCAGGGCTGTCAGGGCCAGGCCCGTCCACCCGGCCAGCGTCGCCTCCCGCCGGTTGCTGGCACCATGTGCCTGCCCCACCTGCACCGCGGTGGCCGAGGCCAGGCCCAAGGCCGCCATGAAGATGAGGGCCAGCAGGTTCAGCCCCACGGCGTAGGCGCCCAGCCCCAGGGCGCCCAGCCAGCCGGCGAAGATGCCCATAGTGCCGAAGGCGGTGGATTCAGCACCCTGGCTGAGGCCGGCGGCATAGCCCAGGTGCCGGTGCCGCCGTCCCTCCCGCCATTCCAGGAAGGAACCGCGCACGCCGTAGTGGGCGTGGTCGCGCATGGTCCAGACGTACAGGATCAGGCCCAGCGCCGTCAGCCAGCGTATGGTGGTGGTGGCGATGGCGGACCCCACCGTCCCCAGCGCCGGCATGCCGAAATGGCCGAACACCAGGGTGTAATCCAGGGTGAAGTTCAACAGGTTGGCCACGATCATGGAAACCATGGCCGGGAATGGCCGCTTGATGCCCTCCAGGAAGAAGGAGGTGCTGATCTGCAGGACCGCCGCCGGCATGCCCAGGCCCAGGATGGCGATGACGGGTGCCGCCCCATGGGCGATGACCGGTTCCTGCCCGGTGAGGAGGAAGAAGGCCTCGCCGAACTGGCAGCCGAGGGCGACGACGCCGCCGATCAGCAGGGCGTAGGGCAGCGAGCGGCGCCAGACGGCGCCGGCGTCGCGCGGACGCCCAGCCCCTACCGCCTGCGCCACCAGGATGATGGTGCCCATCATCAGGCCGACCACGGTGGCGAAGGCTGTGCCCACCGGGGTGCCGCCCAGGCTGAAGTAGGCCAGTTCCTCCGCGCTGTGGCGGCCGACCATGGCGGTATCGACCGTCTGCATGAACAGCTGGCCGATGCGGGTCAGCATCAGGGGCGTGGCCAGCAGCACCAGGTCGCGGGCATGGACCAGGATGCGGGGCAGCAGACGCTCGTCGGGGGCCTGGGGCGGCAAGCCGGGGCAGGCCTTTTCCACCGCTGCCTCATCCAGGGGCGGCAGGGGCGTCACCGCCGCCGACAGTTCCGGCGGCACGGGGATCTCGGACTGGGCCATGACGGGCGTGCTCTGGCGGCGTTATCGTTGCCCCGACGACCGTCCGGGCGTCCCCCTTGCCTACCGCGCCGGGCGCGCCATCGCAACCCGCGAGCGGCGCACGGCTGGTGGGCGTCCGGCTTGCGATGCCCCGGCGGCCCGTCAGAAGCTGCCCGTCACCCGCACCCAGGCACGGGTGTGGCGGCGCAATCCATCACTGTCGGTCCCCGCGATGCGGCCGGCATTGTCGCCCACCACGTGGGCCAGGGTGGCGTCGATCATCAGGCCGCCCACCGGCCGCCAATTGACGGCGACGCCGATACCCTGCAGGCCATAGTCGTTGGGTAGGTCCGTGCCCCGGTTCCAGTCCCGCCAGGGGCTGACGAATTGGCGGATCCAGCCGCCATCCCAGAAGGCCGCAAGGCGCAGGCCGTCCACGGGTTGCCAGCGCAACTCCAGGGAGCCCAAAGCCCCCTCGGCCCCCTGCCCCTCATTCACCGGATAGGCGCGGATGGCGTCGGGGCCGCCCAGGGCCAAGCGTTCGGAGCTGTCGAGGTTGCCGCTGGCCCACTGGCCGGCCAGCCTCGCCACCAGTTCCACCCCCTTGCCCAGGGGCTGGGCGTGGCTGACGCTCATGGCCAGCTTGGCGTAACCGCCCTTGGTGCGGGCGGTGGCGTCGTCGACCGCCTGGTTTTCCGGCACGCCACCCAGGTCGACATCGCCGGCGGTCAGGGCCAGATCAACCTGGTCGTCACCGTTCCAGCCGTCGCGCGCCACTCCGCTGACACCCAGGGTGGCGGCGTCGATGACGCTGATGCCGGTGACCACCGCCGCGGTGCGGTTCACCAGGCGGCGGTGCTCATAGGTCAGGCGGCCGTCCACGGCCGCCTCCGCCGTCCGCCACAGCGGCAGGGTGGCGGTGGCCCCACCGGTGGCGCCCCAGCCATCGGGCGTGCCGGCGTTGAAGTCATGGGCGACGCGATAGTCGAAGGCGCTGCCGTTGATGCCCAGGCGCAGCCCGGAATAGCCCACGGGCAGGATAGCGGCCAGGCGGCCATAGTTGGTGCCCAGGCTGCGCACGCCGGTCAGGATGGTCTGGTCGCCGATGCCGGCCAGATCGTTGGCCGACAGCACGGCGACGCCGCGCCAGCCGCCGCTGGCCCGTTGCGCCTGGTTGTCCACGACGGCGACGCCCCTGAACAGCGGCCCCTCGGTCAGTTTCAGGCGGATGTCGGTCTGATCGGCGACCTGCCCCGCCTCCGCTGTCGCGGTGACCGCGAGGCCCGGCAGGGCGTCCAGGGCGGCGACACCATCCTCCAGCGCGTCCAGGCGCAGGGCCTCGCCGGCGGCCTGCCGGTCCAGCAGATAACCCGCGGCGATGCCGGCATCCAGACGGGTCTCGCTGCTGGGGTCGACCACCACCCGGCCCAGCCGGCTTTCCTGCACGGCGATGGTGACGACGCCGTCGCGAATTTCCTGCCGGGGCAGGTAAGCGCGGGCGAGATAGCCGCGCTGGCGGTAATAGGCGCCGATGGCGCCCGCCGCTGACTGAAGTTCCGCCAGCGTCAGGTCACGGTCGCGGAAAGGTGCCAGCACGGCCTGCAGCTCCGCCTCCGGGAACAACGTCGCCGTGACATGGAAGGCGGTGACGTGGATGGTGGGCCCTTGGGCCGGCCGCTCCGTGGGCGGGGCTTCCGGCACCACCGGGCGCAGGGGCGCCGGCGGCGCGGTCAGGCGCGGGGTGGTCCGTTCGGTGTCGCGCAGGATACTGCCCGCATCCGGTGTCTGGGGCGTTTGCTGGGCCGACGCCGGGCCAGGAGCCAGGGCCAGGACGGCAAGCGTCGCGGCGGACCATGCTGGAAACGAGAGCGGCATCCGAGACCAGCCTGTAGGCCTGTTCCTGCACCAACAGGTTGCATCCTACTGCAGTAGCGGACCCGCCGCATCGGCGCGATAGCGCCGCTACAGAATGGTCACGGGAGCCCTTTTAAGACATTCAGCCGGTGAAGCGCGCCGTCAGGGGAAGCGCCGGTCCTTGGTGGTGGGGGACTTGCGGTGGACCTTGGGGCCGGGCGGCGACTGGAAGCGCTTGAATTCCGCCCGCCGGACGCGGCGGCGGATGTCCTGCACGAACGCCAGCGGCTCGCCCAGCTTTTCCGCGATCTCGGCGTCGGTCTGGCGTTCCTTGGCGTCCTCCATCTCCCACAGCACGGCGTCCAGGCGGGGATAGGGCGGCAGGCTGTCCGTGTCGCGCTGGTTGTGCTTCAGCTCGGCGCTGGGCTCCACATCGATGACGGCGCGCAGGGCGGCCTGGGCCTTGGCGTCATAGGCCTCCAGCGGCTTGCCGAAGGCTCCTTCCCAGATGCGGGCGAACAGCGGGTCCGGGTTTTGCGCCTGGGCCAGGCGCATCTCCAGGATGGGGAAGACGTCGATGGCCTTGTACAGATCCTTCAGCGGGTTGAAGGCGCCACGCATGTCGCCATAGAGCGTGCCGTATCCCATCAGGATCTCGCTCTTGTTGCTGGTGCCCAGGATGGCGCGGCGGCCATGGTCGTTGGAGATGGCGGACAGGGTGTTGCCCCGGATCTGCGCCTGCAGGTTCTCATCCGCCAGGCTGCCCATATCGCGGCCGAAGGCGTTGCGGAACTTGGCCAGGCCGGCCTCGTACTCCGTGGTGATGGGCAGGCTGATGGCACTGAAGCCGCCGCCCACGCCGGCGGCGAAGTCCGCCGCCCGGGTGTTGGAGCCCGAGCTGGTGTAGGGCGATGGCATCATGACGGCGTTGACCTTGGCCGGCCCGAACACGTCGGCCGCCAGTGCCGCCACCAGGGTGGAATTGGCCCCGCCCGACAGGCCGAAGACCACATCCTGGAAGCCGTTCTTCTCGATATAGTCACGCAAGCCCAAGCCGACGACCAAGTAGCGCTCCTGCGGGTCGGTCAACTGCACTGGCGCGCGGGTCTCTGTCAGGCGGAAGCCCCGTCCCTCATCCGCGAGGGGGACGGTGACACCCCCCTCCGCGCCGATCTCCATCTCATGGATGGCGCCGGCCGGATCCATGATGGCGGAGCAGCCTTCCCACACCAGTTCATCATTGCCGCCCACCTGGTTGACGTAGACCAGGGGCAGGCCCGTCTCCTGGATACGCTGGGCGAACAGGCGGCGACGGAAATTGCCCTTGGCGATGGCGTAGGGGCTGGCGTTGAGGGAAACGATGACCTCCGCGCCCATCTCCCTCAGGTCATGGGTGACATCGTCGAACCAGATGTCCTCACAGATGCAGAAGCCCAGGGTGACGGCGCCGCCGGCCGCCTGGAACCGCAGCACGCCCATTTCGGCATCGGCGCCCGTCTGTTCCCCCGCGCCTCGAACCAGCGCACGTCGTCGAAGACGTCATAGTTGGGCAGATGGGTCTTGAACTGGCTCAGCACCGCGCGGCCCCGGTCGAACACCACCAGGCCGTTGCCCATCTTGCGGCCCTGCACCTTGCCGCGTAGAGGGGTGCCCACGGCGATGGCGGTGCCGGTCTGCTCAGACAGCAGGCGGTACTGCTCCGTCCAGTGGACGATGGCCCGCTGGTAGTCCGCCTCCAGCAGGTAGTCGCCGGCGGCGTAATTGGCCACGGCGCACTCCGGCAGGGCATGCAGGTCCGCATCGGGCTGGCCCAGGATGCTGGCCTTGGTCCGCTCGAAATTCCCCCGGAAATCGCCCGTGGTGTAGTTCATCTGGTGCAGGGCGACCTTCAGCGTACGCATGCTTCCATCTCTCGATACCGACACGGAGCGCCCAAAGATCATCAAGGCGCGGCTGTCACCCTAGCATCAGTCGGGTTGTCGCCTGCAATCCTCCGAATTAGAAGGTGGCCATACCGAAAGGCTGACCTCACGGAGCCGGCACGTTGAACCTGCTCAGCATGTACGCGCCGCCCGCATCGTCTCCCCAACGCCTATCTTCATTGGAAGAGGGATTTTCAAACTTTGAACCCCGATAGACTATGAGGTGACGCTTTCGATAAGCATCATCCCCTGTCCGGTCTGCTTTATCATGTCGGGTAGGGCGGAGAAAAATGCGGTTACCCTGTGAAAGATAGCGAGCCTGCTTCGCCGTGATATGACGACGTTGAAATTCAGTGTGCGTGGGATTGAAGAAGCCCGCCGCTTTTTTCTTGATTCCCTCAAACCACTCCTTGACGTCGTCCCGGGGACAGGAGCATTCGGTATTTTGTGGACTTCTGAGTAAGAAAATCTCACCACAATTAAGCCAGAAGAAATACTTTCCTTTTACTTTTATCCAGCGACCCAGCTTATTTCCACCATTCCAATCGTCGCAGGCATTCATAAAATCAATTCGCCCCTGTCGGTCCTTTGGAGAAACAAAAAACTGCCGCCCATGGCACGTGAAATCCCCACATTGATTGCTATACAACTCAACAAGTTTTGCCTTTTCTTCGGCATCGGACGGCTCTCCGACCTCCCAGAGCACACGCGCTTTCTTTTTGGAAATACCGGCGATTTCTCCTTTTATATTTTCGAACTGGTCGGAAGATAATGTCCACCCAGGGAAGGCAATTAAGTCGGCACAATCCCCATATTTAGTCACTATTTCCACAAAATATTGATCGGCATTGCCGCTCCATCCAGGGCCGGGACTTGTCATAATAATATCCAATTCAGTCACTTCCAAACCAACCTCCATTTCATAAAAAAAATCAAAATATTTTCACCTGCTTACTATGCTATCAGGGAACCATTGCCCCCTTTCGGACATTTAAGCAGCAGAGGAATCACTCCAAAAGATAGAGGGAAAGATGCCACAACACCACCATCCCCCTACCAATCAAGCAGCGCCCCAGCCCGATCATCGCAGCCCGGCGGATAGGAAGCGCGACGTGGGGGAGGCCAGCGACACCCGGCGCCTCAAGGACGAATGGGCCATGACCGGGTACGCCGCGACCAAGAAACCGGGCGGGCCGGGGCCGGAGCATGCCTCGCCACCCCAGGAAGGGGGCTCCCGCGCCGCCCCGAGCGGCAAAGGCGACTGGGACGCCGGCGGCAGCGGCCAGCGCGGCCCGCAGGGCGACCGGTCGGAAAGCACGGCGGGCACGGCAACCAAGGCCAACAGCAGCCGCGGGCGGGGCAGCACCTCCTGACAGGGCCTCCACATTGATGTGGCCGCACCGTTGTCATCACCAGAAATTCCGTGCCAATCTGCGAGTATGCACGGGAGACTGGTATGGCGTTGCTCGATGACCTGAAAAACGCGATCGCAACCAAGCGGGCGATCATCATGGCGGGTGCGGGCACCACCATCGCGGCCGTGGGGCCGGGCGTCAAACATGCCAGTTGGACCGGCCTGATCGAACACGGCCTGCATCGGGCGCACGAGTTGCGCCGTATCGACCAAGGCACGCTCGATCTGGACTTGGCGGCCCTCAAGCTCAGCAATATGCAGAAACTGCTGTCCGCCGCCGAGACCGTCGCGGATAGCCTGGGACAACGCATCAGCGACGGCGAATTCACCTCATGGCTGCGGTCCGCCGTGGGAGAGCTGACGGTTATCAACAAATCCGTGCCGACAGCGTTGGCCCGCCTGCACGGTCATGGCGTCATGATCGCCACCACCAACTACGACTCGATACTGTGTGAGGCCTGCGAGGTCGACCCTGTCATGCTGGCGAGGGCAAATGATTGCCTGCGGCTGTTTCAGGGAGAGGACAAGGGCATCCTGCATCTGCACGGCCATTGGCGGCAGCCTGAAAGCGTCGTGCTGGGTGACCGACGCTATTGGGAAACGGCCCAATCCCCGTTCCAGCAATTCCTGCAACAGGGGCTGGCCGCCAGCGCCTCCCTGGTTTTCGTCGGCTGCGGCGGTACCCTGGACGATCCCAACATCGGCCCCCTGCTGGATTGGATCGACACCGTGCTGCTGGGGGCTGAGCATCGGCATTACCTGCTGTGCCGCGAGAGTGAGATTAACGGTTGGCGGGCGAAGGGCTGGAAACGCATCGTGCCGCTGTCCTTCGGCCCCGACCACGGTGACCTGCCCGTTTTCCTTGAAGGATTACTGCCGGCCGGCGTAGCGGTTCCGCCCACCGGCGCGGCGACCGCCCCGTCCCCGGTGATCGCCACCGTACCCCGTCCCGTCGACAATTTCGTGGGACGAGACCGAGAGGTGGAAACGGTGGTGGCCGCCCTGCTGAACGGCGCCCCTGTCGCCATCCTGGGCCATGGCGGCATTGGCAAGACAGGCCTGACCCAGCATGTGGGTCATGACCCCCGCATCACCGCGGCATTCCGCCGTCGGGTTTTCGTGCGCCTGGAGGCAGCCACCACCGGCGCCGACATGGCGCTGAAGATCGCCAGCGCCCTGGGCTTGGAGGCCGGGCCCCAACCCCTGGAACGCGCTGTGGCGGCCTTGAGGCAACAGCCGACCTTGCTGATCCTGGACAACGCCGAAACCCCCTGGGCCCCTGACCCCGATGGCGTGCGGCAGGTTCTGGCGGAGTGTGGCGCCGCCGCGCGAATCCTGCTGTCCATCCGGGGCCGGCAATGTCCCCAGGGACTGGCTTGGGTTCGCCTGGAGCTTGACGGTCTGTGCGGAGACGAAGCCCGTCGCTTGTTCTTGGGCCTGGCCGGTCACCATCTGGCAACGGATCCCCTGTTGCCCCAGATCGTCGACGTGGCCGATGGCGTTCCCCTGGCCATCCGGCTGCTGGCGGCGCAGGCGGATGGCCTGGCCGACCTGCGCGACCTATGGACCCGCTGGCAGGCCGAACGCGCGGCCCTGCTGCGGCAGGGCCGCGCCGACAACCGGGAAACGGACTTCGCCACCTCGGTATCCCTCAGCCTGGACAGCACCCGTCTGACGCCGGAGGGCCGCCGGCTGCTGGGCCTGCTGGGGTGGCTGCCGGATGGTCTGGCGCGTCCCCTGCGTGATCATCTGCTGGGGCGACACGCGGCGGCGTCCGCCGCGACCAACCTAATTCAACTGGCCCTGGCCCGGGAGGAAAAGGATAGGTTACGCCTGTTGGTACCGGTTAGGGAGGTAGTGAGGGCAACGGTGCAGCCAACGGCGACGGACAACGACGCTCTGGCGAAGACCATGATCGCCCTGGCCAATCTGGGGCATCAAGTAGGGAGGCAGGATGGCCAGGCCGCCGCCGTGCGAATCACGCTAGAATTCCAAAACATCAACAGCGTCCTGGAGGCATGCCTGAAGGACACGGCCTGTCAGCCGGTCATTGACGCGGTGGTGGCTTTAGCCAAGTTCCAGTCTTTATCAGGTGCCGGCACCACGAAGTTGCTGGAGGAGGCCGCAGCCAGGACTGAAGCGCTGGATGACACCCTACGCCGGGCGAACTGCATCATAAGCCTGGGGGACATCGCTTTAAAGCGCTCCGACCACAACGCGGCTCGTGCCCGCTTTGAGGACGCCCTGCCGCTGTACCAAAAGGTCGGGGACGTGCTGGGTGAAGCCAACTGCATCAAGAGCCTGGGGGATATCGCCCTGGCACGCTCCGACCACGATGCGGCCCGTGCCCGCTATGAGAAAGCCCTGCCGCTATACCAAAAGCTCGGTGCCGTGCGCGGCGAAGCCAACTGCATCAGGAGCCTGGGGGACATCGCCTTAAGACGCTCCGACCACGACGCGGCCCGTGCCCACTATGAGAAAGCCCTGCCGCTATACCAAAAGCTCGGTGCCGTGCTGGGTGAAGCCAACTGCATCAAGAGCCTGGGGAACATCGCCTTAAGGCGCTCCGACTACGACACGGCCCGTGCCCGCTATGAGAAAGCCCTGCCGCTGTACCAAAAGGTCGGTGCCGTGCGCGGCGAAGCCAATTGCATCAAAGGCCTGGGGGACATCGCCCTGGCACGCTCCGACCACGACGCGGCCCGCGCCCGCTATGAGAGAGCCCTGCCGCCGTACCGAAAGGTCGGGAACGTACGGGGCGAAGCCAACTGCATCAAAGGCCTGGGGGACATCGCCTTAAGATGCTCCGACCACGACGCGGCCCGCGCCCGCTTTGAGGACGCCCTGCCACTGTACCAAAAGGTCGGGGACGTGCTGGGCGAAGCAAACTGCATCAAGAGCCTGGGGGCTATCGCCCTGGCACGCTCCGACCACGACGCGGCTCGTGCCCGCTTTGAGAGAGCCCTGCCGCTGTACCAAAAGGTCGGGAACATGCTGGGCGAAGCAAACTGCATCAAGAGCCTGGGAGACATCGCCCTGGCACGCTCCGACCACGACGCGGCCCGTATCGGCTATGAGAAAGCTCTGCCGCTTTACCAAAAGGTCGGGAACGTGCTGGGCGAAGCAAACTGCATCAAGAGTTTGGGGGAAATTTTCGAGCGGGAAAACCGTCCGGGAAACGCCCGCGAGAATTACCAACAAGCGTTGGACTTGTATGGGCGCATTCCGGAACCCTACTCCATGGGTTGGACGTCGCTGCTCCTGTCCCACGTTGCCGAAACAGAGAACCAGCGGCGGAACCATCTGATGGCGGCGCGCATGGCGTGGGAGGGACTGGGGGATTGGGGGCGGCAACTGATCGCCGAACACCTGGAAGCAGACGCGTAGACCAAGGAAACGCCGGAAAACCAAGGGCGCGTCCCGGCCTCAGGACCCGCCCCTGTTCAATGCCCGCTGGTCAGAACGGGATTTCGTCGTCCAGGTCGTCGGCCGGCTTGCCGCCACCGCCGCCGAAGCCGCCGCGCGAACCGCCGCCGGAGGAGGAACCACCCCCACCGTAGCCACCGCCACCGCCGGACGAACCGCCGCCGTAGCTGGAGCCGCCACCGCCGAAGTCGCCACCCAACTCGTAGCCGCCGCCACCGCCGCCGCCGTCACGGCCTTCCAGCATGGTCAGCTCCCCCCGGAAGGGACGCAGCACCACCTCGGTCGTGTACTTCTCCTGGCCGGACTGGTCGGTCCACTTGCGGGTTTCCAGCTGGCCCTCGATGTAGACCTTGGACCCCTTCTTCAGGAAGCGCTCGGCCACGCCGATCAGCGCCTCATTGAAGATCACCACCTGGTGCCACTGGGTGCGTTCCTGCCGCTCCCCACTGTTGCGGTCCTTCCACGTTTCAGAGGTGGCGATGCGCAGGTTGCACACCTTGCCGCCGTTCTGCATGGACCTGACCTCGGGCTCCTTGCCCAGGTTGCCGATGAGGATGACTTTGTTGACGCTGCCAGCCATGTCCGATCCGTCCTGAATCCAAATGAGGGCGAAAAACGCCCCGCCGTTGATGGGGAGAGCCTACACCGCCGCCCGCGTTCAACGCCACAGCGATGGTGGTCAAGGCCCCCGGCATACCCAAAATATCGATCAGGACGCCCTTTCGGGGCACCCTGGCCCCCGTCACGAAATCGTCCGTAAGGGAGTAAATCCTGCTGTCGCCTTTTGACACAGGCATCCCCATATTAAGGCGCTGTCGCCGGCTGGCCGGTGGGAGGGCGCCCTACCGGCGTAATCCCCCTTGCCAGCGCCTGCCCCGATCGATTATTCAGAACATACCATGAACAAATATATCAGCGTCCGCGGCGCGCGGGAACACAATCTGAAGAACGTCGACGTGGATTTGCCGCGCGACAAGCTGGTGGTCATCACCGGGCTGTCGGGGTCGGGCAAATCCTCGCTGGCCTTCGACACCATCTACGCCGAAGGCCAGCGGCGTTACGTGGAAAGCCTGTCGGCCTACGCGCGCCAGTTCCTGGAGCTGATGCAGAAGCCGGACATGGACAGCATCGAGGGACTGTCCCCCGCCATCTCCATCGAGCAGAAGACGACCAGCCGCAATCCCCGCTCCACCGTCGGCACGGTGACGGAGATTTACGACTACATGCGCCTGCTCTACGCGCGGGTCGGCATCCCCTATTCCCCCGCCACGGGCCTGCCCATCGAAAGCCAGACGGTCAGCCAGATGGTGGACCGCATCATGGCCATGCCGGAGGGCACGCGCCTTTATCTGCTGGCCCCCGTCGTGCGCGGCCGCAAGGGTGAGTACAAAAAGGAGCTTCAGGAACTGCGCAAGCGCGGCTTCCAGCGCGTGAAGATCAACGGCGAGATGATGGAGATCGACGAGGCGCCGGCGCTGGACAAGAAGCTGAAGCACGACATCGAGGTGGTGGTCGACCGCATCGTCGTGAAGGAAGGCCTGGGCAACCGCCTGGCGGACTCGATCGAGACGGCGCTGGAACTGGCCGACGGCCTGGTGTTCGCGGAGAACGCGGACGGGGGCGAGCGCACCGTCTTCTCCGCCAAATTCGCCTGCCCGGTCAGCGGCTTCACGATTGAAGAGATCGAGCCGCGGCTGTTCTCCTTCAACAACCCCTTCGGCGCCTGCCCGGCCTGCGACGGCCTGGGCCAGAAGCTGTATTTCGATCCCGAGCTGGTGGTGCCGGACACGCGCCTGTCGCTGAAGGACGGCGCCATCGCCCCCTGGGCGGGCTCCACCTCCCAGTACTACGCCCAAACCCTGGAAAGCCTGGCGCGGCACCACAACGCGCGCATGGACACGCCGTGGAGCGACCTGCCGGAGGATTTGAAGAACCTCATCCTGTTCGGCTCCGGCGGCAAGCCGGTGACCCTGCGCTATGACGACGGCCTGCGCTCCTACGAGACCAACAAGGCCTTTGAGGGCGTGGTGCGCAACCTGGAGCGCCGCTGGAAGGAGACGGAAAGCAACTTCATGCGGGAGGAGCTTTCCAAGTACCAGTCGGCCCAGCCCTGCGAGGCCTGCGGCGGCGCCCGCCTGAAGCCCGAGGCCCTGGCCGTCAAGATCAACGGCCTGAACGTGGCCGAGGTCAGCCGCATGTCCATCCAGGAGGCCGGCGCCTGGTTCATGGGCCTGGACGCCCACCTGACCCAGAAGCAGAAGGACATCGCCGGACGCATCCTGAAAGAGATCAACGAGCGGCTGGGCTTCCTGAACAACGTCGGCCTGGAATACCTGGCCATGGATCGCGCCTCCGGCACCCTGTCGGGCGGCGAGAGCCAACGCATCCGCCTGGCGTCCCAGATCGGCAGCGGCCTGACGGGCGTGCTCTATGTGCTGGACGAGCCCTCCATCGGCCTGCACCAGCGCGACAACGACCGCCTGCTGGCCACGCTGAAGCGCCTGCGGGACCTGGGCAACACCGTGCTGGTGGTGGAGCATGACGAGGACGCCATCCGCACCGCCGACTATCTGGTCGACATGGGGCCGGGCGCCGGTGTCCATGGCGGCACCGTGGTGGCCGCCGGCACCCCGGCGGAGGTCATGGCCAACCCGGCCAGCGTCACCGGCGACTACCTGACCGGCCGGCGGCGCATCGCCCTGCCGGACCGCCGCCGCGCCGGCCACAAGGGCCAGTTCCTGGAGGTCATCGGCGCGCGCTCCAACAACCTGAAGGACGTGCATGCCCGCATCCCCCTGGGCACCTTCACCTGCGTCACCGGCGTGTCGGGCGGCGGCAAGTCCACCTTGATCGTCGAGACGCTGTACAAGGCCCTGGCCAAGCGCCTGAACGGCGCGCGCGAGCATCCGGGCGCGCATGACGACATCCTGGGCTTGCAGCATCTCGACAAGATCATCGACATCGACCAGTCGCCCATCGGCCGCACGCCGCGGTCCAACCCCGCGACCTACACCGGCGCCTTCACGCCCATCCGCGACTGGTTCGCCGGGTTGCCGGAGGCCAAGGCCCGGGGCTACGGCGCCGGCCGCTTCAGCTTCAACGTCAAGGGCGGCCGGTGCGAGGCCTGCCAGGGCGACGGCGTCATCAAGATCGAGATGCACTTCCTGCCCGACGTCTATGTCACCTGCGACGTTTGCCACGGCAAGCGCTACAACCGCGAGACGTTGGAGGTCCTGTACAAGGACAAGAGCATCGCCGATGTGCTGGACATGACGGTGGAAGAGGCCGCCGGCTTCTTCCAGGCCGTTCCCGCCATCCGTGACCGCATGGAAACCTTGAATGAGGTCGGCCTGGGCTACATCCACGTCGGCCAGGCGGCGACGACCCTGTCGGGCGGTGAGGCCCAGCGCGTGAAGCTGGCCAAGGAACTGTCGCGCCGGGCCACCGGCCGCACCCTGTACATCCTGGACGAGCCCACCACCGGCCTGCACTTCGAAGATGTGCGCAAGCTGTTGGAGGTGTTGCACGCCCTGGTGGACCAGGGCAATACCGTGCTGGTGATCGAGCATAACCTGGAGGTCATCAAGACCGCCGACTGGATCATCGACATGGGGCCCGAGGGCGGCGCCGGCGGCGGCCGCATCGTGGCCGAAGGCACGCCGGAGCATGTGGCCACCGTGGCGGCGAGCCACACCGGCCACTACCTGAAGCCCTACCTGTCGGAGGTGGCGCCGGCGGTGGAGGCCGTGGCGCCCAAGAAGCGCAGGGCCAAGGGGGCATGACGCCCGTCGTCCTCATCCCCGGCCTGCTGTGCACGGCCGAGGTGTTCGCCCCGCAGGTGGCGGCGCTATGGCCCCATGGCCCCGTCACCGTGGCCAACACGCTGACGGGCGAGACGATGGCGGAGATGGCGGCCGTCATCCTGGCGGATGCTCCACCCCACTTCGCCCTGGCCGGCCTCTCCATGGGTGGCTACATCGCCCTGGAGATCATGCGCCAGGCGCCGGAACGGGTGGTGAGGCTGGCACTGATCAGCACCCAGGCCCTGCCCGACACACCGGAGCAGTCGGATCAGCGCCGGGCCTTCGTGGCCCTGGCGCGCAAGGCCAAGTTCGCCGCCGTGCTGCGCCAGGCGATGGCCACCATCCTGCACCCCGATCGCCGGAATGATGAGGAATTGGAGGCGGTGAACCTGCGCATGGGCCTGACGGTCGGGGTGGACGGGCTGGCGCGCCAGACGACGGCCATCATCGGTCGCCCGGACTCCCGCGCCATCCTGCCGACCATCCGCGTGCCCACCCTGGTTCTGGTGGGCGACAGCGATCCCCTGATGCCGCCGGACCGGTCCCGCGACATGGCCGCCGCCATTCCCGATTCCCGGTTGGTGATCGTGCCCCAATGCGGCCACGCCGCCACCCTGGAACAGCCGGCGGCGGTGAACCAGGCGCTGGTGGCGTGGATCGGCGGTTGAGGCCGGAGGGGCGTCAATCCTACAACAAGGTCGCTTTTGATAGCGACGCGAACGTCCGGTCGAATGTCATCAGCGTGTCGGCGCGCGCCGCATCGGTTTCGGCCAAGATGACACCATCGGCGAAATCCCCGCCTTGGCTCAACAGCAGGAGCCCGGTCTCCAGGGCGGGCCGGTTTACCTGGACACTCCTGGCGTCGGTCACCGTCCGTAGGGCCGTCGCGATTTCCTGATCGCCATACCGATAAAGCCTTTTCAGAACCCACGCCGTCTCGCACAAGACCTGCAGAGGGATGATCAGCGTTTCAGCATCCTCGATGACCACCGCCGCTTTTTGGGCCTGTGCCTCATCGTCCCAGGTCAGATAACGGACCAGCACGTTGGTGTCGATGGCAACCCTCATCCCTTGACGGCGCAGGCGGCCTCGGCCTCGATCGCCTCCTGCATCTCTTGCAGGGATATCACCCGCTGCCCTGGCCGCCGGAGCATGCCGCGGGCACGGACAATGCTGGGACGTGCCGCGGCGGGCTGGAGTTCAACACGCCCATCAGGCAAGAAAACGACGCCGACCTTTTGGCCCGGGCGGAGCCCAAGGTGGTCAAGCACAGCCTGTTTCAGCGTGACTTGGCCCTTGGCGGTGATGGTCAGTTCCAATGTCATGGCAGACATCATTAGTAAGGCTATGGTTACCTTACAATAGTCCCTCAATTGACTTTGACAAGGGGCCAAGCCCCTACCACCGCAGCGCCATGCGCCCCGCCACCGCCCCCACCGCCGCCATGATGGCGATGGCGGCGCTGTACCACAGCAGCACGAAGGTGCCGGCGTCGTTTTCGCAGGCCAGGGCGTAGGCCATGGCGCCCAGGGCGCCGGCCAGGCCGCCGGCCATGGCGGCGGCCCGCGCGGGCTCCGTGGGGGCGCCGTGGCGCAGCAGCAGGATCAGGGCGGCCAGCGCCGGCAGGGAGGCCGCGATGATGATGCCCATGCACGTCACCACGGAATAGGTGTGCAAGCCCAAGTAGGACAGGCCGGAGCGGTCGGTGGCCGCCCTGAAGGTCATGATCAGGAAGCCGGGCAGCAGGGGCGCCAGGCGCGGCAGCCCCCGCCCAGGCGCCGCCGAGCGCAGTACCAGCCAGGCGCCGGCCAGAGCCAACGCGCCGGTGCCAGCCACTTTGAACAGGAAGGGCGCCTGCATGGCCGCCGTGCCGATGTCCGGCCGCACGCCGGCCAAAGCCAGGACCACGGCGATGGCCAGGGCCAAGGCCAGGGTCACCACCAGGGCCAGCACCGTGGAAAACGCCTCCATGCGCAGGCCGGAGCGCCCCCCCGCCTGCTCCGCCATCCGCGCGATAAGGGTCTCGGTCGAGCGGGTCATGGCGTTTTCTTTCCTGTGCGCGCGTCCGGGGGGCCGTCCGGCGGATCGGCGGCGTTCCACAGGGCCTTCAGCGCCCGGTGGAACAGCACGCGGACGGAGCCCTCGCTGAGGTTCAACCGCCGGGCCGTCGCCTGGGGCGACAGGCCGTCCATGGCCAGGGCCCGCACCACGCCCTGTTGCCCGGCGGGGAGCTGGGCGATGTGGCGATCCACGTCAACCAGCGTCCGTTCCTGTTCCTCCTCCGGCGCCGCCAGGGCGTCCGCCAGATCATCGATGGTGAGGTCGGTGGTGCTGAGCGCCTCTCGCCGCAGCTTGCGCGCCGCGTCCAGGAATTTGTAGCGCGCGATGCCGTGCAGCCAGGGCATCAGGGGCCGCCCGGGGTCCCAGGTGTGCCGCTTGGTATGCAGGCCGATCAGGATTTCCTGCACGATGTCTTCCGTTTCCGCCGTGCCCAGACCGAAGCGGCCCAGGCGGTTGTGGACCACGCGCCGGAACAGTGTCGCCGCCTCGGCCAGGAAGCGATGGTAGGCGGCGGCGTCGCCGCGCCGTTCCGCGCGCATCGCCTCCGCCCACCGACTTTCCAACGGGTCCATATCCATCCTTCGCCGGGGGCGGCCGGGTTGTTACAGGGCGGCGAAAAAAGATTTCAAAAAAAATTTGCCCGCGCTGTTACGCCCCGGGCCGGGCCGCCGAAGACAGGAATGAGGCCCAACGCCTCGTCCCCTGATCGACCCCATGCTAGGAAATCCATCATGTTCCGCAAGCTGTCCTTTGTTGCCGCCCTGGCCCTGACCGCGGCCACCGTCGCCCTGCCCGCCACCGCCCAATCCACGCGGACCGCGCCGGCCGCCCATAACGTCGTCCTGGTGCACGGCGCCTGGGCCGACGGGTCCAGTTGGAACGAGGTCATCAAGATCCTGCAGGCCAAGGGCCTGCACGTCACCGCCGTGCAGAACCCGCTGACCTCGCTGGCGGACTCCGACGCCGCCACCCGTGCCGTCCTGGCGCTGCAGGACGGCCCCACCGTGCTGGTGGCCCATTCCTGGGGCGGCACGGTGATCAGCGATGTCGGCACCGATCCGAAGGTGACGGCGCTGGTCTATGTCGCCGCGCGCGCGCCGGACGCCAACGAGGACTTCGTCGCCCTGTCGGCCAAGTTCCCCACCATGCCCGTGCGGGCGGAGGTGCAGAACCATGACGGCATGACCGTCATCTCGGAAAAAGGCTTCCTGGATTACTTCGCCAACGGCGTGGCCCCGGCGCAGGCCAAGGCGCTGTACGCCGAACAGGGCCCGACGGCGGCCAGCATCTTCGCCGGCCGCACCACCGCCGCCGCCTGGCATGACAAGCCCAGCTACTATGCCGTGTCCAAGCAGGACCTGACCATCTCTCCCGACCTGGAGCGTTTCCTGGCCAAGCGCATGAACGCCACCACCATCGAGGTCGACGGCGGCCACCTGACCCTGGTGTCGCACGCGCAGGAAATCGCTGGCTTGATCCTCAAGGCGGCGGGTCAGTCCTGAAGGACAATGCCTCGCAGGCTAGCGGCTGTGATGCCCCGGCGCGTCCGGCCGCTTCCTCGGGGATTCTCGCTCGTCCTCCCGCTTGTCCACGGCGGGCGTGCCTTTGGGCTGCGGCGCCTCATGCGGGATGGGCGGGAAGATGTCGGGCGTGGGGGAGCGCGCCTCTTCGATGGCCTCCACCACCTCTTCCAGGATGATGTTGCCCAGGATGCTGCCGGTATCGGCGTCCTTGTCCGTCTTCTTGCTCATCACCATTCCTCCTCAAGGGGACAATCCTTGAAATAAGGATAGGCGCCCTGAGGTTCAAACGGGCTGAGCTGGGTCAGCCTTCCTTCTTTTTCCCCGCCCGATCCGGGGTTCCGTCCCCGCCAGCAGACGGCGGATGTTGGCGTGGTGGCGAATCCACACCAGCACGGCGATGGCAAGCGCCAGGGCCGCCTCCGCCCCGCCGGCGCCGAAATCGGCGGTATCCGGCCACACCGCCGGCAGGAACCACGCGACCAGCGGCGCCAAGGCCAGGGCCACCAGGGCGGAAAGGGAGGAGATGCGGAACAGGACGGCCATCAGCAACCAGGTCATGCAGGCGATGACGCCCACCGGCCAGCAGGTGGCCAGCAGCACGCCCAGGGCGGTCGCAACCCCCTTGCCGCCCTTGAAGCCCAGCCACACCGGGAAGGTGTGGCCCAGCATGGCGCCCCCGCCGGCCACCAGGGCAGCCAAGTGCGGTGCGTCAGGCGACGGCAGGAAGCTCATGGCCAGGCAGTGGGCGATGCCCACGGCAATGGCGCCCTTGCCGCTGTCCAGCACCAGGGTGGCGGCGGCCAAGGGCTTGTTGCCCGTGCGCAGAACGTTGGTGGCGCCGATGTTGCCGGAGCCGATCTTGCGGATGTCGCCATAGCCGCCGAGATAGGCCAGCACCAGGCCGAAGGGGATGGAGCCCAGCAGGTAGCCGCCGGCCAGCGTCAGCAGCAGGGGCATCAGGGGCAGCGCCGCCGTGTCCATGGACGTCAGGCCGCCAGCTGGAAGACGGTGCGGCCATCCACCAGGGTGCGCAGCACGCGGCCCTGCACCGGGTGCTTGTCGAAGCAGCTGTTCTTCGACTTGCTGTGCAACGCCTCGGCATCCACGCGCCAGGGCCGCTCGGCATCGAAGATGACCAGGTCGGCGGCGGCACCGGTGCGCAGGCGGCCCAGATTCAGGCCCAGCACGGCGGCCGGCTTGATCGTGACGGTGGCCAGGGCGTCCAGCAGGCTCAAGTGCCCCTTGTGCACCAGATCCAGCGTCAGGGGCAGCAGCGTCTCCAGGCCCACCGAACCGAAAGCCGCCTGGGCGAAGGGCACGCGCTTGGCGTCCTGGTTCCAGGGCAGATGGTCGCTGGTGATGCAGTCGATGGTGCCGTCGGCCAGCCCTTCCACGATCGCCTGGCGGTCGTCCTCGGTGCGCAGCGGTGGCGACAGCTTGAAGAAGGTGCGGTAGTCGCCGACGTCCCGCTCGGTCAGGGTGAAGTACGGCGGGGCGGTGTCGCAGGTGACCTTCAGGCCCTTGCGCTTTGCGGCGCGGATGACGGCCACGGACTCGGCGGTGGAGATGTCGGCGGCGTGGTAGCGGCCGCCCGTGGCCTCCACCAGGCGCAAATCACGCTCCAGCATGATGACCTCGGCCACGGCGGGAATGCCGGACAGGCCCAGCCGGGTGGCGATCTCCCCGGAATTCATGGCGCCGGTCGCCAGGCGCGGTTCCTGCGGATGCTGCAAGATGGGGCGGCCCCAGATGCTGGCGTAGGCCAGGGCGCGCTGCATGACCAGGGCGTCGGCCACGGCCTTGCCGCCGTCGGTGAAGCCCACGGCGCCGGCCTCGGCCAGCAGGCCCATCTCGGTCAGTTCCTTGCCGCCCAGGTCGCGGGTGACGCCGGCGTAGGCGAAGACCTTGACCAGCTTCACCTCACGGGCGCGCCGGGCGATGAACTCCAGGCCCGCCACGTCGTCGATGACGGGGTCGGTGTCGGGCAGGCAGGCCAGGGCGGTGACGCCGCCGGCCGCCGCCGCCTGGCTGGCGGTCTTCAGGGTCTCGTTATCCTCATGCCCCGGTTCCCCCACCTGGGCGCGCAGGTCGACCAGGCCGGGGGCGACGCAGGCCCCCTCCGCATCGATGACCTCGATGCCTTCCGGCACGCCGTCCCGGAACAGGCCGGGGCCGTGGTCGGCGATTTTGCCGCCGTCGATCAGCAGGGAACCGCGCTGGTCCAGGCGGCTGTCCGGATCCAGCAGGCGGGCGTTCAGGATGGCGGTGCGGGCGTGTGTGGCCATGGAGATGGTCCCGGGAGAGCGAGAGGCGTTGAGGCGGGGCGGGAACGTGTCGGCGCGTCAGGACGGATCGTTGCGGCCGTGGCGGGTCAACAGATCCAGGCAGGCCATGCGCACGGCCACGCCCAGTTCGACCTGTTGCAGGATGACGCTGCGGTTGATGTCGTCGGCCACCAGGCTGTCGATCTCCACCCCGCGGTTCATGGGGCCCGGGTGCATGATCAGGGCGTCCGGCTTGGCCGCCGCCAGCTTCTCGTAATCCAAACCGAAGAAGCGGTAGTACTCCCGCACGGAGGGCACGAACTGGCCCTGCATGCGCTCCAGCTGCAGGCGCAGCATCATGACGATGTCGGCATCCTTCAGGCCGGTGGCCATGTCGTGATGCACCTCCACGCTCAGTTCGCCGATGGCGCGGGGCAGCAGGGTGGGCGGCGCCACCACGCGCACGCGGGCACCCATGATGTTCAGGAGCTGGATGTTGGAGCGGGCGACGCGGCTGTGCAGGATGTCGCCGCAGATGGTGACGGTCAGGCCGTCCAGGCGCCCCTTGTTGCGGCGGATGGTCAGCGCGTCCAGCAGGGCCTGGGTCGGATGCTCGTGCGCGCCGTCGCCGCCGGAAATGACGGCGCAGTTGACCTTGTCGGCCAGCAGCTTCACCGCCCCCGACTCCGGATGGCGCACCACCAGCACGTCCAGGTGCATGGCGTTCAGGGTGGTGGCGGTGTCCAGCAGGGTTTCGCCCTTCTTCACGCTGGAGCCGTCGACCGACATGTTGATGGCGTCGCCCCCCAGCCGCTTGGCCGCCAGTTCGAAACTGGTGCGGGTGCGGGTGGAGTTCTCGAAGAACAGGTTCACCACCGTCTTGCCGCGCAGCACGTCCGACTTCTTGTTGGGGCTGCGGTTCTGTTCGACGTAGGTGTCGGCCAGATCCAGGATGGTGTTGATCTGGGCCTGGCTCAGGCCTTCGATGCCAAGCAGATGCCGGTGCGGAAAGCGCATGGGATCCCGTGGGGGTCAGAGGGGAACGGATACGCCCCCCGTACGGGTGGCGCCGCCGTATCGGGGCCGGACTATGGCCCCGCCGCCGCCCACAGGCAAGAACGGGATGGCTGCCCGGCGACCGACGCGGGGCCGCCCCCACGCGGTTGCCCGGTCGCGGTCCTCAACCCTCAGCGGGATCAACCATATGGGGCCGCACTTCCCTCACGGAAAATGATGAATTGTGACGAATAGTTATATTGGATTTGATGCAATTACTGCAAGTCACACTAAAAATGGAGAAAACATGCCGCCCGCTCGCCCCTCCTGCCGAGTTAGTACTTTACTAGTACTCAATTGGATTTATGCTGATTGACGGAACTGGGGTGGCAGCCCCCGTGCCGCCCTTCCCATCGGCCGTCCAACCGGGTGACGGACCGCATTACGGCTTTCAGGACGACCATATGCCGCTTGCAGTCCAAGATGCGCCGCCAGGCGCCGACCCCATGGCCCCACCGCCGCCCTCATCCCTGCCCCGTCCCATGCCCCTGCGTCCGCCGCCCTTGGAGACGCCCCGGGCGGACGGCATTTCCCACACGGCGGCCGACCGCCCGGTGCGCGACACCGCCGCCTGGTCGGATGAGACCGATGCCCTGCACCTGCTGCCGCTGCACCTGCTGCCCTTGACCGTCAGCGGTCTGAAGCGCGCGCGCCTGGTGAAGACGGCGCGGCTGGAAACGATGGTGGAACTCTTCCGCGACGCCCGCGCCGGCACCGGCCTGATCCAAATCGAGGGTCTGGGGCGGGAGTTCGCGGCCGACAAGATGTCGCTGGAGCGCGACATGGCCCTGCTGCTGAAGCTGGGCGCCGTGGCGTCTTTCGATGTCTATTCCCTGCGCATCGAGCTGCGCGCCCTGGGCATCGCGGTCGATGAGCACCAGCATTTGGTGCTGTCGCCGGAAAAGCAGGAAGAGCTGACCCAGTACATGCAGGGCTTCACCCGCCCCCTGCTGCGCCGCGTCTATGGCGAGCAGGCGGCGCGGGTTGAGAACATGGGCGACCTGACCGCCCTGCTCTCCAGCCCCGACCGGGCGGAGACCCTGGCCAACCTGCGCCACATCGCCGGGCGGCTGGGCCTGAAGCTGACCGAGATCCCGGAGTTCCTGGCGCAGTACGGCGACATCTTCCTGTCGGTCGCCTATTTCCGCAGCTGCCGTGATGGCGCCCACGCCCTGCTGGAGGAATTCGGCCGGTGGCTGGTGGACCTGAAACGGGCGCCGCTTGTGCAGACCGACAGCGCCGCCCAGCGGCTGATCACCACGGTGGACACCAGCCTGGATACCATCATGACCCAGTTGGAGGGCTGCTTCCGCAGCTTCGACCGCATGACGCGGCAGCTGTGGGACGATTTGTCGGCTGAGGGATTCCAGGCCATGCGACGCGAGATCGAGGCGCACCACACCGGCGTCGGCGCCCTGTGCTGCGGCTTGGCGGTGAAACTGGGCGGCTGGAAGCGCGCCTTCCCCACGGTGGGCCGGGGCGCGCCGGGCCAGAAGCTGGACTGGCTGCGGCAGGAAATGGTGCCAGGCCTGGCGCAATTGGTCGAAACCGGCCTCGCCGCCAACCGGCACGCGCCGGTGACCCAAGCGCGCCCGGCCTGAGGTCAGGCCGGGTCACACGCTCCCGCCGCTCCTCAAACCGAATCCGGCACCTTCGTCCGCAAGGTCACGAACTCCTCCGCCGCCGTCGGGTGCAGGCCGATGGTGCCGTCGAAGATGGCCTTGGTGGCGCCGGCGTTCATGGCCACGGCCACGCCCTGGATCATCTCTGGCGTGTCGTCGCCCACCAGGTGGCAGCCCACCACCCGGTCGCTGGCGCGGTCCACCACCAGCTTCATCAGCATACGCTGGTCGCGGCCGGAGATGGTGTGCTTCATGGGCTTGAAGTTGGTGCGGTAGATGTCGACCGCCGGATAGATGGCGCGGGCCTGCGCCTCCGTCATGCCGCAGGTGGCGACGGGAGGGATGGAGAACACGGCGGTCGGGATGTTGTGATAATTCACGCTGCGCGGCTTGTTGCCGTAGAGGGTGTCGGCCAGCACATGGCCCTCGGCGGTCGCCACCGGCGTCAGGTTCACGCGGTCGGTGACGTCGCCCAAGGCGTAGATGTTGGGCACGGTGGTGCGGTACTGGTCGTCCACCTTGATGGCGCCGCGCTCGTTCAGTTCCACGCCCACGCGCTCCAGCCCCAGGCCGCGCACGTTGGGACGGCGTCCGGTGGCGTAGAGCACGGCGTCCAGTTCCAGGGCGGTGCCGTCCGACAGGGTGGCGACCAGGCAGCGGCCCGTCTTCTCCAGGCGTTCGATGGTGGTGCCGGGGCGCAGGTCCACGCCGGCCTTGACCATCTCCGCGCCCAGGAAGTCGCGCACGTCCTCGTCAAAGCCGCGCAGCAGCTTGTCGCCCCGATAGATCTGGGTGGTGCGGGAGCCTAAGCCGTTGAACACGCCGGCGAATTCCGTGGCGATGTAGCCGGCGCCGACGATGGCGATGTGCTCGGGGCGCTTGTCCAGGTGGAACACCTCGTTGGAGGTGATGGCATAGTCGCGCACGCCGGGCTTCTCCGGCAGCTCCGGCCAGCCGCCGGTGGCGATCAGGATGCGCTCCGCCGTGACGCGCTTGCCGCCCACGTCCACCGTGTGCTCATCCACGATGGTGGCGCGCGCCTCGAATATGGTGGCGCCGGCATTCTCCAGCAGGCGGCGATAGATGCCGTTCAGGCGCGTGATCTCCGCGTCCTTGTTGGCGATCAAGCGCCGCCAGTCATGGTCCCGCGCGTCCACATCCCAGCCATAGCCGGCGGCGTCCTGGAAACCGGCCGAGTACTGGGCGGCGTAGACCAGGAACTTCTTGGGCACGCAGCCGACGTTCACGCAGGTGCCGCCCAGGTACCGCTCCTCCGCCACCGCCACCCGGGCGCCGTGACCGGCCGCGATTCGGCTGGCGCGCACCCCGCCGGAGCCGGCGCCGATGGTGAAAAGGTCGTAGTCATAGGCGGCCATGGCCGGATTCCCTGTGGTGGAGAGGGGGGTATAGGACGATCGGGTGTGCCCAGATGTCGTATCTTTTTCCATTCCGCGCAAGGGATGGCGATGCGCTGGAATTGTGGCGCCAAGGGCATGCTACCCTCGGTTTCGAACCGGGCGGGCCCATCGTTGGCATGGGGCGCCGGCATCGGAATGGGGGAAAAGTGGCATGGTGCGCATGAAGGGTCGTGTCGCGGCGGTGGCGATCATGGTGGCGGCGGGCACGGGTGCCGGCGCCGCCCACGCGGAGATCAAGCTGGGCCTTGGCGCCCCGTTGACCGGCCCCAACGCCGTGGTGGGCGAACAGCTGCGCCGGGGCAGCGAGCAGGCCATCAAGGACCTGAACGCCAAAGGCGGCGTGCTGGGTGAGCAGATCGTGCTGGTCCAGGCCGACGACGCCAGCAACCCCAGCCAGGGCGTGGCCGCGGCCAACAAGTTGATCACCCAGGGCGTGGTGGCCGTCATCGGCCACTACAACTCCGCCGTCTCCATCGCCGCCGCCAAGGTCTATTCCGAGGAGGGCGTGGTCCAAATCTCCCCCGGCTCCACCAATCCGCAGCTGACGGAGATGGGCAGCCACACCACCTTCCGCACCTGCGGTCGCGATGACCAGCAAGGCGAGGTGGCGGCCCAGTACATCGCCAAGACCTACCCGAAGGCGCGCATCGGCATCCTGCAGGACCAGACCACCTATGGCCGGGGCCTGGCCGACGCCACCCGCGCCGCCCTGGCCAAGCTGGGCCTGAAGGAAGTGGTGTACGAGGCGGTGACGGTGGGTGACCGCGACATGTCCTCCGTCATCACCCGCATGAAGGACGCGCAGGTCGACTTCGTCTATTTCGGCGGCCTGCATACCGAGGCCGGGCTGCTGGTGCGTCAGATGGCGGAAAAGGGCCTCAAGGCCAAGTTCATGGCCGGTGACGGCATCGTCTCCAATGAGTTCTGGAACATCACCGGCGCCATGGGCAACGGCGTGCTGAACACCTTCGGCGCGGATTACCGCCAGCAGCCGGTGGCGGCGGAGGTCGTGAAGAGCTTCCGCGCCCAGAACTATGAGCCGGAGGCCTACACGCTTTATTCCTACGCCGCCGTGCAAGCCTGGGCGCAAGCCGTGACCACGGCCAAGAGCACGGACCCGGCCAAGGTGGCGGACGCCTTGCACAAGGGCAGCTTCCAGACTGTGATCGGCCCCCTCTCCTTCAATGCAAAAGGAGATCGCACCACTGCCGATTACACAGTTTACCAATGGCGCGATGGATCCTATACCGAGGTGAAATAGTGTGAATTAGCTTTCCCTTGGTTCAGGAATTACAGTTCGATGCGTGTCCCTTCCTTCGCGCGTGCCGCCGTTTTCGCCCTGCCCCTGCTGTCGATCAGCCTGCCCGCCTTGGCGGATATCAAGGTCGGCGTTGGCGTCCCCCTGAGCGGCCGCCTCGCCGCCGTGGGCACCCAGCTGCGTCGGGGCGCCGACCAAGCCGTGGCGGACATCAACGCCAAGGGCGGTGTGCTGGGCCAGAAGCTGGTGGTGGACGCGGTGGATGATGGTGGCGAACCCACGCAGTCCGTGGCCGCCGCCAACCGCCTGGTGACCGACCGCGTCGCCATGGTCATGGGCCACATGACCACCGGCACCACCATGCCGGCCGCCCAGGTCTACGCCGATGAGGGCGTCATCGTCATCACGCCCAGCTCCACCAGTCCGGAGCTGACGGCCCAGGGTTGGGACACGCTGTTCCGCACCTGCGGCCGTGACGACCAGCAGGGCCAGGTCATCGGCGCCTACCTGGTCGACCACTACAAGGGCGGCAAGATCGCCATCGTCGACGACCAGACCACCTACGGCAAGGGCCTGGCCGACGCCGTGCGCGCCACCTTGAAGGCCCGCGGTGTCCCCGTGGCCCTCAACGGCACCCTGACCGCGGGTGAGAAGGACTTCAGCAGCATGGTCACGCGCCTGAAGTCGGCGGACGTGGACGCCGTGTTCTATGGCGGCCTGTATCCGGAGGCGGGCCTGCTGGTGCGCCAGTCGCGCACCGCCGGCCTGAAGGCGGCCTTCCTGGCGGGCGACACCCTGGCCAGCGATGAGTTCTGGACCACCGCCGGCGCCATGGGCGAAGGCGTGATGATGGCCTACAACGCCGATGTGCGGCAGAGCCCGGCCGCCAAGGAAGCGCTGGACAGCTTCCGCAAGAACGGCGGCGAGCCCAACATCTTCTCGCTCTATTCCTACGCCGCCGTCCAGGTCTGGGCCCAGGCCGCCGCCAAGGCGGGCAGCACCGATCCCAAGAAGGTTGCCGCCGTCCTGCACAGCGGCCAGGAATTCACCACCGCCGTCGGCCCCGTCTCCTACGACGCCAAGGGCGACCGCAAGCAGAACGACTACGTCATCTACGCCTGGCACAACGGCGCCTACGCCCCGCTGGCCAAGCCGTAAATCCAGCGCACAAAGCCAGGATGGACAACATGGAGTCTATTGCCCTTATCGATGCGGATGGAACCGTCGCGGTAAGCGGCACACTGGATCCCGTGCCCTGGTGGAGCGTCACCAAAACCGTCCTGGCGATTGCGGCATTGCGCCTTGTTGAGGATGGCTCGCTTTCCTTGAATGGAAAAGTCGCTGGAGAGCCGTTCACACTGGCGCACCTCCTGCGGCACGAGGCCGGGCTTCCCGACTATGGCGGCCTGGCCCGTTATCATGAGGATGTCCAGGCCGGCAAATCGCCATGGCCGGTTGGACGCCTTCTCCAGGCGCTGGATGTGAAGCGATCACGCTACCAACCTGGAAACGGCTGGGCATATTCGAACATCGGCTATCTTAAGGTACGGCAATTGATTGAGGAGGCCACCGGCCTATCCCTGGCCGACGCCCTCGATCGTCTGGTGTTCACGCCGGCGGGATTGACGACGGCGCGATTGGCCACCCAACCGGCGGATCTGCACGACGTTGAGATGGGGCCCGCCGGGGCGGATTATCATCCGGGTTGGGTCTATCATGGCCTCGTCACCGGAACCGTCGCGGACGCGGCCAGATTGCTCAAGGGTCTAGCGGCGGGCGTCGTGCTGCGACCCACGACATTTGCGTCGATGCTTGACCATCGCGCCCTTCCGGAGCACCGGAACGAGATCTTCAAGGACCCGGCGTACGGGCTGGGCCTCATGTTGACTGCGGGTACGCCGCTGGACCATCCCATAGGCCATCGGGGGGCCGGTCCTGGCAGCACCGTCGCGGCCTACGCCTACGGCCAAAGAGCGTGCGCCATCTGGCATGCGTCGACCCAAAATCCCGACCTCGTGGTTGATATGGTTTTCCGGCGCCTGACACAGACGATGGAAGGTCCCCCGGCCGGTTTGGCCGACTGAACCAGGACTGGTGGGGCTCAGTCAGCCGCCACCGGCAATCCCAGCGCATGGCGCACCTTGCCCTCCGCCGTGGTGGGCGGTTCGAAGGGGTTGATGGTGCTTTTCAGACGCCCGGCCGGATCCATGAGAAAGATGGCGGCGTTGTGGTCCATGCCATAGTCGGCCGGCTGCGCGTCGGGAGGCAAGGGCGTGCCGTCGGTCGAGACCTTGCGGTAGGTCACCTTGTAGCTGGCGGCGGCCTGGGCGATCTGCCCGGCCGTGCCGGTCAGGGCCGCGATGTGCGGGTTGAAGTTGGCCATGTAGTCCTTCAGCACCGCCGTGGTGTCGCGGGCCGGATCCACGGTGATGAACAAGCCCTGCACCCGGTCGGCGTCCGGGCCCAGGCCATCCAGGATGACGCTCATGGATGCCAGGCCCGTGGGGCAGACGTCGGGGCAGTTGGTATAGCCGAACATGACCATCAGGGTCTTGCCGGCATAGGTCTTGTCCGTTACCGCCTGGCCATCCTGGTCGGTCAGGGCGAAGGGACCGCCGATACTGGCCAGGCTGGTCACGCCGCCATCCCCTTTGGCGCTTACCAGCGGCCGGCCGATGACGCCCCAGGCACCGATGGCGACGGCCCCCAGCACCAGGACGGGCCCCACCCAGCGCAGGGCGGCGGAGCGGTGGGACGGCACGGTCTGACGGGGCATGGCAGGCTCAAGGCAACCAGGGACCGCGCCATTTGGAACCCTGCCGCGCACGGGGTCAAGGTTATCCGCCCAGATGGTTCGCCACCCACCCGTTGCGCCCTTTACAAGATCGACCCGCCCGACTATCCCCGGCGGGCCCACGGCTGAGAGAGGAAAAGCGAATGGCCAAGGACTACATGCCCCCGTCGGACTTCCTGCGGGATCTGATCGACGAGGATGTGGAGATCGAGGTGGAGGACAAGGCCACGGTCACCCGCCTGCTGTCCTTCTTCCAGGATGCCGACGCCGCCAACCGCGACTGGGCCGTCTTTCTGCTGGGCCAATCCGAGGTCGACACCAAGGCCGTGCGCGACGCCCTGGTCCAGGCGCTGGGGGACGAGGACGACAGCGTGCGCGCCGAGGCCCTGGTGGCCCTGGCCCAGCGCGACGGCGACCTGGCCCGTCCCCATGTGCTGGAAGCGTTGAGCGCCGAGGGAATATACCCCACCGTGTTCGAAGCGGCGGCCCTGTGCGCCCATCCCGACCTGATCAAGCCCCTGCGCGGCTGGCTGAAGGCCACCGGCGACAAGGAAGTCGACCAGATGGTGGCCGAAGCCCTCGCCGCCTGTGAGGCCAGCGCGAGGTAACGCGCAGCCACCAGCGCGGCAAGCTGATCAGGGTGGGGAAAACTAATCCTCCGCGCTATCCTCCACGGCGCGCGGCAACGCCGCGTCGTCGCCGCGTGAAAACAGGGTGGTGATGGCGGGGCGGGCGTCCAGCAGGCCGGCGGCGCGCAAATCGTCCACGCCCGGCAGGTCGCGCAACGATTCCAGACCGAAATGATCCAGGAAGGCCGGGGTTGTCAGCCAGGTCAGCGGCCGGCCCGGCGTCTCTCGCCGGCGGCCGGGCTTGATCCAGCCCGCTTCCATCAGGATGTCCAGGGTACCCTTGCTGGTGGCCACGCCACGGATGCTTTCAATCTCGGCCCGGGTTACCGGCTGGTGGTAGGCGATGATGGACAGCGTCTCCACAGCGGCGCGCGACAAGCGCGAGGTCACTTCCGTCTCCCGCTGCAGCAGGGGCGCCAGGTCCGGCGCCGTGCGGAAGGCCCAGCGGCCGGCCGCCGCCACCAGGTGCACACCGCGATGGCTGTAGTGGGCCTGCAGTTCGTCCAGGATGCCGCGCAGATCAGTCCCCTCGCCCAGCCGGGCGGCCAAAGCCGCCTCCTCCACCGGCTCGGCGGAGGCGAACAGCACCGCCTCCACCAGGCGCAATTGCTCCGCGCGACGGTCGAAGCCCTCTTCCAGTTCGGCGGGCGCCTCGGTAACGGTTTGGGCGGTCATGGCTCTTTATCCGGGGCCGGGGTTTCGGCGGGCGTGTCGATACGGCGAACGTACAGGGGACCGAAGGTGCCGTCCTGCCGCACCTCCAGCTGACCGGCCTTGGCCAGTTCCAGGGTGGCGACGAAGGTCGCCGCCAGGGCGAACCGGGCCTTCAGCTTGTCCTCCCGGCTGGTGCCGCCGCCCCGCCAGTCGGGCGGCAGGAAACGGTCCAGGCGGGTCCAATCCGGCAGGCGGCCCAGCATGGCCTCCACCCGGCGGATGGCGTCCTCGATGGTGAACAGATCCACCGGCGGCAGGTGCAGGGGACCGGTCTTCTGCTGCCGGCGCTTGATGTCGCCATAGGCCCGCAGCAGGTCGTAGAGCGTTACCTCCGTGACCCGCCGTTCGAACACCGGCAGATCTTCGGGTGCGCCCCGGGGAAAGACATCGCGGCCCAGGCGCGGCCGGGCCATCAGGCGGGCGGCCGCGTTCTGCATGGCCTCCAGCCGCTGCAGCTGGAAGGCCAGGGCCTGCGCCAGCTCCTCGCCCGTCGGCTCCTCCGTCTCGGGCGTAGGCAGCAGCAGGCGGGATTTGAGATAGGCCAGCCAAGCGGCGGTCACCAGATAATCGGCCGCCACCTCCAGCCGCAGGCGCCGCGCTTCTTCGACGAAGGCCAGGTACTGCTCGGCCAGGGCCAGGATGGAGATGCGGGTGAGGTCGACCTTCTGGTCACGCGCCAGGGTCAGCAACAGGTCGATGGGGCCTTCGAATTCCCCCAGGTCGACCAGCAAGGCGGGCTCCCCCTCCCCCACCGGTTCAAGGGCGGGGGCGGCGCTCCAATCCTCATCCGGGCCCCGCGCATCGGCCATCAGCTCAGTCCCGTCACCGTGGCGATCACGTTCCACAAGCCGCTGGTCGGCCAACGCACCAGCCACATGTAGGGGTCGTAGGCCGACAGGCCCATCTTATTGAAAAGGTAGGGCAGCAGGAAAAAAATCGTCAGCAGGATCATGTTGCCCCGCACCTCCTGGGCCGCGAACCACTGCGCCTGGCGGTAGGGCAGCATCTGCTCCAGCACCTTGCCGCCGTCCAGCGACGGGAAGGGCAGCATGTTCAGCACGCCCAGCATCAGGTTGATCTGGATGCCCGCCACGAAGTTCTGCCCCACCCAGTCCGCCACCGAGGCCGGCAGCAGGAAAAGGGTGTGCAGCAGCAGGGCGAAGACGATGGCCAGCAGGAAGTTTATGCCGGGGCCGGACAGCGCCACCAACGCCATGTCGCGGCGCGGGCGGCGCAGCCGGCTCTGGGTGATGGGCACGGGCTTGGCCCAGCCGAAGACGAAGCCCGTGAACAAGAACAGCGTCGCCGGCATCAGGATGGTGCCGATGGGGTCGATGTGCTTGCCCGGGTTGAAGCTGACCCGCCCTTGGGAATAGGCGGTGTCGTCGCCCAGTTTCCACGCCACCCAGGCGTGGGCGGCCTCATGCAGCGTGATGGCCAGCACCATGGGGATGGCCATCACGGAAAGGCGGACGATCAGTTCCTGAATCGAGGTGTCCAAAGGGGTCAGTCCCAGTTGCCGACAAGGTCGATAAGGCGTGCACGCCAGGCGGCGATGGTGGCAGCGTCGTCGTCAGCGGCGGCTTGTGCGATGGATTGGGGACGGCGGGCCCGCGCCCGGGCCCAGCGTTCCTGCGCCTTTTCCGACAGGCGGGGCACCACGGCGGCCACGGCGGCCATGTCCTCCACCGTGCCGTTGCAGTGCAGGGCCACATCGCAGCAGCCGTCCGCCACCACGGCGGCGGCACGTTCCGCCACCGTGCCGGACAGGGCCCGCATGTCCAGGTCGTCGCTGAACAGCAGACCGTCGAAGCCGATCATCCCGCGCACGATCTTGGTGATGACCAGGGGCGAGGTACTCGACGGGTGTCGAGCATCCACGGCGGTGAACAGGATATGGGCCACCATGCCCGCCGGTTGGCCGGCCAGGGCCTTGAAGGGCGCGAAGTCCACCGCGTCCAGCGTCGCCAGGTCGGCCGTCACCGTCGGCAACTCCTTATGGCTGTCGGCCGTGGCGCGGCCGTGGCCGGGCAGATGCTTCACGATGGGCAGCACGCCACCCGCCAGCAGGCCGTCCGCCTGGGCGCCGGCCAGCAACGCCACCCGCGCCGGGTCGCGGCTGAAGGCGCGATCGCCGATGACGTCGTGGGCGCCCGCCTGCGGCACGTCCGCCACCGGGGCGCAATCCATGTCGATGCCCAGCGGCGCCAGGGTGGCGGCCAGCAGGCGGCCGTGCAGCCAGGCGGCTTCCTTGGCCAAGTCATCGTCCGCGATGGCGCCGATGCGCCCGGCGGGCGGCAGGGTGGGCCAGTGCGGCGGTCGCAGGCGGGCGACGCGGCCGCCCTCCTGGTCGATCATGATAGGCGCGTCGGGCCGGCCGACGCTGTCGCGCAGGGCCGCCGTCAGGGCCGTCACCTGCTCCGGCGTCTCGCAATTCCGTCGGAACAGGATGAAACCCAGGGGATTGGCCGCCGCGAACAGCGCCCGCTCCGCCTCGGTCAGGACGGGGCCGGTGCAGCCGAAGATGACGGCCGCGGGGACAGTGGTGTCGGTCATCGCGGGCACCGCCTTAGTGAACGGGGATGCAGCCATCCTTGGCCGCCCTCACCGCCTCGCAGATGCGCTTGGCCTGGGCCTCATCCACGGGGCCCGACTGCACGCGGTAGTAAATGCCCTTGGCACCCAGGTCCGCCTTGACCAGGCGCAGGCTGAGACCGCCCAGGACGCTGGCGTGCTTGCGCTGGATGCGCTGCATTTCCGCCTCCGCCTGCGGTTCCGACGGGATGGAGGCGAACTGCAGCTTCATGGAACCACCGCCTGTGGCCGTGGGGGCGGCGGCCGCGGGGGCCACGGGCTTGTCAGCGGGCTTTTCCGCCGGCTTGGGCGCGGGCGTCACCGGGGCGGCCGCGATGGGCTTGGGGGCAACTGGTTGAGGCGGGGGCTGGGGCGGCGGCACCAGGGGGGTGGGCGCGTTGGCCTGGGTTGTCTGTGGCGCGGCTGGTGCGGCTTGCGCCGGCGTCACCGGTTTCGGCGTGGCGCCATTGGCGACCGTTGGGGGCAGCACTGTGGGCGGCAGGACGGTCGGCGCCGGCGGCTGGGCGGCGGGGGCCTGGGCAGGAGTCGGGACGGGTGCCTGGGCCGCCTGCTGGGGCGCAGGCTGGACAGCGGCTGGCGGTGGGGCCGTGGGCCGCTCCATGGGGGCTTCGGGCGGCGGCAGCAGGCGTTCCACGCCCTGGTCCGTCTTGGTGTCGGCGCGCAGGCGGTCGTAGATCAGACGGTCCTGGTTGGGCACGTCCATCCCGCCCGGCGTCTCCGGTTTCACCTTCGTCGGGCCAGGGTCGGCGTGGATGACGGGGGCCACGGCCTCCGTCCCCGCCCGCTGGCCCTGGGTGTAGACGAAGTAGATCAGCCCGCCGAAGCTGCCGACGGCGGCCAGGACCACGGCCAGGCTGAGAAAGCCACGCCGGCGCGGGGCCGGCTGGCGCCGCCCTTGCCAGTCATAGCCGGGATCGTAGTCGTAGTCCGGGTCGCCGTGATGGTCGTGCATGTCGCTCATGGATCAGCGCAACTCCTCGGCCGGGACCACGCCCATGATGGCGAGGCCGGACGCGATGACCAGGGACACCGCCGTCACCAGGGCCAGGCGGGCCCGGGTCAGGGCGTCGTCCCCCTCGATGATGAAGCGCAGGGTGGCGTCGTCCTTGCCCTGGTTCCAAAAGCCGTGGAAGGCGGCGGCCAGTTCCTGCAGGTAGTAGGCGACGCGGTGCGGCTCATGCGCCTCCGCCGCCGATTCCACCGTGCGCGGCCAGTTCAGCATCAGGCGGATGAGGTCGACCTCGGCCGTGGAGGCCAGGCCGTCGAACGACACGCCGGCCAGGGCGCCGGCGGACAGGTCCCAGTCGGCGTGCAGGCTGGCGGCCTGGCGCAAGACGGAGCGGCAGCGGGCATGGGCGTACTGCACGTAGAAGACGGGATTGTCCTTGGACTGCTCCGTCACCTTGGCGTAGTCGAACTCCAGCGTCTGGTCGTTGCGGCGGGTCAGCATGATGAACCGCACCACGTCACGGCCCACGGCGTCCATGACGTCGCGTAGGGTGACGAAAGTGCCGGCGCGCTTGGACATCTTCACCGGCTCGCCGTTCTGCAGCAGGTGCACCAGCTGGCACAGCTTCACGTCCAGCGCGGCCTTGCCGTCGGAGATGGCCTTGGTCGCCGCCGCCATGCGCTTCACATAGCCGCCATGGTCCGCCCCCCACACGTCGATCAGCACGGGGCAGCCGCGCCGGTACTTGTCGTAGTGATAGGCGATGTCGTTGGCGAAGTAGGTCCAGGACCCGTCGGACTTCTTCAGCGGGCGGTCGACGTCGTCGCCGAACTGGGTGGCCTTGAACAGGGTCTGGGGCCGCGGCTCCCAATCGTCGGGCTTCTTGCCCTTGGGCGGCTCCAGCACGCCGACATAGATCAGGCCGGCGTCCTCCAGGGCCTTGAAGGCCTGGTCCACCGCCCCGTTGTCCACCAGCGCGCGTTCGCTGCTGAACAGGTCATGGTGGATGTTCAGGGCGGCTAGGTCTTCCTTGATGCCGGCCATCATCTGGTCGATGGCGAAGGCGCGCACCGGGGCCAACCATTCCTCTTCGGGCAGGTCGCGCCACTTGGCGCCGTCCCGCTGGGCCAAGGCCTGGCCCACGTCCTTCAGGTATTCGCCCGGGTACATGCCGGCCGGGATCTCGATGCCCGTCTCGCCCAGGGCCTCGCGGTAGCGCAGGTGGGTGGAGCGGGCCAGGACGTCCACCTGGGCGCCGGCGTCGTTGATGTAATACTCGCGCGTGACGTCGTAGCCGGCCTTTTCCAGCAGGGCCGACAGCGCGTCACCCACCACGGCGCCGCGCGCGTGCGCCGCGTGCAGCGGGCCGGTGGGGTTGGCGGAGACGTATTCCACGTTCACGCGGATGCCGCTGCCGATGGTGCTGGCGCCGAAGCCCACGCCGGCCGTCAAGACGTCGGCCAGGCGGGCGCGCCAGTAGCTGGGCGCCACGCGCAGATTGACGAAGCCGGGGCCGGCGATGGTCACCTCGGTCACGTCCGGCAGGGCCCGCAGGTGCGGGGCCAGCACCTCGGCGATGGCGCGCGGCGGCTTGCCTGCGGGCTTGGCCAGCACCATAGCGGCGTTGGTCGAGATATCGCCATGCGCCGCCTCGCGCGGCGGCTCAACCGTCACGCGGGAGAGGTCCAGCCCGGCGGGAATGCCGCCGTCGGCCGCCAGGGCCTCCAGCGCGCGGCGGACCAGGGCTTCGAATTCCTTGTAGACGTTCATGGCGTTAGAACCGGCAAATCCAAATAGGGACACGTTCGCCGGCCATGGTGACCGGCGGCGGCGCACCTTACAAGGTTCCTGCGGTGCAGGTCACGGGCGGAGTTGGCGGGAGCGGCTTGCGGATACTACCCCGCGATCAGCTGCGCCTGGCGGATGGCGAAGCGGTCGGTCATGCCGGCGACGTAGTCCAGCAGCCCCCGCACCCAGGCCGCGCGTTCGTAGGGCAGCTGGCGCGACTCCGGCATGGTTTCCAGCAGCGAGGCCCAGCGCCGGGGCAGCTTGGCGCCCGGGCCCAGCTTCTCCCGGTCCAGCAGCGCCTGGCCATAGGCATCCAGCAGGGTTGTGATGGTGCGGGCGGCGATGATGTCGGTCTCGCAGCGCTGCTGGCCGCGATAGATGCGCTCGTGACTGACTTGCTCGATCTTCCGCAGCGCGGGTGCGCGGGCCGACAGGGTCAGCAGCGGCTTGCAGAACTCCCCCGCCATCAGGCCGGGCAGCCGCTCCAGGAAAATCTCCGCCGCGTCGCGCACCAGCCGGTCGATGGCCTGCGCCCGCAGGAAGATCAGCTTGCGGTCCTCATCCTCCAGGGTCTTGTAGTCCGCCGCCCAGTCTTTGGACGTGTCGTCGCGGATGAAGGCCAGCAACAGATCCTCGGCATGCTCGAAGCTCAGCATGCGCATCTTGGCCGCGTCCTCGATATCCACCACGTGGTAGCAGGCGTCGTCCGCCGCCTCCACCAGATAGGCCAGCGGGTGGCGGCACCAGGCGCCCGGGCCCTTCTCCACCAGGCCCACCTCCGCCGCCACCTCGGCGAATACCGCCTGCTCGCTCTCGAAGAAGCCGTACTTGCGCTTGTGCGGGCGCTTCAGGGGGCCGTCCGGCACCTCCACCCCCCAGGGGTATTTGGCCCCGGCGCCCAGTGTGGCCGCCGTCAGCTGCAGGCCGCCCACGCCGCGCCAGCCCTGCAGCCGGGTCAGCACGCGGAAACCTTGGGCGTTCGCCTCGAACTTGCACAGCTCCGCCTGCTGGACGTCGCTCAGACCCGCGCGGATGGCGCGGCCGATGTCGCTGTCGGCGAACCAGTCGGAGATCACGTCCTCGCCCGTGTGGGCGAAGCAGGGGGTGCCGACATCATGGGCCAGGGACGCGGCGGCCACCACATGGCCGATGTCGGCGGGCTTCGCCTTCACCTCGTAGTCCACGCTTTCCAGGATGGCCGGCCCCACCCACATGCCCAGCGACCGGCCCACCCGCGCCGCCTCCATGGAATGGGTCAGGCGGGAGCGGACATAGTCCGATCCGCCGATGCCGTGCACCTGCTGCTTGTCCGCCAGGCGGCGGAAGCTGGTGGTGAAGGTGATGCGGTCGATGTCGATCTCATAGGCGCTGCGGTGCGGCAATTCCGGATCGGCCGTCGTCTTGGCCAAGCGCTTGCGCGACAGCAGGCTGTTCCAGTTCATCATCGCCGCATACCTCATGCCAGACCCGTGCGGGCACCGAATGGTTCCTGGTCCTTTGACGGAACCGTCTGGAGCGCCTACATACTATGGGCGTTACAGAGGAACGCCGCCCCTGTCCAGTCGCCTTTTCAGCGGGTACGTGGGTGTGTGGCCAGCGTTCCGCAACTGGAAAGACACCGTCGATGAGCATGACCGACATCGCCGCCGAGACGACGACCTCCCTCGCCGGTGCGCCTTCGGCCCCCCGGGCCATGAGCCTGAGCGCCAGCGCCGCCAAGCGCGTGCGCAAGCTGGCGGAGATGGAGGGCGGCCCCAATGTCATGATGCGCCTGTCCGTGTCGGGCGGGGGTTGCTCCGGCTTCCAGTACGGCTTCAGCTTCGACGCCACCACCAACGATGACGACCATGTGTTCGAGCGCGACGGCGCTCGCCTGGTGGTGGACGACACCTCACTGGATCTGCTGGCCGGCGCCGAGGTGGATTTCGTCGAGGAATTGGCCGGGTCCTACTTCAAGGTCAACAATCCCAACGCCAGCTCCTCCTGCGGCTGCGGGCAGAGTTTCTCGCTTTAAGCTTTCCCTCAGGTGCCGGGCGCGGCCATCCGGCCGCTGGGCATCCTCGATTTCCAGTCCGCTTCGCTCCCCGGAAATCTCCGGCGGACGCGGTCGCGTCCTGGGAAAGAAAGGATGCGGAGAACGCTTCGGCGCAAGCCCCTCGCCTTGGGCTTGGCTTCGCTCTAAGGTGCGCGCGAACCGCCGCCTGATGAGAGCCTTCCCATGCGCATCGCCACCTGGAACGTGAACTCGGTCAAAGCCCGCTTGGGGAACGTGACCGAGTGGCTGGACAGCGCCAAGCCGGACGTCGTGCTGTTCCAGGAGATCAAGTGCGAGACGGCCGCCTTCCCGCTGCTGGCCTTCCAGGATCTGGGCTATCACTGCGCCGTCGTGGGCCAGAAGGCCTACAACGGCGTGGCACTGCTGTCACGGGAAGAGCCGACGGACATCATCACCCGCCTGCCGGGCGAGCCGGAGGATGAGCAGGCCCGCTATGTCGAGGCCACGGTTGGGGGCATCCGCATCGCCAGCCTGTACCTGCCCAACGGCAACCCGGTGGGCACGGAGAAATACCCCTACAAACTGCGGTGGATGGACCGGCTGAAGGCCCATGCCAGCAGCCTCCTGGCGCAGGAAATCCCCTTCGTGCTGGGCGGCGACTACAACGTCATCCCCGAAGCGCGCGATGTCTATGACCCCGCCGCCTGGATCACCGACGCCCTGTTCCGGCCCGAGACCCGCGCCAAGTTCCGCGAGATCACTCACCTGGGTTTGGTCGAGGCCTTCCGCGCTGTGCACCCGGACGCCGAGCGCGCCTTCACCTTCTGGGACTACCAGGCCGGCGCCTGGCCCCGTGACAATGGCCTGCGCATCGACCATTTCCTGCTGTCGCCCCAGGCCGCCGACCGCCTGGTGGGCTGCGCCATCGACAAGGGCCCGCGCGGCCAGGAAAAGGCGTCGGACCATACGCCGGTGGTGCTGGAACTGGCGGTTTGATTCCAGTCCCTTCCTATCCCTCCCGCTTGCCGGTCAGCAGTTCCACGGGGCCGCTGAAGGGGTAGAGGAATTGCTGGACGAAGCCGCCGGGGATCGGCTTCACCGTTCCGTATTTCTCCGGCCACCGGTCCTTGGGCTGGTGATAGGTGCGAAATACCAGATCCCAGAAGGGGGTGTGGGCGCAGTAGTTGCGGTCCAGCGCCTCCGCGTCCGACGCATGATGCCAGTGGTGGAACTGCGGCGTCACGATGACGTAGCGCAGCCAGCCCAGGTCCATGGCGATGTTGGAATGGATCAGCACCGCCTGGATGGACACGAAGATCAGATAGGCGAACACCGTGTCTTGAGGGAAACCCAACAGGAAGATGGGCACCAGGATCAGCGACCGGGTGATCAGCACCTCCAGCACATGCAGGCGGGAACCGGACAGCCAATCCATGTGCTGGGGCGAGTGGTGGACGGCATGCAAGCGCCACAGCCAGGGAATCTCATGATAGGCGCGGTGGCTTGCATATTCCACGGCGTCGGCGGCCAGGATGACCAGCAGGAAGCGCACAAATCCCGGCAAGGCCACGACCTGCGCCTGCACCCAGCCATTGACCGCCCAACCGAAGACGTCATGGGCGAAGTGGTTGGAGGTCAGCAGAAAGGCGCCAATCAGCAAATGGTTCACGGTGAAATAGCTGAGGTCCAGCCGCCAGCCCTCACGCAGCACGGGCTGGTCCGGAGCCACACGGGGCAACAAGCGCTCCAGCAGGATGAAGGCGCTGCCAGTGAAGAACAGGTCCAGCACCAGCCAGTCCAGCCCCACCCAGGTCCGGGCCTGGTCAAAATCCTCATACGGCACATAGGGCCCGCCCAGCAACAGGGCCAGCACCACGCCACTGATGCCAATGACCCCCGCCCGCCGGCGCCGGTTCAGGACGCACGCCGCCACCCCCAGAAACACGCCCACGCCCATGGACAGCGCCAGGATCAGGCGCAGCAGATCCATGTCGTAGTGCGGCCGCAGCTCCGGCGTCGTCAGCCAGGCGGGATAGCGCAGGCACAGCACCGCGCCGATGCTGAGCAGGCCGATGGCCAGGGAGATGGTGCCGGCGGCCTGGCTGGACATCAGCCGGTGCCACAAGCCGGATGAGGACGTGGCGGAAACCGTCGTTTCATCGCCCTGGGTGTTCACAGAGGCCATGCCCCGCTCCTGCGGCCGTTGAACCATGGGTCACAAATCAATCAAGAATGGCGACCCGCCGCAACCAGCACGGTGTAAACGGCAGGTGCCATCCGCTGGCTCCGGTTAATCCGCAAATGGCGTGAACTGTCCCATCTTTGTCCGCCAGCTCCATTATCCCATGGTACGCTGCGGGCTAGCATCCGGGCCATCACCCCACCCCGATGGCAGGAGATAGCCCCCATGAGTACCGCGACCGCCGGCACCGCATCCACCGCCCTGATTGTCATCGACGCGCAGGAGTCTTTCCGCCACCGGCCCTATTGGATGCAGGCGGAGTATGAGGCCTATCGCCCGGCGCAGCAGGCGCTGGTGAACCAGGCCAAGGCGCGCGGCATTCCCGTCATCCAGATCTTCCATGTGGATGGCGACGCGCCGTTCACCCACGAATCCGGCACCATCCGCACGCTGGAGGGGCTGGACATCACGCCAGACGCCACCTTCCACAAGGCGCGGCACAGCGCCCTGGTGGGCAGCGGGCTGGACGTCTGGCTGATCAGCCACGGCATCCGGCGCGTCGTCATCTCCGGCGCGCGGACGGAGCAGTGCTGTGAAACCACCACCCGCCATGCCTCCGACTTGGGCTTCGATGTCACCTACGTGACGGAGGCGACGCTGACCTTCCCCATGACCGATACGCACGGGCGCACCTGGCCCACGGCGGAGATCAAGGCCGCCACTGAGCTGGTGCTGGACGGCCGCTTCGCCCGCATCGCCACCGTCGCCACGGCGTTCGACGCATGACGAAAACCGGCCCCCGCGTCCTGCCCGTCTATGTGGTGCTGCCGCCCCGTACGCTGCTGCTGGACGTGGCGGGGCCAGTGGAGGTGTTGCGCCGGGCCAATGTGGAACAGGACGGGCTGCGCTTCGTCGTCCGCTATGTCGGCCCGGCGGCATCGCTGCTCACGTCCATCGGGCTGACGGTGACGGGCATCGGGCCCCTGCCCGACGCCCTGCCGCCCGAGGCCATGGTGATGGTCGTGGGCTCGGTGGAGCGGATGCTGGGGGATGAAGGACCGGACGCGGCGCAGACGGAAGGCGGCAATCAGGCCATCGTCGAGTGGCTGCGGCGCAGCGTCGGGCCAGGCCACAGGCTGGTCAGCATCTGCGCCGGCGCCTTGCTGGCAGGCCGCGCCGGCCTGCTGGACGGCCGGCCCTGCACCACCCACTACAGCGATTGTGAGACCCTGGCGCGCCTGGCGCCCCGGGCGCGGGTGCTGGAAAATCGGCTGTATGTCGAGGATGGCTTGGTGGCCACGAGCGCGGGCGTCACCGCCGGCATCGATCTGATGCTGCATCTGGTGGCAGAGATGGTGGGACCAGCGGTGGCCCTGGCGGCCGCCCGCGCCCTGGTGGTCTATCTGCGGCGGGCGGGCGGCGATCCGCAGCTGTCAGCCTGGCTGGAGGGACGCAACCACGTGCATCCGGCAGTCCACCGCGTGCAGGACGCCATCGCCGCCGACCCGGCCCATCCCTGGACGCAAGAGTCCCTGGCCGACGTGGCGGGAGCCAGTCCCCGCCACCTGTCGCGGCTGTTCAACGAGCATACGGGCATGACCCTGCCGGACTATGTGAACCGGCTGCGGGTGGCACTGGCGGCCCAGTTGCTGGGCCATACGCGGCTGGACATGGAAAGCGTGGCGGAGCGGGCGGGCTTCGCGTCCACCCGCCAGATGCGGCGCGTCTGGCGGGTGTATCATCTCACGTCACCCAAGGCGGCGCGGGGATTGGGGAACGCCTAATTCAACACCGGAACGACGGACACCGATCTTAGAAGCTGTGGATACGGGCCACGGCCAGCTGATCGTTGGCGTAGGCCTGGTGCGTGGCCAGGCAGGCGTTCAGGTGATCGGCGCGCAGGGCGCCCTGCTCGACCCCGGGATACAGGTCGAAAGCCGACTGGGAGCAGCTGGAAAAGGCGGGGTTCTCGTCTGCCACCTGGACGTAGTCATGGTCCGGGGCGCCACTGCAGGCGGCGATGGGCAACAGCACGCCCAGGGTGGGCAGCAGGCGGGCGGGCAGCAGTCGGCGCACCCAGTGATTGATCTGCTTGGTCATGGTGTCATCCCCAAATTTCAGCGTCGTTCCGTATCGCAAAGCTAGCGAAGCGAGACGCGAGCGGGAGTGACGGACGTCATAAACGCGTCACCACTCAGGCATGGACAGCCTGCGTGGACCGCATAACAGGCAGAACCAGGAGACAATCTAACCGTGGGCAATTTGTTAACTCTGCACGCCCTGGTGCGCCCGCCAGGCGTGGGCCAGGCGCACGAAACCCGCCACGTCCACCTCCTCCGCCCGGCACGTGGGGAGGATGCCGGCGGCTTCCAGCAGGGGTTCGGGCTGGGCCACCAGGCTCTTCAGCCCAGCGCGCAGCATCTTGCGCCGCTGGTTGAAGCATGCTGCCACCACCCGCTCCATATCCTTGAACGACGGGGCGTCGGCCGGCAGGGCGCGCGGAGTGATGTGCACCACCGCCGACATGACCTTGGGCGGCGGGGAAAAGGCCTGCGGCGGGATGTCGAACACCAGCCGCGCGTCGGCCAGCCACTGGCTCATGACCGCCAGGCGGCCGTAATCCTTGGTGCGTGGCTTGGCGACGATGCGGTCCACCACTTCCTTCTGGAACATCAGCGTCAGGCTGCGGAATTCCTGGATCTGGCGCAGCCAGCCCACCAGCATGGGCGTGCCCACGTTGTAGGGCAGGTTGGCGACGATGGCGCGCGGCGCCGGGGCGATGGCGGTCATGTCAACCTCCAGCGCGTCGCCCTCCACGATGATCAGGCGGCCGGCGGCGGCCTCCACCACATCGGCCAGGGCGGCGACGAAACGGCTGTCCCGCTCCACCGCCACCACGGCCTTGGCATCGCTTTCCACCAGGGCCCGCGTCAGGCCGCCGGGGCCAGGCCCCACCTCGATGACGGTGACCCCGGCCAGGTCGCCCGCGGCGGCGGCCACCCGCGCCGTCAGGTTCAAATCCAGCAGGAAGTGCTGGCCCAGCGCCTTGCGGGCACCCAGGTCGAAGCGGGCGATGACATCGCGCAGGGGCGGCAGGTGGGTGAGGCTGGTCATGGGATGATCTTACAGGGGGGATCAGGCGGCGGCGCGCTGCCGCGCCAGGCGGTCGGCGGACAGCAAGGCCGCCACCAGGCTGGACGGGCTGGCCTTGGCGGTGCCGGCCAGCGACAGGGCGGTGCCATGGTCGGGGGAGGTGCGGATGAAGGGCAGGCCCAGGGTGATGTTGACGCCGGTGTCGAAATCCAGGGTCTTCAGCGGGATCAGGCCCTGGTCGTGGTACTGGCAGATGACGGCGTCGTAGGTGGCGCGCGCGCCGGCATGGAACAGGGTGTCGGCCGGCAGCGGGCCGGTCACGTCCAACCCCTCCGCCCGCAAGGTGGCCACGGCGGGGGCGATGACCTCGATCTCCTCCCGCCCCATGGCGCCGCCCTCCCCCGCATGCGGGTTCAGGGCGGCCACGGCCAGGCGCGGCTGGACGATGCCAAAATCGCGGCGCAACGCCTGATAGGTCACCCGCGCGGTGTGCAGCAGCACGTCGCGCGTCAGCAGGCCGGCCACGTCCTTCAGCGCCACATGGATGGTGGCCAGGGCCACCCGCAGGCCGCCCCCCTCCAGCAGCATGACGGGCTCCTCGCCCATCCCCGCCAGATGGGCCAGGTATTCGGTGTGGCCGGGATGGCGGAAACCAGCGGCGTAGAGGCTGCTTTTCTGGATGGGGTTGGTCACTACGGCCGCCGCCCGACCCCCCCGCACCAGGGCCACGGCCCGGTCAATGCTGGCGATAACGGCGGCGCCGTTGGCCGGATCCGGCTGGCCCGGGACCACGGGGGCAGCCAGATCCTGGCGCAACACCGGCAGGGCCTCATCGAAGACGGCGGCGGTTTCCGCCGGATCGGCAATCTCCCGCACCGGGGCACTGAGGCCGGTGGCGTGGGCCAGGGCCGCCAGGCGGTCCAGGACTGTCGATCAGGAAAAAGGGCGGCAGACCGCGGTCACGCCGCAGCCGCCAGGCCATCAAGGCGATCTCGCCGCCGATGCCGGCCGGTTCGCCCATGGTCAGGGCCAGGGGCGGGACGGACGAGGGAAGCGGCACGGTCATGAAACGGATCGGGGGGCTTCGACGCCCCCCGCCCCTCAGCTGCGGATGTCGATGGTGGCGGCGCGCCGCAGGTCGCGCAGGTTGCGCCGCTGCAGCATGTCCATACGTTCGCCGCCGATCATGTTGGCCACCTGGTCGCGCGGCGGGGCGCTGCCCTCCGGCACCTTGCGGTCACACACCATCAACAGCATCAGGCCGGCCTGGGTTTCCAGCGGATCGGTGGCTTGGCCCACGCCCAGGCGGCCGATCAGCTTCGACAGCTCGCCGGGGATGTCGCCCAGGCGGGTCATGGGCTGGGCACGGGTGGTGGAACCCGGAAGGTTGGCCTTGGCGGCGGCGGCCAGCGCCTCGCAACTGTGCGAGGTGTCACCGATCTTCTTCACGGTCTGGCCCAGGGCCTGGACGTCCGTGCCGGGTGGAACGGGCACCACAACCTGGCCCACGGACACCTGGATGTCGGCGGGATCGCCACCGGTCACCGTGCGCTCATCGCGCACCAGGAAGATGTAATAGCCACCGGCGCCGCGCAGCGGCACCGAGACCTGGCCCGTGGGCAGGCGCTGCAGCGCGCGGTCCAGCGCCGGCTCCAGCTGCCCCTGCTGCACCCAGCCCATGTCACCGCCGGCCGCCGCCGTGGCGCTCTGCGAGAACTGCTGGGCCACGGCGGCGAAGTTGGCGCCGTGGGTGATTTCACCGACCAGCTTGTCGGCCAGTTGGTGGGCATCCTGGTCCAGCTTGGGATTGTCGACGGAGATGAAGATTTCCGTCAGCAGGTATTCGGGCTTGCCCGCGTTGGCGATGATGCGCGAGGTGCGGCTGTCGATCTCCTCGTCGCTCACCTGGATGGTGGGGCGGATGCGGCGCTGCACCACCTTGTTCCAGGCGATGTTGGCGCGCATCTGCTCCTTCAGGGAGGAGACGGGGACGCCTTCGCGTGCCAGGTTATCGGCGAAGCTCTCCGGCGAGGGCGCCTTGTTCTGCTTGGCCAGGCGGGCGAACTCCCGGTCCACTTCCTCGTCCGTCACCACCAGGTTCTGCTTCTTGGCTTCCTGCAGCTCCAGCTTCTCGTCGATCAGCAGGCGCAGCACCTGGGGCTTCAGCTTCTGTTCCACGTCCGGCGTGTCGGGCAGGCCGGTGTTGACAATGGCCAGGCGCATGCGGCCGGCCAGGTCGGTCTGCGAAATGGCCTCGTCGTTCACCACGGCGACGATACGCTCTTCCTGCTGGCCCTGCGGCTGGGCCGCGACGCGCGGGCCCAAGGCCATGCCGTTGGTCGCGGCGGCCGTCCGGGGGCCGGCCAACTGTGCCAACGCGGGCGTGGCCAGGCTGGAGGTCAGGGCCAGACCGAAGGCGAGCACGGCAGCGGTGGAACGGCGGGAAAGTTGGATCATCTGACCTTACCGGGAAAAGCGGGGACCGGGGAGAAACCGGGAACGGAAACTTATAGTGCCAAGGATGGGCGAAGGCAAACGGCCCCCGCACCCCCGGACGCAGCGGAAAAGGGCGGCCGCTCAGCCATCCTCCAGGTGCAGCAGGGCGGCCGTTCCCAGCATCAGGCAGACGCCGGCCGGCGCCCAGGCGGCCAGAAACACCGGCAGCACGCCGCTGCGGCCCAGCGCCTGGATAATGTTCTGGCTGACGAACAGCACCAGCGCCGTCAGCAGGCCGGTGCCCAGCATCTGCAGGGTGCCGCCCCGGCGCGCGTGGCGCAGGGAGAAGGTGCCAGCCAGGAACACCATGGCGCAGAAGAAGGCGGGCACGGCCAACATCAATTCGTAGTACATGCGGTGCCGCACCGACGACAGCCCCGCCTGTTCCAGCGTCTGGATGAAGCTCGGCAATTCCCAGAACGACAGCGTGTCCGGGGGGGCGAAGCTTTCCTGGATGCGGGCCTCGGTCAGATCGGTCGGCAGGGCCATGCCGTCGACATGCTGGGTGGGGCGGCCCGGCCGGTTCAGCCAAGCGTTGCGCAGCACCCACTGGCCCTTCCGCAGTTCCGCCGTCTCGGAATCGAGGCGGCCCACGGGAATCTGGTCACTGCCGTTGAACAGCAGGATGGTGACGGTGCGCAGGTTCACGGGCTTGCCCGGCCCCACGGATTCGGCGTGGATCAGGTAGTTGCCGTTCTCCCCCTCCTGCACCTGGCGCAGCCAGACGCCGGAGCGCGCCACGTCCAGGGAGCTTTGCTGGCCCCGCAGGTAGCGGCTTTCCAGTTGTTCGTACCGCGCCAGCATGGTGGCGAACACGGGACTGAGCAGGGTGATGTTCAGGACGCCGGCCACCAGCGCGGTCAGCAGCACCGGCGTCATGAACTGCCAGACCGAGATGCCGGCCGCGCGCACCACCACCAGCTCCGCGCTGCGCGTCATGCGGAAGAAGGTGTACATGGCGCTGAACAGCACGCCGAAGGGGAAGATCTGCTGGCCGATCTCCGGTAATTTCAGCAGCGCCATGCTCAGGACGATCTGGAAGGTGGCGTCCGTCTTGGCGGCGGCGCGGCGCAGCAGTTCCACGGTGTCCAGCAGCAGGACGAGCGCCAGCATGCCCCCCAGGATGATCAGGAACCAGAACACGAACTGGCGGGTGATGTAGACGGACAGCGTGGGCGAGATGCGCATGATGTCAGGCCGCCTTTCCGCCCAGAGATTCCGTGGGGGATGACCCCGCCGGCGGGGTGCCGGACCGGCCCGCCCCTCCCCGGCTCAAACGTCGCCAGTTCTCCAGGTACCAGTAGCCAATGGCCACCGGCAGGATGCCCACGACATACAGCACGGCATTGAAGGCCTGGGTCTTCACCGCCAGGTTGGAGATGCCCAGCATCATCGCCTGCAGCAGCATGCCGAAGACCACGGCCAAGGCGATGCGGCGGGCCTGCCCCCGGCGTGAGAATTCGCCGGACATCAGCGCGGTCAGCGCGATCATGGCGAAGGCCGGCGCCAGCAGCGGCGTGGCGAAGCGCTGGTGCAGCTCCTGGTTCAGGCGCGGGCGCAACTGGGTGTCGGTGGGGTTGCCGGTATCGAACAGCAGATCGCTCAGGGTCCGTTCGCGCGGGTCGGGCCAGCGCGGCGCCTCGCCCGCGTTCAGGACCTTCAGGTCCACGGTGTAGCGCTTGAATTCCAGGTTGGAGGCATGGCCGGTGTCCCGGTCATATTCCTGGCGCACGCCGTCATAGACGATGACGCGGGGGCCGGCCTCGGCCGTCACCAGGATGCCGTGGTCGGCGATGGTCATCACCGGGCGCTGCGGCTTGCTGTTGTCATAGATGATCAGGCCGCTCAGCATACCCTCCGCCCCGCGCTGGCGGACATAGACGGTCTTGCCCTCGCCCACGTCGTTGAACGTGCCCTCGCGCAGCAGGACGGAGGAATAGTCGGTGCGGATTTCCTCGCGCAGGCGCACGAACTCGCGCTGCGCCGCCGGCGCCAGGAACAGGTTCAGCAGCAGGCAGAGGAACAAGACAATGGCCGACAGCTGCAGCGCCGGCCGGGCCAGTGTCAGCGGCCCCATGCCCGCCGCGCGCATGACCACCAGCTCGCTGTCCAGCGTCAGGCGGTTGTAGGTGAACAGCGTGGCGATCAGCACGCCCCAGGGCATGACCAGCGCCAGGAAGGTCGGCAAGGTGGAGAACGCCAGGCGCAGGAACATGCTGATCGGCGCACCGCCCTCGACCACCAGCTGGATCAGGCGCAGGGACTGCGTCATCCAGATGGTCGAGGACAACCCGGCCGTGATGAAAACCATCGCCACGACGAGGTTGCGCGACAAATACCGGCCGATCAGGTTCATCGTGCTCCACAACACACAAGGCGGGACCGGCGCCCGCCACAACGGCGCCCGCGCATCCCGCCGATCCGACACCGCGGCACCCCACATAAGAGGCACCGGCGGCCCGGCCACTATAGGGCCCCACAATTTGGCGAAACCAGGGCGCGACACCCCCGCCGCCAAGCCGGCGGCAGCCGGCATGGAACCCCGCCCGACTAGGCTTGGCACGCAGTTCTTATCAACTCCCGTCTCCGGAAACAACCGCCTGGGACAAAAGGTCTGGATTTCGAGCGTTGACGTACAACATTGAGAAATCCTGTATAGGACTCCCAACGCCATAAGGCGAAGCCGTCCGGACGGGTAGGCGCCCAGAGGCGCCACCGTCCCAAGGAATCCCAAGGGATCGACCAAGAGAGGCAAGATGAAGATCGCTTACGCCCAGAACGCCCTGCCGCAATCCGGCATCCTGGCCATCACGGTGTCGCAGGGCCGCGGCCTGGGCAGCCTGGGCGCCGAGTTGGACCAGAAGACCGGTGGCGCGCTGGCCCGCGCCATGGAAGCCGGCCGCTACACCGGCAAGGCGGATGAGACGCTGACCCTTCTGGCGCCCGGCGGCACCGACCACACGCGCATCCTGCTGGTGGGCATCGGCGCCGCGGAGAAGGTGACGGATCTGTCGGCCCAGTCCCTGGGCGGCACCGTGGCGGCCAGCCTGGCCCGCGCCGGCAACTCCGACGCCACCCTGGTGCTGGACGGCCACGACGGCCTGGTGCTGTCGCCGGCCACCTTCGCCGCCAATGTCGGCTATGGCGCCCGCCTGCGCTCCTACCGTTTCGACAAGTACCGCACCAAGGAGCCGAAGGACCAGAAGCCCACGCTGAAGAAGCTGACCCTGGCCACGGCCGAGCACACCGCCGCCAAGAAGGCCTACGGCAAGCTGGAGAAGATCGCCGATGGCGTCTTCCTGACCCGCGACGTCGTGTCCGAGCCGCCGAACGTCATCTACCCCGAAACCCTGGCCGAGCGCTGCCAGGCCCTGACCGAACTGGGCGTGAAGGTCGAGGTGCTGGACGAAAAGCAGATGAAGAAGCTGGGCATGGGCGCGCTGCTGGGCGTGGGCCAGGGGTCGGCCAAGCCGCCGCGCCTGATCATCATGCGCTGGGACGGCGGTGAGAAGGGGGCCGCCCCCTGGCTTTCGTGGGCAAGGGCGTCACCTTCGACACCGGCGGCATCTCCATCAAGCCCGCCGCCGGCATGGAAGACATGAAGTGGGACATGGCGGGCTCCGGCGCCGTCATCGGCCTGATGGCCGCCCTGGCCGGCCGCAAGGCCAAGGCCAACGTCGTCGGCGTGGTGGCCCTGGTGGAGAACATGCCCGACGGCAACGCCCAGCGCCCAGGCGACGTGGTCACCAGCATGTCCGGCCAGACGATCGAGGTGCTGAACACCGACGCGGAGGGCCGCCTGATCCTGGCCGACGCCCTGTGGTACACCCAGGCGACGTTCAAGCCGCGCTTCATGGTCGATCTGGCGACGTTGACCGGCGCCATCATCGTCTCGCTGGGCAACGAGCACGCCGGCCTGTTCTCCAACAACGACGAACTGTCGCAGCGCCTGACCGACGCCGGCCTGAAGACGGGCGAAACCCTGTGGCGCCTGCCGCTGGGCGCCGCCTACGACAAGGACATCGACTGCGACGTCGCCGACATGAAGAACATCGGCAGCCCGGGCAAGGCCGGCAGCATCATCGGTGCCGTGTTCCTGCAGCGCTTCGTCAACGACGTGCCGTGGGCCCACCTGGACATCGCCGGCACCGCCTGGACCAGGAAGGACGGCGCCACCGTGCCCAAGGGCGCCTCCGGCTATGGCGTCCGCCTGCTGGACCGGCTGGTGGCCGATTATTACGAAGGCTGACAAAAGCCTTTGCGGTCAGGGTAAGATCAGGGGCGGCTCCCAGGGGCCGCCCCTTTTCCTTGCCGCGCGGATCGTTCCCATGACCGAGGTCAACTTCTACCACCTGCAGCGCAGCAGCCTGGAGCAGACCCTGCCCGACCTGCTGGAACGGTCGCTGAAGCGCGGCTGGCGGGCGGTGGTGCTGTCGACGGTGGAGGAGCGGTCGGAGCAGCTGGCCCAGCACCTGTGGACCTGGCGGCCGGACAGCTTCCTGCCCCACGGCACGGCCAAGGACGGCCACGCCGCCGACCAGCCCATCTGGCTGACGGCGGTGGATGAGCGCCCCAACGACGCCCAGGTGCTGTTCCTGACCGACGGGGCCACCAGCGCCCGCATGGCCGACTACACCCGCGTCTGCGACATCTTCGACGGCATCGATCCCGACGCCGTGGCCGCCGCCCGCCAGCGATGGAAGGCCGCCAAGGACGCCGGGCTGGACCTCACCTACTGGCAGCAGACGGACAAGGGCTGGGAGAAGAAGGCCTGACGCTGCCGCAACACCACGGCAAAGCACCCACCATCCGCCATCGCCCCGGATTTCCCGTCCGTGATTTTTTGTAACGGATCCGCCGCCATGGTTTGCGCCATCGTCGGCAGCCCCCACCATCGTCCCATGGGACCGATATGGAGGCTGGCATGGGGATGACGCGTCTCACGATCAGGACATTGGCGTGCGTGGCGCTGCTGGCGCTGAGCCCCGCGGCGCGGGCGGCACCGCCGGCCGTCGCGGTCGCGGCCGGCCCGGACCAGCGGCCGCACTTCGTCACCGCCACGGGACAGCCCTTCATCCCCAGGGGGTCAACTGGGTCGCCGTGTCGCCCGGTACCCCCACCACGCAAAAGAACATCAGCTTCAACCCGGACTATTACCCGGCGCGCAGGGCCGCCATCCATGCCAGCCTGCGGGCGATGGCCAAGGACGGCTACACCTTCGTCCGCATCCGCCTGGATGCCGACGCCATCGCCGGCAAACCGGGAACCTACACGCTGGACGCGGCCTACATGGGCAACGTGGTGGATTTCGTCCGTGCGGCGGCGGACAGCGGCCTCTATGTGGAACTGACCGGGCAGTGGCTGCCCGCCAACTATTACATGCTGGTGTCGCGCGACGGCTTTCCCGATCCGGACCGCAAGAACACCTCGGGCATTAACCAACTGCTGTTGAGCCGGGGCTTGGCCTACGCCTACGGCCGCTACATCGCCGACGTCCTGGCCGGCATAAAGGCCGCCGATCCCCGATTGCTGTCCGCCATCTTCTGCGTCGATGTGTGGAATGAACTCGGCTTCGAATCCAAGGACCTGCCTTTTTCCCGGGAGGCAGGCCGCTTCACGGCGGAGGATGGCAGCGTCGTCGACCTGGCCGATCCCGCCAGCCGCCAAGCCCTGGCGGACAGGGCCACCACGCGCTGGATCGACGGCGTCATCAGCCAGGCCAAACAGGTGGCGCCCGGCATGCTGTTTACCGCCAGCATCTTCCCGCCCCTGGATGTCTATCGCGGCGGCTATGTCGGCGTGTACCAGCGCGACGCCAAATGGGGCGACCCGCGCCAGCCCTTCCGCCTGTCCGCCATCGCGGCGTCAAAGGTGGACTTCCTGGAAATCCACCTCTATCCCCACACCAATGGCGGCACGCTGGACGCGCAGATGGCGTCCCTGGAATATCCGGCGGCCGCGATGCGCAAGCCCGTCGTGCTGGCGGAAACCGGCGCGTTCAAGAGCGAGATCGCGGACATCGGCCAGGTGGCCGGCACGCTGCGCGGGGTTTTGCGTCAGGCCTGCTCACTGGGCCTGGCCGGCTGGGCGTACTGGACCTGGGACACCGATAACCAGACGGAGCTGTGGAACCTGCAAGAGGCTGGCGGCTATCTGGAGCAACGCTTGTCGCCGCGATCCTTCGACTGGTGTGGCGGCTGACACCGCCCCTCGTCCCCTGTGCATATGCAGCATGGATCGTTCCCCCGCCCCTGGAAAGGCGGCGGGCGGCCCTTATCTAAGGCCGATGAACAGCCTATCCATCGCGCGCATCCTGCTGGTCGAGGACGATCCGGCGATGCGCACCCTGATCCTCCGCGTGCTTAAGGAAAACGGCTTCGAAGCCACCGGCGTGCGCGACGGCCGGGAGATGGCGGACGCGCTGGGCCAAGGCAGCTTCGACCTGGTGCTGCTGGACGTCATGCTGCCGGGGCAGAGCGGGCTGGACATCTGCCGGGAGCTGCGGCGCGCCAGCCAGGTGCCCATCATCATGGTCAGCGCCCATGGCGAGGAGATCGACATGGTGCTGGGCCTGGAGATGGGCGCCGACGACTATGTGCCCAAACCCTTCCGCGCCAAGGAACTGCTGGCCCGTATCCGCGCCCTGCTGCGCCGTGCCGGTAATGGGGGCGACGCGAGCCCCATCGGATCGGTGCCCCAGGACGTCATGGTCTTCGCCGGCTGGCGCCTGGACCGCCGGCGGCGCGAACTGACGGATCCGGACGGTGTGGCGGTGGACCTGTCGGGGGCGGAGCACGACTTGCTGGTCAGCTTCCTGGAAAATCGGCAGCGGGTCATCGGCCGGGAGCGCCTGCTGGAGCTGTCCCGCGCCCGCCTGGGCGAGGTGAACGACCGCAGCGTCGACGTACTGGTCAGCCGTCTGCGCCGCAAGCTGGGCGACGAGAACCGGCTGATCCGCACCATACGCGGCGTCGGCTACATCTTCACCGCCGACGTGACCATCCTGTGACGCGGGGTCGTTTCCATCGCTGGGCTCATCTCTGGCCGCGCAGCCTCATTGGCCGCCTGGGCATGGTGCTGTTCGGGGCCGTGCTGCTGGCCGTCATCGGCAACGCCATCGTGCTGGGCCAGGCGGAGCAGCACTATGGCGACGAGACCCAGACCTGGCATATCGCCGAACAGGTGGAGACGGCGGGCCATGTCCTGTCCGCCATCGATCCGGCGCGGCGGGACAGCGTCGCCTCCTCCCTCTCCTCCCCCTACCTGACCTTCACCTGGGTGGGCGCGTCCCAAGCGCGGGGGGAGCAAGGCGACAATCCGGCCAGCTGGCTGCTGCGCCGCGAGATGATCCAGCATCGGTTCGCCCTGGCCGGCATGGACTTGCGTCTGCGCACAGCCCCGGCGACGCCGGAGAAGGCCTTTGACGGCGACGTGCGTCTGACGGATGGCAGCAGCCTGCGCTTCGGCGTCACCGACCTGCCCTCCACCGTGCCGGTCATCTACGCCCAGCTGGGCTCCATCGCCTTGCTGTCCATTGGCGTGCTGCTGATGGCCCTGTTCCTGGTGCAGACCCTGGCCTCTCCCCTGAAGATGCTGGTCAAGGCGGCGGACGCGGTGGGCAACGGCCCACCGGTCTTCATCCCCACGCGGGGCCCGCAGGAGATCCGGCATGTGGCCCAGGCCTTCAACGCCATGCAGCGGCGCATCGACCGCCTGATCACCAGCCGGACGGAAGCCCTGGCCGCCGTCTCCCATGACCTGCGCACACCCATCGGCCGCCTGCGCCTGCGCGCCGGCTTCCTGCCCAGCGCCGAGGACCGCGCCGCCTTCGACAGCGACTTGGATGAGATGGAGGGCATGGTCAACGATCTGCTGGACTATCTGGGCGGCGAGGAGGATCCGGAAAAGCCGCGCCGCACAGACCTGCCGGCCCTGCTGTCCACCCTGGTGGACAACGCCACCGACGCCGGCCATGTCGCCAGCTATGAGGGGCCGGATCGCCTGCCCCTGACCCTGCGGCCGCTGGGCATGCGCCGGGCGTTTTCCAACATCATCAACAACGCCATCGCGTATGGCGGAGCGGCCCGGGTCTCGGTGCGCGACACGGAAAAAAACGCCGTCGTCACCATCAGCGACGACGGCCCGGGCATCCCCGAGGCCCAGGCCGAGGCGGTGTTCGAACCCTTTCACCGGCTGGAGGAATCCCGCAACCGGGGCACCGGCGGCACCGGCTTGGGCCTGACCATCGCCCGCCAGGCGGTAACGCGGGAGGGCGGCACTATCGTCCTGCGGAACCGACCGGAGGGCGGGCTTTCGGTCATCATTACGATTCCGAAACGGGATGATCCGGCGCAAAAGATCGGCAGACACACTTTGTCATAATCGAAACGTATCCGGGAAAAACTCAGGCCTTAAGTCTTGATGGCCCCCAACGGGGACGGTGGTTCCAGGCGCCCTTCGCCCCCCACCGTCCGGCCAGGGATCATCGACTTGAACGCGAGGGTCTTCCCATCATGGACAGCATCATCGACGGCGTGTCGCACTTCCGATCTGTTGTCTTCCCCGAACAGCGGTCGCTGTACCGCAAGCTGGCCCACCACGGGCAGCAGCCCAAGGCGCTGGTGATTTCCTGCGCCGACAGCCGCGTTGTGCCGGAGATCATCACCCAGAGCGGCCCGGGCGAGATGTTCGTCTGCCGCAACGCCGGCAACATCGTCCCGCCCTTCAGCCAGGTGAACGGCGGCGTCTCCTCCGCCATCGAATACGCGGTGGTGGGCCTGGGCGTGAACGACATCGTCGTCTGCGGCCATTCCGACTGCGGCGCCATGAAGGCCCTGCTGAAGCCCGAGGCGCTGAAGGACATGCCCAACGTGGCCGCCTGGCTGCGCCACGCCGAAAGCGCCCGCCATGTGCTGCGCGAGGCCTACAGCCTGCTGCCGGAGGCGGAGGCCGCCCGCGTGCTGGCCATGGAGAATGTGGTGGCGCAGCTGAACCACCTGCGCAGCCATCCCTCCGTCGCCGCCAAGCTCGCCGCCGGACAGCTGAACCTGCACGGCTGGTTCTTCGACCTGGAGAACGGTCACATCCTGGCCCTGGACGGCGAGACGGGGACGTTCCTGCCCGTGGGCGACAAGAACCAGACCTTGCAGGTGGCCGTGCGCGGCATGCGCCGGGCCGTGACGCCCCTTGGGGCCGATCCCTGCTGCGCCCAGCACGCCCATCACGTCACCGCGGCCGAGTAAGGGAGCGTGATGATGCAGCGTTTTTTTCCCGCCACGCTGGCGCGGGACCTCCCCGCGTCCATCGTGGTCTTCCTGGTGGCCATGCCGCTGTGCATGGGCATCGCCATCGCCTCCGGCGCGCCACCTGAAAAGGGGCTGATCACCGGCATCATCGGCGGCATCGTCGTCGGCCTGCTGGCGGGGTCGCCCCTGCAGGTCAGCGGCCCCGCCGCCGGCCTGGCGGTCATCGTCTTCGAACTGATCCGCGACGCCGGCATCGGCGCCCTGGGTCCCGTGCTGATCATGGCCGGCCTGATCCAGACGGCCGCCGGCATGCTGAAGCTGGGGCAATGGTTCCGCGCCATCTCCCCCGCCGTGGTGCACGGCATGCTGGCCGGCATCGGCGTGCTGATCGTGGCGGGTCAGCTGCACGTCATGCTGGACGCCAAGCCCCAGGCGGGCGGCCTGGCCAACATCCTGGCCGCCCCCGCCGCCTATTTCGGCCTGTTCCCCTTCAACGGCGACGCGGCCGAGGCGGCGCTGGGCATCGGCCTGCTGACCATCACGACGATGCTGGTGTGGGAATGGGTGCGGCCCCAGCGCCTGCGCCTGGTGCCGGGCGCCCTGGTGGGCGTGGTGGCCGCCACTCTGGCCGCCACCCTGCTGAACCTGCCCGTGGCCAAGGTGGCCGTGCCGGAAAGCCTGTGGGGCAGCATCCAGATGCCCGACCTGGCCAATGGCTTCGGTCTGTTCGAACCCAGGCTGATCATCATGGCGGTGGCCATCGCCTTCATCGCCAGCGCCGAAACCCTGCTGTCGGCGGCGGCGGTGGACCGCATGCATGACGGCGTGCGCACCAACTACAACCGGGAACTGACCGCCCAGGGCGTGGGCAACATGCTCTGCGGCCTGGCCGGCGCCCTGCCCATGACCGGCGTCATCGTGCGCAGTTCCGCCAACGTGCAGGCCGGCGGCGCCACCCGCGCCTCCACCATCCTGCACGGCGTGTGGATCCTGGGTGCCGTCGCCCTGCTGCCCTGGCTGCTGCGGGCCATCCCCATGTCGGCCCTGGCCGGCGTGCTGGTGGTCACGGGGTATCGCCTGGTCAGCGTGGCCCATGCCCGCCACCTGTTCGAACGCTATGGCGCCCTGCCGGCCGCCATCTGGGCCGCCACCTTGATCACCGTGGTCGCCACCGACCTGCTGACCGGCGTGCTGGTGGGCCTGGGTCTCAGCCTCATTGAGTTGCTGCCCCAGGTGCGCCGCCTGCGCCTGCTGGTCGTCACCCGCGAGAAGGGGGCGGGCGAGTGGGAAGTGGTGCTGTCCGGCTCCGCCAGCCTCGTGCAGCTGCCGCGCCTGGCCCAGGCGCTGGAGAGCCTGCCACCCGCCGGGCGGGTCACCCTGCGCCTGCGGTCCCTCTGGTTCATGGACCACACCTGCGCCGAGCTGATCAGCGGCTGGATGGAACGGCGGCGTGCCCAGGGCGAGCGGGTGGTCATCGATGACGGCGACGTCGCCCGCCACCAGGAATTCGCCGCCAAGCTTCAGGTCAGCCACGGCTGATCCCCAACCCGGCATCATTCATCAAGGAGGAAACCATGCGCTTCACCAAGACCCTGGCCCTGATCCCCGTGCTGGCCGCCTTGGCCATTCCCCTGGGCGCCGCCCAGGCGTCCGGCACGGCCGCGGCAGGCACCCAGGTGCCCGCCATCACCATCACCGCCGCGCAGACCGATGCCGCGCGCCGCGTCTGCCGCGACACGCTGGGCCTGGCCCCGGCCAACGTGGACTTCGCGGCCTGTGTCGACAGCCTGAAGACCCAGGCCGCCGCCGCCCAGCAGCCGGTCCCGGAAGCCCGCGCCTGCGCCGAGATGGGCCACACCCCCGGCGGCACCGACCACCGCCACTGCGTCGCCCACTTGGCGTCCGCGGTCAGCCACGCCCAGACGCCGCTGAACTGAGCGGCATCCGCGTCATCCCTTCATCTCAACCTTGAAATCGGGCGGCGTCCTTGACTGCCCGGGTGCGGCTCCCATCCACCCGGTCCCTACCCCAGCGTCCGCCCGTGCCCATCCCTCTTCCTCGGGGGATGGGCTTTTTTCTTGGGGAAGACAAGGGGGGCGGGCCTGCGCGCTCCACCGGATCGTCGGCTTTGCGGTTCGCCGCGTTCATGCTATCAAGCCGGCATAACATGGATATTTCCCACATCTTTGTCCGCGTAATTGCCGACCGTGCCGCCCCATGCATCCCTATCTGCGCTCCTTCCGACCCACCCAGCCGGGCCTGCCGGCGCCGGGCCGTATCCGCATCTTTGTCGGCGCCCTGCTGGGCATCCTGCTGACCACGCTGATCAGCCGCTGGTGGCTGGGCGGCAGCGCCGCTGGCCTGCCCTATCTGGTGGCGCCCATCGGCGCTTCCAGCGTGCTGGTGTTCGCCGCTCCCGCCACGCCGCTGGCCCAACCCTGGGCGGTGTTCGGCGGCAACGTTGTGTCAGGCATGGCGGGCGTGCTGTGCGCCAGGCTGATCCCCGACCCGGTGCTGGCCGGTGCTTGCGCCGTGGCCCTGGCCATCCTGGGCATGTCCTACCTGCGCTGCCTGCACCCGCCGGGCGGCGCCGTGGCGCTGACCGCCGTGCTGGGCGGCCCGGCCATCCAGGCGGCGGGCGTTGGCTTCGTCGCCGCCCCCGTGGCGGTGAACACGGCGATCCTCATCGCCATGGGCCTGGCCTTCAACAACCTGACCCGGCACCGTTATCCCCACGTGGCGCCTGCCCAGCCACACGTCGCCCGCAACACCGCCGGCTACACCATCGAAGACCTGGACCAGGTGCTGGCCCATTACGGCGAGCAGTTGGACGTGGACCGCGACGACCTGGACGCCGTTTTCCGCCAGGTGGAGGCGCGCGCCTACCAGCGCCGCCACGGTGACATCCGCTGTGGCGACATCCGATCCCGCGTACCTGCGGCCGTCGGGCCGGAGGATACTGTGGCGACCGTGCGCGGCCTGATGGCGGACTACCATATGCGCGGCGTGCCGGTGACGGACGAGACCGGGCGCCTGCTGGGCGTCATTCCACCCCAGCCCGCCACCGTCCCCGGCCGCCACGGCATCCGCCGACTGGTGCGGCCGGCGGTGACGGCCCTGGGCACCACGCCCGTGGTCAACATCCTGCCCGCCATGACCGCCGGCGCGCATGAGGCCATGGTGGTGGACGAAACCGGCCGCCTGGTGGGCATGATCACCACCGCCGACCTGCTGTCGGCGCTCTACGGCAATGAGCCGGTGGCGCTGGTCGGATAACCCCTACCGCTGCGCCTTTTCCCGCAGGTCGCGCCATTTGTCGACGTTGCGGTTGTGCTCGGCCAGGGATGTTGCGAAGGCGTGGCCGCCGCTGCCGTCGGCGACGAAGTAGAGGTCGGCGCTGGCCAAGGGATTGGCCACGGCGCGCAGGGCCTCGCGGCCCGGATTGGCGATGGGGCCGGGCGGCAAGCCGGCCACGACATAGGTGTTGTAGGGCGACTCCACCGCCAGATCGGCGTGGGTCAGCGTGCGGCCCAGGGGACCGGCGCCATTGGTCAGGATATAGATGACGGTGGGGTCCGACTGCAGGCGCATGCCCAGCTTTAGGCGATTGTAAAAGACGGCGGCGATATGCGGCCGCTCCGCCGGCACGCCCGTTTCCTTTTCCACCAGCGAGGCCATGGTCACCATCTCCTCCGGCGACTTCAGGGCCACACCCGGCGCGCGGGCCTCCCAGATCTCGTCCACCGCCTTGCGCATCGCGGCCCGCATGCGCTCCACCATCTGCGCACGGCCGTAGTTCAGCCCGAAGAAATAGGTTTCGGGCAACAGGCTGCCTTCCGCCGGCTTTTCCGTGATGGTGCCGGACAGGGCGGGCTCCGCCTCGATCAGCGCGACGATCTGGGCGGAGGTCAGGCCTTCGGGTATGGTCAGGCGATGCACCACGGTCTTGCCGCTGCGCAGCAGGGCGACCACGTCCTTCAGCGAGACATGGGCCGGAAAGGCGTATTCACCGGGCTTCGGCACCTGGCTGCCCACGCCCAGCACGCTGCTGACGCGCACGGCCGCGACGAAGTCGATGTCGCCGCGCACGACGCCGGCCTCCGCCAGTGTTTGCCCCATGGTCTGCAAGCCGCCGCGCGAGGACACAACGACGACGCGATCCTGCGTCAGTGGGCCGGGATCGACATAGCGGTGATAGCCCACCCAGGCCAGCGCGGCCGACACCAGAACGACCAGGGCCGCCGCCTGCAGGAGACGGCGGCCCAGGGAAGACGCAAGTCGGGATTTGGGTCCCGGGACCGGAACCTTGTCGGTCACGAGCCGGTGTATTCCTTGACGATCAGCGAGGCGTTGGTGCCGCCGAACCCGAAGGAGTTCGACAGGGCGGCCCGCACACGGCGCTTCTTGGACTTGTGCGGCACCAGGTCGACACCGGCGCACTCGTCGGACGGGTTGTCCAGGTTCAGCGTGGGCGGCACTTGCTGGTCACGGATGGCGAGCACCGAGAAGATGGCCTCGATGGCGCCCGCCGCCCCCAGCAGGTGGCCGGTGGCCGACTTGGTGGAAGACATGGAGGCGGTGTTCAGCGCCTCGCCGAACAGACGCTTCACGGCGCCCAGCTCGATCAGGTCGCCCAGGGGGGTGGAGGTGCCGTGGGCGTTGACGTAGTCGATGTCGGCCGGGGTCATGCCGGCGCGCTTCAGCGCCATGGCCATGGAGCGGTAGCCGCCGTTGCCGTCATCCGCCGGGGCGGTGATGTGGTGGGCGTCGCCCGACAGGCCATAGCCCACGACCTCGGCGTAAATCTTGGCGCCGCGGGCCTTGGCGTGCTCCAGCTCCTCCAGGACGACGACGCCAGCGCCCTCGCCCATCACGAAGCCGTCACGGTCCTTATCATAGGGGCGCGAGGCCCTCTCCGGCGTCTCGTTGAAGCCGGTGGACAGCGCGCGGGCGGCGGCGAAGCCGGCCACACCCAGGCGGTTGATCGCCGCCTCGGCGCCGCCGGCGACCATCACGTCGCAGTCGTCCCACATGATCAAGCGGGCGGCGTCGCCGATGGCATGCGCACCGGTGGAGCAGGCGGTGACGGCCGAATGGTTCGGGCCCTTGAAGCCATGGATGATCGACACGTGGCCGGAGACCAGGTTGATCAGGGCCGACGGAATAAAGAAGGGGGAAATGCGGCGCGGGCCCTTTTCGGCCAGCAGCAACGATGTTTCATAAATGGAGGACAAGCCGCCGATGCCGGAACCGATCATGACGCCGGTGCGCTCACGATCCTCTTCCGACTGCGGCTCCCAACCGCTGTCCTTCACCGCCTCGGCCGCCGCGGCGACGCCGTAGATGATGAAGTCGTCCATCTTCTTCTGGTCCTTGGGCGGGACCGAAAGATCGGGGTTGAAGGTGCCGTTGGTGCCGTCGCCCCGGGGAACCATGCCGCCGATCTTGGCCGGCAGGTCGGACACGTCGAAGGTGTCGATGGCGCGGATACCCGACTTGCCGTCGAGCAGCCGTTTCCACGAGTGCTCAACGCCCGTTCCCAGAGGGGTAACCAACCCGAGACCGGTGATGACGACGCGACGCATGGGTCAGACCTGTACCTAGTTCCAGAAGAAGTAAGGGCCTGGAATCGGACTCGAGGGTTTCCGAAGATCCGGTGTTCGCCTAGGCCCCGCAAAAACCAGCAAGGGCTTTTCCGGTTCCAGGCGCCACGCCAGCGCGGTATCGGCGGCGCGGCGCCTGAATTCCGGGAAAGTAGGGGATCAGCCCTGCTTGCTGGAAATGAAGTCGATGGCGTCCTTCACGGTCAGGATCTTCTCCGCCGCATCGTCCGGGATCTCGATCCCGAACTCTTCCTCGAAGGCCATGACGAGTTCAACGGTGTCGAGGCTGTCGGCACCCAGATCGTCGATGAAGCTGGCGGTGTCGGTGACCTTGCCCTCTTCCACACCCAGGTGCTCGACGACGATCTTCTTCACCCGTTCGGCGATGTCGCTCATTTCCTATACCTTCCCGAATTTCAAAGTTGGGGTTGTTTGACTGACTTGTTCTGATCGGCGTGGGCACGTCCGGCAGGACGAATTCGAGCGCCCATCCTTTGGAAAAGTGCCGTCAGATACCACAGCTAGGCGCATCTTGCCTAGCGCCCGCAGGCACTGGGACACCTTGTTAAGGCTGGGCCCCGCCGATACTTAGGGGCATCCCGCGAAAGGACAAGCCCCCAAGCCCCACGGGAACCCGATCAGATCATGGCCATGCCGCCGTTGACGTGCAGCGTCTGGCCGGTGACGTAGCCGGCCTCGGTGGAGGCCAGGTAGAGCACGGCGGACGCGATTTCATCCGGCGTGCCCAGGCGACCGGCCGGCACGCCGGCGGTCAGCTTTTCCTTCTGCGCGTCGGGCAGCACATCGGTCATCGCGGTGGCGATGAAGCCGGGCGCCACGCAGTTGGCGGTGATGTTGCGCGAGGCGACCTCGGCGGCCAGGGCCTTGGTCATGCCGATCATGCCGGCCTTGCTGGCCGCATAGTTGACCTGGCCGGGGTTGCCGGTGACACCGACGATGGAGGTGATGCCGATGATGCGGCCCCAGCGGCGCTTCATCATGCCCTTCACCAGCGCGCGTGACAGGCGGAAGGCTGCGGTCAGGTTCACGTCGATGACCGACGCCCAGTCCTCATCCTTCATGCGCAGGATCAGGCCGTCGCGGGTCAGGCCGGCGTTGTTCACCAGGATGTCCACTTGGCCCAGCTTGGCCTCCGCGTCCTTGGCCAGGGCCTCAACGGCCTCCGGATCGGACAGGTTGGCGGACACGACCACGGCGCGGTCGCCCAGCTCGGCGGCCAGGGCCTCCAGGGCCTCGACCTTGGTGCCGGACAGGGCCACGGTGGCGCCGGCCTGGTGCAGGGTGCGAGCGATGGCGGCGCCGATGCCGCCCGAGGCGCCGGTGACGAGCGCGGTCTTGCCGGTCAAATCGAACATGGGATGGTCCCTATCGTTCTCTCAGGAGGGGTTCAGGCTCAGGCCTTGAGGAAGGCGTCGATGTCGGCGGGCAGGCCCAGCGACACGGCCGTCATGTCCTTGTCGATGCGCTTGGCCATGCCGGCCAGCACCTTGCCGGCACCCAGCTCCACCAATTGCTCCACGCCCTGTTCCTTCATGAACAGCACGCTTTCGCGCCAGCGGACGGAGCCGGTGACCTGCTCCACCAGCAGGCGGCGGATCTCGGCGGGGTCGGTGACGGTGCTGGCGATGACGTTGGCCACCAGCGGCACGCGCGGCGCCTGGATGGCGGTGCCGGCCAGGGCCTCGGCCATGGCGTCGGCCGCCGGCTGCATCAGCGGGCAATGGAAGGGGGCGGACACCGGCAGCAGCACGGCGCGCTTGAACCCGCGCTCGGCCGCGATGGCGATGGCGCGCTCCACGGCCGTCTTGTGGCCGCTGATGACCACCTGGCCGGGGGCGTTGTCGTTGGCGGCGGTGCAGACCTCGCCCTGGGCGGCGTCCTGGGCGATCGCGCGGGCGGCCTCGAAATCGGCGCCGATGATGGCGGCCATGGCGCCCACGCCCACCGGCACGGCGCGCTGCATGCTCTGCCCGCGCAGCTTCAGCAGGCGGGCGGTGTCGGCCAGGGTCAGGGCCCCGGCGGCGCATAGGGCGGAGTATTCACCCAGCGAGTGGCCGGCGACGAAGCGGGCGGCCTTGGCCAGGTCCAGCCCGCCGTCCTTTTCCAGCACCCGGGCCACGGCCACGGACACGGCCATCAGGGCCGGCTGGGCGTTCTCGGTCAGGGTCAGCTCGTCCAGTGGGCCCTCGAACATCAGGGCGGACAGCTTCTGCTTCAGCGCCTCGTCCACCTCGCCGAACACGTCGCGGGCGGTGGCGAAGGCGTCGGCCAAGTCCCGGCCCATACCCACGGCCTGGCTGCCCTGGCCGGGAAACACGAAAGCGCGAATCATCTGCGAATACCCTGGAAGCTCAATTCCGGTGCGATGCCCCGTACCCCATACACGGCCCACGACGGAAAACCCCGCCGCAGCCTGACGTCGGCACCGCAAGTCGCGCCATGCATACCGCCTGCAATCAATCTGTCAATCATCATTGATGGAAGGGGCCATCGGTTGACGTGGGCTGCGCCTGTGTTTTCAGGCTTTCAGGCGGCGGGCCCCGCGCTGTCAGGCGGCAGTCCAGGGGATGAAAGGCCGGCCGTGGCCTTCCGGCGTTTCGGGATTGAGAAAGGCCTCCAGCGCCTCGGGCGCCACCTCGGCCTCCGCCGCGACGCGACGCGCCAATTCCACGGCGGCGTTGCGCATGCGCCCCGGCGGACGGTCCAGCCAATAGCTGGTGGGGTTCAGCACCGTGCGCGGGTCCACCGGCACCACCCGGCCGCTGCGCAGCTTGGACCGCACCAGCGGCGGCCGGGCCAGCGCGATGCCCAGGCCGCAGACACAGGCGTCCAGCACCAGGTTGTAATCCTCGAACCGCCGGTCCTGTGGGCGCGGCTTGTAATCCAGGCCATGGGCGGCGAACCAGGTGCGCCAGCCCGACGCGTCGGAGTTGTGGATCAGGGGGAAGGCCAGCAGGCGTTCCGGATCCCCCTCCCCGATCTCGGCCACCAGGCCGGGCGCCGCCAGGGGATAGCACCATTCCTCGAACAGTTTCAGCGACACGCGGCCGGGCATGGCGCCCCAGCCACAGCGGATGGCCAAATCCATGCCTTCATCCGCCAAATCCAGCGCGCGATGGTCCACCGATAGCAAGATCCGGAGTGCCCCGCCGGGGTCCGACTCCCTACCCTCCAGGTCTGCGAGCCGGGGCATGAGCCACAGCCCGCAGATCGAGGGCAGCGAAGTCAGCCGCACCACGGCCGTCCCTCGGGGTTCCGTCCAGCGGTTGGAGGTGTCGGCGATCAGGGCGAAGGCCTCACTGGTGCGCTGGAACAGCCGCTGGCCGTCCGGCGTCACCACCACGCCGCGCGCCTGGCGGTGGAACAGGCGCAGGCCCAGCCACTGCTCAAGCTTGGCGATCTGCCGGCTGACGGCGCCGTGGGTGACGTTCAGGGATTCCGCCGCGGCGGAAAAGCTGCCCGTGCGGGCCGCCGCCTCGAAAGCGCGCAGCGCGTCCAGGGGCGGCAAAGGGTGCGAGCTGTGATCCATACTCACAGTTGGCTGCCGATTTCATCGATTGTCAATCAGTTGCGCCCCAGGCGTACTGGTGCCCCTGTCGCTCTCCTGTCCGGGATTTGTCCGATGTCCGCCACGCCACTCGCCCCCACCTGTGACTCCGCCGCGATCGTCAGCGTCACCCCAGCCAGGGGGAACCGGCTGGACGGCGGCACCCTGGCCATCGTGGTCGTCACCATCGTCATCTGGGCCTCGGCCTTCGCCGCCATCCGCGCCGGCCTGAAGGCTTTCGGCCCGCTGGAACTGGGCGCGGCGCGATTCTCCATCGCGGCGGTGCCGGCGGCCCTCTACCTGCTCGTCAGCCGGCCGGCCCTGCCGCGCCTGGATGAGGTGTGGCGCTTCGCCACCGGCGGCCTGCTGTTCGTGGCGCTGTACACGGCGCTGCTGAACATGGGGGAGCGCACCGTGTCCTCCGGCGCGGCCGCCTTCATCATCAACATCAACCCCATCATCACCGCCGTGTTCGCGTCCTTCCTGCTGGGGGAGCAATTCGGCCGCTGGGGGTGGATCGGCACCGCCGTGTCCTTCAGCGGCATCGGCCTGATCGCCCTTAATGAGGCGGTGGGCAGCGGCACCGGCCTGCAGCTGGGCTGGGGCGCCCTGCTGGTGCTGGGGGCCGCCCTATGCAACTCCATCACCACCGTGGTGCAGAAGCCACTGTTCGCCCGGCACAAGCCGCTGACCGTGTCGGCCAACAACATGGTGATCGGCGCCCTGGCCCTGTCGCCCTGGCTGCCCGGCGCCTACGCCCAGGCCCAGACCGCCCCCCTGCCTGGCCTGATGGCCGCCCTGTACCTGGGCGTCATGCCCAGCCTGGTCGCCTACGCCACCTGGACCATCGTGCTGTCGCGCATGCCCGCCGCCCGCGCCAGCAACTTCCTGTACTGCGCGCCGCCCTTGGCCATGCTGCTGGGCTATGTCTGGCTGGGCGAGGTGCCGACCCTGCTGGGCGTCATCGGCGGCCTGATGGCGTTGGGCGGTGTCGCCATCGTCAACCTGAAGCGCTGAGACAGCGCGCCTGACCGCCGGCCCTGGGCCAGGCCATGGACTATGGCCTGTTGGGATATGCCCCTTTCCCGTGCAGGCGATCGTCTTAATTCACCCCCTGGGCCGTGCGGTGGTCCGGCTTGAACGCAGGGGAAGGGACGGTGCCTGACAGTTTCATCAGCGGCGGCGGTGCGGCCGGCCTGTCCATGGCTGACTGGATGGATGCCGAGATTCCCGAGGGCCGCCTGCTGATCGGCCCCACGCGCGCCATTCCCGCCGGCATGCGGCGTCATGCCTTGGGCGGGGCCGCCAGCGGCCCCATCTGGCGGGACGCCCGCGTCATCCGGTATTTGCACGGCCTGGACGCAATCGGCCGCCTGCGCCTGCGCCGGGTGGTGCAGGGCGTGGATTTTCGCGTCAGCGACACGCAGCTCATCGACCAGGCGATGCGCGACCTGGCCATGGGCAGCCTCAGCGCCTTCCTCATCCCCCGCGCCATCGCCCCGCTTTCGCCCCCACCCGTGGATCTGCCCCGGCATGGCCAGGGGGACGAGGATCCGCCGGGCCAGCCGGCGCAATGGTCGGTGACCGACCGCGTGGTCGCCACCCTGCGCCGCTGCGTGCCCCTGCTGCCGCGCGAGATGCAGCAGGCGGCCAAAAGCCTGTTCACCCGCGAGACACTGTATTGGCTGGCCGGCTTCCTGGTGGTGTGGGCCGGCGGCCACCTGGCGGGCTATGGCGAGGCCATCGACGTCATCCTGCTGGGCGTGGGCTACGCCATGGTGGGTTGGTCGGTGTTCCAGGGCCTGAACGACCTGGGCCACGGCATCGCTCTGGCCACCACCGCCAAGACCCAGCACGATTTGGACGAAGCCGCCAAGCGCACCGCCGCCGGCCTCACCATCCTGACCATCAACGCCCTCATCGCCCTGATCGCCAAGGTGAAGCCTGCGTCGGGCGGCAAGCGCCCGGTGGTTGAGGAACCGCCACCCCCGCCAGCCGACCCGCCGTTGCCGCCGAAGAAGGTGGCGGAGGCAGTCAAAGCGGAACCGTCGCTCCCGCCTAAGCCCCCGAAGCTTGATATGAAAGCGCTGCGGGAGCGCTACGCCAAGGAAATTAATGACGTTAACACCTTCAAGCCTCAAGGGCTTAGCTTGAAGGAGGTAAATAAATACTTGGAAACGGCGAACGGACAAGGATTGTTAGACCAACTTCGGTCCGCCGACCCGAAGGCAGATATTGAGGAGATATTTCGCAGGGCTAGGGTTTTATTGCAGTCTGGCTCTGATTTGCCGACGGTGGAAAATGTGACCTCGCCTCTGTTGAAGATTGTGCCGCAGGGGGAAACGGTCACTCCCTATTCTCCGTTCTTTACGACGGCGGACGGTCTTAAAGAGGCGGCTGCCTCAGGCAAAGGTTTGTCCGAGTATTTCGGATTACCGCTGAAGAGCGACGCTGCCGTCTATGATATATATCAAATCTCGCCGAATGCAGGTGCGGTGCCCGTATGGGTAAATACGGTCGCTCCAACCAGTGAGTTGGGTGGCTTGGTCCAGCGGGCGGGTGGCGCCACGCAGTATTTGGTGCCAAATAGAGGTTTATGGAGCGATCCTGTTCACATAGGTTCTATTGGGAATTAGGGGAAATAGATGAACCAGGCACTTATTCAGCAGTACGCGGTGTCGTTAGAGGACCTTTTGCGTCGCTATGCCTCCGCCGATGCGGAGGCGGCGCGTTTGCTCAGTGCTTTGGCACCCTATCTGGACGATGCGAAGGCGGGAAGGATTCTGACACCGCTCGAACATATACCTGGGGACTATTATTTCGATGAAGGTACTCTACGGAAATATCGCGACCTCGAGCATGCTTATTCCAAATTCCAAATAGAGGTCACGGGCGGCGAACCGCCGGCATTGATCGCCTTCAGGAATAGGGTAAACGCCCAGAAGAATTAGATTTTTCTGATAAGGATCTGTTCGGATTCAATCATCCGCGCCCACCGGCATCATCGGAAAAACTGAAACATGGGTCCTTCCGCCTTCGGCAGCAAATGAAGCGATTGCCAAATCCGCTGGAGACGTTGGCAAACTCGAGCAGTTACTGGGCTTGGACCCAGGATATCTTGGCAGTTCTCTGGTTCGAGTGGACATTCCGGCATCTCACATGGCCAGGAGGCCTACCTGAAGCTGTTATAGATCCCGTGACGCCGATTATCCCCTGACAGTCGCCCCCTCTGGTGAGGTCATCAGGCGGCGGGTTTGAGGTTGGCTTCAGGCGCCACCTTTGGCGGCTTGGGAAATTCCGTTTCGGCGGGGCCGGCGCGACGGTAGAATGCGTCCGTCCCGCCTACCCTGCCGCCCGCCCCCGGCCATGCCCCTTCCCAGGCCCCGGATCATCCTGGCCGCCCTGATCCTGATGGGTGCCGGCGTTGCGGTGGCCGGCCTGATGCCGCCCCGCCCGGTGCCCCATTCGGCCCCTTTGCCCAACGACGTCTACATCTGGCAACGCGCCTGGACGTCCGCGCTGGGCCGGGCCATGGACCAGGCGGCACCCGATGTGGCCACCTGGCGCGTGCTGGCGGCGGAGGTGTCGGCGGACGGCCATGCCGCCCCGGCGCTGCTGAACGACGGACGGCTGGAGTTCCTGCGGGCGCACCTGGCCGGACGGCCCGTCATCCTGGTGGTGCGCATCGACGGCCGCTTGGGCGAGACCGATCCCGCCGCCTTGGTGGCGACGGCCCTGGCCCCACTGCAGCGCTGGCGCCAGGCCGGAGTTGCCGTGGCGGGGCTGGAGATCGACCATGACTGCCCCACCGCCCGCCTGTCCTCCTACGCCCGGTTCCTGAAGGACCTTCGCGCGCGGCTGGGCGGCGCACACTTGTCCATCACCGCCCTGCCCGCCTGGCTGCCGGCCCCGGCACTGGCGGACGTGGTGGCGGTGCCAGATGAGGTGCTGCTGCAGGTCCATGCCGTGGCCGCCCCCACCGACGGCCTGTTCAATCCGGCGCAGGCCGGCCGCTGGGTCGCGGCCTACGGCCAGCGCTTCACGACACCCTTCCGCGTGGCCCTGCCCGATTATGGCGCGCGGGTCAGCTGGAACGCCGACGACAGCCTGGCGACGGTGGAGGGGGAAACGCCCCTGCTGGCCGGCGGCGCGCATGCCGCGGAGCTGATGGCCCGGCCCGCCGACGTGGCGGCCTTCCTGAACGATCTGCGCGTCAAGGCGCCGCCCAACCTCAAAGGCATCGCCTGGTTCCGACTGCCCACCGCCGAGGATCGCCGTGCCTGGTCCCTGGCCACTTGGGCGGCGGTGGCGCGGGGGCAGACGCCCATCGGTCATATCTTCGCGGTGGCGGAGCCCACGGCGACGCCCGGCCTGTCATCCCTGGTGCTGATCAATGACGGTGCCGCCGATGCCGAGTTGCCCGACGGCCTGGACCTGCCGGCTGGCTGTCCCCTGGGTGACGGCGCTAGCGGCTATGCCCGCGATCCCCTGGCCCCCCAACCCCGCCTGGTGCGCCTGTCCCCCGGCCTGCTGCCGCCCGGGGAGCGCCGGGCGGTGGGCTGGCTGCGCTGCCCCGAGTCCCCTCACCGCCGGTGATCCATGTCCGCCCCTAGCCATCGCGTCCTTACCCTGTCCGTCCTGTTGCTGACCGGTGCCGCCGGCATCGCCATCGCCTGCGGGCCGGACTTCCCCTGGCAGTTGCTGGACCGGCGAGAGGTGACCCTGGCCCAGACGCCGGCCAACCCCTTCGCCTGGGAAGCGGCGCATCTGGTGGCCGCGCCCACCGACACGATGAAGGCGGTGGAGAACCGCTGGGCGACCGATGACACGCGCACCAAGCTGCGCACCGATGCCGAAACGACTGGCCTGAGCCCAGAAGCGGCCAACCTGATCAGCGCGATGCGCGCGGCCGGCGACGGCGACAAGGCCTACGCCCTGGGGGAGAAGCTACCGGCCACGGCCCGGCTCTACACCGCCGCCGCCGTGGATTATAAGGCCGGCCGGCTGGACCAGGCCGCCGCCCGCCTCCGGGCGGTGCTGGACCTGCCGGCGGCGGAAGCGTCGCCCCGCGCCGTCTGGGCGGCCTATATGCTGGGCCGCGTGGCCATGCGGCGTGACCAGGCGGACGCGGCGGCGGACGCCTTCGCCAAGACGCGCGCCTTGGCCCAGGCCGGCGCCCCCGACCCGCTGGGCCTGGGCGTGGCCAGCCTGGGCGAGGAGGCGCGCGTGCGCCTGGCGCAGGCGGGGCTCTCCCTGGTGACGACAACGGAAACGGACGATGGCACGGTGGCAGGCAGCCTGCCGGCCACCCTGCGGCTGGAGGCGACCGAACCGCTGGACGTGGCGGCTCTGTCCCAGGCCATCGGCCTCTACGCCCAGCAGGCAGCGCATGATTCCTATAATGGCGTGTCCTCCCTCAACATCATCGCCCTACACCTGCTGGAGCATGCCGAGCCCTTGAAGGCCGCCATCACCGACCCACTGGTGCAGCGCCTGCTGGCCACGCATGTGCTGGCGTTCGAGGAGGATCTGCCGCGCCAGGCCAAGGCGTGGGACGCCAGCCGGCATGATTCCGGCGAGACGTACAAGGCCCCACCAACTCCGCATCTGGCGGCGCTGACCACCGCCTTGACGGAGGCCCACATCGGGGACGCCGGCGAGCCGGCGCCGGCCGCCGACCAGTTGGCGGCCCTGGCCTACCGCAAGGGCGACTATGAACTGGCCGGCCGCCTGGCGGCGATGAAGCCGGGACCGCTGGCCAGCTGGGTCCAGGCCAAGCTGGCCCTGCAGAAAGGCGACCTGGCGCAGGCGGCCAAGCTCTACGCCCAGGCGTCCGCCGCCTTCCCCGCCACCGGCGACGGCCCCCAGGGGAGCGCCATATCGGCGGCCGAGCGCAGCCGTCTTGCCGGTGAAGGCGGCACCGTGGCCCTGGCGCGGGGGGAGTACGTGGCGGCGCTGGACCAGCTGATGCCCATGGCCGACACCTATTGGGGCGACGTGGCGCACATCGCGGAGCGCGTGCTGACCGTCGATGAGCTGAAGGCCTATGTCGACGCCAAGGTGCCGGCCAGCGTCGTCACCAACTGGACGCTGAAGGTCGATAACAGGCAGTGGCCCAACACCCTGCTGGACACCATGGGCGTGGGCTACAAGTACGACGAGGCCGCTGATCGGCTGCGCTACCAGGGTGCGCCCCTGGCGTTGCGCAGCCTGCTGGCCCGCCGGCTGATGCGGGCGGGACGGGGCAAGGAGGCGCTGGCCTACTATCACAACCCGGATGTGGCCAAGGACGCGCGGGCCTATGTCAACGCGCGGGATGACGCCGGCGGCGCCTGGTGGGCCAGCAGCCGCGCCCGCGCCTGGTTCCAGATGGCGCAGTTGGCCCGATCCCGAGGCATGGAGATCATGGGGACGGAGGGCGCGCCGGACGAGGCCGCCTTGCAAGGCGCTTATGACGTCGGCATCGGCCAGGCCACGCTGCCGCCCGCCGGCGCCGCCTTCATCACCGATGGGGAACGCAAGCGCTTCGCCGACAGCGCGCCGCAGCCCGATCAACGGTTCCACTATCGCTTCATGGCGACCGACGCGGCCGAGCATGCGGCGGACCAGTTGCCCCATACCAGCCAAGCCTATGCCGCCACGCTGTGCTGGGCGGTGAACTATGCCAAGGATCAGATGATCGGGACCTGGACGGACGATCCCGCCACCATCCAGGACCCCTATTGGCGCTCCGTCGTCGGCCGCATCATCGAGCGCGACAAGCAAGCGCAGGGACGTGTGGCCGCCCTTTATCAGCGTTACCTCAAGACCGGCCCCTACCAGCCCTGGGCCGCCCATTTCGGCCATGCCTGCCCGGCGCCGGACTTCGACGCCGCCGCCAGGGAATGGTGGCGGGCGCCCGCCCGGCAGGCGCATCGCTGGATCCACCAGAACCAGCGCAAGGCGCTGGCCGGCGGGGTGGCGGTCCTGGCCGTGCTGGTGGCCGGGACCGCGCTGCTGCTGGTCCGCCGCCGGCGTGCCCCTAGCTGAGGAAGTAGTCCAGCTCCGTGCCCTTGTCGCCACTGAGGTGGGCGTCCTGCCACTGATCGGTGGTGGCGAGGAAGCCACCCTGTGGCGTGCTGGGGGCCGGCTGTCCCTTCAGCAGGGCGTCCCGCTCCCGCTCTTCCAGGATGGCGCGCTGGCGGTAGTGCTCATAGACGTCAAGGACATGGACGGCGTAGGCCTGGGCCAGGGGCTGATTGCCTTGGATGATCAGCAGGTTGTCGTCGTTGGCGTAGGAGGCCTTGTAGCCCAGGTTGTGGCTGCCAGTGATGACGACGCAGTCGGGGGAGAAGGGGTCGATCACCACGATCTTGTCATGGATGATGGCCGCGCCGGCGGTCAGCAGCTCGGGCTGCAGATCGCCCGTGGGCGTGTCGATGGCGGCGGCGCGCACCACCAGCACCCGCGGCGCGTCCTTGGGCGCGTAGACGGAAGGCTTGGGGATCTTGGCGCCCTGGGCGTCCGTGTCGTCACCCGTGTCATCGACGCCGTTGGCGTCCCCCTCGATGGGCAGGGCCTGCGGGCTGCTGACGGCGCCCATGACCATCAGGTCGGGCCGCTGCTTGCCCAGGTCCACCGCCGCCTCGATGATGCTCTGCTTGCCTTCGACGGAGGGGTAGAAGGTCAGGAAATAGATGGCGTGCCGCGCCTGGTCCATCAGTTGGAACACGTCGGCCAGGTCCGGTGGGGTGGCCGCGGTCTTGGTGGTGGCCAGGGTGGTGGGCGCGCACCAGACGCGGGGGTTGCTGTCCGCATCCGGATAGGCGTGGCCGTCCGCCCGGCGCAAAGGCTTTTGCTGGACGTTGTGGTTCGGGGCGCCCGTATCCGCCTGCACGGGGAAGGACGCCGTGTCCATCTTCAGGCGGTTCCAATAGTCCAGATAGGCCTGCGCCAGGGTGGCGTCCTGGGTGATGATGGTGTTGTTGGACTGGGTGCACAGGCCCGTGGGCGTCCAGTTGGTGCTGCCGGTCAGCAGGGCCAGCGGCCGGTCGCCGACGTCCGTGCGTACCAGGAACTTGTTATGGCCGATGTGGGCGCTGTTGTTGAACAGCCGGTCTATGACCTCGCCCGCTGTGCCGTGCAGGGCCTGGCGGGCCGCCTGGTTGGTGCGGTCCCAGACGGGGTTGGTCTTGGTCGCCTCCCCCGCCGTGGACAGGATCAGGTGCAGGCGATCACCCAGGCCGGTCAGGCCGGCTACCAGCTCCGGGTCCGACAGCTCGTAAAGGGCGGCGTAGACCTTGTCGCCCGGCCCCACCTGGCCCAGGAAATCGGTCAGGGTGGGCAGCACGTCGCCGGTCAGGAAGGCGCGGATGGCGTTGCCCGGCTGTTTCACCTGGTCCAGCACATAGCCCTTGCTGGGCGCCTGGCCGGCAGGGGTGTGCAATTGCTGGCGCAGGTTCTGCGTCGACAGGATGCCGTTGGTGAAGACAGCGGTGAAAGCGCCATAGGTCCAGGTGACGGTGATGGGATTGGTCATCACCGCGTCGCCGCAGATGAACAGCGGCCGCGGCGTACCGGTGTAGGCGCCGGGTTGCGCGCTGCTGAACGTCTCCGTCCGCTTGATCCAGCCGGCCACCGGTTCACGGCCTGGGGCCTCGAAGCCGACGGGGATGATCTCGTAATGGCAGGTGAAAGGCCGGCGCACCGACAGGCTGTCCCGACTGCGCCTCAGGGTCAGGTCGCGCCAGGAGAATTTCTGGATGGGCCAGACGCCGCTGTCCTGCTGCTGCCAATCGGGATTGGACTGGTCCTTGAACGCGACCCAGGTGGGCAGCAGCCGACGCTCCCCATCCTCATGCACACGCGTGATCATGAAGCCCAGCAGGCCGTCGATGCGGGCCGTGGGGCTACCCATGGGACGCCACGCCAGATAGGCCACCTCGTTGTTGCACCAGGCGCGCGCGGGAACCTGAGACATGGGCGACCTCCATCACGACGAGAGGGGTGATGATGCGCCCAGGATGTGACACGGCTGCGACCATAGCGTGCATATCTGTGGGCATACTTCCTTGGGCGGAGCCGGCATCGCCCAACCCCGCGGCGTCATCGACGCGAGGCCCGTCGGCGGGCTAGTCTGCGGCCTGCAACCATGTCGGGCCTGCAACCATGTCGGGACGAGAGATGAACCGCAACCAGCGCCGCCTGGACAAGAAGCAGGGCACGCCCCCCGCGCCCGTGGCGGCGCAGCCGCTGTTCAGCCAGGCGACGCAGCATCACCAGGCCGGCCGTCTGGCGGAGGCGGAGGCGGCCTACCGCCAGGTGCTGGCCCAAGCCCCCCGCCATGCCGACGCGCTGTACCTGCTGGGTATGGTCCACCACCAGACCGGCCGGAATGAGGCCGCCGCCGATCTGCTGGGCGAAGCCGTGGCCGCCAAGGCCGACGCCGCCCACATGCAGGCCGCCCTGGGCACCGTGCTGCTGACCCTGCGGCGCACCGCCGACGCCGTAGCCCCTCTTCAGCGGGCCCTGGCCCTGAAACCGGATCAGGCGGAAACGCGGAACACCCTGGGCAACGCCCTGAAGGACTTGGGCCGCCTGGACGACGCGGCGACACACTATGGCCAGGCCCTCGCGCTGAAGCCCGACTATGCCAACGCCCATAACGGCTTGGGATCGGCCCGCCAGGCCCAAGGCCGCCTGGAGGAGGCGGCCGGCCATTATCGCCGCGCCCTGGCCCTGAACCCGGGCCTGGTCCTGGCCCGGGTCAACCTGGGCAAGACGCTGAAGGCCCTGGGCGACCTGGCCGGGGCGGAGGCGGAATTGCGCCAGGTCCTGACACTGGACGCCGCCCACGCCGATGCCCTGAACAATCTGGGCGCGGTGCTGCAAGCGCAAGGCCGGATGGCGGAGGCGACGGCCTGCCTGCGCCAGGCGGCGGCGCTGGCCCCCGGCGACGCCGACGCCCACCTGAACCTGGCCCGCCTGCTGGCCAGTGATCTGTTGATGCGCGACCCGGCCCTGGTGCGCGAGGCGCTGTCCCATGCCGAGCGGGCGCAGGCCCTGCGCCCCGGCCACGCCGCCACGCTGGACACATTGGGCACCCTGCTGCAACGCCTGGGCCGTTTGATAGAAGCGGAGCGCCAGTTCCGGGCGGCCTTGGCCCTGGCGCCCCATGACGCGGACATCATCCATAATCTGGCCACCACGGTGCAGGCGCTGGCCCGCCAGGATGAGGCGGAGGCGCTGTACCGCCGCGCGCTGCACGCCGATCCGGACCATGCCGACGCCCGCTATTGTCTGGGAACCACCCGCCTGGCCGCCGGTGACCTGGCCAGTGGCTGGCCGGATTACGAGGCGCGCTGGCGGGGGCGGCAGTTGGCGCCCTTCTGGCGCCCCTTCCCCGCGCCGCAATGGCGGGGCGAGGGCTTGGCGGGCAAGCGCCTGCTGGTGTGGGGTGAACAGGGCTTGGGCGACGAGATCCTGTTCGCCAGCCTGCTGCCCGATCTGCGTCAACGGGTGACGGCGGAGGGCGGGCAACTGGTGGTGGAATGCGCCCCCCGCCTGGTGGGGCTGTTTGGCCGGGCCCTGCCGGGCGCGGTGGTGCGCGCGGCGACCTCCGGCCCCGGCGCGCCCACGGTCGCCGACATGGACCTGCATCTGCCCATGGGCAGCCTGCCCGGATTGCTGCGTCCCACGCTCAGCGATTGGCACGCCGGCGCGCCCTTTCTAGCGCCCAGGGCGGATCTGGCCGCGCTGTGGCGGGAACGGCTGGACCGGTTGGGCCCAGGCTTGCGCGTCGGCATCAGCTGGCGCAGCGGCATCCGGCGCGGCGACCGCGATGGCGGCTACACCACGCTGGCGGACTACGCGCCGGTGCTGACCCTGCCCGGCGTCATCCCCGTCACGCTGCAATACAGCGCGCCGGAGGATGAGTTGCGGCCCGTGGAGCAGGCGCTGGGCGTCATCCTGCATCGCTGGCCGGACCTGGATTTGCGCGAGGATATGGAGGGGGTGGCGGCCCTGATGGCGGGGCTGGACCTGGTGATCACCGCCCCCACGGCGGTGGGGGAACTGGCGGGGGCGCTGGGCGTGCCGTGCTGGCGCCTGGGCACCGACCATGACTGGTCCATGCTGGGCGCCGGCGCGCGTCCATGGTTCAACGCCATGGCCGTCATCCCGGCCGCGCCGCAGGGGCCGGCGGCGGCCGGCTGCGTCGCCCTGGCGGCGCAACGCCTGTATGCCCTGACGGGCGCGCGCGCCGACCACCTTTTCCCTTGCCCGGCGGACGGCGTTCCTATATAAGCCCGCGCTTCAACCGCTCCTTGCCGGTGCCTTTGCCATGGCGCCGGCTAGGTCCGTGCGGCTGGCCCACCCCCTGGTCCCCGGAATGATCCGGCGCCCCGGGCGGGAACAGCGGCGGACCACGTAACAGCCATGAGGAGTATCAAATGGCTTTGTATGAGACCGTGCTGATCGCACGGCAGGACATCACGTCCGCCCAGGTGGAAGGCCTGACCGAAACCTTCACCGGTATCCTGAAGGAGAACGGTGGCCAGGTCGCCAAGGTCGAGCAGTGGGGTCTGAAGACCCTCACCTACAAGATCAAGAAGAACCGCAAGGGCCACTACGTCTACTTCGCCCACGACTCCGCCCCGGCCGCCGTCGCCGAGATGGAGCGTAACATGGGCCTGAACGAAGACGTCCTGCGCTTCATGACCATCCGCATCGAGAAGATCGAGGAAGGTCAGACCGCGATGCTGTCCAACAAGGGCGATCGCGGCGAGCGTGGTGAACGCGGCGAGCGTGGCGAGCGCGGTCCGCGCCGCTTCGAGGATCGTGGTGACCGCGGCGATCGCGGCCCCCGTCCGCCCCGCCGCATGGAAGCCTCTTCTGAAGGAGACCGGGCATGAGCTTCGGCACCCAGGGTAACGCCGGCGCGCCGCGTCCGGCCGGTGGCGGCGGTGGCCGTCGTCCGTTCTTCCGTCGTCGCAAGACCTGCCCCTTCTCCGGTTCCGAACGCTCCGGCGATCGACTACAAGGACGTGAAGCTGCTGTCGCGCTTCATCTCCGAGCGGGGCAAGATCGTGCCCAGCCGCATCACCGCGGTTTCGGCCAAGAAGCAGCGTGAGCTGGCCCGCGCCATTAAGCGCGCCCGCTTCCTCGCCCTGCTGCCTTACATCGTGAAGTAAGGAGTAGGAACGATGGAAGTCATTCTGCTGGAGCGTGTCGAGAAGCTCGGCCGCATGGGCGAAGTGGTCACGGTGAAGCCCGGCTTCGCCCGCAACTACCTGCTGCCCCAGAAGAAGGCGCTGCGCGCCTCCAAGGACAACCTGGCTTTCTTCGAGAGCCAGAAGGCCAAGCTGGAAGCGCAGAACGCCGAGCGCAAGGTCGAGGCCGAGAAGGTCGCGTCCAAGATCAACGACCTGTCGGTCATCATCATCCGCCAGTCTGCCGAAACCGGCATCCTGTACGGTTCGGTGAGCGCCCGTGACGTTGCCGAGGCGGTCACCGCCGCCGGCACCGCCGTGGAGCGCAGCCAGGTCGCCATCGACACGCCGATCAAGACCCTGGGCCTGTTCAAGGTCCGCCTGGTCCTGCATCCGGAAGTGTCGGTGAGCATCACCGTGAACGTCGCCCGCACCACCGAAGAGGCCGGCCTGCAGGCCGCCCGCGGTGGCATGGTCGCCGGCCAGCGTGATGATGAGGACGAGGAAGAGGTGGTGGAAGCCGCCGACGAGGCCACGGAAGAGACCGAGGCCTGATCCTTCTCCGGATCGTCTGAGTAACAGGGCGGCGCGGTTCTTCGGGACCGCGCCGTTTTGCTTTTGCGCTTCCGTAAGGCGCCGTCTAGCCTGCGCTGAATTCTGATGGGGATGGGGATCATGGCAACGGAAGCGGGTGGATTGCGCCAGGTGGCCAAGTGGGTGGCCATCATCGGCCTGATCGGCAACCATGTGCTGGCCTACCAGCAGGCGGTGGACCGCATCCGCGCGCCATCTCGCGCCCTGGCCGACATGGCCGGCGCCATCGGCCAGATCTTCGGCCAATCCCCCGACCGCTTCAAGGCTGGCGACCTCAGCCTCGGCGACAAGATCGACCTGTTCGTGAACCCCTATACCTCCGTGCGCGACATGGCGCATTGGGAGGGGCTGAACCATCTGCTGTTCTGGCCAGGCCTGGCGGCACTGATCCTGTTCCTGACCCTGACCTTCGGCGGCAAGCGGGCGTAACGGCCCTCAGCCCGTCCGCGCCCGCGCGAACAGCTCGCCCATGCGCCAGTGCAGGTTGGCGTGGGCGGGGTCGTCTTCCCATTCGTTCCACCCGGAATCGCGGCGGAACTGACCCAGCAGGCCGGACGCCACGATGGATGCCGCATCCACCGCCACCGGCTCATCACAATTGGGCGCGACATACAGGGCGTCGGCCTGGCAATACAGCTCACACAGGAAGCAGGTCTGGCAGTCCTCCTGCCGGGCGATGAGGGGCAGGCCATCTGTGCCGCGCTCGAAGACGTTCGTGGGACAGACCTGGACGCAGGTGTCGCAACGGGTGCAGCGGTCGTCGACCACCAGTTCGATCATGGTCGTTCCCCTCAGGCCACGTTACTGCGCTGGGCCGCGCCGTCGGCCCGCACCCAGACGGTGTCCAGGCCGCCGGACAGCAGACGGTGGGCCAGGGCGGGGTTGAGGCCGGGCGCATCCTCACGCCGGTGCAGGCCGCGCGTCTCCCCCCGCGCCAGGGCCGTGGCGGTGCTCCAGCGGGCGCAGGCGACCAGGGCCGCCGCCTCGCGCGCCCGTACCCGGGCGGTAGGGTCGGAACCAGGCGCCAGGCGGTCGCGGGCATCGCGCCACAGGCTGTCCAAGGTCGCCAGCGACTGGGCCAGGACGGGCCCGCGCCGGAACAGGATCTTGTCATAGGGCAGCATCTCCGCCCGCACGCCGTCCGACAGGTGGCGGGTCAGCGCCGCCGCGTCCTTCAGCGCGCCCGCCGCAGGGCGCAGGCCAGCCCCGCCGGCGGCCTCCACCCCATGATGCGCGCGCCGGCCCCGGGCCTGGGCCAGGCGGGCGGCGGCCTGGCCGGACCAGGTGCCCGACGACACCGCCCAGGCGGAATTCTGCGCGCCGCCACCGGAAATGGCGCCGGCGATCAGCTCGCGCGTGGCGGCGTCGCCGGCGGCGTAGAGGCCGGGCACGTCGGTCTGGCAGTCCTCATCCACCAGGCGCAGGCCGCCGGTGCCGCGCACCGTGCCCTCGCCATGCAAGGTGACGGGGAAGCGCTGGGTGAAGGGGTCGATGCCCTGGCGCTGGAAGGGCAGCAGGATGGCCGGCTGGATCTGCGGCAGAATGGCCCGCAGGTCCGCCGGCATGCGGGCCAGCGTGGCATAGACCGGGCCGGCCAGCAGGGCGCGGGCCAACGGCAGCGTCACGTCGGAGTCGCCGCCGGTGTCGATCTGCCGTCCATCGGCATCGAAATAGTCGGCGAAGGCGTAGGAGGCGGATCGGGTTTGGGTGGAATGCCGTTCCGCCACCGTGTGGTAGGTGGAAAACTCCATGCCCGACAGCCGGGCGCCCGCCTCCGCCGCCATCAGGTGGCCGTCGCCGGTGTTGGTGCGGCTGCCCAGAAGCTTGGACAGGAAGGCGCATCCACCGGTGGCGACCACCACGCCGGCGGCGCGCACGGTCCAGTCCCCGCCCTCCCCCTGCCGCCGCAGCCCCCGGGCGCCGGCGACGGAGCCATCGGCGTGCAGCAGCAGTTCCAGGGCCGGGCTGTGGTCCAGGATGCGCACGCCCGAGGCCTCGGCATAGCGGCGCAGGGCGCGCAGGTATTCCGGCCCCCGCAGGGACTGGTAGTGCGGCACGCCGCCGGCGGTGAGGGAATGCCGGTAATAGCCGGCCAGGGTGGGCAGGGTGCGCCAGGTGGTGTCGATGATGCGCGCCATCCAGCGCGGATCGGCCAGGCCGAAGGCACGCGCGTCCCGGTCCCGCACCGCCTGGGCGCGCTTCTCCGGGTCCGGCGGCACCCACCAGTGATTGGGCCCGGCGGTGGCGGTGACGCCGCTGGTGCCGCAATAGCCCTTGTCCGCCAGAATGACCCCGGCCCCGGCCCGCGCGGCCGCCACGGCGGCCCAGCACCCGGCCAGGCCGCCGCCGATGATCAGGACATCGGTTTCCAGATGAAGCGACATGGGCAGGGGTCTCAACGCAGGGGGAAGCCGAAGTCCAGCAGGGTCTGGCGCAGGCGGTGGCGCCCGCTCAACGCCGCCGGCCCGCGCACGCGGTTGGTCACCGTCTCGCTCCAGTCGGGGGTGGCGATGCCCTGCGCCGCGTAAAAGGCGCGTACCTGGCCGTCATAGGCGCTGATGGCGGCGTCGGCGCCGGTTGCGTCGTAGCGCTCATGATGCAACACCACGCTCTGCGGCAGGCGGGGTTTCACACCCGTGGGCCTCGCGGGGTCGGCATAGCCCACGCACAAGCCGAACAAGGGCAGCACCTTGGGCGGTAGGTTCAGCTCCCGCGCCACCGCCTCCGTCTCATTGCGAATGGCGCCGATATAAACAGTGCCCAGGCCCAGCGATTCCGCCGCCACCACGGCGTTCTGAGCCGCCAGGGTGGCGTCCGTGATGGCCACGATCAGGGTTTCCAGATAGTCCAGGCCCGCCGCCTCCCCCACCTTGGTCTTGGCCAGGGTGTCCAGGCGCGACAGGTCGGCCAGCCAGACCAGGAACAGGGGTGCCTGCTCGATATGCGCCTGGTTGGCCGCCCAGGCGGCGAAGCGGCTTTTGCGTTCCGGATCGGTCACCGCCACCACGCTCCACGCCTGCAGGTTCGACGAGGTGGGCGCCGACTGCGCCGCCGCCACCAGCGTTTCCAGCGTACCCTGGGGCAACGGGTCGGGCCGGTAGGCCCGCACCGACTTGTGCGACAGCAGGCCGGTCAGCAGGTCGTTCCACTGGTCCGGGCCCAGCGCCTCCGCCTCCAGCGGCACAGCGCTGCCGTAGCGACGGCGGAGCAGGTCGGCGACCGGGTGGTGGGTGCGTTCCCGGCGCTGGGCGAAGGCCGGAACGAGGGAGGCAACGCTCATGGGGATCGGTCTCCGCGAAATTCAGGGGTTCAGCGAGAAGCTGCGGTCGTAGGTGGGCGCCACGTCCACGGGACGGGGGATGACGCCGGCTTCGAAGTACAGGTCGGCCACGGCCTGGTGCACGGCCACGGCGTCGTCCGTCACGGCGGGCAGCACCGTCACCTGCTGGCGGGAAAAGGTCAGGGTGGCCACCTCGATGGGCGTGCCGGTGTCACGGGCATAGGCCTCCGCCTGTTCCTTGCGGTGGGCCTGCGCCCACTGGTAGGCGCGGCGGACGCGGGCGATGAAGTCGGTCAGCTGGGCGCGCTTGGTGGCGATGGCGCTGTCGCTGGCGACGCCGCATTCCACCTCGCGCACGGTGCCCTGGCTGCCGATCAGGATGCGCATATGGTCCTGTAGCTGGGCGGCGGCGACGTAGGGGTCCCAGATGGCCCAGGCGTCGATGGACCCGCTGGCCAGCGCCGCCTTGGCGTCCGCCGCCGACAGGTAGACCAGGGTGACCTCGGCCAGGGGCACGCCCGCCTGCTTCAGCGCCGCCACCACCAGCAGATGGCCGGGCGAGCCACGTACCAAGCCGACGCGACGGCCGCGCAGATCGGCCACCGTGCGGATGGGCGCCTGGTCCGGCACCACGATGGCGGCACCCCCCTGCCCGAAGTCCCAGACGTTGATGGTCTTCAGGCGGGCGCCGGCGGCCAGGGCGAAGGTCGTGGTGGCATCGCCGACATAGCCGAAGTCGATGGCGTCGGCGTTCAGCGCCTCCACCAACGGCGCGCCCACAGGGAAGAGCGCCCACTCGATGCGGTAGGGCACCTGCTCCAATTCCCCCGCCGCCTTCAGCAGCACCTGGACGGCGCCGCGCTGGTCGCCCACGCGCAAAGGGGCCGGTTCGGCGGCCCTGGCCTGTGTCGCCAAGACCGCCAGCAGCGCCGCCAGGACCAGGCGCTTAAAGGTCCGCATAATGGGCCTGGTCGGCGATCAGCACGCGCTCCACCACGCGGGGGAAGTCGCCGTAATTGCGCACGGCGTAGTGCACGGCGGCGCGGTTGTCCCAGAAGGCCACGGAATTGGGCCGCCAGGAGAAGCGCACCTGGTATTCCGGCCGCTTGTACTGGGCGAGGATGACGTCCAGCAGCTCCCGGCTTTCCGCCAGGTCCACGCCTAGGATCTGCGGCTTTTGCGAGTAGTTGACCCACAGGACGGTAGCGCCCGTCTCGGGATGGCGGCGGGCCACGGGGTGGGCGACGATGGGATAGTCCTTGCCCGCCCGGTTCAGCGCCTCGCGGAAGTCGTGGGTGACGTGCAGGCCGTCCAGCCGGCGCTTCACCTCCTCCGGCAGGCCGTTGTAGGCGGCCTCCGCATCCACCCAGATGGTGTCGCCGCCCACCTCCGGAATGGTGACGCCGCGCAGCACGGCGCCCCAGGCCGGCACCAGGCGCCAGCTGGTGTCGGTGTGATACTTGTCCTCATACGGCGTCACCGCCTTGCCGGCCTTGGCCGCGGCGGCCGCCCGTTCCTGCTCGTACTTGGCGAAGTCCGCCGCCGTGATGCCGTGCACCTGCGGGTTCTTGTCCACGCCGGCGGTGGTGGGGTGGGTGTAGATGGGGCCGAAGCGCGCGGCGAAGGCCACCTGCTGGTCGCGGGTGATGTCCTGGTCGCGGAAGAACACCACCTTGTGGCGCAGCACGGCGGCCTTGATGGCGTCGCGCGTGGCATCGTCCAAGGGGCGGGACAGGTCCACGCCACTGATCTCCGCCCCGATGGCGGGCTGCAGGCGGCGGATGGCCAGCTCTCCTACCTTGGTGCTGTCGGCTTGCTTCAACGATACCACGCCCATGTCATGCCTCCGGCTGGCGGCGGCAATGGATCTGCCGCCGGCAATGGGAAATCGGGGTGAAGGGATGTCGTAAGGGGGAGTGTAGGACAGATCGACCGCTGGGAAATTTTAGAAATGGTGCAGGTCGTCTTTCGATTTCTTAAATCCCCGTCTTGGGTTAAGGCGCGGCCACGCCTGACGCCGCGACAGGAATGCCAGCGATGCCGCGCCCCCGATTTGCCCCTGCGGTCCTGCTGACCCTGCTTCTGCTTTTCGATGGCCAAGCCTGGGTCGCCGCCATCACCGCCGTCATCACCCCGGCCCGGAGGGTGACGGCCTGGAGGCCACCTGGCACCTGGACAGCCCTGTCGACAGCCTGGCCCTGGGCCAGGGTCCCGTCTCCTGGAAAAACCCGGCCTTGCGGGTGGAAACGCCGGGGGATGGAGATGCTGGGGCAGGCGGTGCGGTCGGCCAGCGGCATGATGCTGTTGCACATCGGCGGCGCCTGATGCGCGCCGCCTGGAACTGAAGCCGGCGCGCGACGGCCGCTGGACTCCGTGGACGGCGGCCGTGTCGGAAACGGGGGTCCAAGCCCGTTTCACCGACGGCCCGAACCCCCGTGTGCTCTTGTCACCTTAAGCGGCCCGGATACCCGCCAGGAAGCGGTCCACCGCCTCGCGCAAACGATCGGCGTCGCCGGTCAGGCCCTGCGCCGCGCCGTGCATGTCGGCCACGGTACGGCCCGTCTCTCCCACCGCGGCCGAGACATCGGCCACGTTGCGCGAGACGTCGCGGGTGGCATCGGCCGCCTGGCGGACGTTGCGGCTGATCTCCCCCGTGGCGGCGGCCTGTTCCTCCACCGCGGCGGCGATGGCGGTCGATACCTCGCTCATGTTGCGGATGGAATGGCCGATGGTGCCGATGGCGCCCACCGCCTGGTCCGTCGCCCTTTGAATGGCGGTGATCTGGGCGCCGATCTCATCGGTGGCCTTGGCCGTCTGGCCGGCCAGCTGCTTCACCTCATGCGCCACCACGGCGAAGCCCTTGCCGGCCTCTCCCGCCCGCGCCGCCTCGATGGTGGCGTTCAGGGCCAACAGGTTGGTCTGGCTGGCGATGTCATTGATCATCTTGACCACGTCGCCGATGCGCTGCGCCGCCTCCGCCAGGCTGGCGACGGTGCCGTTGGTCTGTTCCGCCTCATCCACCGCTTGGGAGGCCATGGAACTGGAATGGGCCACCTGCTGCCCGATCTCGCGGACGGAGCTTTCCATCTGCTCCGCCGCCGCCGAGACGGTCTGCACGTTGCCCGAGGTCTGCTCCGCCGCCTCGGCCGCCGCCGTGACCTGAGCGGAGGTGGCGTCCGCCATGCCGCCCAGGGCGCCGGCGATCTGGGTCAGCTGGTGGGACGAGGCCTCGACCGATTGCAGGACTTCGCGCACCTGGGCGTCGAACTCGCCCACCAGGGCGTCCACGGCGCGGGCACGACGCTCGCGCCCCGCCTGTTCCGCCCGCTGCGCGTCCTCCAGCCGCTGGCGCTCCAGCGCGTTGGCGCGGAAGGTGCCCAGGGCGCCGGCCAGGTCGCCGATCTCATCCTGGTTGTCGGCGTAGGGTATTTCCGCCTCCAGGTCGCCACGGGCCACGCGCAGCATGACGCCGGTCATGGCCGTCATGGGCCGGGTCACGCGCCGGGCCACCATGATCACACCACCGGCGCCCAGGCCCAGGCACAGGAGCAGCAGCACCCCGTCGACGATCAGCCGGCGCAGGGCCGCCTTGCCCTCATGCCGGGCCAGATCGCGGGCGGCGTCCAGCGCCGCCATGGGCACCGCGGCCAGCACCTCGAACGAGGCGTTGCTGCGCTCCATCCATTGGTCCAGCGAGACGGGCGACGGCGTGCCGGCCAGCACCGCCTTCTCGATCTGCTCGTGTAGGCTCATGACCTCCTTGAAGTAGGCCGCCTCGGCCGCCGTCATGGCCTGGCGCACGCTGTCAGGTACGTCCTCGCGCAGGCTCAGCGCCTTGGTCAGGCGCCAGCCCGCGTCCAGTTGACCGCGCAAACCGGCGGACTGGATCTGCATGGCCGGGGTGTAGGTCTGGCCCTGCAGCACGAACATCAGGATGTTGCGTTCCAGACCGGCGGCGTCGCGCGTGACGTAGGAGGCGTCCTTCAACGCGATCAGGCTGGCGAAGGCCGGGCTTTCGTGGCTGATGCGGGCGCCCAGGGCGGTGCCCACCGCCTCCAGCTTGGCGACCAGGCCGTCGGCGGCCGCGTTCCAGGTCTTGAACAGATCGGCCGGACGCTGGTCCTGCGGCTGGGTCACGGCGTTGTCGGCCACGGCGCGCACGTCGTTCAGGGTTTGGCGCGCGGCCGTCAACTCGGCGGCGCTGGCGCCTGCGCCGCAATCCAGGTCGGCGCATTCCGCCAGCACCTTGTCCATGGCGGGATTGGACTTGGCGCGCAAGGCTGACACCTCGGCCAAGGCGGCGGGCGACGCCGTGGTCTTTTCCGGGATCAGGCGCTTGAAGGCGCCGCGTTCCAGCCGGGTGTTCTGCAGGGCGCGGAAGACGTCCCCGACCGCGTCGCCCATGCGGGCCGTCCGCACGGCGCGGCGATAGTCGGCATAGGCGCCCTCCGTGGCGATGCCCAGCACCACCACCAGCACGGCCAACAGGATACCCAGAACGGCGTTCAACAGCACGGCGATGCGCACGGATTTCAGCATGGCGGACACCAGACCCCTCCCCCGGTCCCGCCGGCGCCGGCGCCGGCCGGGGCATCCTCGCGGGACTACAAGGTTATGGTGGGTGCCGCCCCATCCTCCGCATAGATATCCTGATGTATTGCTATCCGAGGCGAAGCCCGCCCACGCCCCCCAGATAGGCCATCACCGCCACCGCGTTGGTGGTCGGGGCGGCGTGGCCGTCGCGTACCGGAACGCGAGCGGTCGCGTCCAGGATGGCGTCCACCGGTGTGCGCGACCGGGCCTGGCGCGGCTGTTCCCTTGGGATCGGGCGCCCCGGCGGGAGACATTCCGGACGCGAGTTTTCGGGCACGGGACGGCCCCGTACAATGATGCGAGCAATCACTCGTGTTTATGGAGAAGCGCCTTGGCCGACAACGCCTCTTGCAAGCAGGCCCCTGGTGTCATCGTCCCGCGCATCGATCGCAACCGCTGCGAGGGAAAGGACGATTGCGTGCGCGTCTGCCCCTATGACGTGTTCGAGATCGGCGTGCTGCCGGCGGCGGATCGTGGGGAGCTGAGCCTGCGCGGTCGGGTGAAAGGCTTCTTCCACGGCTACCATCAGGCCTTCGCCGTGCGGGCCGACCAGTGCCGCGCCTGCGGTCTGTGCGTCAGCGCCTGCCCGGAACACGCCATCACCCTGACCCGCGCGACGGCCGCGTGAGGAGACGGAGGCCTCCTGGTCGGCGCGACAGCGTCAGCCGCCAAGCAGCCTGATAGCCGCCCTCAGACGGTGAGTTCCACATGGTGGATCTCACCGCTCTGGGCCATGAGGGCCTGCAGGTAGGTGGAAATCTTGCGGGCCCCGTCACTATGCACCGCCAGACACTGGCGCAAGGCATCGGCCAACCGGGCGTTTTCCAGCCGCTCCGCGTCGCTGAGGCCGGCATGTTGCGGAGCGAGGTGGTCCACCACGTGGGCCAGTTCCTGGCCGGCGGCGGGCGGCGCCACACGCGTCCCGCTGCGCACCAGGCCCCGCAGGTTCTGGCGCAGCCGTTCCTCATGATCCGGCTCCAGCGCGCCGGTGGGGTCGGCCTCATCCACGATGTCGTCGAACAGGGAGCGGCCGTGGCGCCGCCCCTCCTCCGGAGTTTGGCGGCGGCGGCGGTCACGCTGCCGCGCCTCCCGCTCCTGCACCGCGCCCACGCGGTCGACATGCAGCGTCGCCGCCGGCGGCTGGGCGGGACCGAGGTCCAGAACGGGCACAGGTGCGACGATCATGATGCCTTCACGGTACAGCGAATCGGGCGCCCCCTCAAGAGAAGGCTGCGGCACCCTCAGTAGATGATCATGTTTACAGCCGAATTCCGTCAATATCGGCCATACCGTTACTGACTTTCGTGAAAGACCCTCGGCTTTAACGCAGAAATCCCATCTCTCCATTTCCCGGAAACGGCCGGCGGGAAGCCTATATCCATTGGAGGTACCCGAGATGGGTTCAGACCCCGCAGTAATGAGCCACCGGCCCTTGGGGGAACCCGCCGCCCCGGATGAAAGTTGACGGGTCACGCGGGCCGAGCCTCTGCCCCGGGTGGCCGCCCAAGGGGCTGGCGCCAGACCGGACGGAGGCTTGCCCCCAGGGCCCATGCCCAGTACGGTCGCGGGAAACGGCAGAACAAGGACGTCCAGGATGGACTTCACCGGCGAATACTTGGTCGCGGCCCCGCAGGACCTGGTGTGGGCGGCGTTGAACAACGCCGACGTGCTGCGGCGAAGCGTGCCGCCGGGCTATGACAGCACCATCACCCTGTCCGACCTGGAGCCGCCGCATGGCTGCGTCCTGCACGGCGACGGCCAGCAGGCCGCCGTGCGCCTGATGGACACCGGGGAGGGCCAAACCCGCCTGATCGTCAACGCCGCCATCGACGCGGGCGCCGAAGCCGACACGCGCGCCTTTTTCGCCCGTCTGGCCGACCTGCTGGCCACCGCCGCCGCCGTCAACCCCGCGCTGATCGCCGATGTGGCGCTGGCGGAGCCCGCCGTGGACGCCGCCGCCATCGCCGAAGCGGTACCGGAGGCCGACGCCAAGCCCAAGCGCACCCGCGCCAAGAAGGCGGCCGACGTCACGGTGGCCGGGGCGGAAACGCTCCCAAAGCGCACCCGGAAACCGAAAACGGAACCGGCTCCGGCCGAGGCACCGTTCCCCAACCAGCCAGCGCCCGCCGAATCCATTCCCCTGGTCGAACTGGCCCCCCTGGCGGAGGCCATGGCGCCGACCCTGGTCGCGGCGGCCCAGGACGGCGCCGCGCGCGACGAACAGGCCGCGCGAACGCCAGAACCGGCCACCCTGCCACTGGAACCGGAGACCCATGCCCGGGCCATCGAGCACCAGGTGCGGCCGACGGAGGCCGAAGCCCTGGGATCCGCCGGCATCTCCCTCCCGCCGGAGCCCGCCGCCCCCGAACCTCCGGCGGATGCCGCGCAGCCGGCCCCGACCATGGCGCATCCGGTCGGCCACGCGGGCCTGCGCCCCATGATCTGGATCCCCATCCTGGTGCTGGTCCTGCTGCTGCTGATCGTGCTGATCCGCTGAGCCGACCTCACCGACGATACCATCCCAGCCCCTGTCGCCATCGCCCAGGCTGGCAATTCGGGGACATGCGTCCTATTTGGGAGGGGCCCTGAATCGCGCCCCCAAAACCGCGTTGGTAATCCATGACCATCAACTCCCCTTCCCCCTCCTCGTCACCGGCCCTGCCCCAGGACGCCGCGCGGGTCAGCGCCCCGGTGGATGAGCTGTCCATCCTGAGAACGGTGGAGGGTTGGCTGGCCCAGGGCCAGGCGGCGGCCATCGCCACGGTCATCGCCACCTGGGGCTCCTCCCCCCGCCCGGTGGGCAGCAAGCTGGCCGTGGACGCCCGGGGCGGCATGATAGGCTCCGTCTCCGGCGGCTGCGTGGAGGGGGCGGTGGTCGAAGAGGCCTTGCGCGCCCTGGAGGACGGTGAGCCGCGGCTGCTGACCTTCGGTGTGCCGGATGAGCGGGCGTGGGAGGTGGGGCTGGCCTGCGGCGGCACCGTGCGCATCTATGTGGCGCCCATAGGCCCGGGGCACGGCGCCTCGCGCCGCCGGCTGCTATCGGCCCTGCTGGCGGCGGCCGACGCCAAGCGGCCGGCGGCCCTGGTGACCGATCTCGCCACCGGGCAGCAGACCCTGGTGGACGCGGAGCGGCAGCAAGGCGAAAGCGCCCTGCCGGAGGCGGTGCGCGCGCGGGTGCTGGAGGCCCTGGTCCAGGACCGGTTCGCCCTGATCACGCCGGAGGAGGTCGACGGTGAGTGGTTCGCCCAGGTGTGGAACCCGCCCCTGCGGCTGATCCTGGTGGGCGCCGTGCACATCGCCCAGGCGCTGACGCCCATGGCGCGGCTGGCGGGCTACGAGGTGACCGTGATCGATCCGCGCGCCGCCTTCGCCAGCGCCGCCCGCTTCCCCGCCGGCGATGGCGTCACCCTGGTGCGGGAATGGCCGGACGACGCCGTGGCCGCCCTGGCGCCCGACCGGCGCACGGCCGTCGTCACCCTGACCCACGACGCCAAGCTGGATGAGCCCGGCCTGCGCGCCGCCCTGGAAAGCGACGCCTTCTTCATAGGCGCGCTGGGCAGCCGCAAGACCCACCAGCGCCGCCTGGAACGGATGGCCGACTTCGGGCCCACGGCGCTGGAGCGCATCCACGGCCCCGTGGGCCTGGACATCGGCGCCCTGACCCCGGCGGAGATCGCCGTGTCCATCCTGGCGGAGATGACCCTGGCCCTGCGGGGCGCCAAGGCCGCCAAGCGCCCGTGCCAGGCGCCGGGGCACTGACGCCATGCGCTTCGGCCCGCTGCCCGTCGCCGATGCCGAGGGGGCCGTGCTGGCCCACAGCCTGAAGGTCGGCGCGTTGCGCTATCCCAAGGGCCGCCGGCTGGCGGCCGCCGACTTGGCCGACCTGGCCGCCGCCGGCGTGACGGAGGTGGTCGCCGTGCGGCTGGACGCGGGCGACATGGCGGAGGACGCGGCCGCGACCCGTGTGGCGCGCGCCATCGCCGGCCCCGGCCTGTCCCTGACTCCGGCGGCGACCGGCCGGGTGAATCTGATGGCGGAGGCCCCCGGCCTGCTGGTGATCAATTCCAGCCGCCTGACTCATCTGAACCATGTGGATGAGGCGGTCACCGTCGCCACGGTGGCGGCCTTCTCCCCCCTCGACCGGGGCGCCATGGCCGCCACCATCAAGATCATTCCCTTCGCCATTCCCGAGGATCTGGCGATCCGTGTGGAACAGGCGGCAAAGGGTGATGCCCCCGCCCTACGCCTGGCCCGCTGGCGCGGCATCCGGGCCGGGCTGGTGCAGACCCGCCTGCCGGGCCTGAAGGTCGCCACCCTGGATAAGACGACGAGCGTCACCGGGGCCCGCTTGGCCCAGGTGGGGGGCGTCCTGGCGGCGGAACGGCGCACGGCCCACGATTCCGCCGCCGTGGCCGAGGCTCTGGCGGAACTGTCAGCCCTGAACCTGGACTTGGCTCTGGTCATCGGCGCCTCGGCCATCACCGACCGGCGCGACGTGCTGCCCACGGGCATCGAGCGGGCGGGCGGCCAGGTGCTGCATTTCGGCATGCCGGTGGATCCGGGTAACCTCATGCTGCTGGCCCGCCTGGGTGACGTGCCGGTGCTGGGCCTGCCGGGCTGCGCGCGGTCGCCCCGCGTCAACGGCTTCGACTGGATCCTGCAGCGCGTGGCCGCGGGGCTGGCAGTCACGCCCGGCGACATCATGGACATGGGCGTGGGCGGTCTGCTGGCCGATATCCCCAGCCGCCCCCTGCCCCGGCAGCGCGCCGTACCGGCGCCTGCGGAACGTCCCGTCACCACGCTGGTGCTGGCCGCCGGATCCGCCCGGCGCATGGGCGCCAACAAGCTGTTGGCGGATTATGCCAGCCAGCCCCTGGTGCGCCACGCGGTGATCGCGGCGCTGGCGGCCAACCCCGGCCGGGTCACCGTGGTGCTGGGCCACCAGGCGGCGGAGGTGCGCGCCGCCCTACGTGGCCTGGACGTGCGCTTCATCGAGGCGGCGGACCATGCCCAGGGCCTCAGCGCCTCCCTCAAGGCCGGCCTCGCCGGCGTGGCCGGCGGCGGCGCGGGGGTGCTGGTCTGCCTGGGCGACATGCCACGCGTCACGGCGGACACGCACCGCCGCCTGCTGGCCCGCTTCGATGAGGCGGCGGGCCAGGCCATCGTCGTTCCCGTGGCGGAGGGGCGCCGGGGCAACCCGGTGCTGTGGCCGGCCGACCTGATCCCCGCCATGGCCGCCATCACCGGCGACCAGGGTGCCCGCGGCCTGCTGGCGGCCCATGCCGACCGGGTGGTGGAGGTGCCGGCCGACGGCGGCGTGCACCTGGACGTGGATACGCCCGGCGCCCTGGCCGCGCTGCGGGCCTTGGAACCGGTGGCCTGAGGATCAGTTCAGCCGCCATCCCAGACGGAAATCCTGCTGGAAAGGGTCGGCATGGGCGATGGCCGCCGCCAGGATGGTCAGCCGCCCCAGCCGCCGCTGAAAGGCTTCCCGCCCGGGATCGCCCACCACCTTCAGCCAATCGGCAACCCGGGTGGCATCCACCACGTTGCAGGACAGGACGTGCAGGATGGCGCTGTCGGCGTCCATCGTGCCATCCGGCGGCATACGGTAGATCAGGCCGGCGCACAGCAGGCGCAGCCGTTCATACTCCTCCCCCGTCAGGGTGCCGTTGCCGGAGCGCTGCGACACCTGGCCGGCCAGGAAGGCGTCCACGGCCAGGATGCGTTCCGCCCAGGGGGCGCGCAGCAGGGCGTGGCGGGCGGCCTCGTCCATGGGCGCCAGCATGTCCGTCAACTGCTGGTCCACCACCAGCGGCGCCTCGGCGTAGTGGGAAAAGTCCAGCTTTTCCACCAGGTCGGCTGGCAGGTCGGCCATCGCGTACCGCTTCCACGCCGCCGCCTTCTGGGCGTGCACCATGGGCAGGTCCGTCAGCCTGTCGAAGGGCAGATCCTCCTGCCCTTCACGCACCAGGGTGATGCGCAGGGGCGCCTGGCGCACCGGCACCATGGCAACCTTGTCCAGATACTGGCGCAGCGCCGCCTCCGGCTGAAACATCGCCCGGTCATGGCCCTCCATCCCCCGGGGCAGCCAGGTGGCGAAGGCGGCGTAGAGGCGCATGAACGCGGGGCGTCCGAAGGCGAACTGGTCGTTGTAGCCGTCCTCCGGCGTCCAGCTGGCCGGTGTGACCAGCCCCGGCGTGCGGAACCAGTCCTCGGGCAGCGTCTCGTCGAAACGGCTGTCGTAGCGCACGCGCAGGATGGCGTCGAAGGGCGCCGTCTTGCCGTCGGGTCCTTTGTATCCGAGCGCCAGGTTCAGGCTGAGGCTGACCGCATGGAACATGTCGAAGATCGAAAAGGGCGGGCGGTAGTGCCAACGCTCGGCCATGCGCCGCTTCTCAGCCGCGAAGGGCGGGCGGGCCGTCACCAGATGGGCCGCGGGCCTGTAGGCCGCCAGCATCTCCGTCCGCTCCGCTTCCGGCACCTCGTCCCACAGGTGCAGGAAGGTGGTGACCTCGTGGCCGGCCACGAAGCGGTGGAGACTGTCGACGCAGTGGCGCCAGGTCCGCGGCTGGCCGCTCAGGCACAAGGCGACGCGCATACCCATCCCTTCCCTTGGAAACCGACGCCGCCGGCCCGTCGGGGCGGCGGCTAGGCCCCAGAATGGATTTATCATCCGCCCCGAACAAGCATATTGACACAGGCCCCCCGTCCCTCTACAAACCGCCCCCACGACGGATGGGCGCGTAGCTCAGCGGGAGAGCATCGCCTTCACACGGCGGGGGTCGTAGGTTCAATCCCTACCGCGCCCACCATCCGTTTTCTCTAGGCTTATCAAGCGGTTAGCTTGATGTCCCGACCCTAGGAAACCCCCTCGGCAACGTCAGCGCGTCACACTGGTGTCACACCCGTGAGGCGATCATGGCGACTATTCGTAAGCGCGGCGACGGCTGGCAAGCCCAAATTCGGCGGCAGGACCAGCGTCCCCTTTCCAAAACCTTCAAGTTGAAATCGCATGCTGAGGCCTGGGCCCGGCAAATGGAAGTCAAGGCGGATGGCAACGACCTTCCCCAGGACCCCACACCGCTGACCACGGTGACCTTCGGAATGCTCATGCGGCGGTATTGTGAGGAAATCACACCGGCCAAGCGTGGGGCCCCGCAGGAAGCCGCCCGGCTGAAGGCCCTGGAGGCCACGGCGCTGGGCAAGCTGACCCTGGTGAAGCTGTCCCACATCGACATTCGGAACTATGTGGAGGGCCGCCAGAAGGCCGTCAGCGCATCCACCATCAACCGCGAACTGAACATCCTCAGCCACGTCCTAGAGGTTGCCCGGCGGGACTGGGACCACCCCATCGCGGAAAATCCCGTGGCCCTCATCCGGCGCCCCAAGGTGGCCGATGCGCGGACACGACGCTTGGCGGGTGCGGGCGAAGCAAAGCGCCTGGAAGACGCCTTCGCGGGCTGTCGCAATCCCCTGATCCCCCAGGTCATCCGCTTCGCCATGGAAACCGGCATGCGTCGGTCGGAAATCCTGGCGATCCGCTGGGAACACGTCCAAGGCCGCACGCTACACATTCCAGTGACCAAGACCGGCATGCCCCGCACCATCCCCCTGTCCGCTGGCGCCCTGCGCATCCTGAACGCCCTAAAGGCCAACGGTGGCCCAGGCCCCTTCCCCCTGTCCGCGAACGCCGTCCGACTGGCCTGGGAACGTGTCCGCAAGCGCGCCCGGGTGAAGGACCTGCGATTCCACGACCTGCGCCACGAGGCCATCTCGCGGTTCTTTGAGAAGGGCCTGACGATGCCCGAGGTTGCCGCCATCAGCGGACACCGCGACCCGCGCATGCTGCTGCGTTACACCCACCTACGGCCCGAAACGCTGGCCGACAAGCTCATGGGCTTGGAGACGGCCGGAGGTGCCCGGTGATGCGCGGAACCTATCTGGCGGCCACCGCAGCGGCGCTATGGGCATCCCTGGCAACCTACCCCGCCCAAGCGGCAACGGTGATCGCCACCTGTGGACCATCGAAGGGCACCGCCTACTTCTTCCCCAGCCCCCAGATGAAGGGCCCGGACACCGGCTGGCATGATGACGGCATAGACGGCGGGGCGGTGTCCCTGGTCATGCTGGCCGACAAACCAGGCGCCATAGAGGATAAGCCGGACCTGATCTTTAAGGACAGCTACGGCACCCGCAGTGCCATCCAAGACGGGGCCATCGTGAGCATCCTTGCGGCCAACACCCTCAACCGCATTGTGATCGTCCAGGCCTTCTACAGCGGTTCTGAAACCGTCGAGGTCTACACCTTCAGGATCGGGCCGGATAAGCGGGGGGAAGTCCTATGGTCTGCGGCGCGGGCCGGTGGCACGTTTCAGAAGTCGGCCCTCATGCGGGCGGAATGCAGCTTTAGCTAGCAAGCTGCACGGTGTTCCTGGGGTGGGAATAGCCTGCCCCAGGTACCAAGCAAAAACGCGGATGGCCGCGAAACTCTAAGAGTTAGGGATAGAGCTCCATCATTACCTTCCCGCCCTTAGCCCGAGCTCCTGTGATTATATAACTAAAAGGGAATCTCATTGGCCGATCACTATACCGGACATGTCTACTGAACTCATAAGCGAATATGTCGGCTGCCTGTAGGGGGACCGTATCCCGAGGCTCACCCACCCCGACATCGCTGAATCGTACTTTCTCGTGATCAATCGTCGCGCGGAAGCTGCTGACATCACCAGCGGAATAGGCTTGATGCTTGGCGAATACGACCCTTATCGGATAGCCACTACGTACTTCGGAGTTCAGCGCGAGTGTCTTGAGGATATCCGACACGCCTTTCCTATATTCGGCGTGAATTGGCCCACCAACCTTCTCGAAGTCCCGGAAAGTACCGACGAATAGAGGGACATGCTCCACCATTATGTCGAGCAACTGCCCGAGCAGCGCCTTCCCTTCTCCAGTCCTACCGTTGATTTTTCCCGAGAACTCTCCCCGTCCCGACTCAAATTCCGCCATATGAAACATGGAAATGCCGCAGTGGCTGATAGCTGATGCCCATTGGGACGAAAGAGCGGCCCACTGTTCATCTGATGCTATACAGCCCGCCACCGAAATCCGAACCATATGGCCAGCTTCGTCATGCTGTCCTGACTTGTCAAAATAAGCCGTGTACATTCGGTCGACTATCCCGCAACGCCCCCTTAAAGGGGGGCATGCAATGCTCCTCCAGCTTGAATGGGCAAGTCAACTCCCAAGTGACCTCGAAATGATCGCGGAGCAAGACTGCCAGAAATTTTCCCATTCTCAGTATCTCGAACCCCGTCAAGCACAAGAAAGGCACTTGGTCATCCAGATGACCAGACATCAACTCGGCTAGGGAGAAACAACAACAATCTCGGTAAACTCCGAAGGAAGTTTGAAAGAGGATTTTCCCGAACCCCCTGGGGGCCAGTTTTGGATTTTCGGCGGGCACGTTATGCCGGACACACAGTCTCATTGAGGCAAGCCCATGTGAGACGTTGCGGCGGTGGCGTTGTGGTGTCTCATATAAGTGGTATTGTCAATTCTGAGACGGTGATGTAGACATCTCCTAGAACCTATTGAGACATGGGGCTTGGGGATGTTGATCGGTTACGCACGTACTTCGACCTTGGACCAGACCGCCGGACTTGAAGCCCAGCAGCGGGACCTTCAGGCGGTGGGGTGTGAGCGGGTGTTTGTTGAACAGGTGTCATCCGTGGATGTCACCGCCCGCGAACAACTGGCGCAGGCCTTGGACTACGTGCGGGACGGTGACGTGTTGGTGGTCACCAAGCTGGACCGTCTAGCGCGTTCGGTCGCCCACCTCATGGAAATCGTGGCGACCCTCACGAAGAAGGGCGCGGCCCTGCGTGTGCTTTCCATGGGCATAGACACCAGCACGGCTACGGGCAAACTCATGCTGACGGTCCTGGGGGGTGTTGCGGAATTTGAACGCTCCATCATGCTTGAGCGCCAGCGCGAAGGCATCGCCAAGGCCAAGGATGCCGGGAAATACAAGGGGCGCAAACCCACCGCCATGGCCAAGGCGGATCAGGTCCGCCGCCTGAAAGCTGAAGGTATGGGGGGAAGCGATATAGCCAAGACCCTTGGGATCAGTCGCGCCAGCGTTTATCGGGCACTTGAAGAAGCCTAAGGGGCCAAAGCCAGTCACTCGCCAGCGTCCATAACACAAGGCCCCCAAGCATGGTCGTGATATCCATGAAGGCCTTACGCCGTAACACGACGATACTGAAGGCCAACCCTCAATGAAGGGGTGTTAAAACACACCCCATTCGGGGAAAACACACACACCATGACAATAGAAGATCATGGCATTTAGGTTGCCGTCATGACCTCAAAGGGCCTTTACCGGAATGGTTAAACGTCCGATGGCGTGACACTTGGCGTCATCTTCACCGCTCTACCATCGCCCAAATAAGCCCTTTGCCGCCTGTAAACCTATAGGTAACCAGGGGACTGCCCATGGTCGTTGTGGGCATCGCTGGCGGCATGCTAAAAGCGCCCCCCTTTGGCGACACTCCTGCAAATACCGTCTTTTGGCCCCCTGGGGACAGTCGCGCCCGGGCCATTAGACACCCCGTTACCTATGATTCTATAGAAAATAGGGAGTCTAATTTTGGCGGTCGATAGTCCGTTGCGCGTGCAGGCCCGGAAGAACCTTCAGGACACCCTGTCCCGGTACGGCCAATCCCCCTCCCTTGACCAGGCGAACGCCCTTCACGACCTCATGGATACCATGGTGGATATGGCGAACGGGATTTCATCGTCATGCTATTATCTATCCTCCCTTGATCCTGGTCTTGGGAAGACCACAGCCGTTGTGTCCTTCCTGCAAGCGCTGTGTGCCAGTAACCAGCACCCAGGGGTGGCCGCGCTGGTCTGCATGGCCCGCCGGGAGGAAATCCGCGATATCCTGAAGGATGCCGGTCTACCGCCTGAGAGTTTCGCGGTGCTTGCTGGCAAGGCCCCGGAAGGCCCGAGGGCCGCTGATTGGGTGGACCTGGACGACCTGAGCCCAACACCCCCGCATCAGGCCCGTGTGCTGTTCACGACTCAAGCCATGGTCAGGGTGCGGTGTGCCGGTCAGGCCTCCTTTGGGGAGGTTTCCGACTTTCACTATCAGGGCCACCCCCGCCAAGTCCGCATCTGGGATGAGACCTTCGACGTTGCTGAAGGCCTGGCCGTGGACCTGGACGCCATCGCGCGCGTCCTAAAGACCTTGCGGGACCGCAGCGCCGACACGACCGATGCCCTGGACGACTTGCGGGATGTCGCCAAGAGACTAGATGACGGCACCGTCTACCCCGTCCCGGACCTGGCATCGCCCTTCGGGCTGGCGCTGAAGGACATCCTGCGACGACATGGGCATCGGTTGTCCAGCGATGACCGGGATATCCTTCAGCAGTTGACGGCCCTTTCAGGGCAACACTGCGTGGTCCGCCATCACCAGAACAAGCGCTTCCTGCTGGGGAAGGCCACACCAATTCCCGCCGACATCGCCCCCGTGGTCATACTGGACGCTTCCGGGCGTGTGCGTGAAACCTATGCCCTTTGGGAGCGCCACCGAGGCAACCTGAAGCGCCTTGAAGGGGCCGCCAAGGATTATGGTCACCTGACCATTCATCACTGGCCCAAGGGTGGCGGCCGGGAAACCATCAAGGCCGACGTGCCCACCTATGCCGATGCCGTGGCGTCTGTGATCAACAGCCGCCCGGATGAGGATTGGTTGGTGGTCCACCACAAGGAAGAAGACGGCTTCGACTTCGCGGAGGCCATCCGGGTGACCTTGGACAAGCCCGACAGAGTCGAGTTTCTAACCTGGGGTCGCCACCACGGCACCAACAGGTATGGGCACATCCGTAACGTGATCCTGGTCGGCGCCATGTACCAACGGGACATGGATTATGAAGGCCGCTGGCATGCCTGTGCCGATATTCCGCCGAACCGCCAACGGTGCCCTGAAGATGACCGGGCGGCTGTCGAGGAGGGCGAGTACAGGCATATGGTGCTACAGGCCCTCTGCCGGGCTGTGGTCAGACGGAACGACAACGGCGCGTGTCCACCCTGCACGGCTTATGTAATCGCCAAGAAGGGCGATGTGGTCGGCAACCTGCGGCGGACCTTCCCCGGTGTCGATATCCGGCAATGGTATCCCAGCACCTTGGAAATCGGTGGCAAGGCCGGGGAGGCGCTTCAGGTCATCCGGGATTGGCTGGATAACGGCGCCCCGGGAGGTTTGCTTCCCTACACCGCGATAGCCCGGGCCATCGGCTATCCCCCCAGATCGTTCCACAGCAAGGTCCGGCAGCATCCCAAGGTCATCGCCCGCTTGAGAGAATGGGGCGTCACTGAGGCCGGGGGCAGAGGCACCCGCACCACGGGATTTGCCAAGATGCCTTCCGAGTTGGACGAAGTGGCCTAGCGGCGCCCCTGGGGACCCGTTGGATGGGCGGATGCCCTAGCGACGCTGGGCCACCTTCACATACTCGCCCCGCTGGCGACGACCTTAAAGGGGGTAGCGTTTCACGACCCCCTGGGGGCCACCTGAAGCGCCTTCGCGGCCTCCGTCACGGTCAGGCTACCGTCCGCCTCAATGATGCGGTCGTGAACCTCGACCTTGGGCAGGGCCGCCGCCAGTTCGGCTTTCTGCCTCTCGACGGTGGCTTGAAGGACCGTCAAGGCCCTCAAGGCAAGCTGTTCCGGGGTTTCCTCAGGCGCCGCGACCATGTACCCGCCGGTCTTGCGGATCGCGGGGAAAACCTCGCCGGTGGCCCACTTCTTGAAGCGTTTGGCGGCGGGCTTGCGGCTGGTCAGCACCAGGCTGTAGAGGCCGCTTTCGTTGATGATGGTGAACGCCTGGGCGCCGCTTCCGGCCCGACCCTCGCTATTAGCTAGGGTCGTCTTTTCGTCGTCGTCCAGCCGCGTGGCTGCGTGGGACGGGTTGGCAATTTCCAGGACCCGGCAGACATCCGCCAGGACAAACCAAGGCTCCCCCTCGCGCTTGATCACGCGAACCAGGTGGTCCTCGAAATTGAAGGGTATTAGGTCAGACATTGGCGGGAAGTTCCTCGGCGAACGTGGTGCTCACCTTAAGGACGCCTAGGGTGTCGGTTAAAGCGACGCCATCTTTTTCGACGTCGTCCAGACGGGCCCGCAAGGGGCCTGAAGGGGGGTCCGTTTTAGACCACCCTAGCAGTGATCCCGGACAGCCTTTCCAGGGTTGGCGTCGCCTAGCTGGGCGGCTGCGAAACCCTCGGTATTGTCGAGGGTCATCTTTTCATCGTCGTCAAGGCGGGCACCAGCGCGTGCCATGGGATAACGTTTCGTTACCCCCAACAATGGCCGCTCATGACCTTGGGCGGCTTGGTGTGGCCCAACTGCGGGGCAAGCGTCTCGCGCCATAAACGACCCCCGCCGTGCGACCGTTTCGCCCTTTTGTCACAGTGCCGTCCGGCGGAGGCCCCCGTGAGGCTGCTAAAAGCACCCTCCCTGCGGTTGTGGTGTTCGGCCCCATCAGCGGCCCTACGCCTGCCTTTCCTGGTGTTCCAATGGCTTGCAAGGCGACGGTCGCAACGATGCCCCCAGCGCGTCACACCTATGTCACAGTGAACATCGAAAAACGCTTGTGTCGGCGGCCCGATCCCTCTATACCCCGCCCCGTAACGCACTGATGTTGCTTACAGTTGAACGGATGGGCGCGTAGCTCAGCGGGAGAGCATCGCCTTCACACGGCGGGGGTCGTAGGTTCAATCCCTACCGCGCCCACCATCCGTCCTCCTCTCCAAAGCATGTCGGTTCGGTGATCGGCGGCCCTCAGGCCAGGCCGACGTCGCGCGCCAGGTTCAGGAAGCGCAGGCCGCAGTCGACCGCGATGTCCTGGTCGGTGATGGTGTCATGGTTCAGCAGGAAGACCACGGCGTCGGCCACCTGCTGCGCGTCAGGCACGCGGTCCAGGGGATTGCGGCGGCTCAGGCGCTGGAATTCCGCCTCATCCTGGCCGGGGGCCGGCAGGACGTAGCCGGGGGACACGGTGTTGACCCGCACCGTGGGTGCCAGGGACCGCGCCAGCAGGCGTGAGGCGCCGGCCAGGGCGTATTTGGACAGGGTGTAGGACAGGTGGTCCGGGTTGGGATTCGCCAGCTTGAAATCCAGGATATTGACCACCGCCCCCCGCTGCCCCACCTCGTGCCCATGGGACAACCCCTGGTGCAGGGCGCGGATCAGCAGCACCGGCGCCAGGGTGTTGACCGTCTGGTGCGCTAGGAAACCCTGCGCCGTCAGGCTGGCGGCATCGTCCCATTCGAAGAGGGAGGCGGAGTTGACCAAGCCCTGCAAGGGCCGGCCGGCGGCGGCGGCCGTGCGCGCCACCAGGGTTTCCACCTGGGCGGGGTCGGCCAGATCGGCCCGCACCACCAGGGCCTGGCGGCCCAGCGCCCGCACCTCCTCCGCCGTGGCCGTCGCGGCGTCCACCGAGGCGTTGCAGTGCAGGGCCACATCCCAGCCCGCCCCCGCCGCCGTCAGCGCAATGAGGCGCCCCAGGCGCTTGGCCCCACCCGTCACCAGCAGCCAGCGGCTCATGACCGGACACCGGCACGGAAGGGGGCGACCAGGGGGTGGAACAGGCGGCACGGCATGGGCGGGAACGGCTTTCCGGCGATACGTTGAAACGGTCCTTTGAGTCTTATAGGTCCCCCTTCCCCCCGCGCAACATCCATTGCCGCCGCCCACGCTTCCGTCCTCCGGGCGCTGTGGGTATGCTCTGCCCCGTTAACCAATCCCCAGACGATGAGGGAACCTCCATGCCTGCCCGTCCCGTCCGCCGCGCTTTCCTGAAGGCCGGCCTGGCGCTGGCCGCCCTGCTGACCGCCCCGGCCCTGAGCCACCCGGCCCGTGCCGCGGAGAAGCTGGTGTTCATGCTGGATTGGCAGGCGGAGGCGGAGCACGGCGGCTATTTCCAGGCGGTGGCCGAGGGCCTGTACCAGAAGGCCGGGCTGGACGTGACCATCGTGCCTGGCGGCCCGGTGATGAGCGCGCAGCAGATGCTGGCCGCCGGCAAGATCGACGGCACCATCGGCTCCAACGCCTTCTACGTGCTGAACCTGGTGGAGGCCGGCGCCAAGGTGAAGGCGGTGGCCTCCATGTTCCAGAAGGACCCCACGATCCTTATGGCCCACGCCCGGAACACCAGCAGCCTGGCGGACCTGAAGGGTCGCCCCGTCTTCCTGGGCGACCCCAGCATCAACACCCTGTGGCGCTGGCTGAAGAGCAAGTACCCGTTCGAGGACAGCCAGATCCGCCGCTACACCGGCAACCTGGCGCCCTTCCTCACCACCCCCGCCGCGGCGGCCCAGGGCTACGCCACCAGCGAGCCGCTGATCGCGAAGAAGGCCGGCGCGGACGTGAAGGTCTTCCTGCTGGCCGACCAGGGCTATGACGGCTACAGCGGCCTGGTGATGTTCAACCAGGCCTATATCGACCAGCATCCGGCGGCGGTGAAGGCCTTCGTCGCCGCCACGGCGGAAGGCTGGCGCCGTTACCTGCACGGCGACGCGGACGCCGCCGACGCCCTGATCCGCAAATCCAACCCCGACATGGACGCCGAGACCCTGGCCTATGGCCGCAAGGCCCTGCTGGACGACGGCATCGTGGAGGGCACACCGGCCGCCGCCGACGCCATCGGCCGCATGACCGCCGCCCGATGGGACAGCTTCACCACCGAGATGAAGCGCCTGGGCATCTACAAGGCGGGCACGGACTGGAAGGCGGGCGTGGATCTCGCGAATTAGGCCGGCACCGCCACCGGCTCCAGCAGGGCCATAAGCTGCGCCTCCGGCATAGGGCGGCCCAGCAGATAGCCCTGGATGATGTCGCAGCCCAGTTCGCGCAGGCAATCCAGCTGGGCCTCGGTCTCGATGCCTTCGGCGATGGTTTCCAGGCCCAGGTGGTGGGCCATGGCGATGACGGCGGCCACGATCTGGCGGCTGGCGTCGTCGTCGGGCAGCCCATCGACGAAGGACTTGTCGATCTTCACATAGGCCGCCGCGAACTTGCGCAGGTAGGCCAGCGAGGAATAGCCGGTCCCGAAATCGTCGATGGCGAAGCGGAATCCGTTGGCGCGCAGGTCGTGCACCGCCTGGAGGTTGCCCTCGGCATCGCCCATCAGGGCGCTTTCCGTGATCTCCAGCGCGATGTCGCCGGGGGCGCAGCCCTCCTCCGTCAGTATCTGCAGCAGGCGGTCGCCGCAGCCCTTGTCGCGCAGCTGCACGGCCGACAGGTTGACCGCCATCTTGAAACCGGCGACGCCCTGTTCCCGCACCCTGCGCGCGGTGCGGCAGGCGGTGCGGAACACCCAGTCGCCCAGCGGCACGATCAGGCCCGTCTCCTCCGCCACCGGGATGAAGCGGGCGGGCGAGACGGGGCTCAAATCCTCCGGATGGTTCCAGCGCACCAGCGCCTCCGCCCCCATCAGGGTCCCGCCCACACCGGCCGGCGCCGGGCGGTACTGCGGCTGGAAAGCCAAGGTGAAGCCCTCCACGACGCCCTCGCCGCCCGCCCCGGTGGCCACGCCCAGGGAAACGCGCAAGCCCTCCTCGATCCAGGTGCGGTCACGCACCCGGTCGCCGATCTCCGGCGTGAAGAAGTGATAGCGGTCGCGGCCGGCATGCTTGGCGGCATAGAGCGCCACGTCGGCATGGCGCAGCAGCGCCTCCCAGGTGTCGCCGTCGCCTGGGGCCAAGGCCACGCCAACGGAACAGGCCAGGCGCACCTCGCCCCCGCCCCTCCCTTCAAGCGTCAGGGGATGCTGGAAGGCGGTCACCAGCCGGCCCGCCACCTGGGCCACGGCGGCCCGCGCCTCCTCCCGCGCGTCGGAACCGGTCAGCGCCGGGCCGGCCAGGGAGGCGCCGGTGAGGATGACGGCGAACTCATCCCCGCCCAGCCGGGCCACGGTGTCTCCCGGCCGCACGGTGCGGCGGATACGTTCCCCGCCGCCACGATGGCGGCGTCGCCGGTGGGGTGGCCGCGGGTGTCGTTCAGCAGCTTGAAATGGTCCAGATCCAGCAGCAGCAGGGCCACCGGCTCCCCCGTCCGCTTGGCGTTGGCCAGCGCCAGGCGCACCCGTCCGATCAGCAGGGCTCGGTTGGCCAGGCCCGTCAACGCGTCATGGAAGGCCAGATGGCGGTTCCGCTCCTCCGCCTCCTTCTTGGCGGTCAGGTCGCTGAAGACGGCGATATGGTGGCTGACGGCGCCATCCTCGTCCCGCAACAGGGTGATGCGCAGCCATTCCGGGTAGACGGTGCCGTCCTTGCGGCGGTTCCAGATCTCCCCGGCCCAGGCGCCCTCATCCCGCAGCGCCCGCCACATGACGCGGTAGAATTCCGGGCCCTGGCGGCCGGAATTCAGCAGGCCCGGATCCTGGCCCAGGACCTCTTCGGCGCTGTAGCCCGAGATGTCGGTGAAGGCGCGGTTGACCAGGATGATGCGGTTCCCGGCGTCGGTGACGATGATGCCGTCGACGCTGTGCTCGATCACCCGGGCGGCCACGCGCAGGTCGCGATTGCTGAGCGCCAGGGCGGCCGCCTGCTCCTCCGCCAGGGTGCGGGCCTGCTCCAGCTCCCAGGTCCGCTGGCGCACCAGGCTACGCAGGGACTCATGCCGGCGCACCCGGCCGTGCACCAGGGCCGCCAGCGTCAGGCCGGCGACTATGCCCAGGGCGCCCAGGGCCATGACCATGGGGGTGCCCATGCCGGATTCCCGGCCCAGGCCGGCCGCGAACAGTCCCGCGAACGACAGGCCGGCCAGCGCGACCACCAGCACCAACGGCGCCCAGCGACGTTCCACGGCGAAAGCGCCTGGGCCCGACGGGGCCGGCGCGTCGCCGGGGAACTCATCGCTTGAAAAAAGCATCGAAAGGCATCCTGATCAATAAGGCCCCAATTCTGCGGCCATGTGGGCGGAAATCAATACCGCGATTCGCCAAGGCAACGATGTTGCCACCGGACGATACATGCCAGACATCATGCGCCAGGCGCCAGGCCCGGCGGATTGATCCATCGCAATCCTTGGGCGCGCCGGGCGGAACCGCGACCCGGCGCCCAGGCCGTCCCGCCCCACACCTTGAATTGCCATTCCGCCTAGATTTCCGCAACCATCTGGCCAATCGCTTTGATCCGATTGTCTATTCCGGCCGGCCGTCTTGTTCGCCCCCACCCCGATCGGGCATGATCACCAGGATGGGGTCGTGCACGCGGCCGGGATGACAGGGCCGGCGGGGCGCCGGCCGGACGGGGTGTTATGGCGGCGGCAGACAGAGAGTTCCCGGTTCCTGACCTGGGCCCCGTCGATCTGGGGGACGGGCGGAGATCCAGCCCAGCGCGCCCCTGCCCGCCTTCGACACGCCCGGCGGCCGCGCCTACCTGGCCCACCGCGTGCGGGAGAAGAAGACGGAACTGTTCGCCATCGTCTGCGAGCAGCCGGTGCCGCCCCGCATCGAGGCGATGAGCAGCTTTCGTGCCATCGAGAACAACAACCTGCTGCATCTCATGGATTGGGGGGTGGTCGACTGGTCGCCGGAGCACCGCCGGCGCTTCGTCTGCGTCTTCGAGCGCCCGTCCGGCCGCCGCATCATGGAGCGGCTGGACGATGTCATCGAGGGCATCGCCGACGACGCCCTGGTGCGGGTGGTCCTGCCGCAGCTGACCGCCGTGCTGCGTGACATCGCCCAGCGCAGCCTGAGCTGCGGCGCCCTCAACCCCACCAACCTGTTCATCCGCGAGTCCGCCGCCGCCGCCGTCGTGCTGGGCGATTGCGTCAGCCTGCCGCCCGGCTATGCCCAGCCCCTGGTGTTCGAGCCGCTGGACCGGGCCCTGGCCGACCGCTCCGGCCGGGGTAACGGCACCATCGCCGACGACCTCTACGCCCTGGGCGTCACCCTGCTGTCGCTCTATCTGGGCCGCACGCCTGGCCGGGGGCTGGACGACCAGACGCTGCTGCAGGCCCGCATGGACAAGGGCACCTATTCGGCCCTGACCAGCGGCACGCGCATCCCCCAGTCGCTGGTGGAGCCGCTGCGCGGCCTCATCACCGACGACGCCCGCCAGCGCTGGACCCTGAACGACCTGGACATGTGGATGCAGGGCCGGCGCCTCAGCCCCAAGCAGGCGCAGCTGCCCAAGCGCGCCCCCCGGCCCATGGAGTTCCAGGGCCGGGAGATCTGGCACGTGCGCGGCGCCGCCTGGGCCTTTTCCAAGTCGCCCATCGCCGCCGCCCAGGTGATCGAGCGGGGGAGCTGGACCGCTGGCTGCGCCGTTCCCTGAACGACGAGCCCCGGGCGGAGGCGGTGGCCAACGCCGTGCGCAGCGCCACGTCCGGCGGCCGCGCCTCGAACGTGGAGGAACGGCTGGTGGCGCGTGTCTGCACCGCCCTCGATCCGCCCGGTCCGTTGCGCTACAAGGGCCGGGCCATCATGCCCGACGGATTCGGCACCGCGCTGGCGGAAGCGCTGGCCACCGGCGAGGGCGGGCAAGCCCTGGCGGAAATGATCGTGGGCCAGCTGCCGGCCTTCTGGATCAGCGTGCAGTCCGAATACAAGGCCGAGCAGGTGCTGATGATCCAGCAGTTCGACGCCGTCCGCGCCGTGCTGGAGAACACCAGCCCCGGATTCGGTATCGAGCGGGCGCTCTACGGCTTGAACCCGGTGGCGCCCTGCCTCAGCCCGGCGGTTGCCGACCATTATCCCCTCACCCTGGGCGACCTTATGGCGGCGCTGGACGCCGCCGGGGCCAGCGCGGGGCCGGGGCGCGACCCCATGGACCGGCACGTCGCCGCCTTCATCGCCACCCGCAATCCCAAGCTGAACGAGCGCCTGCTGGCCACGCTGGCGGCGGAGACGGCGCGGCGGCCGGTGGGCGTGCTGGCCATCCTGGCCGACACCCAGCGCCGGGCGGGCCCGCCCAAGGTACCGGGCCTGGCCCTGTGGATGACCGGCATCCTGGACCCGTCGTTCAAGCGCTTCCGCAACCTGAAAAAGCGCGAGGAGGTACGCGTGGCGGCGCAGAAGGCGGCGCGCGAGGGCGTGCTGGACGCCTTGCTCAGCATCGTCGACGACCCCAAGGCCCTGACCCAGGACCATCACGGCTTTCTGGACGCCATGCGCCGGCATGAAAGCCTGACGGCCCGCATCAACAAGATCGAGGAGACGCTGGGCGACCGCAGCGACGTGGCGGTCGGCCGGGGCAAGCGGGTGGCCGCCATGGTGGCCAGCGGCATCTCCCTCGCCGGCCTGGCCTTGATCGTCACCTTGATGGCGGGCGTGAAGTGAGCCAGGGTGGTGTCATGAACAGCGCCTCATCCCCCCGTCGCCGCAGCTATGGCGGCCTGCTGGCCGCCGCCGTGCTGCTGCTGCCCCTGGGCGCGTTGGTCCTGCCGACCTCGGTGCTGACCGTCATCGGCATGGTGCCCACCCTCGTGGCCTGGATCGTCGACCGCGATCCGGACCGGCCGGCGGCGGTCACCGTCGGGGGCCTGAACCTCTGCGGCGTCATGCCCTTCTGCATCCAGCTTTGGCAGCACGGCCACACCATGGACTATGCCGCCAGCCTGTTGGTGCAGCCGGTGACCTGGCTGGTCATGTATTCAGCCGCCGGCGTGGGCTGGCTGCTGTATTTCGGCATCCCGCCCCTGGTGGCCGGCTGGGCCGTGGCCCGCGACCAGGCCAGGATCCGGGAGCTGGACGAGCAGCGCCAGGCCCTGGTGGAGGAATGGGGCATCGAGGTCACGGGCCAGGGTTTGAAGCCGGAAACCCCCGCCGATGGCGAGACCCCGTCGGAAGAACCGCCGGATCCGCTGGCCGAAGCGACGAATTCCGACGAGCCTGCGGCGCCGTGACCGCCGACCAACCCGGCCCCATCCGTTATAAAGCTTCCCCGCCCGCCGCGTGAGCCCGAGTCCCATGCCCCTGCCCCGTTTTCGCGCCCTGCTGTCGGGTCTTGTCCTGGCCGTCCTGCCGCTCACCGCGCACGCCCAACAGGCGCCGCGGAAATACGGGGTGGAGGTTGTGCACACCTACCCGCACGATCCGCAGGCCTTCACCGAAGGCCTCTTCTACCTCGACGGTTTCCTCTACGAGAGCACGGGGCTGGAACAGCACTCCACCATCCGCAAGGTGGATCTCGTCACCGGCAAGGTGGTGCAGAGCCGGGAGCTGAACCCCCAGTACTTCGGCGAGGGCATCGTCAACTGGAAGGACCGGCTGGTGCAGCTGACCTATCGCACGGAAATCGGCTTCGTCTATGGCCTGGGCGATTTCAAGGCGCGGCAGGAGTTCCATTACCGGGGCGAAGGCTGGGCCCTGACCCAGGACGGCCACCGCCTGATCATGAGCGACGGCACGCCGGAGCTGCGCTTCCTGGACCCGGAGACGCTGGCGGAAACGGGGCGCATCACCGTCACCGACAACGGCTATCCCATCCGCAACCTGAATGAGCTGGAGTTCGTGAAGGGCGAGATCCTGGCCAACATCTGGCAGACCAACCTGATCGCCCGCATCAACCCGGCCACCGGCGCCGTCACCGGCTGGATCGACCTGGCCCCGCTGGAGTCCCTCTCGGGCCGGACACAGAACATCGACAACGTGCTGAACGGTATCGCCTACGACGCCAAGGGCGACCGGCTGTTCGTGACCGGCAAGCGCTGGCCCAAGCTGTTCGAGATCAGGTTGGTCCCCGTGACGTAATACAACGGCACGGGATTGTGACTCGTGCCGTTGTAGGACGCGACCGCGTCCGCCGGAGCGAGCACCGCGGGAGCGGAGCGAGGATAGCCAAGACACGAGCCAGCGGATGCTGGCGCCCGGCACCTGGGGGGCGTTTGAGTGGTCACGATCAAATGCCGCGCGTATAAGTCTTCAGCCCTCGCCCAGGGCGGCGGCAAGCTGATGCAGGCGGTCGCGCAGGTCCGCCACCTCGTCCAGCGGCACGGGGAAACGGCACAGCATGGCGCCGGGGATGGACAGCGCCTTGTCACGCAGCGCCCAGGCGGCGGGGGTCAGGTCGACCAGCACGCGGCGCTCGTCCGCCTGGTCGCGCCGCCGCGCCACCAGGCCCGCCGCCTCCATGCGCTTCAGCAGGGGCGTCAGGGTGCCGGAGTCCAGATCCAGGCGGCCGCCCATGTCCCCCACCGTCATGGGCGCCCCCTCCCACAGCACCATCAGCGCCAGATACTGCGGATAGGTCAGGCCCAGCGCCTCCAGCAGGGGGCGGTAGGCGCGGGTGATGCGGTTGGTCGCCTGATAGAGGGCGAAGCACAGCTGCCGGTCCAAGGCCAGCGGGTTGTCCACGCCGGCCAGGGGATCGGTGTCGCTGGTGGAGAAAGGGACGCTCACGGGTTTCGCCATCGGTACCTCACGGTGCCCTGGCATAGGGGCAGACCTGGACGGCGATGGCAATGGGGGAAGCGTCGCGCCGTCCCCCGCTGATTTCAGGCCTGCAGGACCTCGACCTTCACGCCGTTGGCGCCGGTGACGCCCTCGACCCCCGCCTTCAGCTTGGACAGGAAGGTGAAATTGATGCCGTCGCGGCCGGCCAGCAGGGTGGTCAGCTTGTGGCGCGGCAGATCAACGCGTTTGGACAGGTCTTCCATATAGCCACCGCCCCGCAATGACTTCACCGCGTCCGACGACAGGTCGGGATCGACGTACAGCTTCCCTTCCTTGCGGGTCAGGTACAGCGTGCCGGTCGCCGGCCCGCCGCCAGGCGCCGGCAGGGCGCCGACATCGCCGGGACCGCGCAGATAGGCCCTCACCGTCTGTTCCTGCCTGTCGTTCGTGAAGTCGCGCAGGACCGGAGCCGACTGGACGATGATTTGTGCCAGCGCGCGCGACCGGGCGATGGCGCCGGTCAGGCGGCCATAGCCGGCCATGGCCGCCTCATAGGAAGCCTCCACCGCGTCCAGCTTCAGCAAGGGGGTCGCCGCCTCCCCCGCCGGCACGGCCTCGGCCAATTCGGCGGCGTGACGCACATCGACGTGCAGCCGCTCCAGATCGGCGACCGCCTGCGCCACGTCCTGCGCCGTCATGTCCATGTGGGTCACCCACTTTTCCATGACGTAGCCGGTGCCCAGGCCCATGGGCTCCGCCTTGTCGACCATGGCCTGCAGCACGGGCTCGACCGAGCGGATGTGCAGTTCCGTCACCGTCTGGCGCAATTGGGCCAGACGGATCAGGGTGGCGGGGCGCTTGCTCTCATCCAGGCTTTCGCCGCGCGACGCCAGCACGGTGATGAAGGACAGGGTGTCGCCCACCTCCACCCACAGCTTGCGGAAGGCGTTCAGCTCCTTGGTCTGCGCCACCATCTGGCAGGTGCGCTGCAGCGCCGCCACCGACTGCTCCAGCTGGCGGATGTCCCCGATGATGCGGGTATAGAGCTGGCCCTTGTCGGGCTGCTTCTTCCAAGGATTGGGCGCGTCGGCACGCAAGACAGGGAAACTCCAGAAGGCGGGGCCCGGAACACCGTCCGGCACCAGGGATGGTATCAGGCGTACCCAGGCCTTCCCAAACCTATAAGGCGCGCATCCGCATAGGGTCAGGGGGGCCCCCTTCCACAGGGGACTCGGGGAGAAGGCGGGACGGACAAGGCGACCGCCGGGCGGGAGCGTGGACCGGTACAGGCGGGGGTGATCTTCCGGCGGCGGGGCCCCGGGTGTCAATTCGCGGAAATTGTTTCGAAACCGAACCCATCCCGTTGGTGCGCCGATGCGCACGAAATGACTAGGCCACCTGGACAGGAGATGGCGAACCCGTCCACCAGGGTCGGGAACGCGCATAAACCTGTCGGCGGAGGGCCGCTTCCGGAAAAGCTTAGCCCATCAACATTTTTGGCCGCCGTTTAAGGTGACAGCGCCCCCGCCAGCGCGGTACATCGACATGCAAGCAATGCGCGGCAAGCGACGCGCGGGCAAGCAATACGCGGGGCATCACATCATGCCGGTCGTGCCTGGGCGCCAACCGCCCGCCGGCCGGTCGGGCAGAGATACGGGAGAGGTGGTTTTGAGCCTTTGGACGAAAAAGACTATCGAGGAGGCCAGCGCCGACGGTGACGGCGATGAAAGCCGCCCGACCCTGGCACGCAGCCTGAACGCCTGGAACCTGACCGCGCTGGGCATCGGCGCCATCATCGGCGCCGGCATCTTCGTCCTGACCGGCTCCGCCGCCGCCCAGTACGCCGGCCCCGGCATCGTCCTGTCCTTCGTGCTGGCGGCCACCGCCTGCCTGTTCGCCGGCCTGTGCTATGCCGAGTTCTCGGCCATGGTGCCGGTGGCCGGCAGCGCCTACACCTACGCCTATGTCACGGTAGGCCAGTTCCTGGCCTGGATCATCGGCTGGGACCTGGCGCTGGAATACCTGTTCGCGTCGGGCACCGTGGCCGTCGGATGGTCGGGCTATTTCGTCAACCTGCTGAAACAGGTGGGCATCGTCATACCGGAGGCGCTGACCTCCGCCCCGCTGACGGTGAAGGACGGCTTCCATTTCCAGACCACGGGCGCCGTGCTGAACCTGCCGGCCGTGCTCATGGTTGGCCTCATCACCCTGCTGCTCTACGTCGGCATCCGCAATTCCGCCCGGGTCAACGGCATCATCGTCCTGCTGAAGCTGCTGGTGGTGTTCCTGGTCATCGGCTTCGGCCTGTTCTACGTGGTGCCCGCCCACTGGTCGCCCCTGATCCCGGCCGAGGTGGTCGACGACAAGGGCGCCCACTACGGCTGGGGCGGCGTGCTGCGTGGCGCCGGCGTGATCTTCTTCGCCTACATCGGCTTCGACGCCGTTTCCACCACCGCGCAGGAAGCGGTGCGGCCGCAGCGGGACATGCCTATCGGCATCCTGGGATCCCTGGCGTTCTGCACCGTGCTGTACATCCTGATGTCGCTGGTGCTGACCGGCCTGGTGCCCTACACCGAGCTGAACGTGCCACACCCCGTGGTCATCGCCATCGAGGCGGTGCGGCAGTTGCATTGGCTGGCCCTGCCGGTGGACATCGGCGCCGTGGCCGGCCTGACCACCGTCATGCTGGTCATGATGCTGGGCCAAAGCCGCGTGCTGTACGCCATGTCGCGCGACAAGCTGCTGCCGCCGGTGCTGAGCAAGGTGCACCCCACCTACCGCACACCGCACGTGGCCACGGTGGTGACCGGCGTGCTGGCCGCCCTGCTGGCCGGCCTGTTCCCCATCGACATCCTGGGTGAGCTGGTTTCCATCGGCACGCTGCTGGCCTTCGCCATCGTCTGCGGCTGCGTGCTGGTGCTGCGCATCACCCAGCCGGCCATGGCGCGTCCGTTCAAGACACCGCTCTTCTGGCTGGTCTGCCCCCTGGGCGTGCTGGTTTGCGGCTACCTGATGTATGGCCTGCCCGGCGACACCTGGCTGCGTCTGGTCATCTGGATGGTCATCGGCTTCTTCGTCTATTTCCTCTACAGCCGCCGCCGCGCCGCGTAAGCGCCGGGCCAAAGGCTGAACAAGCGGGGCCGGGTGACACGTTCGCTCGGCCCTTCCTGTTTCTTGAGGGGATTGATTAACGCCGGGCGAAGCTGCCCAGGGGGCCGCCGGTGGCGGCGGGCCAGCCGAAGCCCAGCACGGCCATCAGGTCGGCGGCGACGGCGTCGTTCACCACGCCCTCGGCCAAGGCCGTCACCATGGCGGTCCGTACGGCCGCCATTAGGCGCGGGCCCGTGTCCGCCGGGGCGGGATCGTCGGGCGGACGCTTCAGGGCCGCCAGCACGCCCACGGCCCCCTCCTCCCCCACAAGATTCGTCACCGTGGCGTAGCCCAGCCGACGGGCCAGGGCCCAGGGGCCCTCCGCCAGGCCGGCGGCGCGGGCGGCGGCGTCAACGTCGGCGGCCCCCACCGTGGGCCCGACGTCCAGGGCGGCGCGGAAATAGGCGGCGGTCAGCCGGGCCAGGAAACGGCCCTCGCCATCCTCCACCCGGAAGGGCGTGCGGCCCAGGCGCCGCGCGGCATCCACGGCGATGGACAGAGCGGGCGCCGAGGTGGCGGGCCCCGCCACCACCTCCGCCACCCCGCCATCGGCCGGCAGGTACAAGCCCACTAGGCGGTCGGGCCAGGCGAGGCCCTGCGCCACGGCGCCGACGCGCAGGCGCGGCCCGGTCAGCACCAGCAACGCGTCCTCGCCCAGCGCCGCCTCGGCCTTCGCCAGCAGGGCGCGCTTGGCCGCCACATCCTCGCGGCTGGCGTCGAACAGAATTTCGATCTTGCGCTCACCCAGCCTGGCGGGCGTCAGGTCGTCCAAGCCTTCGGCATCGGCCACGGCATGCACGTCCAGTCCGGCGCGGCGGGCCGCCAGGGCCACGGCGTCGGCCGCCGGCCCCCGGCCCAGCACGGCCACGCGCGACAATTCCGCCGCCGGCAGGGCCGGCCGCCAGGCGGCCTTGTCCGCCTCCCCCTTCGCCACCACCAGGGTGCGGACCAGGGCCGCCACCTCCCCCCGGCGCAGCAGGCCGGCGGCCAGCGCCCGCTCCAGGGCCAGGCCCTCGTCGAGCGACAGGCCCAGGCCCTGGCTGACCGCCGTCTCGATGGCGGCGGTGGCGGAGGCCACGGCGATGGGCTTGCGCTTCTGCCCGACGATGAAGGGCGCCTCCACCACGTTGCCCAGCCGGGCGCGCACCCACGCCTTGGCGGCGCTGCGCACGTGGCTGGCCGGAACCACTTCGTTCACCAGCTTCAACTCCAGCGCCGCCGGCGCCGTCACCATATGGCCGCCGGACAGCAGGTCGTGCGCCCCCACCCAGCCCAGCAGGCGGGGCAGGCGCTGGGTGCCGCCGGCCATGGGCATCAGGCCCAGGCGCTGGTCGGGAAAGCCGAATTGCGCGGCGGGGTGGTCGGTGGACACGCGGTAGCCGCAGGCCAGCGCCAGTTCCAGCCCGGGCCCCAGGGCGGAGCCGCTGAGCGCCGCCGCGATGGGCTTGGCCGTCCCCTCCAGCCGCCGCAGGACGTCACCATAGGGGGCGATCGCGGCCAGCAGCGCGTCGTCGGACAGGCCAGGGGCCGCATCCGCCAGGGCCAGCAGGCCCAGCGGCTCCCGCCCCAGCAGGAAATGCCCCTTGGCCGAGGCGATGACCAGGCCGCGCACCTCCTCCCGGTCCTCCAGGACGGCGGCCAGTTCGTCCAGCGCCGCGATCAGGGTGTCATCCAGCAGGTTGGCGCGGCCGGGCGCGTCCAGCGTGGCGTAGGCGATGCCGTCGTCGTCGAGCGTCAGGTGCAGGGGCGCGGGGTCGGTCATGTCCCGCACTGTGCCGGGGGACCGGTGCGGCGGCAAGTGTCCCCGATGCCGCGAAGCCACCCTGCGCGACGGGAAAAGGACGCCGGCGGTTACCCGCCGACGCCCCTCATGAACCAAACTGCCAGATTGGTTCCAGAGTTTAGAACTCGCAGGTCACGCCCCACAGGAAGGTGCGGCCGCTGGAAGTGTTCACCTCGATGCGATGGGCGGTCAGGTCGGTGAACTGCACGATGTGCTCATCGGTCAGGTTCAGGCCCTCCAGCGTCACCTTGATGTGCGGGGTGACGTTGTAGTGGGCGGAGAAGTCGACGTTGTTGGTCGGCTCATAGGCCTCACCCACGTTGCCGTTGCCGCCGATGCTGTCCAGGTACTGGCTGCGGTAGGCCTCTGAGATGCGCACGCCCCAGGTTTCGGTCTCGTAGTACAGCGTGGCGTTGGCCGAGAAGCGCGACAGGTTGACCAGCGGCAGGTCGTATGACTTGCCGTTGATGATGGCGGGCGAACTGCCGTCGGCGAAGGTGCCGTTGGCGACCATGCCCAGGTGGTTGAAGGGAGCCGGCAGAAAGTCGAAGTCGCGCTGAACCGCCACTTCCACGCCCTTGATGCTGGCGCCGGAGACGTTCACCGGCTGGGAAACGTTGTAGGGCGTGGCGCCCGTCTGCCCCGGCAGCAGGAAGGACAGCGGATAGCCGGTGGCGGAATACGGCTCCGTCACCGTGGTGGCGCTGATGAAGGAGTTCAGCTTCTTGTAAAAGGCGCCGATGGATACGAAGCCGACCTTGCCGTCGTAGTATTCCAGCGCGCCTTCCACCGCGTCGGCGGTGAAGGGCTTCAGGTCCGGGTTGCCGATGGTCAGGCTGCCGCCGAAGGGGGCGGTGGTGATGGTGCCGGCGGCCTGCAGGTCGGACAGGGCCGGGCGGCTGATGTTGCGGTTGGCGCTGAGGCGCGCCACCAGATCGGGCTCCACGAAATAAGCCAGGTTGGCGGCCGGCAGGACGCCACTGTAAGTGTGCGGCACCGTCACCGGCTGCAGCACGCCGCCGGAATTGACCGAGCCGGCGGAGGTCAGGTCGGTGGAGTAGTAGCGCAGGCCGACATTGGCCTTCAGCCGCCGCTCCATGACGTCCGTGTCCAGGTCGTACTGGATATAGCCGCCCTTGGTGTCTTCCGTGACATGGTAGTCCGAGCCCGGCGACAGGAACTTGGCGTTTTCAATGTCCCGCGTCTGGCCGATCAGCTTGTAGATGGCGTCCACGTCGCCGACGACGTAGGGCACCAGGGTGTCGTAGGGCACCGTATACTTGGTGCTGGCCGGGACCGCCCTGTCCGCCGGGACGTTGTAGAAGACCTTGTTGTTGTACTGCGCGCCTTCATCCTCGAAGCGCTTGTATTCGAAGCCGGTCTTGATGGTGGAGCTGTCGCTCAGCGCGTATTCGAAGTCCAGCTTGGCGTTCTTGTAGGAATTGACGATCTTGTTGGCCTGGGTGTCCAGGCGCATGAGGTTCCACAGCGACGGGTCGGTGGTGTTGAAGCTGTAGGTGTTGACCGGCATGGTGGTGCGGTCGTCGAAGCCGATGCCCTGGTTCTTCGCCTCCAGGAACACCTTGTCGAAGTAGGGCAGCTCGTAGTCGGAGCGGGAGTAGCCCACCATCCCCTTCACCAGCAGCCGGTCGGTGATCTGGTCGGACCCGTGCAGCACCGTCTGATAGAAGTCGGTGCTGTCGCTTTCGGTGTTGTACTCGTTGCGCATGTCCACGCCGGTGTAGTTGGCGGCCACCAGGGTGTTGCCCTGGATGACGGCCGACTGCAGCACCTGGGTGCCCGACACGTTGCCGGTCAGGGCGTTGGTGCCGCCCGCCGCCATGGCGTAGTCCTTGCGGTCGTTGGTCAGGCGGCTATACAGGGCGTCAAAGCCCAGCTTCAGGCCGCTCTCCGGCTCATATTGCAGGGCCAGCGTACTGCCGAGGCGGGTGCGGTGGTCGAACCAGGTGGAATAGGTGTCGGCCTGTGGCGCGTAGATGGTGCCGGACTCCATCTTGGCGGCGTCGGCGGCGCTGACGCCCGGGCCGATGTTGGCCGGGTTCACCTTGATCTGGCTCCAGCCCCAGTTGCGGTAGCCATACTCGTTGCTGTCGTTGGTGCTGTAGGCCACCGACACCAGCGCGCCGAAGTCGCCCCAGCGGTTGGACAGCAGGCCCACCATGCGGGGCGTCACGCTGTCGGTGTTGCTGTTGTTCTGGCCTTTGGCGGAAAACACGGCCTTGAAGCCGTCGTAGTCAAAGGGCTTGGCGGTGCTGAGACCCACCGTGCCGCCGATGCCGCCCTCATCCTGCTCGGCGGCGTAGGACTTTTCCACCGTCACGCGGTCGAACAACTCGGAGGCGAACAGGCTGTAATCGAAGCTGCGGGTGCGGCTGACGGCGCCGCGGTTGTCCATGCCCGACGCCGTGTTGCCCAGCACCTCCATGCCGTTCAGCTGGGTGCGGGTGAAGTCCGGCCCCAGGCCGCGCAGGGTGATCTGCCGGCCTTCGCCGGAATCGCGGTTAATGGTGACGCCGGGCACGCGCTGCAGCGATTCCGCCAGGTTCAGGTCGGGAAACGCGGCGATGTCTTCCGCGACGATCACCTCCTCCGATCCCACGGCCTCGCGCTTCAGGGCCTTGGCCTGCGCCAGGCTTTCCCGGAAGCTGGTGACCACCACCTCTTCCAGCGGGTCGTCATTGACGCGCGCCTGCGGCTTGGGCGCGGTGACCGGGGCCTTGGCGGGCGTTCCCACCTGCAGGACAACCACGGCGCCGTCATCGGACGACACCACCAGGGGCGTGCCCTGCAGCAGCGTGGCCAGGGCCTTCTTGCGGTCCAGCTCGCCATGGATGGCCTGGGTGCTGATGCCGTCCAGCTGGCCCGCCGGCGCCACGATCTGGATGCCGGCCTGCTTGGCGAAGGCCGGAATGGCGCTGACCGCCGGCTGGGCCGGCAGGTCGAAGCTGCGCGTCTGGGCCACGGCGGGCGCGCTGAACGCGATGACGGCGGACGCCGCGCCGCACAGCAGCATCGGGCGCAAAGACTTGAACATTCTCACTGACTCCCCCAGCAATATCAGTGTCTGACTGCCATTCGCGGGGCGTTCATCGCCCTCACGCCCCTTAGATTATTTTGGGGAGCCAACCAAGCCATCCGTAATGAAACTTTTATATTTTGTAGTTCTCATTGTTTAATTTGGATGACGCGGGTGTTTCGACTTCGCGTCACGGCCATTCATCTGCATGCTAGCCTTATTTATAAAGGGTGATGACATCCCCTTCCCGCTTGCTCTTGATGCGCAGGCCCAGGGCGATGGCGCGGGCGAAGCCGGCCGGGTCGGTGGCGGCGAACAGACCGGAGATGCGCTCATGCGCCGGTGCCCCCTTCACCATGATCTTCTGCACGGAATAGCGGGCGAACTCGGCCGCCGCCTCCGCCAGGGTCACGCCTTCGAAGGACAGCAGGCCCTCGCGCCACATCAGGCTACGCCCCAGGGCGCCCGCCGACATGTCGCGCAGGGAGACCTGCACCTCCTCCACCCCCGCCGCGTTGTGGCCGATGCGCACCTCCGCCTCCTGGTTGGCGGTGACGTGGGTGCCGTTGGTGGCGCCGACGGGCGGCGTCCATAGCCGTTCCAGCGCCTGCCACGCCGTGGCGGGCGGGGCCGGCGGCGGCAGTTCCACCGCCACCCGGCCGCTGGTCACTTGCACGCGCATGCCACCCCCCTCCTCCGCCAACCGCACGGCATAGGCGGTGCCAACGGCCCGCGCCTGCGCCTTGGGGCCCTGGACGACGAAGGGTCGGTCAGGATTCTTGGCCACCTCGAAATAGGCCTCACCCTTCAGCAGGCGGATGGTGCGGCTGTCCTCGCGGTAGTCGACCTCCAGCACGCTGTCGGTGTTCAGCGTGATCCTGGACCCGTCGGGCAGCGGGATGCGCCGCACCTCCCCCACCTCGGAGGCATAGCGGCGGCCGGCGGCGGGCGGCGGGCGGCGGACGAGAACGGCGGCGCCCAGGACAGACGCGGCCGCTCCCATCAGCAGGGCGCGGCGCGGCAGCGTATCCCATTGGGCCACGGACGGCGCTGGCGGCCGGCGCAGCACGCGCATGGCCAATTCCATACGCGGGCTGACGAAATAGGCCTGGGCGCGGGCCAACGCGCCGACGCAGCGGATGTCGCTGTCCAACCAGGCCGACAGGTCCGCTTCTTCGGCCGGGGTCAACTCACCGGCGTCCTGGCGGGCGACCCAGCGGGCCGCCGCCTCATCAATGGACTTTGCGCTTTGCCGCTGCGTGATCACGCTCTACCGACCTCGTCTTCTTCTTTTGATCCGCAACGCCGTCCTCATCGGCCTCTTCCCGGCCCAATTGGGCCAGCAGCAGCTTGATGCCCCGCGCCACCTGCTTCTGGATGGTGTGCTGCGACAGGTTCATGCGCCGGGCGATCTCCTGCTGCGACAACCCCTCCACCCGGCGCATGACGAAGGCGGCGCGCGTCTTGCGCGGCAGGGCCTCGATGGCGCGCCGCACATGCTCCAGCTCGGAACCGGGCCAGCACCGTATCCTCCGGCGACGGCTGATCCATCACCGCCTCCAGTGTGCCGATGTCGGCCACGGCGGTGATGGGCACCACGCGGGCATGGCGCAACTGCTGCAGGATGACGGAATGGGCGACCTGGAAGGTGTAGGTCTTGGGATCGAGGATGGCGTCCACCGAGGCCTTGGTGGCCAGGATGGCGTAGGTTTCCTGCACGACGTCGTCGACATCGCAGTGCAGGCCCCCCTTGCGCTTCAGCCAGGCGCGCAGCGCCGGCTCATGCGGCACGACGTGCAGCGCCAGCCACTGCGCCCGCTCAATCGTGATCTGCTTGGTGGATTTCAATGTCGCCCCGCATCTAAGCACTGCTCCCTAGATGCGCGGACTTTGTGACAGACGCCATTTGTCACGAAAATTTAGGAATTGGCGTCTGGCGACATCGGCGCATAATCCAGGCATATTGTTTCCATATCAGAACAACGGATGCCGTTATGGATTTGAACGCGGTCGCGATGTTCGTCGCCGTCATCAAAGCCCAAAGCTTTTCCAAGGCGGCCACGGACCTGGGCGTCACCAAGTCCACCATCTCCAAGAAGATCAGCGAGTTGGAGGCCTTCCTCGGCACCACCCTGATCCGGCGCACGACGCGCAGCCTGCAACTGACCCAGATGGGGGCGGAGTTCTACGAACAATGCGCCACCTCCCTCGCCGCGCTGCGCGATGCGGCGGAAAACGCCCAGGCGGCGGGGGCGGAACCGCGGGGGCATTTGCGTGTGACCTGCCCGGCGGACTTCGTGCCCGCCATCATGGGGCCGGTCTTCGCCGGCTTCATGCAGGCCTACCCCAAGATCACGCTCGAGGTCATCCTGACGGACAAGCCGCTGGACCTCGTCATGGACAACATCGACGTGGCGATCCGGATTGGAAACCTGAGCAATTCCGCCCTGATGTCCCGCCGCATCGGGCGTGAGGTTTTCCAGTTGCTGGCCAGCCCGGCCTATTTCGACCATGCGCCGCCATTGCGCGAACCGGGCGACCTGCGGGATCACGAATGCCTGATCTTCGCGCCCAAGCCCGAATTGCGGGTCTGGCACCTGCAGGATGGTGAGCGCCGGCTGCGGATAGAACCGGGCGTCAAGTTCATCTCCAACAACATCTCGATGATCAAGACGCTGGCCGTCCTGGGCGCCGGCATCACGCTGCTGCCCATCTCAAGCTGCCAGGAGGAGATCGCCGCCGGACGACTGTCGGTCCTTCTCCCCGAACTGTCGATGGGCGCCACGCCCATCCACCTCGTCTATCAGAAGCAGCCCTTCAAATCGCCCAAGATCCAGACCTTCGTCTCATACGTCGAAACGCACGTCCGAAGTCAATTTCCGTAGGCATGGATAGTTTCTTATAAGAAACAATGTTTTCATACTTCCATTCATTATCAAACAATCCTTGCCGGGGTACGGTTTGTCCAGATCGAAACGGGCACCGGCCCGTTGCCCCCGCGAAGGATCAAGGCGATGAAGATCCCCTCCAAATTCGGCCTGCTGATGCTGGCCCTCTTCTCCACGGCCGCCGCCGCCCATGCCGCCCCGGCCCAAACACAGGTGCTGGATACCGCGCCGGCGACGAATGAAGAGATCGCGGCCGCCCAGACGCTGATCGACAAGCATTTCGCGCTGTGGAACAGCAACGACATGTCGAAATACCGGCAGGCCTATGACGCGATCTACGCCAAGAATTTCCTGATGGCGGATTACAGCGGCCTGGCCCGGACCTACGACGATGTCGTGGCGCTGATCCAGAAGGTGCAGGCGGCGCATCCCGGCTTCCATTTCACGCCCAGGCCCGTCGCCATCAACCATGGCCTGGGCCGCGTCACCTGGGGCTACGGCCCCGCCGACGCCCCCACCCTCATCACCGGCGAAGACATCTTCACCATCGAAGACGGCAAGATCACCAGCCTTCGCGTCTTCCTGAACAAATAAGCCCCCAAGAGAGACATCATGAAATTCATCAACGCCTTCCTGGTGGCCGGGCTGCTGGCCATCGGCGCCCCCGCCCATGCGCAGGACGTGAAGGTCGCCGGCATCGACCATATCGGCATCACCGTTCCGAATCTGCGACAGGCGGAGGAGTTCTTCTCCAGCACCTTCGGCTGCGTGCCCGTCACCCACATCGGCCCCTTCCCGATGGCCACCTCCCTGTCGCCGGACCGCAAGCAGACCGTGGCTCCCCGCGCCACCAGTCTGTCGCTGGCCATGCTCCGCTGCGGCACCGGGTCGAACATCGAACTGTTCGCCTACAAGGACTCGACCGGTTCGACCCTCATCCCCAATAACGAGGATCTGGGGCAGTCGCACATCGCCTTCTACACCGACGACGTCAAGGCCGGCGCCGCCAAGCTGAAGGCCAAGGGCCTGCAGATCATCGGGGAACCCGTCACCATGCCCAGCGGCGACACCGCGGGGGAGAGCTGGGTGCATTTCCTGTCGCCCTGGGGGTCGGAGATGGAACTGGTCGGCTATCCCAACGGCAAGGGATATGAGAAGACCGCCAAGGTGAAGCTGTGGAGCGCCAAGCACCCGGCCGACTGATCCCCTGGAACGAAAAAAGCCCCGACCGGTGTTCAAACCGATCGGGGCTTTTGTTCTGTAAAACGCTCACCTGCCCAGGGCCGAGGCCTCGCGCGCAAGCCTGGTGATGCCGGCCCAATCCTTGGCCGCCACCAGGTCCGCCGGGGTCAGCCAGGAGCCGCCGACGCAGGCGACGTTGGGCTGGGCCAGGTAATCGGGCGCCGTCTTCACGGTGATCCCACCCGTGGGGCAGAAGGTGACGCCCGGCAGGGGTGAGGCCAGCGACTTGATCAGCTTCAGGCCGCCCACCGCCTCGGCCGGGAACAGCTTCACATGGCGCAGGCCGCGGGCCTGCAGGGCCATGACCTCGGACGGGGTGGCGGTGCCGGGCAGGAAGGGCACACCCTTGGCCAGCACCTCATCCAGCAGGGCGGGATAGCAGCCGGGGCTGACGATGAACCGCGACCCGGCGTCCTGGACCCGGCCTACCTGGTCCGGCGTCACCACCGTGCCGGCGCCGACCACGGCGTCGGGCACCTTGGCGGCGATGATCTCGATGGCGGCCAGGGCGGCCTCGGTCCGCAGGGTGACTTCCAGCACCCGCACGCCGCCCTCGACCAGGGCCTCGGCCAGCGGCAGGGCGTCCTCGACCTTCTCGATGATCAGGACGGGAACGACGGGGCCCAGCGCCAGGATTTCGCCCACGCCGTACTTGCTCTGCGAACTCATGCGAAATCCTCTCCGAAGCTATGGGCGCCGTCCTCGGCACCGGTCACATGGGCGCGCATGGCCCCGAACAGGTTGCGGCCGGTCCCCCAGGTGTTGGCGGTCAGGTCGGGCGTGACAGCCGGGCGGGCGGCGAACTCGGCCGCGTCCACCAGGATGTCCAGCGTGCCCGCCTCACCATCCAGGCGCACGACGTCGCCGGTCTGGATGCGGGCAAGTGACCCGCCCTTCAGCGCTTCCGGCGTCAGATGGATGGCGGCGGGCACCTTGCCCGACGCGCCGGACATGCGGCCATCGGTGACCAGCGCCACCTTGAAGCCCTTGTCCTGCAGCACGCCCAGGGGCGGCGTCAGCTTATGCAGTTCCGGCATGCCGTTGGCGGCGGGACCCTGGAAGCGGACGACGGCGATGAAGTCACGCTCCAGCTCACCGCGCTTGAAGGCGGCCAGCATCTCATCCTGGCTTTCGAAGACGATGGCCGGCGCCTCGACGATACGGTGCTGCGGCTTCACCGCCGACACCTTGATGATGGCGCGGCCGGCGTTGCCGGTCAGCAGGCGGATGCCGCCCGACGGGTCGAACGGATCGGTGGCCGGACGCAGGATGCTGGTGTCGGCGCTGGTGGGCGTGCCGGCCCGCCAGGCGGCCTTGCCGTCCTTCAGCCAGGCCTCGTGGCGGTAGGCGTCCAGGCCGCTGCCCTGTTCCGTGCCGTCCACCACCGTGGCGACGTCGCCGTGCAACAGGCCGGCATCCAGCAAGCTGCTGATCAGGAACTGCAGGCCGCCGGCGGCGTGGAAATGGTTCACGTCCGAGACGCCATTGGGGTAGACCCGCGCCAGCAGGGGCACGGCCCCCGACAGGTCGCTGAAATCCTGCCAGTCGATATGGATGCCCGCGGCGCGCGCGATGGCCACCAGGTGCAGCGTGTGGTTCGTCGACCCGCCCGTGGCCAGCAGGCCCACGATGGCGTTGACGACGGTCCGCTCATCCACCAGGCGACCGATGGGCGTGTAGTTGCCCGCCTGTTCCGTCAACTGGGCCGCGCGCTGGGTGGCGGCCACGGTCAGGGCGTCGCGCAGGTCCGTGTTCGGATTGATGAAGGAGGCGCCCGGCAGGTGCAGGCCCATGATCTCCATCAGCATCTGGTTGGAATTGGCCGTGCCGTAGAAGGTGCAGGTGCCGGGGGAGTGGTAGGACTTGGACTCCGCCTCCAGCAGGTCGTCACGGGTGGCCTTGCCCTCCGCGTACAGCTGGCGGATGCGCGCCTTCTCCGGATTCGACAGGCCCGACGGCATGGGGCCGCCCGGCACGAAGATCGCCGGCAGATGGCCGAAGGACAAAGCGCCGATCAGCAGGCCGGGAACGATCTTGTCGCAGATGCCCAGGTACAGCGCCGCGTCGAACATGTCGTGCGACAGGGCGATGGCCGTGGCCTGGGCGATGACATCGCGGGAGAACAGCGACAGCTCCATGCCGTCGCGGCCCTGGGTAACACCGTCGCACATGGCGGGCACGCCGCCGGCGAACTGGGCCACCACGCCCGCCTCATGCGCCGCCTTCTTGATGATGGCGGGGAAGCGCTCGAACGGCTGATGGGCCGACAGCATGTCGTTGTAGGCCGACACGATGGCGATGTTGGATTTGCGATTGCCGGCCAGCGCGGCCTTGTCGTCGGCGGCACAGCCGGCGAAACCGTGGGCTAGGTTGCCGCAACCCAGCGCGCCGCGCCGCGGGCTCTGCCCCTTCTGCGCGTCCAGGCGCTGCAGATAACGGGCGCGGCTGTCCGCGCTGCGCTGGATGACGCGGTCGGTAACCCGCCGCAGGGTGTCGTGTAGCGCCATGGGGTCCTCCCTGGCTGATGAGCCATGAACGTGGGGGCGCCGGCGGGACCGGCGATGCGGTGCCGGCCCCGGGGGCGGAAATCGAATAAACTCCGCCGAACCGTTACAGTTCGGGGTCGTGCCAGCGGCGGCCGTCGCGGTCCAGCAGCAGGGCAGCGCTGATGGGGCCCCAGCCGCCGGCGGCGTAAGGATCCGGGCGCATGTCCGTCTGCTCCCAGCCGGCCAGGATGGTGTCGATCCAGGACCAGGCGGCGTCCACCTCGTCACGGCGCATGAACAGCGACGGATTGCCCCGCACCACGTCCATCAGCAGCCGTTCATAGGCCTCGGGATAGCGGTCCTTGAAGGCCTCCGCATAGGACAGGTTCAGCGGCACGGAGCGCAGGCGCAGGCCGCCGGGGCCCGGCACCTTGGTCATGATGTTCAGCTGCACGCCCTCGTCCGGCTGCAGGCGGATGACCAGGCGGTTGGCCATCAGTTCGCCCGAGCCCTTGGGGAAGACGCTGTGCGGCACGTCCTTGAACTGGACGACGATCTCGGAATAGCGGACCGGCAGGCGTTTCCCTGTGCGCAGGTAGAAGGGCACGCCGCTCCAGCGCCAGTTCTCGATCTCGGCCTTGATGGCGACCAGGGTCTCGGTATTGCTGGACCGGGTCAGCTCATCGGCGTAGCCCGGCACCGGCTGGCCGTTGATCGAACCGGCGCGGTACTGGCCGCGCACGGTCTTGACCTTCACGTCGGCCTGGGTGATGGGGCGCAGGGCCCGCAGCACCTTGATCTTCTCATTGCGGATCTGGTCGCCCGACAGATGGGCCGGCGGTTCCATCGCCACCAGGCACAGCAACTGCAGGAAGTGGTTCTGCACCATGTCGCGTAGGGCGCCGGCCTTGTCGTAGTACTCGGCCCGGCCTTCCACGCCCACGCTTTCGGCGACGGTGATCTGGATATGGTCGATCCAGCTGCTGTTCCACAGCGGCTCGAACAGGGCGTTGCCGAAGCGCAGGACCATCAGGTTCTGCACCAACTCCTTACCCAGGTAATGGTCGATGCGGTAGATGCGGTCTTCGGGGAAGACGGCGCCCACCTCCTCGTTCACGGCGTTGGCCGACTTGCCGTCATGGCCGATGGGCTTCTCCAGCACCACGCGGCAGGTATCGGTCACCAGGCCGGCGCTGGCCAGGTTGCGGCAGATGGCGCCGAACAGGCTGGGGGCCGTCGCCAGATAGCAGACGCGGGCCTTGTCCTCATGCCCCTTCAGCAGGGTCTGCAGGGGTTCCCAACCGGCCGGCTTGGTCGCGTCCAGCGACACATAGCCCAGGCGGGCGGAGAAACGCTCCCACACCGCGGTTTCCAGGTCGGCGGCCGGCACGTGGCGCTGCAGCGCCGCCCAAACCGTGGCCCGGAAGTCCTCCACCGTCTGGTCGGTGCGGCTGACGGCAATGATGCGGCTCTCGTCCGTCATCTGCCGGTCGCGCTCCCGGTAGTAGAGGCCCGGCAGCAGCTTGCGCATGGCGAGATCGCCGGTACCGCCGAAAACGACGAAATCGAAGGGATTGACTTGCAGCACTTCAGCCATGATGGCGCCTTGGCTTGGTTTCCCAGGGATGGCAGGGCCATCCGCCCGTTATCGATTATGCGGTTATTTCACTACCACAATTCCCTGGAAGTGCCACCGGAAAATCACCTCCTATGTAATCAGGTGGGCGATTTTCTGGTAATTCCGTAACATGACAGCCTTGCGGCGACCGGGACCTCCAGAAGCGGCGGCGCGTGGGCTCAGGCCTTCAGGCCGCCCATCAGCAGGTATTTCACCACCAGGTAATCCTCGATGCCGTACTTGGAGCCTTCGCGGCCCAGGCCGCTCTGCTTCACGCCGCCGAAGGGCGCCACCTCGGTGGAGATGATGCCCTCGTTGATGCCGACCATGCCGTATTCCAGGGCCTCCGCCACCCGCCAGATGCGGCCGATGTCGCGGCTGTAGAAGTAGGCGGCCAGGCCGAACTCGGTGTCGTTGGCCATGTGGATGGCTTCGGCCTCGTCCTTGAAGCGAAACAGCGGCGCCACCGGTCCGAAGGTCTCCTCCCGCGCCAGGATCATGTCCGGCGTGGCGTCCAGCAGCAGGGTGGCCTCGAAGAAGTTGCCCCCCAGGGCGTGCCGGCGGCCGCCCATGGCCACGCGGGCGCCCTTGGACACCGCGTCGGCGATGTGGCGCTCCGCCTTTTCCACGGCGGCGGCGTTGATCAGGGGGCCGGTGGTGACGCCCTTGTCGGCCCCGTTGCCCACGCGCAGGCGGCCCACCGCCTCCGCCAGGCGGGCGGCGAAGGCCTCGTAGACGCCGTCCTGCACCAGGATGCGGTTGGCGCAGACGCAGGTCTGGCCGGCGTTGCGGTATTTGGAGGCCATGGCCCCCTCCACCGCCGCGTCCAGGTCGGCGTCGTCGAAGACGATGAAGGGCGCGTTGCCGCCCAGTTCCAGCGACAGCTTCTTCAACGTGTCGGCGCTCTGCTTCATCAGCAGCTTGCCCACGGGCGTGGAGCCGGTGAAGGACAGCTTGCGCACCAGCGGGTTGGACGTCATCTCCCCGCCGATGGGCTTGGGATGGCCGGTGACGACGCTCAGCACCCCCGGCGGCACGCCCGCCCGCTCCGCCAGAACGGCCAGGGCCAGGGCGCTGTAGGGCGTCACCTCCGACGGGCGCACCACGATGGGGCAGCCGGCGGCCAGGGCCGGGCCGACCTTGCGGGTGATCATGGCGATGGGGAAGTTCCAGGGGGTGATGGCGGCGGCCACGCCGATGGGCTCCTTAACCACCACGATGCGCTTGTCACCGGCGAAGCTGGGGATGGTGTCGCCGTAGGCGCGCTTGCCCTCCTCCGCGAACCATTCGATGAAGCTGGCGCCGTAGGCGACCTCGCCCCGCGATTCGGCCAGGGACTTGCCCTGCTCCGCCGTCATGATGCGGGCCAGGTCCTCCTGCGCCGCCATGATCAGCTCGAACCAGCGGCGCATGACGGCGGCGCGGTCCTTGGCGGTGCGGGCGCGCCAGCCGGCCCAGGCGGCGTTGGCCGCCTTGATGGCCAACGCCGTCTCGGCGGCGCCCATGTCGGGAATGGTGCCGATGACCTCACCCGTCGCCGGGTTGTCGACGTCTATGGTGCCGCCGCCGTCGGCATCGACCCAAGACCCGCCGATGTAGGCCTGGTCCCGCAGCAGGCCGGGGTCCTTCAGCCCAAGGGCCTGAGCCGTGCGGATGAGGAGCCCGTGGGGGGCGCGAACGGGGGTATCCATGGCAAACCTCTTGTAACAACCGCCTGGGGGCATGGTTCTTACGTAGGCGGGTTCTGGGGGCGTTGCAATGCGGGGGGTGCCCCGGCCCAGGCAGCTCACAACCGCCCACCCCCAGCCTGCGTTCCCAGGTTGGGCTGAAATCCGGATCTTGGACCTTGGGGCTCAGGCCGCTTCGTGATCCGTATCCGGCTGGTCCCCCGACCGGCCCAAGGCACGGCGGGCCCGGACCAGGGCCTGGTCCAGGGTGCGGCCGAAATAAACCCGCGGCGGCTTCAGGCCCTGGGTCAGCAGCAGGCGCCGCGCCTCCGGATCGGCCAGGGCGATGGCCACGACCGCCCCCTGCTTGCGCGCCTTGGCCGCCAGCCCGTCGACAACGGTGACGGCCGTGGAATCCAGCAGCGGCACCGCCGTCAGGTCCAGCACGTAAGCCCGCGGCCGGGCAGCGATGCGGTCGAACAGGGCGGACACGCCGGCCGCCGCCCCGAAAAAGAACGCGCCGGACAGGCGGAAGACCAGGATGTCGTCGTCGTGCGTCTGAGGCTGGTCCGGCAGCGGGCCGGCGCGATCGGCCACGTCAGGGGCCACCAGGGGGGCGCCCCCTCCACCCGCAGGGTCCCGGCCATGCGGTGGATGAACAGCAGCGACCCGGTGGCGAAGCCGACGACGATGCCCAGCGTCAGGTCCCGCAGAACAGTCAGCAGGAAGGTGGAGAGCAGCACCGCGGCATCCCCCCAGGACGCGCGCAGCAACAGGCCGAAGGCATGTTTCTCCGCCATGTTCCAGGCGACGATCGCCAGCACCGCCGCCAGCGCCGGCAGGGGGATATAGCTGGCCAGCGGGGCGGCCACGGCCATGAACAGCGCCAGGAACACGGCGTGCGCCATGCCGGACACCGGCCCGCGCGCACCGGCCCGCACATTGGTGGCCGTGCGGGCAATGGTGCCGGTGACGCAGATGCCGCCGCAGAGCGCGCTGGCGATGTTGGCGACACCTTGCGCCACCAGCTCGGCGTTGGCCCGGTGGCGCCGGCCGGTCATGCCATCGGCCACCACGGCGGACAGCAGGCTTTCGATGGCGCCCAACAGCGCGAAGGACACCGCGTCCGGCAGGACCGCCAACACCAGGTCCGGCGACAGGGGCGGCAGATGGGGTGCCGGCAGGCTGCGCGGGATGCCGCCGAAACGCGTTCCGATGGTCTCGACCGGCAGGTGGGCAACCGCCGCGACCACGCTGGCCGCCGCCACCGCGATCAGCAGGACGGGCCATTGAGGGCGCCAGCGCCGCAGCAGCGCGATCAGAACGATGGTCGCCACCGCCGTACCCAGGGCGGCGGGGTTCAGCGTGGGCAGGGCCTGCCCCAAGGCCAGAAGCTTGGGCACGAGCGGCCCCGGCTCCTTGCCCGGCAGCGTCAGGCCCAGCAGGTCACGCGCCTGGCTGGCCGCGATGATGACGGCAATGCCGGCGGTGAAGCCCACTGTGACGGGATAGGGGATGTACTTGATGAAGGTGCCCAGGCGCAGGGCGCCGATGGCCATGAGGATCAGGCCGGACAGGACCACGGCCAGCGCCATGCCGCCCACTCCCAGCCGCTCCACCGACGCGGCGACCAGCACGATGAAGGCCCCGGCCGGACCGCCGATCTGGAACCGGCTTCCGCCCAGCAGCGAAACCAGGAAGCCGCCGACGATGGCCGTGTAAAGACCCCGATCCGGCGTAACGCCCGAGGCGATGGCGATGGCCATGGACAGCGGCAAGGCCACGATGGCCACGGTCAGGCCGGCCACCAGGTCGGCCCGCAGGTCGCGCAGGCCATACCCCTCGCGCAGCACCGTGACCAGTTTGGGTTTATAAAGTTCCCGCCAGCCTGGCTCCGCCATCGTCCTGTGCATGACGCCCCCTGTCGTTAATGCGCCGCACCCACCTTTGTCCCATACCATCGCCCAAGCGGGCCATCCGGCCTAACCCTTTCCCGCTCAGCCCTTCTTTTGGGCCGCCTTGCGTGCCTTCTGTTTGGCGGCGAAGGCGGCGGCCCAGCCTTCCTTCACCACTTGGCGGCCGCGCCCCACGGCCAGGGCGTCGGCCGGCACCGGCTGGGTGATGGTGCTGCCGCCGGCGATGAAGGCGCCGTCGCCCACCTGCACCGGCGCCACCAGGGTGGCGTTGGTGCCGACGAAGACGTTGCGTCCCACCTGGGTGCGGTACTTGAAGGTGCCGTCATAGTTGCAGGTGATGGCGCCGGCACCGATGTTGGTGCCATCACCGATGTCGGCGTCACCAACATAGGCCAGGTGGTTGGCCTTGGCGCCAGTGCCGAGGGTGGAGGCCTTGACCTCGACGAAGTTGCCGATGTGGGCGCCGGCGCCGATGTCGGAACCGGGCCGCAGGCGGGAATAGGGGCCGATGATGGCGTCCCGTCGCACCACCACGCCTTCCAGGTGGCAGAAGGGGCGGATGGTCACGCCATCCTCCACCACCACGCCGGGGCCGAACACCACGTTCTGGCCCACGCTGACGTCACGGCCCAGCACCGTGTCGGCCGAGAGCCATACCGTGTCCGGGTCGGCCAGGGTGGCGCCGTTCAGCATGGCCCGAACCCGCAGACGGCCCTGCATGATCTTCTCCAACGCCGCCTGTTCGACGCGGGAGTTAATGCCCTCCACATCCTGGGCATCGCCCTCCGCCACGGCGCAGGCATGGCCCTGGGCTCGGGCCACGGTCACGGCATCGGTCAGATAGTACTCACCCTTGGCGTTGGTGTTGCCGATGGCATCCAGGATGCCCCACATCCGGCGGCCATCGAAGGCCATCAGGCCGGCGTTGCACAGGCCGATGGCCCGCTCCGCCGGCGTGGCGTCCAGGAACTCCACGATCTTGGTCAGCCGGCCCTCGGCGTCCTGCACCAGGCGGCCATAGGCCTTGGGGTCGGCCGGGCGCATGCCCAGCACGGCCACGGCCGGGTCGCCGGCGCCGCGCCGGGCCTGTACCAGCATGGACAGCGTCTCCGGCCGCACCAGGGGCGTGTCGCCAAACAGCACCAGCACGTCGCCGTCGAAATCGCCCAGCGCCTGGCGTGCGGCCTTCACCGCGTCGGCGGTACCCAGCTGGTTGGGCTGCAGCACGGTGGCGTGCGGCGCCACGGCCTTGGCCACCCCCTCCTGCCCCGGTCCCACCACCACGATGACACGGTCAGGGTTCAGCGCCGACGCCGCCCGCAGGACATGGGCCACCATGGGCTCATTGGCGATGGGGTGCAGGACCTTGGGCAGGTCCGACTTCATCCGGGTGCCCTTGCCCGCGGCCAGGACGATGCAAGCGAGGGAGGGCGACGTCTGAGCGGTCATGGGCTATAACCTTGTTACGGCACTGTTCAGGGCGCGACACGTCGTCAGATGGGATGAGCCCGGTCCCGACGCCATTGCCAGCACGGCCCCCTTACTGCCACAACGATGGTGTCTCGCGAAACCGCCATCGCCCGGATGCCGCCCCATGCGCCTCATGCCCGCCGCCGTCCTGTTCGATTTCGACGGAACGCTGATCGACAGCGCGCCCGACATCCTGACCGGCATCAACCGCCTGCTGGATGAGGAAGGCCTGCCCAACCTGGACCTGGCGCGGGTGCACCAGTTCATCGGCGACGGCGCCCCCATGCTGGTGACCCGCACCTTCGCCGCCGTGGGCCGGCCCCTGGACCCCGACTCGGTCCCCGCCATGACCGACCGCTACATGGCCATCTATGAGGCGTTGCCGGCGGATCCCTCCTGTGTCTTCCCCGGCGTGGCCGAAACGCTGGCCACCTTGAGCGCCGACATCCCCCTGGCCCTGGTGACCAACAAGCCGGAACGGGCCACCCACGCGGTGCTGGAGGCCATCGGTCTGGCCCCCCACTTCAAGGCGGTGGTGGGTGGCGACAGCCTGCCCACGCGCAAGCCGCACCCGGGCCCCCTGCTGCACGCCATGGCGCGGCTGGGCGCCGCCCCCGCCCACACCATCATGGTGGGCGACGGCGCCAACGATGTGACCGCCGGCCGTGCCGCCGGTTGCCAAGTCGTGTGTGTTACCTATGGCTATCCGCGCATGCCCGTGGAACAACTGGGGGCGACCGGCTGGTGGATCATTTCCACGATCTGCCGGCCGCCTTGGCGGACCTGGCCCTGGGGTAAGCGGCCGGGCCGGCATCACCGGCTTATTGGGGAAAGTCGCTTATGCGTGGTTTGGAAACCCGGGCCCAACGGGAAGAGTACCTGGACGCCCTGCTGGTCACGGGCACAGCCTTCATCCTGGCCGTGGCGCAATGGCGCCACATCGTCCACTTCTTCGACCAGTACCTGCTGCAGAACCTGCAGGCCGAGGTGGGCGTGCTGCAGGGCTATCCGCACTGGCGCTTCTTCCAGTCGCGTGTGCTGGCGCCCTTCCTGGAACATCTGATCGAGCTGGTGGGCGTGAACCTGACCAGCGCCCACGCCGTGGTCGCCGTGTTCGGTCTGACCGGCGCCGGCCTGGCCCTGTTCTACGCCGCCCAGGCGGCGGGAGGCCAGGGAACGGATGGACGGCAGAAGGCCTGGACGGCCTTGCTGGCCATGCACATCCTGTTCATGTCCCTGATGTCCAAGCCCTGGCTGTACATCTGGGACTTCGTCCTGGTGTTGACCACGGCGGTGTTCTACCTGTTGGTCCTGACCCTGGCGCCGTGGTGGGCCTTCCTGGCCCTGCTGGGCGTAGCCTGCCTCAACCACGAATTGGCCGTGTTCATCGGCGGCTACATGATGGCCAAGGCCGTCATCGACGCATGGGTGGAAAAGCGCCGGCCGGACTGGCGCTGGCTGGCGTCCGGCCTGCTGGGCAGCGTCGCCGCCTTCGCCATTATCGAATTCCTGCGCAAGATGCTGCTGAAGGAAGAAGTCGGCTATAAGATCTTCCGCGACATTCAGAAGTCATCCTCCACCACGTTCGACGCCTATTTCCATATCCAGGTGGGAGAGAATTTTGGCCAGTTCTACGACTGGATCACCGATCCCGGCCTGTCCTTGGAGCTGCTGATCCCCGTCTACCTGGCCACCGTGCTGGGCCTGACGGCGGTGATGGTGAAGCGGCACGGCGTCCGTGCCCTGTCGCTGGCGGCCTTCGTCGTGGTGCAGGTGCTGGCCGTGCTGGCCCTGGGCTTGACCAACGAGACGCGCACCCTGCTGCACCTCATCCCCTTCGTGGCCTTGGCCGGCATCTGGCTGAAGAGGCCCACGGCGGCGGCGCCCGGCCCTTTCGCCCCCTTACGGAACGATAAGGGGTCCTAGGGGGCGACGGGCTTGGTGGCGACAACACCCTCGACGTTGACGGTGTAGGTCTGCCTCTGGGCCGTCCCCATGGGATAGAAGACCTGCACCTCCAACACGTCCGCGCCCGTATAGCCGGGGGCCGGCTGGTACCACAGCTGCTGGGCGGGCATGGCCGTCTTGTTGCAGACGGCGCGGGGGTTGCCGGCGGGGAAGGTCGGATAATCCTTGCCATCCCGCAGGGTGGCGGTGCCATGCGCCGGCGGCGTGAGGATCTGCACCGTTATACCTTGGATCGGCGCGCAGTCCTCATGCAGTCCCTGATAGAAGTTCAGTTCCCGTTCCTGCCCGACGGGAACGGTGCGGGTCAGCGTGACCTGCTCCGGCATCGGCTTGCCGGCGGGCTTGACCGCCGTGACGCCGTTCATGGTGACGGGCACCACCTGCACATGCTGTTGCGCGCAGCCGGCCACGACGGCCACGGCCGCAATCCCCATCATCCAACGCCCAGCGGTCATCGCGTCCTCAAGGTTGAGGTCAAGATGCCGCCCTTTGCGGCATCTCCCGCATAGGTCGCATTAACCCGATGAACACAGCCATGTGACAAACAGCCGCCCCAGGGTTCCTTCCCCGGGGCGGCCGTCCGTCACGTCATATCCCTTTGGGCAAGCCCGGCGTCATCCCAGGCGGGACAGCGCCTCGGCCAGCTTGGCGCGGGTGCTATCTGCCTCGGCCCGGCGCTCCCGCTGCTCCTCGATCACCTCGGGCGGGGCCTTGTCGACGAAGTTGGGGTTGCCCAGCTTGGCATCGACCTTGGCGATCTCGCCCTCCAGCTTCTGGATTTCCTTGGCCAGGCGGGCCTTCTCCTTGGCGATATCAATGAAGTCGGCCAGGGGCAGGACCAGTGTCGCCTCGTCCACCACCGCCTGCACGGCGCCGGTGGCCGGCGCCTCCTCCGTCAGGGTGATGTCGGAGAGGCGCGCCAGCTTCAGGATCAGGTCGCGGTGCGTCGTCAGGCGGGCGGCGGTTTCAGCCCCCGCCCCTTTCACCAGCAGCGGCAACTGGGCCGACGGCGGCACGTTCATTTCCGACCGGATGGTGCGGATGGTGGAGATGAAGCGCACCACCCAGTCCATCTCGGCCTGGGCGCCGGCGTCCTTGTAGGCCGCCGGATAGTCCGGCCAGGCGGCGGTGATCAGGTCGCCGCGCTGCTGGCCCTCGCCCAGCTTCTCCCACAGCTCTTCCGTCAGGAAGGGCATGATGGGGTGCAGCAGATGCAGGATCTGGTCCAGCACCCAGGCGGTGACGGCACGGGTCTCGGCCTTCGCAGCCTCATCCTCACCCTGCAGGATGGGTTTGGTGAATTCCAGGTACCAGTCGCAGAAGCTGCCCCAGGCGAAGTGGTACAGGGCGTTGGCGGCATCGTTGAAGCGATAGCCCTCCAGCGCCTCGGTCACCTGCGCCGCGCAATCGGCCACCGCGCCCACGATCCAACGGTTGACCGTCTGGCTGAGGCCGGTGGGCGCGAAGCCCGGGACGGGCGCCACCTGGTTCATCTGGGCGTAGCGGGCGGCGTTCCACAGCTTGGTCGCGAAGTTGCGGTAGCCCTCGACGCGCGAGGTCGCCAGCTTGATGTCGCGGCCCTGGGCTGCCATGGCGGTTAGGGTGAAGCGCAGGGCGTCGCAGCCGTACTGGTCGATCAGGTCCAGGGGATCGATGACGTTGCCCTTGGACTTCGACATCTTCTGCCCCTTCTCATCCCGCACCAGGGCGTGGATGTAGATGGTGCGGAAGGGCACGTCGCCCATGAAATGGATGCCCATCATCATCATGCGGGCGACCCAGAAGAAGATGATGTCGAAGCCGGTGACCAGCACATCGCCGGGGTAATAGCGCGCCAACTCCGGCGTCTTCTCCGGCCAGCCCAGGGTGGAGAAGGGCCACAGGGCGGACGAGAACCAGGTATCCAGCACGTCGGCGTCGCGGGTCAGGGGCGTGGCGGCGCCGTAATGGGCATCCGCCTCGGCCTGGGCCTCGGCCTCCGTCTCGGCGACGAAGAATTTGCCATCCGGCCCGAACCAGGCCGGGATTCTGGTGGCCCCACCACAGCTGGCGGCTGATGCACCACGGCTGGATGTTGCGCATCCACTCGTAATAGGTGTTTTCCCACTGCTTGGGCACGAACTGGGTCTTGCCCTGCTCCACCGCCTCCAGCGCGGGCTTGGCCAGGGTGACAGCGTCGCAATACCACTGGTCGGTCAGCCAGGGCTCGATGACCACGCCGCTGCGGTCACCGTGCGGCTGCATCAGGGTGTGGGGGTCGATCTTTTCCAACAGGCCCAAAGCCTCGATCTCCTCCACCACCTTCTTGCGGGCGGCGAAGCGATCCAGTCCCTGGTACTCGGCCGGCGCATGCTCGTTCAGCTTCGCGTCGCGGTCGAACAGGTTGATCATGGGCAGGTTGTGCCGCTTACCGACCTCGAAATCGTTGAAGTCATGGGCGGGAGTGATCTTCACGGCACCGGTGCCGGTCTCCGGATCGGCGTATTCGTCGGCGACGATGGGGATGCGGCGGCCGGTGATGGGCAGGATGACATGGCGGCCCACCAGATCCTTGTAGCGTTCATCGTCCGGATGCACGGCGACGCCGGTGTCGCCCAACATTGTCTCGGGCCGTGTGGTGGCAACGGTGATAAAGGTATCCGCCATGCCTTCCACCGGATAGCGGAAGTACCACAGGCTGCCCTTCACCTCCTTCTGCTCGACCTCCAGGTCGGAGATGGCGGTGTGCAGCTTGGGGTCCCAGTTCACCAGGCGCTTGTCGCGATAGATCAGGCCCTGGCGGTATAGCTCGACGAACACCTTACGGACCGCGGCGTTCAGGCCCTCATCCATGGTGAAGCGTTCACGTGACCAGTCGGGGGAAGCGCCCAGGCGGCGCAGCTGACGGGTGATGGTACCGCCGGACTCGGCCTTCCACTCCCAGACCTTCCGCAGGAAGGCCTCACGGCCCATCTCGGCACGCGTCTTGCCTTCCTTGGCCAGGTTGCGCTCCACCACCATCTGGGTGGCGATGCCGGCGTGATCCGTGCCCGGCTGCCACAGGGCGTCGCGGCCGCTCATGCGGTGATAGCGGATCAACAGGTCCTGCAGCGTGAAGGTCAGCGCGTGGCCCATGTGCAGGCTGCCCGTCACGTTGGGCGGCGGCATCATGATGGTGTAGGGCTGGGCGTTGCTGTCCACATGGGCGGCGAAAGCGCCCGAGCGCTCCCAGCGCTCATAGCGGCTGCTTTCGACATCGGCGGGGGAGAAGGTCTTGTCCAGCATGGCGGGCACCTGAAATCACGGGCTCAAAACAAAAGAAAAGGGCGGCGCGGGGTCCGGCGCCGCCCCCTATGACACGACATTACTGTGCCAAGGTTTATCGAAGCGGCGCGCCTCAGTCGAGTCCGCGCCGTACCACCTTCTCGATCTCGCGCTTGACCAGGCGCTCGACCAGCGAGGGCAGGTTCTCATCCAGCCATTCGCGCAGGATGGGGCGAACCAGGACGTGGACGATCTCCTCCAGCGTGACGTCGGAGCGACCGATGGGCCCCTCCCCCGTCAGGCTGGGGCCACCGCGGCGGAAGCTGGACAGGCCGGAGAAGGCGCGGCTGGCGGCCTCTTCCGTGAACTGCGACATCAGCCGGTCGTCGTCCATGGGCGGTGGCGGACGGCGCGGCGGCGGGGGCGGCGGCTCATACGCGAACGGATCCGGCAGGGGCTCAGGCTCCGGCTCGGGCTCATCCGGGATGATGTCCGTCAGTTCCAGCACGTCATCCTCCGGCGGAGGCGGCGGCGGCGGCGGAGGAGGAGGAGGAGGCATGGGCACCGCCTCGAAAATGTCGTCCTCCGGCGGGGGCGGAGGGGGAGGCGGCGGGGGGGAGGCGGCGCCTCCGGCTCAGGCGGCGGGGCGTCGGTGTCTTCAGAAATGATCCGCCGGATGGAGGCGAGGATCTCCTCCATCGAAGGTTCTTGTTGTGACTTGTCAGCCATTGTTGCCTAACCTGACCTGTAACGGCGTGGACCTGTAAGCGCGCGGGCCCCGTACCGATGTAGGGCACCGACATTCGGGGCAGCCTAGGGCAAGAACAGTAAAAATGCCATTGGGTTAATCACGGACGCGCCGGCCGCCAATGCTGGCCCGGGTCATCCCGCCCCACCCAATTCGACCCCGCCATTGCTTCAACCGCCAAGAATAGGGCGAGCCACCGGATTTCCACAAAAGAAAAGGGCAGCCCCCATGCGTTGGAGCCGCCCCGATCTCACGCGGACGGTGGGAAAAACCGCCGCTTACTTCCCCGATGGCCTCACTTCTCGATCGAAGGGCCCCAGAGCTTGTCCTTGACCTCTTCATAGTGGGCCTTGGCGTCGTACAATGGCACGTTCAGGCCCAGCTTGGCCGCGGTCAGGTCACCCACGGCCGACAGCACCTGGTATGAGGCCACCTGCTCGTCATGCTGGGCACGGACCAGCTGCACCTTGGCGTTCACCAGTTCCTGCTCGGCGTTCAGCACATCCAGGATGGTGCGGGAACCCACCGACTGCTCCTGCCGCACGCCTTCCAGCGCGATCTCGTTGGAGGCGACGGCGCTCTTGTAGGCCTCGATGGCGGCGCGGGCCGTCACCAGGGCCTGCCAGGCCTTCACCGCCGTCTCATCAGCCGAACGCACGGCCTCCATCACCTGGGTGCGGCGCTGCTGTTCCGTCTGCTTGGCGCCGCGCACCTTGGCCGAGGTGCCGCCGCCCTCATACAGCGGAATGGTGACGCGGGCGGAAATGACGGCCGTGTCGTACTGCACGCCGGGAAGCGACTGGTCCCAGTTGCGGTAGTATTGGGCGCTGGCCGACAGCTGCGGCAGCATCTGGCCGAAGGCGCCGTCGACCGCGTCCTGCGACGCCTTGTGGTTGTAGCGCGCGGCGACGACCACGGGCGCCGACACCTCGGCGGCGGCCATGGTCTCATCCTGGTTAACCGGCAGATGCACCACGCGGGTCGGCTGCTTCAGCGTGCCGGGCACCTGGCCCATCAGCTTGGCGTAGGTGGCGCGGCTGGCGGCCAGGGCGCCCTGGGCCGAAATGCGGTCGGCGGTGGCGCCGGCCAGGCGCGACTCGGACTGGCTGACGTCGGTGCGGGTCAGCTCACCCACGCGGAAGCGATCGCGCGACGCTTCCAACTGGCGGGTCAGCACCTGCTCGTTGTTGATGTTCAGGTCCAGGACGGCCTGGTCGCGCACCACGTCCAGATAGGCGGTGGCGGCGGCCAGCAGCACCTGCTGCTCGGTGTCCAGCAGGTTGGCCCGGCCGGCCTCCACCTGGTTCTCAGCCTGGCTGATGCCGGCCTGGATGCTGCCGCCGGCGTAGATCGCCTGGTTGATGGTGACGCCGCTCTGCGCGGGGTTCATGTGCTGGATGGCGTTGCCCTGGCTCAGCCGTTCCTTGCCCAGGTTGCCGTCGGCGGTGACGGTGGGCAGCATGCTGGCACGGGCCTGGGGCACGCCTTCATCCGTGGCGCGCTGGCCGGCGCGGCCAGCCTCCAGCGTGGGATTGTTCTGGTAGGCCTGGCTCAGCGCGTCTTCCAGCGATTGGCCGTGGGCCACGGTCGCCACGGTCAAGGCCAGCGCCGTCAACGGCAGGGCCGCAACCAGCCGGCGCGCCCGCTTCACCCAATGTCCGGTTCCCATGCCCTCTGCCCCACAGCCAGCGGTGTTCAATTGCATCGCCATTTTCCCCAAACACCTTAAATGAATATTACAGGCGGGGCGCGCCATGACGCACGCGACCGTGGCGGAACCGCACCCCGAATCCCCATCGGCGCCAACGCGCCCCTTAAAAAACACTCTGTAACATGATCGGTGGAACCGCAAAGGTCCACTTAAGGCCATGTTCCGGGGGGCCGTCGGGCGGCCTCACAGCCGCGCCCTGTCCCCGACGCGAACCTTCGATCGCCCGCGCGGGCCCCCGGATCAGAACACGAATTCGGCGCGGCGCTCGAAGCCCGGCAGGGGCCGGACGGCGGCGTCGAACAGGATGCGGTGCGACACCACGCCACCCACCTTGCGGTAATAGCGCGCCTCGCCCAGGCCGGCGGCGTTGATGACCACGGCCACCAGGCGGCCGCCCTCGGGCAGCTGGTCCAGCAGGCTGGCCGGCACCTCGGGCACGGAACCGTCGATCAGGATGGCGCCATAGGGGGCCTTGGCGGCGTGGCCGGCGGCCAAGTCACCCTGCACCACGGTGACGCCGGCGACACCGGCCAGAGCCTTGCGCGCGGCCTCGACCAGGGCGGGGTCGCTTTCCAGCGCCACCACCGAGCCGGCCATCTCGGCCATGATGGCAGCGGCGTAGCCGGTGGCCACACCCACGGCCAGCACCTTGTCGGCGCGGGTCAAGGACAGTTCCTGGACCAGGCGGGCCAGGACCATCGGCTCCATCAGGTAGCGGCCAGGGGCCACGGGAACGTCCTCGTCGACATAGGCGACGCCAGCCAGCGCCTCGGGCACGAACCGCTCACGCGGGATGGCCAGGAAAGCCTCAACCACGAAGGGGTCGGTCACCTTGTTGGGTCGAATTTGCCCCTCGATCATGTTGACGCGGGCGGCGGTGTAGTCGGCGGCCATGGGATATACCGATCTGATGGAAACGAGGCGGAGGAAGATGCGCGCCACAGGGCCGTTCGGCCCGCACACGCTTGAAAAACCAGGATCGGTATATATCTCCCCCGCCGCCCGAAGACAATTGATGCCTGCACCGGGCGCCCATCCGCCGCCCCCCGCCAAGCCCTCGGCGCGGCCGTGGCCCCGCGCCGTCACCGAAACGTCAGAAAGCGACGCCAGCATGCTTGACCGCCCCGACGGGCGACGCTATAGAGGCGCCCTGCCCTGACCGCAGGCGCCGCTGGACGGCCCCACCGGTCGGTCTCGTGGATGGCGCGGTGGCAGAATGGTGATGCAACGGACTGCAAATCCGTGAATCCGGGTTCGATTCCCGGCCGTGCCTCCAACTCTCCCCACTTAGTATGTGTTAAGCGGCCCAAAGGTTGCGCAAAACGGCGCATAATCCTGCGCAATTCGGCGCATAGGCCCGCCGCACTCGGACCTCCCGCCCCCGGACCTCCCGCCCCCCGGCCGCCCCTCCCCCGCAAATCCCCACCACCTCCCCAGGTGGCATATCCCCTTGCCACACTACCTCCCTCCCATCACCACCGGGAGCCGGACCTGCCCCATCATGGCCGTCGCCAGCCCTTCCATTACCACCGACCCGGCCGCCCAGCAGGCCGAAGCCGATGCCGTCCGGTTCACCATCGGACAAATCCGCCGGCTTGAGGGACGGGGTGAAGGTTTGGTTGGTTGATCCGGCCATAGGCCAGAGCGTTGGCCCAAAGCGTTGAGGTCGTTCACCAGGGATAGGAATTGAGGAAAAGCCCGCCGGTGTGGCACCAATAGCCGCCGGTCTGGTCCAGGTCCGCGTCCGACATGTCCACCGGCTTGGCCGGCAAGACCAGCGTGTAGCTGGCCGCGGTGTTCTCAACGATCGACACGCGGACACCGGACGGAACGTGGGGCCCCTCGGCCTCCAGCACGGCGGCCGGATCGGCCAGTAGCCGCGCCTTGAACCCATCGTCGGACCAAGCCTTGGCGATGATCTTGCTGGTGGTCTTCAGGTTCTCTTGCCCGTTCATGCCCCTACTCCCCCAATATCGCGGGACGCGGCCGTCTGCTTGCAATACCGGTTATTTCCATACCGTTACTGGTGCGCCTATGTACTCGCTGCCGATCTCATGTGAGAGTATTTACGGAGCTGGATCCTGTCTGTAGAACAAACGCGCGACACTGGCTGTCGCATACCCCTATATGGCAGTGTCCTTATGCAGCCCATGCCCACCACAACCCTGGCACCGTCCCGCGTGGCCATCGCGATCGTCGAGGACGACGCGGGCTTCCTGGACGCGTTGCGCCGGGCGGTCCAGACCGCCGTCGACCTGCGGCTGGCGGGCGTCGCCGCCACCACCCGCGCCGATGGGCTGGCGCTGCGGGACAGGCCGCCGGCCGACGTGCTGCTGGTCGACCTGGGCCTGCCCGACGGCAGCGGCATCGACATCATCCGCGCCGCCGCCCAGCGCCGGCCGGAATGCAGCGTCATGGCCAGTTCCAGCTTCGGCGACGGGACGAACATCACGTGGTCGATCGAGGCCGGTGCGGCCGGCTATCTGATGAACCAATAACACTCCGCACCCGAAACCCCGATGGGACGCCGCGTGATCGCCCGCATGAAATACCGCCCCACTTCCCTTCTCTCCGCCGTGGTGATCCTATTGTCGGTGATGCCGCTGGCCGTCGTCAGCCTGATCGGCGCCATGGGCGGCTGGGACGGTCGGGGACAGATGGCGCGAGCCGTCCTGTTTTCCCTGGCCGCGGAACCAGGGCAGGCGCTGCCCGGCCGTCTCCCCTTGAGCGAATTCCTTCAGCGTGATCTGCCCGCGGCCCTGGATGTCGTTTTCCTGGGATCAGGGTTCTATGCCCTGCGCGTGTGGTTCCAACGGCGGCGATCATTCGGCTATATGCTGTTTTTCAGCTTGGCGGTCATCTCCTTCACCGCGCACCTCCACTTTTACTTGAACCCCGGCCTCGTCACCGACTGGTTCACTTGGCTGACGATCTGCACCTTGTTCTGGCTTATCGGGATCATTCATTTTTTTCTGTTGCGTCCGGCGTTGCGTCCCCCGTTCACGATCCTGACCGGGGCCGCGACCATGGTGGCGGGTGCCGTCACCCTGCTGACAGTGCCGGCAGCGGGGCCGATACCGGTGCTATCCTGGGCACCCTTCCTCATTCCCGCACTCTACGGCATGGCGCTGGCGATGGCGGCCAGTGTCAGCATTGTGGACATGACGCAGGCCGGGCCCGGGTTCAGCGCGACGCGCATGGTGGTCAGCTGTGTCGGCGTCTGTGTCATGCTGGGCGTAGCCGACCAATGGATGCATTCCAGCGGCCTGGGCCTCGATGGCTGGTTCCTGGGGGCTTACATCAACGTCGTCGCCCTGGTGCTTGTCGGCATCCTCTTGTACCGGCGCTATAGCGCCGCCATAGCCAGGATGCAACGGGCCAACGCCGACTTGGCCGAACGCCTGCGGATCCGCGAAGCCGAGTTGGAGGTCAGCCACCAGCGCCTGCGCGAGGTGGAACGGCGCCAGACCATCAGTGACGAGCGCCAGCGTCTGATGCAGGATATGCACGACGGCGTGGGCGCCTCGCTGATCAGCGCCATCCGCTCCGTCGAGCGGGGCGCCGTGAACGACGCCGAGGTCTCGCAAATCCTGAAGGGCTGCCTGGACGACCTGAAGCTGGCCATCGATTCCATGGAGCCGATGGACGCCGACCTGCTGCTGCTGCTGGCCTCGCTGCGCTACCGGCTGGAACCGCGCCTGGAAGGATCGGGCATCGCCCTGGTGTGGGATGTGCAGGACCTGCCGACCCTCGTCTGGCTGGATCCGGGCAGCGCGCTGCATATCCTGCGCATCCTGCAGGAGGGCATCGCGAACGCCCTGCACCATGCCGACCCCCGACGCGTCCGGCTGGGCACCGCGCCCGACGCCCAAGGGAATGTGGCCGGCGTGCGCGTCACGATCGAGGACGATGGGCGGGGCTTCGATGCGGAAAAGGCCCTGGCGACATCCACCGGCCGGGGCCTACGGAACCAGCAGCGCCGGGCCCAGGCCGTGGGCGGCACCATCACCTGGCATTCCGGTCCCATGGGCACGCGCCTTACCTTGTGGCTGCCGCTGCACCGCGCGCCAAGCGCCGCCGCAGCTCAAGGTCGCTGATCAGATACGCTCCGGCTGACATCGGGAGGACGCAGCGCGTTCCCATCAGCGGCGTCAAAACTGGGGCCAAACACCTAGACGCGCCATTGAGTGGGCCTTTTTATCGCCGGGAAGTTTTCTGCGTCGATATTTTGCGCCGAATTGATCAATCGCATTGGGCGCGCGGACTTGTTTGTTTTTTTCAATAGCTTGCGATGGTCGCTGCGCAGACCTTTGGGCCGGGGCGCAATAAGTGACGACGCGGTCTCAGGGTCATGTGCGGTGGCGCATGGCCCATCGTGATTCCGAGGCCCCGTTCCAGGCCCGTCCATGGAACCAGGGGGCCGGGATAACGGTTGCCACGGCCAAGATCATTGGTCGCGCCCCACGCCCTTACTCCCAGTTCTTGAAACAGTGCGTCGCATTGCGGGCGCGTCCCCGCAAAAGATTGTCATATCAACGAGGTGACACGGGCGGTGGCGGCCTGTTTGATGGTGTCGGTCAATATTGCCGCGGTGCAACAGACATGCAAAGCTGATACGGCGATGTCTTGCTTCGAAAGGAATGACAGCGTGATCGACCAGCCTGTCCCGTCCGTGCCCCCAGAGCCCGTCCCCTCCGAGCCCGTCCAGGCAGACGCCGTCCAGGCAGCCCCCGTCAGCCGCGACACGATGCGCGCGGCCATCGTCGCCAAGCTGATGTACGCGGTGGGCAAGAATCCCGAGGTGGCCAGCCAGCGCGACTGGTTCATCGCCACCACCCTGGCCGTGCGCGACCGCATCGTGGACCAGTGGATGGCCTCCACCCGCGCCACCTACGAATCCAAGCGCAAGCGGGTCTATTACCTGTCGCTGGAATTCCTGATCGGCCGCCTGCTGGCCGACGCCCTGATGGAAACCGGCCTGACGGAACCGGTGCGCCAAGCCCTGGACGATCTGGGCGTGGATCTGGATGAGCTGCGCAAGATCGAACCGGACGCGGCCCTGGGCAACGGCGGCCTGGGCCGTCTGGCCGCCTGCTTCATGGAAAGCATGGCGACACTGCAGATCGCGGCCCACGGCTATGGCATCCGCTATGACCACGGCCTGTTCCGCCAGGTCATCAAGGACGGCTGGCAGCGCGAATATCCGGAAAACTGGCTGACCTTCGGCAACCCTTGGGAATTCGAGCGGCCCGAGGTCGACTATTCCGTGGGCTTCGGCGGCACCGTGGAGACGGTGGAGGTCAGCGAGGAGGTCACCCGGCACTACTGGCGGCCGGAGGAGACGGTGGACGCCATCGCCTTCGACACCCCGGTCCCCGGCTGGCGGGCGCGGCACGTCAACACCCTGCGCCTGTGGTCGGCCCGGGCGCCGGACGCCCTGCGGCTGGACGCGTTCAACCAAGGCGACCATGTCGGCGCCCTGGCCGCCCGCGTGCGGCTGGAGGCCATCTCCAAGGTGCTGTATCCCAGCGACGCCACCCCGGCCGGCCTGGAGCTGCGCTTGCGGCAGGAGTACTTCTTCGTCTCCGCCTCGATGCAGGACATCATCCGCCGCCACAAGCAGCACCATGGCGAGCTGGAGCTGCTGCCTGAGAAGGTGGCCATCCAGCTGAACGACACCCACCCGGCCATCGCCATCGCCGAGCTGATGCGCGTGCTGATCGACCTGGAGGATTTCGGCTGGGACGAGGCGTGGGAGATCACCAAGGCCGTCTTCTCCTACACCAACCACACCCTGCTGCCGGAAGCGCTGGAAAGCTGGCCCGTTCCGTTGATGGAACGGTTGCTGCCCCGGCACATGCAGATCATCTACATGATCAACGCCCGCCACCTGGACCTGGTGCGGTCGAAGGGCGAGCATGACGGCGGCGTGCTGTCGGAACTGTCGCTGATCGATGAGAGCCACGGCCGGCGCGTGCGCATGGGCAACCTGGCCTTCATCGGCTCGCACAAGATCAACGGCGTGTCGGCCCTGCATTCCGATCTGGTGCAGCGCACCTTGTTCCATCAGCTGAACCGCTTCTATCCCGGCCGCATCGTCAACAAGACCAACGGCATCACCTTCCGCCGCTGGCTGTTCGAGGCCAACCCCGGCCTGACGGAGCTGCTGGTGGATTGCTGCGGTTCGCGCGTGCTGGACGACCCAGCCGCCCTGATCGACTTCGAGAAGTTCGCCGGCGACGCCGGTGTGGTGGAGCGCTTCCGCGCCATCCGCCGGGCCAAGAAGGCGGAGCTGGCCGGCCTGATCCGCCGCCGGCTGGACGTGTCGGTCAGCCCCGACGCCTTGTTCGACGTGCAGATCAAGCGCATCCACGAGTACAAGCGCCAGCTGCTGAACATCCTGGAGATCGTGGCGCTGTACGACGCCATACGCGCCAACCCCGGCGGCAACTGGGTGCCGCGGGTGAAGATCTTCGCCGGCAAGGCCGCCGCCAGCTATCACCAGGCCAAGCTGATCATCAAGCTGGCCAACGACGTGGCCCGGCTGGTCAACCGCGACCCGGTGGTGCGCCGCCTGCTGAAGGTGGTGTTCCTGCCCAACTACAACGTCAGCCTGGCGGAGGCCATCATCCCCGCCGCCGACCTGTCGGAGCAGATTTCCACCGCCGGCATGGAGGCGTCGGGCACCGGCAACATGAAGTTGGCGCTGAACGGCGCGCTGACCATCGGCACGCTGGACGGCGCCAATGTCGAGATCAAGGAGCATGTCGGCGACGACAACATCTTCATCTTCGGCCTGACGACGGAACAGGTGGAAGAACGCCGGCGCAAGGGCATCGACATGAGCGACGTCATCGCCGCCTCCCCCCTGCTGGAGGAGGTGCTGGACGCCGTCGGCGCGGGTGTCTACTCCCCCGGTGAGCCGGGCCGCTTCGGCGACCTGGTGAACAGCGTGCGCCACCACGACTATTTCATGGTGGCCGCCGACTTCGACGCCTATTACGCCGCCCAGCGCGCCGTCGACGCCCGCTGGCAGGACACGGCGGCGTGGTGGCGCTCGGCCATCATCAACACGGCGCACATGGGCTTCTTCTCGTCCGACCGGGCCATCGCCGAATACGCGACGGACATCTGGGGCCTGCCGGCCCCCCGCATTGGTTGAGGGAGGCCTGATGGCGCGGACCAAAGGCGAGGCATCCTGGACCGCCCGGCAGGAGGACATGGACGCCTTGCTGGGCGCCCGGCACGACGATCCCTTCGGCGTGCTGGGGCCCCACGTGTCGGAGCGGGGTGTCACCATACGCGCCTTCGTGCCCGGGGCGGAAACGGTGGAGGCGGCGACCCCCGACGGCACCCTGGTGCTTCCGCTGACCCGGGTGCACGAGGCCGGGCTGTTCGAAGGCCTGGCCGCCCGGCGCAAGCGCCCCTTCCGCTACCGCCTGCGCTGCGCCAACGCCGGCGGCGCCTGGGAGTTCGACGACCCCTACAGCTTCGGCCCCCTGCTGGGGCCGATGGACGACTATCTGTTCGCCGAGGGCACGCACAGGCGGCTGTATGAGAAGCTGGGCGCGCACCTCAAGAACCACGAAGGTGTCGATGGCGTGCACTTCGCCGTCTGGGCCCCCAACGCCCGCCGGGTGTCGGTGGTGGGCGACTTCAACGGCTGGGACGGCCGGCGCCACCAGATGCGGCGGCGCCTGGACAGCGGGGTGTGGGAAATCTTCGCCCCCGGCCTGGGCATAGGGGCGGTCTACAAGTATGAGATTGTCGGCCCCGACGACACCGTGCTGCCGCTGAAGGCCGACCCCTTCGGCTTCGCCAGCGAGCTGCGCCCCTCCACCGCTTCCGTCGTCGCCCGCACCGACAATTTCAGCTGGGCCGACGACGCCCATATGGCGCACCTGAAGACCATGGACGCGCGCCGGTCACCCATCAGCATCTATGAGGTGCACCTGGGGTCCTGGCGGCGGGGGGACGGCGACCGCTACCTGACCTGGGACGAGCTGGCGGACCAGCTGGTGCCCTACGCCGCCGACATGGGCTTCACCCACCTGGAATTCCTGCCCATTTCGGAATTCCCCTTCGATCCGTCCTGGGGTTACCAGCCCATCGGGCTGTTCGCGCCCACGGCCCGCTTCGGCACGCCCGACGGCTTCGCCCGGCTGGTGGACCGCGCCCATCGGGCGGGGCTGGGGGTGTTGCTGGACTGGGTGCCCGCCCACTTCCCCACCGACGTGCATGGCCTGGCCCGGTTCGACGGCACCGCGCTGTACGAGCATGCCGACCCGCGCCAGGGCTTCCACCCCGACTGGAAGACGGCCATCTACAATTTCGGCCGGCGCGAGGTGGTGAACTACCTGGCGGCCAACGCCCTTTACTGGATCGACCGCTTCCACGTCGACGGCCTGCGCGTCGACGCCGTCGCCTCGATGCTGTACCTCGACTATTCCCGCAAGGACGGCGAGTGGATCCCCAACCGCGAGGGCGGGAACCAGAACCTGGAAGCGGTGACCTTCCTGCAGACGGTGAACACCCTGGTCTATGGCGAACACCCGGGCGCCATGACCGTGGCGGAGGAGTCCACCTCCTGGCCCGGCGTGTCGCAGCCCACCTACACCGGCGGCCTGGGCTTCGGCTTCAAATGGAACATGGGCTGGATGCACGACACCCTGGAGTACGTGTCCAAGGAGCCGGTCCATCGCAAATGGCACCATGACAAGCTGACCTTCGGCCTGCTTTACGCCTTCTCGGAAAATTTCGTCCTGCCGCTCAGCCATGACGAGGTGGTTTACGGCAAACGCTCCATCATCGAGAAGATGCCGGGCGATGACTGGCAGAAGTTCGCCACCGCCCGCGCCTACTACGCCTTCATGTGGGGGCACCCCGGCAAGAAGCTGCTGTTCATGGGCCAGGAGTTCGGCCAGCGTGCCGAATGGAATTTCCAGCAGAGCCTGGACTGGCACCTGCTGGCCTATCCGGCGCATGAGGGCCTGCGCCGCCTGGTGCGCGACCTGAACGCCGGCTACCGCCGGGAACGCGCGCTGTATGAGACCGATTGCGTGCCCGAGGGATTCCGCTGGATTGTCGCCGACGACAAGGACCAGTCGGTGTTCGCCTTCCTGCGCTTGGGCGGCGAGGGCGCGCGGCCCGTGGCCGTGCTGTGCAACTTCACCCCCGTGCCGCGCCCGAACTACCGGGTGGGACTGCCCGGGGCGGGCCGATGGCTTGAGATCCTCAATACCGATGCCGGCGGCTATGGCGGCACCGGCATGGGCAACCTGGGGGCGGTGACGGCCACCGACCAGCCCGCACACGGCCTGCCGGCCTCGGCCGTGGTGACCTTGCCGCCCTTGGCCACCCTATGGCTGGCTCTTGACGAGCATCAAAGCTAAGCGACGGATAAAACTTGATAATTTCAGGCGGCGCGAATAGCCGCCCCAGGGAGGAAGAACGTGACAGGACCCGCGAAGCGTTTCAATAGGGCAACCAGCGATCGTCACGCCGGCCGCGGTCCCCTCGCCCGACACGCCATGGCCTATGTGCTGGCGGGCGGGCGCGGGTCGCGCCTGATGGAATTGACGGACCGGCGGGCCAAGCCGGCGGTCTACTTCGGCGGCAAGTCGCGCATCATCGACTTCGCCCTGTCCAACGCCCTGAACTCCGGCATCCGCCGCATCGGCGTTGCCACGCAGTACAAGGCGCACAGCCTGATCCGGCACCTGCAGCACGGCTGGAACTTCTTCCGCCCGGAACGGAACGAGAGCTTCGACATCCTGCCTGCATCCCAGCGCGTGTCGGAAGAGCATTGGTATGAGGGCACGGCCGATGCCGTCTATCAGAACCTGGACATCATCCAGGACTATGAGCCCCGCTACATGGTCATCCTGGCCGGCGATCACATCTATAAGATGGACTACGAGTTGATGCTGCAGCAGCACGTCAACTCCGGCGCCGACGTCACCGTGGGCTGCCTCGAGGTCAGCAAGGAAGAGGCCAAGGGCTTCGGCGTCATGCATGTGGATGCGGAGGACCGCATCATCTCCTTCGTGGAGAAGCCCAAGGACCCGCCCACCATGCCGGGATCCACGGATCGCTGCCTGGCCTCCATGGGCATCTATGTCTTCAACACCGAATTCCTGTTCGACCAACTGCGCCGCGACGCCGCCACGCCGGGATCCAGCCGCGATTTCGGCAAGGACATCATCCCCTACATCGTCAAGCACGGGAAGGCGGTGGCCCACCACTTCTCCCGCTCCTGCGTGCGCTCCACCTCGGAGGCCCAGCCCTATTGGCGCGACGTCGGCACGGTGGACGCCTATGCCGAGGCCAATCTGGACCTGACCGATCTGGTGCCGGGCCTGGATCTCTACGACCAGGACTGGCCCATCTGGACCTACAGCGAGATCACGCCACCCGCCAAGTTCGTCCATGACGAGGAGGGCCGGCGCGGCCAAGCCATCTCCTCCCTGGTGTCGGGTGGCTGCATCGTCTCCGGCGCGTCGCTGAAGCGGGCGCTGCTGTTCACCGGGGTGCGCATCAATTCCTTCTCCTCGGTGGAAAACGCCGTGCTGCTGCCCTATGTCGATGTCGCCCGGTCGGCCCGGCTGACCAATGTCGTCGTCGACCGCGGCGTCCACATCCCCACCGGCCTGGTGGTGGGCGAGGATCCGGAGGAAGACGCGCGCCGCTTCCGGCGCAGCGCCAGCGGCGTCTGTCTCATCACCCAAGCCATGATCGACCGCCTGGCCTGATTTGCCCGCCTTGATTTGCCTGCCCTGATCGCCTGCCCTGATCGCCTGAAGGACTGATGCCCCATGCCGATTTCCGTGCTCTCGGTCGCCTCGGAGGTGTTTCCCCTGATCAAGACCGGGGGGCTGGCGGATGTGGTGGGGGCCTTGCCCGGGGCCTTGGCGGCCGAGGAGGTGGCCGTCACCACCCTGGTGCCGGGCTACCCCGCCGTGACCGAGGCCCTGCAGGACGGGCGGGAGGTGCATGCCTTCGCCGAGCTGTTCGGCGGGCCGGCGCGCCTGGTGGCCGGCACGGCCCACGGCCTGGACCTGATCGTGGTGGACGCCCCCCACCTCTACGCCCGATCGGGCAACCCCTACATGGGCCCGGACGGGCGCGACTGGCAGGATAATCCCCTACGCTTTGCCGCGCTCGCGCGCGCCGCGGCGGAAATTGGCCTGGGCCGGGGCGGCGTGCCCCAGCCCGACATCGTCCACGCCCACGACTGGCAGGCCGGCCTGACCCCGGCCTACCTGGTCTACGACGGCTGGCAGCGGCCGGCCACGGTCATGACCGTGCACAACCTGGCCTTCCAGGGCCAGTTCGAGGCGACGCTACTGCCCCGCCTCGGCCTACCGGCCCACGCTTTCAATATGGAGGGCGTCGAGTATTACGGCGCCGTGGGCTACCTGAAGGCGGGGCTGCAGCTGGCCGACCGCATCACCACCGTGTCCCCCACCTACGCCCAGGAAATCCGGGGCCCCGACGCCGGCATGGGGCTGGATGGCCTGCTGCGCGCCCGGGCGGGGCAGTTGAGCGGCATCATCAACGGCGTCGACACCGCCATCTGGGACCCGGCCGCCGACCCCTTTCTGCCCGCCCCCTTCTCGCCCAGGCAGATGAAGGGCCGTGCCGCCGCCAAGGCGGCCCTGCAGGAACGGTTCGGCCTCGCCACCAACCCCAACGCCCTGCTGTTCGGCGTGGTCAGCCGCCTGTCCTGGCAGAAGGGCCTGGACCTGCTGCTGGAGGCCATCCCCACCCTGATCGCCGCCGGCGGCCAGCTGGTGCTGCTGGGCGCCGGAGAAGCGGCACTGGAGCGCGGCTACCGCAACGCCGCCGCGGCCCACCCCGGCCGCATCGGCTGCGTCATCGGCTATGACGAGCCGCTGGCCCATCTGATCCAGGCGGGGGCGGAGGCGTTGATCGTGCCCTCGCGGTTCGAGCCCTGCGGCCTGACGCAGCTGTACGCCCTGCGTTATGGCGCCATCCCCGTCGTCTCCAGCGTCGGCGGCCTGGCCGACACCGTCATCGACGCCAACGAGATGGCGCTGGCCAGCGGGGTGGGCACTGGCCTGCGCTTCCAGCCGACCACCACCCTGGCGCTGGAAGGGGCCATCCAGCGCGCGGCATCCCTGCACGCCGACCAGGCGGTGTGGAAGCGTCTGCGCCGCAACGCCATGGCCACCGATGTTTCCTGGGCCAATCCGGCCCGCCGCTACGCCGCCCTATACCGCGACTTGGTGGGGAATCGCGCGCCGTGAGCGTCCGGCGCCCCGCCGACGGCCCCGGCACCCCCGAACCGCTGGGCGTCACGCTGACGGCGCACGGTATCAACGTCGCCGTCCATTCCGCGCACGCCACCGCCATCGAGCTGTGCCTGTTCAACGTGGTCGACGGCACGGTGACGGAAACCGTGCGCATCACGCTGGCGGAACGCACGGGCGACGTCTTCCACGGCTTCGTTCGCGGTATCCATGCGGGACAGCGCTACGGGCTGCGGGCCCATGGCGCCTTTGACCCGCGCGCCGGCCATCGCTTCAACCCGGCCAAGCTGCTGCTGGACCCCTACGCCACGCGGCTGGACGGCCCCTTCCTGCCCCACGCCGCCCAATTCGGGCACCAGCCGGGTGAACCGGACGCCGACTTGACCGCCGATACGGTGGACAGCGCCCCCTTCGTCCCCAAGGCGGTGGTGGAGGGGCCGTTCGATCCCGGCCCGGTGATGCGCCCCCGGGTGCCCTGGGCCCGCACCGTCGTCTATGAATGCCACCTGAAGGGCTACACCGCCCTGCACCCGCAGGTGCCGGAGGAGCTGCGCGGCACCTTCGCCGGGCTGGGCCACCCGGCGGCGGTGGATTACCTGAAGCGGCTGGGCGTCACCACCCTGGAAATCCTGCCGGCCATGGCCTGGGCGGATGAGCGCCATCTGGCGCCCCTGGGCCTGCGCAACGCCTGGGGCTACAACCCCATCGCCTTCTGCGCCCCCGACCCCCGGCTGGCGCCCGGCGGCTGGGCGGAGGTGCGCGCCGCCGTGGCGGCATTGCACGCCGCCGGCATCGAGGTCCTCCTGGACGTGGTGCTGAACCACTCCGCCGAATCCGATGAGCTGGGCCCCACCCTCAGCCTGCGCGGCCTGGACAACGCCAGCTACTACCGCCTGCGCCCGGATGACCGACGCTATTATGTGAACGACACCGGCTGCGGCAACACCCTGCCCGCCGACCGACCGGCCATGATGCGTCTGGCGCTGGACGCGCTGCGCCTCTGGGCCACCCGCGCCGGCCTGGACGGCTTCCGCTTCGACCTGGCGGCCACGCTTGGTCGGACCGGACAACGGCTTCGACCCCGCCAGCGCCTTCCTGTCCGCCCTGTCCCAGGACCCCAGCTTACGCGATCTGAAACTGATCGCGGAGCCGTGGGACATCGGCCCCGGCGGCTATCGCCCCGGCGGCTTCCCCGCCGGCTGGGGGGAGTGGAACGACCGCTTCCGCGACGACGTGCGCCATTTCTGGCGCGGCGACGGCCACAAGCTGGGCGCGCTGGCCACGCGGCTGGCGGGCTCCGCCGACCTGTTCGGGGCCAAGCGCCGCCCGTCGCGCAGCGTCAACTTCATCGTCGCCCATGACGGCTTCAGCTTGGCCGATTTGGTGAGCTACCAGGACAAGCACAATGAGGCCAATGGGGAGCACAACCGCGACGGCACCAACGACAACGCCAGCTGGAACCATGGGGTGGAGGGGTCCAGCGACGATCCGGCCGTGATGGCCGCCCGCCGTCGCGACATGCGGGCCCTGATCGCCACGCTGATGGTGGCGCGGGGCACACCCATGCTGGGCATGGGGGCGGAGGCGGGACGCACGCAGGACGGCAACAACAACGCCTACGCCCAGGACAACCGCCTGAACTGGCTGGACCACGGCGCCATCGACGCCGGCCTGTACGATTTCACCCGGCGCGCCATCGCCCTGCGCCAGGCCCATCCGGCCCTGCGCGCTGACCATTTCCTGACCGGTGAGCCGGACGCAGCCGGCGTGCCCGATGTGGAATGGCTGCGCGCCGATGGGCAAGCCCTGGCCGGCGGTGATTGGGATGGCGAAGGCCCCCTGGTCGCGGTGTTCGCCGCACCGGCCGAGACGGGCGACATCGACCGCGTGGCCGTCATCGTCAACCGCGCCTGGGAGGCACGGACCGTCACCCCGCCCTGGAACCGTGCCGGCTATGGCTGGCGCCAGGTGCTGGACAGCGGTGCGGAGGAAGGGCGCGACGGGGACGACACCCCCGTCGCCGGTCCTTTCCCGGCGGGACCGCGCAGCGTGATGGTCCTGGCGGAGCAGCCGGCCGATGAAGACCGCCGCCGGGCATCGCCTACGGCCGATTTGCTGGACCGCTACGCCCGCGCCGCCGGCATCGCGCCGGACTGGTGGGACGAGATGGGCGGCCACCATCCGGTGCCCGACCAGACCAAGCGGGCGCTGCTGGGCGCCATGGGCCTGGACGCGGAAACGCTGGGCGCCGTCCGCGACGGGCTGGAGCGGCTGTCGGAAGAGGGACCGTTCCGCCCCCTGCCCCGCACCGTGGTGGGAACGGCGGCGCGGCCGCTCCGCCTGGTGGTGCCCCTGGCCGACACCCCGGCGCTGGACCTGGCGCTGCACTTGGAAGACGGGACGGTTCGCCCCCTCAAGGTCGCGCTGGATGGCCGGCGCCTTCCTTTCAGCGCCCCCGATGGGCGGCGCGGCATCGCCGTGGAGGTCACGCTGGACGCCCTGCCGGCGGGCGTGCACCGGCTGTGCCTGGCCAACCGGCCGGAACTGGCCGCCACCCTGGTGGTCGCCCCGCCCAGCGCCCACCAGCCGCCGGCCTTGGACGGGACACGGCGCTTCGGCATCGGCGCCCATCTCTACGCCCTACGGCGCGCCGGCGACCAGGGGGCGGGCGACTTCACCACCCTGGCACGGCTGGGTGCGGGTGCCGGCGCGCTGGGCGCCGTCACCGTCGGCATCAACCCCCTGCACGCCCTGTTCAATGGCGACCGAGACCGCGCCAGCCCCTATCAGCCGTCGGACCGCCGTTTCCTTGACCCTCTGTACATCGACGTCGCCGCCTTGGGTGACGCCGATCCGGCGCGGGCCGCCGCCGCCCTGCTGGCGGCCGAGGGCGCCACGGTGGAAGCGCTGGCGGCCCGGCGCGCCATCGACTACCCGGGGGTGTGGGCCCTGAAACGCCGGGCCCTGGCCGCCGCCCATGCCAGCTTCCGCGACCTGGCGCGGCGGCAGCCGGGCCACGCGGCAGTGAATGAACTGGCAGTCTTCGTCCGTGCGGGCGGCGCAAGCTTGCAGCGCTTCGCCCGGTTCGAGGCCCTGGCCAACGTTCACGCCGGCCCATGGACGCATTGGCCGGACGCGGCGCGTGTGGCGGACACCCCCGTCGCCCTGGAAGACATGGATTTCCCCCTCTGGCTGCAATGGGTGGCCGACCGCCAACTGGCCGCCGCCGACCAGGCCGCGCGCCAGGGCGGGCTGGAACTGGGCTTCTACCGCGACCTGGCGGTGGGGGCGGCCTTCGACGGGGCCGAGACCTGGGGCAACAGGGCGGAGTTCGCGCTGGACGCCTCCATCGGCGCGCCGCCGGACCTGTTCTCGGCCGAGGGGCAGGTGTGGAACCTGCCGCCGCCCAATCCCCTGCTGCAGGAGGCCAACGCGGGCGCCGCCTTCGCCGAGCTGCTGGCCGCCAACATGCGCCACGCCGGCCTGATCCGCATCGACCATGTCATGGGCCTGAAACGCCTGTTCTGGGTGCCCAAGGGCGCCGCCGGCCGCGACGGCGCCTATGTGGCCGCCCCGTTCGATCTGCTGCTGGCCCGGACGCTGCTGGAAAGCCGGCAGGCCGGGGTGGCCGTGGTGGGGGAGGATCTGGGCACCGTGCCCGAAGGCTTCCGCGAACGGCTGGGCGAGGCCGGCATCCTGTCCTACCGCGTGCTGTGGTTCGAGCGCGAGGGAGAGCGTTTCCGCGATCCGGCGCGCTGGCCGGCCAACGCCGCCGCCTGCGTTTCCACCCACGACCTACCTACCCTGGCCGGCTGGTGGATGGCGGCCGACATCGCCGAGAAGCGCGCCCTGGGCCTGCTGGACGACGTGGGCGAGGCCCAGGCCCGGGCCGCCCGGCGGGAGGAGAAACGCGGGCTGCTGGACCAGCTGGTCGGCGCGGGCCTGCTGGCCGACGGCGGGGACCTGGACGGGGGCCTGGACGACACCCTGGCCGCCGCCATCCATGCCTTCGTCGCGGCGGCGCCCTCAACCCTGATGCTGGCACAGGTTGACGACCTGGCCGGCGAGGTGGACGCCGTGAACCTGCCCGGCACCGACCGGGAGCGGCCCAACTGGCGCCGCCGCCTGGGCCTGGATGTGGACGCGCTGCTGTCCACCGGCCGCAGCCACGCCATCATGGCGGCGGCGGCGCAGGGACGGCGTTAGGGCCGCCTATTCGGCGAACCCGGCCGCCACCTGGGGCGCCAGGTCGGGCGGCAGCGCGCCTTCCAGGTGCATGAGGCGGACCCGCAGCAGGGCGGCGATGGTCATCGCGTCCAGAATCTCGCCCGACAGCGCCATGTCCAGCGCCGCGCGCAGGGGCAGGCGACGGATGGTCAGTTGCTCCGTTTCATCCGGCGCCACCGGCACCTCGGTCAAATCCCAGGCCAGGTAGAGGTGGGCATGCTCGTTGCCCACGCTGTTGGACATGTCCATGCGTTGGATTTCCAGCCAGCGGCCGGCACGCAGGCCCGCCTCCTCCCGCAGTTCCTCGGCGGCGCCCGCCAGGGGGCCGACGGCTTTGGGGCCCGCCAGGGGAATGCCACCCTCCACCATTTCCCAGCTGTAGCGGCCGGCGCCAAAACGCCACTGCCCCACCAGCCAGGTGTCGCCGTTTGCGGCCACCGGCAGGACGCCCACCGCCACGGTGGTGAATTCCACGGTGCCGAAGATGCCGGGACTGCCGTTGGGGCGCAGCACCTCGTGATGGAACACCCGCAGCCAGGGAGTTTCATAGCGCAGATCGCGCGAGAGCACGGTCCACGGGTTCTTCTGGGACGATGGCGGCGTGCGGGCGGGGTCGGACATGGGGCTTTTGGATTCCTGACGGGGCATGAGCCCTAGGGATACGGGAAACGGCGCCGGGGTTCACCCCCTATCCGGCGATGCGCCATCATCCATTGCTTCGGCCGCCACCCGCAAAGGACTGTTTTCCAAGCTTTTCCCGAAGGGGGCACCCCGCTTCCACCCCTCTCCATCCGGGGTCCGTCATATTTTTTTCGATTTTGCCAAACAAAGGGGTTCCCATCCCAAAAACGCTTTGCTATATCACCGCCCACCGCAGCGCCGCTGACTGATCGGTCAGACGAAAACGAAGCAGGCGCGCTGATCCCAGGTAGCTCAGCCGGTAGAGCAGGTGGCTGTTAACCACCGGGTCGGGGGTTCGAGTCCCTCCCTGGGAGCCAATAGAGCCCCCGGAACCACAAGGTTCCGGGGGTTTTTCTTTGCCTAATGGCCACCATCTCCTTAATTACATGATATTTCTGGTACGTCGTCGTATCGGATCGTAGGCGGGCGCAGGTGGTCCAACGAGGGGCGCTGTACGAAATGGTTGGTATCCTTGGTTGTCACTGGATAGGTGATGGCCATGGCCCTTAACGACTTGAAATGTCGCATGGTTCGGCCTACCGACAAGCTTCATAAGCTTTCGGACAGCGGCGGACTGTGAATCATAGAGATAAATGATCCTGCTGATTTCAATACAATCAGACGGTTGCTGTGCTAATCCGCGTCCAAATCGCACGCCCATTGACACCGGTTAAGCTCGCGCTCTTTTTTACTTTCTTCAACTGTCTTAGTACGTTGCCTCGCCTTTCCCAAAAGGTCCACTTCGATGCCGGTTCCCACCTGGCGGAGAGATCGACTGGGGCTTCCTGGAACAACGCCTGGTCGGGGTCTATCGCGACGACCTGGCCCTCCCGCTTGAGCTGGCGTCAGACCTTGCGTACGCCATGGACGGCCAGCCTACGCGCATAAGCGTGCCCAACCCCCTAGATCCGAAGGGATTGGGCACCCATTCAGTGGGTCGGAAAGTCTTTGGCCTCTTCCAGTACCGGCAGCGTGACGGCACCGCTGGCGGCCCATTCGGTTCCCCGGAGCATCAAAGTCTGCAAACCTGCGAAATGCAGTGAAACCTCGTCATGCCCCAGCGTGATCGAGAAGACGCGCCCCTTGCCATAGTCCGCCGTCCAGACCTGTGGATGGTCGGCGTCCATGCCCTTCATCACCTTGAGCTTATCAGGAGTATAGGCCGCGACTGGATATTTCGGCCCGGCCAGTTCGGGGGCGTAGCTGGCAGAGGAATTGTGGGCCGTGGCCAACACGTGAATCTTCGCCTCGGGATCCATCTGCATGTTGGTGTACATGTCGTCGTTGTACGTCCAGATATATTCCCGCATCCCCTGGGTGATGGGATTGGTGCGATCGACGATGTGGACCGGGAAGGCACCAGGCGGTGACCGGCGGCTGTCATGCGGAGTCATGACCGCGCCGATCAGCTTCCGATACTCTGGAATGTCTCGGCCCCAGGTGAAGGACGAGTGATAGGCGACCAGGCCGCCGCCCTGACGCACATAGTCATAAAGGGCTTTGAACGCCTGGTCGGACCAGAGATGCTGTGAGGCGTCTGCGTAATTCCACCGGCTTGAATAGTTCAGCAGCACGACATCATAGGCCTTGAGCATTTCCAGCGTGCCCTGGTCGAAGTCCTCCGTCACTCGGACGTCGAAGCGGCCGGTGTCCTGCATCAGGGTGCGCAGCATGTTGTTCACACCGGTCCAGTCATGCTCATAGCTGTTTTGGCCGCTGATAATCAGCACCTTGAGGCGCTTCTCCGCCGGGTCTACCGGGATGGCCACGCGCTGCACGGTTTCAGGGGGCCGATAGTTGACCGTCACGATGACTTGCGCGCTGGCGGTCGTCGCCACCAGCGTCAGCGCCGCGATCTTCAGAGCCTTGCCTGCATTCATGATTTTTCCTCCCGGAAATGTTGATTGCCTCACCGTCATCAGGCCACCTGCGGCGGTTCCAGGTTGTCTGCCCGCCATGGGTTTGTCTATATAGAATTAATGTTCTCATTATAATATAATAGTGCCGCCAGAGCCCCCCGCTTTTAAACAGGCGAACCACGCCTAACCGGCTGAACGAACGCATTTCCGCGTGACCGAAGGGACTGAGAGGCCTTAAATCGCCTTCCCGTTAAGGGAGGTATGTGGAAGCCCTTGACAGAAGGCGCGGCGTTTTAGAAATTAGAATTCTAATTTCATGGTTCAGAAAGCGCATTGTCGTCGAACCATTACGCCAAAAAAAACCGGGGAGGGATTGCCTATGTCGAAAATGTTCCTGAGAGGCATTTTGCTGATCGGCGCGTGTGGCTGCGCCCTGAACACGGCCGCCCGCGCACAGAGCGTGCCGACGGCCGACAGCGATATTCTTCAAGAAGTGATCGTTACCGCGCAGCATCGTGCGGAGAACGTGCAGGATGTTCCGATTGCCATGTCCGTGGTTTCGGGTGAGGCGCTGGCACAGAAGGGCGTGACCGATTTCACGTCGATGCAGAAGCTGGCGCCATCGCTCAACATCACCAACGACACCAACAATACCCGCGTCAGCGTGCGCGGCATCGGCACGCTCAGCAATAACGAAGCCCAGGACCAGTCCATCGCCGTCAATATCGATGGCGAGTACATCAACCGCCCGACCATTCTGAACGCCGCGATCTTCGACGTCGACCGCGTGGAGGTGTTGCGCGGCCCCCAGGGCACGCTCTATGGGCGGAACACCACGGGCGGTGCGGTGAACTTCATTACGCGCAAGCCCGGCGATAATTGGGGCGGGAACGCGGCGGTGACCTACGGCAACTACGACCAGGTCATTGTCGAGGGCGGCATCGACATCCCGCTGGGTATCGTGGGTGGTCTGCGCATCTCTGGCGTCCACCGCTCGCACGACGGCTATGACGAGCATACCAATACGCCATTCAGCCCGACCTCGGCCTATATCCCCAGCAACGCCAACCGCAGCGACACCGACGACACCAACGCTGGCCGTGTCACCTTGGTCCTGAAGCCGGTGGAGGGCTTGACCGTCCAGGCGGCGGTGGAGCGCATCGTGCAGGACGTCATCCCGGCCTCCCAGGCTTGGGCCGACATGACCAGCGCGCAGAACAACCCCGGCACCAGCACCACCACCTGTGGCAACGGCTGGGTATCGGCGGGCACCGCGGGCGGCAGCGTGGCCTGCATACCGCAGAACACCCATGCCCTGTCCGGCATCAATCGCCATACCTATGATTCACCGCTGATGGGCGTGGGCTGGCTGCAACAGCATTCCACCGCGGCGCGCGGGCAGATCGCCTATGATTTCGGGCCGGCCACGGTGACCTACACCGGCGGCTACCGCACCACGTCAGACACCAACGCCCTGACCTTGGCGCCTGCCTTCCTCTTCACGCACTACAACGAGACGGTGGAAACCCAGAGCCACGAGTTGCGTTTCAATGGCATGTGGGACGGTGTGCTGTGGCAGGGCGGCGCCTTCTATTTCCGTGAGTTGCAAGCCACGAATGGCGGTCTCTACACGCCCTTCGTCGGCGACAAGGGCTCCTACGTGAACTACTTCCAGCACCCGACCGACAGCCGCAGTTGGTCCGGCTTCGGGCAAGTCGAGGTGCCGCTTTTCGATGCGCTGACCGCCGTGGTCGGCGGCCGCTACACGTCGGATGTGCGTACAGCCACCTTCGCGAATTTCAATCCGTTCTACTATGTCTTCTCCGGCGGCACCGGCGCCTACAACACCGGCCCAACGGACCTGTCCGGCATCGCCAGCTCGATCGGCGCCAGCCGGCTGCCGCTGCATTACGAAGGCAGCAAGTTCACCTGGCTGGCCGGCCTGAACTACAAGCTGGACGCCGACACACTGATCTACGGCAAGGTTTCGACCGGCTTCAAGGCCGGCGGCTTCGACGGGACGGGAAATTCGTTCCGGCCGGAGACCAACACGGCGTACGAGGGCGGCGTGAAGCTGACGCGCGGCGACAACAGCCAGTACACGCTGGACGTCGCCGGCTTCTATTACGACTACAAAGACCTGCAGAACGACGTGCTGCTCAATCCCGCCGCCGGCGCACAGACCTTCAATGCCGGCAAGGCGACCATCTATGGCATCGAAGTGGAGGGCAAGGCGCGGCCGACCCGCGACGACACCATCTCCGCCTCGGTGAACTGGCTGCACGCAACATACGATAAATTTCTCGGCAGTGTCAGTTATTATAATGAATCAGGCACCGAGGCGCCGACCATCGACTTGTCCGGCAATCGCCTTCCCCAGGCGCCCGAATGGGTGCTGACATTGGGCTACGACCACGTCTTCCATCTCGGCACTGCCGGCAGCCTTACGGCGTCGGCCTATACGCGATATAAGGGCGACTACTATCTCGACTTCTACAATTACAACGACTCCCATCAAGTCGGGCATACCGAGACCGACCTAAGCGTGACTTACAAACCTGAGAGCAAGGCCTACAGCGTTCAGCTGTATGTGCACAATCTGGAGGACTACCGGTCCCTCGCCTACGCCGGTAACACCGTGGTCCCTGGCCAAGCGAATATCTGGAACTGGCAGTTCGGCCCGCCGCGTACCTTCGGTGTCCGCGCATCGGCCGACTGGTAAGTAATCCCTGCCGTTGCTCCCGGTCCTCTTCTCACCCGGCGCCGCCTCCCTGCGGCGCCGGGCTTTCTTTTTGGCTCATCGCGGAACACCGGGGAATCGGAAGAGCGAGGCAATATACTGAAACAGCTGAAGAAAGTAGCAAAGGAGTTGGGCTCCGACCGGTGCCGGCCGGGACCCGGCCTCTATACAATTTCTGCTAATTTGTCAGGCTGTTGAGTGCAAGCAAGCTCCGGGGCCCCTTTCGGCGCCGGTTCACAGTGGGGCTGGGCCTTATGCGGCAGCGGCCCGCAAGAAGGCGCCCATACTTGCCGCACAACAGAAAGCCCCGCCGGATCGCTCCAGCGGGGCTTTTTGTTGGACGCTCGACCTCAGAAGTTCCAGCTGGCGCGGAGGACGCCGCCGTGGCTCTGGTAGTCGTGGCGGTACTCGCCGTTGTACTCCAGGCGCAGGCTGAAGCTTTCGCTCTGCTGCAGGGTGGCGCCCAGGTTGACGGCCAGGCCGTCGGTGTTGACCCGCCCGGTGGTGCTGGCGAAGGCCACCCCCGCCAGCACGCCCGTGGTCGGGATGGGCGCGTCCTTGAAGTCGTGCACCCAGGCCACCCGCAGGTCCGGCGACAGCAGGCCGACGCCCGTGTTCCACTGCGTGTCCACCTTCAGCCCCAGTTCCTGCGTCACCGCGTTGGTGCCCAGCGTGTCCACCTTCAGGTTGGCCGGGCCGGCGTCGTGTTCCTGGTAGTCGTGGTTCACCAGGCGCACGAAGCGCAGGCTGTACTGCGGCGTGAAGGTGAACGCCCCCTGCTTGGGCAGGTCGTAGCCCACCGTCACCTTGCCCAGGTACTGCTCCCCGCCGTAATTGGCGTTGGCGCGGGCGCCCAGGAACTGGATGGCACGGCGCTGGTCGAAGTGGTTGTAGCCGAAGCCCAGCTGGCCTTCGACCGACAGCTTCTGGTCGGCGAAATCCGGACGCCAGACGCTGTAGGCCGTCAGCTGGTAGCTGCCCACCCGCGTCGTGCTGCCCGCCATGACCCCCTGGCCCACCGAGGCGCTGTTGATCCAGCTGAACGCCAGGCCGGCCATGACCTCGTCGCTGGCGAACCAGTCGGCGCCCAGCACCAGGCCGGCGCTGCTGGCGCGGTAGCCCGCCGCCTCCGTCGTCGTGCCGCGCAGCACGCCGGCCCCCACGATCTCGCCCCAGATCACCCCCTCGCGCCCGTTGGAGCCCGCGGCCATGCCCTTCCCGCCGCCGTCCATCAGGCCGGCCACCGTTTCCTGGTGCTGGCTGATGGCCGTGGTCGTCGGCGTCACCGACGCCGCCGTCAGCTGCGGCGTCAGCTGGCTGGGCGACAGCTGCGCCACCGCCACCTGCTTGGCCGCCGGCGTCAGCGTCGCCAACGGCGCCAGCACCTGCTGCGTGAACGCCGCCAGCTGCGGGTTGGTGGTGATGCTGTTGCCGGCCAGCGCCGCGATCTGGTCCAAGGCGGCGCCCGTGCCCACCGCCGCACCGCCCTGCGCGTTGCCCACCGCCGTGTAGTTCGTGGCCCTGCCCGCCACCTTCACCACCAGCTGGGTGGTGCCGCCCACCGTCACCAGGTCGCTGGTCACGGTGTAGCCCGTGGCCGTGAAGTCCACGCCGCTCAAGGTCAGCCCATTGCCCGAGGCGATGGTGTAGGTCCCGGCCTGCAGGGCCCCCGCCCCGCTGCCCACGCCCTGCAGCAGCACCGAACCGCCGGTGAAGGCCGCGGCACCGCTGACCGCCAGGTTGCCGTAGCTGGTCGGCGTGGTCACGCCGATGGCCAGCGTGCCCGCCGACTGGCTGTAGCCGCCGGTGATGTTGATGGCGCTGTTCACCAGCAGGGTGGCCCCGCTGTTGAACACCGTGTGGCCGCCCGCGTTGATGTGGTCGTTCAGCAGCTGCGCGCCGCCGGTGAAGCGCACGTTGGACTGGGTGTTGCTGATCGTGCCGACGGCGCCGTTGTATCCGGTCAGGGTGCCCGGGCTGGCCAGGCTGCCGCCGGTGATGATCAGGTCGCCGGTCGACAGGTTGGTGATGTTGCCGGCCAGCGCCCCGCCGTTGGCCAGGGCGCCCAGCGTGCCCGTGGCGGCGATGTACAGCGCCGTCGGGCTGGCCACCGTGCCGGTGTTGTTGAGCGTATCCAAGCTGGCGCCGATGTAGTCGTTCGCCGCCGCCGCCAACAGGTTGCTGCCGCTGGTGACCGCGTTGGCCGTCAGGCCGGTGATGCCGCTGGTGACCGTGGCGCCGGCGTAGTTGGACCCCGTGCCGCCCTGGATCAGGGTGACGCTGTCGCCCATCAGGTAGTTGCCCACGGCGCTGACCCCGGCGTTGACCACGCCGCCCGTCACGTTGGCCGCCCCACTGACCGTCAGCACATGGCCGCCCGTGGTCAGCGTGCCGCCGCTCTGCGCGAAGTTGCCCGTGATGCCGACGTTGCCGGCCAGGCTGAGGCTGGCGCCGGCGTTGCTGACCGTGTGGGTCGCCACATTGATGGCGTCGCCCAGGCTGACCGCACCCGAGGCGAACAGCACGTTGGCGCCCGTGCTGGTGATGGTGCCGCCGCTGAAGCGGCCCACCGCGCCGTTGCCCCCACCGTTGATGGTGAGATCCCGGGCCGACTGGTTGACCACGTTGCCGACGAGGACGCCGCTGTTGGCCAGGTTGCCCAGGGTACCGGTGCTGGCGATGTACAGCGCCGTGGCGCCACCGGCCGTGTTCACGAGCGTGCCCGTGACGTTCAGGACGTTCAGGCTGGCCCCGATGTAGTCGTTGCCCGCCACCGCCAGTAAATTGTTGCCGCTGACCGAGCCATTGGCGTCCAGGCCCGCCAGACCGCTGGTGACCACGGCCCCGGTGTAGGACGAGCCCGCCCCACCCTGGATCATCGTCACGCTGTCGCCCACGAAGTAGTTGCCCACGCCGGACACCCCGGCGCTGACCGTGCCGCCGCTGACCAGCGCCGGGCCGCTGACCGTCAGCACATGGCCGCCCACGGTCAGGCTGCCCGCGCTCTGGGCATAGGTGCCGTTGACGCCGACGTCCGCGGTCAGCGCGATGGCCGCCCCGATGTTGCTGACCGTGTGCGTCCCGCCCACGTCGATGGCGTCGCCCAGGGCCACCGCGCCCGAGGCGAAGATGACGTTGGCGCCCGTGTTGCGGATGGTCCCGCCGGTGAACACACCCACCGTGCCACCCGTGCCGCCCCCAGTGGCGCCAATGATGGTCAGATCACGGGCGGAGACGTTGGTGATGTTGCCGCTGACGGTGCCGCTGTTGGCCAGGGCCCCCAGCGTGCCGGTGCTGGCGATGTACAGCGCCGTGGCCCCGCCCGCCGTGTTCACGAGCGTGCCCGTGACGTTCAGGGTGGCCAGGCTGGCGCCGATGTAGTCGTTGCCGGCAACGGCTGCCAAGTTGCTGCCGCTGGCGGACCCCAGCGCGTCCAGGCCCGTCAGCCCGCTGACCACCGTCGCCCCGGTGTAGGTCGAGCCATTGCCGCCCCGGATCAGGGTCACGGCATCGCCCACCAGGTAGTTGGCGGCACCCGCCATCCCGGCATCGACCACGCCGCCCGTCACCTGCGCCGCACCGCTGACGCCCAGGACGTGGCCGGCCACCGACAGGGTGCCGGCGGTCTGGGCGAAGTTGCCCGTGACGGCCACATCGCTGGCCAGCGTCAGGCTGGCGCCGGTGTTGCCGACCGTGTGGCCGGTCACGTCGATGGCGTCAGCCAGGCTGACGGCGCCGCTGGCGAAGCTCAGGTTGCTCAGGCTGTTGCGGATGGTGCCGCCGCTGAAGCCGCCCACCGTGCCACCGGAGCCCCCGACGATGACCAGGTCATTGGCACTGCCGTTGACCACGTTGCCGATGATGGCCCCGCTGTTGGCCAGCGTGCCCAGGCTGCCGGCGCTGGTGATCAGCACCGCCGTGGCGGCGTTGATCGTGCCGGTGTTGGTCAACGTCCCCAGCGTGCCGCCGACATAGTCGCTGAGCAGCGTCAGCAGCAGGTCGGTGGCCGCCCCGTTGGCGCCCGTGCCCAGGGTGGCGCTGAAGCCGCTGGCCGCGGCCGTCAGCCCGCTGGTGGTCAGCGTCCCGCCCACCTCGGCGATGGTGTAGCTCTGGCCCGCGATCAGGTTGCTGCCCGTCAGCGCCGTCACCGCCACCGTGCCCCCGGTGAAGGCCGCGTCGCCGCTGACCAGCAGCTCACCCGCCGTGGCCGCGCCGATGCCCATGGCGAGCGTGCCCGCCGACTGGCTGTAGTTGCCCGTCACGCTGAGGACGGTGGTCAGCAGCACGTTGGCGCCGCTGTTCACCAGCGTGCCCGTGCCAACATTGACCTGGTCGTTCAGCAACAGGGTGCCGCCGGCCAGTTCAACATTGGCCAGGGTGCTGGTGATCGTGCCGATGCCGCTGGTCCCCGTCAGCGTGCCCACAGTGCCGCCCGTGCCGCCGGTGAACACCAGGGCGTTGGCGCTGGTGTTGACGATGTTGCCCGATATCGTGCCGCTGTTGGCGATCGTGCCGATGCTGCCCTGGTTGTACAGGGCCGTCACGCCGGCGATGGTGCCGCTGTTGCTGATGACACCGATGGTGCCGCCGCTGGTGTTGCGCAAGGCCCGCCCGCTGACCGTGTCGGTGGCGCTGACCAGGCCGCTGTTGTCGAGGCTGGCGATGGTGCCGCTGTTGTACAGGCCATAGGCCACGCTGCTGATGGTGCCCTGGTTGATGACGGCGCCGATGGTGCCCCCATTGTTCAGGCCGGCGGCGTTGACCTCCGGCGCGTCCTTCAGGATGCCGGTGTTCAGCACCGTGCCGATGCTGCCCTGGTTCCACAGGCCCACCCGGCCGGTGGCCGTGCCGCTGTTGTCCACCAGGCCGATGGTGCCCCGGTTGCGGATGCCATAGAGTTCGCCGTCCAGCACGCCGCTGTTGACCAGCGTGCCCAGGCTGCCGCCACTGGCGATGTAGGCCGCCGTCACCACGCCACTGATGGTCCCGGTGTTGTTCAGGGTTCCCAGCGTGCCGCCGATGTAGTCGTTCACCGCCGCCAGCACCAGGTCGACGTTGGACCCGATGGTGGTGACGCCGGTGCCGATGGTCAGGCCGGTGATGCCGGAATAGATGCCCACGCCGGTATAGCTGGACCCCGCCCCGCCCTGCACCAGGATGACGCCGGTTGACGACCCCACGATGTAGTTGGTGATGGAGCTGACGTCGGCCGTGATGGTGCCGCCGCTGATGGCGGCAACGCCACTGACCTCCAGATGGTTGCTGCCCAGGGCCAACGTGCCCGTGGCCTGGCTGTAGGCGCCGGTGATGGTGACGGTGCTGGCCAGGGCCAGGCTGGCGCCGCTGTTCACCACCGTGTGGCCGCCCACGTTGACGATGCTGTCGCCCAGAACCTGGGCCCCGCCCGCGAACACCACGTTGCTGGACGTGTTGGTGATGACGCCGCCCGTCAGCGTGCCACCACCGCCCGCGATGACCAGGTCGCTCGTCGACAGGTTGGCGATGGCGCCGCTGATCGTGCCGGCGTTGACCAGGGTGCCCAGCGTGGCGCTGGCGCCGTTGTACAGGGCGTAGTTGGTGCCCGTGATCACCCCCTGGTTCAGCAGGGTTCCCAGAATGCCGCTGTTGCGCACACCCGTGGCCGACCCCACGATGCCGCCCAGCAGCGTGCCGAAGCCGATGTTGCCCAGCAGAGCGATGGAGCCGCTGTTGTTGATACCGATGGAACCGGAGATCAGGCCGGCGTTCTGCGCGATGGTCAGCGTGCCGCTGTTGTTGATGCCCGCGGTCACGCCACCGATGGTCCCGGCGTTGCCCAGGCCGTACATCGTGCCCTGGTTGTCCACGCCCGCGCCCGTCGTGCCGATGATGGTGCCGTAGCTGGTCAATGTGCCGAGGTGGCCGGCGTTGGCCACACCCACCGCGCCCACCATGACGCCCAGGCTGCCGCCCACCGTCCCCAGCGTGCCGTTGAGGATGCTGTTGATGCTGCCCAGGTTGTTCAGGGCGGCGGTGGCGCCCAGCAGCGTGCCGGTGTTCGTCAGGCTGCCCAGCGTGCCCGCCGCCGCGACGTAGACCGCGTTGTTGGCGATGATCGTGCCCGTGTTGTTCAGGCTGCCCAGCACCGTGCCCACATAGTCGTTCAGGCCCGCCAGATACAGGCTGTTGCCGCCCACCGAGCCCGAGACCTCCATGCCCGTCACGTCGGAGGTGTAGCTGAGTCCGGTGTAGCTGGAGCCGGTGCCGCCGGTCACCAGGGCGGTGGTCCCGCCCACGCCCGCCAGCATGTTGATGGCACTGGGGACGCCTGTGACGGCGATGGTGCCGCCGGTCACGACCGCGGCGCCGCTGACCGACAACGCGCCGGTGCCGTAGGCCTCCACCAGCGTGCCCGACGACTGGCTGAAGTTGCCCGTCACGCTGATGGCGGTGGTCAGCAGCACGTTGGCGCCGCTGTTCACCAGCGTGCCGCCACCCACGGTGACCCGGTCGTTCAGCAGCAGGGTGCCGCCCCCCAGCACCACGTTGGCCAGCGTGCTGGTGATCGTGCCGATGCTGCCCGACTGGCCGGTCAGGGTGCCGACCGTCGCCCCCGCCCCGCCGGTGATGGTCAGGGCGTTGGCCGACAGGTTGGTGATGTTGCCCTGGATCACGCCGCTGTTGGCCAGGACGCCCACGGTCCCGGTCGCGGCGATGTAGACCGCCGTCGTGGCGCTGAGCGTGCCCGTGTTGCTGAGGGTGCCGATGCTGCCGCCGACATAGTCGTTGCTGACCGTCAGCAGGAAGTCGTTGCCGCTGGTCGTCCCCGTCGCCCCCACGCCGGCCACGCCCGCGACCGTCGCCGTGGCCCCGGTGTAGCTGGAGCCCGCACCACCCGACACCAGGGTATAGGCGCTGCCCACCAGGTAGACGCCGCCGCTGGCGAGGCTGGCCAGCACCGTACCGCCGGTGATGCTGGCCGCCCCGGTCACCACCAGCTGGCTGACCCCCGGGTTGACCACCAGCGTACCCGCCGTCTGGCTGTAGTTGCCGCTGATGCTGATCGTCCCCGCCAATGCCAGCGACGCGCCCGTATTGCGCACGGTGTTGGCGCCGACGTTGA